>CAYNVQ010000001.1:892313-1174061 GCA_964400735.1 uncultured Eubacteriales bacterium | reverse complement strand
AGGGCATTTTGAGGAGTTTGCGATGGCGAATTTGCGAACAATATTTGACACGACCTAAACCACCCGGCACTTACGTATGGGGCTTTAATACCATGCAGGCTTCGTTTTTCCGACTTTGTCGGAACCCACTGTGTCTACGGACTTATCTCCGCAGAATTGCAGTGGTATGTTAAAAAAGATAAAGAGAATGATCCTGATTTGATTTAAACGGAACATCCCGGATAATTTTTAGTTCTGGATACCTTCTATGTTGGATATCTCAAAAGCTTAAAAAGTAATTTTCAGGCAACTAATGTATACTTGTTCCTTTTTTAGTTTTGGTCAAACTGTAAACGGCTAAAGGTCTTTGTTCTGCCTTTCTTAGGAGACCATGGAGAGTATATCCTAATGATTCTGATTGATCGAGGCACTGAGCTCCGTGGAACTCAAGATAAATATCGCTAAGAGATCTTTCTTCAATATCATGAGATGAAATAGGCAAAATTAGGACAAGTTGCCTTGGTCGAGCGGAACCTGTGAGCCCTTTCGCAAAAAAGTACTTAAGGAGTCATACAAAGGGGTGTTCTTGAAGAAGATCTTCCGGGATCTCTATGGGCATAGGAAAGATCTTGACGAATGATTACAGTATTACAATAATAACGTATGCATCAAGGGAAACGATGCCAGAGGCGAACACCAACGCAGACTTTCATGGAAAGTTTTGGGATTGTTAAACAGAAGATTATGGAAAACGGAAGTGACTGGGTATTTGATTCCTCTCAACTCCAGTGCTATTCACTCCAATTTTGAGAGTCATCATTATTTTATCCGAGTTGGAGTTTCTTAAGCTAATTTTGGACAAATATGATTCAGTATAAATCACAAATTACCCAAATTTAAGATGAAAAATAGAAGTTTTTTTATTATTGAATTTGTTAGAAAGATTTTTGAAAACATATTTAAGGAAATAAAGTCTATCCCCTTCCACGGTATTAAAAATGTTTCTTACCTAGCAGTGGGAAATTTTGTAACCCAGATCATTATGTTCTTTGGAGGAGTCTATATCGCCCGCTTACTTGGGCCGACTGATTACGGGATTTATGTAACTGTCGGCGCCTTTGTGGGCATATTTGAATTCCTCTTATTAGGTGGCTTGAATAAAAGTGTCATGAGGGAGGGCAGCAAAGATCTCTCTATGATGTGCGTTCAATTAGAAAAAACCATTGGTTTAAGAAATATCTTAATTCTTGTTGCCACAATAAGTTGTATTATTTTATCTTTTTTTACGCCCTATGAAGCTCAAACAAAGATATATATTTTTCTCTTCAGTTTTCAACTGGTGCATGCAGGATTGAAAGGATTTCTAACCACTATCTATCAGGCTACAGAGAAGATGAAATATATCTCTATCTTTAGTATTGCCAACAGATTAATGTTTGTTTCTCTATCCATTACATTTTTATATTTAGGCTTTGGCCTTCTTTCACTCTTCTTAATTTCGCTTATTTCAAATTTAACAACAATTTTGATCAATTACCGCGTTTCCCAGAAACTAGTTAAATTCAAATTCTTTGCTAGAGTTCAAATTGACAAAAAATTAGTCTATTCGGCCTTGATTTTCTCTCTAATTAATTTTGTCGATTATCTTACGACCCAGATTGATTTGCTCATGATTTCCTGGATGGGGACATCGTCCGATGTTGGCATTTATGGTGTTGCCTATCGGCTTGCACATGAAGGTATGATTTTAAGGAATTTCGTTGCCACTGCTTTTTTCCCCATTTTTATAAAGCGATTGTATGGAAAAAGCATGGAGGGAAGTCGGCTCATCCGGATATCTTTGTTATTTCTATTCGTAATATTCCTTACAACCTTTGCTATCTCTCTCTTTGTTGAGGATGGAGTAATTTTTCTGTTTGGTTCCGAGTATGAAAATTCAGGTGCTATTCTAAAGGTTTTAATTTTTTATCTGGCTTTTGTATGGGCTAGTCTTCCATTCACTACTGCAGCACAGGCTACCCATAATGAAAAATATTTTTTATATGTAACGACCATTATGGCTGGAACAAATATTGGTTTAAACTATCTTTTTTTCTTATGGTATGGTTTAATAGGAATTGCTTATTCAACCCTTGTCGTATCGCTGGTTGGAAGTTTTTTTATATGCTACATAAGCTATAAAGTTATGAAAAGGCAGGGGTATTTGAAATAAACTCATCATGGTCTTAAGTATTCAGGCCAAAATGAGCCACAATTTTGGGTATATCTCATTGCGATAGAATAATGGAGACGCATCAATGAGTTTCACCTATGAGGTGATATCTCCAAGATTTTTTTTTGATCATCGCCTCTATTTTAGCAGCCCTCGGCGGAAAAATAGAGGCTTCTTTTTTTGCACAAGAAAAAATTAATCCCGTTATTAGAATTTCTAGGGAATATTTAAGGGATTGATTCTTTTCTCTGATTGAAATATAGTATTTCATCTCTAGTCCAAATAGTTATTTCCTATATATGATAAAAGGTAAATTTAAAGTTCCATGTTTTCAAAAGCAATGAAGTCACAAATAAAGCGTTGTACAAATTGCATATTTCCAGAAAGTATCCCGGGGATTTCTTTTGATAAAAATGGAATTTGCAATTATTGCAATAATTACAAACCTATAAAATATTTAGGAGAAGAGAAACTTGAAAAATTTATCCGAAATGCGAAGTCTGAAAATAAAGAATACGATTGTATTGTTCCTTTGAGTGGAGGTCGTGATAGTTCTTATATTTTGTATCTGGCCCAGAAAAAATACGGGCTTAAAACTCTTGCTGTTAATTATGATAATGAATTCAGAGTCAGCCAATCAGCTTTGAATATGAAGAATGCATGCCAAGTTTTGAATGTTGACTTTATTTCTTTCAGATCTAGAAGAGCAATAGCAAAAAAGATTGTCCTATCGTCGATGAAATATCACCTAAAGTATGGGTTGTCGGAAGTATTAGGCTTTTGCTCAGCCTGTCAATTTGGATATACAGCAGTCGTTTATAAAATGGCAGAGAGATATAATGTGCCACTGATTCTATGGGGAAATTCCCAAATTGAACGAACGGTTCATCTTACAAAGAAAGTTTTAGGAATGCCATTGCATAAAAAAATGATTAGAAAATATAATATAACAGATGTCAATAATATAAAACTGCTTGTATATCTTTATCTCCAAAGATTGGAATTTCAAGTTCCAGGAAATGTATTACAAAACTTGTTATTAGAAGGACCAAAATTAAAAAATAAGAATATCAAAGAAATCAGAATTTTTGATTATATCCCTTGGGATAGAAAGAAAATTATAGAAACAATAACCTCTGAATTAGGATGGAGGAAGCCAAATAATAGCAAAACAACCTGGCGTGTGGATTGCAAGCTTGGAGAGCTTGTAACATATTGTTTTCAGAATATTTTCGGTTGTAGTAAGTATTGTTTTGGTTTTCATAATATGATAAATGAACATCAAATTACTAGAGAAGAAGCTTTAAATATTGAAGAGGGAAATACTGCAATCTTAACAAAAAATCTTGAAGAATTTTTATACAATGATATAGGTTTGGCTAAAATGGATATAGAAAGATTGAGGTCTTATCAAAAACCATCTTTTTTCCTAAGAAGGGAATTAGATGGATAAAAAAAATAAAGTATTAAAATGCAGTAATTAAGATATAATCTAAGAATCTAAATAGATATTTTGAATTATTGTCGTTTCAAGAATTTCTGCATTCGTAAGAAAAAAACAGAACATGATCCATCAAATGCTCGTATGGATTTTAAGTTTAAAGTAGTTATTGGTTCTAATATAAGGATGGAGGGATCCAAACGGACTTACCTCGATTTGGTGGAATCACCGATAATTTTGACATAACATCCGCTAAATCAATGCTCATATTCTAGATCGATATGACAGAGGGAGGTCAATGGATTGACTTTACAAATGAGACTGATTATAGTGTTGATCCCTTCAAAAGTTGCAGAAGGAAATGGAAGAATAAGTAATCCTGATTCCATTAGTTATCTCTATATGGCATATTGGTCCTATTTTGAATTTGAAACCCAACCTCAATTAGCTTAAGACTATATTAAAAGAGAGCCATTTGAGAAAATATTTATGATAGCAAGGGAGAGATAGAAAATGTCCTAGAATTTAATTGATTCGCTGGAGAAAAAAACATTGGCTCCCTGAAACCTTTGCTTAGTAATGCGTGCGTTATCTTGATTATAAACATTAGAATGTATGATATTGGAAGAAAAAAATGCAATTGAGTGTTCTATTTTGGTTCTATAAAGATTTCGAAATATGTGTAAATAGATTAAAAATATTAAAAATATATAATCCAAATATAAAAGTATATGCTTTATTTGGAGGAGACTTAAATAAAATTACGCAGGCTAAGGCTGCTATTGAACATTTAATTGATGATTTCTATGTTTTTCCTTATAAGAAAGATTCTTTTTGGAAATGGAAACATGGAGATCAGATGATTGCACATTGGTATTTGGAAAGAGGAAATACGCTAGTGTGGGATAGTCTGTTCATTATGCAATGGGATATGTTGGTTTTTGCTCCATTAGAAAAAATTTTTCATATGCTTAAGCCGGGCCAAATTTTAATATCAGGAACAAGGCCTTTTAAGGAGGTTCAATCCTTCTGGAATTATGCTGATCCTACTACAAATCACCTGAAGTCCTTTAGAAGATATCTGAAGACAAAATTTTCATATGTAGGTCCTTTATTTGCAAGCGAATTTATTGTGGCATGTTTGCCAAGAATCTTTCTAGATAAATATTCAGATATTGGACATCCAGAAGATGGGTTTCTTGAATATAAATTGCCTACTTTGGCATATATTTTTGGTATCCCTTTTTGTGACACTCGCGATTTTTCTCCATATTGGCCTAAAGAAAACAAAAAAGAAAGATGGTATTGGTATAGATGGAGTTTAAATCCATTTGGGCGACAGGTGTTTCTGTCAAAAATTCTAAAAGAATTGTACCACAAGAGCGGAAAAAGGATTTTCCACCCTTATTACATAGAATTTCCAGAGTTTTTATGCTCTTGGCATAAATCAAGAATTATCTATTTACTTTCATATTTGCTTACACCAATTGATTTGGCTTCCTATTATTTTGGAAGGATCAAAAAAAAGATGCACAGATGAAACTTGAAAATGATTATCCCGTTCACTATACCTATCAAGATAATCGCGTAGGATTAGAAAAATGGTTCTCTATATTTATTTGATGCGTCTCAAAGTTTGATTAGCCTCTTTTTTTCTCTCGATATTTATTGAGATCAATCCATTTTTTAATGCTGCATCTTTAATATCGTCGCATGTATTTTTTATCACAAAAGAAATTGGAGCTTGTATCTCTCTTCTAGCTCTAAATACCAGTAATATTAAAATTTCCGGCATTTCCTTCATTATGGAAATACTTCTATATCCTCCCAATCTTAATATTCCTTCTTCATATTGGTTAGCATCAATTCTAAAAAAATCCATTTGAGGCTCTGTTAATTCAAATGTTACAAATTCTAAGATTTCCTCATCGAATAGGAGATCAAATCCAAATGCTTTTAGACCGATTGTATTACTAATGATTATAGGGACTATTATCTCTTCATTTATATTACCCAAAGCATCAGGTATTATAAGGTCAATTTGCTTATAAGGTGTAATGTAGGATTTAGCGCTAATTTTTCTTGAACCTGTTGAGCAGTCACAAGGTAAATCGTTGTTGCCTAAATAATTGTCAAATATTGCTTGCGCGTCTGCAGGTGTTATTTTTAAGGTTGTAGTGCCATCGCAATTCACGTCAGCATTTTCTTTTTCGCATTCGGTTGCATAAGGCTTTCTATTGAGATAAATATCGAATGCAAGCTGAGCATCTGCGGGACTTATGATCAAATCACCATTTACGTCACCACATTTTGTGCAAAATATTGCAGCCAGCGATTTATTGGAAGTCATAGTTATTGTTACTTCATTCTTATAAGCATCGGATACACTTATATCTCCAGTCCACTTTGAAAATCTATAATCTGTGTTTGGCAATGCTTTCACGGTGACAGAACTTCCGGCCGGAAAATTATGAATACCAGGAACTGGTTTAGTTGAGCCTCCATTGCCAGGAGAAGGAGAGCCAGTGACAGAAGAAATTGTAAGATTATAAGTCGAAGGTAATACATTTATAACTATTTTTGCCGTTTCTTCATTTCCTTGTTTATCAGTTACCGTTAAAGATACAGTATAATTACCTACATTATAAAAAGTATACACTGGATATTGACTGCTAGAGTATTTTCCATTACCAAAACTCCATAGAAAGCTAAATGGAGGATTATCTCCAATAACATCAGCTGAGAAATTTATTTTTAACGGAACATAGCCAGAAACTAGCGAACTGCTTAATCTTAAGTATATGGGCTTATCACATTCATAGGCGCCAATATCTGGTGCGAATCCTTTGTATGCAAAGCTAATGCCTTGGCCTGAATACCAGTTCAAAGATTGATCTAAAGTAAGGGTATTATTACTGTAATCCACTTTAGTAATCCTTGCGGTTTGTGTTTGGCCTTCCAGTTGAATTAAATCACCTTGCACTAGACCAAAGCCATCACAAAAATATCCTGCATCCTCCACTTTAATCGAAGTGCCTGAACCTGAAGATACTGTATGAGTAAGAAAGGCTCCTTGGTCAAAACATAGACTGTTTGCTTTAAGATAAAAATCGTAGTTTGATTCGTCTAAAAATTCAGGATTTCCTGATTCGAGATTCCCTGCAACATCATGTTTATTAGGATCTCCATTATCAAAGAAAATGCCAGGTTTCTTGTTGTTGTATAAGATATTATTTTTGATACAGACATTACGCAGTTCTGAAGGATCTTTGCTGTAGTATCCATCAGCTATTGTAAGCCCTTCCTTGTCTAAATCTCTGTCATTATATCCATTTTTGTAGAATACATTATTGTAGATTTTGGTGAAGCTTGCCTCTCCAGGCTCTGTGCAGAAGAGGTTTAATCCGTATCCAAAATTATTATAAAATTCGTTGAATCTGATAATGCCGTGAGGTTGACAACTTTGCATACCAGGATTAGGGTATGAATTATCGTGGTAATGAGTGGCATAAGCTATCTTATTTTTTTCTATAAGGTTATACTTATTAGAAGGATCACCCAAAGAGCGATACACAAGAGCAAGACATCTCCCCCAAAGACTATGAAGGGTGTTATTTCTAACAATATTATATTGCCCATCATATATGTTAATAAGGTTATGGCCTGCGTAGGAGAGATCATTGCCTTCAATAAGATTGTTATCACTGCGGATCAGGATAAGATCGCCTGAATCATCTGGAAAAGGAGGTTCTTCTTCCCCGCAATATTTTATAATATTATTAAGAATTTTGTTATATTTGCTGCCTCCGGCGATTGCAATACCATCCCATCCGCTGCAATATTCCATTTCGCAATTGCGAATTATATTGTGATGGGAGGAATTATCGATTACAACGAACTCATGAATTGTACGTGATGTGTCATCCCCACCGCTTAAAGTGAGCCCATCTACAATTATGTATGCTTTTCCCTCAAGACTAACTCCTCTACTCACATTTGTGATGATAACTCTTTCATTCTGATACCTTTTATATGTGATGTAACTACCCGGGGATCCTGAGTTGCTGGGTGAGATTGTTCCCTCATAGGTGCCAGCTCGAATGTAGACTATATCCCCAGCTTCAAGTATAGAGTTGGCTTTCCGTATTGTCCTCCATGGTGTTTGAATAGAGGTTCCATCATTGGAATCGTTTCCATTTTTGAGATCTATATAGTAATCATTTTCTGCTAGAAGATTAGAAAATATGCTTAATATGAATAAAACTATTAATAAATTTTTCATTATTATTTTAGTAAAAATTGAAATCAATTTGAAAATTAAGGGGCTAGATATCTGACGTGATATTAATGGCTCGCAATCACAAAAACTGTGCATTACGGAAATCTCTCAATACAAGTGCTTTTATGAAATATACAACAAAAAAATTCTAACATAAGGTTGTTAAGATTAAAAGCAAATATTGACAAAATTTGTCATTTCCACCATTTTTCTATTATTAAACTCCATAAGAACGTATGAAATTTTGTTCCTAAAGATTTGAAATATATGCAACTTTTTTGTTATCAGCCGCCTAGCGATCTCCTAGGATATTGTAAATTATGTCTCATAGCCCTTTTTTAGCTTCAACACCTAAGGCAATAGCCAGATTACCAACTCCTGGAGGGCCTAAAAACAAATATTCAAGCGCTCCTCAATAAATCTCAGGGTTTTTCACCTCCTCTATTAGCGGATATGCAAAAATAACCTTTATGGGCAACGAAAATTTACCTCCCTTTAATAATGAAAGGGGAAGCCAATGAGTTAGAAAGAGAGGAAAATACTTTTGATCATAGAATCGGAAGGCGATAGCATGGTTAAGCCAGATCTTTGGAATGAGATTAACAGCCGTTTTAGTCTGCAGGAATCAAAAAAGTAGATTGCGGTTTTCTGGGTATGCGTTTTGTAGATTTTAAACACTCTTATCCGAGTTGCATAATCGATGGCTGTATATTGCTTCTGACCTTGCGATTTTGTTCAGGAATGAATTTTAGAAATTTGACGTCCACTTGTGTGATACCTGGATACTCTTTTTTTATCTCTTTGGAAGTTGGCGATCTTTGTTCTTTTTCTGGCAAAAACAGGGAGATGGTTAAGTCCATTCCTCTTGAGAATGTCATGCACTCCTTTTAAAGAAACTTTCATTCCATGATAGAGTTCCAGATATCAGGAGATTTTGAGAGTTTCAAAATGGTATTTTTTTCTTATAAGGAGAATTTTCGCCTCAATGGGTTTAGAAACTCGAATCTTGGGTTTTTGGGACAAGGTTTGGAATTAATGAAAGCCTTCTCTCCTATTGCCTCATAGGTTTTCTTCCATTGAAAAAAAATTCTCTTGAGATACCGAAATATCTACAGGTTTTTGATACATTGCCTGTTTCTTGGGCATGCTTGAGAATTCCTAGTTTGCGACGAATATCGCTATGAGCTTTAACAGCCATGTTAACCTCCTAAGTTGAACAGCGGATTATAAATAACTGTCAACCGAGGTCAAGAATTCTACATTTAGCCCACTATTCGTTTAGAATCCTAGATAATGTCGTTCAGACAATATGCCTAGAATCTTATTTTGTTTATTATTTGCCTATTTGAATCGATAGAGATCTTTTCCGGTTCAATCTTATAGGTAATAATTCCATTCCTGATCATGGCGTTACTGAGATCGTCGAAAGTATTGTTGATGATGATGGTTGCCGGATCAAAAGTGTTCGTTTTGACTCTGAACACTAGAGTAATTAAGACTTCTGGAGATTCAATCATTAGAGGTGAATCACTATATCCACCTATTCTTATTGTTCCTTCTTCTATTAGGTTGGCATCCACTTGAATAAAATCCTGCAAAAGTTCTGATGTTTCAATGTTCACAAAATCTAAGCTTTTAGAGGGGAATTGGATATCGAATCCAAAAGCATCGATGTTTAGAGGATTATCTAGAATGATGGGGATAAATACGTATTTATCCGATGTAAGCGGAGAATGGTCAATGATGAGTTGAATTGGAGGTGTTTTTAATGATTGAAAAGATGCATATGAAGCCAGTTGGGTCCTTGTCTTTCCGGAGCAATCAGCCGGCAATTCCCCTTTCTTTATGTACTTGTTGAATATAGCTTGGGCATCCCCTGGAGTAATCTTCCCATTGCAACTTACGTCTGCATTCTCGATCTCACATTGAGTAGGATCTGCAATTCTGCCGAGAAAAAGATCAAATGTAGCCTGAGCATCAGCAGCAGTGAGATTAAGATCTCCATTGACATCCCCACATTTTGCACAAAAGTTTGCAGTTAAGGACTTATCATTATTCATATTTACTGTAACCTGTTCATTATAGGAATCGGCTGTAAGTACATCACCATTCCAGATTGAAAACCTGTAGTTGTTGTTAGGAATGGCTGTTACTGAAACAGAATCTCCCTGAGGATAAGAATAACTGCCAGGTGATGGATCTGTAGATCCTCCATTACCAGGAGAAGGTGATCCAGTGACTGTGGAGAGAAGGAGCTGTTGAATTCCTGTTGCAGATGTGGCTGTTATAGCGAAAGAATCTGAGGCTTGGTTATTATTAGCATCCGTTACAGTCAGTAATACGTTGTAAGTGCCGGGATTAGAATAAGTATGAGATGGATTTTGCACTGTAGATGTGCCGCCGTCACCAAAATTCCAGGCGAAGGAATAGGGACTGAATCCTCCGCTTGCAAGTCCAATAAAACTTACTGCTAGAGGTGCTGTGCCGGAGCTTGGCGTAGCGGAAGTTGAGACTGCGAGTGGTATTGCGCCATCAAATTCATGAGCGCCAATATCGGGTGCGAATCCTTTGTATGCAAAGCTAATGCCTTGGCCTGAATACCAGTTCAGGGATTGATTTATAGTGAGAGTGTTATTGCTGTAATCCACATTAGTAATCCTAGCGGTTTGTGTTTGACCTTCTAATTGGACTAAATCGCCATTTACTAATCCAAAGCCATCGCAAAAATATGCTGCTTCTTCTACATGAATTTTCATACCTGAACCTGAAGATACAATATGAGTAAGAAATGCTCCTTGATCAATACATGGGCTGTCTGATTGCAGATGAAAATCATATCCATTTTCATTATAAAATTTTGGATCAGCATTAGAATCTTTCCAATTATTTGTTTCAACATGTTTGTTAGGATCGCCACTATCGTAAACTATGCCATCAATGGCATTATTTCTTAATATGTTATTTTTAAAAACATTATCGATCATATCTCCAGCATCAACTAATTCAATAGCTGGCATATCAGTACCAGAATCATTGTTCCCATTGTGATAAAACACATTATTATAAATCTTATTGTAGCTACCCTCGCCAGCTTCAGTCCATTGTAGATAGATTCCCATTCCTATGTTGTCATAAAATTCGTTACATCGGACCGTCATATAAGACAAACTAATCTGCATACCTGGATTTGGAAAATCCGTATTGTTATTAGCCCATAAGGAAGAATTGATAACCTTGTTATAATCAAAAAAATTGTATTGTGGCGTATCTACAGGGTTGGCGTGAGAAAAGTTTACGCAACGCCCCCAATCTGTGTTATCAAATGTATTATTTCTTACAATATTATAACTGCCATTTTCAATATTGATTAAACTATGCCCTGCATATCGAATTATATTTCCCTCAATAAGATTATAGTCAACTTCTGCGAATCCTATCATATCACCATAATCATCTTGTGCTGGCGGTTCTGTTTTGCCAATGTATTGTATAGTATTGTTCAAAATTTTATTATGACTAGCTCCTCCTTGAAAAGCAATTCCGTGCCATCCACCCGCATATTGCATAGTACAATTTTGAATAATACAATATTCACTGTTATCTATTACGGCAAACTGATGAACATTATCAGAATCTATCGAATCTCCATCAATATTTATACCATCTACAATAATATAATCATCTCTATTCAGGACAATAGCTGTATTAACATTTTTCAAAGTAACAATGTCCTCATTATAATTCGTATATGTTATTGGATTTCCTAATGTTCCTGAATTGATAGGCCTTATCGGGTCGCTACTATATGTGCCAGCAAGAATATAGACCGTATCACCTGCTGAAAGCGTCAAATTGGCTTTGCTTATAGTCCGCCAAGGAAGTAATTTAGTTCCTGGATTGCTATCGGCCCCCGATTTCGAGATGTAAAATGTATCCGCATTACTGAAAGTTACAGATACAGCAACAAAAGAAATGAAAAGTAAAAATTTGTAAGTCCTACCTCTCATTTTAATGCTTCCTTCTCACTAAATTTGTTACTTTAGTCGGCGTATGGATATATTTGCTTATCATCTTAAAGGGTGATGTTTGGGGGGATTTTTTTTAAATTTTGGCTAATCGTCTTTTGATCCCTAACTTAGCCATTCATTTCGATCTTAAGGCATTGCAAAGTTTTCCTTGGAAAAGAAATGAAAAAAGTTGTAATGATGTATATCTTGTTAGAAAAAAGAAAAAAGCAAAATAACTACTCAAAAAAGGAATCTGTTAGAAATATCATATCAGTAGAGCTAGGCCCGAAGAACGATGACTTTCGTCTTGCGGAGTATTCCAAGTTTGAAGTTTTGAAGGTTTTGACATATCATGAAACCACCTTTCTGGAGATTCCCTTAAGGGGTAAACTCTCTCTGGTTTTTTTAGACGTGCTCCTATTTGCTCAGGTATCTGGAGAAATAGGGGCTTTTTTATGAACTAAAAAACAAACTATATGGACTTATCCGAATATTAGAGTTCGATTCCCAGAGTAGATACTGATTTTTTTATGTGGTAAAATAAAATTTCATAATTCATTGATTTCTAAATTGATTGTGTTCGTAAGAAAGGTTTATCAGAGAGGAATTAATATTTCATGATGACCAACTGTCCAAAGATCAGTATTGTACTTACAACTTTTAATAGAGCTCATTTAATTGAAAATGCTATGTACAGTATCTTGTCACAGACTTATAAAAATTATGAGGTTATAATTGTGGATGATGGCTCGACAGACAACACAAAAAGAATGTTGGGAAAATTTTTAAGGAATGATAATATTAAATATATTTATCAAGAAAATAAGGGTTATCCAAGTGCTCTCAATAAAGGTGTCAAATTAAGCAAGGGAGATTATATAGCAATCCATGATTCAGATGATCTATGGTTACCAATATATCTGGAAAAAATGATTTCTACTTTTTTGAATATTGATGATAGTAAGTATGGGATGGTTTATGCAAATGTTTTTAATTATAATCCGGATTCACAAGATCTTTATATAAGATATAATAACAGAAAACTCAAAGAAGGTAATCTATTAAAGGAATTTGCGTTTAGAGAAATTCATATATACCATGGGGCAGCGTTAATTAGAAAAAATTGTTTTGAAAAAGTAGGTCTATTTGATGAAAATTTGCGCAGATCATTGGATAGAGAATTCAACTATCGATTTTCTAAACATTTTAATTTCAAATTGGTAAACCAGCCTCTTGCAATTGTAAGATTGCATGGAAAATTAAATCCAAAAGATAAATTAGATGATATTCAATACGAAGAACAGATCGAAAAATACGAAAAAAATATTTTAGCGAGGTTGGTTAATGACAGAGATCTGCGAAATAGATTTAAATTTTTCGACCTGAGAATTATATCTCGGTATAATTATATTTGGGGAAAGCATATGCTTCTAATAGGGAATGTTCAAAAAGCAAAAAAATATTTAGTTTCTGCCATTGCCCATAATCCATTTAATTCAAGAGCTTGGTATTATTTTATATTTTGCATGCTTGGTGTATACAATAAAAGAAAGTTTAGGTAATGTAAGTCATATATTCCTTTAATCTATAGTAAAGATATATAAGACAAACACTTACATGAAATTCATCCTCTTTCTGATTTACTAATGAAATTAAGAAGATTAATATTTTAATTTCCATTTAGAGGGATCCCCAAACATTAGGAATGAGAGAATCAAGTATGCGTCTCTTTATCGCGGATGATTCAGAGGTCATGAGAGAACGGATTATTGAGATAGTTTCAGAAATTGAGAAAATCGAATTAGTTGGACAGGAAGGCGACGTGAAAAGGGTATTACAAGAAGTTGAAAGGCTTAAGCCAGATGTTGTGATAATGGATATAAAAATGCCAGGGGGTAATGGGATTCAAGCGCTTGAGTCTATAAAAAAAGATAAAAACGCCCCAATTATTATCATGTTTACGAATTATCCCTATCTTCAATATAGGAAAAGATGCATGGATGCAGGAGCGGATTTCTTTTTTTATAAATCTACTGAATTTGTTAAGCTCCTTGATGCAATAAAAAAATTAGTTCATGCTTTTGTGAATAATAAGTAATAGCATTTTTATACTTGGTATAAAATTGATGAAAGGTTCTTAAATTGTAAGGGCGGTAGCCTATACTTAATAAAAATTATTAGTGACTTTCCAAAATTTTCTAAAATTAAATTTCTTATTGAAATCGGTAAAAAAATAGTTTTATTAAGCCACCTTCTGAAATCTTTTGAGAGATATCGATCTAAATTCTGTTAGTATAAAGAAATTCAAATAAATCTTCTGTAATTTAATCTGTTATATTTCTTTCTATGAATTACGGTTATAAAATATGCTTTGTCTCAGGATATTATGCTTTTAATCCTATAGGTGGGGCGGAGAATCAAACTTATATCATTGCGAAAGAATTAGAAAAATTTGGATATAGTATTTTTTTTATATCACCTAATAAAGATAATTTTATTGTCCATGATAAAAATATAACCATATTTTATTTGAAAAGGACAAAACGTTCTAAAATTCTCGGTTCGCACTATCTCTTCAATTGGAAAAAATTCTTAGAGTACCTAAACAAAATAAAACCAGAAATCCTTTTCCAGCGAGGCTTATCTTCTTTGGCTATGCTAAGTTGCCATTATGCAAGAAAAAATAATATTCCCTTTATTTATTCAGCAAGTTCAGATTATGACTTTTTGGACTTAAACCTAAGAGTATCCATCAAATATCCGCTATATAAAATTGATTCTGCTATAGGCCGTTTAGGTATTAAGAATGCAAGCGCAATTATTGTTCAGAACAACTTTCAGCTTAATTATTTGAACACTCACTACGGACGAGATGCCATATTAATACGAAACATATATAACGATAGAATAAAAGGCGATATTGTTAATAAAAAAGACCAAGTCATCTGTTTTTGTAAATACAATAAGAATAAAAGTCCAACTGAATGCTTCCAAATTGCAGAACGTCTTCCAGAAATTAAATTTATTATTTGTGGTATTAATAGAGAGTCCAATAATCTAAAAAAATTTACTGGATTTAAAAATGTCCCAAAAAATGTTCATTTTATGGGGATTTTGCCTAAACAAGAATGGATAAATTTGTTATCAGAATCTAAAATATTGCTTTCCACAAGTTTGTTCGAGGGATTTCCAAATACTTTTATCGAGGCTTGGATGAATAAAGCTGCGATTGTGAGCTTACACGTCCATCCAGACAATTTATTTCATGATGACAAATATGGTGTGTATACAAATGGTGACCAGCTTTTAGCAGGAATAAAAATAAATAATTTATTGAAAGACCCATTGAAATACAAAACAATTGTTGAAAAGAGCTATAAGTTTGCAAAAGTAGAGTTTGATTTATGTTCAAATATTAAAAAGGTTAAAGATATAATTTTAAAATATCAAGAAATGAATTATTGATTTATGAATATCTTAGCGTTAATAACTCTGGTATTTTAGAGATAGACTAGATTTCAAGATTATATTTATTTTAGAAAGTATATTCATTAGTTTAGCTAATTGAAGATTTAAAAAGTATTAACTTCTATGAGAGTGCTTCAGGTTATGGGTTGTACGTCTGACCAGTACGCTTCTATGGAAAGATATCTGATAGAGAAAGCAAGATTTTTAAAAGAAAAGAGAGCATGTTTTCATCTTGTATACGAAAATGAGCCTAGGAGTGGATATTTTATTAATGAGTTTTTAAAAAGTGGCGGGAGATTATATCAATTTAAGCTAAATCATTTTTTAGATGGTCAGTACTACCATAACATTTACAGACTTATAAAAAAAGAAAAGATAGATATAGTACATACCTACTTTACACCCACTAGTCATTATTTAAATATTTACCTTTTTTTCCATGGTTTCAGAAATGTGATAAGAACTGCCGCAAATTCGCCAATTTATGGAAGGGAAAATTTCTGGAAAAAACATCATTTAAAAATATCTTTTTCTTTAAAACATATATTGTTATCGATTTTTGTAAAGAGGATAATTTGTAGATCATTAGCTGTTATGATTGATTATCAGAAATTGGGCCTAGCTCAAAGAAAACTCAGACTTGCATCAGGTGGTGTTGATATCAATAAATATCAATTCTCATATGAAAAGAGAAAACATACAAGAAAGATGTATGGAATAAGCGAGAATTGCTTATTAATAGGAGTATTTTGTCGCTTGGTTAAAATAAAAAACGTAGATAAATTAATAAAAAATTTTAATAATTTAGAGATTTCTCGGCCGGAAATAAGGTTGATAATCGCTGGAGATGGCCCTGAATTAGGCAAGCTGAAGAAATTAGTTGAGAGCTTGAATCTAGAGGATTCTGTGATCCTTCTTGGCCGGCAAAATAATGTTTATGATCTTTATTCAGCTCTGGATATTTTTTGTTTACCGTCATCTTCGGAAGGAATGAGCAATTCTATTTTAGAGGCCATGGCATGTAAGTTGCCAGTTTTAGCTTCTGATATTTCTGCTAATCGTGAACTCATTGATGAAGGGAAAGGTGGATATCTGATTACATTTGATAATATTAAAGAATTTAATGCGAAGGTGGAAAATCTCCTAGATAGAGAAATCCGAAGAGAAATGGGAATATACAACAGGATAAAAATCGCTAATCATTATGGTTTGGGATCTAGAGTAGAAAAGGAATTCGCCGTCTATCAAGAGCTGTTTTCATAAGAGTATTATTCATGTGTGGGATAGCCGGAGTTCATTATAAAAATTCCCAGGTTTCAGAGAAACATATAAAAACGATGTTAGAAACAATGCAACATCGAGGGCCAGATTTTTCTGGACTTCACCTTAGTGGTGATAGAAAAAGTGGAATTGGTCACAATCGCTTATCTATTATTGATTTGTCTTCATCAGCAAACCAACCAATGTGTAATGAAGATGGAACTCAATGGTTAGTTTTTAATGGTGAAATTTATAATTTTGTAGAATTGAGGAATTATTTATTAAAAAGAAACCATAAATTCAAATCTTATGGGGATTCTGAAGTAATTTTGCATCTTTACGAAGAAAAAGGGATTAATCTACTTGAAGATTTAAATGGGATGTTTGCATTTTGTTTATTTTCTGAAGATGAGCATAGGTTTTTTTTGGCAAGAGATCGTATTGGAATTAAACCTTTGTATTATTATTTTAAAAATGGGCGTTTTGCCTTTTCCTCTGAGCTAAAGGCTTTATTATCTTTGCCATTTATTTCTAGAAATATAGACTTTGAAGCCCTGAATTATTATTTCGCCCTCGGATATATTCCAGAAGATTTATCGATTTTTGAGGATATAAAAAAATTAAAACCTGGGCATTATTTAAGTTTAAATGAAAATAATTTCTCGATAGTTCAGTACTGGGATTTATTGAAAAAAAAACAACAGCTTAGCACCTACTGTGAATCAGAATTAATTGATTTATTGGAAGAAAAATTAAGGGATTCCATTAGTTTACGTAAGGTGAGTGATGTTCCTGTCGGCAGTTTTCTATCCGGAGGTCTGGATTCAAGTTTAGTCAGTACCCTCATGGCGCAGGAATCACGTGATCCCATTGCTACGTTCACGATTGGATTTGATTCAGCAAGATATAATGAAATTCCATACGCTAGACCTGTTGCCGATTATATAAAATCAAAGCACACAGAATATTATGTCCAAATCGATGCAATTTATGCGTTAGAAAAATTAATTGAATATTTTGATGAGCCTTTTGCAGATTCTTCACTAATCCCAACATTTTTTGTTTCAAAATTAGCAAAAAAACATGTAACAGTTATTTTATCAGGTGACGGGGGAGATGAATTATTTGGAGGGTATAACTGGTATAGTTGGGTACTCTTTCTGAATAAGCTAAAGAATATTATGGGACAATCAACAGATTATATATCAAGATTTGCATATTTCTTGCCTAAAAATTTTAGAGGCAAAAATTTCCTCTCTAAATTAAATTTAAGTCCTGCAGAACAATATATGGAGAGGATTTCTATTTTTAATTCCTTTGAGAGCGGAAAGTTATATTCGAATGAATTCAAACAAAATCTTGATTTAGATGCGATAAAAAATAAATTTATTAAAAGATTTAATAAAATTGATGGGAATCTTGTTGATAAAATGACATTGACTGATTTTCATCTTTATCTTCCTGAGGATATATTAACAAAAGTTGACCGTGCTAGCATGGCAGTTTCTCTAGAGGTCAGAGTTCCTTGGCTAGATCATAGAATGGTCGAATTCGCATTTTCTTTGCCTTCACAACTTAAAATAAATGGGAGCAAAAAAAAATATTTAACTAAGCAGTTAGCGAAAAAGCTATTTTCTTTTCATTTTTCTCTTGAAAGGAAACATGGATTCAATTTGCCTGTAGATTTTTGGATGAAGGGACAGTTAGGAAATTTTCTAGAAAATCAGCTAAGAACAAAACCGTTTCCAGGGTATATTAATCTTGATTATGTAGAATCTCTTTTGTATGAACAGAGGAAATCTAAAAGAGCAAACTACGGTGCTAAGTTGTTTTCAGTTCTTTTTTTTATAATGTGGTACAAAAAATATTTGTGGGGAAAATGAATATTCTTTGGTTTTTAGATAAAGAATTTGACGTAGCCCTTAATGTTTCTGCTAGATTGGCGACAATTATTTGGTTAAAAAAAAACCATAATATAGCTGTTGTAACTTCATACAAAATACATAAGAAAAAATACCCTGGAGTAGAGAATAATTTAATTTATTTAGATCGCCTTAATTATCCCTATATAAAGACATTCTATCTATTTTTTAAACAGATTGAATATCTAAAAAAAACAAATCTCAATGATGTAGATATAATTATGCTAAACTCAAACAATATATTTTTGTTAAATAGATTATTAAAACTAAAAAAGAAATATAAATATAAGATAGTGTTGGATATCCGAACCGTTCCAGTCGAAATGAATAGCATAAAAAAAAAAATCTATAATTATTTATTTAAAAGGAAATTAAAGATTGCTGCAATAAAGTTGGATGGTGTTACCTATATTACAAATGAAATGAAAAAAAAATGTCAGAAAAAATATAACCTTCCAGAACATAAAAATGCAGTATGGGAATCCGGCGTGAATACATCTTTATTCAGACCATCCCAATATTCAAATCAAAAAGATGCACTAATCCTTATGTACCATGGAACAATTACGATTAATAGAGGAATTGATAAAGTATTGTTGGCGATTGAGAATCTCAGAAATTATAACCTGGAATTTCATTTAATGGGAACAGGAAATGACATTGTGAGATTGAAAAATATGACACACAACTTAAAAATTGTTGATAGAGTGATATTTTATGAAAATATTCCATTTGAAAAGGTCCCTTTCTATATAAATAAAATTGATTGTGGCATATTGCCATTCCCTGAATATGAAGGTTGGGACGTAAGTTCTCCTCTTAAGCTGTTCGAATATCTAGCGTGCGGGAAGCCAGTTATTGTAACAAAAATACCTGCTCATTGGCTATTGTTGAAGGGAATGAGATTTGCTTTTTGGGCTAGGAAATGTTCCGTCGAAGATATTTCTGGTGCAATATTAGAGGCTTTTAAACATAAAAAGGATTTCAAGGAATTGGGCTCAGAAGCAAGAATATTTATTGAAAGAAATTATAGGTGGGAAAAGCAGATTTCGAAATTCGAGAAGTTCTTAGAGAGCCTATTATGAATTCAATATTTATTTACAGAAAAGATTTTTTGAAATTATTCCTGCCTATATTCTTTTCTGGTTTTTTGATTGCATATTCCATTTCTTTTCAGAATTACATTTATTTAATAATTCCGCTTGCGCTAATATCTTTTTTATTTATTAAAAAAAATATAATCCCATTTTTTGTTTTACTATTTCTTGCATTTATTGGCCAGGGCTTAGTTGAGTTTAATTTATGGCCTCCTCAGGCTATCTGGTTGGTGGAAATAATAATATACTTTTTGTTTCTTAGGGCAATTCTTGAAAAAACAATAAAAAAAGAAAAAATAAAATTGAATTTTTTTAGGATCATATTGTTGTTTTTGGCTATTTCTTTTATTTCATTAATAGCCAACAAAATCTCTTTTATACATTTTCTTCTATTTTTGAGGCTAACGCTTAGATATTATTTGTTATTTCTAGCTGCTATTAACCTCGATTTGAATGAAAAACTATTCAAGACGATCATTAACATATTGACTTTTTTATTTATCATTCAAATTCCTGTAGCTACTATAAGATTATTTATTTTTCGACAAGGAGAGACTGCAGTTGGTACATACGCTTATCACGAAGGAATTTACTCAACACTTATACCTTTAATTGCCATAAGTTTCCTTGTTGCTTATTATTTTATTTATAAACAATCTAATTATTACATATTGTTAGTTTTTGGATTTATCTGTTTTGGTCTTATAGGGGGGAAACGAGCACTTATTATATATGTGCCGTTATTATTTGTATTTTTAGGATTTTTTTTAAGATCTTTCCGTAGGATAAAATTTAAATACATTTTTATCGGAGTAGGTATAGTAATACTCACTGTCATTTTTTCTGTTAAATATATTCCCTCTCTAAATCCTCAACATAGATATAGGGGAGAAACTAACTTAAAATACCTCACAGATTTTGTTTGGAAATATAATGTTATGCAGAGTGAGGATGGCGTATCACAAGGAAGAATTTCAACGACAATTAATGTATTCAATATTTTGAAGGAAAGAGGTTTTATTCATATTTTAGTTGGACTTGGACCTGGAAGCTACATTGAAACTATGTTTAAAAGTTTAAAAACAACATTAAAAGAGTCAGGGAAATTACCTATTGGATACGGCGTGACATCATTATCCTGGTTAGCTATCCAAGTTGGATATTTTGGAGCTTTAGTATATTTGTTTTTATTTTTATATATTTTAAAAAATATTTATAAAATCTATAAATTGGAATCACGGCCTTATTGGAAAGCTTTCTTTTTAGGGATGATTGGATTTTCTTTTATAATGTTGACTATTAGTTTTTCTTACGGACCTATTATTGCAGATGACATGATTACTTTGATGTTTTTTCTTCTAGTCGCTTTTATATTAAAATTGAGTGATTTAAAAACTTTATCACAATATTCAAGTTGTTCTCGTTGGCAAAAATGAAATTGTAGTTTTTTGCTTTGTTTTATATAGCCGAAAAAATTTAGCAATCAATCATAATTTCAATACCGCTTAATAGAATTGAATCAGATGAATTCTAAACATAATTATAAAGAAAAAGAGATATTATTGGTTGGGCCTATCTTAAGCAATGGAGGTATTGCAACAGTTGTAAAAAGCATATTGAGCGAAAAAATAGTATATCAAAATTACCACATAAATATCATTAACACGTCAAATTACAAGGATTCCAGTAAATTTGGAAATTTGCTTATCTTCATGAAAGCGGTTTTTGCTTTTATTGTTATGAATACATTTCGTAGAGTAGATTTAATTCATGTACATAGCTCAGTTGGCGTCAGTTTTTTAAGGAAAATAATTATTATTTTTATATCTTCTTTTTATAAAAAAAAAATTATTTTTCATTTTCATTCAGGAAGATTTGATGATTTTTTTATAAATGTATTTGGAATTAGAAAAAAAATTATTACTTACTCATTAAAAAAAGTCGATAAAATAGTGTTGCTATGCGAGGACTGGAAAAAAAAAATAGATGAGAAATATTCATTGAATAACACATTAGTAATTGGAAATCCTGTCCCTTTTAATGTTAAAAAGGCATACAGGGGAATGAGTCTATCAAACAAAAAAAATGTGAAAATTTTGTTTGTAGGTTTTTTGATAAAAAACAAGGGAATTTATGATCTGATTAAGATTGTTCAAGGTTTGAATTGTCTTAAATCTGATTTCAAATTAATTGTATGCGGAAAAGGTGAAGATGAAAAAAAATTTTTAAAATTGATTAATGATATGAATTCAGAAAGAGAAAATATAATATATAGAGGTTGGATTTCTGGGAAAGAAAAGATGAATTTATATAAAGAGGGGGATATCCTCCTTTTGCCTTCTTATTATGAAGGGATGCCGATGGTTATATTAGAAGCAATGGCTTTTGGTCTTCCAATAGTATCAACAAACATAGCAGGAATCCCTGATTTAGTTGTTGAGGGAGAGAATGGATATCTTTTAGATCCTGGAGATGTTGATGGTTTTATTAATAAGATTTATTTATTTATAAAAGATCCCAAAAAAAGATTTGAATTTGGTATAAAGAGTTATGAAATTTCAAAAAAATTTGCTAAAAATAAGATTGCTGAGCAGTGGCATATTCTTTATCAAGAACTATTAAAGGAATAAAACAAATTACTTTGTACTATAAAACAAAAAAATTGGAGGGACAGGAAGTACGTCGCATTAAATAAAGAGGAATTTATTAAAGTTGTGATATTTTTTTCTCTATTGAAGCGTTAGACTTAAAATATTCTATTGAAATTTCAAATAGATCTATTTTTAATAGGTCTTAAGCAAGGCCGAATTTTGGAAAAACTATATTTACTGCAAAAAACGATGGGATTAAAAAGACTTATTATATTATAAAAGATAGGTTGGTAAAGCCGGGACACCTAGATTAAGGATTTTTCAGGCATAAAAGAAAGAATCCTTTATCTTTGCTTGAGACTTCGCAATCAGAGCCAAAAAAGAAATGAGACAACTCGTTCAAACTTTAAAAAACGGCAAAATTCAGATACTTGATATTCCAAACCCAATTGTATCTCGAAATATGCTATTAGTGAAAAATTCTATTTCTCTTATCAGTCCGGGCACAGAAGGAGCAACTATAGGCGCTGCTCGTAAAAGCCTTATCGGAAAGGCAAGGGAACGTCCCCAGCAATTCAAGCAGGTCATTGAATTTCTGAGACAGAAGGGACCTGCTCAGACTTACAGGTCAGTAAAACAGAGACTTGAAGCTTATTCTCCTCTTGGATACAGCTGTGCAGGAGAAGTTATTGAGGTGGGCAAAAGTGTTAAGGAGTTTCAGGTAGAGAATCTCGTTGCATGCGGAGGGGGAGGTTATGCACATCATGCAGAGTTTGTGGCCGTTCCTCATAATTTATGCGTCAAGCTTCCCTTTGATGCTGATTTGAAAAAAGCTGCCTATAATACGCTTGGGGCTATTGCTCTTCAGGGAGTACGTCAGGCAGATGTTCGTATCGGAGAGACCTGTGTTGTAATTGGCCTGGGACTCATTGGTCAGCTTGCATCCTTAATGTTAAGAGCAAGTGGAATTAGAGTAGTCGGAATAGACATTGCACCTAAAATGGTGGAGGTGGCTAGAGAACATTGTGCTGATGACGCATGGACCAGGGATGAACCTGGGTTGGCCAGAAAGATAGAAGACTTTACAGCCGGGATTGGAGCCGATGCAGTCATTATTACTGCTTCAAGCAAGAGCCTGGATCCTGTCAACTTTGCTGGGTTGGTTTCAAGAAAAAGAGGAAGGATAGTGGTTGTCGGGAACGTTCCGACTGGTTTTGAGCGGGATGCTTATTACAGAAAGGAGCTTGAGTTGAAAATGTCATGCTCCTATGGGCCCGGCCGATATGATCCCAACTATGAAGAGAAGGGCATGGATTATCCTGTGGGGTATGTCCGGTGGACCGAGAAACGAAACATGGAAGCCTTTCAGGAACTAGTTCATTCGGGGAGAATAAATATCGATTATCTGACCACTCATGTTTTTGGTCTTGAAGAGGCCCCCAAAGCTTATGACATGATATTAAAAAAAACGGAACCATATCTTGGGGTCCTAATCAAGTATGGGCAAGCAAAGACGGATCATAGGAAAAAAGTTTTTCTTAAGGGAGAGTCGCCGGCTGGAAAAGTCAATATTGGGTTCATAGGCGTTGGGAATTATGCTTCTTCTTTTCTTCTGCCAAATATTCCAAGGGATAAAGATGTTGTGCTAAAGGGAGTCATGGATGCTGTGGGAACGAAGTCCAGGACTGTAGCAGATAGATATGGGTTTGAGTTCTGCACCTCAGATGAAAAGGATATCTTCGAAAATAAAGAAATAAACACGATTTTTATTGCAACTCAGCACAACACCCATGCAGAGTACGTGTTGAAGGCTCTGGAGGCAGGAAAGAATGTTTGGGTGGAAAAACCTCTTTGCTTGAGAGAATCTGAGTTAGAGCAAATTAGACAGACTTATGATTCTTTCTCGGATTCAAAGCCTATTCTGATAGTTGGATTCAACAGGCGGTTTTCGCCTCTTTCAGAAAAACTAAAAAAGCATTTGACTTCTGATCCATCGGCCATGATTTACCGCATAAATGCAGGCCATATTCCTTCTGATTCATGGATCCAGGATAGAGAAATTGGAGGAGGGAGGATCATTGGAGAGGTGTGTCATTTTGTGGACTATCTGACTTATATAAGTGAGTCCAGTCCCGATTCAGTGTTTGCCGTGGATCTTTCGGATAGCGAAAACCTGGAAGACACGTTAACCCTTACCATGAAATTCAAGAATGGGTCAGTGGGCACGATATCTTATTTTTCAAATGGTGCGAAGTCACTTTTTAAAGAGTATATAGAGATTTACCAATCAGGGATGATAAGTCTTTTGAAGGATTTTAAGCAGCTTGAAATACATGGAAACGGGAAGGTATACAGAAAAAAAATGCTCAATCAGGACAAAGGGCAAAAAAATATGATTCGATCTTTCATTAGAGCCGTTCAAAATGGAACTCCTTCTCCTATAGAATTTGAGGATATATATGCAGTTATGTTAACAACATTTAAAATAATCGAATCTATTAAAGAAAGAAAAACGATTTCTTTAGCTTAAAAGCATTTCAACGATTCTTTTCACTTCTACTCATAAAATTGGACACAAAAAGGATCATGGAAGAATTGATGAGCTTTATCGAGGGAGAAGACTTTAAAGGCTATGATCCATATGATGCTTTGAATAGTCGAATCATAAATTCCTTATGTTTTAATAAAAAGTATTCAAGGATTATTTGGACTCAAATTTTAAAAAGATTCCCTCTGAATATTAGACCCGTTTTTGGTATCAAAAAAGAGTTAAATCCTAAAGGTATGGGGCTGTTTATATGGAGCTATGCAAAATTATATAAAAAAGAAGGAAACCAGAAGTATCTTGAGAATATAAACTCTCTTTTAGGCTTTCTGGAAGAGCTTAAAAGCAAAAGATATTCAGGAAATTGTTGGGGATACAATTTCGATTGGCAGTCAAGGGCTTTTTATGTGCCTAGGTTTACTCCCACTCTGGTGAATACTTCATTTATTGGGCATGCGCTTATCGATACTTATGAATACACAAAAATAGAGAAAGCTTTGGATATGGCTTTATCCATTAAAAATTTCATTCTCAACGATCTCAATAGAAAAGTAGAGGATTCTTCGATTTGTTTTAGTTATACTCCCCTTGACCATACGGCCATCCATAATGCAAATCTTCTTGGTGCATCGCTTCTAATTAGACTACTTAAATACATAAAAGATCCAATACTCAAAGAACTGGCTTTGGCTAGCCTTGCTTACAGTATGAAATATCAGAGAGATGACGGTTCATGGTTTTATGCAGAGACAGATTATCAGAGATGGATCGATTCCTTTCATACAGGATTTAACCTTCAAAGCATACATTATTTTTTAGCAGAAGGGTATGCTGAAGAATACAGAAAGGCTTTTGACAAAGGCGTGCGGTTTTATGCTAAGAATTTTTTTTTAGAAGATGGAACTCCTAAATATTATCATGACAAAATTTATCCAATTGACATCCATTCTCCTTGTCAGGCTGTTGTTTTCTTGTCCAGGATAGGAGATCAATATAAGGATCTCACAAGAAAAATATTGGAATGGATGATAAATAATCTCCACAATAAAAAGGGTTATTTTTATTACCAAAAATACAAATTATTCACCAACAAAATACCATATATACGATGGTCTCAAGCATGGTCGTTTCATGCTTTGAGCGAATATTTATCTAATTTTGGAGAGAAAGAATGTTGACATTCGGTATTCACGATGGACATACTGCAACTGCATGTCTATTCGAAGATGGGAAAGTAATTGCATGCATATCCGAAGAAAGATTAAACAGGATAAAAGAGTGGAATGGATTTCCGGAAAAAGCAATTAACAAGTGTCTGAAAATTACAGGGCATAAATTTGAGGATGTGGATGCGATAGGAATATGCTCTCTCATGCCTCAAATTGGCACAGAGAGCTATTTCAGCCCTCATTTTCATAAAAAAGCGTTTTCTTATTTTGTTAATATACTTCCAAAAAGCTTGTTACAAAGCTCTAACAATATAAAAAAGGTTCAAAAAATCGGACATCTCCTATTTAAATCGAGACAAAAACAAATCGAAGAAACGCTTTCCGGAATGGGCTTTAAAACAAAAAATATTTTCTTCTTTGAGCATCATTTACTCCATGCTGTTACGGCTCATTTTGGAAATTGGTATAAAAACGATAAAACTCTTGTTGTAACGCTTGATGGCTCAGGAGACGCTGTTTGTGCGTCTGTTAACGTCGGTTCTAATGGAAAGATAGAAAGAGTTGCAGATATCTTTAATTACAATTCTATCTGTGATTTCTACACGAGGATTACACAATTTCTCGGCATGAAGCCGATGTCTCATGAATATAAAGTTATGGGAATGGCTCCTTATGCTTCCGGGAAGTATAGGAATGAAGTTTTAGAGATTTTCAGGAATTATTTCAAGATTTCAGAAAAAAATCCGTTGTTATTCGTTAATAATTCTAGGCTTTACAAATGGCAATTTATGAAAGAATTGAGGAAAAAACTTCTTGGGAAAAGATTTGATAATATTTCTGGAGGAGTTCAAGATTTTTTTGAAGAGGTCGCATTAGAATGGATAAAGAATGCGATTGAATTCACGGGAGTGGGAAACCTCGCTTTATCAGGCGGCGGATTTATGAATGTCAAGCTTAATTATCTCATTTCGGAGTTGCCTGAAGTCAAATCCCTCTTTATTTATCCAAGTTGCGGTGATGATTCTAATCCCATTGCAGCCTCTATTTTGGCAGCTATGAAAAATGGTTTCCCTCCTGAGAAAATTACACCGCTAGGCATGGTCTATTGGGGCCCTTCTTACAGCAAGAAGGAAATAGAAAACGCCATCCATGATGGTCTAATGGACTCTGGATTTAGAATAACCGAACATAAAGACATCAATAAGGTTGTTAGCCAGAAATTATTGGAAGGGAAAATAGTTGGGCGGTTTACCGGCCGTATGGAATGGGGGGCTCGAGCTCTAGGGAATAGATCCATTGTTGCAGACCCAAGAAATCCTAATATCATCCATAAGATTAATAGAGCGATAAAAATGAGAGATTTCTGGATGCCTTTTGCTCCGGCTATTTTGGATAGATATAGAAATCATTATCTTATTCTCCGGGAGGATTACAGATGTCCTTTTATGACAATTGCGCCGGATACTAAACAAAAAGCATGGAAAGACATTCCTGCTGGACTCCATCCTTTTGATAAATCGTCAAGAGCTCAAATTCTTGACTCAGAAAACCATCCTTCATTTTATGAGTTGGTTTCGTATTTTGAACAAGAGACAGGAGTGGGAGGGGTGCTTAATACTTCTTTTAATCTCCACGGAGATCCTATCGTCTGTTCCCCAGAAGATGCTATTAGCACATTCTTAAGATCTGATCTTGATGCCATTCAACTTGAAGATTACCTGATTGAGAAATAATATGGAGAGCTATATACTGGGGCACCTTAAAGTGACGCCTGGAGATATGGGAACATATCTTTCTTGTATTGAGAAATATGTCAATACAGAGCATAAGTCCTACTGTGTTCCTTTGAATCTTACGAAGTACGTTATGGCAAAAAAAGACTTGAAACTGAGAAGCGTTATAAATTCAGCCGATATCATTTTGCCTGATGGCAAATCTATTGTTTTGCTTAGCAGAAGATTTGGATACAAAAGTGTGAACAGAATATCAGGAATTGATCTAGCTGAGTCAATTATTCGGCTTTCAAGTAAATATGGCTGGAAATTGTTTTTTTTAGGAACATCAATTTGTAATTTGAGATTAGCAATTGAAAGTATAAAAAGAAAATTTGATTATCCTGAAATTGTTGGGCATCGACAAGGATTTTTCTCATCAGATGAAATTGATGATATTATAAAAGATATAAATGCATCTAAACCAGATATTCTTTTTTTAGGTTTGGGGCTTCCTCAGAAAGAGTATTTTATCTTTGAACATTTTAAAAAAATTCAAGTAAAGTTTTGTCTTCCAGTTGGGGGAGCCTTTGATGTTTGGGCTGGGAAGAAAAGAAGATGCCCTCTTATTCTCCAGAAAATTGGACTTGAGTGGGTTTATCGTAGTCTTTTTGACAGAACTAGGATAATGTTAATCATGAAGTATGGCTTGGAATTTATTAAGGATTTTTTAATTATAAATAAGTAATTCATTATTTTAAATAATAGCGAATAACGATGATTTCTCAAGAACAGATTACTAAATTTTATGACGATATCACCTTCCCTTCTCGAACAAGTTCTAAAGCATATGAGAATCTTGTGCCTAGAAACTTGAAAGATCCTGCAATCGGAGACTTTGGATGCGGGCAATCTTTATTTATCGAAGTGTTTAATAGATTAAAGTATAATGCGATTTATCTTGATATTAGTCAAAATGCTTTAAAAACAGTAAAAAGCCATCGTAAAATTAGGGCTTCCTTAACAAAAATACCTTTGCGGTCTGAATGCATGGAAGTTATTTTTTGTATAGGAACTGTTCACCATATTCCTGATATGGATTGTGCAATTTCCGAGCTTTTGAGAGTTTTGAAGGTTGGGGGAATTCTTTATCTTGGAGCATACTCGAATAAAACTCTTTCTGCAGCTTTAAGGAACATATATGATTCATCTGAAATCTTATTTATTAAAAAGATTATATTCTATCTATCCTATTTTTTCATATGGCTTAAAAATTTTAGAAATGGTTTAAGATTTAGGAGCATAGAGCATAAAAAAAGAATAGACGATTTGCTCAAGACTCCTCTTGTTAGATATTTGCCAGCAGAGTATTATGTCAGAAAACTAATGAAATACTCTGCGGAATTAATTTATATTAAAAAAATTTCTTCGATGAATATATTCAAAGCAAAAAAGATATAATTTCAGGTGAATATCCATTTTATTTGTTTTTTAGATTTCAGAAAGCAAATCAGCTGTAAAGAAATATAAATTTTTCGATAAAGTCGATTTGATATTCTTATTCCTATTGAAAAAAATTGATATCTGGGCATGGGCCAAGAAAAGGTTTTCAAAATTTGTTCAAAACCTAGGATTGGAATGGTGGTAGAGGATTGGTTATAATAAAAACGAGACAGATCATATCATTAATTATGGATTTTTTTTGAGAGGAGATTCCCTATTTACAGGAAATTAAAAATCATCTTAGTGGGAGGAGCGCGTCCAAATTTTATGAAAATTGCTCCTCTTTTAGAATCTTTTAAAAATTTTAATAAAAATAAGGGATCTCAGGGATTAAAGATAGAATGTTTAACGGTTCATACGGGCCAGCATTATGATGATTCTATGTCAAAATATTTTTTTAATGATTTGGGCTTGAATGAACCTGATTTTTGCCTAAACGTTGGCTCAGGAACACATGCAGAACAGACTGGAAGAATTATGATTGAATTTGAGAGGGTTTGTTTTGAAGTGAATCCGGATTTAATCGTTGTTGTTGGAGATGTGAATTCCACAATTGCCTGTGCTCTTGTGGCAGCAAAGCTTTTAATCCCGGTTGCTCACGTGG
Source organism: uncultured Eubacteriales bacterium (assembly GCA_964400735.1). Classification (GTDB taxonomy): domain Bacteria; phylum Acidobacteriota; class Aminicenantia; order Aminicenantales; family Aminicenantaceae; genus CAYNVQ01. The sequence continues at coordinate 1,144,272 of CAYNVQ010000001.1, read as the reverse complement.
AAGCCGGATTGAGGAGTTTTGATAGAACAATGCCAGAAGAGATTAATAGGATTCTAACCGATAGAATCTCCGATTTTTTGTTCACAACTTGTGAAGACGCAGCCAAAAATTTGTTGAATGAAGGAATTCCTGTTCGAAAGATTCATTTTGTCGGCAATGTAATGATAGACGCTCTTCGGCAAAATTTAAAATTAGCAGAAAAATCAGATATTCTGCATGAACTTTCTTTAAAGGAGAACGGACGAAAAAGAGAATATGCCGTCCTTACGCTTCACCGTCCATCAAATGTTGATGAAGGAAATACTTTAAAGAAGATCTTTATGGCATTAGATAAATTATCTGGACATATTCCTGTTGTCTTTCCAGCGCATCCACGAACACTAAAAATGATCGAAAAAAATAAGTTTCAACAGAAGTTTTTTGTTGCAGATAAAAGAGTTTTTAATCAGCCTAAAGAATCAAATTTTCAAAAAATACTTTTAATCCCACCATTAAGTTATCTAGATTTTCTATGCTTGATGGCTAATGCCAAAATGGTGTTAACTGATTCAGGGGGCATCCAGGAAGAAACTACATTTTTGGGTATTCCTTGTCTTACTCTTAGAAAAAACACGGAAAGACCCATCACTGTTCGGGAAGGCACCAATATTATTGTAGGGACGGATCCACAAAGAATTTTCAATGTGGCGATAGACATATTAAAAAACGTACTCCCGAAAAAAAAAAGACTCAAGTATTGGGATGGCAAAACAGCTTATAGAATCGTCAAGATTTTGACGGCTAGATTGTAAATAGCTTTTAAGCGGGGCTACCAAAATGATCAAATACCTTCTCTTCTTTTTATCGGCGGTTGCTGTTTCTTTGGCAGTAACGCCTTTGGTGCGATTACTGGCAAAGAGAGCAAAAATTTTGGATCTTCCTTCGGAAAGAAAAATCCACCAGAAGCCTGTGCCGCTTTTAGGCGGCGTTCCTATTTTTATCACTTTCAATTTTGCTCTTCTGATGGGTTTTATTCTCGGTGATGTATATATCAAGAATTTTTTCCTGGAGAATTGGAAAGCCTTGCTTTTATGCCAGATAATTATTCTTGGCTTAGGCATTTATGATGACATCAAGAGGCTGAAGCCAGGGATCAAATTTCTGATTCAGATTCTGTCTGGATCACTTCTGCTTCTATTCGGGATGGGCATATATGAAATAGCCAATCCCATTAGCGGGAATATCATTGATTTAGGTCTTTTTTCTATTCCCCTGACCATTCTCTGGGTGGTAGGAATCACCAACGCTTTAAATCTTGTGGATGGACTCGATGGTTTAGCTGCTGGGACTTCGTTTATTGTTTGTGCGGCCATTGCTGGGATCGCTTTTCTGAACCAAAATATTGGAATAGCTCTTGCTGCATTGATACTGGCCGGGAGCTTGCTTGGTTTTCTCCGATATAATTTTTATCCGGCCAAGATTTTTCTGGGAGATTCTGGCAGCCTTTTGTTGGGATTTTTACTATCCGTCTTATCAATTAAGGGAAGTACTAAGGGCGCTGTTATCGTGGCTGTACTGGCGCCCATATTGGTTCTTGGACTCCCCATAATGGAGACCTTGCTCTCGATGATCCGAAGGTTTTTACGCTCTGCTCATTTGGTGGATTATTCCAACCATAACGGTAAAGTCAAGGCTCTATTTTTCCGTGGGGCTTCCATGTTTCAGGCGGACAAAGACCACATCCATCATCGGTTGCTGAAGATGGGATTCTCTCAGCGGAAAGCCGTTTTGTTTCTGTATGGATTATGTGCAGGACTCGGCGTATTCGCTCTTATTTCGGTTGCCATTGCGGATTTAAATAGGACGTTGTTTTTATCCGCTATATTGGTTGCTGTTTTTGTCGGCGTCAGATCTCTTAATTATCAGGAATTCAAGATTCTTGAGAGCGGGCTGCTGATTCCCTTGTTCAATTTCCCTGTCTTTAAAAAAAGAACCTTTCATGCGTTCTTTGATCTGCTCCTTATCACGGCATCTTTTTATCTGAGTTTTGTTTTGATTATGAGGAATTTTGGTGTAGTGGATAGGAACCCTTTTGTAGAGGCCCTTCCCATTGTTTTATTCACAAAAATCACCATCTTTTATCTGATGGGTTTGTATAAAGGAGAATGGTTGTATTCGAGTATCGAAGATTTGTTGCTGGCGGGAAAAACGCTCGTCTTGGCAACTCTGGCGTCGGATATCCTCCTGGGTTTCATTTTCGGACTTAATCCTTTTGGAGGGTTTGTTTTCTTTTTGTTGGATTTTTATCTGTTAAGCACATTTGTGATTGGCTTCAGAGCATCCTTTAGAATTGTGAATAATTTATACAGTAAAGATGCAGAAAGCAGGGGCAAAAAAGTCCTAATTTATGGGGCTGGCCATAGAGGTTCTATCGCCTTGAAAGAAATAAAATACAATGGGTCTTATTTCGCATCGCCTATAGGGTTTATCGATGATGATTTTCAAAAAAAAGGGAAAATGATCCACAACTGTCCAATTCTGGGATCAATTGAAGAAATAGAAGAAATCGCATTGAATAAAGAGATCGAAGAAATCGTCATTTCTACCGATAAGATAGGGAAGGATAAGATTGGAAAGCTGTTAGATTTTTGCAAGAGAAAGGGTATAATCATGAGACAGTTCGAGTTCCGATTTTATGACTTTCCGGAATTGAGCAATGAGTAGGAAGATGGCGTAGAGTGAAAATGAGAACAACTCGTTTTTGTTTTGTATTCTTCTTTTTTGCCCTATTTATTACATTGAGTTATTCCTTTGGTCAGGATTATCAAACCTTTAAATCGGAATCAGAAAGTATTCGAGAGAATGCAAGATGGAATCTTGGACCTTTCAGGATTTTTCCTTCACTCCAATTGAGTAATATTGGATACGATAACAATATTTATCAGATGAAAGAGGATGATAATCCAATCGGTGACTACACAGCTTCGATTTCTTTGCCCTTCACTTTTTATCTTCCCCATAGAGATTGGATAATCATATCATTGGATATCAGCCCAGGGTATGACTTTTTTTTAAATGAGGATAAACAACGTGGGATACATTACGGCTTTTCTCCTGGAGCTCGATTTCTTCTCTTAAACCGGTTTGTTCTATCCGGAAATTATCAATACCGGAAGCTACGGCAGAGGATAACACCTGAGTTTGATGAGAGAATTTATGTGGAACTAAGAGAATACAATGCCAGCTTTTTTTATGAAACGCGGCGTGGAACAGCACTAGGTTTTTATGGTCGAGTGAATCGTATGGGATACGAGGATACCGAAGCAGAGATAAGTTACTCAAGAACTTTGAACCGTGAAGAGAAAAGCGGTAATTTTGAGTTTTATTACAGTATTTTCTTGGAAAGTGACTTTTTCTTAACAGCCGGGTATACGGAATATGACTTCGATGATCCTGAATTTCAGTGGCGCAATTCGTATTCTTATATACTGAGGTCTGGAATCAGATTTCCCCTCTTAGGAAAGGCAAGAGGAGTCCTTTCCTTGGGATACAGATGGCTCATTAATAGGATAGATAATGATAAAAGGTTTTCAGGCCTTGTTGGTGATACAGGTTTGGATATCAGGCTGGGACGATTCAATCTGCGGCTCCAATACGTCAAGGATTTTCAATTTTCTTATTCAAGCACGAATTTATATTTTATCGTCAATCGATTTGGATCCGGAATTTCGTTTTATCTAACTCATATCATCAGGCTGGATTATGATTTCAGCTATGGATCGGGCGAATATCCAGAAGGGCAGATTGTTCAACTGCCAGGTGGAGGAGTTGGAAAATCAATACGAAAAGACAAATATATTTCCCATTCGGCAGGGATTGCATTCAGGATCATAAAAAATACAGGGATTGGATTGAATGTAACTCATTGGAAGAGAGATTCAAGCTTAGAGGAATTCGCAAGGGCGAGAATATCTATCGGAGGATATCTAGTATATGACTTTTGATAAAAACAAAATGGAAAGGAAATAATCGACATAATTTAGAAGGGTAAAGGAAATGGAACAAGAAGAAAGAAAAGAAATCGACCTTATGGAGTACTGGAGGGTTATCGAGAAAAGAAAGTGGGTGCTTATAACGTTTGCTACTGCCATTATTCTTTTTACAATGATTTTCACGTTTACTGCAGCTCCTCGATATAGGGCAACTGCGACTCTAGTTATCGAGGAGGATGCATCCAGAGTTATCAGCATAGAGGATGAATTCGGGAATCCCCGCCAAATTACAGATATGAGGGCGTTCAACACCCAGTTGGAGATGCTGAAGAGCAAAAACCTGGCAGCCAGAGTTGCGGAAAGATTGAATCTTGTAAATCGGTCTGAGCTATTGAAGGGGCTTCAGCCCAAAGCAAGCCTTTTTTCTTCTGTAAAAAAAATCATCACCTTAAAATGGCTGCTCTCTGGAAAGAAATCAAACGAAGAGGAAAGTCCACAAGTTCAATCCAGTCCCAATTCTCGTTATGCAGGACTTATTCGAGCCAATCTCGATCTGTCTCTCAGAAGAGACACCAAACTCGTGGATGTGAGCTATACCTCTCGAGTTCCTAGATTGTCTGCAGAAATCGTCAATGCCTATGCAGAGGAGTTCAAAGAGTTTGCCAGCGGGCTCAGGTATGAGAGGACGGAGAGATTCTCCAATGACCTAAGCAAACAGATAGACAACCTGCGCGTTCAACTAGAGGCGAGGGAAAGAGAGCTCCAGAAATATGGGGAAGAGCAGAGTCTTATTTTGAGCAATCCGGAGAGCGAGGAGGAGAGCGCGGCATTCACGACCTACCGGCGCCTCTATGATGCCTACAACCAGGCCGTGATCGAAAGGAACAGGATCGGGGCCGTATTCTCAAGAGTAAGCGATGCCGATATCGATTCGCTTCCCAATATAGATGATCCCAGGATCCGTGAGCTCCAAACCGAATACCTGAATGCCAAGAATGATTATGACGAAAAGAGGAGAACCCTGGGAAGCAACAATCCAATCCTTATCCAGGCCAAGAATAAAATGGATCGAGCCGAGGAGAACCTACGCCAGGCCATTCAGTCGATCGAGTCCGAGTACAACATCGCCCTCCAGAATGAGCGGAACTTGAGGAGGGAGCTGGAGAGACAGGAAGCAGAGATCACTAAGATGCAGTCGGCCATCGTTTTTTACAAGACATTGAGCTATGAAGTGGAAAGCCTTAAAACACGGCTGAACAGTTTGCTCAATATCCAAACGCAGATTAACGTCTCCAAGGAGCTGGAGAGCTTGAAGGCCAGCAACATAAGCGTGGTCGATCCTGCCGGGGTTCCCGGAAGCCCGGTCTCTCCCAATAAAACGATGAATCTTCTGCTTGCCCTTTTATTCGGCCTATTCGGGGGGGTGGGGCTGTGTTTTCTTCTCGATTATCTGGATAATACGGTAAAAGGACCAGAAGAGGTGGAAAAGCTGACCGGCCTTCCCGCATTGGGAGTAATACCTCTTCTGGAGTCAGAAGATTCACATAGAAAGGGAAGATGGCTTTTAGAATATGGCGCTTCGAGTAGGGATAAAGATGCCAATCCTGAAGAAACCAGACCGAAGGCGAAGGACATCGAGCTCATCAATCATCTCTATCCGAGGCTGGCCATTGCGGATGACTACAGGACGGTCAGGACTTCGATCCTGCTTTCTTACGCCGAATCTCCTCCTAAGGTCATCGCTTTGACCAGCAGCCTTCCGGTCGAAGGGAAAAGCTCGACAGTAGCCAATCTTGCCGTCGCTTTTGCCCAGCTCGATAAAAATGTCCTTCTGATCGATGCGGACATAAGGAAGCCGCGGCTTCACAGAATCTTCAAAATGGGGAATATGGGAGGATTGAGCGGCTTTCTGGCTGGAAAGGTCGAGCTCAAGGAAGCCATCCAGAGGACCTCCATCAAAAATATATGGCTTCTGCCCAGCGGGCCTGTTCCTCCCAATCCTTCCGAGCTTCTCAATTCTCCCAGGATGAAGGAAATGCTGGAGGAGGTTGGAAAAGCATTCGATATGGTTCTGCTCGATACGGCACCGGTTCTTGTCACCATCGATGCGGTGATTGTGTCGACCCTCGTGGACGGAACGGTGCTGGTTTTGAAAGCGGGAGAGATCACACGGAAGCCGCTGATGAGCGCAGTGGATGAGTTGAAAAGAGCCAATGCCAAGATCATGGGTGTGATATTCAATGGCTTAAAGGGAAGCCAGGGGAAATATTTCTACAGGGGCTATTATCCTTATTACAGATACAGTTATTATGGCGCTTCGGAAGGGAGAAAATATGAAGAAGCAGAGCATCGATGAGGAAATATGATTGAAAGATAGAGCGAGAAACTTGGAAGTTGGAATGATGCTAGGAGTCACAACTGTATCCAAAAAGGATCGAATTTTCCGGAAGGTTATCGATTACGGGATACTCGGGCTGATCGTTTTCAGCCCTCTTCCTGCCGCTTCGGTCTATGAGTGGTCGATTCTGGTGATCCAGCTTGTCGTTTTGGTGATGCTTGCTGCCTATGCACTGATGACGGAAAAGCCTCGAAGCAATGCTCTTCTCCTGAAGTCTCTCAAATGGCCGAAGGCACTGTTTTCAGGATTCTTCATCTTTTTAGCTATCCAGATAATCCCCTTACCCAAGTTTCTGGTCAGGATTCTCTCCCCCAGCTCCTACACATTTCAGAAAAATTTTACGCCGGATTTTGCAAGCCTGAAACTCATCAGCTTTTCCCTCATCCCTGCCCACACTCTGCGCGAAGGCCTCGAGGTTCTTACCTATTTTCTTCTGGGATTCCTGATCATCAGAACGGTCACGGAACAGAAGCAGATCATGAGGATTTTCCAAGTACTGGTGGGGATGGGCCTTTTCCAGGCCCTTTACGGGATGTTCGAGCTTTATAATAAGAATCCGAGGATTCTGTTTTATAAAAAGATGTACAACCTGGATTCTGTCTGCGGGACCTTTGTCAACCGAAACCATTTTTCGGGCTACATGGAGATGGTCATTCCGCTGGCTGTGGGGCTGGTCATAGCCAGGCTGGATCTTTTTTCCCTGATGAACCTGAGATGGAAGGACAGGCTGGCGCATCTTTCTGATAAAAGGTTGTCCGTAAGCCTTATCTTTTCTCTAGGCATCGTGGTCATGGCCCTTGCCGTCGTTTTTTCCCAATCCCGTTCCGGCATGTTTTTGCTCGTTTTCAGCTTTATCCTCATTTTCGGATCGATTCTCCTTTTTTTCAAGCAGGCTGCGCACGAGAGGAAATGGTCGAGGAATTTTATCGCTGTCGTGTTCATCATCATCATCGTTGTCTCGCTCTATATAGGCATCGATGCGACGATCGACCGGTTTGCCCTGGATAAGCTTTTAAGAGAAGGAAGACCGACCTACTGGGCCGATACCGCGGAAATATTTGCTGACTACCCCCTTGTGGGGACTGGTCTCGGTACTTTTCCATCCCTTTATCCGGATAGGGAAGGGGAGGAGGTCCTGATCCGTCTGTATCATGCCCACAACGACTATATCGAATACCTGGCGGAGCTCGGACTAATCGGGATGGTCTTGGTCCTGGGAGGCATCCTCTATGTTTTGGTGAAGTCCTTTCTGGTCTGGAAGGATAGACGGCATCCTGAAGTCAAAGGACTGGGCCTGGGGGGGATCGTGGCTGTTGTCTGTATCCTGATTCACAGCCTGACCGATTTCAATCTTCATATTCCGGCCAATAGGCTGCTTTTTTCGGTGGTGCTTTCTCTGACAGCCGTCGTCGTTTTTTACAAAAAGAACGAAAATAAAAATGCGAACGATTCAAGTGGAAAATAGGAACAAGAAAATGTCCGTTTGGAAGAGAATCTTTTTTATGGCGGTCATCCTGACTGCTGCGGTTTTGTGCACACTCATTTACTGGAACCAGCATCTCGTCTACGAAGCTGAAGATCGAGTAGAGACGGAAGAAAGAATCGCTGTCCTGGAGAAGGCTGCCAGGATTTATCCCTGGAACGACCTCGTTTTCTATGAGTTGGGGAAAGCCTATCACGACCTGGGCGTCAGCAGTCTCGGCGAGGAAGACCGAAGAGGCCTCCACGTACAGAAATCCATCGGCCAGTTCAGACGATCCCTTAGGATCAATCCCACATCCTATTTCGGACATTTCTATCTTGCCCGGTCCTTTCAAAACATGAGCTTCGATGATTCCTCTTATGGAGAAAAAGCCCGTGAGGAGTATAAAAAGGCCGCCATGCTTGCCGGACGAAATGTCGAGGTATTATATGAAGTCGGGAAGGTCTTTTTATCCCAGTGGCCATCCCTTTCAGGGGAGGACAGGGAATTTACGCTTTCGATTCTCAACCGGGTCGTCGAAGGAAAAGACAGAGAGCGAATCCAATCCCTGTTCATTATTTGGGAGATCAACGGTGAAGATTATGAGGTGATGGATAGGATGCTTCACGAAGATCCGCAGATTTATCGGTACTTTGCGGAGTTCCTAGGAGAACGAAGTCTATCTCTGGAGGAGCGGCTCAAGTATTTATCCGGGGCCGAGTTCATGGAATTCCAGAGGGCAAAGGATGCCTTCGAGAAGGGCGATTCCGCTCTTTTTTATTTTCGTCTCAAGGAAGCCCAAAGTCAATTTAAGTCGTGTCTGGACATTCTGGCGAAAATCCATTTTTATCAAGATATTTCCGCTTTACAAAACCGGATAGATCCGGTCGAATTTGAAGAACTGGAGAAAAAAGCACTGTTGAATCTGGTTAAATCCCGTCTGGAACGAGGAGAAGAAATCAAGGATGTCGAGGATGTTCTGTGGAGATATCTGGAAAAGGAGGGAAGTGCAGCGGCCATCGGGGAGCTGGAAATCTATCTCAGGGGAAAAGGATTGGGGAAGGAAGCAACCGGAGCAAAGTTTGATGACCTGGGTCGCCTTTCTCTTGAACTTTATCTCTCTTTGAAGGAAGGCCGGTTCCGGGACAACATGAGCGTCGGCCGCGACATCATGCGGAGCTTCGGAGTGGTTCCCGAGGGACAGGAGGAGCGGTTCGTCAAGATCCTGGAGATCGTGGCAGAGTCTTTCCAGCGGGTGGATTTCATATACGACTCTATCGATTTTTATAACCGGGCCCTGGAATGGGATCCGGAGAATCTGGAGATCCTGGTCAGGCTGCGCAGGAACTATGAAAGATTGAGTGCGAATGCCAAGATCCTGGAGATCGACAGCAAAATTCAGGAAATCGTTTCTCCTCAGGAGATGGAAGTAGGACGAACTGTAAACAAAAGAGGGACGTATCGGCAGAGCTTGGTTTTGGATGGAAGAAAAATCGATCTGGGGCTGCATTTCGGAAAGGGTGAAGAAAAAAGGGAGCCACTGATTTCCGTTTTTTACAACGGCCGGGTGGTCTGGGAGGACTATCTGGAGGGGGATACCATTTCCATCGAGCTGGAGCCAATATTGGGAGAGAATATGATCCAGATCGTGCCGGTCAACCGGCGGGTGGAGCTGACGAAGATAACGTATTCGGTTTTGTAGGAGGAAAAGAGAGTGAGAAGTAAAGCATCGATTTTAGTGATAATCACGATTATATTCATCACAGCAGGGCTTTTCTCTCAGGAGGAGCAGGAGGCCAGATATGTAAGAGAATATAAGATCGGGCCTTGGGACGTTCTGGAAGTCAGTGTCTACGGGGAAGAAAACTACACCGGGATCAGGGTTCAGGTGACCGAATACGGAAGGATAAAGCTTCCTTTGATCGAAGAAGAGGTGGATGTGATGGGACTGACCCTGGCGGAATTGGAAAAAAAGCTGGATCAGCTTTTCGTGGAAAAACAGCTCTTCCAGAATCCGTCGGTGACCGTCCTGGTCGCCGAACGCCGCAGCCAGAGGGTATCGATGCTGGGAGCTGTGGCCAATCCGGGCCGTTACGAGCTCCTCGGGCGCCAAAAACTGCTTCATGTGGTGGCAGAGGCCGGTGGATTTACGACTTTTGCCGGGGACATCACCCTCATTCGAGAACAGCACAGTCCTCTGAAGATATCCATCAGGGATTTGGTCTCCGGGGATGACCGGTTCAATATCCCTCTGCAACCGAACGATATCGTCTATGTCCTGCCGGAAGAGACTGTTCGTATCTATGTGACCGGAGCTGTGGGGAATCCAGGAGCTCTCGAGGTCCCAAAATCCAATATCCCCACCTTGTACCGGGCTATCGTCCAAGCCGGAGGATTTACGGACAGAGCCTCCAAGGGCAACGTGAAGATCAAGAGACTGAGTGAGGGCGGCAAAGAAGTTATTATCGATGTGGATGCCAAGGATATCGAAAAGGGGGAGAAGCCGGATATTCCGCTTCAGGCGGAGGATATCATCATCGTCGGCGAAAAACTCTTTTGATCCGAATTATTAATAAAAACTGCCGATACCGTTTTCTATTACAGCCATATCAGGAATTTATCCTGATATAGCTATAAAACTATTTATTCAACTAATCGGCATTTTTTACCCTTCGGGCGAGCCGATCTCACCACATCGGCTTCGTTGCAGCCCATTCGCAGTAGTTCACTACAGCTCCATGGGCCGCTTCCTCGCCGCTGCGGCAATCTCGACTCGTTAATAATCCGGATGTATGGAGCAGCATAATGGTCGATTTGCATTGTCATATTCTGTTTGGTTTGGATGACGGCGCCAAAAGCCTGGACGAGGCGGTGGAGATGGCCAGGATGGCGGAGAAGGATGGGATTTATCAGATCGTGGCCACACCCCATCTTTATCGCGGTGACTTCACGCCCAAAGATCTGGGTGTCATCCAGAAAAAAATCGAAGAACTGAGTTACGCTCTCCAGAAAAATCATATCGACGTGGAGGTCATCAAAGGGGCGGAAGTCCACGTCTCCCACAACCTGATCGACGAGATCGAGAAAAACCGCAATCACCTCGTTCTCAACGGTAGTTCATATATCATCCTGGAATTTCCGGCGGGGCATGTTTTCTCGGGGGTGAAGGAACTTTTGTTCGATCTGTTGAGCGGCGGGCTGAGGCCTATCATCGCCCATCCCGAGAGGAACTATGTTTTCATGCGGAGCCCCGATCTTTTGTTCGAGCTGGTGGAAGCCGGAGCGCTCACCCAGGCGAACAGCGGCAGTTTCACCGGACTTTACGGCAGTCGAGTCGAAGAGACGGCCTTCCGTTTCATGGAGCTCAACCTGACGCATGTCATGGGCAGCGACGCCCACAATCCACGCCCCAGCCCCCTGTGGCTCTCAAAGGCCCTGGAGAACGTGCAGGAAAGGATAGGAGAATCGGCTTCTTTTCTGGTCAACGATAATCCGCATGCCATTCTTGAGGATAAAGAGCTGGCCTTTCATCGGGATCCTATCGATCCCAGAAGAAGCGAAAAATCTTTCAAGATAAAAATCCCCAGGTTTTTCAAAAGGTGAAAACGAGTTCTTGTGGGGGAATCGACCGTTACCATAAATAGAGCAGCAGTCCTACATCGGCCGTGAGGAAATAGTTTCTTTCCCAATAATCCCAATCCATCTGGGTATAGGAAAGACCCAGGGCTCCATGCAATCCGAATGTCCCCAGCTTGAGCTCGATCCCGGCCAGGAGGGATGGCCCGAGCAGGGTCTTTTGTATGTTCTTGTAAACATACTGGTAATACCAGATGCCCGTGACGACCCTGACGGCTTCCACACTGATCCCTCCATATTGAATATCCAGATAGGGACGGAAGTTGTTCTTTCCGAAGGGCAAATAGTATTTAACGCCGATGTTGTAAAGAACCCGGTCCTTGGCCCAATCGTACTCTGAGTAGTAGTAGGAGGTAGGATAGTAGCCGGCCCCGATATGGATGGAAAATCCCATTTTGGTGTTCAATTGAAGGATCCCTCCGAAGCCGCTTCCCTGAGAGGGCCCGTATCCGGCGCCCAGGGTGAGGAATGACCAATCGCCCGGGAATTTCGGCTTTTTTGACTGAGGCGGCCGGTCTCTCCTGATCTGAGGGACGACTTGTTTCTCTTCTGGTTTTGGTGTCTTGGCAGGTTCTTCTTCCTTCTGGACGGGTTTCTTTTTCTCCACAGGTTCAGACTGAGTGGTTTCAGGCTGAGTGAGTTCTTTTTCTGGTGGCCGCCTTTCTTCTAATTTTTCCGGAATCTCTTTTATGATGTCTTTTACGGCCTCCTCTTGTTTTTGGCTCTCCGTTATTGCCGGCTTCGTTTCCACGGATATAAAGGTCTTTGGTTCAAACCTCGATTCGGCTTGGGGAAGGATGTAGCTTATCGGGGAAGGCAGAGACGATACATCCACGAACTCTTCTACTTTTAACTCGACCTGTTCGATAGCCGGTTCGGCCTCTTTTTGTTTGGCTGCCGGTTTTTCGATTTTGGGAAGGACATCTTCGGCCTGGTCCTCTCTTCGAGAGACTTCGGCTTTTTCTTGCGCTGGCCTTGTCTCTATATACATGAAAATGCGGGGCTCTTTTTCCTCTTCGGCGATCTTCGGGAGAGGGAAAAGCTTATTGGGGAGGAGGGATGAGGCCAGCAGAACCTCCTCCACCGAAATCTCTAAAGGTTTTTCCTCCGGTTCTTCTTTTTTCTCCACAGGCTTTTTGGGCGCTTCTGCGGGTTTTTGCACGATTGGCTCTTCTTTCGGCTCCTCTGCTGGTTTCTCCGTTATTTCCTCGACCATCGAAGCCTGTATGAAGCCTGTCACCACAGACCTCCATCTCGCCGACCGGTACCTGACGTAGAACCATTCCGGATTGGTCGATCCCATTTCGAAGACGGAGAGAACGGTTCCTTTTTTCAGCGTTTCGATTCTGTAACTAAGGGAGTTGGCTTCGGCATAGACAGGGGCCCTTTCCACGGCGACCCGCACCTGCCTTTCGCCCGGTTCGTCGGAGAAGAGAGGAGACAACGAAAGAATAAAGGCATACAAGATCAGAAGCGTTATTTTCTTAGGCAAATCATAATCCTCGAATCTCTATTGTACTGTGATAATGGCTAAATGACAATATCTGCTTGACTCCAAGACCTGTATAGATCAAGCACAGCTTTAGTCGTTTGAGTTTCCCGTTATAGGAACGGCTGAGCTCCCACTCCAAAATGGACGATCTTCATAAAGCCTTTGTGGCCTATACGTACACCGAAGAAGATAAGTCGGCCAAAAAGCGGAGGGCTGTCAGATTTTGGGTGCTCTTTGTTTTCGCCGTTGTCATATTCCTTCTTGCCGGTTCATTTGCTTTGTGGCAGTTTTCGCCTAAGCCAGGATGTAGGGTTTTGGTCATCGACAAAACGGTCCCTCATCCGGATTACAGGGAACATCAGTCGCTCTTCTGGGTGTTGAACAACTCTAAGGTCACCAATAAGGGAGGGAGAAGGAAGTGGAGGGCCGGCCGTGACTATGTCGGCTTCTATCCCGAAAAATTCATTGCCTCGGATGCTTCCTTTTCATCCGAATTAGAGCCCGTCCAACTTGTCGGCATCGATTGCCTCATCCTCGTCGATACCTACGGCGTGTACGTGGATGATTACAAATTTCCGGACAGACATCGGACGCATCTCGATTTCAGCCGGAAGATTTTCGGCGGCCTAGAATCCGAAGAGGTCGATACCATCGAGGATTTCATCCAAAGGGGCGGTTCCATCATCGCCGAATTCAACTGCTTCTATCCTCCTACTCCGGAGCCTGAGCAGAAGCGGATGGAGAGACTTTTGGGAGTGAATTCTTCCGGATGGAAAGGCCGGTATTTTGCCGACCTGTCGAACCTGCAGGATGTCCCCTCTTGGGCTGTGCGGCACTGGAAGATACAGAGTGGAGAGGATTGGAATTTTACCGGTTCAGGTTACATCATCGCCCACCAGAATACGAACCTCCTAGTCCTCGAAGAAGGGAAAGATGTGGAAGCAAACGGCCTTCGGATTGAGGTTAGGCTGCCGCAGGACCCTCTGATGAAAGGGGTGGCTTCGAGCACTCCCTACGGCTACTGGTTCGATATCGTATCTCCTGAAGCCGGGACCGAGGTCCTGGCTCAATTCCGGTTCCTTCTGACCGCGAGCGGCAAGGAGAAGATGAAAGCATTGGCTGTTCCGGAAACCTTCCCTGCCGTCCTGCGGGCGTCGCGATCTCCCCTGCGCATTTATATGGCAGGGGACTTCTCGGATAACAACATCTCCCATGGACCCTATTTCTTTTATGGGTGGTCCAGTCTCCGCCGGGTGCTCTGTTGTTTTGGAAAGGGATTTTCCCAGAACAGGTTTTTTTGGTCGTTCTATGTCCCGATGCTGAAAAACTTATTTTCCCTGAATCATTCATAAAAAATGTCGAAACTGTTTTCTATTGCAGGTATATCAGGGATTTACCCTGATATAGCTGCAAATGATCAGGAAAAATCTTTTCTCAATTTAAGCGGCATTTTCTATTGCAATCATATTAAAAACTTGCCCTGGCATGGCTGCTAATTATCATGAGAAAATGACGTTGCCCGTTTTATCGATAATCCAGGTTGGAAAAGGTTCGTAATGGGAACAAAATGGCTTGACCGGATACTGCCTTCACAGACCATGAGTGACGTCCTGAATTATGTGCTGATTTCGCTTCTGGTCACGGTGGTCGTTCTCCTTTTCATCCTGATTTTCCATAAGCTAAGTACCGAGTTGAGGGAGAGACGCAGGAGGCGGCTGAGGGCCAGATACTCGGCCTACATGCGGAAATTTTTCTTGGGAAGGGATGGGACCGTCATCCGGCCTAGGACCAAATTGGGGTATGAGACGCTCGCTTCGCTCTGTATCGACAAATTCGAGACCTCATCTCAAGAGGATCAATGGATATATCAACAGTATATCAGAGGCGCTTCTCTGGTGGATTATTACCAAAAAATGGCGCGATCATCGTCGCTGCCCAAGAGATTCCATGCCATTAAAACTCTGGGCTATTTCGCTCTCGGTGAATTAAGGCCGTATTTCAGAGAATTTCTCCTGGAGGAGAGAACAGACGATGTCAAAGGAGCGATAATCTGGTCTTTGAGCCGGATCGGCGATGAAGGGACACTGGATTGGATCACGCATACCCTCTCCACCGAATTTTCTCCCTCATCGAAATTCAACGAATACGTATACTCCAACCTGATTCGGTCGTTTTTGAGAAAAGGGATCATCGAGAAGTTCCTGGCCTTTTTGGAGAAATTGAAAGACGACAGGGGCGTTCCGTATATCATCAAGAGAGACGTCATCGAGGCCTGCGGTGCATCCGGCCTCCATGTGGCATCGAGGGTTATCGTGGACTATTTTTTCAGCTTCGATCGCCACCCGGCCATTAAAATCGCCTGCATGAGGGCGCTGGGAAGGCTGAGATGCCCGGAGTTCTGCGGGGTCGTCTCATCGGCGCTTTTCCATGAGGATTGGAGGGTGAGGGCCCAGGCAGCACAGGCTTCTGCCCGCTGCAGCGAGAGAGCCGTTCCCCATCTCCGGAATTTACTTTATGACGATTTCTACTATGTGCGGATCAATGCGGCCAAAAGCCTTTCCCGGTTGGGGGAGAAAGGCCAGGGCTTGCTGGAGAGCGAGATGGATTCGGACGATCCATTCGTGAGGGATACGGTCCGGTTTATGTTGAGGAAGTAGGCAGCGATGAGTACAGCGGAGCTAGTCATCCTGATCTTTCAGGCTGTTGTCCTCCTCTATTTTGTGGCCCTTAACGGGACCTATACCGTGTTTCTGGTGCTGTCTTTGAAGGAAATCAAAAAATATTTCTATTTCGTCACCAAGCACGATATCCGGGCCCTGCTTTTGGGGAATCATTACAGGCCTCTTTCCATCATCGTCCCTGCCTATAACGAGGAGGCCACGATCGTGACCAATGTCCGGGCTCTTCTGTCTCTGGAGTATCCGGAATACGAGGTCATCGTCGTCAATGACGGTTCGACGGACAGGGTGCTGGAAAAGTTGATCGAGAGTTTCCGGCTGGTGGAGATAGAGAAACCCATCAGGTTGGTGCTCAGCCATAAGCCGGTAAGGAGGGTTTTTCTGTCGCTGGATCATCCGAATCTTATGGTGCTGGATAAAGAAAACGGGGGGAAGACCGATGCCCTGAACGCCGGTATCAACGCCTCCTCTTTTCCGCTGTTTTGCAGCATCGATGCCGATTCGATCCTGGACAGAGAAGGGTTACTCCGGACCGGAAGGCTTTTCGTCGAGGATAAAAAAGTGATTGCGGTGGGGGGGATCGTCCGGGTTTTGAACGGCCTGGAGATAGAGAAAGGGGAGATCTCTCATATCCATACACCCCATAAGGCCATCGAACTCTTCCAGGCGGTCGAGTACACCAGGGGTTTTTTGTCCGGCCGTACGTCCTGGAACTCAATCGGCAGCCTTTTGATTTTGAGCGGGACCTATGCCGTATTCAGGAAAGACATGGTCGTGGCCGTGGGGGGATACAGAAATACGGTCGGTGAGGACATGGACCTGGTGGTGAGGCTGCACAAGTACTGCCGGGATAACGATATTCCCTATAAGATTCTGTTCGTCCCCGATCCTGTCTGCCACACTCAGGTTCCGGGCGATTTGAAGTCGCTGCTCAGGCAGAGGCACCGCTGGCAAAGGGGCTTGATGCAGAGTCTCATGTACAGCAAGAAGATGTTTCTGCGGCCCAAGTACGGAAGCATCGGTATGTTCGGCTTCCCGTATTTTTTGTTCGTGGAGGGATTGGGGCCGGCTGTGGAGTTTTTGGGGTATGCATCCTTGGTGCCTCTGTATTTTCTTGGGCTTCTGAACTGGCAGTTTTTGTTTCTCTTTTTTCTGGTGGCCGTTTTGTGGGCCATGTGGATCAATATCGGGTCCATCTTGCTGGATAACATCCTGTACAAGAGATACAAAAGCTTGGGAGACATCCTAAAATTGTGTGCGTTCGGCTTTCTGGAGATGTTCGGATACAGGCAGTTGATCGCTGCCGACCGATTTGTGGCGACTTTCGGCTTCAGGAAAGGGTCGTGGGGGCATCCTAGGCGGCAAAGGATAGAGTATGCCCCGCTGAAGAAACACATCTCCTACGGCCAGATCCACGTCGATTTGAAAATGTAAGCCCTTAAAAGGGTATAAGAGGAGGGGATGGTTCCGTTTTTTTGGCCATGCAGGGGTTGGAAGCCAGGCTCTAGAAAAATGTTTCGGTTGGTGCCAGAGTTTCCTCTCCCTATAAAATAAAGTTGATCCTACAGCCCGGTCAAGGAGCGGGCGGGACGATTTCTCCCGCCCGATCCTTGACCGGGCTTTTTTTTTATGGGGGATACTGAAAAATCTACTCCGTCTGATTTCGTCAGATCCCCCCGAAGAACGATTTGGCAAGGCTAAGTCTTCATTGGTCATGCCACAGAGAATTCGGAGTCTTGATATTTCGAAAAAAAGAAAATATATTAAAGGTTGCCTCTAGGGAACAATGTACGAAAATCTCGTAAAAAAAATTTCTTTTGTCATTTTCCATATTTGTATTTTTAACCTAAGTCTAATCGGAAAAACCATAGAGGTTCCTCGTCATTCCTCGACGATTAAACACGCTGTAAACATGGCTCTCGATGATGACATCGTCGTAGTCGATGACGGATTCTATTTTGAGAGAAATATAGTAATCGATAAAAAAATCCATTTAAAATCCAAAAATCTTTTTGGTGCGGTTATTGATGGGGGAAAAGATCTCTTCAGTCCTATTTTCTTGGTAAGGGCTGAAGCTGAAATTGAAGGATTCGTATTAAAGAATTCCGAGTATGGAATTTTGCAAAGAGATAGTCCTGATGTCGAATGGACCGCCCATGATTTAGCCATTTTAAATATACTGGGAAGTGCAATCTGTATAAACGACAGAGAAAAGAATGTAGGATCCGCCTCTGTATACAACATCATTGCTGATCATGTCACGACCGCATTCTCCACCAACGATGCCGGAAGACTCGAAGTATTCAACTGTCTAGTGACAAATTCCAAATTCGTTTTAGCAGGCTCAAATCATATTGAATTCACCGCAGATAAATTTTCTGTTTTAAATTGTAGGATCATTCATAAAAAAAGCAGAGACAATGAAAATTCTGACTCCCCAGCAACTAATAAGATCAATCTTGGTCCTAATATTATTATCTTAGATGATTTCTTTAAAGAAAAAATTAAGCTTAACTTTGAATCAATATTAACAAATATTTTCCATAGAACTGAATCTGCCAGGGATACCAAGCAAAGTAATCATAGCTTAGAAACCTTGACCCTGAATATCTTAGGTAATGTTTACTTCCGCATAGAGGATCATCACAGGGCCTGCCAATTCTATAAAACAGCGATAATGATTGGAGAAAGAACAGGCTCCTTAGAAATTGTATGGAATGCTAATTATGGATTGGCAAAGATTTATGAAAAATTGAATCAAACACATGAAGCCATCGCATATTACAGGAAAAGTATAGATACGATTGAAAATTTTCGAAACATGATTCCTCTTATGGAATCTAGATCAGCTTACATTCAGAGCAAATTGGAAGTATATGAGTCCTTTATAAGTCTATTGTTTAAACTGTACAAAAAATTCGGTTCTGATAAATACGCTGCGGAAGCCTTTTATTTGGTCGAGAGCTTCAAAGCTAGAGCGCTATTTGAAGGTCTATATGAAAGCAATATCGACCTTCTTGAAAATATCGATCCTGATATTAAAAAAAAGATGGACAGCATTCTTAATGAGATCTCAAGAATTCAAATATACTTAAAGAAATCGGACATTTCTAAGGAAGAAAGAGATTTATTGATTACTAGACTTGAAAAATTGGAAGATTCATTCACGAGTTTGATCGTTCGAATTAAAACTGATAATCAGCAACTCGCAAATTTAATCTACCCCAGCTCTTACAACTATGAGGACGTAAGAGACAGAATTTTAGATAGTGAAACCGCTTTGATCGAATACTACGTCGGCCGAGAGAATTCTTTTGCTTTTTTGGCAACAAAACAAAAGTTACACCTAGAACGCATCAAGGATCCAAGAACTCTGAGGGATTTGAGTGAAAAGTATTTGCTCTATTTGACCCTAAGGAATTGCAAAGATTTCAAAGGAGCGAAGGGAGGTCGGACATTATTTTTGTCGCTGATGGGACCATTCGAAAAAAAACTGAACCATGGAATTAAAAGATTAATCATAATACCCGATGACAGTCTTTTGTATCTCCCATACGAAGCGCTTGTCCGTACGAGACAAAAAGTCAATCAAGACAAAGAAAGGCTTCGTTTTCTGATAGAGGATTTCGATATATCTTACGCCCCCTCTTCTTCTTCTTTAATCAACCTCGTGAATCGCAGATCATCAGAAGCGAGAAAAATGGATATACTTATCATGGCGAGTGGTCATTCATCAGTTAATTATCCTATACTTAGAAATGCTGTTCGAGAGGCAAAGGTCATCTCGAAAATCTTCAAAAAGAAAAAAAGAGTCCTCCTCCTCAACAAAAACGCTACAGAACAGAATCTAAAAAGTCTGAATTTGAACGACTTTAAATTACTTCATTTCGCTGTCCATGCGATATTGGATAATGAAAAATGGCACAGGTCGGCTTTGATCCTCAATCCAGGGAAAGATACGAGTGAAGATAATCTTCTCCAGCCTAGAGATTTGCTCACCTTTAAACTGAATGCAGATTTGGTGGTCCTTTCTGCCTGCGAGACAAGGGTCGGGAAACTGATAGATGGGGAAGGAATAATGGGACTGACGCGAATGTTCCTCTATTCAGGAGCACGATCTGTGTTATCATCCCTATGGAAAATTGACGACAGCGCTTCGCTCAGGTTTATGGAATGTTTTTATAAACACTTTATAAAAGGCGAACAAAAAGATATTGCCCTTAGGAGGGCAAAAATAGAAATGTTGAACTCTGAATATAGTCATCCACGGTACTGGGCTGCATTCATTCTTATCGGAGATCCATCCCCCTTCTGGACTCAATAAAGCTTGCCTTCTTTAATGAAATGTCTATTTATTCTAGTTCAAAAGAGGTTGACGCGGCACTCAGTACTTTTCCAAACTCATTCTTGGCTTCAACCTTCCAAACATAAGTCATTCCCTTCTTCAGCTTCCTTCTGACTTCCTCTGGGAGTGTCAACTGATTTTCCATCAAAAAATCTTTTTCATAAACAGTAGTAAGATTCTCATCTATCAATTCAAATGTATAATCATCGACTCCTTCATATGCTGTCCATGAAAAGATGACCGGAACTTTTTTGACAAGACCAGAAGGCTTTATCAACTTAATATCCTCTTTTCTCTCCCCTTCCCTGTAAATTTCCCTCTGGTTTATTTTAGATATATAAAATAATCCCGCGATTACTATTAGCAATGCAGCTGCAGCAGCCAAATATTTGATCGGTACAAGTTTGAAAGGTAATGATTTATTGCCTTTAATCCCTTTCAATTTTATTTTAGCCAAGTTTCTTAGATCCTTTTCTTCCTCTTTGGTTAACTCTCTCTCTCCTATACTAGTTTCTGTTTTTGTCAGCTCTTCTGAAAGCTGTCTCAGAATTTCAAATTTCTGATGGCATTTTTTACATACTAAAGTGTGGTCTATGAGTTTCTCGTTTTCATCTGGGTTCAGTTCCTGCATGAATGCCTTTAGGAACATTTCATCATTTGGGCAAGAGTTGTTGATATTCGATGCTGTAAATATCATTTTCAGTCTGTGCTATTCGGTCTTCATTCTTTTTTTTAGATCTTCTAATCCTCTGTAATACAAATGATTTACCTTGCTTTGACTCCAACCTAAAAACTGCGCAATTTCTATTATTTTCATCCCCTTCAAGCTCAATTTTAAAACAATTCTCCTGTTTTGAGTTAGTGTTTCAATCGCTTTCATGAGTACAGCTATTGACTGCTTTTTCTCCAGTAACGATCCTATTGATATTTCTTCTGATTCATGTAGACAATCAGTGATATAAAATTCTCTGTCCTTCTCTACATTCACATATCTCATTCTTCCATTGATGAAATCCAAAGCAGTCGTATAAACAACCTTCCATAAATAAGACCTTAAATTCTTGATATTCTTCCCACTCGAAATGGCTTTCCAAATTTTGAGGTTGACTTCCTGTTTTATGTCACTATGATCATCAGAAGACAAATCTGAAAAAATTTTCCAAATTATCACTTCTACCGATCTCGAAATATTTTGAATGAATTGATCTATCTCGGATTTTTTTTTAAACCCCATTTTTGTTCTAAAATCAAAATAAATATATGAAAAAATGGGGCCAATTTCAACAGCATTCTAACAAAGTCGTTCAAATAAAATGAAAATTTTTTGATCATCTCGAAAAATCTAATCAAAACGAAGGTGGGAGAAATTCAGCGTTTAATCAGTCTTATGTATAGAGAAAGAGAATATACAGAAATTGAAATCTTATATTCAAGGACCTCAAGGTGGGAAAAGGGGGATTGATGAAAATCCGTTCTGCTTATATTTACTTAATTAAAACCCAAAATCAAATTTAGGGAACTCTCGAGTAACGATTGAAAAAATATTTAATAATAGGAGGGTAAATGAAACCATTAAAAGCTCTTTTTTCTTTGATTCTTTTTGTTTTGCTTCTGACAACGATCATTTTCTCGAGTGAATCCCAAGTACGGATCACTGCTTCTAAAGCCAATATCAGACTGAAGCCAAGTACTCAAAGTGAAATTATCACAAATGTTCCACTTGGCGCTGTCCTTGACGTTATAAAAAAAGAAGGCGATTGGTATTTTATTAAACTGCCTCCCGACGAGAAAGGAATTGTGATTACTGGATTTATTCATCAAAGTATAGTGGAAATTCTAGAAAAGATAGAGAACGTCGAGGATAAAAAAATTGAAGAAAAAAAAGAACCAGATGAGGAAAGCACAATTAAAAGAAAAATGGAAGAACCTGTTGTTGAAGAGTCCGAAATAAAAGCAAAAGCTGAAATAGGAAACATGTCTTTGTCAGAGAAAGAAAGATATTTTATGGAAACTGATTCTTATTATCCAACCTGGAAAAATAAATTAGAGATAGCTGAAAAGGAGAAAAAAAGCACAAAGAAATGGATTTGGATTGGAGCAGGTGCGATGGCAATTGGCTATGTTGTTGGGCCAATTGTAACAGCAGCTACTCTAATTGGAGAACCAGCAGGTAACACTATGATATTAGTGAGTTTGGCAATAGGGACTCTTGGGACTGGAACAATGGTATATGGACTAGTTGCACGTCATGGTAAAAATGGAAAGATAATGAAAATCTTAGAAGAAGGAGCAATAAAAGGATATATAGGAGCAGCTCTAAATCCTTTAACGAAACAATATGCGCTTACCTTCACCATAACTTTTTAGATTCTACTTTGATATTACTCTGGGATGCCTGGGCTCTTTTCTCTTCCTTTATGCAGCTTGCAAGTAACATATACACCCGATCTCATTCGGGTAAAAAAATTTGAATATATTGTATATTTTCCTTTCATCAAGAGAATACAGGCATAGGTAATATGGGAATAAATTGATTTTTTTTGGGTCTTATGTACGGAGAACATAGCAAAAGAAGTGTCGAAATATTGCTTAACATTCTTACTGCTGTTTAATACGTTATAAGCAGCTGAATAGCGAGAGGGATGAGACAGAAAAATTTACTGGAGGGGTTGCTTTTCTTTTTTCATTACTCTTTCTTCCATTACAATACTCGACAACGATCAAACAAGAAACGAATTTTCAACAAAAGCCTACAACGCTAATAAATTTTAAAGAATTTTAATATTTTTGGAGGATATGTAATGGAGAAAGACCATCAGTCCAAAAACAAATATTTCAAATTGTCAATATTGGTAATTTTTTTATTGTTTTTCTCATTTTTGTCTACAAACACTGATGGAATTTTAAGTGCAGAAAGAGCTGAAGAGCCTAATGAAAAATCATTTAATATCGACTCTATCATTTCTGATGAAGTATTTACAAATGTCAATTCAATGACCATAGAACAAATTCAAAACTTTTTGGAATTGAAAAAGAGTCCGTTAGCAGATAAAGAATTATATAAAAAATATTATCTGACATATCCTTACAATCTTGAAATTTACAATCTAGTTTTTCCAAATGGAAAGTTGGCGAGAGAATCTTCCCCTGCTGAAATTATATATTTTTCTTGTAAAGTTATATGGTCTGATGGTGTAGCAAATAAAGTAAACCCAATGATCATGATTGCGCTTTTAGAAATAAAACAGGGACTGATCTCGGGAATTAATAGTATTAGTCAGAGCACTTTGGATAATGCCCTTAATCTAACTTTATTCGATGTTGAATCAAACGTAGCAAACTGCCAAGGATTTGTGGACCAGTTAATACTGACAGCCTCAAAGTTGTCGCATGATTTTAGACAATTTAAATTAACGTTTCCAAATAAATTTGTTGAACAGTTTGCTGCGAAAAATGCAGGTACTCATGTGCTTAAAAATTGTATCAAATCTATAAATGGCATAAAGAATTTTTATAGATGTTTAAAAGAAATGTCCAGTTCTTCGATACTTTTAAATTTTCCGTTAGCTGGATTAGATCCTTATAATGCTCCTATTAATGCAGTGTTTGATCATAGTATGATGAGTTACTATGGAAAAGATAATATCGTAGCTGCATATACTAGTGAAACTGGAGAAGAGAAATATGGATACGATATCACTTTTCCAACCGGATATAAACAGGAAAGTGGCCAAAATTTTGTAATCAACGGGAACTACACTGGTGGCGGAGCTTCAGAATACCTATATTATGATGGTCATCCTGGCATTGATTTTAGGGCAACCCTAGAAACTCCAATATATCCTCCTGCAAGTGGTATTGCTTCAGTTCCCACAAGTGATCCTGTTAACGGTTCTCCAGAGACTTGGAATACTTTAAAAATCGATCATGGAGATGGATACTCCACCTGGTATCTTCACTGTTCCTGGAGAATCGTAAATCCTGGAGAGACAAAGATCGTGAACAGAGAAGATAAAATCGCTGAAGTTGGAGATAAAGGCTGTGAAGGATTTCCACATCTTCATTTCGAAGTAAGAAAGAATGGTATACCAATTGATCCTTACGGATATATCACGCCACAATCAGATCCATACACTCTTGACATGTGTCAAAATCTTCTAGTTACCGATGAAAAAAATTGGGAATTTGATGTTAATCATTGTGCGAAGGGTTGGATTTTATATAACATCGAAGACTACTCAATAAATAATGATGATCCCAATAGGGATGGAGTTCTATATATTGACCCTTTAGGTTTAGATCCGTACATTATTAGCCCTCCTTTATCTATTGATTCCTCAAATTACAATGCTGTCCAAATAAAGATGGCAAGTAATGCTCCCGACAATATTGGCGCAATTTATTTCATAACATCGGACTTTCCAACCTATTCAGAAGATAAAAAAGTTGATTTCGTTGTGATTAATGATGGCGAGTATCACGAATATCCTATTAACCTGGCTCTTAATTCAAATTGGAATGGGACCATTACAGGAATAAGAATAGATCCGGCTGATAGTGGCATCAATGAATCTAATATTGATACTATTGGTTTTGACTATATAAGAATCACAAACGTATCTGGGTATCCACCTGATCCTCCTTCAACTCTGGCATTAGCTGTCATGTCTTATGATCGAATAGACCTATACTGGCATGATAATTCAATAAATGAAGACGGATTCAAGATTGAGCGCAAAGTTGGAACAAATGGCACGTATAGTGAGATTGCAAATGTGGGGCCAAATACTACTTACTACTCAGATACAGGATTGACTCCAAGCACAACTTACTATTATCGAGTGAGAGCTTATAACATCTATGGCAATTCAGATTATTCTAATGAAAGAGGGGCGACAACATATTATTGCCCAACCCCCGGCATGCCGACTAACCCAATCCCCACTAATGGGGCTTCTGGCATCTCAACCGATGCTAATCTGCGATGGTCTGATTGCGCGAATGCAGCCTCTTACGATGTTTATTTTGGCACCATTAATCCTCCACCACTTGTTGGAACAGTGACAGATAATTTCTATGACCTTGGCAATTTACATTTCAGCACTAAATATTATTGGAAAATAGTGGCGAAAAATTATTGCGGCGAAACACAAAGTTTGCCTTGGGAATTCACAACACAAAATGCAAATTCCTCCAACCTTTACTACGATGATAGTTATTCTCTTTACTCGATAGATTCAAACTCCTTATATGAAACATTTATGGGAGATATAGGATTTGGGAATGTAACAGATATTGCCTTTAACCAATCTGGAGAACTTTATGGCTGTACATATGGCAGTTTATTACGTATAGATCCCAACACTGGGGCAGGAACACTAATTGGAAGCATCGGATTCGAGACTAACGCTTTAGCATTTGACAATAATGGAAAGCTCTATGGAGCGACCATATACGGAGAATTTATATCAATAAACGTTGTGACAGGCTCAGGAACCTATATCGGCAGCTTTGGAGGCGATCTTAGATCAAGTGGCGATTTAATATTTTCTCCGGATGGCAGATTATATGCTACTGTGAAATACAGTTATTCTAACACTTATGATTTCCTGGCAGTCATAAATAAATCAAACGGAATTGCCAGCATCATCGGGAATATTGGTTACAACTATGTATATGGTTTGGCCTTCGATAAAAAAAACAATCTCTATGGTTTTACAGATGATTATGAATTGTTATCGGTTAACACTTCAACTGGGATAGGAACTTTTTTAGGATATTTGAATAATAAAGCATGGGGAGCTACATCAAAGGGTGCCGAAACAATATCTTCAAAATATATATTTGATGGGCATGATTTTGATGGGAATGGATCTTCCGATGTCTCGGTCTTCAGGCCTTCAAATGGAAAGTGGTATATCAAAGGTGTCGGAGGAGCAGCTTGGGGTGTATCAGGAGATATTCCAGTGAATGGGGATTATAATGGCGATGGCACCACTGATATTGCCGTGTGGAGACCTTCGAATGGAAGATGGTATGTTAGGAGTATTGGAGGAGCGAGTTGGGGAACGTCAGGGGATATTCCTGTCCCAGGAGATTATAACGGAGACGGAAAAACAGACATATCCGTCTGGAGACCGTCCAACGGACGCTGGTATATCAAAGGTGTTGGTGGTTATGCTTGGGGAACAGCAGGAGATATACCTGTACCTGAGGATTATAACGGAGACGGAAAGACTGACGTAGCTGTGTGGAGGCCGTCGAATGGAAGATGGTACATAAGAGGAGTTGGAGGGTATGTATGGGGGACCTCAGGCGATATACCTGTACCAGCGGACTATAATGGTGATGGAGTAACGGACATAGCGGTATGGAGACCTTCGAATGGACGATGGTATATCAAAGGCGTAGGTGGTTATATTTGGGGAACAGCGGGAGACATCCCAGCACCTGGTGATTACAACGGAGACGGGATAACAGACATTGCAGTATGGCGCCCATCGAACGGCCGGTGGTATATCAAAGGCATTGGAGTATATCTCTGGGGGATGTTGGGTGACATTCCGTTGGTGCGATAAAACATTCGTAATAAATTTAAGCAGTGTTATTTTTATGCCCTGAGTTTAATTGCTTAATCATCAGTGGCTCAAAAGCGATATAGTCATATCCCTAAAAATCCTTCTTGATATGGAATAAAAGAGTTCTCTCTTTGAAGGGATCTTTTTTTATACCGGGAAAACAGGTATTATGATTTAGATGAAGATTAGAGGCTCGAACTGTGTTGTGAAGCGGATGCGCGGCCAATTCCCTCGCCTTATTTTGTTTCTCGTTCCTGCGGTCGTCATTGTTTCTGGCTCTACTCAAAACTTGCCCGATAAACCCGCCGGGTATTCTGTCCAAAAGGCGCTCAAGGTCATAAAATTGATCGATAGGATTCAACTGGAACAGCTCGAGAAGGGGAGTGACGACACACGGAAAGTCGAGGTCACAGAAAGCGAGCTCAACTCCTATATCGCCTACCGCATCGAGGTGGAAAAGGAAGATATCATGAGGGAGCTCGAGCTCAAGCTGTTCGATGATAATAAAATCGAAGGAAAGATTTTCATCGATCTCGAAGGACAGAACCTCCCCAAAATCCTGCGGCCCCAGATGACGTTCTACATGGGGGGGAGATTGGAGGTGGAAAAGGGAAAAGTCAGGTTGGACCTGGAAGATCTGTTTCTTGAAAACCAGCGCATTCAGCCCGCCGTTTTGGATCTGGTCATATTCATCGGATCGAAGATACAAGGCACCGAGTCCTTCGGTATGAGCGACTGGTGGGAACTTCCCTACGGGATAAAAAACATAAAGACCGAGAAGGGCAGAGCTTTTTTCTATTATTAGCCTGCAGAAGCAAAAAAGTCGGAAGCATTTTTTTATGAATAGTCCAGAGTGGATGAAATGATCAGGATCATCAGCGGCAAATACAAAGGAAAACGGCTAAAAAGGGTGCCGGACACCGAGGTGCGGCCCATGCCCGATAAACTCAAGGAGTCACTATTCAGCATTATCCAGAAGGAGGTCAAAGGGAGTCTTGTGTTGGATGGATTCGCCGGAACCGGCTCTGTGGGCATCGAGGCTCTAAGCCGGGGGGCGGACCAGGTGGTTTTCGTCGATAATTATTATCCGGCCATAAAGGTTATCAAGATAAACATTGCCAAATGCGAGGCGGAAGACAGGGCCCGGGTTATCCGGAAGGAATTCAACCGGGCGGTCATCCAGTTGGCCAAGGAAGGGGCGAAGTTCGACCTCATTTTTCTCGATCCTCCCTACAAACTGTTGGAGGAGAGGAATCCCTTGAGGGTCATAATGAAGAGAGAAATCCTGGCGGAGGGAGGGAAAATCATCCTCCGTCATTTTCACAAAACGGAATTGAAGAAGAGGTATTTTCGACTGAAGCGGCAGGTGACCTTAGGGGACGATACGCTGTCGTTTTTCGTTTGAATTAAGGCCGAATTTCCAATACAATCTAATATGTCATATGGTCTAAAATGAAATTTATAACATCCAAGGATGACTCGAAAGCGGAGGACCTCCTCACTATCGAAGAAAAGGATATCTATACCGATCTTATGGGAGACAAGGGGTCGTCCCTGCTGCTCGGAAAATATTCGCTTCAAGAGGTTTCCTCTGTCTTGAAAAAGAGGAGCTTTTATAAGGATGCCCAAAATAGAAATCTATGGCCTCTTGAATACGATTTGGATTCCTCGGAATATCCTCTTCAGAGATTCCGCATATTTTACAGGGAGAAAAAGAACGAAAACCTTATCGTCGACCTCAAGATAAGAGAGGCGGTATTCCGGCTCGATAAAAAGCTCTCTTCCGAGATTCCGGTCTCCCAATTCAGGTTTTTGGCCCTGGATTGGCTGACGCTTCAGAACCCGCTCCTTGAGTTTTCCAGTGACCTTCTGCCGCTTCCGGGACAGAGCTGTCCGGGTCTCAAGCTGGGGAAAAAGGTGCTGGATCTTTTCGTGTATCTGGCGCGCCTCAACAAGCTGGACGGGATTTTGGCCTTCCCTGCCTATTTTCACAACTCTCTGCTATTTATGCGGCAGTTCACTTTTCTCAATCCTTTGAAGCAGGGAGAAGTTCAGGCCATCAGAAGCTCTTTCCGGGATATTCCGTTCAGACAATTGGCCTGGATCGTACATCTCGAGTGCCTGAACGAGAAATCCCAGGGCTGCTACAAATGGGAAGCCGAAGAGCAGGTTCATCCCTTGAATAGGGAATTAAAAGATTATTTCGACTCCAAGGCTTATAAGAAGAGAGTCAAAGAAAGCCAGCAGAAGTGCGATTTCAGCATAGACTGGGAATGTTTCAAGAGGAAATACAGCTGATTGTCAAATTTTTAATTATAGATTCGAAAGGAAGCGAGGCGAGCATAAATTGTTGAAGCCGTCACATTTTCATAGAAACAGGCACTTTCTTCCCGCCTATATTTTTGCCGTGCTGATTTTTATCGGCGCTTCCATATCCACAGCGGGATTGACAAAAATCCGGAGAATGCATGAAATTTTCTCTGTCCTCTTTTCCGAATATGCCCTCCATTTCTTCGGTTTCGGCCTTTTTGCGGCGCTGCTGGCATGGGGTTATTACAAAAAGAAATCCTCCTTTACTCTGGTGAGGTCGGCCCTTCTGGCTTTGTCTTTCGGCCTGTTCATCGAGGTGTATCAGTATTTCCTTCCTCACCGTTTTTTTTCGCTCGTGGATTTGGCCATCGATTGTGCCGGGATCGTGCTGATGCTGGGATTGTTTTGGGCCATTGTCATCAAACAAAACCTGTGAATCTGGGGACGTCCCATTAAGTACCACCCTATACAATATATTTTTATATTTTTGATAAAATTCCAATCAATACCAATCAATAATAGAGGGTATCCATCTACGGGATATTTCCTTACACACCCTTTGGGAATACTCTATAATTTAATATTGATTAAAAGCCAGTTCTGGAATATCGGGTGTCCCCAAATGGGATGTCCCCCCTAGCTATAGGGTGGTACCTAATGGAGCGTCCCCATATTGATGTTGCTCGGGGGGCGGTAATCTGGTATAATCGGCCCAGTTGAGGAGTCGAAGAAATGAAGAAAGAAATACATCCTGATTACGTGGAATGCACGGTGGCCTGTGCCTGCGGAAATACTTGGAAAACGAAGTCGACCAAAAAAGAGATTCGTGTGGAGATCTGTTCCCAGTGCCATCCCTTTTTCACGGGCAAACAGAAGTTTGTGGACAGCGCAGGACGCGTGGAGAAATTCAAGAAAAAGTACGGTGATTTTGCCAAATAGACGAAATGTTGCACGATCTGGAAGAAATCAGGGAGAAATACCGCCGACTCACCCAATCCCTGTCTGACCCTTCCTTAGCCGGCGACCCCCAAAAGATCAAAAAGGTCGCCAAAGAGCGGGCCGAACTGGAACCCGTCGTCAAAAAATTCGAAGCTTACGAAAAAATCCTCAAGGGAATCGAGGATTCCAAGGAAATTCTCGCCGATTCGGGAACGGATGCAGAGTTGAGGGAGCTGGCCGAGGACGAACTCCACGAGCTTCAGGAGAAAGAGGAGGAGGTGCGCGAAGAGCTGCGGATCCTGCTCCTGCCCAAAGATCCCAACGACGAAAAGGATGTCATCATGGAGATAAGGGCCGGTGCAGGAGGGGATGAGGCCTCGCTATTCGCCCAGGACCTCCACCGCATGTACTCGCGGTATGCCGAGAAGATGGGATGGGAGCAGGAGGTCATGAGCACGAGCTATTCTCCGATCGGCGGATTCAAGGAAATCATTTTCAGCATCCGGGGCGATAAGGTCTACTCCCAGCTCAAGTATGAGAGCGGCGTCCACCGCGTCCAGAGGGTTCCGGAGACGGAAGCCAGCGGCCGCATCCACACCTCGACAGTCACGGTGGCCGTTCTTCCCGAGGCCGACGAGGTGGATGTACAACTGGACCCCAAGGACCTTCGTATCGAGGCTTTTGGGGCCTCTGGTCCAGGCGGCCAGAACGTCAACCGCAACTACACGGCGATCCGGGTGACCCATAAGCCTTCGGGCATGGTGGTCTCCTGCCAGGATGAAAAATCCCAGCACCGCAACAAGGAAAAAGCCCTACGCATACTCCGCACGCGCCTGCTGGATATCGCCCAAGAGGAACAGGACGAGCAGATAGCCAAGAACCGCAAATCCCAGGTCGGGACAGGGGAGAGGAGCGAGAAAATCAGGACCTATAATTTTCCTCAGTCTAGGGTCACCGACCACCGCCTGCATCTGACCCTTCACAGATTGGAAAGTATTCTCGACGGCAACCTGGATGATATCATCGAAGCTTTGACCATACATTTTCAGGCCCAGATGCTGGGAAACCGGGCCGAGTCTGCGGCCTGAAGCGAATTTTCATTGAAAACCGTCCGCCAACTATTCGAAGAAGGGCAGTCCCTTCTGAGAGGCAGCCTCCATCCTTCCCTCGAAGCTAAAATCCTGGTCATCAAAAGGGCAGGGATCTCCGAGGAGACACTGTATTCTCACCCGGAGACCGAGGTCTCGATGGCCCAGGAGGACGAATTTTACCGCTCTGTCTCCCAAAGGCAAAAGGGAGTGCCCCTGGCCTATGTGACCGGAGAGAAAGAATTCTGGTCCATTCCGTTCAAAGTTTTCCCTGGGGTTTTGATCCCCCGCCCGGAGACGGAAATCCTGGTCGAGAGAGTGATCTCCGCATCTTCGAGAGAAACGGAGCTCATCGTGGATATCGGGACCGGGGCGGGGAACATCGCTGTGGCTTTGGCCCGGGAGATTCCGCAGGCCAGGATCGTGGCCACGGACGTCTCCGAGGCGGCCCTGAAGGCGGCCGCCTTGAACGCCGCTTCCTTAAAAATTTCCTCCATCACCTTCAGGAGGGGCAGTCTGTACGACCCTTTGAAAAAGCTGCGGCTGCAAGGGATATGCGATTTTATCGTGTCCAATCCCCCCTATGTTTCGAAAAGCGAATGGGAGCGCCTAGCGGCGGAAATCAGGGATTACGAGCCGGGGGAGGCACTGGTGGCCGGGGAGAGCGGG
Organism: uncultured Eubacteriales bacterium; assembly: GCA_964400735.1. Lineage (GTDB taxonomy): Bacteria > Acidobacteriota > Aminicenantia > Aminicenantales > Aminicenantaceae > CAYNVQ01. Next base: position 1,112,706 of record CAYNVQ010000001.1, on the reverse strand, counting down.
TTGGAGTTTGTGCGGAAATTGATACAGGGAGCGCCCGAATTTCTCAAGCCCGGGGGACATCTGTGTCTGGAAATCGGTTACGGCCAGAAAGATGAGGCCCTCTCTTTTTTCGGGAATGGATGGGAAGCCCCCCGCTATTTTTGCGACCTATCCGGTATTCCCAGGGCCATCACAGCCCGGTTGCGGCACAAGTGAGCTTCCCCGTCAAGAGTCTATCGTAGCCTAGGGCAGGACTTAAAGGTTTTTCATGTCTAGGAAAAAGGGAAAAAGCTGGGTGGTCTCGAAACGGATTTTTTCCCAGGTTTCCAGGCTGATGGAGCAAAAGGCATCCACCACTTTGGAATCGAACTGGCTGCCGGCGTTCCGCTGGATTTCTTCCTTGGCCGTTTGGAAGTCCCTTTCTTTGCGGTAGGGTCTAAAAGAGGTGATCGCATCCAGCGCATCCGCCAGGGCGAATATCCTTGATTCGAGGGGAATTTCATCGTTTTTCAGGCCTTTCGGGTATCCTGACCCGTCGTATTTTTCGTGGTGATAAAGGATGATGTTTCCCACTTCCTCCAGCAGTTTTATCTCTTTGATCAATCCGTAACCGAGAGTGGGGTGAAGCCTGATTTTTTTCCACTCTTCCGTTGTCAGAGGCGTCGGCTTTTTGAGGATAGAATCGGGTATGGCGATTTTCCCGACATCGTGGAGCAAGGCTCCCTTCCGGATATTATCCAGCGTTTTCCTGTCGTGCACGCCTAGAGTTTGGGCCAGCAGGTGGCTGTACTTGGCCACGGTCCTCGAATGGCCGAAGGTTTCGACATCCCTCAAATCCAGAGCGGTCATCAGGTTCTCGAGGGTGGCATCGTATATCTCCTCCAGCTCCATGGCACGTTTCACGCTCTTTTTCTGTTCCGAGCGAAGCTTTTCCAGATGGCGCTTATAGAGCTCGTTCGTGCGAACGGCTTCCTTTTTTCGGATTTCGCTGGCAACGGCCGAAAATATGGCCGCCGGATGGTCTGGACTCGTGATATGGTCCAACAGATTCTGTTTGAGCAGGGAGAGGGCCGGGTTCGTGTTTTCTTTGGACGCCATCAGGATGATGGACAAATGGGGATAGGAAGACCTGATTTTTTTTAAAAGGCCCGTTCTATCGTTTTTCAAAAAACCGGCGTTTATGAGGGCAATGGTGAAGTCGTTCGGACTCAGCAGCCGTTCGGCGGCCTCTGGAAAAGAGACGGACTCTAGTGCCGGAAGCGCCTCTTCGGAGAGAAAGCGGGCAAGATGTTTTCTCCGTGTTTCGTTCTCTTCTACGAGCAGAATCTTCCCCGGCCCTTTCATCGGCTTCCTCCTTCCTCGGCGCTGCACGTTACCATTTCTCTCACTTTTATACCTTATTTCTTTAGCCGCAGGCAAGCATTTTGTTTCAGCTGAAAGCATTTCCAAAATTACAATGATATATTAGCCATACACAGAACAAAGCATTAGGAAGTGATTGAGCGACATCGGAGGATTTAGCCTTCCCAAGCCGCTTTTCGAGGGGAACAATAAGGGGACGTTCCATTCAGAGACACTCTATAATTTATTTAAAAAAAGCCACATCTATGTAATACAGGGTGTCCCCAAATGGGACGTCCCCATATTGTCGGCGAGGATGTATTGAGCATGAAGGTAGCTAGTGGGTAGGATATGGATTAACATGGCTAAAGTTTTGGTGGTTTAGATTGACCATGCGCAGTTCCGCAGCCGCCGAGAAGAGCGGTGAGGGAATGGCGTAAAAAATCTGACTGGAGCAAAAGCGCTTCCTAATGCTCTGGATCTTCGATCACGGTTTTGGAAAGGCTTCCGTTTCGGCGGTAGCTCAATCTCACCTCTAGGGATGAGACAAATTCTGTAATTTTACCCCCTGGATTCGTCTTAAAAGGCTATTGAATCTGAATAATCGATCTGACATCATGAGTTCGCTCATGAAACAGGAGGAGAGAAAGAATGCCTCATCTTGACAGTTTTCAGAGGCCAGGAGTAAGATAAACTTGTAAAGGGCAAGGTGAAAAAAATGGCTAAAAAAGAAGATACCCCGAAAAATTCTTCTTCCATCATCGATGAAATCCAACAGCAGCTAGACCAGGCTATCACCAAGAGAAGGGAAGAAGTCGAAAAAGAGCTGGAAGAGAGGATCAGAAAGGAAAGGGAGGAAGCCCAGAAGCGGATTGAAGAACTCAACAGGGAGATGGAGGAAGAAAAGGGCACATTGGTCAATTTCAAATCCCTGCTCGCCGAATTCGAAAACAACAAAAAAGAGCTGAAGACGCAGATCAAGGAGCATATCGAAAAGGCCATACAGCACCAGACAGAAATAGAGTCTCTGACAGCTCAGACCCTGGAAGAGCTGAAAAAAGTCAGCGAGCTGAACCAGAAGCTGGAAGAACTCCAACAGGATACAGGAGAGAAGGTCTCGGCGTTGAAAAAGGACCTTGAAGAGAAGTACGGCATAGTGGCCGAGGTTCCCGAAGGGGAAGAACCGGATGAGACAGAGATCAACCTCGAGCAGGAGCTTTACAAGCTCAAAAAGATAAAAGAGCTGCTGAACTCCTCCGGGCCTGTGGAGGAAGTCGTGCAGGAGGCTGAACCGAAAGAGCCAGAAGAAGGAGAAGCAGAAGAGGCGGTTGAACCTGCCGGAGAAGCCCAGCCGGAAGAAGAGAAAAAAGAGGGAGAGGGACCAGAATCCGCCGAGCCTGAAGGGCCCCCTCTACCAGAAGAACCCGAAGGGGAGCCAAAAATGGAGCAGGAGGCAGGAGCAGAATCAGAACCACAGGCAGAAGAGGAAAAGGCAGGAGAGCAAGCTCCGGCAGAAGAAAAGCCGGAAGCCGTAGAGGAAAAGGGTGAGGCTTCTTTCCAGGTCGCCTTTGAAAAGCTGGAGCAATACCGCAAAGGCGATACCAACGAAAACGATGCGGAGGTGAGCTATTTCGAAAACAACGATAGGATCATCCTCGATGGAGAATATCTCGTATCGACGATGAACAACTGTTTTGAGGAAGCGAAAAAGCTTTACATTAAATTATCGCAGACCGAATCCCCGAAAGACCAATTCTTCATCAAACAGGAAATCATCAAACAGCAGGACCTCCTGCGCAAAGTCATGCTGCGCAGCATCCGGTTGTGCCAGCGGGATAATTGCTCTCTTCCCGACTTCACAAAAGACGTGTTGAATCTGGACGTGCTCAAAGAAATGCTGGAGAAAGTGAGCATGCAGAACTGGAGCAACCAGGACGATTTTGCCACGTTCGACAAATTCGCCAAGGAGCTTAAGGACGGTTTTTATTCGAAAATCACGCCTCCTGCGGCCTACCTGCAGTCGGTATTGAAAGAGCTGGAGATATCCTGAAGAGGGGGAGTTAAGAAATTTTCAGTGGAGGAGGGGTTCTTCTCTGACATCTAGGGAAGAAAAATAGTCTTCCAGAATTTGCCTGTCTTTAGCCGGGAGGTCGAGGAACTTGATTCCAGAGAAATAATGGGAATAATTCTCCCCGGCCATCATGGAATAAACTACTTCTCCCTTGACCTGGCAGGCGTTGCTTCCCAGGATCAGGATCAAATCGAAGGCCTGGTTTAAATTGAGTAGAGAATCGGTGGGGATTTTGGCTCCCCCCAGACTCAAGTTGATCGTTTTGGTTACCCGGTAAAAATCTTTCTTTTTATAGACTAGTATGGTCGACGTGTAGTGTCTTCTGTTTCTTCTTCTTTCGGTCTGCTCCCTTTGTTTTTCGAGTTCCGAGGGGGGGGTGGACTCTCCGAACTGCTCTTTGGTGTAGATGCAAACCTTATTTTTCAGAAAATCTCTCCTTCCTGGTGAAGACTTCCTTTTCCCTTTGGCCTCGGCCAGGGCCATATCAGCTTCGTTGGCGAGCTTTTTCAGGTTCTGCTTGCCGATTCCTTCCCACTGTTTGATTCTTTCGCGGGAGAAATAGGTCAGGCCGAAGCTCATGGTCAAATTGTGGTTGGGCTGGAATTCCTGGTTTTCGAAGTGGTGGGCTTCGATGTTTTTTCGGATTCTCTCGGTGAAGCCTATGGCTTCGTCTTCGTTGGATATTCCGGAGAGGAAGAATAGAAACTCCTCTCCTCCATACCGGCAGAGCAGGTCCTCGTCTCTGGTGGACTTCTTGAGAACTCCGGCCAGCTCACGAAGGAGCTTGTTTCCGGCTTCATGTCCGTTCCGGTCGTTGTAATTTTTGAACCAGTCGACATCTCCCATGACCATGGCAAAAGATGATCCTTCGTGGAACCTTTTCCTGCTCACCTGAAGCTTCTGGATGGCTTTATCGAAGAAGGCATCGGGACGGAGCAGGCCAGTCAGGGCGTCGTATTGAATGAGGTTGAGCTTGGTGATGGCGATGGCAATGTGTTCGCAGAATCTGGCCATGGCCTTTTGGTCTTCGGCTGTAAAACCACTCGCGCTTCGTTGGTCTTGGGCGGTCTTGTTGTAGACCTCCAGGGCGCCGATCACTTCTGGACCGTGCATGATCGGGACACAGAGTAGATCTTTTAAGGGAGACTTCAAGTCTTTCGCATACCGGCTGGAGAACCTGTTATCGGAGGAGATATCGGAGATGTTGATCACCTGGGCCTGGCGGGTGGCGTAGGCGGCGAAGTCGTCGGAGTCGAGGAGGACAAAATGTTTGGAGAATTCCGGGTGGGTCAAGAATGCGTCGTCCCAGACCAAAGGCTTCAAAAACTTGCCTAGAGTCTCATTCTCGTCCAATATGTAGATCGAAATTCCCTCCGCACGGACGATCTCTTTGATATCATAGACGATATCCAGAAGGCTTGTGACATCGTTCGCCATATACAGTTTTTTGAGCGTGGTTTCGATCCTCTGTTTCTCTTTTTTTATCCCCACATATTTGGCTTCCACGGAAATGCGCTTTTCCATTTCTTTGATAACACTGTTGTTGATGAATTCCTTGATTTTTTGGATCTCTGAGTGGGCGTCCCGCAGCTTGATCTCAGCCCCTACACGCTCCCGCTCTAAATGGTGGATTTCCGATTTTAGATAGGAATATTCACTAGCCGTGATGAGCGCTCGAATCAGGCTTTCGTTGTTTTTGTCCTCGAGAGGGGCAAAATGATAGTCGACATAATAATTCAAGGGCCATGACCTGGCGATCTCCTTCAGTTTTTTCCCGAAGCTTCCTGTGATGACTATGCTCGTGGTGGTTTGGAAAAGGCCCTTGAGAGAGGAATAGTCGGCGAAGGCTTCATCGACCACTAGAAGGTCGAAGTCGTTTTTTTCTACGAGTGAGATGGCCTCTTCTTTGCTCGCGGCCACCTGGACAGATCCCAGATGAGCGCATAATTTTTTCAAAATTTCTATTTCTTCGGGCAGGGAATTCAAAATCAAAATTTTTTGTATGGCCATACCTATCCTGGAAATCTTATAAAGTTTTCCCCAATTTGGCGCACTTTCGAACCTCGGCTCTATCCTCTCTATATAAAGGAGTGAAATCCTTTTCTATTCCCTGCAAAAAACCCACCTAAATCCTATCCTATTTTTTTCTCACGAGTCAACCTTTTTTTTAAGGTTTTTTAAATTTGTGGGGACGTCCCATTAGGTACCACCCTATACAATTTTTTTCTTGGTTTTGCCCCAAAGTGACGGGAATTTGAACGCAGATATAGGTTCAGGGAAATGTCGAAGCGACATTGAAGACCCCGACCCAACCTACCCCAGCCTTCTGCAACTGTCATTCGAGGGTAACAATAGGGGATGTTCCATTCAGGGATACTCTATAATTTATTATTGATAAAAAGTAAATATTGCAATATAGGGTGTCCCCGAATGGGACGTCCCCATTTACGTCCCCATTTACTTATAGGGTGGTACCTAAAGGAGCGTCCCCATTTACTATTTGGTGAATAGAGATTAAACTATAGGGGATGGTTCGAGTAAGGTTCGCGCCCAGTCCAACGGGATACCTTCACATAGGCGCGGCAAGGACCTGTTTTTTCAATTGGCTTTTCGCGCGCCATCACGGGGGGGAACTCATCCTTCGTATAGAAGACACCGATATCATCCGATCCTCGGAGGAAATGACCCGGGTTATCATCGAGGGCCTTCAGTGGCTGGGCCTGGATTGGGATGAGGGCCCTATCTTCCAATCCCGGCGGCTGTCCCTTTATCAGGACAAAGTCCGGGAGCTCGTCGAAAGAGGCAAGGCCTATGTTTGTTACTGCCGGCCGGAGGAGATCGAGGAGAGGGTCGAAAAGACTCCCGAAGCGGGGGATTTCTGGGGGTATGACCGGTTCTGCCTGAATCTTACGGCCGAGCAAAAAGAGATTTTCGAATCGGAAGAAAGACCGAAGGCCGTGCGGTTTTTGGTCCCAGAGAAGGAGATCCGATACAGAGACCTCATCCACGGGGACATAGCGGTGGATAGCCGAACAATCGAGGATTTTGTGTTGCTGAGGGGAGATGGCCTTCCCACCTACCATCTTTCGGTGGTAGTGGACGATATGGAGTCGCAGATCACCCATGTCATCCGGGGGGACGACCATATCTCCAACACGCCCAAGCAGATACTGCTCTATGAGGCGTTCGGTAGAGAAAGGCCGGAGTTCGGGCATCTTCCTCTGATTCTGGGGCCGGACAAAAAAAAGTTGAGCAAACGCCATGGGGTGACCTCGGTGCTGGAGTTTCGAGACCGGGGGTATTTGCCCCTTGCCTTTTTGAACTTTTTAGCCCAGATGAGCTGGTCGCCGGGGGAGGAGAGAATCTACACGCTGGAGGAGATGGCCCGCAGATTTTCCCTGGCCAAAGTCAGCAAAGGGAGCCCTGTTTTCGATCTAAGCAAACTGGAATGGTTGAACGGCCGGTTGATTTCGCAGATGGGAGCGGAGGATCTGGCGCCGCTGGTTGGCGCTGTGTTGAAGGAAGCGGGGCTGTGGATGAAAGAGTTGGATGGCGAAAAAATGGGCTGGTATCTGAGATTGATCGGCCTGTTGAAGGAAAGGAGCCGGACCATCGAGGCCTTTCCCAAAGCGGCCCGGCCTTATCTCGTCGATGAGATCGAATATGATCCGGCCGGGGTGAAAAAGCACCTGATGGATGAAGATCTGGAGAAGTTGCTGCCGCGGCTGGAAGAAGATTTCAGGGCCCTGGAGGAGTTTTCGGCGGGGGAGATCGAGCGCACGCTGCGCCGGAGGGCCGAGAAGGAAGGGGTCAAGGCCGCTCTTTTTATTCACGCGCTGCGGATGCTGGTGGTGGGGGAGCCGGTGAGCCCAGGAATCTTCGACGTTCTGGAATTGATGGGCAAAGAAAAGACCTTGGAGCGGATGAGAAGGCTACCTCAGGTGAGAGAACGGTTCGAACAGGTAGAGAACCCGTGATGTATGTCAAATCCGGTCCTTTTTTTATTCGAGTTATTCGAACACAGCCGGGCATTTTTTGAGAATGTATCGTGGACAATTATTCACTCGAGAGTGATGCAAATAGCTGGTTGGCCGCAAAAGTTGAAGTCACCCAGCTATTTTGCGGAAAATAGAACGGTAGAACGGTAACGAATTTTGAGGAGGGCAGACATGAGTGAACACAGAGAAATCAGGGCCCCGCGGGGGACTCGGCTGAACACCAAAGGGTGGTCCCAGGAGGCGGCGTTGAGGATGCTGATGAATAACTTGGACCCCGAGGTGGGTGAGAAGCCGGATGAGCTCATCGTGTACGGAGGAACAGGGAAGGCGGCCAGGAATTGGGAATGCTATGAGGCGATTGTCAGGAGTTTGGCGGATCTGGAAAACGATGAGACCCTCATGGTCCAGTCCGGCAAGCCGGTGGGCGTTTTCAAGACCCACAGCGAGGCTCCCCGTGTCCTCATCGCCAATGCCCTCATCGTGCCCAAGTGGGCCACGTGGGATGAATTCCGGCGCCTGGAGGCCAAGGGGTTGACCATGTACGGACAGATGACAGCCGGGAGCTGGATTTATATCGGAACCCAGGGAATTCTCCAGGGGACCTACGAGACCCTGGCTTCGGTGGCTACCAAGCATTTCGGAGGAACGCTGAAGGGAAAGTTGGTGCTGAGCGCCGGGCTGGGAGGTATGGGAGGTGCCCAGCCGCTGGCCGTCACCATGAACGAAGGGGTGGCCATCGTGGTGGAGGTGGACAGGGACAGGATAAAAAGAAGGCTGGAAACCAAGTACGTCGACCTGATGGTCGAGGACCTGGACGAGGCGCTGAACCTGGCTCTGGAGGCCAAGGAGAACGGGGCCGCCATGTCGGTCGGGCTTTTGGGGAATGCCGCGGATATCCTTCCTGAAATCGTAAAGAGAGGGATCATGCCGGATGTGCTGACCGACCAGACCTCTGCCCACGATGAGCTGAACGGGTATGTGCCCCATGGTATCCCTTATGAGGAGGCCCTGAGGCTGCGGGAGAAGGATCCTGAGGATTATAAGAGGAGGGCTTATGCATCCATGGCCGTTCATGTGGAGGCCATGCTGGAGTTGCAGAGGAGGGGGGCCAAGGCCTTCGATTACGGCAACAATATCCGCGGTCAGGCGCAGGTGGCCGGCGTGAAAAACGCCTTCGATATCCCCGGTTTTGTCCCCGAATACATCCGTCCGCTTTTTTGTTCGGGGAAGGGGCCATTCCGGTGGGCGGCCCTCAGCGGTGATCCCGAGGACATCTATGTGACCGATGAGGCCGTGTTGAAGGAGTTTCCCGAGGATAAGGCCTTGGAGCGCTGGATAAGGAAGGCGCAGAAGCAAGTGAGCTTTCAGGGACTTCCGTCGCGCATATGCTGGCTGGGGTACGGGGAACGGGCACGGTTCGGGGCCGTGATCAACAACCTGGTGAAAAGGGGAAAGATCAGCGCGCCCATCGTCATCGGGAGGGACCATTTGGATACCGGATCGGTGGCCTCGCCCAACAGAGAGACGGAGGGCATGAAGGATGGCTCGGATGCCATCGCCGACTGGCCCATCCTGAATGCTCTGCTGAACGCGGTGTGTGGAGCCTCATGGGTGTCCGTCCATCACGGTGGGGGAGTGGGCATAGGCCTGTCGATCCACGCGGGGATGGTGATCGTGGCCGACGGAGAGGAGTCGACGGCGAAGAGGCTGGAGAGAGTGCTGACCGTTGACCCCGGGTCGGGAGTGGCCCGGCATGCGGATGCCGGCTATGAGGAGGCGATCACGTTCGCCAAGGAAAAGGGCATCAAAATTCCTATGCTGAAATAACGGCGTTGTGTCGACTGCTGTTGACCGGGATGTAAACTAAAGTAGAAAAATGCTGTGGGCCCGTCCGCGTGACGGGCCTTTTTTTTATCCTGACGGCGAAAAAATCTCTTATTCATAATTTATTTATTTTCTTTTAGTTCCCCACTAGGTGGGTGAATTCATGTATGTTTGGCTCAGATTTTTGATCTTTCGAATTGTATGTTAATTTATTTTATATCAATAAGTTAGAAGCCTCCCAGATGGAACCGCTGGCATGGATTTTGCTTTAGATGGAGTGAAAGGAGGTTCCAAATGAACATTTTCAAAAGACAATGGACAAGAGGTTTCGTGGCGGTTGGGCTGATTTTTTGTCTTTTTCTCTTTGGCCCATCCCTGTTTGCCTCGGAAAAGGAAGAATGTGACAAGGCATTGGTCAAGTGCAGCGTCGATGCGGTCATTGCAGGAATCCTGAGCGGGCCCCAGACTTTTTTGCTTTTCGCTTCAGGATGTCTGATGGGCTACACCTGGTGTTTGAAATATTACGTGGCGTAGAACTGGGCCCTGAATTAAGAAATGGGTGATAAGGAGGTATGATGAAACGCATAAACACATTTAAAAAAGGAGCGGCCGTGGCCGCGATTTTCGCTACCCTGTTTCTATGTGTGGCCATGATGGACCTGAACGCAGGAGCATGTGAAAAGGCCTTATTCAAATGCCTGGAGGACCCATTGGTGAACATGACGCTTGGGGGGTCGATTTTCTGCGCGACGGGCTACCTTTTCTGTAAGAAGTATGTCGAGTGAGAGGGCGTTTTTGTCGAGGACGAGAAGGATGAGATCCTGTTTGAAGACCTGTGCCATTTTGTGGCTTCCTTTTCTCTGTCTTTTGGCGGGCGCTGCTATCCCCAAAAAAATCATGTTGGAAGAAGTCCTTTCCATCGGAAGCCTGGAGGATGACTTTCTTTACCAGTGGGTGGGGGTGGCGGTCGATTCTGAAAAATTCATCTATGTCACGGATTCGATAGACTATTCCTTGAAGAAATTCGACAAGACCGGTGAATTCATAAAGACGACAGGACGAAAGGGACAGGGGCCGGGGGAATTCACGGCCCCTAGGCTTCTGGGCTCTTCGGGAAATTTCCTATTTGTCACAGAACAGTACCAGCCTGTCATCAAAGTGTTCGATAGAGATTTGAATTTCAAGTTTAATATTCCTTTGAAAGGCCCGGTGGCGGACATTAAGGCGCTGGATGAGGGGATGGTGGCCGTGGAGGCGCTCGACGTTCAGATGAAAAGCCAGATTCTCTACTGCGATCAAAAGGGCAATGTCGTTAAATCCGTTAAATTTTCGAAGGATTCTTCACCGTTATTAATGGACACGGTGAGCTTCGATCTGGATGCTCAGGGCTGTTTGTATCTGGCTCATTGTTTTAGGGATAGAATCGAGAAGTTCGATGAGAGCGGGAGGAGGCTTTGGTCCGAATCTTTGTTGGGGAAGAAGGAGGTGGAGAGGAAAGAGGTTGGCGATTTTGTGGTACCGACCGAAATTGTCTATAAGGATATCGCTTTGGACTCGTCGGGCAATATATTTGTTTTAGGCGGCCATCTTTCCAAAAACAGGAGCCGGGATGTCTATGTTCTGAGCCCGGAGGGAGAGCTCGTGACGACCTTCATTCTGCCGGAGAGCAGCCACTGCATCTATATCGACGGGGAAGACTATCTTTATTCGAGGGCCAGCGAAGGTGTGACCTTGAAGAAATACAGGATGGTGGGAATTCCTCGCAGCATAAGATAAGGCCTCAATTGAGGGGCATCCTTTTTTGTGGAAGGGAGGAAGGAAGGGAGGGAGGGAGGAAGGAAGAAAGAAAAAAGGAAGGAAAGGTGAAGGGACAGATGGGTAGTCGGCTAGTCAGACCACCAGTCAGATAGATAAGCAGATGCGCGGACCATCGGATACATAGAAAAATAAATAGGCAGAAAAAGACAGTCAGGTCCCGTTTAGTCATGGTATTACCTCGGGTTGGCCCTCCTGTTTTTTGGCCATTGTTTGAAAGATGAGAGTTTCTAGCCAGCCGTTGAGACGGCGGTGGGGGTTTCGGGCGATGAAGGTGGAACATGGAGAAAAAAGAAGAGAGATTATCTTTTGCGGATTGGTTGATCATACTGGTTTTTGGGCTGGCGTCTTTTTTGCATTTTAGAGGGTTTGGCATTGGGCCGGCTGAGGAAAGAAGGGAGGCCGGATCTGAGGCTGTGGAGATGCGTTATGTTTCTTCTTCTATGGGCTTGGAGCAGGTGGATAGGAGGAGGCTCCTGCTGTTTATCCTCGATTTCCGCGATTTCTCGTGTATGGTCTGCCTTGAATCCTTCCTCGAACTGTATCGAAGGCTTCCCCTTCAGGTAAAGACCCAGGATTGCTGGGGAATTTTGATCGTGCCTCAAGATCTGGAGAGGGAGGATGTCGCTATGGGGATTGCCGAGAAGAAACTCGAAGGATTTATCCGTGCTCATCAAATTTTGTTCCCCGTTTTGATGGATAGACACAAGGTGTTCGGGGCGATGGCGGAGAGAGGCTCGGGGATTATTCTGTTGGACGCTGAGAGACAGGCGATCATCCGCTTCGATTTTCCTTTGATGAGGGCGGAGTTGGAGGAAATCCTGAAGATTTTTGCAGAATGAAAAAAGAAAGACGCGTTTTGTGCTGATTGTCGTCCTATTGGTGCCATGGAGTAGTCGTTCTGGTTTCTATCGATTCCTATCCGATCAACGGCCGCAGCATTTCTTGTATTTGAGTCCGCTTCCGCAGGGGCAGGGGTCGTTGCGGCCGACGGTGGGGTGGCGGGGTTCGCTGTCAGAAGCCTGCTGATGTCGGCGCTGAGTAGGCGACCAGAGCGATTCATCTTGCGATTGCCGGCTTTTCCAATCGGCTGCCAAATCCTTGAACCGCTGGTCGGCATGCTCGAAGAATATCTTGTAGGAGGGACAGAAGTGGTTGAGGCTATGGTTTGCGGGGTTGTGCAAGCGGTCCTTGGTGCAGCCGCCGCGGCATTGGCGCAGCCATGGACACTTCAGGCAATCCTGGGGAAGGGCTGCCTTCATCCGGCCGAATTTGGTCTGGAGGGAGGAGTTTAGCCTATCCGCCAGCCTGCCCTCCATAATATTGCCGAGCTTCCAACGGGGCTCGACAAAAAAATCGCAGGAATAGATATCGCCGTTGTGTTCGATAACCACATAAACTCCGCATTCCTTGAGGAGGGTGCATTCGGGCGGAGGGAGGTCCACGTAGATATGGAAGAGGGAGTCGAAGAAACGAATGGAGGTAGTGGCCACCATCCCGTCGAAGTCTTCCAGCCAGAAGTCGAACAAGCGGCAGAGGAATTGGCCGTATTTCTCAGGAGGGGCAGAGAAGAAGGCCGTCTGAGAGGGATTTCCAGGGTCGGGTTCCAGGCAAGGAATGAACTGCATGTAGTTCAGACCGAGGGATTTGTGGAAGGAATAGATTTCATCGGGGAAATCCACCGAGTAGTCGTTGACAACGGTGAGGGCGTTGACGGCTACGTTATTGTCCAGAAGAAGTTCTGCTTTGCCCACAACTTTGGACCAGGAGCCTTCTCCGCTGCGGAGGCGGCGGTATTTGTTGTGGATGGGCTCGGGACCGTCCAGGGATAACCCGACAAGGAATTTGTACTCGGAGAGGAATTCGGCCCATTCCTCGTCGATAAGGAGGCCGTTGGTCTGGAGCCCGTTGCCCACGGAATGGCCCCTGCCGTATAGCTGTTGGAAGGCGACGGCCTTGCGGAAAAAGGGAAGTCCCATCAAGGTCGGTTCTCCCCCCTGCCAGCCGAAAGAAATCGCCTTTTCACCCTGAGAGAGGACCTGCTTGACTGTTTCTTCCAGGACCTCATCGCTCATGCGGTGGATTTTTGTTTCGGAAAACAGCCTGGATTTTTCCAGATAAAAGCAGTAGGTACAGGCCATGTTGCAGTCTGGACCCGCCGGCTTGATCAACACCGAACCGAGCTTCTTTTTCCTGTACATCTTTCTTATAATTTTGTGACTGACTGATTTGGTGACAGGTTACTAAATTACAAAAACTATCGAATTTCTAATTTAGTAATCTGTCACCAAATCAATCACCATTTTTATCACCATTTTGAGGTTGTCGGTTTTGCTATTGGCAGCTTGGCTCCTGTTTGCTTGAGCCATGTCTGGAGAAGATCGTCGAGTTCTTGGACTTTCTCCGGCCTGCTTTTCGAAAGGTCCTGCTTTTCGCCTATGTCCTCCTTTAAATTGAACAGCTCGAAAGTCTTCCCTTCATATCTTTTGATAAGTTTCCATTCCCCGTTCCGAATGATGCTGTAGGGGACGATTCCTCCACGGTAATGGGGAAAGTGCCAAAAGATGGCGTCTCGTTCAAGAGAGCCCTTTTGTGTGAGCAAAGGAATAAGGCTCTTTCCGTCGATCACCCGATCTTGAGGAAGTTCCGAGCCAGCTGTGTCGCCCAAAGTGGGGAAAAAGTCGATGCTTGCCGCCGGTTGATGACAGACGCTTCCGGGCTTTATCTTTTCCGGCCAGCGGACGATCAGTGGGACCCTGATGCCGCCTTCGTAGGGATAACCTTTGCCGGCCCGGAGGGGAGCGTTGTCAGTGGCAAAGGTCTTTGTGCCATCTTCTGAACCGTAATATTCAAGACCTCCGTTGTCTGAGGTGAATATGACCATTGTGGTGCGGGTCAAATTCATTTCGTCAAGGGCTCTCATAATTTTTCCCACAGCTTGGTCGACGCTTTCGATCATGGCCGCATAAACGGCGTTGCTTTGAGTGGTGGCGGGCTTTTTGCTGTATTTGGAAATGAGCTCCTTTTTGGCCTCCAGCGGTGTGTGCACAGCATAGGGACAATAGTAGAGGAAAAAGGGCTTCTCCCTGTTTTTTTGAATGAAGGTGACGGCTTCGTCAGCTTCTCGGTCGGTGAGGTATTCACCCTGTTTCCTGGGAGGGAGTGTCGGGATGCTGCTCCGTCTTGGATGTTGGTAGTAGGGATCGAAGTAGGTGGGTGGCTGTCCGATTTCGCAGCCTCCGATATTGACATCGAATCCTTGTTTGTCAGGGTACCACCAGACATCCCCTAAATGCCATTTTCCAATGTGGCAGGAGGTGTATCCTGCCGGCTTGAGCATTTCGGCGATGGTGACTTCGTCCAGTTCCATCCAGTAGGGATTGGGAGGGCATAGAAGGGGGCGGCCTTCGGTTTTGACATATTCGACAGGGTTCTCTCCTTTGCCGATGGCCAGGTAGGCTTGCCGGTCCAGATGGTGTATCCAATCCGTGATGCCGATTCGCGCAGGGTAGCGGCCGGTCATGACGGAGGCACGGGTGGGTGAGCAAACCGCACAGGTGGCATAACCATCCGTAAACCTCATCCCCTGGCCGGCCAGCTTATCGATATTCGGGGTTTCGTAAAAATGACTGCCGTAGCACGAAAGGTCCATCCAGCCCAAATCGTCGACATTGATGAGGACGAAATTTGGGCGGCTTTGGCTCGAAAAATAGCCTGGCCCGGTGAGGTTGGATGATTTGGAGGCGGAAAAAATTTCTGCTCCGGCCAAGGTAGCGGCCCCAATACCCAAGGAAAAAAGAAACCGACGGCGCTTCATTTTGGCTATCCCTTTCCTGTTTTTTTCTTCATTATTTTTATTTTGGTGACAGGTTACTTAATTAGTATTTCGATAGATCTTATAATTAAGTAACCTGTCACCGATTTAGAGGAAAAAGTTTGGATTCTGTACGGGCTTTTTTAAGGATTTGTTCGATTTCTGAGATAACGGCGGGATTTGCGAAAGCCACGTCATTTTGTTCACCGATATCGTTACTGAGGTCGTACAGCTCGATGCTTTGTCCCGGACCCGGCCGGTAAGCTTTCCAGTCCCCCATCCGCACTGCCTGCTTCCCTTGGTATTCCCAGTAAAGAAAATCGTGTTCCTTCTGCTTCTCCTCCTGTCCCATGAGGGTGGGGAGGAAAGAAATGCCATCGATATCCGGTGGGGGATCTATTCCCAAGATATCTGTGAAGGTGGGCAGGATGTCCCAAAATGCCGAAACATGGCTGGTCACGCGGCCCGGTTCTATCTTCCCTGGCCAGCGGGCGATCAAAGGTACCCTTATCCCGCCCTCGTACAGCATGGTCTTGAGCCCCCGCAAGGGGCCAGCGCTTTCAAAGAATGCCGAATCCGTTCCGCCGTTGAAGGTGGGACCGTTATCACTCGAAAATATAACCAGGGTATTTTGGACGAGCCCGAGCTCCTCCAGCAGCGACATGATCCTTCCGATCTCCCGGTCCATTCGGGTGACCATGGCGGCATATCCGGCCCTCGGTCGAGGATGAGGGAGATATCCCTTGTCGCCAAGATAAGGCTTTTCTGGAAAGGCGTCTTTGTATTCCTCCAACGAGTCGTCAGGGACCTGAATCGCAGCGTGAGGGATGGTAAAAGGAAGATAGAGAAAAAAAGGTCGATCTTTGTTTTTTCCGATGAAGCCCAAGGCCTCCTCCATCATTACATCCATGGAATACGTTTCACCCTTATACACTTGATAGGAAGCATCATCCAAGGGATCCTTGTCTTCCGGGAATTTTTGGTGGGGATAAAAATAGGGATTTCCTTTTAAAATGTATTTTTCGCCATTTCTCCACAGATGAGTGGGGTAATAATTGTGAGCCACCCGCTGGCAGAGATAGCCGAACCAGAAATCGAATCCCTGCCGGTTGGGTTCACCCGCGCTTCCCGGTCCTCCCAATCCCCACTTTCCGATGGCCCCTGTCGTGTATCCCGCCTTCTTCAAGATGGTCCCGATAGTCGTGGTTCCAGGTAGAAGCGGCCGTTGTCCTTCAAGCTCTGGGTCATGCCAGACATCCCCGCGCTCTCCCATCTCATCGTTATCTCGTATATAGGCATGCCCCGTGTTTTTGCCAGTTAAAAGAACACAACGCGACGGCGCACAAACCGGGCTTCCGGAGTAATGCTGGGTGAATCTTATGCCCCGAGCTGCCAACTTATCGATGTTGGGTGTTTTGATTTTTTTTTGACCGTAACATCCCACCTCCCCATAACCTAGATCATCGGCAAGAATGAAGATGATGTTAGGGGTTGAGGACCGTCGGCGGCAACCCGTCTCGAGTTGGGGAAGGACCATAGCCGCAGCGCTCAGGCCCAAAGCCTTTAGAAATTCGCGCCGATCGACACAAGTTTTCATTTTTTTGTAAATGGTGACAGGTTACTTAATTAGTATTTGTATCGATTTTATAATTTAGTAACCTGTCACCAAATCAAAGTCACCAAATCAAATTTATTATCACTGGTTTGGGAGAATGTCAACCTCGAGGCAGGCGCGGGGTGCGGGATTTTGGCTATTGACTCTGTTCGAAAGGTAGGGTTAAACTTAGGATTGTTCGGTAACAACCGGAATAAGAATAGGGAATAAAGCGGATGCCGTATCTGATCCTTCAACTGAAAGATTTCGAGACCAAAAGCTATGAGATCAAGTCACCTGTAACGAAAATGGGACGAAGGCCCACCAACGATGTCCCCCTCTCCGATCCTTTTGTATCCAGGGACCACGCCGAGATCATCAGCCTGAAGGATGGCGGTTATGAGCTGCGCGATCTAGGAGGCGAGAATCCTGTCCAGGTCAACGGCAGGATTGTCTCCCGGCACAAATTGCGAGATGGCGATAAGATTTCGCTGGGGCAATCCCTGCTGATATACCGGACCGATGATTCATGCCCCACCACCTCCGTCGAGATACTTGCCGCCGAAGAGATGTCCCAGAAGTCGGTGGAAGTGACCTCCTTCGATGCCAAAAAAACCATGCCCTTCACCCTGGAAAGGATGGACACCAAGGACCTCTCCTCCCTTAAAAGAGACCACCAGAGGCTGATGCTCCTCTATGAGTTCGCCAAAGCCGTCAATTCTCATCTGGAAGACCAAGATAATCTTTTGGATGAGATCATGAGGGCGGCCATGAAGAGTTTGCCAGCGGAGAGAGGCTTCATAGCCCTGGTGGATGAGAGCAGCAAAGAACTCGCGTGCGAACTCGTCCGCGACGAAACAGGCTCCGCCGGATCGGAGAAGCTGGAAGTCAGCCGAACCATTATCCATAAGGTTCTGAACGAGGGCGTATCCATTCTGACGGTGAATGCCCAGGAAGACACACAGTTCGATAAAGCGAAGAGTATCCGTGATTATAACATTCGGTCGGCAATCTGCGCCCCTCTGATGTTCCGGGAAGAGATTTTAGGGGTCATCTATCTAGACAACCGGGCTCTGGTAGGGAGCTTCGATGAGGATGACCTGATGTTTTTGGCGGCCCTCTGCCATCAGGCCGGAATCGCCTTGGGAAACGCCCGCCTCCACCGACGCGTCGTCCAAGAAAATGTTTGGCTGGAAGATACGCTGAGGCCGAAATACCAGATTCTGGGCGATTCCGAGAAGATGAAAAAAGTGTTCGAGACCATCAAAAAGGTCGCTCCCACGGATATCACGGTTCTGGTCCAGGGAGAAACAGGGACAGGCAAGGAATTGGTGGCCAAGGCCATCCACGCCCTTTCTCCACGCAGGGAACACCCCTTTATTCCGGTCAATTGCGCGGCCATCCCCAAGGAGTTAATCGAGAGCGAACTGTTCGGCCATGAAAGAGGAGCCTTTACCGGCGCGACCAGCGCCCGCGACGGAAAGTTTCAACTGGCCCATGGGGGGACGATTTTTCTGGATGAAATCGGGGACATGAGCCTGGACCTGCAGGCAAAGGTTTTGCGCATTCTGGAGGAGAAGGAACTTCAGAGAGTAGGAGGAAGCAAAACCATAGCGGTCGATGTCCGGGTCATTGCCGCCACGAATAAGGACCTTAGTAAAGCCGTGGAACAGGGCGCTTTCCGGGAGGATCTCTATTACAGGCTGAATGTCGTGGCCCTCAAGCTCCCCCCCCTTAGAGAAAGGAAGGAAGATATCGTGGCTTTGGCCGATCACTTCATCGCCGGGAGGGTCAAAAAAATCGCATCCAAAGCGAAACGACTGCTCGAAGCCTACGATTGGCCGGGAAATGTCAGGGAACTGAAAAACTGCATAGACAGGGCCATCGTTCTGGGCGACGGAAAGATCATCCAGCCCGAAGACCTCCCCCACGCCCTTCGCAAAGGGGGACAGATCATCCCGGCCCCGCTCGAATCGCTCGATCATATAGAGGAAGACCACATTCTCAGGGTTCTCAGATACTCGAGCTGGAATAAAAGCGAAGCCGCACGGATTCTCGGCATCACCCGCCAGACCCTGGATAACAAAATTAAAAAATACAAAATCAAAGAACAATAAGCAATAAGGGGACGCTCCATCAGGTACCACCCTATAGCTATCCCAAAATAGATCGAGGATGATCCAAAAAAACGCAGAGAAAAACAATCAGGTAATCCCTGGGTCCGTTTCCTGTTTCAGCAAAAATTTCCGAAAGTCCTCAATTGCAACCTGCTTTTTATATCCTTATCCTTCAATCGAAATGGTGAATACTGCAAAGCTGAAATAGCCTAGTACTTGCTTGAAGGAACGTCCCAAAATTGCGTTTCCCCAGCAGTTTCTTGCAGGAGCATCCCCCAACTATTTACCCCTCCCTATGTATGTTCTTAGGCAAGCATTTCGGCTCTGAAATAGGGTGGTACCTCAAGGAGCGTCCCCACCCTCTGTATAGCGGCTCTGAAATAGGGTGGTACCTCAAGGAACGTCCCCAACCCCTGTATAAAAATTTAAAAGGTGTAGAATTGATGTTATTTTGTTTTTTTTAAATAACTTAAATTTCTAAAGGTCCTTCCGGACGCTCTGCGCTCCGTTAAAAAAATGGACAGGAGAATTCCCATTTAGCGGCCTCTTCGCTCCATATATCATGGAGATACCCTCGGGCCCTACCTGAACTCGATCCCCACTCAAAAAAATC
This sequence comes from uncultured Eubacteriales bacterium, assembly GCA_964400735.1. Lineage (GTDB taxonomy): Bacteria > Acidobacteriota > Aminicenantia > Aminicenantales > Aminicenantaceae > CAYNVQ01. The sequence continues at coordinate 1,093,540 of CAYNVQ010000001.1, read as the reverse complement.
CTCCCTGTTTTCCCCTGTAAAAACTCAATTTGGCCGGATTCCGAACTTTCGAAGCACGCTGCACCCACTTCTGGCACAAAAACTGCTTAAACAAAATATGATGAGGCGTAATGGTGCGAGAGGAAAAGGATAAATACCTTGATACAAGGTAGGAGGTCTCAAATGGTAAAAAAATGCACCATTTTTTTCTTGGTGGCTTTCATAACATCTGGACTGGCATTTTCGAAGGCCAACCGGACCGGATCGATCAACGGTGTGGTCAGAACTCCGGATGGAGATCCTTTTCCTGGTGTGATCGTCCTTCTCAGGTCTCCAGCTTTAATCGTTCCCGAGGTGGAAGCCTTCACCGATCAGGAAGGCATTTACCGGTTCCCGGGTCTTTCTCCCGGTGTTTATGAATTGTCATTCATCGTCAGAGGGTTGGAAACGTATGTACAAAAAGGAATTGTCGTCAAGAGCGACATAACCGTCTCTCTGGATTTCGAGTTACCCCTGAGGGCAGCAAAGGAATCCATGGTCGTCGAAGGGGAAGCTCCTGTCGTCGGCAGCATGAGAATAGAAGGGGTAAGAGTTCTGGATAACGCGTTTTTAGAAACTTCCCCGGACAATGGGAACGATGATCTAACGGAAACCCGGAACAATAGCTCTTTCAGCACTAGCACTGTCGACGAGAGCTTCCTAAACCGATGCCCGCTCAAGACCGATGCTTTGACCTATCTCAGTTATCTTGCCGGATTCTCTGGACTGAAATTTCAAGGCTTACCTCAGCTTGGCCCAAACGAATGGTATACCTGGATTCTCATGGATATGGAACTGCGGTCCGCCCTAAAGCTTGGCATCAGCCCGTTCACTTTGCAAACATTTCGCGATGTTTTCAAAGTTGGAAATGCTATCCCGCTGGTGTTTTCCAGTCGACCTGTTTCCGGGAGAATTGAGTATGATTATCTCTATCTCGATTACCTTTATCTTCTCCGGATGATGCCTGAGAGGATTTTTCAAATGGTGGACAGGATAGAATTTTAACCAACCCATCCCAATAATTCCCTCCGGAGGGAGGCTCTCCAGAGCCTCCCTCGACCTCCGATTCAATGGGAAACAGATCGATGGAACAGATGGGAAAAATGAATAGCTCGCCAGATGTTTTGTGGGGTCAGCTTGAAGAAATCCATAAGACCATTCAGAAGATCGCTCCCACGGATATCACCATCTTGATGGAGGGCGAGACAGGAACGGGGAAAAGGCTGGTCGCAAAGGTCATCCATGCGCTTTCCTCTCGGCGCGGCCAGCCCTTCGTTCCGGTCAATTGCGCGGCTGTTCCCGAAGGGCAGATGGAAAGCGAACTGTTCGGCCATGAGAGGTATGTTTTGCGAGGAGGGATGAGCTTCTGCATCGGGAAATTCCAGCTTGCTCACCGAGGAACCATTTTCCTGGAAGAAATCGGGGACATGGGCATAGGGCTGCAGGCCAAAATATTGAGGGTGCTGGAGGAAAAGGAAATCCAACGCGTGGGAGGGTCAGAAGATATCAAGGTGGATGTCCGCGTGATCGCGGCCACCAAAAAAAATTTGAGAAAGTCCGTTTTGGCAGGAAAGTTTAGAAAAGAACTCTATTTCCGGTTGAATGTCCTAAAGCTCCGTTTTCCCCCTCTCAGGCAGCGCAGGGAAGATATCGTTCCGCTCGCCGAACATTTTCTAGCCGGGAGGGTGAAACATATCTCTGACCGGGCAAAGCGCCATTTGATCGCCTACGATTGGCCGGGAAATGTCCGGGAGTTGAAGAATTGTATGGAAAGGGCCGTGGTGCTTGGGAATGGAAGGACCATTCAGCCCCAAGACCTCCCCCAGGCGGTTCGCCAGAGCCAAAGGATTGTCCAGAATGCACAAACGCAGCAGTTGTATGAAAATTAGACATATATTTTTCTTTTGTTCGTATTCCCTCTATTTTCAACATGTTCCATGCCTCCGGGTATTAGTGTTTTCGACCTTATGCATAATTATCAGGCAGGAAAGCCGCTTCTGGAAGGCCGGTCGAGAAAAGCCGGAAGGAGAAAATCTCCCCGGTTCCCCTGGAAAGACATGGATGGCACATTTTTTGCCATAAAGAACACTGAAAGGAGGTGAGAATAGGCAGAAATGGGTTAATTATCAGCGAGAAAAAGGGAGCGAAAAATTTTCGCTCTGGAACTTGAAAAATTTCAACAAAGGAGGCTAGAAGGAAGATGAAACGAATAATCGTTTTAATCGGAGTTGTGTTGTTCGTGGCTGTTTTCGTCTCCGCTCAAGAGTTCGGTTCGATCAAAGGCACGGTGAAAGACGCTGAAGGCCTGCCTCTTCCTGGAGTCAGCGTAACCTTGACCGGTTCCAAGATCGCTCCCATGTCGGACATTACATCGGAAAAGGGTAATTTCCGGTTCTTGAATCTTCCAGTGGCCGATGATTATGGCCTCAAGTTCGAGCTTGACGGATTCAATACTCTCATCCGCCAGGACCTCGTGGCAGAATACGGGAAGGACGTGAACCTGAACATTATTCTGGAGATGACAGCCTTGAGCGAAGAAGTGATTGTCAGGGGAGAAGCCCCGGTCATCGATACCAAGAAGGTTCGAGTCGGAGTGAACCTGAGCGATGAGATGATCATGAGCCTTCCGTCGGCGAGAAATCCCTGGACGATCCTCTCTCTCATCCCGGGGATGCTGATCGACAGAGAAGACGTCGGCGGCAACGAGGGCGGACAGCAATCCCATTATTACGGCCACGGATCGGATAAGGACGACAGCACCTGGAATGTGGATGGAGCCAACATCACGGACAATTCGGCCCTGGGATCGGCCCCGGCCTATCTCAACATGTCGGCCTACGAAGAGGTCGAAGTCAATTACGGAAGCAATGACATCCGGGCCCAGACCGGAGGCGTGCAGATCAACCTAATCACTAGGCGGGGAGGCAACCATTTTTCGGGCCTGTTTTATCTGGATCTGATCAGAAATCCCTGGCAGTCGGATAACGTTCCCCAGGATCTGCAGGATATCGGGTACACGGCCGCCGGAATCAATAGGCTTTACCTCTACGGCGCCAATTTCGGAGGACCGCTGGTCAAAGACAAACTCTGGTTTTACGGCTCCTGGGGTATCCAGGACATCGACAAGCTGACGCTGGCCGGGACATCGGACAAGACCTGGCTGGCATCCGGGTATGGACGGCTGGATTTCCAGCCCACCCCATCCACGAGGGCGAACTTTTTCGTCTCGTACGATAACAAACAAAAGTGGAACCGGCCCATCTGGGGAGCCACCGTACAGGACCCAGATACCTTCTGGAACCAGACCGGCCCTGGATACCTCTGGAAGGGCGAAGTGGACCAGATGTTCGGTAACCTGTTCCTCGATGCCAAAGTCATGTATACCGATGGCGGTTTCGTCCTCGATCCAGTTCAAGGAAAGAGGACCTCCGACGGATCGGGCGAATACATGACCCTTTCCTATTATCCGACTTTTCACGTATCGGGAAACGCTTTCGAGTACGGCACGGACCGCAATCAGATCAATGTGAACCTCAACGGTGATTATTTCGCCGAAGACGTTCTGGGTACAGACCATGAGATCAAATTCGGAGTCGATTACGTCCAGGCGACCACTACCACATTCGCCTATTATGAAGGAAACCTTTATCTCATCTATTCCGGACCCGATACGACGGTGCCCACAGGAGAGTGGTGGGAGGCCATTCTTCTTCGAGACATGATGCTGAATTACGACTTCACCCGCTACAGTGCCTACATCCAGGACACGGTGACTTTCGGCAATTTTGCCGTCAATTTCGGAATCAGGTACGACCAGGAACAATCCCTGGTGAGCAATGTCGACATTCCCGCCGCGCCCTGGCTTTCCCAGTACATGCCAGCCGTCAAACTCGATGAATTCGATCCGGGAGTGAAATGGCAGGTCTTTTCCCCGCGCTTGAGCGTGGCCTGGGATCTATTCGGAACCGGAAAGGATGTCCTCAAATTTTCGATTGCCCGTTACGGCTCCCAATCCGGAAACAACATCGCCAATTTCATCAATCCCCTCGGTTGGACCTGGATCGATGTGCTCTGGCAGGATCTCAACGGGGACAGCCGGGTGACAGAGGATGAGCTGTTCGGATATGATTGGGACAACAGCGAGGTGAAGGATGTAAACGACCCCAACTTCTGGATCGATTACGCCAGTACGGTCAATCCGGACAATCCGAGCGAAATAATCGCCATGAACAAGTTCGATCCGGAGTACAATTCGCCCCTTCTGGATGAGATAAGCCTATCGTACCAAAAAGAACTCTTTACCGATTTTGCAGCCAGCGTCGAATTATTCTACAAGAGGAGACACAACCACACCTGGGGTGTGCCCATGAATGCCGACGGAGAACTGGAGACAGATAGCAACTACTACGTGGCCGGACACGACGACACCGTCGACTACGATTACTACGGCCGGTATGAAATTTTCCCTTACGAGTACCGCACCAACCACAAGGATATGTACGACCGCTATCTGGGCGCCCAGGTCGTGATGACCAAAAGACTGTCGAGCAGATGGATGATGAACGCCTCGTTCACCTATGCGGACTGGAGAAGATATTACGAGGGAGAGTACCTCGGAATCGTCTACGATATGCTGTATCCCAGCATGTATTATGGGCTGAACAACCAGGCATATTTCGACGGCGGGGTGGTGGCTCCCGAGAGCGGAGGTTCGGGCGAAAGATACATATTCTCCAACACCAGGTGGATATTCAAGCTCTCCGGCCTTTATCAACTGCCCTTGGGATTCAATATCAGCGGATCGGTCAACGCTCGTGAAGGATATGTCAATCCTACCTATGTGCAGGTTTTTATGCCCGGTATAGGATACGATGACCTGTTCGGAAATCCTGACGGAGGAGGCAAATACGGAGATGAACGCCTGCCGAACTTCTGGGTGGTCAACTTGAGACTGGAGAAGGTCTTCAACATTTCGGAAAGCTCCAACGTGATTCTTTCTGCCGATGTCTTCAACCTCACCAACTCAGCTCACGTTCTCAAGCAGGAAAGGCGTATCGATGCAACGAATTTCGGCCAGGCCCAGCAGATTCTGAGCCCCAGAGTATTCAGAGTGGGAATAAGGTTCACCTTCTAGATATTCCAGACTCGAAGCTCCAGTACAAACACGGGTAGAGCGAAGAGCCTCTCCCGATTCATCGGGAGAGGCTCTTTTCATTTTATTCAAATTTTGGCAACCATTTGACTGGTTTGAACGTATTAATAGATGGGTGGGTAGGAACAGGAACAGTGGATAAGAAGCACTATATGCGGAGAGATTCAGATGAGATGCCCCCTCGAAAATTCCGAAAATTCTCAAGCTTCCACGTTCTGCCCTGAATGGGAAACCAGTCATAAGGACGTATCGAAAAAGCTGACATTTTTATGTAAATTTTGTTTACAAAGGATTCCCCGCTGCTACTCCTTATCCCCGTATACCCCTTGGCATGAAAATTGCTCATTGCTTTTTTGGGATTCAGAAAATAGAAACGAAAGGGTTTTCGTATATATATATGAAGAGATAAATGAAGAGAAAGAACGAAGGAAAAATCATCCAACGATATAGCTGAAGAAAATAATGAAAATTATATGCCCCGCCTGCCGGTTTGAGAATCCTGAAGGCACTCGTTTCTGCGGAAATTGCGGAAAGCTTTTGCCCTTTCCGGTGGAGGAGGATATCCATCTGGCCAAAACTCTGACTCTCGAAACCTCCGCCCTTCGGCTGGAAAGGGGCACGCTTTTTGCCGGCAGGTACGAAATCATCGAAGAGCTCGGCCGGGGAGGCATGGGCAGCGTCTACCGGGTGATGGATAAGAAAATCAAAGAGGAAGTGGCCCTCAAGCTCATCCGGCCCGATATCGCCGATGAAAAAACCCTGCTGCGTTTCGGAAACGAGTTGAAATATGCCCGAACGATCGCCCACCGGAATGTCTGCAAGATGTATGATTTGGGCGAAGAGAAAGGGACCCATTTCATCACCATGGAGTATGTGCCTGGAGAAGACCTGAAGAACATGATCAAAATGACCCGGCAGCTCGGGGTGAGGACTTCAGTGATCATTGCCAAGCAGATCTGCGAAGGTCTGAGCGAAGCCCACCGGCGCGGGATTGTCCACCGGGATTTGAAACCGAGCAACATCATCATCGACAAGGAAGGCAATGCCCGGATTTTGGATTTCGGGATCGCCCGCTCCTTGAAGGCCAAGCGGAAAACAGAAGCAGGGGCACTGGTGGGAACGCCCGAATACATGTCTCCCGAACAGGCGGAGGCCAAGGAAGCCGACCATCAATCGGATATCTATTCTTTGGGTATAATCCTTTTCGAGATGTTGACAGGAAGAGTTCCCTTCGACGGGGATGACGCATTGGGTATCGCCGTCAAGCATAAGCTGGAAAAGCCGCCGATACCTAAAAAATTCAATCCGAATATTCCCGATGATCTCAACCGGATCATTTTGAAATGCCTGGAGAAGGATAAAAACCAGCGTTACAAGGATACCGAGGAACTTCTCCGCGACCTGACGGCTGTGGAGAAATCGGTCCCGACCACGGGGCATGGAGTATCGAAAAAGAAACCCATCACCTCGAGGGAGATAACCGTCAAATTCAATCTTAAGAAGTTGTTTTTTCCTGCCTTCATCCTGCTGGCGGTTATCGCTGCAGGGGTCATCGGATGGAGATATTTTTTTGCAGGTTCGGCCTTTGCCTCCCCCAATGACATCGTTTCCATGGCGGTTATCCATTTTGAAAACCAGACCGGAGACCATTCCTACGATTATCTGCAAGAAGCCATACCCAATCTTCTGATTACCAGTCTGGAGCAGTCGAAGTCCTTCCGGGTGACGTCGTGGGAGCGGCTACGGGATCTGTTGGAGCAGTTGGGCCGGCAGGATGTCCAAAAGATCGACCGCGATTTAGGGTTCGAGCTCTGCAGGCTGGATGGTATACAGCTCATCATCCTGGGCACTTTCACCAAAGCAGAGAATATGTTCGCCACGGATGTCAAGGTTTTGGATGTGGAGACGAAAAGCCTTTTGAAAAGCGTCAGTTCTAGAGGGGAAGGAGTGGACAGCATCCTCAAAAAGCAAATCGATGAGTTGAGCCGCGAAATCTGCCAGAAATCAGGAATAAGTTCGCTCATCCCCAGATTGGGGTCTTCCCAGATCACCGATGTCACCACCGATTCCATGGAAGCCTATAATTATTTTCTCCGGGGAAGGGAGGACTTCGAGAAGTATTACTACAACGATGCCCGCAAATTTCTGGAAAGGGCCGTGGAACTCGATCCAGAGTTCGCCCTGGCCTACTATTATCTGACAAGAGTCTACGGCTATCTGGGCAATACGGCGCGAATGGAAGAGGCTTCCGAAAATTTTATGAAATACGGGAAGAAACTCAAGGGAAAGGAAAAGTTGTTCCTAGAGGCCATCGTCCATCGGAAAGATCCCGAAAAATATCACAAAATATTGGTAGAGCTGACAGAGAAATACCCCAAGTGGAAGAGGGCTTATTTTGAGCTGGCCCTATCCTATCTCCAGAACAACCAGAGCGATGAGGCCATCGCGGCCTTGGATAAAGCGTTGGAATTGGATCCCAATTATGGGTACGCCCTCAACCAGTTGGCCTATGTCTATAGCGGGCAGAATGAATTCGACCAAGCTTTGGAATATTTTAGAAGATACGCGTCCATCTCACCGGGAGATGCCAATCCTTTTGACTCGATGGGGGAGACCTACTTCCGAATGGGAAAGCTGGAGGAGGCTATCCAGAAGTTCAAGGAGGCTTTAGAGGTCAAGCCGGACTTCGGGTCGGAGTGGAAGATATCCTATCTGTATGCGTTTAAAAAGAATTATGGAGAGGCCATGAGATGGCTCGATCAGTTCATCGCCATGGCTTCGACAGAATCGTTGAAGGCTCAGGGACATTTGTGGAAGGGGTTTTATTATGACCTACAGGGTAAATTGGGACAGGCGCTTCAGGAAATAGATGAGGCGATGGAGTTGGCCGAGGCGGCGAACAACACGCGTATGGTGGATGTGGCCTACAGGTCGAAAATCTGGACCTGCTACGATTGGGGCAAGTTCGACCTTTTCCAGAAATTTGTTCGGGAGCGTTATGATTTTAGAGCTGCGGCTAATTATCGCCCCGAGGAGGAAAACGAGCTCTATTTTGCCTTTTACATGGGGATGCTGGATGCCCAGAGAGGCCAGACCGCCTCGGCAAGAAATTGGCTGGCAGAGGTCCAATCGATCCATTCTCGAATGCCGGATGAGCTGAGAGATGACAATAATATCGCAGAACTTTACATACTGAGCAACGTCTTGCTGGCCGAGGGCATGGTGGATGAGGCCATGGCTGAGTTCGAAAAGATTCCGTCATCGTCTTTGAGTTTCAGTGATTTTTATGCCTACATCTACAAAAACCTTCCTTACAGGTGTGATTTTGCAGCCCGTGGATTCCAGATGAAGGGAGATATCGGCCGGGCTATCGCCGAGTATGAACGACTGACGACATATGATCCAGCTCAGGCGGCTTTCGAACCCCTTGTCCACCCCTTCAGCCACCTCCAATTGGCGAAGCTGTATGAAGAGCAGGGGATGACGGAGCAGGCCAGGGATCAGTATGAAATGGCCCTCTCTTACTGGCAGGAGGCCGATGCCGGGCTGGCGCCTGTCGCTGAGGCCAGAGAAGCTCTGGCCCGCCTTCAATAGGGGACGCTCCTTAAGGTACCACCTTATTACTTAAAAAAGTTCTGTCAGTAGGGGATGCTCTTCAAGGTCCCTCCCCATCCATCATTAAAGAACTTCGGTCAGTTTTTTTTAGTCAACCCTTGACAGACGGCATCTTAACGGCCATCATGTTTATTCCAATATTTGAGGGATCCTTATGAGGGAAGCGATATTGAAATATCGTTGGACGGTTCCTTAGAAAAGAAAAATTCGTCTATTTTTAGGCAATGGAAAAAAAACGAGTGCGTTTGATACATTGGAAGGCCACCGAGGCAGTGGAGAGGGCGGAGATCATTCGTTCGGCAGGATATGACGTGTTGCATGAGGCATTCGGTCCGGCCGCCTTCAAGGAAATGAGAAAGAGTCCCCCGGACGCTATCGTCATCGACCTGACGAGATTGCCATCCCATGGACGGGATGTGGGATTGGGTATCAGGCAGTATAAAGACACGCGTCATGTGCCTTTGGTTTTTGTGGAGGGCGAGCCAGCCAAGGTCGAGCGGGCTCGAGAGCTTTTGCCCGATGCGGTTTACACTTCCTGGGATCGAATCCTGGAGGCGCTGGAGAAGGCCATTGCCCATCCTCCACAAAAACCGGTTGTGCCGTCTTCAGCCCTGGCGGGATATGCAGGAGCTCCTCTGCCCAAAAAGTTAGGGATCAAAACCGACGCCGTCGTTTATTTGATCGATGCTCCAGAGGATTTTGAGAATTCTATAGGTGATCTGCCCGAAGGTGTCACCTTCGCGAGAAATGTTCCGAAGCAGAACGATCTGGCGGTTTGGTTTGTCAGGTCGCAGGGAGAATTGGCGGGACGCATCGACCGGGTGAAAAAGGTGATAGGGAAGGGGGGCCTTTGGATCGCCTGGCCGAAGAAATCATCAGGGATAAAATCTGATCTTACTCAGCAGAGCGTTCGAGAAAGGGGACTGGCAGCAGGTTTGGTCGATTACAAGGTCTGTTCCATTGACGAAACATGGTCCGGACTGAAATTCAGGGTGCGTTCGAAGATATAGCGTAAAGGGATCGGTTCTATTTTTTTCTCTTATCTCATCCCCAATCGTGACTATCTTTTGGTCAGGGCTTTGGTGATCGCGGCATCTGTCAAAAGGGCATGGGAAGGCCTTGGATGTGTATCGTCGAAGACACGCATGATTTCTTGGCCTTCGATGACCACCCCGCTCTCGTCGATATGGCCCCGTTGATTCGGGTCGGTGATTTTTTTTAGGTCGAGAAGGAGGCGTTCGGCCAGAAATTCGTAAGCGGCCTGGCGTTTGGAGGGGCCATAGTCATGGCCTTCATCGGCCAAATGGACGTTTTCGATTTGGGCCTCTGCTCCGAAAAGGCGATAGACATTCAAAATATAGGGGAATTCCACCTCAGGCGTGTTTTTGGTCCAGTCCTTTCCGCAGGAGATGATCATTTGGGGGCGGGGAGCGGCCAGGGCCGCGATTTCTGCATTATTCGTATCGTGTGAGTTGCTTTTATGGATGGGCATTCCGCTTTCGCAGTTGCAGCCGCCAAAAAAGTGGGCGGAGACCATCACGACCGGAACCGAAACCGCTACCCGGCTGTCGACGGCGGTCAGGAGAAAAGTCTGTGTCCCCCCTCCGGATGCACCGGTCACTGCGATCCTCTTGGGGTCGACTCCGTCGAGGGAGATGAGAAAGTCCACGGCACGGATGCTGTTCCATAGTTGGAGGGCGAGGACTTGTGGGTGATCGTGTGTGGTCTGGGAGGAATCTCCCCATCCCACCATATCGTAGGAGAGAACGACGGCGCCCATCCTGGCCAAGGTGGCGCACCGGATCTGATGATCGGGCCGGAAGCGTCCACCGCCGTTGGGAGTTTGGAAATGTCCGTGCGGGCACAGGATGGCAGCAAGTGAACCTGATTTGTCCTGGGGCCGGTACAGGTTTCCGGTTACGAAGAATCCGGGGAGGCTTTCGAAGGCAACATTTTCGACACTGTAACCCTCATGGGTCCGCTGGCTGTGGATGATCGGGCGGAGCGCACATTTGGGGGGAGGCTGCAGAAGTCCGGCTCCCAGGAGGATCCCCCGTCGAATCTTTTTTGCCCGCTTCTTCCATTCTTCGAGATTGGAATAGGTGTGGGAAAAGGCTTGGAGCTGAGCTTTGGCTTGTTCCTCACTTTGGAAAGCCCCTTGACGGAGTTCGTGTTCGACGACCGTAGGCTTTGGATAAGTTGTTGAACAAGAGATATTTACCAGGATGATGGATACAGTCAGCCATATTACTAGAAAGGTTAAAGGCAGTCGGGTTGTTTTGGAATCCGATGTCCCGATCTCACCTAACCTTGTCAAATGGTTCATATTTTCTCAGACAAGCTATTATCACAGAGCCAGCGGCAAGTCAAAAATCTAATTCTAATTTAATTTGGTGACAGGTTACTTAATTATAAAATATATCGGAATTCTAATTTAGTTACCTGTCACCATAATATGTCATCATAATTTTCCCGTATTATCATGTTATAATGACTTCGCTGGAGAAAATATCATGACGGATTGGAATGAAATTCGCAAAGATTTTCCCATAACGAAAAATATTGTCTATTTTCAGAGCGCAGCCATGTCTCCCATCCCCACCCCGGTGTTTGACGCCATTGTCGGAAACTATCGAAAAATCCATCACCAGGGAGACGCCCGATGGGATGAAGACATGAAAAAGTATGGCAAACTTTGCGGCGCCATCGCCTCACTGATCGGCACCGAAAAGGATAATGTCTGCTTTGTGCAGAACACCTCTACGGCCATGTCGCTAATCGCCCTCTCGTTCAAAAACGGGATTGAAATGCCCTTCAATGTGGTTTCGGCGGAAGATGAGTTTCCTGCCTCCACCATCGGTTTCGAATACCAGGGAATCCCCATGCGTTACGTACAACCCATCGACGGCCGCTACTCCATCGAATCGATCATCGAGCAGACCGACGAAAAGACGGCAGCGGTTGTGGCCTCGTACATCCAGTATTCCACTGGATTTCGTCAGGACCTTCAAGCTTTGGGTAAGGCACTCCAGGAGAGAGGAATTTTATTCATCGTTAATGCCACCCAAGCATTTCCTTACTATCTTCTTGATACTCGAGCCATGCATATAGACGCCTTCACCTGTTCCCTCCATAAGTGGGGATTGAGCGGCCACATCGGCTCTCTATTCTTCACTTCCCCCGGCTTCCGGAAGAGATTTCCAGCCTCATGGATCGGCTGGCTCTCTGTGGATGCAGGCGAGGATGTTATCCACACAGCCAAAAATACCCCTTTTCGCCTCCATGATTCGGCCCGCCAGTATGAGTTTGGAACGCAAAATCTGCAGACCATTCTTGCCTTTCAAACGGCCCTGGATTATCTCCGATCTATAGGATTCGAAAACATTCGGAGCCGCATCATGGAACTGACAGACCACCTCATTAAGGGCCTGAAAAAACTGGGGGTGAAGATCATCTCTCCCATAGAAAGGGTGGAAGAACGCTCTCCCATCATCTCCTTCAGCCTCGGAGATAGAAATGAAGACTGTGTCGAAAGACTGAGGAAGGAATCCGTCATGGTCTCTCTTAGAGCTGGACATATTCGTGTGGCCGTCAACATATTCAACAACTTCGAGGATATCGATAAACTTCTGGCGGTCCTTCGATCTATGAGATAGAGATCCTGGCTTCTTTGAACATCCGCTCTGAACAGAAGTTATATAATGTCACATAACAAATACAGCGACAGATGGCATGACTTGCAGAATCAGCCTTTAGAATTTCCCTAAACATTTATTTCAGTTACAAAGGGATCTTAAGCTGTTTGCCTAAGCTTTCTATATATAATGTTCAAATGACCATTTTATTAATCCTCTCAAAGGAAAAAATGTTGGGGAAGTCAGTTCCCCCTCTAAGGAGTCGATGGAAAAAACCAGCTGGTTGACGTTTCAACTTCCCGGACAGTCATCTGTTGACATTTGATAGTTCAGATTATATTCTTGCTTCATTGGGAGACAGTAAACCTAAACACGGATCATGACGCGCTCCCTTTGATGCGGGAAGAATGGAGGGTTTCTCAATGAAAAAGCTATTTCTGATTTTCCTGGCACTTTTTTTCGTTGTTTATTTGGGGGCCCAGGAAAGAACAGGCCGCATCGTCGGAAAAGTAATAGATGAGGATGGGAATCCCATTCCTGGAGCAACAGTAACACTATTCTCAACAGCAGGCGCTCCCATGAGTGTAACCTCAAAAGTGGAAGGATCCTACAGATTTCTCGCTCTCCCCCCATCCAGCGGATATGCCCTTAAGTGCGAGCTTGAGGGATTCAAAACGAGAATTGAAACGGAAATTGTCGTGGAAGTAGGACTGACCACAGAGTTAAACCTTGTGATGGAGATAGGAACCCTCGAGGAGGAAATTACAGTCGTAGCGGTATCTCCGGTTGTTGACGCCAGAAAGACTTCGATTTCAACGGCCATAAATTATGAAACACTTCAATCCCTCCCCAATGCCCGGGATCCGTGGGTTTTGTTGCAGATGACGCCATCGATCCAGATGGACAGGGAGAACGTAGGAGGAAACGAGTCGGGCCTGCAATCTAGCTTTGTGGCGTTGGGAGGAAGTGACACTAATAACACTTGGATCCTAGACGGCATCGATGTCACAGACCCAGCCGCTCTGGGCGCCTCCCTCATCTATTACGACTATGACATCTTTGATGAGGTCAGTGTCACGATCGGAGGTGCGGGTGTTGAGAGTCAGACAAGTGGCGTGTCCTTGAACCTGGTGACTCGCAGAGGGGGAAATAAGCCTTCCTTTGCAGGCCGCTTTTACTATACCGAATCAGCTTTCCAGGCAAAACCGACAGGAGCCCTGTATGAAGATTTGAAAAAAATCTTTGGAGAGGATGCCGGATATAACAAGATAAGAGACATTAAAGATTTCGGATTCAACATGGGAGGACCTTTTCTCAAAGACAGAATCTGGTGGTGGGCCTCTTATGGCATACAGGAGATCAAAACCACGCTCATCCATGGCTCGAATGACGCATCCTACCTGAACAACTACGCCGGAAAACTAAACATACAGATTGTTCCTGAAAACAGGATAGAGTTATTCATTCATGCAAGCGATAAAAATAAATATGGAAGAAGTTCGAGCCCTAGTTATCCTGCTGGCTATAACCAACATGGCAGATATCATTTTGGAGGTCCGATCGCGAAGATTCAGGTTGAACACATGTTCGGCGACAATTTTTTTATTTCCGCGAAGTACGGATTTACTGACACGGGTTTCGGACTTTGGCCTGCAGATGATGAAGAACTGGAAAGAGTCCGCACCTATGATGTGGGCAACATGGTATACTCGAGCAATTCCTGGTATTTCTCGGGGAGACCGAACCATCATGTCACTGTTCATGCCACCTATTTTAACGAGAATCTTTTTGCAGCATCCCATGAGATTAAAATGGGAATCGAGTATGGGCGAAGATGGGATACCTGGACTCAAGGCAACGCTGGAAACGTCAGATACAACTTCAACTATAACTACCCGACCGTTGATTGGGATGGAGATGGTTCAAGGGATAACATGATCGATAAATTCGACATCGATCTAAAATATATTTACATCGATAGAGGGACTTATCAAGGCGGCCCGGAAGGAGCCAGGCAGTTAAGCGCCTTTCTCTCGGATACAGCCACATGGGGCCGTCTGACCCTGAAACTCGGACTCCGGTACGACTACCAGGTGAGTTACAGCCAGGGCGGAGATTACCGCACCATATTTGGTCAAGACCTCGATGAGCAGTTCTATACTAATTACTTCGAGATTCAACAAAACTTTTTAACTCCTGCTGTCGCCTCGGCGATCGGCGAACTTTTCCCGGGAATAATCATTCCTGAAGTCAAAACCTCGGATACTGTTCCATGGGCATTTCTGTCACCGAGACTGGGATTGACCTATGACATAACGGGCGATGGAAAAACGATTGCCAAGCTGTCCGGTGCGATCTATGGTTCGCGCATGGCCAGCTGGCCTGCCTATCTTTGGCAGCAAGGGGGATCAGGCGGATGGTTGCGGTTCTGGTGGCATGATGCCGATGGCAACGGGTCGACTGCCTTTAATGAGCTCTACTGGGCCGATTTCACCACCAGAGCCCGGACAGCCTACAGGGTTTTCGACGATAACGGCAATTTCATCGGTGATTGGGAACGTTCCCGAAATCTGATGTGGGGGGGGTTTGATTATAAAAATCCCGGGGCCACTACAGATCCATATTACATCGTCGATCCCGACTGGAAAGATGAAAAGACGTTTGAGCTCATAGCAGGGGTTGAAAGGGAAATTTTCACGAATTTATCCATACAAGCGAACTTTACTTGGAGAAGATACCAGAATTGGTGGATTGACAGGGAATACGCGGATTATTTCGGGGGAAGATTGCTGGAAAGATCCGATTATATTGAAGCACCGCATAGGCTTCCCCTTTCTTTCACGACTCCGGATGGAGAGATGATCGACATGGGAGATGCGGCAGGAAAACCCTTCTATGTCTGGAATGAAGATGTCAATTACGTCGAAGGCTGGTATGCAACATCAACCCCTGATGATTACTACAACATCCACACGGGATTAACACTCATCGTCACCAAGAAATTGTCTGCTAGGTGGATGCTGAATGGCTCTTTTACCTGGCAGAGCCAGAAGACGCATTGGGACAAAGAATATCCCATTGATCCCAACAATCAGTGGGCCCTGGATAGTCAGACCTATGCCTATGTCTTAAGCTCCGCAGCCGGAAAAATAGGAATGCCGATCTTTTCCCGTTGGATGGTCAAAGCGCAAGGTCTTTATCAGCTTCCCTATGACTTCAACATTTCATTCGTGTTCGATGCTCGCGAGGGACACATCCTTCCTCAAATGATCGGAGTCGAAGACTTTGATA
The DNA here is from genome assembly GCA_964400735.1 of uncultured Eubacteriales bacterium. Taxonomy (GTDB): domain Bacteria; phylum Acidobacteriota; class Aminicenantia; order Aminicenantales; family Aminicenantaceae; genus CAYNVQ01. The sequence continues at coordinate 1,077,829 of CAYNVQ010000001.1, read as the reverse complement.
GTCCCAATCCATACAGTTCTGGCGCTTCGATATACAGATATGTTTATGGTGTTAAAAGACTGCCTACTTTCTGGAATTTGAACATGAGATTGGAGAAAATGCTGAGAGTCGGTGAATCAGGGAGAATCTATCTGATGGTCGATGCTTTCAATGTGTTCAACCAGAATATTTTGCTCAGGCAGCGGGACGAAAATCCTGGGACGATCTACCTGATGAGCGATGATCCACCGTTTCTTGCAGAGAATTCTCGTTCGGCAGAGCCCAATGAGGTGTTGAACCCCAGAATTTTCAGGTTTGGAGTTCGGTTCCAGTTCTAAGCGCTGCGTCTACCGCCAATCGCCCGAGGCGACGAAGCCAGCCCAGTGATAGGGATGAGTACTTTTTTTCTTTTTCCGCAGTTCACGGAGCACCTCCAGAGATGCCTCGCGTACAGCTTCGGCTGTTCCATGACCTTCGCGGAAATGCGCCGCATAAAGTGCCTTCATCCAGTTCTGAGCATCCTCATCTTCGACTGACCAAAGGCTTGTGATCAATGTCCGTGCTCCTGCCAAGCGGAAGGCACGGCGCAATCCGAAAACGCCTTCCCCTGCTCTTATTTTTCCGATCCCGGTGTCACAAGCCGATAAGACCACCCAGTCCACTCCCGACAAGTCGAGTGCTGCCACTTCCTCAGCTGTTAGAATCCCATCCTCCTCTTCTGGCCCTGCTGCATCACGATGGTTGGCCCCTGCCAGGGCGAGTCCTGATAGAAGCAGAGGATTTTCTCCGGTGACGGGGGGAATCCGTCCCTCTCCTTCCCACTCAGACCTATTCTGTTTCTCTGGAAGAGTTAAAAAAGACTGGCAGCTTCCCTCAAGAAAGAATCCATGGGTGGCAAGATGGATAATCTGTTTGCCAGAGGCGGTTATCTTGAACTCTCTCTCGCTTGCCCGTTCTCCTGTGAGCTTCAAAACATCGCCCTCTCTTTGGCTGCTTTTTTCCCAGATCTTCGTGATCTCTTCGATCTCTTTATTCGCATAGGGGAGCGGTGTAAATTTCAAGGTTCTAAAATCTCCGCAGTTCGAGCGTGTCCCATGGAAAAAGGATCTAGCCATGGTCAGGATGCCCTTTTCGGTCTTTTTTTCTGGAGAAAGGGCAGCGAAAAGCGATGGCTCATCGAAACTCGGATCCCCTAAGGCAAGCAAGCCGGTTCCCATGACCTGTGCCTCATCCGAAGAGATCAGATCGCGCTCGGCCGATAAATAATGCATCAGAGGTCCTGTTTCGATCAGAAATTTTCCATTTCCGGTGGGTAAAGCAGCAAAACTCAGCAAATTCACAGCCCCATCCGGGATGACAAACACTTTCTCCGTTTTCCCTAGATGAGAAATGATCGGATCCCAAACTTTTCGGCGAAGGGCCTCACCTGAGGCGCGGTATGCAGCCTCAGCTTCCTTTGCGGAGCGCCCGGGGATTCGAGTCCCTCTTGCTGCTTCTTGGCCCCAATCGAAGATAAGAGGTTCGATCTCTTCGGCTGTTCCAAGAGGAATGACTTCAGGTTCGTCATTTTGTGATCGAAGGACGAACGCTAAATAGGAAGGGATACGCATCAGGCCAAGGGCTGAATCGGCCTTGTCTCCTTTTTCTCCTTTTTCCTTATCAGGAGGCTTGTATTGAAGGTAGCGCGCAAAGGCTACAAGGGCATATCCTTGTGGAAGGGATTCTTTTATATCTGACAATCCCGCCCGGCTTCGTTTTATCTCTTCTCTAAAAGGAATGCTCGCTTCAGCGAGTGCGCGTTCTGCCTTTTCTTTTTCTTCCCCAGCTTTATCCATCAGCTCCCGATAATTCTCGCCAGGATCACCAGGATTGGGACCACGGACCATAAGATTTGCCAGTTTCAGATGCGCCTTGCCTAGGGAGTCGGCAAGAGCGGATACTTCCGGATCAGCAGTTTCAGCAATGCTGCGATTTCGTAGAGCCATCTCATCAAGCACAAAGGCCCGGGACTGGATGAGGGCATTCCAAACAGAATGAACGGTTTCTTCCTCCCACTCAGACCTCGTTGCAGCAAGAGTCAAACATATGTCGAGGCTGCGAGATTTGCTCGAAGCATAGGCAAGTGCCTGGCGTTCAGAAAGCGATCTGGTCATTAGAGATTGGTGTTCCTTTGCTATAGTCGCAGAACGCAGGGCTTTCTCCAACGCTTCACTCAGCTCGCCATCCCATAAGAGGTGAAGAGCGAAATCGTTCAATAACCAGGTCATGGCGATATTGTTGGGCCCGAGTGATTTCTCCCTAATTTCCTGTGCGCGAGTCAAATAATCCAGCGCCTTATGGCTCTCTCCTTCGTGGCGGTAGATAGCAGCCAAATTCAAGAAGTGATTAACACATAAATCAGAGCGCTGGTATTTTTCTAAAATGGAAATGACACGAGTTTCAATCTCCATGGCTTTTTCGAAATTTCCTGAAAGCCTGAGGCATCTCGCGTAAGTGCCCATTGGTCCTACGAGCCATATATTATCTGGCCCGTATTTATACTCCTCTCTTTCCAAAACTTGTTTGATTAGGGTTTCTGCCTGGGCATACTCGCCCATAGTTATTAGCAATGATGCAAGGTTGCCTTGGACATGCGTGTTTTCCCCCTGGGAGAGGATGCGCTCGTATAGCGTGCGTGCCCTTTCAAAATCCCCAAGTTTTTCAAGGACTATTGCCAGGGAGTTTTGAATGTCGCTCAATCTATAGTCATTTAATCCATAAATTTTTTCTTCAATCTCCAGAGCCTGTTCATAATATTCTCTTGCTCGAATAAAGTCTCCTAGATCATTGTGGGATGTCGCCAGCATAAAAAGTTGATCGGCAACCCTCGGGTGTTCTGGCCCATATGCTTTCTCAATAATTATCAATTTCCTTTCTTCAAGTCGTACACATTCTTCAAGATTACCCGATGAGGATTCAATACCACTTAACGTCCCAAGGTCCGCTAAAATATCCATAGGGTCTGAATCGGGGGAATTTTCTCGAATGGCGAGAGCGTGCTCTACGACAATTCTAGCCTCAGCCAGCTTCCCGGAGTCTCTGAGTGTATATCCGAGTTGCTCCAGGGTTTCGGCAACACTCAAATCATCGGGGCCCAACAAATCCTCTTTGATAAAAAGCGCTCTTTCGAAAAACTCTTTTGCCTTAATGTAATCCTTGGATATGTGGTAAGCATGTCCCAGGTCGTGCAAAATATTGGCGGTATGGATGTGGTGGGGGCCATAGATATTCTCCGATTTCTCCAGCGCTCTCTCGAATAGTGGGGTCGCTCCAGGCCAGTCACCTGTAGTCCTCATGCGGACACCGAATTCATACAGACTTTTTGCCACATCAGGATGGTCGGTTCTAAGGTTAATCTCTAGGATCGAGATCGCTCGATTGACAAATGCCTGCGTTTCGGCCATGAGCGCCTTTCTCCTCTGCAGCCATGATTTGTGCAATGCATTTGTTTCATCTCTAGATTTAGCTTGTTTCCTTTTTTTAATATATTCGTTCCAGTCCAGATCTTGGATCCTCCAGATGGATTCGACCAAAATATCGAGGACTTGTGCGACTTGAATCGATTCGCATCCGTAGGCACCCTCTACGTCTTCGAGTATTTCTCGGGATCTTTTTTCCGCTTCGTAACATTTGCCTTCCTTTAGCAAATCTTTAACCGGATCCAATTCCCCTAAAGCAGGCCCCTGCCGGATCGTGGGATATCCGGGGTTTTCTTGAGCTTCGGTATGGGGGATGGCAAAGAAAAAAGATAGTATAAAAACTGAAATAAACATTAGTGCCGATTTGGAGCTGGTTCTCGATCTCATGGCCTTTTCCCCTGCCAAATTCCAGAGCGACAAAGGAGCAGTCAATTTCTGATTTTGAACTGGATCATTTGAGACTTCAATCGGTTCCCCTTTTCCGTTTGAGCCTCGATCTGCCAAAAGTATATGCGCCCTCGGATGAGGATCTCGGTTATGGAATCGGGAAGGATAGCACTCGTCTTTTTTGTCGATCCTTCCCATACCAATTCTCCGCTCTCAGTGTATATCTTCACATCATAGGAATCGATTCCTGCGACAGGTTTCCATCGCAGTTCATGGACACTTGTGACTTCCCCGACAGGGGAGAGCACCAGGATCGAAATATCGTCATGGCCCCGGAGCCGCTCGGTTTGTTCTTCTGGTCTCTTGAGCCATACAAAGATGAAGGCAATAATCATAACAGTCAGCACACTTGCTGCAGTAAATGCCCATTTCCTACTAAAAAATCGGCCAGGCGCTTTTTCTTTATCTTTTTCAGATTCGACATCTATCGAAGGAGCCAGTTTCTCCTCCCTCACCAATTTCGTGATTGGGGCCGCCTGATAAAGGTTCTGGAAACAGTATTCACACTCGAGGAGATGATTCTCGAACTGCTCCTTTTCCTCATCGGTTAAAATGCCGAGTTCGTAACTTCCGATGAGCATGCCGATTTTCTTGTCAGTGCAGCTCATATCTCCACTCCAAATTCGTCCTTTAAAATCTTCATCAGACTCTGTCGGGCGCGGTAAATACGTGTATAAACGGTAGCCATAGGGATGTTCCCGAGTTCTTTTTGGATTTCCTCCCTTGAATATCCTTGCTCGAGGAGCCTTAGGACCTTTCCCCATGTCCCGTTCTCGGCCGCACATATATCGATGGCGTCCCGGAGGATTCTTCCCAGTTCTTTTTCCTCTAGAAGGATTTCAGGGGTATCCGTTGAGGGATTCTTAACCGAATTCAAGAGTCTTGATCTTGATACATGGATCTCTTTTTGCAGCTTCTTCCGGCGATAGGTATCCCCCAACTTGTTCCTGAGGATCTGGAAGATGAAGGGCAAAAGATGATCGGGATTTCGAATAGATGCCCTTTTTTCCCAAAGGGTGCTCAGTGTTTGTTGAACGACATCTTCCACTTCTTCCCTCTGTAATCTTTTTTGTGCGAGTTGGACGATTTTTTGGCGAGTCGGCTTGAAGGTTTCATCAAAGGAATCAGAATCATCGGCCTGCAGCAGGGTATAAAGTCTTTCAATGGTTGTTTTTTGTCCTTTTCTTCCTTTTTCCAAAATCCCTGCTTTTTGCCGCAGCAATTCTTACGGCAGTTTGTTAATGTTTGATGGTGCTGATTATACATTGTCCATCAATTTTGTCAATTGGTTTACAAAGTTCTACTTTCCCTTCAATGCGCTCTCCATGGTGAGGAAAGTAAGTTTTTGCTGCTATCGATTCATCTTCTCTACTGTATTTTTGTCCTGATGAATAAAATCTCGAATTTTATATCAAAGGAGCCCTGCGAGGAAAATATCGCATCGTATGTTACACGTTTCTTTTTCTTGTTGAGTTGTGTTTCAACACAGATGTTATACCAGTCAGTAGCCCATGCATCGTCTCCTTCTCCAGGCTCAGCTGTATAGTCATAACCATCTTTTTCCATCCCCACGACCACTTTCCACACGTCTGGGCCTATCCTTTCAAAATATCCATAGTCACCAGGTTCGCCGTCGCTGCCGCCAAGTTCAATAACACTGTATTCGAACAGGTCTAATTCTTCGCATGTAGTTGCTCCTAGCATTGGAGCAGTTCCTTTAATATCTGCAAGGAAACCTAAATGTCCGTGATAGTTATTCGGCCATTGTTCGTAGTCGATTTCATTTTGATCGACTGACCGATCGGTACTAAACCCAAAGCTTACACTTTGGTAGGCAGGATGAGGATGAGATGAACCCTGCATGAAATAGAACATACTCATGGGATTCCCACTATTATACCCCCCAGGGTAGAGGCATTGCGCACCTGGGGTATCGGTGTAAAAATGCGCCTCATAAGGGATGAAATCAAGATCGATTTGGACGGGGTAGAATATGTTGAGAGAAAAACTGATCCAATACTTTTCAACTCCATCAAAGAGTGCCCTTTTAGTCATGACTGCGACGTCAACATTTGACTCGGAGTCGTCATAAACCCAGCCATGCAAATCTGCATCATATCGATCAGGATCGCCTGCTGCGCCTGTTAGTCCCAATCCTGGCCCATCGAGGATGACGGCACTCCACGTGTAATCTTGGCCTCCTGCCCACGGCGGCTTTCCTTTTTGGATCTTTACTTGGCCTTGAACAAAGTTGAGGCCAACAAAAACAAAGGCCAATGCGACAATGGCCACCAATCCCAAAATCTTCAAACCACGATGATTTTTCATAAAATTCTCCTTTAATTTTATGTATTCTATTTTGCTGATTATCCTTGATTTTGCAGTTTCACCTCCTTTTTCATTCGATGCAATCCTTCGCTTATATTTATTTTTGCAAAAACGATTTTCGTCCCAAAAGAAATTCTTTTGGTGAAATAAAGGGCAATCTAGGGGACTGCGTCTCTTCAAAGTTTACATGACAAAATCTCATGTAAGGTGGAGAACAGCCTAATGGACGCAGATTGGCATTTCTTCATACGCAGACGGGTATCCTGACTTGGATGCCCATACCCTTATGAGGTAGTCCCCTGTCCCATCGGGTTTCTTGGTCTTAAACCTGAATTCGGCCACGCCTTCCTCATTAGTCATATTATCACTTAAGTAATATTTGCCGGACGCGCTGTTTAATTCCACATGAACATCAGCGCCTGCAACTGCCGCTCCAGCTGAATCCAGAACCTTCACCTGGAAAATGATCGTGTCACCCAGCGTATAACAGTCGTTGGGAGGGATTTTGACGTTTTCAATTGTGATTTCTAAAGAACCTGAAGGGTCGACAACCCAGAAAGTCGCATCGTCAGATCCAGAGAAACCGCGCGAATCAACCACCTCGACTTCAGCCCGATATAATATTTCCGAATATTCTCCTGTTGCCAGGTCTGAGAAGGAAAGCTCCCCGGTGTAAGTCCCTGGTATCTCGGTTTCGATGAATGTCACAGATCTGGGTATTGGAGTCTGATCAGGATCATCCACATCGTAAAGATTAGTCACAAAGGAAGTCGAAGGCAGACCGGTTACGGCATAACCAAGCTCATCGCTGATCACGGCCGTGAGAACAGCATTATCGTTTATGTTGAATTCACTTTTTTCTATGTCTAAAAAAAGTAAGATTCCTTGATCTGGATAAGCCAGAGCTGCTTCTGCATCCACCAGCCCATATCCAAACTGCTCGTTCGGGGGAGGGGAATCGCCCAATGGTTCAGCTGTTCTGGTGAGTTGATATCTTACGCCAGAGCCGCTGACGTAATATCCTGTTGCCCAAACAAGAGCCGCCGCTCCTGAAACATGCGGACAGGCCATAGAGGTTCCATCCATGGAGGTGTAGCCACCGCTTTTGTAGGTGGAGTAAACATTTACTCCAGGTGCAGCTAACTCGACATCGGGGCCGACGGCGCTGAACCAGGCGATGTTATCCAGCTCATCGGTGGCAGATACGGCGACGACGCTGTATTGTTGGCCTGGAGAGGTAACGCTCCCGCCAGAAGTGTTGCCCGCCGATTTAACCAGAAGGAGTCCTGCAGCATAAGCGGCGTCACATGCTCCTGTCACGCTTTCAGTTTCTGTATCATTCATTCTTAGGCTTATGGAAATTATCTCGGCATCATCTGCGTTGCCATGGATTCCATCAGGTCCATCGACCGCCCACTGCAGGCCGGCGATAAAATCGCTTGCCTTGCCTCTTCCTCTATTGTCCAGGATCTTCACGCCGTAGAGCGAGGCGTCTGGGGCAACCCCCACCACACCGAAGCCGTTATCATCGGCAGCTACGATGCCTGCGCAGTGGGTGCCATGTCCATGATCGTCGTCCCATGCGTCGGGATCCGCGGTCTTATCCTTTCCTTTCCCGGCAACAAAGTTCACGCCGCCAGCGATGTTGGCTATCAGGTCTGGATGGTCCTTGTCGATGCCGGTATCGATGATCGCAATATGGATGCCAGCACCCTTGTTCCCTGATACAGGACGGATCCATGCCAAATCCGCGTCAATGCGGTCGACACCCCAGCTATCTGTCAATTCACCATCAAGAAAGACATCGCCGTCATCCTCTACATAGGTGACATTCGGGTTATGCCTCAGTCCCTTGATTGCTACCGAGGGAACCGATGCTGCCATGGCAGGTATCAGGTGGTAAGTGTATTTGATCTTCCCTCCTGCCTTTTCAACCAGTGCTTTTTCAGAGTGACCTGGAAGTTTTTTAAAACCTATGATGACGGCTTCGTGGCCGTTTCCCTGAGCTTGGGCAGCGTCTTCGACAAAGATGCCAATCACAGAAATGGCGATCAGGACACATAAAGATGTTCGTAGTAATTTCCTCCCCATAATCTTTTCCTCCTTGTTAAGTAATTAGAGTGGTATGCGCCTCCTCCACTAATATTTATTGTTACCGGGACTTATTTCTTCCCGGTAAATACACTAAAAAAAAATTATGCTGCTCTGCTTCATTGATTGTGAGGGACCTTGACGATAGCCGTAGCTGTGGATGTATTGCCTGCGGCGTCTGTTGCTGTGTATGTTATCTGGTAGAATCTGCCTTCTCCTGTTCCCCTTCTTTCAGCCCTCAAGTAGATATTACCGTTTTCATCAATCTGAATATCATCCAGGGTATGCCCGTCGCCCGTCCATGTATCGAAGGCGGCATCGTAGGTGTTTGTTTCATCACCTTCGTTCATTATTATCGAAGTCAATCGAACTTCAGGCTGGATGTCACAGTTATCGGTCACTCCGATGGTTGGCGTGATGAGCACGAGCTTGTGGTTTGGCGGCCACAATATGTTTGGGCTCACAGTGACGTTTATCACAGGAGGCGTCACATCCTGAACGGTAACGACTTGGGTTTGAGTCGTGGTGTTGCCGTTTCCGTCATCATAGGTCCAAGTGACCAGGTAATTGCCTTGCTCGCCGTATATAAGAGGATCAGCCGTTGTGCCGACGATAGTCCCTGCACAGTTGTCTGTGGCAGCAGGGGAGGATGTGATCTCAGCAAAACACTCACCGGTTACTTCCGGCAATTCTGCTAAGTCAGGGACCGGAGGGATGTTGTCGACGACGGTCACGGATGCTTCACAACTGTCTGATTCGCTATCATCATCTGTAACAGTGAGTGTTACCCAGTGTTGGCCAACAGGGAAAGGACCTGGAGGATCGATCGAAAGAGTAATAGAATCATCGTCGGGATCGTAAGATCCGCCATCGACTTCCGCTGCAGTGATAGTCGCCTCACAATTTTCTTCAACCGGAACCTCGATATCCTGACAGATCGCCACAGGAGGTTCGTTCGAGACTTTGCACTTACCTGCGCTTCCGGCTTGGTAAATAGCCTGGATTTCAGCCGCCGAGAGGGCTCTGTTAAAGATTTCAACCTCGTCAAGCAAACCATCAAGGTGAAAAGGTCCTCCTGGCACTTCAGTGCCAAAATAAATTGGCGCAACTGAATCTTGAATTGGAGAAAATGGTGTGATAGAGACCTCTGTGCCATTGATATACCAGGAGAGCTGAGAAGTGCTGATCCGCCCCACAACGGCGATATGCACCCAGCTGCCCGTCGTTACCGAAACACCGCTGTGTCGCCACCCATATGCATCCCAAAAGCATAATTGGTTGTGTAAATTACCTGTTGTTTGACCGATTGCCCAACCTGGCCCACCATGCATATAGTACTTTTTCACATACAACGCTTCAAGATCTGTAGTTTTAAGCCAGAAGTCAATCGTGAAGTCTGTGCCGACTAAGTCAAGAGAAGGCGAATCAGGCATCTCAACATAATCATCCACTCCATCAAATTCAAACGCTTGGTCAACCATGCCATCGGCAAACTTTGCTCCGTTCTCCAACGTCCCATTATTCCCATCAGCAATGTCATCCGCATCTCCATCCCCAGGCCACCAGCTTACCATGTCACTAGGTGGAGGGACGCACTCCACCTCATAACCCAAGCCGTTCAACCCGTTCATGTAATGTTGCTGGATTTCTTTTTCAGTTAATGCTCTATCATAGATTGCGACTTCATCGATGAGGCCATTGAAATACTCATTATAAGGAGGACCTCCGATATACAATACCTCTGTGGCAGTTAAACCTCCCATAGTGCTGGGTATATCTAAAACACCATCGATGTAAACACCCACACCATTCACTATAGCAACATGATGCCATGTATTCAGGATCACAGGAGAACCGCACAAATTTTGACATCTTTCCCATTTTCCCTGAAGCGTGCCGAAGCACGCATGAGATAATTCACCGCGAAATACTTTTTGAGTTTTATGTTGTCTTACATATATCCAACCTTCTAAACTCATCTGGGAAAAGTCTATGCCCATGGCTGGTATCTCGATAAAATCATTAAATCCATCAAAACTCAAGGCACCGCCAACTAGGCCGTTTGTCCTCGTTGGACCATTAAATAAGATTCCATCATTATCTCCAACGGAGTCATATGCAATCACACCCTCTGTTTCATCAAACTTCCAGTAGGCAATCATTCCCCCAGGATAGGAATGAGAAAATACGAAGGTGATAGTGAAGAAACAGGCTGTTAGAAGCATTCCTAATAGAAGTCTTTTTTTCATGTTTTTCTCCTTTACAAATAAAATTAATTTTGAATAGCCAATATATGAAGTTTTCCAAATCCAAGGAAACACCTCCTCTCATCGATCCAACCTTCTTTCACTTATGTTATTGTTACTTCAGTTTTTTTCTTCCTGAAAAAGAAAGAAAAAAAATTCTCGAAAAAAAAAGAGATAAGGGGAAGTGACGTTTGGAAGAAAATTGTATAGAATCTTGGCGTGAATAAAGTGGAGGAGAAAGAATGAAGCTGCTCGATGTGACTCAGGAAGTAGGAAAAAGGCTGGAATCTTTGGATGCCCTGCGGGGCTTTGATATGTTCTGGATCGTCGGAGGGGACTGGATATTTGGGGGCCTCCGCGACATTGTCGACAGCCCGGCAACCCGATTTATCCACAGCCAGCTCCAGCATGTCCAATGGGAGGGGTTCAGGTCATGGGATTTGATCATGCCCTTGTTCCTTTTCATCGTCGGTGTGGCCATGCCCTTTTCTTTTGCCAAGCGTCTTGCCCGGGGTGACAGCCAGAAGAAGCTTTATTTCCATATCGTCGTCCGGTTCATCATCTTGTTTGTCCTGGGCATGGTGGCACAGGGGCATCTTCTCAGCTACAGTCTTGCGGAACTCGACATCTACTGCAACACCCTCCAGGCCATCGCCGCAGGATACCTGATCGGGTCGATCATCCTTCTGAATTTTCGCCTCAAATGGCAGATCGGAATCACCTCAGGACTGCTGCTTCTATTCTGGGTGCTAATGGCCTGGATCCCTGTTCCGGGCTATGGGGCAAACCGGTTAACACCAGAAGGAAATCTGGCCATCTACCTGGATAAGCTGCTTCTCGGCCCCTTCCAGGATGGGACGAACTATTCCTGGATCTTAAGCAGTTTGACCTTTGCCTGTACGGTCATGCTGGGTGTTTTTGGAGGCCTACTGCTTAAGTCGAAAAAGGATCAGAAGGAGAAGGTCTTCTGGCTATTCGGGGCAGGGATTCTTTGTATCGGACTCGGCCTTCTCTGGAGCATCTGGTTTCCGATCATCAAACACCTTTGGACCAGCTCCTTCGTCCTTTTTTCGGGCGGTATCTGCTTGCTGCTCCTCGGCCTGTTCTATCTTATTATCGATGTTTGGGGATTCCGGAAATGGGCTTTCGTATTCAAAGTCATGGGGATGAATGCCATCTTCGTCTACATGATCACGCGCCTTTTCGATTTTCGCCATATCGGCGATATTTTCGTGGGGGGATTGGCCGACCGCCTAGGCTCTTGGAACGGCCTGGTCCAAGGCTTGGCCGGTTTTACGTTCATCTGGTTTATCCTGTACTGGATGTATAAGAAGAAAACCTTCGTCAAAATCTGATTTGGCCCTGTTTTGGTGACACTGATTGATTTGGTGACAGGTTACTTAATTAGAATTCCGATATTTTTTGTAATTTAGTAACCTGTCACCAAATCAGTGGCACCAAATTAGAAATTAGGAGGCTTTGTAGATGATGGCTTCGCGGAAGCCGGTGATGATCCGGTAATAGCCGGCCAATTCCCGATCCAGAGCTTCGTCGCCTGTATCCACCTGCAACGGCCTGCCTTTCAGGGAATGGATCTTCTGTTTGGTGGCCACGACCCCGATGTTGTCCTTTCCGATCTGCCGGATAACCTCTGGACTGAACTGTTGATTGCCTCTCCCCAGCAGAAACCCCTGCCCGCCGATGGGGGTAAGGATCAATTTGATTTTTTTCCCGGCAATTTTTTCCAGAATTTGGGCTTCGTTCAGGTCTTTTCCCAGAAGTTTTTTTCGATGGATGAGGTCGATTCCCAATAAAGAGTAGTCCACTCCGAGGATCTGCAGGATGCAACTGGTGGTGGAGCCGGGCCCGATGAGATAGAAATATTCGTCGGACATATTATCGATCACTTCAGCCGCAATGGCCTCCTGGCTGTATTTCTCGTTGGCCGTGCTGGCGGCCTTCGTTCGCTGGAGGAAGCGCTCGATATGAGGAATCTTCAGGTAGCCGTACAGCCGGGCGGATACGATTTCCTGCCTCAGCTTCTCCTCGTCGACATCCATGACCTCGGCCTCCACGGTTCTTCGGGCCGAGCTTCGAAGAAACTTTGCGGCCAATTCCCCCGCCCGAACCGGGTGAGAGGCGAACACCCCTGAATGGATTTTCACTCCGGCTGGGATGCCGAGACAGACAACGGATGTTCCGACCGCACGGCAGATATCCCTGGCCGTACCATCCCCGCCGGCAAATAGCAACAAATCCACTTTTTCGCTTTGCATATTCATGGCAAATCTTTTGGTGTCTTTGGCAGAGGTCGTCTCTCCGACGGAAACCTCCAAGACGCGGGGAGAAAATCCTACCGCCCGGGCGATTCCCTCTCCCATCGGAGACGGACAGGTGACCAGCTCTATTCGATCCCGAAGCGGGAGCAAAGGTCTCAACGCTTGCTCTGCTCTTTCCCGGGCCCAGGGCTTGGCACCGAGTTCGATAGCCCGCCGCAGGATGGCCTCACCGTCGGTCCCCTTGAGACCGACCCGGCCCCCCATTCCGGCGATTGGATTGACGCTCAGTCCGAGCTTCATTCTCTTCATAGATTCCTCAGCCTTTTTTCCCTTTTATATCAATCGCTTTCTTGCACAACCCCATTCTTATCGGCTTTGCCTCAATGTCACAAGAAATAGAATCGGCTAATCCCTTTTTTCTCCCCCTCTCTTTTTCTCCCTCTTCTTTTTCAGATAGGCCCTCCAGGTGATGGCCCATCGCTCGGGATCATCCAGCGGGCTGTTATCGATCTTGTGCACGACGCTTCGGTAGGGGGCATTCTGCACCTTTTCCGCCTCTCCATGAGCTTCCTCGACCGTCTTTTCCAGCCCGGCCAGGTATTCGTCCAGTTCCGCCTTGGAATAGGATTCGGTGGGTTCGATGGTGAAGGGTTGGGGAACGACCCAGGGATGATGGCTGGACCAGAGATGAAACCCGAAATCCGCCATCCGGCAGGTGACGTCCTCTGTGGTAACCCCCGTCTCTTCGGTCAGCTTCTCCCAACTGTACCGGACCTGTTCGATTCTTCCCTTCGACTTCGGGTAGGAAACGGCGGCTCCCTTCAGCTTCTGGATTTTTTTCATCACATAGTTGTTGTTGAGAACGGCCACTTCAGCCGTTTCCCGAAGGCCTTCGGCCCCCAGGCTCATGATCCAGGCATAGGCTCTCAACACGGCCGGGAATACCCCATGGGAACCCCGGACCTTTCCAATGCTGTAGGGGAGATTGTAATCGAAGAAATACTTATTCCCATCGAAACCGACCAAAGGAACTGGCATATAGTCGATAAGTTTCTCACTCACGCCCAAAGCCCCGGTTGCCGGCCCGCCGCACCCATGGGGCGAGGAAAAGGTCTTGTGCAGATTGAAAAAGCACATATCGAAGTCGGCTTCCCTGGCCCGGGTGATACCCAAAAGGCCGTTGGCATTGGCCTGATCGTACCCGCACAGCCCGCCCTCATCATGGACGATTTTCGTGAATGTGCGGATTTTGTCGTTGAAGATTCCCGTATCCTCGGGATTAGTGATGAGAAGGCCAGCGGTTCTTGGGGTGACGGCTTTTCTCAGGGCCTCCACATCCGGAAGCCCGTACTCGTCAGGATAAAGGGTAATCACCCTGTAGCCTTTGACCGCGGCAGCCGCCGCATCTGACGGATGGGAAAAAATAGTGGTGATGATCTCGTCGCGCACCTGTCCCTGGCTCTGTCCCTTTTCCTGTGCCTGTACCTCATGAAATTTCTGGATGATGGACACCATGGCCAAAATCGCGGCCGCCCCTCCTCCCGGCTGGAAAGTGAATTTGTCCAGTCCCGAGATTTCCTGGAGAAAGGCGTCCAGCTTGTACATGATTTCGAGGGCCCCCTGCACCGTTTCCTCATCCTGCCGGGGATGAAGCTCGGCCGATCGGGGAGAGCGGATAAAGCTTTCGTTGACCTTCGGGCTGTATTTCATGGTGCAGGTGCCCTGGCCGATGTCGACGTTGAAATCCGCTCCCAGGGTATGCTGGGAAAGCCGAAGGAAGTGTTTGAGCACGCGCATCTGGGAGATTTCGGGGAGCGCGGGCAAGGACTTTCGCCGCATGTTTTCTGGGATTCGGGAGAGGCCATCTCCCACAGCCGTCCGGATTGCTTCTTCTGCCTCCCCAACTAAAATCCCCCTTTCTCCAGGATTGTGCAGTTCGAAAACGACTGGCTCGTCCCATTTGGCTTGGTGAAATCCTTCTCTCAGCCTAAAAGGCTTTTGCTTTTTCACAGACGCCTTTTCTTTCTTCACTGCCCACCTCCCAAAATTTCCTCGAGGCATTCCACCAGGTAGTCGATGTCCTTTTGGGTGTGGACTTCGGTCACGCAATAGAGGGCGCATTCGCCGTATTCGGGAAATTCAGAGCGCAGATCCAGACCGCCGAACAGGCCTTTCCGGCGGAGGGCCTGATTTATGGCCCTGATTCTTTTTCCGGTGCTGTCGAAATCCACCACAAATTCCTTGAAGTGGGGGGAATCGAACCGGGGGGCTTTGATTCCTCTGATTTCCGAAAGCCTCTGCATGGCGTATTGGGATTTCTGAAGGATGGTTTCGCCCAGTTCTTGCATGCCTTTAGGCCCCATCAAGGCCAGATACACGGCGGCCGTGATTCCCCAGAGAGCGGCGTGGGTTCCCACGAACTCCTTGCCCTCCTCTCTTTCCGCAAAGGAGGTCCGCTCATAGGCCACATCGCCGAAACCGTACTCGCCCTCGACTGAGGTCTGGGTGATTCCGAAAAGACGGGAGGGATACTCCATCACGAATTTTTCCTCGTCCCGGGTCGCGATATATCCTCCAAGGCCGCCCCCGAAATGCATGTGTATTCCTAAATCCTGAATATCCCCGCACGCGATATCCGCGCCGTACTGGCCGGGAGGGGTGAGGATGCCGAGGGAGATGGGGTCCACACCGACGATGCTCAAGGCCCCGTTTTCATGGGCCAGGTCCGATATGAGCTGACCTTGAGATTCGATAAACCCGAGGTAAGCGGGATTCTCGAAATAAATTCCGGCTGCATCGGGACCGATTTTGGATTTCAGGTCATCGATATCCATTCTGCCGGTTCGCTGACAGTGCTTCACCATTTTGAGGCCGACGACAGGATGGCAGTAGTTCTTGATGACCATGAGCCTTTCGGGAGAAACGACCTCTGAGACCAAAATTTCCTTCCGTCCTGTAATCCTAGCGGCCATACGCACCGACGTGCTGGCGGCCTGGCTCCAGTCGTAGGTGGGGACATTCACCACGTCCATGTCCAGGAGCTCACCCATCAGGCTCTGGTATTCGAAAAGGACCTGGAATCTTCCGTGGTCTTCATAGGGTTCTCCAGCATAGGCGGTCAGGAATTCCGAACGCTGGTTGATTTCGTTGCAGATGGCGGGAACGTGGTGCCTGGCACACCCTGCGCCTAAGAAGCTGATGTTCTCGGCGCAGGTACTATTTTTAGAAAGGATTTCTTCCATGTGTCGTTTGAGGGCGACTTCTGAAGAAAGCGGCGGTGGCAGGTTCAACATCCCCTTGAGGCGAAGGCTTTCAGGAATATCAGCGTATAGCTCTTCGATACTTTCCACTCCGATTTCATCCATCATCTGCGCTTTGATCTCAGGAACAGAATTCGGGATATAGGGGTGAATTCTTTTTTTACGCTCTGTCATGGGCTCCTCCGATGCGTACTCAAAGGGGGTTGAAAATCATGACGAACGATGTGAGGCCATTCCCTGTGGTGCATGTAGTGATGCAACCCCCAAGAGTGGCCTCGATGTTTCATCCCTCCACCATGACTAGGAAACTTCAACCCCAGCCAAAAAGAGATCTGATAAACTCTCGAAGCTCCGGGCTGTTGTAGATGGTATGTATGCCGATGGCCAGACCGCCATAAGCATAAATCCCGATGGCGATCCCTCCTATGGCTGCATAGCCTATAGCAAATCCTCCCACTCCTCCTAAGATGCCAACTGCCATCCCTGCTAAACTGATCAGGCCGAGGCCGATTCCGGCTATAGATATAACTCCCAACGCGAAGCCGCCCACCGCGATCACTCCTATGGCGACGCTTCCGATGGCGATAAATCCTTTGGCCGATTTCATTCGGCCGTCAGGGCCAAGGCCATAGACGATATGGACAAGTGGCATTCCGAAGATGGTCAGAGAAGATTTATACTCGTATCCGTATCCATATCCGTACAGAGGGACATTCCCCGTTTTTGAGGGGCCACCCGCTGACTCACGAAGCGGATATCCACAGTGAGGGCAGGTGAGGGCCTTATCGCTGATTGATCTATGACATTCCGGACAACGAGTCAAAGCCATGGTCCTTCCTCCTCAATCGGATTCTATGAATTGCTCTTTTTTCTCGACATCTTCCCATTCTCCCGTCATCCGCGATTCTACTTCATCCCCACCTTAAAGGCAAATTTTCTAGGGGACGCTCCATAAGGTACCACCCTATATTATTATGGGGGACATCCCATAAAGTACCACCCTATATTACTGAACCTGTTGGTTATTAAAAAAAATATTCCAGCTTGTCTCATTGTCTCACTTTGGAGTATTTCCATTTAATAAGGTGTCTCCTAATGGGACGTCCCCATTTAATAGGGTGGTACCTTAAGGAACGTCCCCATATTAGCCTTTCTCTATGATGCCTTGGTCGAACAAAACTTCGACGATATCCAGGATTTCCGGAATGCTCGACTCTTCGATTTTAGCCTTCTCGATGATGGCGTCAACGCTCAAATAAGGTTCGGTCGGAAAAGGCAGATTGTGGAGAAATCTTCCCTGATTTCGGGTCAGACTGATTTTTCTTTCGGTGCGTGATCTGCCTTTGCCTGAAAAGAAGTGAACCACAGAGATATAGTCGGTTTTGCTGAAGGTCTTGAATAGGGCACCGGAATTTTTTTTCTCCCTTATTCGCCATTTCAATCTTTCCTTATACGCCTGTTCGTCATAAAAGGCGGCAAAATCGATGGCTATGGTCATTGATTTCTTTTTCAGGGAATACCTGAAATAAGGCCGCTTCTTTTCGCGGGCTTCTTTTTTCGTCACTATTTCCAGAGAGTTCAACCCCTCGAGAAAATCCTGGGCGGTCGATATATGAAGATTGAGCCGGGAGGCCGCTTCAGAGGCCGAAATGTCTTTGTATATCACCAGCAGCTTGAAAAAACCCTCGGCATAATCCTTGGAAATGAAGGACCCCAATCGCGATGCTGTTTTAAAATCCATAGGAGTTACTCCGATTCATACCTTAGTTTTCACCTCAGATAGCATTCAATTTTTCGATTATTTCTCTGCCTTTACCTTTTTGGTACAGCCCCAGGAATTCTGTAAACACATTTCCCAGGGAGGCACACAATCGATCGAAGGTAAATTCTTTTTTGTATTTCTGATAGTCTTTTTTGGCCATAGTGACAGCGACATTCCCATCGAAATCGAAAGTGACATAGGTATCTTTTTTATAGCTGCGCTTGAGAAGCAGCATATAGAGAAACATATTTTCAGGAATGACCAGGACAACTCGATTTTCTTCGATGAAGGGATAGGCGATTACATGTTTGATCATGAATTTCGAGAACCCGATAATTTCCTTTTTTGTGTAGCTTGCTCCGCCGGCTGGGAAGGCGCGGGGAGTGAACCCGTCGCCCGACTCTTCTACAGGGTAGGCAGCAAGCTCCAGAATCTCGCGGTGGCGCCAGTTGATTCTTTTGCTGGAAAGGACAATGATTTCTCCTACGAAGAGGACCATAGCACAGACCGCAAGTGTAATCCGGGTCTGTTTTTCAAAAGCTAACGGAGGGAAGAAAACGAGGACGATGAATATATAAAAAAGCATGGGGATCAGGTGGCCCCAATTCTTGGTCTTGAGAAAGCTGACAAAATGGGCCAAGGCAGCCAAAAAGGGCATCACACAGAGCACGTAGTAGAAGACTTTTTTGCCGAAGAATATCTGGGAGAATATCAAAATGACTACGAGGACCAGGGTAAAAACGATGTATCGCCAATCGCTCGATTTCAATTTCCCATGCTTTTCCATTTCATGTCTCCTTCGGGGAATTAATTTAAATAACTTTTTTCATTATAATTTGCAGCCATATCGGGGTAAGTTCCTGATATGGCTGTAATAGAAAATGGTATCGGCATTTTTTATGAATAATTCATGTTAATTATACTTCAGTATAGTTGAAGTATAAGTGAATTATATAAACTTGTCAAGCGAAAATGTTAGCATCTCCAAAACCGTGATGATTTTAAATCTGGCAGGGAAGCTGAAGTGCAAGCCATCCGGAGGCGAGCGGGCATGGAAAGCAAGCTTTACTGGCAGGCATATATAGATTGTTCCCCCTCCAAGGAGTCGATGGGGAAAAACAGCGGGCTGACGTTTCGGCTTCCCTGCCAGTTGTTTTATCAAGGTTTTAAAGATGCTTCCAGCGAAAATCATCAAAGTCTGGGATGGATTGCAGGTCAGCGGGATTTTGGTCTGACGAGAAAGATATTCGCGGTCATTTCACAAACATAGAAGATAATCTTATCCACAGCCACGCCGATCGTTCCGTTTCCTAGCGGAAAGTTCAGATGGAACCTGGTTTCTGGAGAAAAGTAGATTTCACGCGCCTCCCCGAGGGGCTCCATTGTGCGGGGATCGAGTGCCTGAGCATGAATACCCCAGTGGGAGTTCTGCTCGGAAATAAAATAGAGATAATGGCCGTTGGGAGACCATTCGGGCCGGCTGAGATACCGGTCGTCCTCTGTGATAAGAATTCTTTGTTTTCCTGGAACTGCAACCTCACCGACCGGAGCGATCCATATCGCGGCCCGGCCGTCCGGCTCGGCGATGAGGCAGGAGAGCCATTTGCCGTCGGGCGAAAGGCACGCATTGCTGATCGATCCTTTTTCAGCGGCTAAGACCGGCGATATTTCGCCACTCCGGAGGTCCAATTTTTCGAGTTTATCTTCACCGATCTTAGTTAATGCGAAATCTGTATCCGGAAAAAAGTCGAGAATGCGACAGGAATCGCAGACTTCGCTGCCAATTGCGCCGCCCACCGGGATGATAAAAGTGCGCCACTTGTCGGAGACGAAATCGCGGTAGGCAAGGAGCGATCCGTCGGGGCTCAGACGCGGCAGGAGATTGAAGCTCCTCGCCTGCGTCGGTATGGTTGTCTCCTGACCGGTTGTCAGGTTTCTCAACTTGAGTTCATATTTTGCTGCCTGGACACCACCGAAAGCAGTAAATGTCACTTTTGTCCCGTCTCGGCTGATCGAAGGATCGAATTTTTGCATGCGGTCAGCCGTCATTTTTTTTGGATTCGATAAAACGACGGCTTCGTCAGGTCTAGCCGTTACACCCCACACATCGATGGAAGCCGACATCTCGGAGAAAAGAACTTTTTCATCGCCTGCGACTGTTGCGAAAAACTTAATGCCCGGTCCCGACGTTAGAGGCTCGGCAGGTCCTCGAATCGTCCAGTTCTTGAGGTCGATAGGAACCTTGAAGACGTTGATTCCCTCGATAGTCGTTCCATAGATAAAATAGATAGAGTCATCATCCCAGGCGGTCGGATACTGGACGATCGATGTCAGGCCCAGGTTTTCTAAAGCGTGGGTTCTTACCGGTTCCCCTCCATCGACCGGCGCCACCCACCAGTCGGCGGACGCGGGGTCGTCGGCGCGCCGGCCACGGAAGAGCAGGTGTTTTCCATCCGGAGACCATACCGGTGATGCGCCTTGACCTGAAAAATTGCAGCAGAACTCGGGCTGAAACGGAGTCGGCTGTCCTCCCCTGGGAGAGATAAGAAACATTTTAACCAGTTTCGATTCTATTGATGCGGGAATGGTGAGATAGGAAATAAGGCTTCCATCCGGTGAAAATCGGGGCCAATACCCTTTGTCGACTATCTTTCGTTCTTCCCCGCCCAGAGTGTCGATGATGTAGATGCCACCGCCATCCCTTTCGGAACGGAAAACGATCTTGGATCCATCTGGAGAAAGCGAAGGAAACCAATCGTCGGCCGGATGGTCGGTCCGGCGGAGCGGCTCTCCGCCTGATATCTGCTGGACCCATATATCAAGAGTGCGGCCTCCTTCCCGGTCCGAGGCATAGGCCATGAGGCTTCCGTCGGCTGAGACGGTCGGGGAAACAGTTTCCCCGGAATCGAAAGTCAGAGGAATGGTCTCGAATTCTGCCGGCGCCCCGGGATTGAGGAAGATAAGCATGAAGAGTACGACTGCAGCTACAACGATAAAGATTGCCAGTGTTGCCAGGATTGCGGTCCGTTTATTTCTGCGTCTGGGAGCAAGAGCTGCCTGGAGCTTGCCCGATTCTGAATCCTCCTTCAGGTCCTGGAGAGCGACCCTGAGGTCGGACATGGTCTGCCATCGCCGCTGAGGGTCTTTGCGGAGGCAGCGGTTCAAGAGGCGTTCTGCTTCCGATGGAATCTCTTCATTCACAGCGGATGCCGGCTTCAGGTCCTCGTTGAGAACGGCAGCCAGAGTCTTGATGCGGCTCTCCCGGGCAAATGCCTTTTGCCCGGTGAGCATTTCGTAAAGGACCGTTCCGAGGGAAAAGATATCCGAGCGGGCATCGACCGTTTTTCCCTCCGCCTGCTCAGGAGACATGTAGGCGGCGGTGCCGAGGATAAATCCTTCCTCTGTCATCGGCTTCTCATCGCGTCCCATGGTCATTGTATGGACGGCGCCGGCCTCTACTTTTTCCTCCATGAGTTTGGCCAGGCCGAAATCGAGGATCTTGACCAGGCCATCTTCGGTGACCATGATGTTCGTGGGCTTAAGGTCGCGGTGGAGGATTCCTATAGAATGGGCTTTGGCCAGTCCGTCGGCGATCTGGGTGGCGTAGGCGAGCGCCTGAGATAGCTTCAGACCCTTGCGTCCGATCAGGCGGTCGAGGGATTGCCCTTCGACAAGCTCCATGACGATGAAATCGAGTCCGCGGTCCGTGGCGATGTCATGGATGACGACGATGTTCGGATGGCGAAGGGCAGAGGCGGCTTTGGCTTCCTGGACGAACCGCTGCTTGCGCTCTTGGTCCGCGACTTTATCTGGGGGGAGAACTTTTATGGCCACCGGTCGGTCGAGGTGGGTGTCTTGGGCCCTGTAGACAGTGCCCATCCCTCCTTCGCCGATTTTTTCGATGACCTTGTAGTGAAGAAGATTCTGTCCGACCATATTCAAAAACTCTCGTTGTCCTCCTCTATATTTAATTCTAAGGGGAAGGAAAGTCAACAGATAGGAGCCTCTTGTTGGCATCTCCAAAACCGTGATGATTTTAAATCTGGCAGGGAAGCTGAAGAGGAAGCCATCCGGAGGCGAGCGGGCATGGAAAGCAAGCTTTGCTGGCAGGTTGGAGAGCGAGCCGAGGAATAAGCTGGTTTTGATTGATTTGGATGACAAATCAATCAGGGGGATCCAAGGGGGTATGCCCCTTTGGTCGCAGGGCGAAGCCCGAGAAGGGGAGGCAGCGATCCCGAAGGGAGAGCGTGAAAGCATGCTTTACTTGCATGCATATATTATTGTTCCCGCTCCAAGGGATCGATGGGGGAAACCAGCGGGCTGAGGTTTCAGCTTCCCTGACAGTTGCTTTATCACAGTTTTGGAGGTGCTTCCAAGCCTCTTTCGCCCGCTATGCCTTCTGGCATTATTCGGCAGGTTATGGGCTGTCGTCATAGGTTCAGATAAGCTTTTGACATCGCATTTATCACTATGATAATAATTGTAACAAGTTAGGTCAAAATGATAATTCATCCGCAGAGCGTCTTATGAAGCTCGTTAATTCGCTCGACTATCCGGAAAGAGCCCATTCATCAAATAAGGAGGGATTATGAAGATGAAGAAAAGAATACCCTACGTATTGTTTATTTGTTGGATCTTGACTATTCCCACAAAAGCTGCGCAAAATCAAGAGGGCCTCAAGGTCTTCATCTCTGTGGACATGGAAGGGGTCAGCGGGGTGATAAATTGGGAAGATGTCAGCAGAAACGGCAAAGACTATAATCTTTTCCGAAGACTTATGACAGAGGAAACCAATGCCGCTGTGGAAGGGGCCATCGAAGCCGGAGCCACAGAGATACTGGTCAGAGATTCCCATGGGAGCGCCCGTAACATCCTCCCTGATATACTCCATCCTGAAGCCATATTGCTGCGGGATTGGTCCGGAGGCCCCCTGGATATGATGGAAGGCATCGACGACACATTCGATGCGGTCATTTTCATCGGCTACCATGCCCGAGAAGGGACACCCGATGCTGTCCTCAAGCACACCATGACCGGAAAAATCAATGTCTTCATCAACGGAAAAGACATGCCCGAAGCGGGAATCAACGGCGCCATTGCCGGCTACTTCGGTGTTCCTGTGGTTATGGTAGCGGGAGACTCAGCTATAGTGAAGCAGTGTAAAGATATTTTCGGAGAAATCGAAGGTGTTGCTGTCAAAGAGGGAATCGGCAAAGCCGCCAAGATGCTGCATCCCACAAAGGCTCAACAGATGATCAAACAGAAAACGACCGAAGCTTTGACCGATTTGAAAAAATTCAAGCCATTGAAGCTCCAATCTCCGGTCACAATGGAAGTCCGCTACAAAGATGAGGAAGATGCCGAGAGGGCGTCATGGTTTCCTGGAGCCAAAAGAACAGGAGAAAGGTCTGTTTCCTATACTCATCAGGATTTGATGGAAGTTTTAAAGTTCTTTATGTTCGTTCAATGACTGGAATCGAGGGGAATTCTGAATAAAGCCGGCGTAAAGTGCACCCACCGGTCCCTTTGAAGCAGCGGTTTTGGTCTATGATGGGATTGCCGATATCAATCTTGGGGGAGAATCACACACTCTTAAAGCGGAGAGAATGACATCTGCCTGCTGACATACTCCATATCGTTGAGACTTAACAGAAGTTTGCAAGGAAGGAATTTTGCCTGAAGGTACACAATCGTTTAGATCTAGGTCGAGGAAAGACAATCGTAGTCTGCAAAGCCGCACACACAAAGTTGAAAGGAACGGTCGCCCTCAAATTTTGACCGCCAGAACTCCGGCCCGCTTCTGATATTATTTTCGGACCCGGAAAAGGCCGCTGAAAAGGATCAAGACCCCAGCACCGATAATGATCAGAGGCCACCACGACACAAAGCCGTAGATGTTGGATGCACCGATGGCGATGAGCACCAACCCCGCGATCAGCTTGCCAAAGACAGGCCTTCGGTAGGCCGGCATGATGGAGCGTATCAAAACTTCGAAGATGAAAATGCCTCCAAGAGCAAGCAAAAAGTACGCCCACCAGTCCTCCCAGCCGATTTTCCCCTGGGAGGCAAGAAGGAACATGATCCCGGCGGCGATGACGATCAATCCGAAAATAACGCGTCCGAGAGGATCACGCCGCCATTTTTCTTCCTGACTTTTTTCGTCTTTTTCATCCCGGGCTTTTTCATCCTTTTCTTGCTTTTCCTCTTTCTCGTTTCGGTATCTCTGTTCAGGCATCTCAACCTCCTTTTCCTTGATTCATTTGCCCAATCTGGTTATTGAAATTTTGCATAAAAATATCGAATTGCCAAGCTGTAGTCGGCTTCCTTACAGTCTGTCCAAGTTAAAACTTGTTACTTCTCCCCAGGCATAGACCAAGGGGGTATACCAGTAATCCCGCCCGATACAGCGGAAATAGGGAGGTCGGAAAGCACGGATCAGGTCGCCAATCTTGTAGCGGGGAAGGATAGGTGTGGAGACGATAAGACTCCCCATCTCACCGGGTTTCATCTCGTGCAGCATCTTGATGGCCGTTCGGGCCTGCACTTCGAGGAAAAACAAGTCGTAGTTCGGGACCCAGGCCCGCGCAGAATCTCTCTGCTGGCCGAACATCCCTTCTGTGGTCCCGTAGATCTCACGGATTTCGGCACGCCCATACATGGCTTTGAGCGCAGGCTTGAGCCGGGTGTTGATGCCGGGAACGCTCCCCAGAGTCATGAGTTTCACTTCCCAAAGGTCTTTGGGGTACTTACCGTATTTTTGCCGGAGGTGTCGGCCAAAATCGACGGCCGTAGGCGCAACGCCTCCAACCAGCGTCACATTTTCTGTTTTACACTTCTCATAGGCCAGGTCGAAACGGGCTTCCCAGTCCTTGAGAGTTTTCCCTCCGCCCAGGGCGTCGACCTGATCCTGCGATGGCACAGAACGGATGGGCGTAGAGGCCGAGACGTGCTTCAGATAGATTCCCGAGCTGTATCCGTATTCGATCTCCTGCTCTCCGGTCCGGACCTTGCCCACAACCGAGGGGAAGTTAAGGTTCAGATTGACGCCTTGTAGAATGTCGAAACGGCCGCTGTTCAGGACGTACTCCATGACCGCCCGTGCAGCACTGACACGCATTTCCAAATCGGTGGAAGTCATGGGGATAAATTTGGATTCACCCTTGGTCGTGCCCCTAGTGATGGCCCATCCGATGGGAGGCTCGCTTAGCAGAAGGTCTATTTCGCCAGCCATGACCCGCTGGAGGAGAGGCCTGTAGTCTTCGTATCTGGCTACCGGAAAAGCCCGGCGGTAATCCTCTATGGTTTCGATCTTCGGTGCATTATGCTTCTTTCCATAATCGGTTAGGCTGTAGTGTTCGAGAAGAGAACCGAGAACCTTTTTTTGAGATGTTTCCGGGTCTTCGATGGATCGATACCAGGGCTGTAGAAATTGTCTGTTCCTTTGGGCTGTTTCTTGAGGATTCGGAAGTGTCACTTGCTTATCTCCCAGTGCCGATTGATTCGACTTGCCTGCATCAGTCTAATAAATAAATCAGGTTTAGACAAGCAATCTTAGGATATTTTAACTGGACTTCAGCGCTTTGTTTGATTTAGGTATAGGTATCGTTTTGAATCAATGTCTGCCTAAGAACGATGTCGGGGGCAGCTCTTCTTAGAGAATTGTCGTTGAAGGGGCGTTCCTTTATTGTGGTACCTTGGGGAACGTCCCCACACCGACATAATCTTATAGGGTGGTACCTTAAGGAGCGTCCCCTACCGCGGAGCGGCGGCTTTCCTTGATCCCTCTTCAGGAATGCGCGTCTATTGCGAGGCCCTAAGGCCGAAGCAATCTAATTATTATCTTTTTGGAAGCTCACTGTGACGGTGAAGACTATGCTTTTCGGTTTGCCGTCGATTATTGCCGGCTCATACACCCACTGTTTGACGGCGTCCATGGCGGCCTGGTCGAGCTCAGGGATGGACCTCAGAACCTTTGTTTTGACGACCCTTCCAGTTTTGTCAGTGGTGACCTCCAGAATGACCACCCCTTCGATTCCTGCTTTTTTGGCTTCCTCAGGGTAGGCAGGCTTGACCATTTTGATCGGCTTGGGGGGCTTTATATCCCCAACAGCCCGAATAGGCTCATCCAGCTTGAAGGTGCAGGTGACCGTAAAAATGATGCCACGGGGTTCGCCGTCGATCACCATCGGCTCGTAGATCCACTGCTTAACGGCGTCGATGGCGGCCTGGTCGAGCTCAGGAATGGATTGGAGTACCTTGGTATCGATTACCCTGCCATAAATATCTGTGGTCGCCTCCACAATGACTATCCCTTCGATACCTGCCTCTTTAGCTTCAGCAGGGTAAACTGGATCGACTTTTTTGATCAGCTTGGGAGGCTTGATCTCACCGATAGCTCTTACCGCCGGCTTCTCATCCATTCCTACGACGCCTCCTTCGAAGCTTTTCCCTGATTTTTTATCATCGAGCGAAAAGCGGCAGGTGACCGTAAAAACCACGCCATGGGGTTCGCCGTCGATCACCATCGGCTCGTAGACCCACTGCTTGACAGCGTCGATGGCGGCCTGGTCCAATTCCGGAACGGACCTCAGGATTTTCACGTTTTCTACGCGGCCCTGTTTGTTCGTCGTGGCCTCTAGGGTGACCGATCCTTCTATGCCCGCTTCTTTGGCTTCTGACGGATAGACAGGGTCGACCTTCTTGATTAACTTAGGAGGCTTGATGTCCTTTTTTTCGGTCGTCCTTTTTTCATCAGCTTTTTGTTGTTGCTGTTGCTGTGGCTGATCCTTTTTTTGAATCGTCGAAAATTGGGTTTCGACATTCTTCATCACCGGCTCGTTCTCTGAAGTCGCAAAGGTCAATCTTAAACCGGCAATTCCCATCAGAATCAGAAGGGCCGTAAGTGCTATCACCCAGGTGGTCGATTTTTTTAGATTTGTGTCCATGATCCTCTCCTTAGATAAGATGTGTTTGACCCGTTCCTTCAGAGGGATATGGGGAGAAGCCAGTCCGGCGGAAACCGGAATTCTTTTATAAAGACTTGCCTTTTCCGCCAGGTTGATCAAACACTCCGCATACTCTTTCGAGCTGTTCTGGAGAAGGACGTGATTGTCGGAAATTTCCTCTCTGGCCTTGGAGTGAGCTGCACTCAAGGGATAAGCGAGCGGATTCCACCAGTTCAGGGCCATAACGAGCCTCTGGAGAATCCCCTTTAGCTGGTCGTGGTGGTGGATGTGGGAGAGTTCATGGAGAAGGATTCCCCTGAGCTCACTGTCCTGGAGTTTATTCAAAAGTCCTTCCGGAATCAGGATGAAGGGTTTGATGATCCCGATGGCCATGGGGTAGTGGACTCGTGAAGAGGCGCAGACCTTTGTTTGGGGGCGCCTGGAGAACGTTTTTTCTGAATCCTCTATTAAGCCGGATATTCGGGGATTATTGAGCTCTTTTATATTCTTTTTCAAAGTGTGGATAGAGGCTATGCCGCCCACGAAGCGCAAGAAAAATATCAGGAATCCCATCCCCCAAACGATCCCGAAAAGATTGAGGTATTTAACGGCAGCCGGTCCGGACCAGATCTTGGAAAAGAATCCAATTTTTTGTGTTTCCGAGACTATGGAGGGCCTGTCGATCCGGGCCATTGTGATATCGACGGTGGCCGTTGGAGCAGGGGAAAGAGAGAGGGGAAGGGTCGCTGAGAAAGGCGTATAGTGCAAGGTTAAAAAAAGACCGGAAAAGAGGGGAAGGAGGATAGCGACCAACATGGCTACAAGGCTGATGCCGCTGCGTAATGGGGCTGCGCGGTGTCTGAACAGCCGGACGAACAGCCATCCGATCCCTAGAATCGTTAGGGATTGGACGGCGATATTCAGGACCCATTCAGCCGCTAAAATACCGGATGATATCCCCATCTCGAAGTCTCCTAATCTTTTTTCAGAAGCTCACGAAGCTCTTCGATTTCTTTGGGCGAGAGCTCTTCGTCCTCGATCAGGCATTTGACCAGCTCTGCTCTGGAACCGCCGAACACCCGGTTTTTGATATCCTCCAGGATTTCTCTTCGGGTTTTTTGTTTCTCGACCACGGCCGAATAGACGTATGTCCTTCCTTCGCTCCGGTGCTTCAACCAGCCGTAGTCTTCCAGGCGGTTCATCTGGACCTGGATAGTGGTCCGGCGGATCGGCTCTCGTCTCCTGGCGTTTATGGCTTCGACCACATCGGCGATCGTGACTTCTCCTTTTTCCCAGACTGCCTTCATGATTTCGAGGTTAGCCGGAGAGAGCTTTCTTTTTCGCTTTTTGACCATGCTCCATTCTCCCATTTGAGACGACATCTGTCGTCTATAATATAAACGACATCTGTCGTTTTGTCAAGAAAAAAAATCCACCCAATTTATTTCCATGGTTGAATCCGTTTTAGAATCTGCAAGATTCGGACCAATTTTAAAACAAACCTGGAAACCATCCTCTCTATTTACAATTCAAGGCTTCTTCTGTTCCGTTTGGATAAGCGTCAATCCCTATAAATAGCCCGAATCGGATAAGTCGTTTCTGAGGAGCAAGAATTATTGGGGAGGTCCAAAACATGTCTCGTTGATTCAGTGCGTTAATTTTTTTTATTTTTTTTGAAAAGTTATTTTACAGAAAAGGTGATCAGAGAGGATGGGGGTGACATTCATCGGGATTCAATCACCCAAAAGGGTGATTGACAATTTGTCTCGTCAATATTATTGTAATAGGCAGGTGCATATTTTCGAGGAAATGGTCAAGGTGTATACAATCTTAAAAAGGGAGGCGCTGGTATGAAATCAAAATATTCGCTTTTCGTCGTTATCCTCGCTTTCTCACTAATGACGGTCGGTTGCGGTCAGAATCCCACATCTCCTCAAAATGACATACTGGGTTCGTCAGCTTCGGCCGTTCTCAGCGGAAATGTGGAAATTACCAGCTCGAGTGTCAGTTTTGAGAATGTTCAGATCGGGATAAAGGGAACGAGCTTGAATGCTGCGCCTAATTCCAGCGGGGACTTCAGGATCGATAATTTACCTTTGGGGAATCCTGTGGTCGAGGTTCTTGTCAAGGACGTCATCTCGGAACTTCCCCTGGAGAATGTTCAATCGAGAGAAGAGATAAGAATGAGACTTTGTGTCGGGGCCAATTGTTTCGCCACCTTGACTCATATGGAACGGAACAAAAAGACCGAGGGTGAGCTTGCCCTCCAAATCCAGCCCAAGAAGTGGAATCTGGACTGGACCGAGAGCGAGGATGAGGTCGTGGCCAAAATCAACGGAGAGGGACACGATACCATACAGACAGAAAGCGTCGAGATATGGGGACCGGATGGCCTCCATTTTATTGAAAATGACGGACTCTTTTTCGAGGTCGGGGGCGTTTATTTCAAGGCGAAGTTTCTTCAGAAAGATGCCATCGCCCTGATAGAGGAGCCCTTATCAGGCCAGACGTATGAGATAACGGTGAAGGGCACCTACGGCGAGGAGGAATCGCCGTTCGAGCTCACGGATACGATAACCATCGTAGGCAAGGCACCGAGAGACGCAGAGGAGCTTTCGATCCAGGTCAATCCGACAAAATGGAACACCAATTGGGATAAATCCTCGGGGACAGTGATGGTCAAATTCTGGGGGGAAGGTTATGACCAGATCGATCCTACAGCCATTGCGATGATCGGTCCTGAGGATGAGGATGGCCCTGATGATGTCGATGAGATAAATCCTGCCTCTTGGAATCTGACGGACGATCACTTGATCGTAAAATTTTTCAAGAGAGACGCTATCAGCCTCATAACCGATCCAGTTCCTGGAGATAAGCATGTTCTTCAGATAGTGGATAGCGTTTCGTACAGCTTCGCATTCGATTTCGTCATCGAGATCGTGGGGCCGAAAAAGTAATCGGGGTTCCTTATCATTTCTTAAGTTTCTTAAGGTGCGATTTTTTTGGGGGGAGAGATACGTCTTTCGCGCATTTTGCTGGGTCTTTCAGCCGATCATCCCTTTCGGGGAAAAGACGATTGGTTTTGGGAAAAATCCGTGGTGAACATCTTTCGGTTGTGTATTGATCAGCCTCGATCCAAATCATGTTTGGGATCAGCGATAACCATTGGAATTGATTCAGGCTAGATACAGGTTCCTGTCGGTTTTGAAGTATTTCAAAAGCCGTGATAAAAGGTCCAGAGCATCAGGAAGCGCTTTCTCTCCAGTGGGATTATATCGGATTGAGTCTAATATTTCGTCAAGGTTTTGGATATGCTCGCGTCGATTTTTTTGAGTTTCGGTTTTTCGAGGAATTCAATTCAAGAGGGGAGGGATGGCCTCTTGCATTGGGTCGTGCAATATTATTATCATATCGGATATGACCGATGAGCAGTTGATCGCGCAGTTAAAGGATGGAAATGCCAGTGCCCTCGATGAACTTTACAGGAGATATGCCAAAAAGTTGTATGTGTTCTTTTCCCACATGATGAAGGTGCCCGACCCCGAGGATATGGTCCACGACATTTTTATCCGGGTGATCGAAAAGATGCATCGATTCAACCCCAAAAAGGCCTCTCTCAGGACCTGGATGTTCCGGATTGCACAGAATCAGGCCATAAATGTCTACCGGCGGCAGAAAATTGTGAAGTTTTCCTCACTGGAGCAAGAGATCGGCCAGAATGGCAGCGGAAGCGATCTCTATTTGAGGGATACCATCGAAAACGGGGGCCGGCCCAGTGATGAATCGGGTCTAATGATGGCTGTTCGACAGTGCATCGGAGACCTGAGGAAAGATTCCGAAAGAAAAGCTATTGTGTTGTATCACATCCTGGAGAAAAATTATGAGGAGATCAGCGAGGTGTTCGGAAAATCCATCAGTATGGTGAGAAAATATGTGATGGCCGCCGAAGAAAAGGTGAAATTGTGCCTCGAGCGCAAAGGCTTCGGTCCGGATTGAGAGAAGGAAAAAAAATGGCTACCTTAAACGTATATAATAGTGGATGAGAAAGGTCCGATGGATAAACGAAAATTCAAAGAATTGATGGACAAATGGGCGGCTCAAGAGATGAAGGCTGCCCCCGAGATCAGCCCGACCGAGGAAGTTAACCGGAAATTTCTCGCTAAACAAAAAAGGGACAGGTTCGGGTTTTTTACGTGGCCTGTTCGTCTGGCTGCGGCGGGATTGGCTGCTGCCCTCATCATCCTGGTGATCGTCCTTCAGCCACCCAAGCAAATTGAGCCCGTCATCGGATTACGGAAAGGAATTGTCGAGGCGAAGGCGCACAATGAGAAAAGGGAACGGATGAAGCAGATACTGGAAGAGACGGGGGAAAAAGAAAAGGTCCTGGGAGTTGAAGAAGAAAGAACGACAAAGGAAGCGGCGAAACCTGAGAGACCGAAAGATGCTGTAGCTGGAGCAGAGGAGGCGAGAAAAATAGAGGGCGCGGAGAAAGAAGAGAGGATGGAACAGAAAGAGCCGCCAGAGCGGGTAAAGATGCAGACAGCAAAAACAAAGGTCATAGAAAGGGTCGAGAAGCCGAAGGAAGCGGAAAGAGAAGTTCATGAGGAAGCAGACAAGAAAGCCGCGGTTAAGGCCTTAGGTGTGATGGCGAAGTCTGAAGTCAGGGAAAGAAAAGCCGGGGAACCTTTGGAAAGCAAAGAAAAATTGATACAGGCCACACCGGCTGCACCGTCTTTTGTGGAGTGGATGGCTCCAGAGAGGATCGAGTTTCAGTATCAGCCGAAAGGCGCGGAATCCGTTTATGGGTTGGACATCGAGGCTTCCCGCGATGAGGTCATCAGCTTGACTGCAGAGGACAATTACCGCCTGTTGGTCGAGCTTCCTCAGGAGCGATATCTTTATGTATTCCAGGTCAGCGCCAATCGGCGGTTCATCCAGCTCTTCCCCAATGCAGAATACAATCCGGCGCAGAACCCGATCCGGGCAGGGGAGACGATCATCGTTCCCTTGCCTCCCAATTGGCTTTACATGGAAAAGGGCGGAGGAGAGGTGCAAATATATGTGGCCTCTTCGGCTGAACCGCTCCAGGCCTGGGATATTACATATGCGGAATATTCCCGGTCAGAGACAACGGAGGAAAAGGATAAAATCGCAGCCGGTTTGCTGGATCAAATAAATAAACTAAAGCAAAGTCCAAAAGACCAAGTCTCCATCCGTGTGTTTAAGTTATACATTCATTAATTTGGTGACAGGTTACTAAATTACAAAATCTATCAAAATAATAATTTAGTAACCTGTCACCAAATTAAGTCACCAAATTAATAGGAAGTTGATCGACAAAATAATATGGAATAAAATTATGGGCAAGTCCATGGAGTGGAGAACTATGAAAACTTCGATCTTCATCTTCCTGCTCTGTATGCTGCTGGTGATGATCGGCTGTGCTAGACATCCATCTTTGGTCCTGGAGGCCAAACCTTCGGCCCCCAAGATAGAAGTGCCCATTGCAGGATATACCATTCAGGTTGGCGCATTCCGGCAACTGGATAATGCAGTCCGGCTGACCCAGGCTTTGACCTCTCAAAACCTGGATGCCTTCTATTTCAAACACGATTCCGGACTCTACAAAGTTCGCTTCGGAGATTTTTCTACAAGACAGAAAGCCAGAGAAAAAGCCGAAAGTCTCAAAATGGCTAGGATCATCCTCGATTATTTTATCGTCAGCCCGGAAAGCCACCCCGTACGACAAGCTAAGCTTTCAGGTCTTGATTTTGTTCGCGAACAAATTGTTAACCGTGCCCTCGGCTATTTGGGTCTTCCCTACCGCTGGGGAGGAGCCGATCCCCAGGAGGGATTCGACTGCAGCGGATTGACCATGGCCGTCTATCACCTGGTCGGCCTCAGTCTTCCGCACTCCTCCCATTCCCAGTTCAGATCGGGCATCCCTATAGAGAAGAAAGACCTCAGGAAGGGTGATCTTGTTTTTTTCCGCAGTCCAAATGAAGGGCGCATATCTCATGTGGGAATCTACACTGGAAACGGAGATTTTGTCCATGCCCCCGGAAAAGACCAGACCATCCGTCTGGATTCGCTTTCGGATCAATATTTTCAGGAAAACTACGCCGGAGCCAGGACGTATATTTCTCAAATTAGTCAGGACCAACCTGGGGAAAACAACAAAAACTAACCTAAAAGCTTGACCTCTTTTTTTATCTTTTCTTTGTTTGTTTATCGATATAGAGCTCGGGCGCATCTTCAAAATCCCGTTGACTCGGAGGGAAGTTATGGTACCGCGGACAAGATGAATCGTATCCTGAGGAACGATATCGGGAATTCCGCTGGAGTTGACTCTTCAATACCCCGACCGTTGCTTTATCGAGGTTTTGAGAATTCTCTCCTGGCTTGACCTCTATTGATAGAACTCACGTTTTTGTGTTATATTTTCAAGAGCTTTTCATTAGGGAATAAAAGAATACAAAACCCTATGAACATTTTATTGATGGCCATGCCGGATATCTGTATGGGATATCCAACTCAAATGCTGACTACCCCAAATCTTGGCCTTTCTTCCCTGGCGGCTAACCTGGATGATAGACATTATGTGAGGATCGCCGACCTTGTGCTGAAAAGGAAAAATATCAGTCAGGCCGTAGAACAAGCTTTGAACATAGTCCAGCCCGACCTAGTCGGCTTGAGCGCCATGACCTTCCAGTATAAAACAGCCACCAAAGTAGCCGCCTTCATCAAAAAGCGTCATCCGGCTGTAAAAATTGCTCTGGGTGGGTACCATGCCACCATCATGTATGAAGAAATCGCCGAAAACCCGGATGCGGCCTATTTCGATTTTATCTTCCGAGGGGAGGCCGACCTGAGCTTCAACGAAGCAGTGGATGCGCTGGAGAAGGGAACCGATTTGGGAGCAGTCGATGGCCTTTCCTTCAAAAGGAACGGAAAGTTCATCCATAACAAAAAGCGAGAACTGGAAGATTTGGCCCGGATCAAGATACCGAACAGAGCCGTCAGGCTCTGGAACAGTTTCAGTGTGCTGAAGGTTCCCTGGGATATGATCGAATTTTCCCGGGGCTGCCTCATGTCCTGCAATTTTTGTAACATAAGAAGTATGTATGGGAGATCGTTCAGGACCTATGACATTCAAAGGGTGATGGATGACATCGCCGCCGCAAAAATGACCGGGATCAAAATGCTATTCTTTGCCGATGATAACATAACCATGGACCTCAAAAGACTGGAAAATCTCTGCGATGCAATCATTAAAAACGGACACGACGATCTGATCTACGGCGTGCAGGCCAGTGCGATAGGGATCGGGAGCTCGCAAAAATTGGTGGAGATGATGGCCCGAGCAGGATTCAAGCAGGTCTTTTTGGGCATTGAGAATCCCTCCAAGAAAAATCTCGAGAAACTGCACAAAGGGGATATCGTCAAAAGCAGCATCCGGGCGGTCCAACATTTGAAAGAAAACGGTTTCATCATTTCGGGTGGATTCATCATCGGGACACCTGAAGATAGCTTTCAAGAGATTGAAGATACCTTTCGGTTTGCCCATGAACTAGGGACCGACTTCCCGGCCGTTCAGATCTTGGTTCCTTATCCAAAGACCGAGATCAGACAAAAATTGTTTGCTAAAGGATTGATAACCGATCCTGACCATTATGAAAGGTACGATGGGGGGTACCCGATTGTCCGAACAAAATATCTCAGCGAAAGAGAGCTCTTTTCAGCAAGATACAGGTTAACGAAAAAGTATCTTAAACCGCGTGCCCTCAGCGTCTTCAAGGTTCTCTTGAGATATAAAACCACTTCCTTGCCCTTCATTTGGGGAGCCACGAGGCTCATCCCCACGGTCGTCAACTCCCTAATCGTTGAAAACATGAAGCGGTTGTTTTTAAATGAAGAACAAATGATCGATCAATACATGAACAAGGTTCTCCAATTGAACCAATTCAATATAGGGGACGTTCCTTAAGGTACCACCCTATACTTTCAATGAGTCTCGCTGTCGGAATTTAGTATAAGACTGTATTTAAAATATCTTTCTATAATATAGGGTGGTACCTTAAGGAACGTCCCCATTTATCATTTATTTTACGCGGGCGAGGAGCTGGTCGATCTTTCGGGCGATAGGGCTGGCGCCGTTGTCAACGTTGGACATCACGGCGACGATATAGCCCTTGTCGAGATAGATATCGAGGTTGGAGTTGATCCCATCAAACCCGCCGCTGTGGCCGACGACTTTGCCGTTGGGTCCATCTTCGACGCCGAAGCCATAGCCGTAATTTGCTCCGGCATAGTCTTTCCACATTTTATCCAAAGATTCCTGGGAAACGAGTTTTCTGGACTGGATGGCGAGGGCGAAGCGGAGGAGGTCTTTGACCGTGGAAAATCCACCTCCGGCCGGCCCTCCTTTGATCACGTGCTTGTAAAGGTTATTCTGCCAGCCATAAGGGCTGTTGGGGTCGCGGCTATAGCCGATGGCCAGGTTTTCGACCGGATAATCCATCTCGTAGGAGTCCGAATTCACCATTCCGGCCGACTCGTAGATGTGTTCGCGGACATAGTCGAAGTAGCTTCCTCCAGTTGCCTTTTCGATCACCACTCCCAGAAGCAGCATGCCGGTGTTGCTGTAAAGGAAGCGCGTCCCCGGCTCGAAGGCCGGCTTATCTCCATGAACCAGGGGCTTGAAATCGTCCACATTCCGGAAAAGCTCTCTCGACCCTTTCATGTAGGTCTCGTTGAAATAACTCCCCAATCCTGAGGTGTGGGTGAGCAGGTGATGGATGGTGATTTTGGATGTTATATCCTGAGGAAGCCAGGATTCATCCACATATTTGCTGATCGGATCGTCCAATGAGAGTACTCCTTTTTCGACCAACTGCATGATGGAGGTGGCGGTGAACATCTTGTTCATCGACCCCAGGTTGAATTTGGTGTCGATGTTATTCGGGACATGGAAGCGTTTGCTGGCCTCGCCTCCCACGAAGGTCATCAGGACATCATCTCCTTTGGCGATGAGGAGCGTTCCGGAGAAAGCTTCTTTCGCGATCAGTCTCTCCATAATGTCTTTGATGTTTTGGAGAAATTGTCCTTCGGTCAGGTCTGGTTCGTGGACGTTGGAGGGAGTACGGGCGACGTTGAAATTCAGCCCGGAAATAAGGGAATCGTTCTTTTCGTCGAACCGCAAAACAAAGGCCCGCCAGCTTTCCAGATTACGGTCCTTGAGGATGACCACGGTCTCCCCCTTGCGTTCGGGGACATAGGTGCGGATGCTGTGGAAGTCCATTCCGCCTGTTTCCTGATAAAGGCCGAGGAAAACAGAAATGTGCCTATCCATGGGGGCAAAATTCCGGAATCTCTCCGTGCAGTGTTTTTCCATGAATTCGCGGACACGGTCAGGATCGTTCGCATTGACCGTGTCGATGACAGCCTGGATGCGTTCTCCGATAATGCCGGTAGGCATGACCGATTCGTCGTGGTAGCTGATTTCTCCCGGCTGTTGGGCCACGGCCGCCTGAAAGGTGATGAGCAAAAGAATGAGGGCCAAGCAAGCTTTACGCATCGTCATGAAGTCCTCCTTTGATTGAATTTATCGTCTTCAATTC
This sequence comes from uncultured Eubacteriales bacterium, assembly GCA_964400735.1. GTDB lineage: Bacteria > Acidobacteriota > Aminicenantia > Aminicenantales > Aminicenantaceae > CAYNVQ01. The sequence continues at coordinate 1,041,414 of CAYNVQ010000001.1, read as the reverse complement.
TATTACGTCCTTTTTACGTAATTAGTTACATTTTAGAGGTTTTTAATGGGATTTGCAAAAAACCGGTATTTTTCACAAAGCTGTGAGTGGGGACGCTCCTTAAGGTACCACCCTATTCTTCCAATGATTCTTTAGTATAGGGGGCGTTCCTTAAATGAGTGGGGACGCTCCTTTAGGTACCACCCTATGCTGCCATGAATCTTGCTGTCGAAATTTAGAATAGAACTGTATCTGAAGCAATTTTTTCAATAGAATAGGGTGGTACCTAAAGGAACGTCCCTATTCGCTATTCGATGGCAGAAAACCGAAAGTTTTCACGTCGCTAAGATCCAGAAATTTTTACGTTGGCTTGGCACAAGGAGGAAAGAAGAATTGACAAGATGAGATGTTACTGTTATTCTTTTTTTGATTCAACAGGGGAATAGAGTGGCAAAACAATGTCCAGAGTGCCGGTTCGATAATCCGGAAGGTACGCTTTTCTGTGGAAAATGCGGAACCAGGCTTGATCCTCCTGATGTCCACGAAGCCATCCCCACCAAGACGATCGAGACGCCGCAGGAAGAATTGACCACAGGATCGACATTTGCAGGGCGCTACCAGATCATCGAGGAACTGGGAAAAGGGGGGATGGGAAAGGTCTACAAGGTCCTGGACACCAAAATCAACGAAAAAATCGCCTTGAAATTGATCAGGCCCGAGGTTTCTCTAGACAAAAACACGATCACACGGTTCAGCAATGAGCTGAAGCTGGCCCGGAAGGTCCGGCACAAGAACATATGCCAGATGTTCGACCTGGGAGAGGATAAGGGAACACATTTTATCACCATGGAGTTTGTCCCGGGGGAAGACCTCAAAAGCATGATCCGGATGTCGGGTCATCTGGCCGTGGGAACCACCATCTCGATCGCCAAACAGATTTGCGCGGGATTGGCCGAGGCTCATGATTTGGGCGTAGTCCACAGGGACCTGAAACCCGGCAACATCATGATCGATAAGGGAGGAAACGTACGGATCATGGATTTCGGCATCGCCCGCTCCCTCAAGGCCAAAGGGATCACGGGCTCGGGTGTGATGATCGGAACGCCGGAATACATGTCTCCCGAACAGGTCGAAGGCAAGGAGGCCGACCAGCGGTCCGATATCTATTCGCTGGGTGTGATCCTGTATGAGATGGTCACCGGGCGAGTCCCGTTCGAAGGTGACACACCTTTTACGGTCGGCGTCAAACATAAGAGCGAGATTCCTCAGGATCCCAAGGAATTGAATGCCCAGATCCCGGATGAGCTGAGCGGATTGATCCTACGGTGTCTGGAAAAGGATAAAACGACGAGATATCAGGGTGCAGAAGAGGTCCTATCTGACCTGGAAAACATCGAAAAGGGCATCCCGGTCACGCAAAAGGTCGTCCCTCAAAAAAGACCCCTCACCTCGAGAGAGATCACATTGAAGTTCGACCTGAGAACGATGATCATTCCCTTGTTGACGGGGATCGTGATTATTGTTCTTGCCTGGTTTTTCTTTTTCAGGGGAAAGGGTCCTGCCCTGGATCCCAACCTGGTCCTTGTGACAGTGTTCGACAACCAGACAGGCGCCGCGTCATTGGATCCGCAGGGACGTATTGCGGCTGACAGCATTTCAGAAGGGATATCACAGATGGAGGGGATGGAGGTCGTTCCTCTCTCGGCCGTGCCTGAATGGCTAAAGGCGTCAGATGAAAAGAGAGACAGTCTTCAAAGCATCGATCAGCTTCGAAAATTGGCCGAACAGACAGGAGCGGGTATCGTTATCACAGGGTCGTATTATTTGACCGGGCAGGATCTCCAGTTTACAGCCAGGATTACCGATGCCCAATCCGGAAAGCTGATTTCCTCTGTATCGTCTGAATTGGGAGTGAACAAAAAAACGGAAGGTTCTTATGCTCCTTATCTAGATATTATCCACAATCTGCGGCAGAGAGTGATGGGAGTCCTGGCTGCAAAAAACGATCCCTATATGGCGGAAGTTTTAAGTTTAAAACCTCCTGTTTATGATGCCTATCAAGAATTTTACCTTGGTATGGAATACTTCGCTAGTAACTATGATCAATCCATCAAGCATTTCCAGAGAGCGAATGAGCTCGATTCATCGTTCATATTGCCCTTAATTTGTATTTCAGTCATTTATATAAATAATGGCCGCTATGAAGAAGCCCAGGCTCTCTTCGACAAAATTCACCTTCAAAGAGAAAAACTAACGGAGTTCGATCTAGCCTTATTGGATTGTCAACTATATGAGCTTCAAGGCAATAGACTCAGAGCCCTTGGTGTTCTTCGTCAGGCAGGAAAGAAATTCCCTACTTCTTTCACGATTTTGGATTGGGCAGGACTGACGTCCATCTGGCTCAACCGGCCTCAGGAAGCCTTGGAGTATTTATCGAAAATGAATATGGATGCTATGTCGACGTGGACGATGCCTAATTCATTCTGGTCTCTAGGACGGATGATTACAGCTTTTCACATGTTACGAAATTACGAGAAGGAATGGGAAACCATCCAGAGAGCGAAAAAATTATTTCCGGATCAGGTATGGCGCACCCAGGAGGTCCGGGTTTTGGCAGCCCGCGGGAAAATCGAAGATGTCAGAAAGCATGTGGAGGAGAGCTTGCAGGGCCTGTCCAAAGCAGGGAGTCCGTGGAGCGTCCTGTATGAAGCCGTCGAGGAGTTGCGGGTGCATGGCTACATGGAAGAAGCCCAGACAATCGCAAACAGTCTTGCTGATTGGGCCCACAAGCAAATGCCTGCCGATCCCACTGAAAATCAATTGAGATGGCTTGCCAGATGCCTATACCTGGCTCATCGGTGGGAAGAGGCCTATGGACTATTCAAGCAGCTTGCGGAAAATTATTCAGATTCGGTTAATTATATTGAATATCTAGGGAAGCAGGGATGTTCGGCTGCGCGGATGGGAAAGCACGATGAAGCCACAAAGATTTCAGCCGAATTGGAAGCGCTTCCCAGGCCGTATATGTTCGGAGATAATACCTATTATAGAGCATGTATCGCTTCCCTTCTGGGAGGGAAACAGCAAGCCGTGGATTTGCTCCATCAAGCCATGAGAGAAGGATTAGGATTCGATATCGATGTCATTCAAGACCAGGATTTCCTCCCCCTCAAAGACTTCCCCCCCTTCCAGGAATTCATCAAACCCAAAGGATAAGAATAGGGGACGCTCCTTAAGGTGCCACCCTATATCATCCAATGAGCATCACAGCACAGATTTAGGTATAGAATGAATTTTAAAAAACTTTCTGACTAAAGTAAGGTGGTACCTTGAGGAACGTCCCCATTCACATTTTAAAAAGTTGCCATTTTATAACTGCAAGTAAATTTTTTGAATTTATTGACCTTCGTGGATTCCGCATGCTACGTTATTTTGGATGGAAGAAGGAGACTCGTATGAGAAAAAAGAAGCCAATTAGCAGGCTTTTGTCAGTTGTCATATGGCTATGCTTATCAAGCATGTTAACAGTTCATATGGATGCACACCCTGTAAAAAAATGGATTGTTCCCGAACAGGATAAAACACAGATGGTCGTTTGCTTCGATGTGGAGGATTATGTCACGCCTGCTTCCGAAGGCGTGGATGACATTCCGATGTGGCTGGCCAATATCCTGACCGAAGAGGGAGTGCCTGGTACGTTTTTCGTGATCGGTGAGAAGGCCCGGTCGCTGGAGAAGCGGGGCAGAGACGATGTTATTCAGGCAATGGCTAGACACGACATTGGAAGCCACACAGACCTGGGCTCCATCCATCCCACCATAACGGAAATTCTGGAAAAGGCAGGCTGGCAGGAGGGTGTGGAGAAAATGTTCAAGCAGGAATCCAGAGGTTTCAAGGAGTTGGAGCGCATTTTCGGCCAACCTGTGTCCACCCTCGGCCGTCATGGAGGCTCCTACGGTCCGCAGCTCGTGGGTGCTTTAGCTAAAATGGGGGCAGGGTTCGTTTATTCCCCTATCCGCCTCCCCGGCCACAACGCCGTCTGGTTTTGCAACACTTTGAACTTCTACGGTTCCTACGGGGGCTTCGACGACAATTACTACCGGGATGACCTATTCGATCCTCTGCTCGGGGACCTGGCGCGGCGCTTTCCGAAAGATATTCAAGATGTGGATGTTCTGACTTTTTTCGCCTGTCACCCTTGTAAGGTCCGGACCGTCCAGTTCTGGGATTTCAATTATTACCAGGGAGCTAATCCTGGTCCAGATCTGTGGAAAATGCCCGAGTTGAGGCCAGCGGAATCCATGGAGACGGCCAGAAAGAATTTCCGGCGGCTGATGCGTTTTCTGAAAGAGCGCCAGGATATCGAGCTCACGACTTTCACCGATTTGATCGGAAGGTTCTCTCATCAGCGGGAGTCCATCTCTCAGGACACTCTGGCCGGTATCGCCACGAGAATTCTTGCCGAGAAAGAAGTCGTGATCGACGATTACTATTCACCGGCCGAGGTGTTTTCGGGCCTTGTGGAGAGCCTCGCTGAATTTAAGGAAACCGGAAGCCTTCCCCGACAGGTCAAACGGCACAGCCCGTTCGGTCCCGTACATATGCCGATCGTCCAGCCGGAAATCGATGTGGCCTTTAAAGAACAGGTATTCGGTTTGGCCGATGAATCGCTGGCTTTTACACAAAAATCAAATGCGTTACCGCCTTGGCTCATGCTGGACGACCACAGGGTCGGATTGGGATCACTTCTGGCCCTGTTCAGCGATATGTTTCTGTACATCAGGAAAGGGGCGGTCCCCGGAGAATTCAATATTCCCTCATTCGATGCCCATCCTGTCGATAACCTGGAAGACATCGTGAGGTCCGTCGAAGGCAACAAATCCTGGCCGGTCCATCGAGAGGATTTGGACATGCGCCACCTGGTTGAGATGACCAAGATGCAGCTTTGGACGCTAAAGCCCGCTCAATTACGATAATTGTCAGGTAAGCTGATTCCTCAGCCCGTGGATTTTCACCAGCGTGGAAAATCCACTTATTCATCGGCTCGCTCTCCAACCTGCCAGCAAAGCTTGCTTTCCATGCCCGCTCGCCTCCGGATGGCTTCCTAATCAGCTCACCTGACTTTTTTCGAAAAAGCCATAGGGAATGCTCCATAAGGTACCACCCCATTCTACCGATGAATAAAGATGTGCAAATTTGGAAATAGAAGAATATTTTATGGTGCCTCTCTTGAAATAGGGTGGTACCTAGAGGAACGTCCCTAATATTTTTTTGAGATTTTGCCCAGATTATGGTATTAATCTGCGCATGGAGGCTGTAGAGAGAACAGCATGATTCAGTTAATCCGGAAGCGGAGGATTCAGCGCCGTATGAGACGGATTGGAGGGGCGGCTGTGGCTGCGATTCTATGTTTTGCCGCTTTAGCCTTGGGCCGTCCGGCCGATGCAGCCAGCATCAAGATCCTCCAAACCGCACTCCTTCTCGGTGCAATCGTTATCCTGTTTTTCACCACCCTTCGCCGAACCGGCGTTCCCTCACAGATCTTTGTCGGCCTTATCCTGGGTGCTGTAGCCGGCCTGGTCTATGGGCCGGATATCGCTGTCATCAAACCTGTGGGCACCGCCTTCATCCGGCTGATCAAGATGGTGGTGATCCCCCTGATTTTCGCCTCTCTCCTCATCGGCGTGGCCAGCCTGGGTGACCTGCGCAAAATCGGACGGATCGGAGGCAAAACCTTCGCCTTTTATATCGCCTACTATGTCTCGGCGGTGGCCCTCGGACTTTTCATGGCCAATACCCTCAAACCCGGCGCCAATCTTCCGGATACTGTGCAGGCGGAACTCAAAGCGAGTTACGGGGAAACAGCCGATGTCCAGGCCCTGCGGGCTGAAGAAAGACCCGGGATTGGGGAAGTCCTGATCAACATCATTCCCGACAATCCGGCCGATTCCTTCGTCCAGGCCAATATGCTCCAGATCATCTTTTTCGCCATGTTCATGGGGGTGGTCATATCCCTCCTCGACAAGAAAAAAATGCATCCTGTCATCACGTTTTTCGAGGCCATAAACGACATCATGGTCAAGATCGTGGAGATCGTGATCAAGGTCGCTCCCTATGCCGTTTTTGCCCTCATCGCCGCCGTAGTGGGCACGTTCGGAGCGGATATATTGGTGTCCCTGCTCCGCTATTGTGCCGTAACCATCGGAGGCCTGGTCATCCTCGCTTTTTCTTATCCGGCCGTCGTCTCGCTCGTCACCAAATACAACTATTTTAAATTTTGGAAGGGGATAACCGAAGCCCAATTGATCGCCTTCAGCACCTGCTCCAGCTCGGCTACCTTGCCAGTCACTATGGAATGCGCAGAGGACAATATCGGCGTCTCCAAAGAGATTTCAAGCTTTGTCCTTCCCCTGGGTGCGACCATCAACATGAACGGGACAGCCCTCTATCAGGGAGTGACGGCCATTTTTATCGCCCAGGTCTACGGTATGCATTTGGGACTGGGAGACCAACTGGCCATAGTCCTCACCGCCACCTTGGCTTCGATCGGAGCCGCAGGAGCTCCGGCCATGGGTGTGCTGATGCTGGTCATCGTTCTCAGGCAGGTCGGCATCCCGATGGAGGGGATCGCCCTTGTGCTGGGTGTCGAACGCATCCTGGACATGAGCCGTACCGTTATCAACATAACCGGAGATATCGCTGCCGCCACCGTCATCGCTCACACCGAAAAGGAGCTCCATCCCCCCCAGGAAGGATAAAGGCATCGACGAATGGGATTCACCGGCGACCAGCTCACCAGCCTGATGATCGACCTGTGCTGGTTGAGTCTTCTGCTTCTTGTCGGAAAGTATCTCCGTACGCGGTTTGTCTTCCTCCAAAAACTTTTTTTACCGGCCTCGGTTATAGCGGGTTTTATCGGGCTCTTTCTCGGTCCCTATATATTCGGGCGGTATGTTTTTACCGTTATTCCGCGGGAAATGATGGATTCCTGGGCCCTCTACCCGGGCCGGCTGATCAACGTGGTTTTTGCTTGTCTCTTCCTCGGATTTTCCGTTCCTTCCCTCAAAACGATCTGGAAAGAAGGCGGCCCCCAGCTTTGTTATGGTTGGATGGTGGGCATGGGCCAGTATATGGTGGGGGTGGGGATTACGATCATTTTGCTCACGCCGGTTTTCGGTGTGCCGCCTTTTTTTGGATGCCTCCTTGAGATCGGCTTTTCGGGCGGACATGGAACAGCGGCCGGGATGGCCGAAGCCTTCAATAAGCTGGGTTTTGCCGCCGGCTCAGACCTGGGCCTTATGTCGGCTACAGTCGGGGTTATCAGCGCTGTGGTCTTCGGGATGGTCATGATCAATATGGCGGCGCGGCGGGGCTACACCAAGATCATCAAATCGCCCAAGCACCTTTCGATTTCGGAGATCCGCGGCCTTATTCCCGAGGAGGAGCGGCGCCACGGATCGATTACGACCATTTCGCCCGACGCCCTCGAACCCTTCGCATTCCATGCCGCGTTTGTGGGAGTGGCCATTTTGATCGGTTGGTACATGCTTAAAGGCATCAAGAGCTTGAGCGCCGACATGGAACCCGACCTTTTCCAGAGCTTTCCGTTATTTCCTCTGGCCATGCTCGGGGGGCTGTTCATCCAGATCTTCGCCCATAAAACCGGTCTTTCCAAGTACCTGGACCGCAACACCTTCGACCGTATCCTGGGACTGGCCCTGGATTTTTTGGTGGTCTCCGCCATCGCCTCCATCCGGCTGGACGTGTTTTTCGCCTATTTTCTTCCTTTCTCTATACTTATGATCGTCGGGCTGTCCTGGGTGATATTTGCCACCTGGTTCATCGCACCGCGTATGCTGCCCGATGCCTGGTTCGAGCGGAGCATCACCGAGTACGGGATGCAGACAGGGGTCACGGCACTGGGGCTCTTGCTGCTGCGGGTGGCCGATCCCCATTTCAAGACGCCGGCCGCCAAATCTTTCGGCTTCAAACAGATCCTCTACGAGCCGATGCTGGGAGGGGGATTCATCACAGCGGCGGCCCCCATATTGATCTCTACCTTCGGGGTCCTTCCTTCGATCACCATAGGACTTGCTTCCATCCTGGTCGCCCTATTCGTGGCCCTTTTGAGCGGCTGGCTGCATAAATTTGAAAAATGACTCCTCTGCATTATCGACGTTTCATCTGGAAAAGGTTCGATAAATGCAAATGTGATGATTCGAGTTTGTAAACGTATTGATAAATTCAGTTTCGCTGTAGAGAGGTAAAAATGGAAGAAAAAATCCCGATCACGAAGGAACCGAGGACGCCCTTTCCGGCTATTTTCTGGGAGGCCAATACCATCGAAATCCTGGAGCGTTTCGCTTATTACGGAATCTTCATTCCCTTCGGCATTTACATGCAGCAGCTCGGCTATTCTGCCGGGGAACTGGGGATCGTCCAAAGCATATTTCTGGCATTTTCCTACGGGATACCTATCATCTCCGGCACATTCGCTGACCGCTACGGATTCAAAAAAGTCTTGATCGTTTCCTATCTGGCTTATCTGCCTTCGATACTGCTCCTGCTGCTCACCAAATCGTTTTCCGGAATTGCCTTGACCATGCTCAGTATCGGTCTGGCCGCTGGCATTTTCAAGCCTTTGATCGCCGGCACTGTCCGGGCCGTAACCGATAAGACGAACAAGACGCTTGGGTTCGGCATTTTTTATCAAATGGTGAATTTGGGGGCCTCTCTCGGACCGATCGTGATGGGAAAGCTGCGGGTGATATCCTGGAACGTGGCTTTTATGGCCGGAGCGATAGCCATCGGGCTTATGCTTCTTTTCACGATTTTCTTTTACCAAGAGCCCAAAAGAGAGATCGAGGGTGTCACTCTGGGGCGAAAATTCAAGGATATCCTGATTGCTTTTTCCGATTGGAAGTTCGCCGTGTTCATCGTACTCCTCGGATTGTTTTTCTGGCTCCCCTTTTGGGCCTTTTTCAATTTGTGTGCCCTTTATGTGGACAGCAACCTCGACACGGCCAGGCTCTATCTGGAGATAAGAAGCGTTTTTGGCGCAGGTTTTGCTAACTTTTTGGCCCACGATGTGGATGGCGTGAAGCGCATACTGGGAGAAACCATCGCCCACTCAGGATATATCATCATGATTTTCCAGTTTTTCGTCTCCCGTATCGTGGAAAGATTCAGAGCCATTCCTGCCTTTCTTAGCGGCCTGTTTTTGGCCGCGATAGGATATGGAATTTTAGGATATGCCCGGCTGGCTTCGCCTTCCTTTCTCTTTCTCGGCCTTTTCCTGTTCGCTGTCGGTGAGATGGCATCATCGCCGCGGATCCAGGAATACATCACTTGGATAGCCCCCAAAGAAAAGGCCGGGCTTTATATGGGGTGTAATTTTATCGCCCTTTTGATTGGCTCGGCATTGAGCGGGGTGACATTTACCACACTCTATGGGATTTATAACCGGATGGGTCATCCCGAGTACCTGTGGTGGACGGCTGGAGCTCACCTTATCTTGGGAATGTTGTTGATCTCCTGGTTTATCAAAAGAGTCGGCGAGTTCAAGGAACGGGAGGAGTAAGGAGGGATCGGGTTTAGGACCCATGATCCATGAATCATCGAGGAGGAAGTCATGCTTATCAAAGAAAAGGTTGAGCAGGCGATTGGGATTTTAAAAGAAAACGACGTGGACTGCTGGATCACGTTCGTGAGGGAGAGCGGCATTATGCGGGATCCCATGCTGGATTATCTGATCCAGGGTGATGTGACCTGGCATTCGGCCTTTATCGTCACCAAGGCCGGAGAATCCTACGCCATCGTCGGTCAGATGGAACGGCAAACTATCGAAGACCTGGGAGTTTACAAGTATGTGCTGAGCTATGTCGAAGGGATAAAAGAGCACCTGGGCAATGTCATTAGAGAGATCAATCCCGCTTCGATTGCCTTGAACTATTCCAAAGGCAGCGAGATCAGCGATGGACTGACCCATGGGATGTACTTGATGCTGCACGAGCTTCTATCTGAAATGGAGTATGGAGATAAAATCGTTTCGGCCGAGAAGATCACATCGAGTCTAAAGGCGCGCAAGACAGAGCATGAGCTGCAGCGTATGACCAGGGCTGTCGAACACACGCTGGATATCATTTCACTGGCCTCTTCCTTCATCGCCCCCGGAAAGGCCGAAAAAGAGATCGCCGATTTCATGATCGGAGAAGTGGAGAGGAGGAATCTGGATTTTGCCTGGGAGAAGTCCCATTGCCCGGCTGTCTTCACCGGTCCGGAGACGGCAGAGGCCCATTACAAGCCCACTGACCGCAAGGTGGAAAGGGGGCATGTTTTAAACATGGATTTCGGGGTCAAATTCGAAGACTATTGTGCCGATATCCAGCGGACTTTTTATATCCTGGAGAAAGAGGAGAAGCAGGCGCCTGCCGAAGTCCAGAAGGGGTTCGATACCATCGTGGCGTCCATCGAACGGGCCCGTAAGGCTATCAAACCTGGAGTAAAGGGTGTAGAAATTGACAAGGTCGCCAGAGAATATATCGTCTCTCGAGGATATGAAGAATTTCCGCATGCCCTGGGTCATCAGGTGGGGCGGTTTGCCCATGACGGGACGGCCCTGCTCGGACCAGCCTGGGAAAAATACGCCCAGAAACCATTCGAGCCCTTGGAGGAGGGGATGGTCTTCACCATCGAACCCAGGCTGAAAGTCGCAGGAAGAGGCATCGTCACCATCGAGGAAATGGTGGTCATCACCCCAGATGGAGCGGAATTTCTAGACGAACCACAGACAGAACTTATCTTAATTGGTGACAGGTTACTTAATTACTAAACATATAAGAATTCTAATTTAGTTACCTGTCACCATTTTTGGTCTCACCATTTTTGGTCATTGTTATCGAGGGGGATTTGCAACTGGAGGGGGGGATTTGTCGTTAAGATAAGTGAAAGAAGGATTTTTTGGAGTCAGAATGATGAGGAACTTGGTTGTATCGATCGTTTTCGTTTTGGTCACTGTCGCTGCAGTTTTTATGTACGGTGACAAGCATACGGATTTCCAAATCGCTGAAGAGAATGGGATTCCAGTGATCATGAATCCCGATCATCCGGTGCCTTTGCCAGACAGTCCGAAAGACATCGTGTTCACCGAGGAATTTCTAATCGGCTCTCTGGAGGGAGACCCGAATACTATCTTCGGAGAGTTCATCAGTTTTACCGTCGATGATGAAGGGAATGTCTATGTCCTGGATTGGCGCGAGAAAACTGTCCGTAAATTCGACCGAAACGGAAAATTCATGCTGTCCTTCGGTGGATCAGGTCAGGGACCTGGCGAGTTTTCCGACCCCCAGGAAATCAGGTATCTCCCCGATGGACATCTCATGGTCTTCGAAGGAGAAAGCCAGCGGTATTCGTGTTTTACGAAAGAAGGAAAGGTGGTCAGAACCGCCAGGTTTCACAAACTTATGTTCTCTCCTTATTTCGGTCTGTCGAACAGTCACATCATCGCCATGAACGTCCAGCGCGATCCGGAGCAAACGGTTTATGTCTTGGGACTATTCGATGAGAAATCAGACCTTGTGAAGCCCCTATACAAGATAGAAAGAAAACCCGATCCTCCCTGGCCGGGGGGCAATGATCCCGATGCGCGAGCCCGAAGGTATGCAGAAGTATTTTCCAGGGTGGCGTTCAGACGAGGTTCGGCCTTGGCTCTGGACGAACAGGAAAATATATACTTCGCCTTTTCGGATAGCTATGAGATCAAAATTCTGGATAAAAAGGGCGGACTCAAAAAAATTATTAAAACACAGCTCCCTTTTCTTCCGGTAGAGAAAAGGGACCGCCAGGCCTTTCTGGAGTACCATCTGCCCCGGGATATATCGGCCTGGGGAACCATGGATGATTCGCTCAAAAGCAAGATTAAAAGTCAGATAGAATTCCCTGACGAAAAACCGGCTTTGGCAAGCCTTATTCCTATGGATGACAAATATCTCATGGTGGTCCGCGACGGGAGCTATGGCCAGAACGCCCTCATTGATATTTTCGATCCTTCAGGAGGATTCATCATCGAAAAGAAACTGCCTTTTGTCATTAAAGGCGGAATTTGCAAAGACCATAGATTTTACACGATTCATGAAGACGAGGATGGTAATCAATTCATAAAATGTTATTCCTATAAGCTTCTCTAAGGGAATTTGTTTCTGTCCTGCCTCAACGATCGAAAAAAGTGGTCTGACGATTCACTATTTATGGACATTTCCTCATGGGATTTAAGAGAGTCTGCATATTCTCAATGAAATTCGCTGAATTCAGGATGATGAGAATGAAGCCATCGATCCTGGAACAAAATAAAGGTTTTTGTTCTCAACTTTTTATGATTGAATCGCGTATAAGAAATGAGTGATGTTTATGCCTTTACTTTTGGACTTTTTGAGGAGGGACTAAATATGAGAAAGAGAGGGATCTTCTATTTTCTATTGTTGGACTTGCTGATAGTGCTGGCTTCCATTCCACCGCTTTACGGTCAGGAAGGCTACTGGGTGCCGACTGATCCACCAAAATGCCATTATATCATCGATGCCAAAGTCGATCCCGAGAAGGGCTTTATTGATGGCAAAGAGACGGTTTTCCTGAAAAATGACACAGATCGGCTGATAGATGTCTTGGCTTTCGATTGGTCGATCAGCGGGAGCCATTCCATAGATATTCTCGATTCGGGGAACAGACTTACTCTTCTGAATGCAATGGAAAAATCTTCGGCCGAATCTCCTCTTTTTTACCGGCTTTCCGAGCCGCTTGATCCTGGAGAGGAAATCAAGCTTGAAGTTGCCTTTAAACATACCTTTGAGATCGAAGAGGACAACACCGAATTCGGCAGGACGAGCTGGTTTCCGCGGATATGGTGGGATGGCCTTCCAGTGCATGATTCTTTCTCAGTCAAGCTGGAAATTCCGGAAGGTTGGGCGTTGGCTATCAGCGGTCGATTGAGCGAACGAACGGGGCGCTACGAAATCGAGGGAGCCAAGACCTTCGGCATCTATCTGGGAAAAGGTTATGGAACCGAATCCTGGGAGGCCGACGGCATTCTGGTGACCACGCTCTTCACCGAAAAAGGCGCCAAGGCTGCCTCTGTCTGTATGGATACGGCTGTCGACGCCATCAAGTATTATAAAGATTGGCTCGGTTTTTATCCCTTCAAATCCTTATACATCATTCCTGGTGGCCCGGGTCGTTGGGGCGGCTATCCCTTTGCCACCGGCATCGTCGTGATTCACGGCGAGGAGACTTTTAGAGAAGGCGAGTCGCTTATGCACTGGCAGAGAATCACAGCCCACGAGATCGGCCATGAATACTGGGGAGAGTGGGTTCTGGACCCTGACGATCCGGCATGGGTCTGGATCGGGATGGGAATCTTTGCCGATACCGACTATATCCTTGCCCACAATATCGACCCCAATCGCCGCCAAAATTGGATGAGCAATTACCTGGACGGAACGGCCATGTATTACGATACCACGGTGGATATTCCACCCGCCCAGCTTTCGAGGATCCAGTATGACCACAACAACACCGTGATCCACAGCAAGGGATTCAGCATTATCAGCGCTCTGGATTCTGTTCTGGGCCGGAAGACTTTTGAGAGGATCTATAAAAAGTGTTTGAGGACTTACGGAGGTAAGCGCCTGGGATGGCGTGATCTACAGCGATTCTACGAGAAGGAAAGCGGCCAAAACCTGGAATGGTTTTTCGATCAATGGGTGCGCTCGAACAAATATCTTTGCTACAAGATCGAATCGCAGGAATGCGAAAAGGATGGCAATGTGTACCGGTCGCAAGTCGAGGTGAAACGGCTCGGCTCAATGATGATGCCCGTGCCGGTAAAGGCTGTGTTCGAGGACGGCTCAGAGCAGGTGAAACAGACCGACCGCAGCCTGGAGGCCGATGTGCTGGTATTTAGAAGCGATGTCAGGCTGAAGGAGGCCGTCTTGAACCCAGATCATAAGCTGGCCATGCTGGATGAACCCCTGGGGGAAATTTCGGAGGAGGCGGCCGAGCTTTTGTCTCTGGGTGAAGGATTGGAAAACAGCCTGGAAGCATACAATGTGTTGAAGGATGAAAATATCCCCAACAGCACACTGTGGTACCGCCTGGGTATGGGATTGTATGAGTTCGATCATTACCCGGAGGCCTTCAATAGTTTCCAGAAGGTTTTTTCGCTCGCGACCGACGAAATCACCCGTTTCGCCGCCCAGGGCTGGCTGGGACTGCTGAAAGACTTGATGGGAGAGAGGGACGATGCTATCGGTCATTATCAAGAAGCCCTTAAACATGACACCGGAGAGCCGATGAGGCACAGCTGGCTGAGGATAAACATGGACAGGAAATGGATCGAAGAAAGGCTGAAAACACCCTTCACGACGGAAACCCTGGTGGATATCCCTTCCCAGGCCACCGCGGAGCAGCTCCGGGAGATTGTAGACGGCCTCAACTGGAAGCGTGAAGGCCGCACGCCCTTCCTGATCTATGAGAAGGCCGAGGATTTGACAATCGAAGACCGGGGCTTCTGGTTTAAGTTGGGAATGCTTCTGTTCGACAGCGGGTATTATCCGGAAGCTTTCGTGGCCATGGACAAGGTTTCCAGGATGGATGTCTCAGAGCTTTATAAATTCACGGCCTATACCTGGATGGGACACCTCAAGGACCTGATGGGAGAAAGGGAAGAGGCCATAAAATATTACAACATGGCCCTGGAGCATGATGAAGGCACGACGATGCGCCACGATCAATTCCGGATGCAGATCAACCGCCAGTGGATCGAGCAACGACTCAAAACTCCCTTCACCTGGAAAAAACGGGGGGACGCTCCTTAAGGTACCACCCTATCTCAACTCGGCAATTAAATAATCATTCGCTCGTAGCCTATGAAAAGCAGGGATACTATCCTGTCTAATCGCGATCTATCAATATATAGATGGTTTCCTTTCCATTTTGTGTGGATTAGCCCTTATGGAGAAAGACATCGGGCAAAGACAATCTTGGAAGTCATGCTTGCACAAAACGAAAGAGAACTTATAAATGTCGTCGTTAGATCAATAGGGTGGTACCCTAAGGAACGTCCCCCACTCTATGCTTGAAGCCGATAGCCTATTGGAGTAAGATAGACGGAATGAAAAAATTTGTGTTCTGGAGCATTCTTCATAAAAATATCTGTATCGCCCTGAACGAGGACCTGTCCAGGTATGCTCAGGGGGAGACTTTCTGGAAAGCCATGTTGAATTTGTGTGAAACACTCGATGAATGGGTGCCTTCCGCTGGCTCAGAAGAGAGCGACATCAACCGGCGGCTCAAGATGTATTATGAAACCGGGATCAACAAGATCGAGATATTTGTCGAGGAGGACGGAAAGCGCTATGCCGTCAAATGCGCCAACAGCCGCTCTTTTCTGGATGCCTCTGGCGAACAGGATGCCCTCATGAAATACGTCGTCACAAGGGCAAAGACCTCGGTCATCGATCCTGGCCTGAAAAAGATGGATTGAACAAAGGCTCTCCCCTCTACAGCGTGCCGTCTTTCCATCGTTTTTTGTCGCCCGAACTATTCCACGTGCTCTATCCAATATCTCGTACTGAGACAATCCCCGTTTTTTGATCTGCGGCCAGGTTTGGAATGAAAATTTTAATGGGTTATGAATAGGGATAGGGATGCTTTGTGTGAATCCTTTTTTTAAGAATCCCCTGCGGCCTGCGGCGGAGAGCCTCGTTTATCAGAGTTTGATTTTCTTCTGAACGGCTTTGAATCGTGGATGAGCTTTAATTTCTTCAGCCCATGCAAAATCGAAGTGGTCCATCACCATTATCATTGCCGGAAAAAAATAGTCCCGTTCCTGTGCTGATTTTTCAAGCCACTCCAGTGCCTCATCTTGCATATTCAGGGCAAGATACACAACACATCTTGTCAGTGGGGGGACATATTTTCTTTTCATGAAACGGAAGTGCCTGAGCCCTGGTTTCAGATAAATCCCCAATTTTTTAATCGGTGAAATGTACCGTTCTTTCTCTATGTCATCCAGTTCTTCGAGGATTTTAAAAGCCTTGTCCCTTTGGCCGGCTAAAGCATAAGCCGCCCCCAGCCAACCGATCGCAAAAGTCATTCCAGACTCGGCGGATTTCTGCAGAAAGTCGACAGCTCTCTGTGGAAGAGAGGGTTTTATGAGATAGATCAAACCCTGGAAAAGATACGGCATCGGCTGATCCGGATTCATGGAGATCGCCTTGTCGAGTTGTTCCCGTCCCGCCTCCACTTCCCCTGTCATAGCGAGGACGACACCGAGGAGAGAATGGATCAAGGAAAAAAGCGGGTCACACTCGATCGCTTTTTCCGCTTCGGCTATGGCTTCCTCTTTTCTTCCCATTGTGGCTGCCATTTCTCCATACCAGCCGTGAGCAAGGGCATTTTGAGGATTGAGCTCGATGCTGCGGCGAAGATAGTCTTCAGCAGAAGGAAAATCCCATTCATACCCCATGGTCAAGAAACCCAGGGAAGAATAGGCTTCGCTAAGGGTGCTGTCGATCTCCATCGCCTTCTGGAGCATGGCTTTAGAAGTCGTGTACGCATCCTTGGGATGGATAAAGCTCCATTGTCCCAGGATGTTGAAGACATCGGCAATCCCCACATAAGGGAGGGCATAATCGTGGTCTCTGTCGATGGCCCTCTGAAAAAAATCGACAGCTTTGATCATAGAGCCCTGGAATCGCTGGTTAAAGAAATAGCGCCCTTTAAGAAAGAGATTCAAGGCATCTTTATCCGCCGTATAGCGCTTGGTGATCTTCTCTTTGTCTTCCTCCAGGAGTTCCCCTTTGAGTTTATCCACGACAGCCATGGATATTTCGTCCTGGATGGCGAACACGTTGTCCGCGGTCCGGTCAAACCGCTCGGACCAGAGATGATATCCGTCGGATATGTCGATGAGCTGGGTCGTGATGCGGAGACGGTTTCCCGACTTCTGAACACTCCCTTCCAGCACAGTGCCGACATTGAGAATCTTTCCGATCTCCCGAATATCTGTATCTTTTCCTTTGAACGAAAATGAAGAAGTCCGGGCAGCTACCTTTAAATCCTTGACCTGAGTCAGGGCATTGATCAGCTCTTCTGCCAGTCCTTCGCAGAAATAGTCTTGATCCCTGTGCGGGCTCATGTCCTTGAATGGTAATACGGCTATCGAATTTTGAAATGTGCGCTCCTCTGATGCTGGGATATCGATTTTACTTTCTTCTGCTATTTCTGCCTCTCCCGCTATTTCTTTTTCAGCCAGAATCAGATCTGAAAGCACATCCTCTGCGCTCCGATATCTCTGTTCCTTATCTTTTTCCAAACATTTGAGGATCAATCGGCTCAGGCTTTCTGGAACGTGCGTATTGAGTTCTTTGGGGTTTGTGGGGGCCTCTGTTTTGTGTTTCAAGGCCACACTCAAAGCGCTGTCACCTTTGAAAGGAACCTGCCCTGTAACCATTTCATAGATCATAACACCCAGGGAATAAATATCCGCACGCCGATCTGTGGCTTCCCCATCGACCTGCTCAGGGGACATATAGTCGGGTGTCCCGATGATTCTTCCTTCTTCTGTCAACTCAGGGGCGCTCAACATCCGTGCAATCCCGAAATCCATTATATGGGCGTTTCCTTCTCGATCGATCATGATGTTTTGAGGCTTCAGGTCGCGGTGGACGATACCGAGCCGATGAGCCTCTGACAATCCTTCGCATACCTGTTTAGAAAGAGAAACGGCCGTCAAGAGGGATAGCTGTTTCGAGCGTTTCATAAAACTCCTTAAATCCTCACCGGGAACATATTCCATGGCAATGTAATGGGTTCCTTTCTCTTCTCCCAAATCGTACAACCCACAGACATTCTTGTGACGAATCTTCCGGGCGATTTTCAGTTCGCTCCTGAATCGTTCTATGATCTTTTTATCAGAAGCGATCTCGGGTTTTATCAGCTTTAGGGCCAGTTCCTCTTTTATCTTGGTGTCTTCTACCCTGAAGACCTTTCCCATTCCTCCTCTGCCAAGCTCCTCGATCACCTCATATCTTCCGGCAAACAGAAAACCCCTCTTGAATTCTTGGCTGGATGTCTCGAGGGTTCTGGTAAAGGATTCAGAGATATTCTTGGGCGGAAGATCGAGTTGGGAAGGGGACGTCCGGTCAGACGGCTGGGAATTTGAAGGAATTTCTCCTCGGTCGGACTGCAAAGGAGTCTCGCACTCTCTGCAGTGCATGGAATCGGAAGGGTTTAACGCGTTGCATTTGGGACATTTTACCTGCACTGTCTTTCCCTGCTCTGCCGTGAGGAAGGATAACAAGGAAAGCGAAAAGAGTCAACCTGGGATGATCGGAATGGCGAGCCCTATCCGTCTGGAAAGGTAAAGTGGCCCAATTGGGTAAGCCAGGCCACGTTGTCCCACGTAACCCAGGTTTCCGCAATCTTGCTCTCTTCTATTCTATGAATGCCAATAATCGTCACTTTGAATTTCTTGTCGGTGGCGGGGAACGGGCCGAATGGCCCACTTTGCGTGGCCTCTGCCTCACTGAGGTAGGCGACTTTATCTTTTTCCGCTGACAAGATCTGGATCTGTTCATCCCAGTCTGGGAAAGCGGCAATGGTCATAGAGAACATTTGTTTGAGCCCTTCGATCCCCCTCAGCTCCTGCAGAGGATGTGGCATAGCCTCGCAGTGCCTCACATAGTCTGGTGCGATGAACCCTTCCATGGCATCTGAATTCTTTTTATTCCAGACTTCTTCAAGATAATTGATGACAATCGATTTGTTCTTTTCCAGAGTATTCATCCTTCACCTCCTCTTTCTACTGTTCTCCTAGCTGCAATAATTGTATATGACTGAAATCCCTAAGTCGATAGAAATATTTGATGCGTCCTCTTTGAAAACTAGGTTGGGTTCATCTTCTTGAGCCTCGGCTAGAGCACTCGAACGGCCGAAATTTTGCTATGAGTCTATTCGAATCTTTTGTCTGATTTTTTCTTTCTGACGACTCCTCTGGCCTGCTCCAGCCAGCCTATCCTGTTCACAGGAAAGCGATCAAATTCTGGAACATACGGCTTTATGTCTAAAAGAGGTGTTCCGTCAAGGATATCGACGTTTTCGATGTGGAGGATATTCCCTTCGATCCTTCTCAACCGAACCACCGAAAGCCCGATAGGATTGGGACGTTTCGGGGCCCGGGTTGAAAAAATCCCACGAGGTTGAGTGTCCATGAATGGGGTGAGGACCAGTTTGGCCCCGCTGGAGCGGTGAAAATGATACAGCAGAATGATGTGGGAGAAACCATCCAGGTCTTTCAAACCTTCAAGATACTCAGGAAAAACAGTGACAGTCCCCTTGATCGATCTGGCTCCGGATGGCTGAATGGGCATCTCTTCGATAGACTTGAAGGGAGTATGGATGATACCGATTGGTCTGTACTCGATTTTCATGCCTTATCCCGAATCCGATGGATATAGTGCCAGATATCGGACGTCAGGTCAATTTGACTGCATTATCGATAAAGAACGTCGATTTTTTTGATTCTTTTCCATTGAGTATGGGTAAGATCAAAAGGAAAAGACATCAGGCATGTGAGAAGCGAAATCCGATCTGGAGCGGAGGACATGCTTGGTGGATTAAAAAACGGTACCCACACAAACAGCTGTAAGACTTATTAGTGTTCCTGTTATTCCTCGATTTTTATAGGCGTAAATGGTTTGAATAGGGAGAAGTCAGCTTCCTTGAGCATCTTTTTGAAGTTTTCGACGTCGGTCTCATAAACCGCATTGAGCTTCTTGAGGAACTCCTCGACCTTGGGTATGGCCTTTTCGTAACTGACCTGGGCCGCTTGCGTTATCGGCTCATACCCGGCACCTGAAATTCCTCTCACCGCCATCATGACCTGTGTTCTTAAGCCGGCGGATCTGTCGCCGATCCCCTGTTTGGCAGGAGTCGGATTCAGTGTTTCCGCCAGTCCTTCCAGTTTTTTATCCAGGGCTTGGGCCGCTTTCATGAGGTCCCTGTTTTTCGGGTCTCTGTTTTGTCTGGCGCTGTCTTGAAGTGTCTTTATGGTCGCTCGAGTTTCTTCGATCTGCCGACTGGCTGCGTTGATGGCATCAGACAGTTTCTGAGCCTGTTTTCCCTTCTCGTAGTTCGCCTTGAGCACCGCCATATCCACATCGATGCGGGGATCGAATTTCACCGCGAATTTCTGGCTGACTTCTTCGTCGTCATAGTTGATCTTCACTGTATATTCTCCTGGAAGGGCGGTCGTGCCTCCTCCGAATCCGAAGAACATTCTCCTCGAAGACTGATCTTGTTGTCCCGTCTGCTCTCTGAAATTCCAGTATACACGGTTGATCCCTTTGTTTTCGGTGCCGTTCATGCGGCTGATCGTTTTTCCTTCGCTGTCCTCGATGGTGATTCTCACTCGGGACGAGCCGCCCATCATTCCCATTCCGCGGAAACGTCCCATGGCTCTCATTTGGCGCATCCGCTGCATCATCTGCTGTTGCCTTTCGTCCATGGCTCCGCTTTCGCCCTCTTCTTCTTTCCGCTCGCTGGGGATGAGATAATAGGTGATGGCCACACCAATCCTTTTGTTCTCTCCCATGAAAGGCGTATCTCCAGGGCTCTGGTACGAACTCATTCTTCCCTGCTGGAACTGGTACGCTTCCTGTACTGCGAAAAGATGAAGCTTTTTCTGCATGAGCTCTTCTGAGATTTCCCGCAAAGGGGAAATATCATCGATGATGTAGATCGACCGTCCATGGGTCCCGACGATCAGATCGTTTTCGCGCGGATGAACGGCGATATCCCTGACCGGAACCGTAGGTATTCCCTGGGTCCATTTCATCCAGTTCGCACCGCCGTTGAAGCTCACGAAAAGCCCGAATTCCGTACCCAGGAAGAGCAGGTTTTTATTGACAGTATCCTCTTCGATCACATGGGCGAATCCGTCGATTTCCCTTGTGACCAGGCTTTTCCAAGCCATTCCGAAATCATGGGTGAGATAGACGTAAGGGGTCCAGTTGGAACGACGGTGGTCATCGAATACCACATAGGCAGTGGCTGCGTTGAATTTAGACGCTTCGACGTGGGGAATCCAGGTTGCAGGCGGAACCATGCCTTTTTTCCCTGAAGTCAGTTCTTTGGAGACGAGTTCCCAATTTTGGCCTCCGTCCTTGGTGAGCTGGAGGTTCCCATCGTCAGTCCCTACCCATATCACACCTTCCTGGACAGGACTGGGAGCGATGCATATGATCGTGGTGTGATTTTCGGCGTTGGTCACATCCAGTGTCAAGCCGCCGCTCTCCGCCTGTTTCTGTTTTTCTGGATCGTTCGTGGTCAGGTCCGGGCTGATGATTTCCCAAGTCATCCCCTTATCCGGACTTTTATGGACGAACTGGCTGCCGAGATAGATAGTGGCAGGGTGAAAAGGGTCCACGGCAAACCCTGCATTCCAGTTGTAGCGGTGCTTGATATCGGATTCGGTGGGGACGATGTCCCGACTTGTCCCGAGATTGGTATCGAAGTAATAGAGGTTTCCCCCCTGCGACATGCCGTAACCGGCGCCCGGCACTTCGGGGTCCGGCTCGGTGTCGAACCCGTCGCCGCCGCCCACCGTCATCCAGAGATAATCGGGGATCGTCCGTTCCTTCAGCACAAAGCCTGGCCCCACCCAGGACCCGTTATCCTGGAGCCCGCCGTACACGTTGTAGGGCGTCTGCATGTCGTAGCTGATATGGTAGAACTGGCCGACGGGGAGGTTGGAAACGAAGCGCCAGCTTTGTCCGCGGTCATAGCTTATAACCACGCCACCGTCGTTTCCCACGATCAGCATCTCTCCGTCGGGATGGGTCCACATGGCGTGATAGTCGGAATGGGACTGTCCGAAGCTTGCCAGCGGCTGTAAAGTTTTCCCAGCATCTTCGCTGACCAGGATCTGGCTGTGCAAAATATAGATGATGTTTTCATTCACAGGATTGACCCAGATCCTGCAGTAATAGAACGGCCGGCCGTTGACGTTTTCGTCGTCGTTGACCATGGTGAAGGAAAACCCCCCGTCAGTTGACCTGTAGAGGGCATTCTTATCAGATTCGACAAGGGCATAGACGATATTTGGCTTGTTGGTCGAAAAAGCCACGCCCATCCGTCCCAGTTCTCCTTGGGGCAGGCCGTCCTTGTCGGTCAGCTTCTTCCAGACTTTCCCTCCGTTGGTGGTGATATAAAGGCCGCTTCCCGGCCCGCCTGATTTGAAGAACCAGGGCCAGCGCCGGTGTTCCCACATGGCCGCAATGATCTTGTTTGGATTGCTGGGATCCATGGCCATGTCCGCCACTCCTGTTTTCTCGTCAACGTAAAGAATCTTCTCCCAGGTCTTTCCCATGTCCGTGGTCTTAAAGACGCCTCGCTCGGGATTTTCTCCCCAGGTTGTGCCAAGGGCTCCTACGTAGGCTATTGTCGGGTCGTTAGGATCGAGCAGGATCTTGCTGATTTTTTCGGTCTTCTCTAAGCCCAGAAATGCCCAGCTTTTGCCGCCATCCATAGTTAGATAGACTCCTCGACCGACCCCTACGCTGTTTCTGGGAGCAGCCTCTCCCGTCCCAACCCAGACGATATCCGGATTGGATCGGTTGATGGCGATTGCGCCGATCGATGAGACCGGCTGGTCGTCCATGACAGGGTTCCATGTTATCCCCCCGTCTTCCGATTTCCATAGACCGCCCGTCGCTGCCCCGACATAGATAACCATGGGATCGGATGCTGCTGCATTGATAGCCCCGATCCGTCCGCTCATATTGGCCGGCCCGATACTCCTGGCCCTCAAGCCGGAAAATAGATCGGGATCGAGTTGAGCGAAGGATGTCTGAGTCAGAAGGAACAGAGCAATTCCTGAAACGATGAAAACCTTCATAAGAAATCCCCTCATTTAGACCTCCTTTTCGATAAATTTCGATCGAATCTGAATTATTCATGATCTATACGGATTCATCCTCATGAATGATCCAGATTGATTCAAGACGCTGGAAACTTTAGACTCATTTTATCGCGCGTTTCTTCCCTAAAATCGAGTCCTTTCGATGAGGCCGTTGGCCCATTCGATGATGGGTGACAGCCGTTCGGGTGCCAGACGCATGATTTCTTCGAAAGAAAGCCATCTGTACTCGTGGTGTTCGGGCATTCCGATCTCTGGGTTGATGGAAAATTTTACTTGTGACTGGGTGGTCTCGGCCACATAGTAACGGGCTATTTTTCTGCCGTTCCGGTAAGGCACTGTTTCTTTGTAAACTGTTCCCCAGTTGAATTTCAGATCTGTTATGCCCGTTTCCTCCTTGGCTTCTCTCACCGCGGTCTGGACGACGTCTTCTCCCGGTTCGACTTCGCCCTTGGGAAAGTCCCAATTTTTATAGGCTCGAAGAAAAAGGTATTTCCATTTCTTATCTTCTTTCCTGACGATCGCGATCCCTGCCGATAGAACCATTTGGCTATGATGCTATTTATATCTCTCAGCGATGACAGATGTCAAATTTAACCGTATGCTGTATTATTTATAAAAAATGCCGACACAATTTCTTATTTCAGCCATATCAGGTAACAAGCTTGATATGGCTGATAGCACAAAGACAACCTTGAAAACCATCCCCGCACAAAATGGAAGCAAACCAAAACCTTTTGAATATCGGCCTATTTTTACTCTACGGGTGCCATCCCAGCCAGCCTGCCTATATTCCAGGAATGAGCGGGTTGTCCCTGACTCGTTTTTTTTAAGCGATGCAACTTCTATCGGGTTTCTGAGGTTGAAGTTGGTAAACGATAAAATGATAGAATGGGTGAATGACCATTGTTGTTTCAAGCAGGAAAAGGGTTAAGTTCGATCGAGGATAATCGGTGGCTAACATTTTGCGTCATTCTGGAGGAATCAGTGAAATCGATAAGATGTCTGCTGTCCATAAGCCTTTTCATCTTGGGTATCATTGGTTTTTCTGAAGGCCAACCCAGGCTTTCGGAGCTTTACAAGACCAGCAAGATACGCCTCGAGAAAGAATTCGTTCTGGATGATGGATCCATGCCGGACGACACTTTCTTCGAGAGCCCTTCTTCAGCCGTCATCGATCAGGATGGGAATCTTTATGTGATAGATTCAGGCGCTTCCAACATCAAAAAGTTCGACCGTCAAGGTAAGTTTTTACAAACTATCGGCCATCCGGGCCAAGGCCCGGGGGAATTTGACCGCCCCTATTATTCCACCTTTGCCAAAGACCGGCTGGTCGTGTGGGATTCGGGCCATCGGCGGTTGTATGCCTTTACCCCAGACGGGAAACTCCTGGAATCGGGCAGCATCGACTATGATGAAGGATCGGTGCGCAAGCTGGGGTCTCTCCCGAGCGGCGAGATCGTCATCGAAAAGGAAAAAACTTTCCGGAGCGAGCCGGACAAACCCCAACTGTGCACCATCGACATCTATTCGCCCGAGCTCGAGTATTTGAGAACGATTTACAAAAAGAGTCTATGGCGGAAAAAGTACATCCGAACCCGTGAATTCGGCATCTCGACCCTCTATTTTCCCTATTCACCCGACGTTCATTGGGTGACGTCTCCCAAGGGATACATCATAATCGGATTCTCGGGGGATTACGTTTTGGAAGTGTACGACGGAGAAGGAAAAAAGATGTCCTCGTTCTCCCATGACTATGATCAGGCGAAAGTGACCGACAAAAATAAAAAAGACTACTTCGATAGCCTTGAATTCTATGTGATGGGAGAGAGGCTCAAGGAACCTCCTGAGTATATAAGGAAGGATACGGAATTTCCCAAGGCTAAACCGCCATTCAGGAATGTTCTGACCGACCCGGAGGGTAATATCCTCGTCATTCTGAACAGGGAACTTGATGATGAGCAGGGAAGGGTGCTCGATGTCTTCAGCTCCAGGGGCGATTTTATTTCGAGTGTCCGGGTCGAAGGAGAAGCCGCTTTTCCCGACACAAGGAACATCAACCTGGACAAGGGCTCCCTTTATGTTCTCCAGACCGGGGAGGATGATCTTTACCGCGTGATCAAATACAGAATAGAGCCATCCTCTATTCCGAATGAAGCTAAGAGAAGGCCTCCCCGAATCAAAAAAGGGTCCTTTGGCTCTACTTAAGCTCGATCGTCTTGGAGTGTTTTCCTCCCTTTAAGCAGTCCAGCTTGACCGTTACGCTGCCTTTCCCTTCGACCAGGAATTGATATTCGACTTCGTTATTGCCTGGAATTCCGTTGGTGAGATGGAGGTTTTTGGGGTCCTTCTGATCGATAAAGGAGACATCGCTGTCTTGAGCTCCGAATCCGCGGAAGAACCTGCGGAACCTCGCCGGGATGCCCGCGGGAAGGCTCGTTCCCTGAGTCTGTCCGGTAGCCAGGACCTTTACGTTTCCATCAAGGGATAGGATATCCGGCCTCTGGACCTGGTTCTGTATGGCAGTCCCGGACATGGTCGGCATCAGGCGTTCATTGTAGATCGCCACCTTCACCAGGTTGAGATTGGAGCTGATTTTTTCTGCGCTTACCTTTTTGATGATGGGCAGCGGCATCTCCCAGGCATGGAGAAGACAGAAGGCCATGTTTCGGTGGCACAGTTCTTCGAGCAACCAGCTGGGTGGAACCCGTCCGCTCAGCTTGGTAGTGTCACGGTCGATGATGACCTTTCCAAGCTGTGGATGGTCGATCTCGTGCATGGAGATAGCTGTGTTGTCCATATCGATGTATTTGTCGAAGAAAGCTTCTTCCTCTTCTGTGATCTCTCCGTCATTGTCTAGATCGGCTCGGGATGTCCACAGTTCGTTGGAAAAAGAATAGATCCCCAACAGGTCCTGGGTGAAATCGATGAAACCTCCCCATACGCTGTAAAGGTCCTTCCAAATAATGATGTAGCGATAGCCTTCGATGATCTTTTCTCCCTTTTTCCCGATCTCGTCCATCACGGCCAGGTCGCTTCTCGAGTATTCGGGGTGCAGCGGGCTTCCTGGTCCTCGAAGGATCATACCGCCGGAATTGTGGAAGGCCTGGGCGCCGGCAATATTCGGGTGGGAATAGAAGAAATTGCGGGTAGCCTGAGATTCCGGCCAGTAGAAAGGATAGGGAGCTGCTCCGCGTTGAATGTAATTGGGCTGCCAGTAGGATGGCCAATCCCGGTTGGCGTCGTAACCGCCGCCCTGGTCTTCGTTGTAGCGGCCGTCGCCGTCGTTATCCACGCCTTCGCTGCCCACATATTTATAGTCGCCCACCTCATCCGGTTTTCCTTCGATGTTCTTCTGGATCGGGACAAGACGGTCTCCAGTGTCGTTCAGTCTGTAGGTGCCTTCGCCAGGCTCGACCTTGATGAACATGGCGCCGAGCTCCCCATCGCCGTCGAGGTCTTCGGGTGGGTCCTCATCGTACAGCCCATCGTTATCGTCATCAAAAGGAACCTGCCCTGTGCGGGCGTTTCCTCCCAGGTGAAGCCACATGTCGCGCCCATCCGGATTGACCGAGGGGAAAATGTAAAAGACCCGCTCATCGACCAATTGTCGGACATAGTCGTTGTAGGCGTAGTTCTCCATCAGATACCAGACGGTGTAGATCCCGATTTCGCCGCCCTGAACTTCATTCCCGTGAATATTGGCGTCTATGTACATGGCGCATTTTTGCATTTCGTCGCCCGTATCAGGATTGTTAATGGTCATGTACCAGATCTCGCGTCCCAGATAGGACTTACCTATGGAACGGAGTTTCAAGAATTTGGGGTAGGCTTTTTCCAGCTTACGGAGGGCGTCTTCGACTTCCTTCCAATCATAGTAGTGGTTGAAGGAAAGTTCGACCTTGCGGGTGTTCCACTTTCTCGGAAGAAAGTCCTGTGCCGTCATCTGTGATACAAACACGGCTACGGCCAAGATGACCAATGCCGCCTTCATGAAGGTTTTGTTCATTTCGATTCTCATTTTTTCCCTCCCTTATTTCAACAAGGCCGTTTTTTTGTATGTTCCTCCGCCGTTTCTAGCCCACAGGGTCACATCTATTTTCTTGCCTGGCGGAGAGATGATGATCCATTTGAATTCCTTCTCTGTGCCGGGATCGAGAGAGGAGGTATCTATCCGCTTGGTCCCCCCGAAAAGTTTCATCTGGTCGTCGTCTTCGAATTTCAGCCTCAACATGATGGAGTTGATGTTCCGGGTTCTCTCTCCCATAGCGGTGGCATAGGGAAATTCTCCCTGGTTGTGGATCTTGATTTTCAATTCGAACAGATCCGAGGAGAGCTTTTTCACTTGCGGCTCATCCATGGTGATTTCCGCAAACTGGGAGGCTAGAAAGAGCGCGAAATCTGCATGGGTTTTGCTCAGCTCTGGAATCTGGTCGGCAGGTGGATTAATCCGCAGATAGGGCACAAAACCTCCGATTTCGACCTCTCCGAGTTGTTTATGGTCGAATTTAGTCCATTCCAAAAAACCAGCCTTGTTATTTTTCTCATCGATCCACTTCAGCCATTTTTCGTCATCGGGCGAAGATTCTGTCTGTGTCGAGGGGCCGGAGCGGGACATGAACTGGCGCATCATGGCCATGCGGTCCGTCTGGGCAGGTTGAGCCGTGGCGTTTTGGGGCTCTCTTTTCATCTTGGCCGATGGAGCCCTTTCTTCTTCTCTGAGGGACCAGAGATTGGCAGAAAAGGCCGGCACGCCATACTGGAAGTAAGCCCATTCCAGCATCGAGCCGACTGGCTTTTCCGAAATGGCGCTCTTGATTCCGGTGATCTCTTTATATTTTTCACTGACTTTTTCAAACAGATGTGTATCCCGGTTGTCTGTCTTTTTTGGCTGAGGATCTGTCGGCCTCGGCTGCTGCTCTTCTTGTCTTCCCCGGCCTCGTCCCATGAAAAAGAACATCCCTGTCATGGTGGGCTGCCGTTCGGCTCGGGAAGGTTCCGGAAAGGTCGGCGTGCCGCATTCAATCCCCGTACCTGCGGCCAGGTTGTCGTATTTGGAAAACAGCAACACACCGCAGATATTCCTATGGGGTTGAGTCTTCAGCTCGGGGACATATCTGGTTATAAAGTCGATGACGGCCCTCGTCTCGACTTCGGAGGCAGGGTAAACCCCATACCCTTTCGGCAGGTAACCGAAATTGTACGGAAAATTCCGGTCGATATTGAATCCGCCTTGGCCATCCTCGTTGTAAAGTTCATCCCCATCATTATCCAAACCTTCGGGATAGATGCTGTATAGCTTATCTACAGGCGTCGAGGCTTCTTTCTTCTTCATCAGACGGGGATCTTTCTCATCGATGAACCAATCGCCTTCCTTATCTTTGACCCTCATAAAGGTAATCATTCCGTCCCCGTTCAGGTCTTCGGGCCCATCCTCGTCGATCAGCCAGTCGTAGTCCTCATCGCGGGGTCTTAAATTCTTCTCTCTTTCCTGCAGAAGGTCGGCGAAGAAAAGCTCTGCGCCGTCGGGATTCAAACGCGGGATAATGTAAAAAGTGCGGCTGTCGAGAATCTTGGTCACATTTTCGTCTTTACCATATCCTTCCACAAGGTATTTAGCTATCCCCACAGCGACTTCGCTCCCGATGACATGGTCTCCTTCCAGGTTCCCGCAGATGAGAAGGGCCTGTTTTTCGAGGGGTGAAGGCCCTTTATTTCCTGATATCTGCAGGAGCCAGATATCTCTGCCTTGAAGAGTTTTGCCGATAGAGATGAGTTCGGTTATTTGTTGATTCTGGGCTGAAAGCTGCTTGAGAGTGTTGGTTAGGGCCTGGTAGTCGTGATAGCCTTCTGCGGGATGGTTGTCCGCAAGGTTGGCATTCGGAAGGAGTAGAAAGAAAGTGATGAATACGACTCCGGAGATTTTAAGGGGAAGTCTCATGTTATTTGCCTCCTTGATGATTTATTTTTATTGCAAAGTTCATCTTTGTGACTGGCAAGGAAGAGGACGGAGAGAAAAGATTCGGATCTCGCATCGATTATCGAAATAAAGACTTTATCCGAAAATGACATCGATTTCAATGTTTTTTTAGCTTTTGTTAGCATCTTAAAAACCGTGACGATAAATTTGACACATACCGACTGGAGAGAAAGCACCTCCTAATGCTCCGGCTCTTCGATTACGGTTTTGAAAAAGCTTCCTTGGCTTTTCTGGCTTTACATTCCTCAAAGTAATCGATATATTGGCCTCCCTGAAGGATGAAAAGATTCGCTCTATATTGTGCTCTCTCTGGATTGCTTTTTCTATTCCCTCCTTTTATTTTCCCCTCCCGGGGAAGATCCCTGAGATTTGAGCATATCCTCCCTGAACACGGAGGAAAGGCCGTTACCGGAATATCCAGCATTTTGCAAGACAGGTTCGGTTTCCTCTGGTTCGGGACAGGTTCGGGGGTGGCTAGATATGATGGCTACAATTTCAAATTTCATTCTCCGACAGTAACCGTTTCGAAGGAATCATCCTGGCCAGTCCCCGTCTTTCCCATCCTGGAGGATACTTCTGGGGACCTGTGGTTGGGGACAAATGGCGAGGGACTTTTCAGGTTCGTTAGAGACAAAAGAGAGTTTATTCAATACCGGCACGACCCTGAAAATCCCTCCAGTTTAAACGGAAACATAGTCCTGGCCATTCAGCAGGATAAAAAAGGAATCCTTTGGATCGGAACACGCTATAACGGGCTTTGCCGCTGCGACCTGTCCAGCGGAGAGTTCAGAAGGATTCCCCTGGAAAGGGACGACGAGACAATATGGGATTTGAAGATCGACAAGAATGAATTTGTATGGATAGGAACTCAAGAGTTGGGGCTTTTTCGGTTGGATCCTGAAACAGAGCAAACCACACGGTACCGTCATGATCCGGGGAATTCCTCGAGCTTGGGAAGCGATACGGTCTGGTCCATTTTCGAAGACAAGGAGGGTGTAATATGGGTAGGCACCAATAATGGTGGGCTCAATCGCTATGTAGGGGAAGAGGAGGGATTTGTTCGCTACTATGGGAATGAAATACAGCCCGACGATTTAGCGCAAAATAACATCACCGCTATCGGTGAAGATGATTCGGGTCGATTGTGGATCGGAACCGCCTCTGGCGGATTGAGGGTATTCGATAAAGAAACCGGAGATTATGCCATATACAGACAGAATCCTCAGGACGCGGATTCCTTGAACGACAATGGCATCACGTCTATCTGTCAAGATGCTTCGGGTGTGATGTGGATAGGGACGGTCAGAGGGGGAGTGAATAAATGTGTCAGTGATCGAGCCAAGTTTCTTCACTTCAAACACAATCCTCATGATCCCTTCAGCATTAACCACAACGATGTTTTATCCATTTTTGAGGATAGTTCGGGGGCCCTATGGGTGGGAACGGGCGGAGGTTTAGACAGGATCGATGAGAAAAGCGGTTTTGTGACCCATTTTGCCTCCGACCCTTCAAATCAAAAGAGTTTGAGCGATGAAGAAATTTACAGCATCACCCAGGATGGACAGGGAATGCTGTGGCTGGGTTCGGGACTGGGGATGAACAGGCTGGATCCCGGTACAGGAACATTCTCCCACTACAAAAAAATTCCAGGAAATTCAAACAGCCTTTCCAGCAACACGATCCGTGTCATCTGTAGAGATAAACAGGATAGGGATATTTTGTGGGTCGGGACTCAGGTCGGATTGAACAGATTCAATAAAAGAACGGGGCAGTTTAGAAGATTTATTTCTGACTCCTCGGACAGGAATACGCTGAGCGGAAATTTCATTACGGCGATTCACGATGACGGTTCCGGTTCTCTCTGGGTTGGGACCAAGTGGGGTTTGAATAAAATGGATAAGAGTTCCGGAATGTGCATTCGGTACATTTCTGAAAACAGCAAGGGAGACGGAAAAAGCCCTAACAGCAACCTTGTCTTTACGATCTTTGAAGATGAGTTTCGAAACCTCTGGATCGGAACGGATAATGGGATCAACAGGCTCGATAAAAAAACAGGGCAATGGAACTATTACACACCAAGAGAAGGCCTTCCAGGGGACGTGGTTTATGGAATCTTGAAGGATGAGGCCGGAAATTTTTGGGTGAGCTCCAGCAGGGGGCTTTCCAAATTCGATCCTCAAAGGGAGACCTTCACAAACTATGGGATTCATGACGGGATTCAGGCCTATCAGTACAATCCCGGATCTTGCTTTCGCGCCCCGGACGGGCACATGTTTTTTGGCGGTGTCAATGGATACAACGGGTTTTATCCTCAGGAGGTCAGGAGCGATCCATTTATTCCGCCGATTGTCTGGACTGGTTTTTACAGGGATAACAAAGAAATGTATTTCGGACAGTCCTTCTCATCTATGCGCAACCTGAGCCTGTCCTATCAGGCCGACTTTATCACCTTCGAATTTGCTGCCATGTATTTTCTGAATCCATCGATGAACCAGTTCGCCTACAGATTGGATGGCCGCGATGGAGAATGGGTGTATGCTGGACCGAACCATGTTCACTCCATATCCGGGCTGGGGCGGGGAGAGTACGTTCTTCACGTGAAGGCGGCGAATCCGGATGGTGCGTGGAATGAAGAGGGCCTTTCGATCATTATCGATGTGATCCCCCCTTTCTGGAACACCCTTTGGTTCGGTGGTATCGTTGTCGTCATAATTTGTGCATTTATCTTTTCTTTGTTGCGGTGGAGGAAGAAAGTCAGGTCAGCGGCCTTCGCTTATGAAGAGAATCTAGAGAAAATTTGCGAAAAGTATAATCTAACGCGTCGTGAGAAAGAGATCGTTTCCTTGATCCTCGATGGCGCGAGCAACAAGGATATCGAGAGAAAATTATTCATTTCGGGCAGCACTGTCCGTAATCATATCTACAACATCTACCAGAAATTGGGTATTCAGAACCGGATCGAACTGATCAACCTGGTCAGAAAGTCCTGAAAAATACAGCCCGCATCTTTCATCGCCCCTTGAACTCCTGACATAGTGCCGGTCTCCTTCATTGACGAACGACGCTGTTCACCTGAGAAAAAACTTCTAATTTAAAAAATAGGACATTTGTCTATGGAATCGGACATTTATTTCTTTATATTGAAATCCTGTGCACAGGAAAACGAAAGAGCACAAAATGAGGAGTATGTTATGAAAGCGGCTGTGGCGATTTTAGTGGGAGGGATGATTCTTGGAAGCGTATTTCTCGATTCTTCTAGAGAGAACGAAAAATTCGAGGAAACTCTGGTCGTCTATTATTTCGGCGCCACGGATTTCGGATTTTGCATGGTGCCGGACAACATCGAAAAAATAAAGAAAATCAAAACGGAATTATCGGAAGAATATGGACGCTCGAAGGTTAAATTCGTTATGGTCTGTATGGATAAGGATGTTGAGAAAGGCTTGAAATTTGTCAAGAAATACGGATACTGGGATGAAATATCTATCGGCAGTTTCTACAACAACGAGCTGGCCCTTGCAGCCCTTAATAGTTCTCATCTCCCAGAAGTCCCCCATGTGATGGTGTTCAAAGATATTCTTTCTTTCGGAAAATGGAGTCTTCCCCTTCGAAAGGAAAGGACATTATTGGTCGATTTAGCAGGGGAAGAACAGATAAACGAATGGATACAAAAGGCCTATCCGGTACCTTTTAGAAATAATCAAACGGTGGAGAAGTGAAATGGTGGTTTTGTCTGAAAAGAAAAAAGTCGCCTCTTTGGGTTATTTAGGGGATCCGGCAGACTTCGATGTGTCCTGGCGAAAAAGAGACCTGGAAGAGAGCTGGCTGATAATGGCCGATGCCATCGAGGTCTATTTAAAAAAGGAAAGACATTAGAGGCAACGGATAGATGTCGTCCATGAATATCCAGTGAAACGTATAAGTATTTAAATTGACTGGATAAAAGGATAAATTTAAATTGATCAGGAGGAAAAAATGCACAAACGAAAAATTCAGCATTGGCTGGTGCTGGGCCCGGTTATTCTGGCCGTTTGTATGCTCGCCGGATGTGCGGCGAAAACGGCTCCTGTTTGGGGAGACCCCCAAACAGGCACCATCCTTCAGTACCGGATGCCGGAAGGCCAAGTTCTGAAGTATGAGACCTGGGACGAGCTCCATCAGACTGCGGATATCATGGGACAGACGATCGAGACCGATGCAGCCACATCGAGTTCCTTCACAACCCGGTCAAACGGTCAGAAAGAAGACAATCATCAACTCACCATTACCATCGATGGGATGAGCATCAAAGTCCAGTCCACCCAGGCTGAGCTGGAGCCGGATATGAGCACCGTGATCGGGAAAAGTTTTGATATGGTCTTATCGCCTCTGGGAAAGGAAGTGGAACTCATCGGAGCCGAAGCCATCAAATACGATATGGGCCCCGAGGGAAACAGGAATATCGCTGCAGGTTTCAAGGATTTTTTTCCTAACCTGGCTGACCGGCCTGTGAAAATTGGGGATTCATGGCCAGACGAGACATCGATTACGGATAAAACCGACAGAAGTGAGATCAACATTAATTTTAGCGGCATGAATACCTTGGAGGGTTTTGAGACGATCGATGGGAAGGAATGTGTCAAGGTTTCGGCTGAGTATACAGGAACGATCGAAGGCCGAGGAGAGCAGCAGGGAGTCGAATTAGATACCAGGGGCAACCTGAAAGGCACGGTAACATGGTATTTCGCCTATAAGGAAGGCATTTTTATCAAGCAGACGAGCAAGAGTATTGCCGAAGGGACGATCGACGTTCCCAGTCAGGGCTTGCAGATTCCTTTCACCAGGGAAATAACGTCAGGGGTCGATCTGGTTAAGTAGAATCTGATTAAGAAGGGACATTTTCTGGCTTGCCTTTGTTCTGGTCTGGGAATGGGCCAAAAATGTCTGGGAAGCTTATGGTGCCTATTATGCGTTGGCAAAACACTGTATTGAGAAAGCCAGACGGGGATGCTCAGGGAGATAGATGTGTCATTGTGGTCTTGGGCTAAAAACGCCAGAGATAGCTCACCTTGAAGAAAAATCCTCTCTTGGTCTCATGGTAATTGTCGCTGGCGAGGTAATCCTGTCCATCCCACTCGAGTTTCTCGAATGCCGACCCGTAGCCGGCGTAGATGACGGTGCCGGGAATGTAGGTGAAGGATACCAATGTGTCAACTGTTAGCCTTTCCCGGAAGCTGTTGTACTCCAGGATAGCCCTGAGAAAAAGATATTTGTTGATTTGGAAGGTATTTCGGCTGCGGATGATGGCATAGTCGTATATTTTTTGCTTGTCGGAGTCGCGGAAGAAATCGATGTAAGAGAGATTGAGGATGAAACTCAACTTGTCGATGGGCTGGTATTGGAGATAGGCACCGATCCTGTTTCCATACCCTTGAAAGGGTTCCTCAGGATCATAATAGACGGATCCTGTGCGCCGGAAAAAAAGATTCAGAAGTACATGCTTCGTGATCTGGGACCCCGCCTGAAATCCAGCCCCGCCTCTTCCGAACCTTTCCCCTGCATACGCTTCATTGGCCAGGAGCGTGTCTATACGGAACATCGTGCTTCTGGGAAGCCAGAATCTCAGGGTGAATAGGTTGACCGTTTCGAACGTCTCATATTCTGTATCGTATATGTGATAGCTCCAGTAAAAAGGTTCGATCCTCTGGAAGAAATCGGATTTCGGATAAAACCTGTACATAGCGAAGGCGGAGAGACGCCTGATTCCTGTTCTGGTGACATAACCCGTGTCGACCTGAAAGTTTTGGGAAATGTCCTGATAACCCAAGTCGACGATCATCTTGCGTGTTCCATACTGATAATGCAGTCCCAAAGCATGGTCGCTCGAGGTCTCTGAGCTGCCGTTCCTCTGGGTGAAGGCGCCGAAGAGGTGGAAGTCGGCGATGGAGGTTTGGGTGAGACGGAATCGGCCGTCTGCGCCTATGACACGGTTATAGCCTCGACCGTATTCCTTCCCGGTGTAGAATCCCCCGATGTAGGAGTCTTCTTTGAGAGCAAATTTATACCGGCCGATCAGGAAATCCGGGTGGGTGTCGATAGGGTCTCCGGGCAGGTCGTCGCGGGCATAGATGGTAGCCAGGCTGCTTTTCCGGCTTAGCTTTCCGGCCATCTTCAATCCGAAAATAGGATTGATGATCGTCCGGGTGTGAACGACCGTAGCCAGGGGGCCTTCCTCGACCGTCCCAGCAAACTGGAAGATATCGTTCCCTTCGAGAAAAAATGGGCGCTTTTCCGGGAAAAAAAGCTCGTACCGTAGATTGATATCTATCTGACCGGCATCGGCTTCGACCTGGCTGAAGTCCGGATTGTAAGTGCTGTCAAGAGTCAGATCCGATGTCAGGCCGATCTTTCCTGTCAAGCTGAAATCCGTGTTCTCTTCATCTGTCTGCATTTTGCCTTCGGCAGCGGATTGGCGAGTGATATGGGTTAGAGCGGGCAGTATCTCGACCACACGTTTGTATTTCCAGCCTGTGACAGATACCGGCTGCGATTGCTTGAGCAGGCTTCCTTTGTCGGCGTACATAGGAGGATAGCTGAATTGTTCGGAGGTGCGGATGATCTGCCTGAAAAAAGCCACCCGAAGGGTGATGGCCTCTTTGCTCGGGAAACGGATGCTCTGGAGAGGGATCCGGCACTCCACAGTGTATCCTTCCTCGTCGATGACTCCTTTACTGTACCAAACCATATCGAAGCTTTCGTCTCCATTTCCGTCGGCATTGATCATGGCATCTCCCTGGATGCCTTCTGGATTCAAGAACAATCCGTAAGCTTCCTGCATGGTGTTGAAGGTATCCAGCATGACGATGATGTTATCATCCTGAAACATATTATCCCGGCTGGAGACCGAGGTTTTGATTTTGTCCGGTTCGGTGTCGAAACAGCGGAATGCGAAGTAGAGGTTCTCCGCGTCATAGGTCATGTAGGCTATGGTTTTCTGGCTGGGCTCCTGCCCGTAATCCGGTTTTATGGTTTTAAAATTTTCGAATTGTGCGGCCTCGTTCCAGGTCGCCTCGTCCAGAATCCCGTCGATGGAGGGGGGAGTTTTTGCCGGATGGATTATGACGATCTCTTCGGCATACAGTGCGGCGCTCAATAACATAATCGTAAAAAGTGCCGAAACTATGGCGATTTTTCTCTTCATCCTTTGTTTTTCTCCTTGTTCGCATGTGCATGCCTGTTAATCCATCCCTGAGTGAACTCTCAACAAACTATACGGGAAAAAAGGAGATAAGGTTTCCAGCAAGAAAAAAATAAATTTTTGGTAACCATTTTTACGGAAATTCCGTATAAATAGGAGAGGAGAGAAAAGTGAAAGATTTGACGCTGAATGAGACCGCCATTTTGCTCGCCATCCTGCGTCTGAAAAAAAACGCTTACGGAGTGGCAATCAAGGAGGACGTCTCGAAATTTATCAAAAAAAGGATTTCTTACGGAACGCTCTACAGCTATCTCGACCAGCTCTTCCGAAAGGGATTCATATCCAAATCCATCGGGGACCCCACACCGGAGAGAGGGGGCAGACGAAAAATATTTTATGAGCTGACGAAGAGAGGGCTGTGTGCTCTGGAATCGGCTTATGAGCTGCAAAAACTGATCTGGGAAAGGCTATCAGAGGTTTCTTTCGATAAAATTTAGAATGGTCATAAAAAGAAATTCTTCCGACCCTCCGCGCCTGGCCGAAAAAATTCTTGGCCGAATGAGAAAAAACGGCGAAGAATTCTCATTTCTGGGGGATATGAACGAAGAATATTCTCATCGCTGCAACAAGCGGGGAGAGAGAGAGGCCTGCTTTTGGTATTGGGTGCAAATCCTGGTCAATTTACCGGCTTTTGTGAAAGATTCTGTCTACTGGGGTTTTCAAATGTTTAAAAACTATCTCATCATCACCTGGAGAAACATTAAAAGAAACAAGGGTTTTTCTTTTATCAACATCACCGGTCTGGCAGTTGGGATGGCGGCCTGTTTGCTCATTCTTCTCTGGGTGCGGGACGAACTCAGTTTCAACAGATTCCACGAGAATATCGGCAATATTTATTTGACGGTCAGCGAGAGAGTCAACTACCGTGGCGAGTATTTTGACTCCACTCCCGTTCCGCTGGCAGAGCCCCTGCGGAATGATTACCCGGAAATAGCGAAAGTCGTCCGGTTTCAATTCCGGAGCGGAATAATTGCACGATATGGAGATAAGATTTTCAACGATTGGCAGGGGGCCTACGCCGATCCTGATGTTTTTTCGGCTTTTACCTTTCCTTTTCATGAGGGGGATGCAGATTCGGCCTTCAAGAATGTGAACAGCATTGTCTTGACAGAGTCGGCCTCGGAAAAGCTTTTTTCAGGAATCGACCCTATGGGTCAGATGATGGAAATAGAAGGGGATCTGGTCGAAGTGACAGGGATTTTGGAGGATATGCCGAAAAACTCCGATATCCAGGCGGATTATTTCAGGCCGTTTCAATCCATGAAAGAAATCACCGAATACCGGCGTTTTATCTGGAACTGGTTTGCATGCCGAACCTACGTTTTACTGAAAGATGGGGTCGACCCGGCTGCGGTCAATCCCAAGATTGCCGACCTTCTCAATAAGAATCGTCCCTGGTCGAAGGATCCCCTGGAAGTATCCCTTTTCCCTTTGAAGGACATGCATCTGCACGCGTTTGCCGGAGGCGGGCCGATCAAATACATCTACATCTTCATTGTCGTTGCCGTGCTTATTATGCTCATCGCCTGCATCAATTTCATGAATCTCTCTACCGCCAGGTCTGCCAAGCGGGCCAAAGAGGTCGGACTGAGAAAAGTCGTCGGATCGAAGCGGCGCCAGCTTGTCGGACAGTTCTTTCTTGAATCCCTATTCTTCACCGTCCTTTCGGCCGTCATCGCCATCTTCATCTCCATGTTATGCATGCCATTGTTTAATCAACTGGCAGGAAAACAGTTGAGGCTCGGTCTGGCGGATACGGGATTGATTTTCGGTCTTGCCGCGATGGTGATATTAACCGGAATCGTGGCGGGATCCTATCCTGCCTTGATCCTTTCCTCTTTTAGGCCGGTGGATGTGTTGAAGGGAAACCTCTTGTTCCGTAAGCAAAGTCATGGGAGATCATTTCTCACAGGGGGAAGATTACGGCGTGGTCTGGTCATCACCCAGTTCGTCCTGTCCATCGGCCTGATCATTTGCGCCCTGCTCGTTTTCAAACAGCTGGACTATATGCGGAATGCGGATATGGGCTTCGATAAGGATAACCTGGTAAGAATTTCGATTCCGGAAAAATACAAGGATGAGAGGGAAATCCTCAAGACAGACCTTATCCAAAGCGCGAATATTGCAGGTGTCACGGCCCACAGCACTCTGAGCCATGGCGGGAGAATAGACTGGGATAATGCTTCCGGGGATATGCAGTATCTCGGCACGAATACGGTTTATCAGATGGTCGACTTCGATTATATCGATACCCACGGAATGGAAATCGTGGAGGGGCGGAATTTTTCCAAGGCTTTCCCTTCGGATGTGGAGAGGGCCTATCTCATCAACGAAGAAGCCGTTAAGGAGTGGGAATTCGACGATCCTGTCGGCAAGCGATTTGCCCTCAATGCAGCCGAGGGCACGGTTATCGGGGTGTACAGAAACCAGCACTTCGGGTTGAGGCATCATGTGATGCCCTGTGTGCTTTATTTAACTTCGAAAACGGATTGGGATCGATACAATTATTTGACCACCAGGCTTAATGCCGGTCATATCCCGGACGCTTTGGAGGACATCAAAAGGACCTGGAAGACGCATATCGCCGACTTTCCGATTGAATACCAGTTCGTGGATGACATGATCGATGAGCTCTATCGATCCGAAGATCGTTTGAGCGGGTTGGTCAATGCCTTCACGCTGCTGGCCATCGTGATTTCCTGTCTGGGGCTTTTTGGAATGGCCTCCTTCATGGCCCAACAGAAAACGAGGGAGATAGGTATCCGCAAGGTTCTAGGGGCTTCGGTCTTCCGGGTCGTCTTCCTGTTGACCAGGGAATTCGCCATCTGGGTGTTGATCGCCAATATCCTCGCCTGGCCGGTTGCCTTTTATGCCATGCGGTCCTGGTTGAATGACTACCCTTACCGGATAAAAATCGGGATAGATGTCTTTGTGCTTTCTGGCCTGATGGCTTTGACCATAGCTATGATGACGGTTATCTATCAGGCTATCAAGGCTGCAGTGGCCAATCCTACCGACTCACTCAGGTATGAGTAGCAGCAATACAAAAAAGCTGTATATCTATTTCGGACCAAAATAATCCTTTCAGTCTGTTCCAGTGAGACGGAATCGAAATATCACTCCAGGCAGCAGGAAAATGTCCTCTATAGTTTAGATTTATAGCGCATTTTCCTCGCCGCTCTGACATTTCTCCGCACCTTTACTTGTATATATTTTATTGGCTTATTATATGATCTTTTTTCCCTTTAAATATGTTTGTCAATTGAAATAGATTGACGGCTGTAGTATAAATTCCTCTGCTTCCACCAATAATCCATTATTCTTGGAGAGGAAGGGTATGCGTCATTTTTAAGTCTTTTAAACCTAAGGAGAATAGCATGAAGATGAGATTTATCCATTACCTTGTATTTTTTTGTATCGTGTTTCTGCTGGTTCCCGTCTTGCTCCACTCCCAGGAGGCTCCCTCCATTGCCGGACATTGGGAGGGGACCATCGAGGTGCCGGGGACCAAGCTGGAAATTCTGGTCGACTTCAACCAAAAACCGGACGGTTCGTGGGAAGGAAAGATTTCCATCCCGGCACAAAATGCGAAGAATCTCCCTTTGAGTGGTATCAGTTTAGACGATAAAGAAGTGTCATTTGCCATTGCCGGAGTACCGGGCGAGCCCACCTTTAAAGGGACTATCAGCGATGACGGGATGAAAATTGCGGGAGATTTCACCCAGGCAGGGCAGAGCCTAACCTTCAGCCTCAGCCGTGAAGTCAGCCCTAAAGTTAAGGCAAAGCAGGCCCTGGCCGGGTTCGATGAGATCGTCGAAAGGGGGCTCAAGGAACTGAATGTTCCCGGAGCAGCCGTGGCTGTTGTCAAGGATGATGAAGTCATTCTGGCTAAGGGATACGGCTTCAGGGATGTCGAGAACGAGATCCCGATGACGGCAGACACTCTTCTGGCCATCGGCTCGGCTTCCAAGGCCTTCACCACATTCGCTATGGGGGTTTTGGTGGATGCGGGCAAACTGGAGTGGGAAAAGCCGGTCCGCAATTACATCCCCTGGTTTCGCCTCTACGATACTTTTGCCAGCGAGCGGTTGACTCCCCGCGATCTGGTCACACACCGGTCCGGTCTTCCTCGGCATGACCTCTCCTGGTACAACAATTATGAAGCCACTCGGGAGGAATTCGTTAGGCGGTTGGCTTATCTCAAGCCAACGGCCGATCTCAGGGAGAGATTCCAGTACAACAACCTGATGTTTCTAACGGCTGGATATCTTGTCGAAGTTTTGGCGGAGAAGAAGTGGGAGGATGCAATCCGGACCCTAGTGTTCGAACCATTGGGCATGAAGAGGTCTAATTTTTCTGTAGAGGATTCTCAGAAAGATGCAGATTTCGCCTTGCCTTATCGTGAAAGAGAGGGAAAGATCGAGAAAATCCCCTTTCGCAATATCTCCAATATCGGTCCGGCCGGCTCCATCAATTCCTGCGTGAATGAAATGAGCCACTGGCTTCTGGTGCATATCAACGGAGGGAAAATCGAGGGAGAACAAATAATCGGGCCTCAGACGATTCAAGATATGCATCTGGCTCACATGCCGACAGGAGGAACGCCGACCATTCCTGAAGTGACCCCGGCCGACTATGGCTTGGGATGGTTCGTAGACACCTACAGGGGACACAGACGGGTCCACCACGGAGGCAATATCGACGGATTTTCCGCGCTGGTCAGCATGCTGCCCCAGGATGGTGTGGGTGTTGTGGTCCTGGTGAATAAAAACGGATCTGCTTTGACCGAGCTGCTCGTCCGTCATGCCTATGATCTGATATTGGAGGCTGAACCTAAAGACTGGGTGGGGGATGCAGCCAAGGAAAAGGCAGTAGGAGAGAAAGTTGCGGAGGAAGCAAGGGAAAAGAAGGAGACGCGCCGAAAACCGGGGACAAAACCGGCCCATGCCTTGGAAGCGTACACCGGCGATTATTTTCATCCCGGTTATGGAGACTTGAAGGTCTTTCAAAAAAATGGGGAGATCGCCTTTGTTTATAATGGAATAACCACCCCGCTCGAACACTGGCACTATGAGACATTCAACGGAAAGCGAGCCGATGATCCCACCTTCGAAAATATGAAATTGACCTTCCGGACGGATGTCAACGGGAATGTCGCCGCCCTGGAGGCCCCTTTCGAGCCCACGCTTGAGGATATAATTTTCGAGAAGAAGCCGGACGCCCGGCTTTTCGATCCAGATTATCTGCGGCAGTTCGTGGGCAAGTATCAGTTGGCTACCCAGACACTGACTATTAGTCTAAAGGGGGACGGCCTGATCCTGTATATTCCCGGTAGGGATGGAATAGATTTGGTCCCTCAAGTGGGGGATGAATTCGTTTTGAAGCAGGTCAAGATAGTCAGCATGAGGTTCAAGACAGACGAGAAAGGCGATGTGGTTGCTCTGGAGCTTTTTCAGCCCGACGGAGTCTATGAAGCGACGAGGATAAAAGACTAGGCCAGAGAGAGCTGCTCGTGGGCCGAGATGAGCATGCCCTGGATGGGAACGTTGAAGGGACAGGCTTTTTCGCAGTAGCCGGGGCATGCGCCGCAGACGTCGGCCTTGGTACCGGGGATCTTGGCGTATTTCAGCATGGCCTCTTTCTCGCGTCCCTGGGCCAGGAAGTAATGGCTGTAGCGCATGATGGTGTTGACGGGCACGCCATGAGGGCAATTCGGCTCGCATACTCCGCAGGCATGACGGCAGTAGAGGTCTCCGCAGCCCTGTTTGTAAGCAGAGAGTGTCTTCCTGTCTGAATCGGTCAGTTTTGTCCCCGAAAGGACGATCGTCCGTTCCAGTTCGTCATAAGTCTGGAGTGAACAGCAAACCGTGTGGACATGGGGATTGGAAAGGACGAATTTGATGGCCGCTGCCCGGATTTCCTCCGGATTCTGGAGATTGTATTTTTTAATGAATTGTTCGGCCCTGTCTGCCTTTTCCTTGTATCTCTGGAGCCCTTCCTTGTAAAAATCGGGGACTTCCTTGCCTTCCTTTTCGAGCTGATCGACGCGCGATTTGACGATGTAGTATTTGGCCACAGGTGTGGTCTTCATCAGGCTGGTCCCGATATTATTTTCCTGACAGGCTTCGAGGACCTGTTCGGCCTGGTCCATCTGGAGGAAGTTGTAGGCCATCAAAAACACATCGAACCGGCCGTCTTCGGCAGCGGCCAGAAGGACTTTGGCCATGGTCTGTTTAGGATCCCTGAACCAGAAAGAGCCGTGGTTGGAAACGCCTGTGAATCGGATGCGTCCGTTGGTCTTGAGCTCCTGCATGGCCGCGTGGTATCCCTCATGCTGGAGGGCCTCGACCGTTTCTGGACAGTGCAGCATCATACAGTCGATGTATTCTGTGTCCAGGTCCTCCAGACACTTTTGAGCCCTTTTGATGAGGGCTTCCTTCGAGGTCTCACCTTCCATCAACATCTTGGAAGTGAGAAAGATCGACTTGCGGTCCCTTCCTTTGAGGACTTTTCCGATCATCTTGTGCGCGCCGGGATAGCTTTCGCCCGTGTCGATATAGTTGACCCCTGTATCCAGCATGGTGGCCATGAGGCCTTCGTCATTTATGTAACCGGTTGCAAGGTCCGAGACCTTGAATCCGGTCCGGCCCAGCGTGCGGTAGCCTTTGATTTTTATTCCTGTCCCTTGCTGTGCGGCTTTATTTGCCGTTCCTACAGTGCCATCGGAACTTGCCCAAGAATTGCCGGCCGTGATTCCGGTTCCGATCAATCCAAAGGTAGCTGCTTTCAGAAAATTTCTTCTCTTAAAATTAATTTTCTTTCGCATATTTCCTCCTCGATCCAAAAACTCGTTGACTAGCCAATATATTTTGCCCAACAACATATGTCAATAGCTCTAATTTTGTGACTCTAATTTGGTGACAGGTTACTTAATTATAAAACATATCGGATTTCTAATTTAGTTACCTGTCACCTTTATGGAGATCTTTACTTTTTTTGAGGACGATGATATTTTAGGGATGAATCTTTGAGGGAGAAAATCAAAGGGGATCGACGATATTCAAAAAAGCTAAATTTATTCTTTTTCTTACAATATTTATAGGCGGACCTTTTTACCTCCCGGTTGAATCTCAAAATTTAAAAAATCTGAATTTAAAACAGGCTTTCGATAAATATTATCAAATCCGAAAACTTGAGATCGCTGGGAGCTACGAAAATGCCCTGTCAGAGTGCAGGAGATTGATAGAACAGCGTCCTGACTTTTTCAATATCTACCAGGCTTGTGCCCGAATATCGAAAAAGAATAACACACTCGAAGAATCTTCGGGTTTTTTCCGGAGTCTGATTGAAGAAGAACCAGAAAGGATAGAGTACTATTATGGATTAGGTCTTTGTTATAAAGAGCAGAAAGATTTGGAAAGCGCCAGAGAAATTTTCAAGCAGGCCATTGAAAAAGGAGCCGATTGTATCCTTATTTATTATGAACTGTTAGTCAGCGCCAATACGAAAGAAGAATGTCAGGAACTGATCAACTTTTTCGAAAAACAATCAAAACATCAACCGACGAATTCCTATCTATTTTACGGGATAGCGTCCATCTATCAATATAAACTCGGTCAATTCGACGAAGCTTTGAATAATTTTCTAAAAGCGGTCGAAATCGCCAGAACCACGGGAAACAAGCTGGAAGAAGGCCAGCACCTCAATATGATAGGAAATTATTACTGGAACAGCAGCAATTTCTCGAAGGCTCTGGACTATTATCTGCAAGCTGTGGAGGCCATTCAAGAAACAGATGTAAAGACACAGTGGATAAGCTATCTGTATAATGCCGGACTCATGCATTGTTATCTAAGCCAGCAAACGAAGGGAAGAGAATTTTATGACCGAGCCTTAAAGGTGGCTAGAGAGATCGGCCATAAAGAAGAGGAAGCCAAAATCCTGAGAAGTATTGGTTATACGCACACTCAAGTGAGTGAGTTTACGCTCGCTCTCAAGTACTATCAAGAGGCTCTGCAAATAGCACAGGATATCTCAGATCGACAGAGACAAGCACAATGTTTCTCAGATATAGCGGATATTCACTTAAAGAGAGGACATTTCACGCAGGCTATAGAAAGATTTCAGGACGGTTTGGTCCTAGCAAGAGAGATAGGAGATAAAAGAATAGAATTATGGGCATTGAACGGTATGGGAAATGTTTTTCTAAAAACAGGAGATTTTTCCAAGGCTTTAGACCATTATCTTTACGCTCTCGAGGTCAACAAACAGCTGAAAATGAGGTATCATGATGCGATATTGTTAAACAATATTGCCAATATTTATAAAAATATCGGCGATCACACCAAGGCTTTAGACTATTATCGACAAGCACTTGATGTTTATAAAGAGACAGGATCCAAAAGTGCTGAAGGCATCACCCTGAGCAATATTGCCTCGCTCTATTTTGATCAAAAGGAATACGCACAAGCCTTGAATTATTATCGCCAGGCGTTTCAGATCGCACGTGATACCGGTGACAAGAGAGCTGAAGCACTTCGCCTAAATAATTTAGCCAATATTTACACTCAGATGGGGAACTTTCTGGATGCACACAAATTCTATGATGAAGCTTTGGCATTGGCTCAAAATCTAGGCACGAAAGAAATCGAGGTCGAAGTTTACAGGAATAGGGGATACCTGTTTGATAGGATTGGGGATTATTCTAAAGCTCAAGAATCTTTCTTGAAATCAATCTCGCTCAGCCAGGAGATCGGATTTGCCCAATGGACTTGGAAAGCT
This sequence comes from uncultured Eubacteriales bacterium, assembly GCA_964400735.1. Classification (GTDB taxonomy): domain Bacteria; phylum Acidobacteriota; class Aminicenantia; order Aminicenantales; family Aminicenantaceae; genus CAYNVQ01. The sequence continues at coordinate 996,465 of CAYNVQ010000001.1, read as the reverse complement.
CATGCCGGACTCGCTGGTGTTTATGAAAAACAGGAGAAATTCCAAGAGGCCCTGAAACATTATAAAAAAGCCATAGACTATACCGAAAGGCTGCGGTCTCAAATCCAATTGGAAGAGCATAAATCCGGTTTTCTCTCAGATAAAATCGAAGTCTATATATCTTTGACTAATCTGCTTTTTGTATTGCACCAAAAACAACCATCAAAAGGATATGGAAAGGAATCCTTTTATTACGCGGAGAAAGCCAAAGCCAGAGCATTTCTCGACAGTCTCCAGGAAGGAAAAATAAGCCTGGAAAAAGATTTGAGTCCTGAAATCCAGGATAAAGAAGATGATGTATTAAGGAAAATATCAGCTCTCCAGACAGAATTAGTAAAACCACAAATAACAGCTAGGAGAAGAGATGAGTTATTGACTGAGCTGGAAAAAACCGAAGAGGAATACCTTAGGTTGGTCCAAAGAATGAAACGGTCGCATCCCGAGTATGCCCAAATTGTCTATCCAGAACCATATCAACTCGCTGTTATCCAAGAGAAATTATTAAAGGAGGATACTGCCCTGCTGGAGTACCTGTTCGGGGAAGGGAAGGCTTTTCTCTTTTTTGTCGCCGAAAATGAATTTTCCATACACAACCTGTCCACGAGCAAAGATCTGAATGAGCGGGCAAATGATTACATCAGTCTGTTGAAAGCCGGATCCGACAAAAAATTCGAGGCTTTTAAGGCGGGAGAAAGGCTCTATAGGGAATTGATCGGTCCCATAAGGGATAAACTAGAGCCTATAAAAAGACTGATCATCATTCCTGATGGAAATTTGAATTATTTGCCTTTTGAAGCTCTAGTTGCATCTGGAAGCGATAACCAACCTGCATTTTTTATCGCAGATTACATGATTTCTTATGCTCCCTCAGCAACTGCACTCGTCGATATTTTAGGCAGAGAGGAGCCAACGGCTCCTCAAAAAGATCTCCTGGCCTTTGCCAATCCCGAATACGGATTTGCCGAATCCTCTGGCAAAAAAGTTGACGCGGGCCATGTCCTTAGAGAATTTTATCTGGGGCAGGAATTCGACTGCTCACCGTTGAAGTACAGCGTTGAAGAAGTGAACCAGATATCCCGACTCATAAAGAAGAAATCAAGGGATGTCTATACTGGCAAGGAAGCCACGGAGGAGAGAATAAAAAGCCTGGTTCTGAAGGATTATGAAATCATCCATTTTGCCACCCATGGATTCATCGATGAGAAAGTGCCGCTCCGTTCATCGCTCCTGTTAGCCTTGGATGAAGACCCAAAAGAGGACGGTTTTTTCCAGTCAAGAGAAATCTATGGAGCCGATCTAGCCGCGAATTTGGTCGTGCTTTCGGCTTGCCAGACAGGCAGAGGAAAATTAGAGCGCGGAGAAGGAGTGATGGGTCTCTCACGAGCTTTCTTTTATGCCGGGGCAGATAGTGTCCTTGCGAGCCTGTGGAGCATCAATGATAAAGCGACGTCCGTTTTCATGAAATATTTTTATCAGGGCTTAAGCCAAGGATTGAGCAAGGGGGAGGCGCTTCAGAAAGCCAAATTAGAAATGATCGGATCCCCGTACAAACATCCTTTTTATTGGGCTTCTTTCGTGTTGAGCGGAGATTCGGATAGTATCATAAAGATTAAGTAACCTGCCTTCTGGAAAAAATCTTCAAATCAGAGGATCGAAATCAGGGATATATTCCGATTTTTTGAAATCGGTAGTGTGTCCCTTGATTTGTCCCTTGACTTCTTGAAAGCGCTAAAGTGTCCCCTTGACTTCGAAAAAAATCGTTAAGTAAGTGAGATGAAATTATTCGAAGGATGCTCTTGTATATAGAGACGGAAATCTGTTCTATGGAGGAGAAGTAAGAATGAGCAAGAAAATTGGCATATTCTTGACGATTTTCCTTTTTAGCATGGCATCATCATCTCTCCCATTTTCTCTTGAGGGGCAATCACATCCGAAGTTAGATTGTCAAAAAATGGCCCTTTCCTACGCAAAGGCATTTGAAGATCCGGATTACCGGACCTTAGTTCAGCTCAGAGGGATGGAGTATTCCGAGGAAGATGATGCGCAATTCAAAAAACAGTTCGAAAATCCAGAGCCGGAAATTATGGAGCAATTTGAATTTTTTCTCGAAGCGATCAAATTGTTTCCAAAGATTGGAGAAATTCCGGACTGGGCTACAGAGGTTGAACTTGAATATGAATATATTGAAGGAGATAAGCTAGTCGAGATGCACGGGGAGTTCGTGTTTACGGGTGAAAACTGGGTCATTCAGGATCTCGAGCCACACGGGGGTGAAACTCTCGATGATGAAAAAAAGAAAAGTTACGAAGGTGAAATTTCAGCGTCTCCTCCTGAGGGCCAAAAAACTTTAGACGCGGGTTTGAACGAGTTGATAGCGAAGCTCCTCTCCGCTGTCAAAGCCGAAAGCTGGGACGGTGTAAAATCAACGGGCGTACACCCTGGCGATTGTGGGCTCCATCCGGATTCCCCGCCAGAGGAAAGGGGGCGAGCTCTCAAGCTTCTTTCACAGTTCCCCCCCATAGGTCCGATTCCAGCACCAGCAAAAACTCTGAGTTTAGGCCTTAAAGGAATTCTTGATGGCAATGAGGCTGAAGTCGAGATTGGATTTCGATGGCCGGACAATAAATTGGAGATTGCATATGTGAGCTTCGAATAGAGAAAGGATAAAGAGGATTGATGAAAAGTTGTCCGAGAGTTTGACCGCTTTTCAATCAGAAGAGCGAATAAATAGCTGACATCAAAGTGAACACCTCGGTCAAAGTCATGGCCCGTTCCTTGTCGGGATTATAGAAGTTGACAAAGCGAGTGAGTAAAGCATTGTGTTGAGCGGAGAATCAAGGTAGATCATTAGGCTTGAGAACCACCTTTCTCGGAAAGGATATTTCAGTCGGGATATCGCGGGTTTTTGACAACCACGAATTTTTGTAGATCAGATTCTTTTTGTGTGCTGTCTTCATAATCAGCCATGACTTTCCAGTAATAGATTTTTTCTTGAATGAATGTGTTTCGGATGGCCAATGGAATAGAAGTATTGGTCTGATCGGTTTTTTCCGATGTCCAGACTCGTGTCAGCTCTTCATCAAGAAGCACGACTTGATATTCTTTGGCTCCCGACACGGGCTGCCATTCAAAGGCGAGAGGCAAGCCTTGAGTTTCTCCTCTAGGGTAAATCAATTGAATTTTTTCCTCTTCGCTGCCTCGTAAGCGACCTTCTTCTGTGGATCGAGGAAGTTTTAAGAGAATAACAACGGCTGCGGCCATGATGAACAGTGCAGCAAGAGCCGTTGCGAATTTCCAGGCAGGCTTCGCTTTTAAAAAAGAAGAGAGTTTTTCCCTATAACTCATTTTTTTCTCAGGGATATCACCTGGTATGATCTCGCTTATCCTTTTCTGCGCCCTTTGTTTGAGTTCCCTGACCTCTGTCTCGGATAAGGAAAGTCCTTCGAACTGCTCCGACAAATTTTTCGTTTCCTTCAGAATTTGCCTGACTGCTTCGAATTTTTTATAACACATTCCGCACGCCGAAATGTGATCGACAACTTTTATTTTTTCACTCTCATTGCTCTCCTTAGAGAAAGAACGAATGATGATTTCTAAGTCGGGACATTCATTCAGTTGAGGGGGATTCTCCTTTAGAGAAGCTTGGTAGTATTTTCTAAGGTCGGCGTCTTTCATATCCATACTCTTTTCCTTATAGACCTTTGCGCCTGAGGGATTTTCTTAGATCTTCAAGGCCGCGGGAGATGAGATTTCTCACTTTTCCCTCACTCCATCCAAAGTATTCGGATATTTCCATATGGTCCATGCCCAGGAGATACAGCTTAAGGACCGCTCGTCTTGAGTGTATGAGCGAATCAATAGATTTTTTGATAATATCCATCAGTTCCTTTTTTTCAAAGTGATGTTCCGGTGTCGAATTCTTATCGCTAGTTATTCGCCGGTCGATGTTTTGCGCGTCTTCATTTTGGCTTCTGGCCATTTTTCTCTCGGCTGACAGATCTTTCATTATTCTGCAAGTGGTCGTGTAGGTAACTTTCCATATATAAGAGCCCAAATTAAGAATTTTCTTCTCACTTTTTAGGATTTCTTTCCAGATTTTGATCTTGACTTCCTGCTCGATGTCGTCCATTTGGGATTCATCGATCTGGGGGGATGTTTTACGGATCGCTGCCCGGATGAGGAAAGAATATTCCTGGATAGCTTTATCGATGGCTTCGATTTTGTCGGATTTCGTAACCATGATGGTAACAAGAAATCAGCCTGATTATATCCTTTTTCCAACATAATATCAAAAATATCCACTGGTGATGAGAGAGGTCAACCAAATTTTGGCTCTTCTAAGTGAGTGAGCAATGGAAAAAAATAATAGCAGGAGGCTTTGAATGAGATTTTTCCAGAAAAGAATTGTATTTCTGTGGATTTCAATAGGTTTGTTCGTAACTATGCTCGGAATTCTACCTGGATATTTAACCTCGGACGGAAATCTTTGGGGACAGGAAGAGGATGAACCAGAACCCTCTACTGGGGCTTTGTCCAAGGCAAAAAGAACTCTTCAGGAGATGGGGATGAGGCTCGGTGATAATCTGGGTCAAGTCGGGAATCTGAGAGATATGAAATTCGCGTTCTCCGTGAAGATCAGTGACTCGCAAAAAGCCCTGAGTAAAGGTTTTGGACTTGCGGAACCTCGGCCGACTCCTGTAAAAAGCGGCACGAGCCTCTCGATCGTCATCGATGCCAATGGGAAGATTACTTTTTTTATAAATTCTCAAAATAAACTGCTGGATAGTCAGAACCAGAGCACCTCAATCGCCCTCAACAAAAGCGTGATACCTAGTGAAGTTGTCGTTTCGAACAGTGCATTTCCTCCTACGATCAAGTAGGACCTCTAGTTTTCAACTAAATTTGTGAGATTAAAAATGAGCATATCAGTAGGTCGGTTAAGTAAGAGAAATGTGTTTTCCTGACAGAACAAAGATAAGGAGAAAGCCAATGGCTAAAGGAGATAGAGCAGTTCTGAAGTATACAGTCGTCGAGGACTCAAAGGACAGGATGATCCTGGAAACCAAAGGCTCGAGGATTGCTAGCCTTGGATGCTTTACAATCATCGGAGGATTCTTTTTGCTCGCTTTTATTCTTGTTAAAGAAGGCCTCATTGTTGACATGCTTTTTGCTGTTGGTGCTGCTAGCGGGTTTGGGATAGCTGTTTTTGCATTTTTTGACAAAGAACGGTGGATATTTGAAGAGACATCAAAGGTATTGACCTATACAAGCAGACTGAGACCCTGGAAGAATTTGACGATAAAGGCAAACCAGGTGGAAGGAGCCGAGATCGAACGCGATGTAGTAGAGTATACATACCGCAGTCATTCTCGTTCAGGCTTTTCGTATCCCAGAGAAAAAACTTATTACAAAAATGTTTACACTCTTTATCTGACCACGAAGGATGGCCGAAGGATCAAGGTGAGTCGGGATAGTGATTCTGGTTACCAAAGGAAACTCTCCTTGCGGTTGACAGGAAGAACCGCCAAAACCATCGATATGGTGGAAATCAAAAAGAAGGCGAAGCAAAGGAAGAGAGAAAAGCTCGAAGAGAAAATAGGGGAAGAGCCAGTCTACAAAGGACAGCCTTTGAGCCACTGGATGGAATTGTTGAACTCTCAAGATCAGAGCGAAAGAATCGAAGCCATCATAGCTGTGGGCATGATCGGCCATGAAGCATGGAAAGCAGAGCCTTCTCTTATTGAGGCCCTTAAAGATCAGGATGAGGATATAAGGTGGCTTGCCGCACAGAAGCTGGGTTCCATCGATCCAGGAGACGAAGCTGCTCAGGCTCTCCTCGATGTCCTCGAAAATCGACAGGAAGTGACGAAAGTGCGTGCGGCTGCGGCTGATACTCTGGGAAGGATAAGGGCAGATGTGAGGGCGGCTATTCCTGCTCTTTCTGAAGCATTGTCCAGCGAGGACGCCTTTTTACGCGTCACTGCGGCGGCATCACTCATGAAAATGGATAGTTCCTATTCTGTAAAGAGCCTTAAGGTTTTTTCAGAAGGTTTGAAAGATAATCAAAGCATCGTCCGGAATACAGCGATTCGTGCGCTCGGCAAGATGGGCGAAGACGCAAAGGAGGTAGTTCCCGAACTCGCAAAAGCTTTAAAGGATGAGGATAAGTGGTGCCGTTTAGCTGCCGCAGATGCTCTCGAAAGCCTGGGAGCGAATGCAAACGAGGCCGTTCCTGCACTCTTCGAAGCCTTAAAGGATGATGATGATCGTCTGCGGAAAACGGCAAGAAGGGCTCTGGATAAGATCCAGGAAGAATGAGCGAAACGACAAATACTCACAGACAGTGAGAGAGATAAGCGGTTTTTCGCCTCTTCTATATGAAGACGGAATTTAGAGGTGATTATGGCGTTCCCCTATTTAAATTTTACGAAGAGGAGGGAATTATGTCTTCTCGACACAAATCTTTTTTGGGCTTTATTTTCCTAACGCTTTTTCTTGTTTTTTCTGCAGCCTGTTCTCAGTCAAATCAAGCGGCAGATCAAGCAAGTGAAGAGGTCGTCTCCCAAGCTGCCGATAAAAGTGGAGATGTTGCAGAGGAGGCTGAGGCAGCCGTAAATCAATATCTTTTCAAGCTCGACGGAAGCTTTGAGGATTGGGACGGCGTTGAACCCTTATGGGATGAAGGCGGAGTTGAAGGACAAGGTTCAAATGAGACCAACATAGATATTAAACAGGTCTACTTCAAGAATGACGATCAGTATCTTTATGTGTTCATGAAATGCTCTCCAACCCTCGAAGAGCGGTTCAAAATCGATAAATCTGGTGGTGTCGTGGGTGATTTATATTTTGATACGGACAACGATCCGGCTACGGGAGGAACCTATATATTGTTATGGGATTCGGAAAAATATAAGGGATATGAGGTGAGAGTGTGGATTCCTCTCGGATACGAGACATGGTCAGGAGAGACGACGATGTATGTGGGCTATGAGCTTTATATGGCCGAGGGAGAAAGTTTTTCGGGGCTTGGGACCTTTAGCCAAAACACAACAAGACAAGGCTCGCTCATCGCCCATGGCCCGGATGGAATAGAGATGGCGCTGCCCTTGAATAGATTAGGAATACAGGTGCCGGCGACGGTTCGTATCCTTTTAGCTGAGTTTTGTAATAACGGCGAGGAAGAAGGATATGATGTCTCCACTCTCAGCCTAGTCAAAAAATAAAAAGGTTCTGCGTTTATTGTCTTTCAACTCTTTAAAAGAAGAGTCTAACTCTGTCACTTCTTATTTGACGCAATTCCTACACTATGATATCAATTCACTGAACTTTCTTAAAAAGGTGAATATTGAGGAAAGTTCCAAAATGGAGAAAAATTCTTCTGGAGAGTGCTGAATGAATAACAAAGCCAAAAAAGAGCAAAAACACTGGTGGCGCTGGCTGATCCTTCTGGTGGTCAGCTTGGTGATGTTCGGGTCTTACTATATTTACGATTCCTTGAGCCCGATAAATGATTTTATCCAGAAGGATATGGGAATCGACAATGCTAAATTCGGCCTGCTCTTTTCCTTTTATTCCCTTCCCAATCTCCTTTTTCTCCTGGTTATTGCCGGTTTTCTCCTGGATCGTTTCGGGATAAGAAAGGCAGGGACTTTATACGTCTTCCTTATACTGCTGGGATCGGTCGTCACTTCTCTTGGTGCCGGAAAGTCGTTCATTGTCATGCTCATCGGAAGAATGATCTTCGGTTTCGGGTCCGAGTCGACTTTGCTGGTGACAAATAAGGTGATTGCGCGCTGGTTTAAAGGGAAAGAATTAGGTTTTGCCTACGGTTTGAATATCACCGTGATGAGGCTCGGCACCATTCTAGCTTTTAATTCGGCCGCTCAGATAGCCAATTGGACCGGCACATGGCGCTGGTCAGTGTGGGCCGGAGCTATAGTGATGTTCGTTTCATTTGTCTTGTTTTTGATCTATCTGATAATCGACAAGGATGTGGATAAGAAGATAAAGGCGGAAGTGGAGGATAAGATCGTCGTGAAGGATGTGTTGAAGCTGAGCTCGGCCTTCTGGTATATCAGTATCCTTTGTATGACTTTTTATTCGGCCATTTTTCCTTTTGCCAATCATGCGACACGGTTTCTCCAGATGAAGTTCGGGATGACGGCAGCCAAGGGAGGACAATACACATCCTATATCATGACCGCCTCGATGATCTTCACGCCGCTTCTCGGGCTCCTTATCGATAAGTTCGGCAAAAGAGGGAAGATAATGGTCATGGGTTCCCTGCTGATTGTGCCTGCCCATTTAATCTTGGGACTGACCATGCTTCCTCCGGCGATTTCTTTTCTGATTTTAGGCGTTTCGTTCTCGCTCGTACCAGCAGCCCTCTGGCCGGCTATTCCTATACTGGTCAAAGAAAAACTCCTAGGGACGGCTTTCGGTCTGATCGCGTGGGTCCAGATGTTTGGCTTGTTTTTATTTCCGCTGCTTGCAGGGAAGATCGTAGATTGGTCAGGGGATACCTACACAAACATGGAGATCATGTTCGCCTCGCTCGGATTCATAGGGCTCGTTTTTTCGATCCTTCTTCTGGGAGCTAACCGCAAGCAAAAGCTCGGTCTGGAGCTGCCGACGAAAGTAGCTCAAGCCCAAGCTGACAGTGCTGCTCAGTAGCTGTTGATTTGTTTGTTCGGATTTGCAAATAAATCTTTATCGTAGCCTTCTTAGCCCTCTTTATCTGAGAGAAATGCTTACTCATAAAATCAAATAATAGACCAGTTTTTTTATCGCCAATTCGGTTAGAAGCAAAATAATTCAATCCTGAAGGTTTACATATGCAAAATATTGTTGTACAATTAAAAAACCGACCGTCGGTATGTTTTGTCTGGGAGAGAATCATGACTAAAAAAAGAGCTAAAGATGAGCGCGTGGGAGATATCGTCCAGGCTGCCGTCGATGAATTCTTGGAAAAAGGCTACGATGGCACAACGATGGAGGCCATTGCCCTAAGGGCAGGCATCAGCAAAGGCGGCCTTTACCACCATTTCAGCAGCAAAGATGAAATTCTACTCCTGGCCAACCAAAAGTTGAATGAGCCTGTCTACAGGATAATGGAGGAGGCCAGCCAAAAAACCAGCGCCAGCGAGGGCTTATCCTCTTATATCAAGAATTATCTCGAATACTGGTTGGGACACAAAAGGGAAATGGTTTTCTACACTCTTTCTTTCGCCAAACTATTGGATAATCCGTCGCTTGGGGAGATGTATGAGAACTACGCCGAAAATACGCTCGGTTTTTTCCAAGACCTCTATCAGCGGGGAATCGATTCGGGAGAATTTATCTCACATCCCGCTTACGAAAGCGCCCTGACCATGATGGCCGCTGTCGATGGAATCGTTATGTATATGATGATGGATAAAAACATCGATGCCGGCAAAATCGTCCCGATTTTTCAAGATAAATTCATCCAGAATTTGCGAAACGGTTCTGTCAAATCACAGAAAATCGAGGAGGAATGATCATGCACGCAGCTAACCGAGATATTGCCCTAAGTGTGACCGGCCTGAGGAAATCGTATGGCGATTTGATGGCGGTCGAGAATCTCTCTTTAGATATCTTTCGGGGCGAGATATTCGGATTCCTGGGGCCGAATGGTGCGGGGAAGACCACGACAATCAGCATGGTGTGCGGACTTTTAAAAAGCGATACAGGCGAAATAAAGATCGATGGCCATCCCCTTACAGAAAATTACAGGGCGTGCAAAAAAATGTTGGGCCTTTGTCCGCAGGATATCGTGATTTGGGAATCGCTGACGTGTCAGGAACAGCTGGAATTTACGGCCAGAATCTATGATGTATCGAGGATTGATTCGAAGAAAAGGGCTCTAGAGCTGCTAGGGATATTTGGTTTGGAGAATAAAAAGAACAAGCTGGCCAGGACGCTATCAGGAGGAATGAAGCGCCGGCTGAATATCGCCTTGGCCTTGGTCCATGATCCTCTAATTTTAATTCTGGACGAGCCTCAGGCAGGCCTCGATCCCCAGAGCCGGGTGTTGGTGAGGGAATATATCAAATCCCTGGCAAGGAAAAAGACCATAATTCTCACGACGCACGATATGGATGAGGCCGATCGTATGGCCGAGCGTATCGGAATTATCGACCATGGCAAGCTGCTCGTGCTCGATGCACCGGCGAATCTGAAAAAACATGTCGGAGAAGGAGATATCCTGGAGATAAAGCTTTCAAGCTATCAAGAAGATGGATTAGCTCGTCTAAAACAAATTCTCCCTGAAGAACTGCGCCGCCTCGACTTTCAGCAAGGAACCCTTCGAGTAGTCGGGATTAACATTCCTGAAGCCCTCCCCGAAATAATGGAGAGATTCCGGCAGCAAGGGCTGATAATCGAAGATCTGACCATCCGTAAGAAAACGCTCGAAGATGTGTTTATTGCCCTGACCGGAAGGAGGTTACGAGAATGAGATTATACCCATTGTTCAAGAAATCGATTATCGAAAATTTCAGGGATTGGAAGGTTCTCATTCTGGGCCTCACTTTTGCTCCCTTTTTCGTGGTTTTGATGTATCTTTATTTTGGAGAAGCCAAGGAAATATACCGGGTGGCCTTTGTCAACTATGATCGAGGAGTGACTTTTAAGGACGGAACGCTTTTCAATGGCGGCCAGACATTGATATCTGAATTAGAAAGTTTCACGGATCAAAATGAGGCAATAGCTCTTAAGGTTTCACGAGTTTTGAATATGGCAGAGGCACAGAATCGCTTAAAGAATAAATCCGTAGACCTGATTGTGGAAATACCGGCAAATTTCTCTCAAATCATTATGGATTATAAAAGGGGAGAGAGGCCGGCTCCGGCTGTAGTCAGAACGCATGGTGATCCGGCCAATCCCAAGTCCATCATGGCGGCAGCCTGGTCCGATTCTCTCGCCTATCAGTTCACAGCTAAATGGTCAGGTTTACAAAGTCCTCTGGAATTCGAAACAGAGAGCCTTTCTCCCTTAGGATCGCTTACCGATTTCGATCTTTATATGCCCGCGCTTCTGGGCCTGGCCCTGATGATGTTGATGTTCACGGCAGCCGCGACCTTTATTAAAGAAAAAGATAAGGGAACCATCGTCCGTTTGCGTATCTCGAACATGACCGTAACCGAGTGGCTGTCGGCTGTGAGTTTGACCCAAGTGATAATCGGAATGCTGGCGGTGGGTTTGACTTACCTGACGGCGGTTGCCTTGGGATACCAAACGGAGGGGGCCCTGCCGGCATTGGCAGTGGTTTCTGCCCTTTCGTGTGTAGCGATGATCGCCATCAGTGTTTTGGTTGCCGCTCTGCTGCGAACGATATTCGATCTGATGACCATCGGATGCTTCCCGTTCTTTATCCTGATGTTTTTCTCTGGAGGCATGTTCCCGATTCCATCCCTGAAGCTAGTTTCTCTGGGCGGATACACCATAAATGTCAATGAAGTTCTTCCCACGACCCATTCCATAGCAGCCTTCGGAAAGATCCTGAATCGGGGCGCGGGGTTGGGCGATGTGCTTGTCGACATGAGCGCTATAATCTTATTATCGATCATCTATTTTGCTGTAGGGATCTGGCTTTTTACAAAACGCCACATGCGTGCAAAATAGCGCATCTCTTTTGAGGAGTCAAAATTTTTGGGCGGATCTCTTTTTTAAATATCCACTCGGATTTAATGAAGTCTGTGGCGAAAATATACAATGGGAAAAAGGTGCCAGAGTATCCTGTCCCCGATTAAATGGGTTTTCTGCGTTTTTCGAAGGCGACGAGAAGTGTACAGAAGAGGAGTGAGATCACCACGAACGATGCGGGAATGAAGATGTAAGGCAGAATCTGCGCCAAAGGTTTGAGGTCGACTATTTTTCCGATCTTGTTGCCCCCCCAGAGCGCCAGAAAGATGATTCCTGCGGTCATCACGCCGTAATAAAGCACCTGGGTATACAGAATGGGTCTCAAAGCCCTTTTCACCAGTTTTCTGTCTGGTCTTTTCCTGCCATAAACTCGATTCCATATAGCCTCCGCACTGGGAAGATCTTTTTGCGCCATATCTATTTTCCAGGCTTTCTCTTTAAATCGGTTCATCCATTCATAAACAGCCGCCACATCTTGACACACGGGGCATTCTGCCAAATGACTTTGGAGTTCCGGGCTCAGTTTTCCCGTTTTAAGACCCTCCAAAACCCGTTTTTCCGATGGACAAATCTTTTTTTTCATGACGCTGTCCTCCCCTGAAACTCTTGCATCTTCAATATTTTGGCCAATTTTTCCCTTGCCCGGAAGAGCTGGACTTTCAGGCTGTTTTCCTTCGTTTCTGTCATCTCTGCGATCTCCTCGTAGCTGTAGCCCTCGACATAGGCCAGCCAGAGAATCATCCTTTCTCTGGGCTTGAGTTTTTTGAATGTTTTTTTTATGTCTAAAGAAATTTGGATTTTCGACTGTGGTCCTTCCTTTTGAATGTTTCTCATAAAAGCGTGCTGTTCCTTTTCGAATGCCCTTTTTTCGACTTTAACCCTTCGTATTCTATCCACCAGGAGCCGGTAAGCGATCCTGTACAGGTAGACCTGCATGTGTTTCTCGTTCTGGATGTCCGGTTTGGCCTTGAGGAACTTGAAGAAGGATTCCTGGTAGATATCGTCCGCCAGGTGTTGGTCGCCGCAGATTTTATAGATATAAAACCAGAAGGAACGGGAGTAATTCTCATAGAATTTCTCCCAGATTTCCTTCCGGTTCTCTTCCATAACCGAAGTTCCGTTTAGGCCTATCGCTGAATTTTTCCGTTTGAACGTTACCTTAAACGGATGAGCGATACTGCCCGGCATGAGAATCCTGCCCTATTTGTCCTCATCCATTATGCCCCATTTCTTGCTCAATGTGTAGGAGATAAAGGTCGAGACGAGAAAACCCACTCCCAGGGCGATGAAGACAATACCAAAGGCCAGAAAATACCTCATTTCATCCGTAAAAATCCGCCCGATGAGGACCAAGGAGATGCCGATAAACGAAATGATTACTCCCCTGGACAAGGAAGATAAGATCTTCTCCTTAGGAGCCAGCCCATTAAATCTCAGAAAGTTGAGGAATTTATTCCCCTCCTTGGACTGAATGAATTCGTTAAACTCCTGGACATTGTTGAACTTCTCCACGATTTTATTTTGGAGCTGGCTTTTGTGTCGTATTTTTCTCCATTCCAGGATAGCCCAAACAACCCAAGCCCAAAAAAGAATCGTCAGCGGCAAAATGGCTATCATGGTTATAGTATCTGAATTGTTCATTTCGACCTCCTTAAAATCGAATTCATAATAATAACGAATAGGAGGACTTCCAGGTTAACAAAAAAATGCGAGATTTTCCGAATAATCCAGCATAATCGCTCCGTCGGTGGCTCTGTTGGGCATTCCTGATTTTTTATCAATGCAAAATTATTAGGTGGGAGGACGTTTATCAGACAAGAATGTTCGTATTGAACGATATCAACGATGGAGCGCTAGAGTCATTCGTTTCGGGCTAAAACTTGATCGATCGACTGTCTGGATGTAATATGAGGGGCGAAATCAAGATATGAGGAAAAGATGAAAAAATCGCTGCTTTTCATTTTGTGTTTCAGCGCAATCCTGATAACGGGAATTTCCTGCCAGAGAGAACCGGCCAGGGACTATCCGGTCAAACCGGTCGAATTCACGAAGGTGAAGATCATGGATGATTTCTGGCTGCCCCGGATAGAGACCAACCAGAAGGTTACCATTCCCTTTGCCATGGAGCAGAACCGGATAACAGGCCGGGTGGATAATTTTGCCATTGCTGGCGGTTTGAAGACGGGGGAATACAAAGGGGAGCGGTATAACGATACTGATGTCTACAAGGTGATGGAAGGAGCGGCCTACACACTGGCCACCCACCCGGACCAGGAACTCGAGGGGGCTCTGGACGAATTGATCGAAGTGATAGGGGCTGCCCAGGAGGAGGACGGTTATCTGTTCACACCCCGAACCGCCTCACCGGATAGGCCGGTTATGGGGATAGGCGAGGAGCGGTGGTCCAACCTAGCGGTCAGCCACGAGCTATACAATGCCGGCCACATGTATGAGGCGGCTGTGGCCCATTATCAGGCGACCGGAAAGAGAAGTTTTATCGATATCGCCATTAAGAACGCCGACCTTCTGGTCCGCACCTTCGGTCCGGATAAGCTGAGGGCGACTTCGGGTCACCAGGAGGTGGAAATCGGTCTGGTCAAGCTCTATCGTGTCACGGGAAACCATGATTACCTGAAATTGGCCAAATATTTTCTCGACCAAAGGGGGAAAGACCTCGAGCTCAAGGTCTATCCCGAGGGCCACCGTTTTTCTATCTATAATGACCCTATCCAGATTCAGGCTCACAAGCCCGTACTCGAGCAGGATGAGGCTGTCGGTCATGCCGTGCGGGCCATGTACATGTACGCCGGGATGGCCGACGTGGCCGCCCTCATCGGCTCTGCACCGTATATCCAGGCCATCGACCGGCTCTGGAAGAACGTGGTCAACAAAAAGATGGCCCTGACCGGAGGCCTCGGAGCCTATCATGACCGCGAAAGATTCGGTGAAAACTATGAACTTCCCAACCTGACTGCCTATAACGAGACCTGCGCCGCCATCGGCAGCGTATTTTGGAACCTTCGCCTGTTCCTTCTCCATCAGGACGCAAAATATATGGATGTCTTGGAGAGGACTCTGTATAACGCTGTTATCGTAGGCGTTTCTCTGGAGGGAGATACTTTTTTCTATCCCAACCCACTGGCCTCTGACGGAAAATTCAGATTCAACAAGGGCGCAGCCTGCCGTCAACCTTGGTTCGGAACAGCCTGCTGTCCGGGGAATATCTCGCGGTTCATTCCGTCCGTTCCTGGTTATATTTATGCCTCCACTGACGATGGAATCTATGTGAATCTATTCGTGGGAAGCGAGGCCGAGGTGGACCTTAGAGGAAATACGGTCAGATTGAAGCAGAAAACGCTCTATCCTTGGGAAGGAAAAATCCGCCTGACGGTAGCCCCAGCCAGGGAGTCGGAATTTACAATTTTCGTCCGCATCCCGGGCTGGGCACTGAACCGGCCTGTTCCGGGTGACCTTTATCGCTATACGGAAGAAGTCAAAGAGAGGCCGATGCTTTCTGTCAACAATGAAAACATAGCCATCGATGTAAAAAAGGGGTACGCCCGAATCCAGCGCCTGTGGAAAGACGGGGATGTCGTCGTGCTCGACCTGCCCATGCCCGTCCGCCGCGTTTTGAGCCATCCCAACGTTATAGAGGATGCCGGAAAAGTGGCCCTTGAACGCGGTCCGCTTATCTATTGCGTGGAGGGCATCGATCACGGAGGAAAGGCTCTGGATATCGTGCTTCCCGATGATGAGGAGTTACATCCGGAGATGAACCCAGATTTGCTTAAGGGACTCACGGTCATCAAGGGAAAGGCATTATTGGAGGGGAAAGAAATAGAGTTGACGGCTATTCCCTACTACGCCTGGTCCCACCGGGGGGTGGGGGAGATGGCCGTTTGGCTTATCCAGAAAAAATAGAGGCCTTCCCCATTTGTCCTAGCCCCGGATGGCCCACTTGATCATTTTCGAGAGCTTGGGCGGGCCGCCGGCCATCAGGATCGCGACGCGGAAAATCCGGCCGCCGACCCAAACAATAAAAGCCGTAAACAGCAAAACTCCGGCGAGTCCGACCCACGGCTGCCAAGCCGGGATCCCAACTGGGGCGGCTTTCCTGATCAGCATGAGGAGCGGCGTGAAAAGAGGAAACATCGAAAGCCAGGTGGCAAAAGCGCTGGTCGGTTCTTGCAGGACCGGCATAAAAATGAACATGGGGAAAAAGACAGGAAACATGGCTGGGAAGGTCAGGTTCTGAGCATCCTTGGGGTCGTTACAGGCTGCTCCCATAGCGGCTAAAATCGAGCCCACCATGACAATTTCGAGTACGAGAAAGGTGAAAAACCAGGGAATTACATGAAAAGGGATAAAATCGGCCAAACCTAGTCTCTGCATGAAAAAAACTCCGCCGAACACATAAACCGCAGCGCCGGTCAGCGAAACCAGTAGGCCTCCTAAGACTTTGCCTGCCATAAATTGGTGGGGCTGCAGGCTTCCTAAGAGGACCTCTGCTATGCGCTGTGTTTTCTCCTCCATGGTGCTCTGGAGAAGGGGCATGGCCCCCATCATCACCAGCATGAACATCAGGAAAAAAAGAACAGCGGGGACCAGGATGGCTTCTGCCTCTCCCGTTCTCCGGGCTTCTTGAATTTCGCCGGTAGCTTCGTCGACGGATATCAGTCCCATGGGCTCGACCTGAAGCCAAGCCATTATCTCTTCTGCCTCGGATTCATTCACTCCGGCTTCCGAGAGCCTTATTTTGCGCAGATAAGGGTTGATGGTGTTGTTCAGCCAGTTACGGATGTTGTCGATAGCCGCATTTTTGCCGTGATACTTGATGCGAAAACTGTTTTGATCTCCTTTAGGATGGAGAATGTTCGGTCCGATCTCCAGGAAGGCATGGAGGTTCCCTTCACGTATCCGGTTGGAAAGCTCGAGTCTTTGGGCCTGAAGGTCTGTGTTATCCGGTTCGACTACCTCGATGACATAAGCTGGCTGGATTTTCTTTCCGGTTTCCTTGTCGGTTACGGCTTCGGCATTTCGTTCTTGGACAGCCTTCAGAATGTAATCGGTCACGATTCCGGAATGGTCTACGACGGCCACCCGCTTATCTTTCGTGTCCACTTGGCCGCGGAGGAGGTACATGGCGATACCGCTTCCTCCCATCAGCACAGGCATCAGAAGCAGCATGATGATGAATCCTTTGGTCTTGACAGCAGCCAGATATTCCCTTTTCACGAATCGGAGAATTTTACGCATTGGCTTCCTCCTTGGCTTCCGGTCCGGCAATTCTCAGAAAGATATCGTACAGTGTGGGCTTGGCCAGTTCGAAGCTGTAAACTTGCGAGCGGGTCATGATCTCGGAAAGGATTTTCTGATGGTCGGCCCCCGGATGAATCCGCAGCTCCTGAAGCTGTCCGAAATCCGTTATTTTATCCACACCTTCCAGATTATCTAGACTGGACCTTCCTCCATCGGTCCGTATACGAAGTGTATCGTTTCCGTATTTATCCTGGATCGAAACCAATGTCCCATCCAGGACTTTTCGGCCTTTGAATATCATGAATATAAAATCGCACATTTTTTCGGCAACATTCATATCGTGGGTGCTGAAGATGACCGTCGCTCCCTGAGACCGGAGGTCCAATATGGCATCTTTGATCGCTTCGACATTGACCGGGTCCAGCCCGGTAAAGGGTTCGTCAAGGATGATCAGTTCCGGTCTGGCCACGATGGTCGAGATGAACTGGACCTTCTGGCCCATTCCTTTACTGAGCGTCTCGATTTTTTTATTGCCCCAATCGCTGAGTTCCAGCCTTTCCAGCCAGTCGTCCACTTCTTTATTCACCTTGCGGCCGCTTTTGAGCTCTCCATAGAACTGGAGGAGGTCCCGGACTTTCATTTTTTTGTACATCCCGCGCTCTTCGGGAAGATACCCAATGCGGTCGGTGCTGGTTCCTTTCAATTCCTCGCCAAAGGTGCGGATAGTCCCCGAATCCGGATAGAAAATATTCATAATCATGCGCAGGGTGGTCGTTTTTCCGGAACCGTTGGGGCCGATGAATCCGTAAATGCTTCCTTTCGGAACATTGAGGGTTAGGTCATCCACAGCCGTGACGGACCCGAAGGTTTTGGTGACATTTTCGATTTCGACTACGTTCATTCTTTCTCTCCACTAACATATACGAATAACCGGTTAAAGCTATTCAGTCAATAGGAGAAATGTCCTATTTTGAGGCCTGATGAGCCCCTTCCTCTCCCAACCTTTAATGATAGAGTGGGATGGCGTGGAATGGATGGCCTTGGCTCACAGATATTCCAGGCTACACAAATATCATCTACGTCCGGAGTTTCAGTGTGGGGGACAGCCAAAGAAAATGCGGGCGGTGGAAGAATGGCGCTGCCTCTCTTTGACTTTTCCTGGCCCATCTGCTAATTTTTGAAGTCATGCAAATGAAAAAAGCGCATAGAATAATAAATTTTATCCCTAGTGGGGTTGCTCTTTTCTTGATTTTTTTCGTCTTTTTTGCGGAGAATGCTATGGCCTTATCGCTCAATCAATTTTATGAGCTGCTTCCCAAGGAGTTCGAGGGCTGGAAAAAAGCGGAAAAGCCGGTCATTTACACCAAAGACACTTTGTATGACTATATCGATGGTGGAGCCGAGCTTTACATCGCTTATAAATTCAAAGAACTCCTGGCTGTCAAATACGAGAAGGGAGAGGATGCCGAGATCGTCGTCGATTTCTTCGATATGGGAAATTCCTATGATGCTTTCGGA
Source organism: uncultured Eubacteriales bacterium (assembly GCA_964400735.1). Classification (GTDB taxonomy): domain Bacteria; phylum Acidobacteriota; class Aminicenantia; order Aminicenantales; family Aminicenantaceae; genus CAYNVQ01. Next base: position 977,985 of record CAYNVQ010000001.1, on the reverse strand, counting down.
ATATTTTCCCACGGACGTGAAGAGGAAAATGAGGATTTGGGGCAGGGAGCGGAGTATACCTCGGGGCTGCTCACTTTCTGGAAAGACCGCTATTATGTCTCGATTTTATCCTATCCTGAGTCGGAAGAAAAGAAACAGATTATCTTGAAGTTGGGTCGGATGCTGGCCGAGGCCATCGACGGAATAGGCGAAATCCCTCCTCTCGTTTCAGCCGTTCCTCAGAAAAACCTGATTCTAGAAAGCATCCGGTATTTCCACCATCCTGTCGTCTTGAATAGCCTCTATTATATCGCCGATGAAAACATCCTGCAGATGGATGATGATGTTCAAGCTGTGCTGGCCACATACAAAGTAGGCGAGAGCACGTTTTATCTATTGCTCTGCCAGTATCCTGATGAGCAGAGGGCGCAGAGGGCCAATGAAAGTTTTCTGACTCATTATCTGCCCGATGCCGAAGAGGGAATGGCCGAACTTCCGGACGGTGAATGGACTGGATGTCGACTGGAAGGCAAGGCGTTGGCGATAGTGTTCGGTTCCCCCTCTCGAGAAGTGCTCGAATCCTATTTGAGGTTTTTCGATACCGATATTTCCTGAATCAAGATAAAAACAAAAAGGGAAAATCTTCAGGAGGAAAAGTGGGAAAGAAAGGAATTATCACCCGGCGTGAGTTCATGAAAAATTCAACACTGGCCGCGATCGGAAGCCCCATATTTTTAGGCAAAAAAGGACTCGTTTTTCCTGGACAAGGGCAAAGGACCAAAGTCATTTTAGTCCGGGATAATAATGTGCTGGATGATAGCGGTAAACCGAAATACGAGGTGGTGCTGGATATGCTGGATAGAGCCGTTACCACTTTGACAGGGGAAAAGGATGCGGTTCAAGCCTGGAAAACTTTCATAAATCCGGATGACATAGTGGGCATCAAGAGCAATGTCTGGACTTATATTCCCACCACATCCCAGGTGGAAAATGCGTTGAAGAAACGAGTGATGGATACAGGTGTGGACGAGTCGAACATCGGGATCGATGACCGGGGAGTCCTACGGAACCCCATTTTCAAAAGAGCTACGGCATTGATCAATGCCCGGCCGATGAGGTCCCATCACTGGTCCGGGGTGGGATCGCTGATCAAGAATTACATCATGTTTATACCCGACCCCCCGAATTACCATGACGATTCCTGTGCCAGGTTGGCTACTATATGGGATAATCCTTTGTGCAAGGAAAAAACCCGTCTGAATGTCTTGGTAATGCTCACGCCCCAGTTCCACGGCGTAGGGCCCCATAACTTTAATCCCCGTTATGTCTGGAAATATTACGGTTTAATCGTGAGCTTTGATCCTGTAGCGGCAGATTCAACCGGCTTGCGTATCATCCAGGCCAAAAGGAAAGATTTTTTTGGAGAGGATCGACCTCTGAGCCCCCCGGCGAAACACATATTCGAGGCAGATATCAGATACAACCTGGGAACAGCCGATCCGAACAAAATCGAGCTGATCAAAATCGGCTACCAAGAAGATATATACCTCTAGCTAAGGAAAAAAGGGATGGTTCCCATTCTTGGATAAGACGAATTGATGGGATAGAGCGCCTCTTACACAAAGAATCGATAGCGAGGACATCAAGGCGGCGTCCAATAACACTCTAATAAGAGTGTTAACCATGATTCTTTCTGAACTCAATGTCAAGCTCATGTTTTGTCCAAAATGGACAAATTTCATCGAAGTGCATTGACATGGAAACAAAAAGGATATAAACATGTAAAAAAAGTATTAAAAGGAGGAAATATGAAGGTAAAAACGCTTCTCGTGCTAACGGCTCTATTCGGTTTTGTTTTCGGAATTGCTTACCTACTGTTGCCCAAGTATTTACTGGATTTCTTCGGAGTCGATTACAATGACTCTGTCATCATGACGGCACGTTTTTTTGGCGGGGCTGTGTTGGGATTCGGAGTGTTGGCTTGGTCAGCAAGAAATGCAGGAGATTCAGATACCCGGAGAGCCATCAAGCTGGCCATATTTGTGACCTGCTTGATCGGACTGGTCCTTTCTATCTTGAGTGTGATCAGCGGCTTCTTTAATGTTTTCGGTTGGATTCCGATTGCCTTTTTCGTCGTGCTGACTGGAGCCTTCGGGTATTTTCGATTCGTAAAACCGGCAGAGAACTGAAAATAAGATTGAAGTTTTCTTTCTAATAATCAGGAAAAAGAATCCCGCCTGTCATCCGAAGGTTTCCTCCGAGGTACTGTCTTTTCAGGTCGTTGTGCATAATTTTGCCATTAGGGGTTCGCGGTATTGATCGAGGCTTAACGAGGTAGACTCTTCCCGGACGGAAGCCGAGACGAACCTCAAATTTTCTGACGATTTTGATGGCCATTTCCTCCAATTCGGCATGAGGCGTTGATTCCTTGGTCCTGACCTCGGCAAATACGTACACCTGTTCTCCTTCCACGAGGCCTCGGTCGATACCGATGGCTGCAGAAAGACGCACAAAAGGCAATCTATCGATGCTCTCCTCCACTTCCTGAGGGGAGATATTCTGTCCCCCTTGAATAATAATATTTTTTTTGCGGCCAACGATGTAGAATTCTCCTTCGGCATCATAATAGCCAATATCTCCCGTACGGATATAATCCCTCCGCCAAAAAAGCTTTAAATTCTCTTGAGGGTTTTTAAGATAACCTTTTGTATTGGCGGGACTTTTTACCAGGATCTCGCCAATGATCCCTGGACCTACAAACTTCCTGCCTCTCAAAATCTTTAGTCGGACGCCTGGAAAGCCTTTTCCCACAGAGACGAATCCACGTTGATCGGCTTTGATGGGTTTTTTGGGGGGGGACGAACTCACGCCCACCGTCGCTTCCGCCAAGCCATAGGCAGGCACCATGGTAGTCGGGATTCCAAAGGTCTTCTCGAAATTATACACGGTTGTCGTTCTTACCGGTTCGGCGGCATTGAGAGCCACCCTGAGATTCGAAAGATCGATATTTTCTGTGCGGCGGAAATAAAGTAAAGCCATTCGATAGCCGAAGTCAGGAGCTGCGGTAAATGTGGCTTTTTTTTGGCTTAGGATATTGAACCATTTTCGAATACTTGTCAGGTTGGTTGGCAAGAGATAGAGGCTGGCTCCCAGATAGAAAGGAACCATGGTCATAAGGATCAATCCCATATCATGGCAGGTCGGAAGCCAACTAACAAATATATCACTTTTTGTAATTTCCATCCCTGCGATCATCTGTTCCATGTTCGTGATTATATTGGCGTGGGAAAGCTGAACCCCCTTTGGATTTCCTGTACTGCCAGATGTGAACTGAAGAAATGCTATATCATCCGGGCTTATTTCAGGAAAGTCCCCCTGAAAAGGGGAGGATTTGTATCGATCTATCGAGATAATGGAAAATCTATGTCCCTGAGATCCGGACTCTTCGAGTCGAGTTAAAAGCGAAGAGGAGGTGACCACTGCTTTGGCATCGCAAAACTCGGATAGGGAAAAAATTCTCTCTGCACCAGAGACATGATAAAGAGGGATAGGAATTCCGCCTGCAAGCTGGATCCCATAAAAAGAAACAAAAAAATCTTTCCCATTAGGAAGGACTACCACTATCCGGTCTCCGCTCTTCATCCCCATTCGAGTGAGAAAGCCGGCAAAATGATTGATTTCCCGCCATAGGTCAACGTATAAAAAGCCCTCTTCCTCTATCATCAAAGCAGGTTGTTGTGCATTTCTGAGAGCTCTGAAGCGAAGCATTTCGATGAGGGTTTTGAACCTCGGCTTGAACATGAGTGAACGACTCCTTAGGATTACGATTTTTTCTGAACTAAATGGAAAAGGTCCTCGACCGTTCGGATGCCGGCCAGTTCTTCCTCATCGATGGCAAGGTTATATTTATCCTCAACAGCAGCGATTATTCCTACGATATCTGCTGATTCCGCATCCAGATCTTCTATGATGTAGTCCCCTGGCCTGACATTCGGGTTTCCAAGCTGCACAGAAATAATGGTCTTGATTTCATCGATAGTCATAACGGATATCCTTTCTGCCTATCTCGATAATGCTCATCCTCTTTCCTCGAGAATAAATAAAATTTCGTTGGCGATTTGCCGGGCCGTTTCCCGGCTCATGTCAGAGTCTAGATACAGGCTGTCCATCCATAGACGGCGATTGAAAATGCGCGCCGTGGCCGCGTATTCAGGGCCTATGGGAAAGTTCGATACATATCCATGAAGAGCCCTGACTTGGATTTCCCCATAATCGGGAAAAATCTTAGCCACTCCGGGATAACTCAGGGCTGTTGTCCCCATGCGCATTTTCTTTAATCGTATGAACATCCGCATCATCCGGGCACTCAAGAGCGGTTGAATGAATTTTTCTCCTTTCTTCAACATCCTGTATACCTGTTGATGAATATTTTGGGCCAGATCCCAAATGCCCTGATCTTTTTTTACAGGAACAGTCAACCTCATCATGGAATGATAACTCCCCAGGCTGTGTTCGGGTACAGGAGGCTTAAGATAGGGCCTTAGGTCTGAGAAGGTAAAGTGGCGCAGAGGCAAATCTTGATTATCATATAGTTTTTTAACTACAGATAAAATCATGGCTGCACTCAAGCAGCTATTCAGCGAAACTCTTTTCTGCCGTGTTTGCCGGATCAGTCGATGTGTCTGTTCAGGAGAAAGCTGGTGGGACAAGGTACAACAGCGGGCACTTTTATAAACGGGAGATTTCTTGCCGCCTCGTGTTTTGCTCCGATAGCTGAATTCATCTTTGACCTGCCGGAATATGAAACGGAGGATATGGCTTTTTTTGGATATCCCTTTGAAGGCGGAGGGGTAATAAGCCTCTTCGGACTGGAGCAGAGGCAAAGGGGAGTAATTCTGAGGAATTTCGCCTCTTTGTAGGATCGCGCTCATAGAAAGCAGCTCATGAATAATGCGCAGGACTGATGTGGCATCGATAATCGAATGGTGGCAGCTGATAATGATATCACCCTCTTTCGGTTGACTATCGGAGTAAAGATAAAGGCAGCGAATGAGAGGGCCTTTTTCAATGTCAAATTTTTTATTGAGTTCGTTCTCGCAGGCCGATCTCCACTGGTCCATCTCTTCTCGTTGGAGAATTTCCAGCCCGATATCCGGGGTTCCATCTGAAACGAATACAAAGCCAGTCCGCTCCCTCGCGATTCTCATTCTTAAAAGCGGGTGACGCTCCTGCATCAAAGACAGAGTGCGTTGAACAATATCCGGCAACGGACTGTTGGTTATCCGGACACAGGCCACGGCATTGAAGGGAAAATAATTTCCGCTTATGGTTTGTGCCGTCTCGAAAATTCCCAGTTTTCTTCTCATGGCGCTCACTTTTTTGTCTTAATCGGCATATTTTTTCTCATCGACGCCGACCCATGCTGCCTGCCAATCATACAACAATGGCCACAACATATCCCGGTTTACGTCGAGTCGGCTCGTTACACCATCCTCAGCCCAACCTTTTCTGAAAAAGCATGGTCGCCGCAGCAAATCCGACCAGAGTGAAGATCGCCATTGCAAAAAGTCCCTGGTAGTGGTCAAAAAGCGACGCCCCGCGCAAAAGTATTCCCCGTGTTATTCTTATGAAATGGGTAAGCGGTAGCAATTCACCCAGCCATTGGGCAGGTTTGGGCATAGATTCAAAAGGAAACATGAATCCCGACAGAAGAACAGAGGGGAGAAAGAAGAAAAAGGATAGCTCGGTAGCCTGGAATTGGGTCGAGCAAACAGACGAAATCACCAGCCCGAGAGTCAAATTGGCCGAAATGAACACAAGGGAGGCTACCCCGAGTTGGATCAAACTTCCCGCCACAGGAACCCTGAACAGCAAGAGCCCGGTGAAGACAACGATCATGATTTGAATGAATCCAATGAATATATAGGGCAGGATTTTCCCTTCCATGAGTTCCAGTCGGCGGATTGGCGTGGCGATCAAAAATTCGAAACTTCCTCGCTCCCGTTCCCTGACAATGGCCAAGGCAGTCATCAGAATCATGGTTGTGGTCAGGATAACGCCAAGCAGGGCAGGAACTACAAAAACAGGAGTGCGAAGCTCGGGATTGTAGAAATTGAGAACGGCAAACCTGAGAAATTGAGTGCGTATCAGATCTGGCTCGGCTCCGAAATACGAGCGTTGCCGTGGAATTCTCAACGTGCCTTCACCGGGCCTAACAGCAAAACTTTGCAGTCGTTTATTGTGTTGTTCCATCAGGCCGTTCGCTGATGCCCTGACTGCTCTGGCCAGTATCGGGTCTGTGGCATCCACAAGTATGGAAATCTCTGCACCCCGTCCGCGGTAGTAAGCCCGGGAGTAATCGGGTGGGACGACTACCGCTGCATGGACAATTCCTCGTCTGAGAAGGTCCATTGCCTCTGATTCACTGGTCGGACGCTGGGTGATCAGGAAGGTCTGTGTGGCTTCCAGCTGTCCCACCAACTGTCGTGAAATATATGAATGGCTATGATCAACGAGCGCCGTACTCACTCGGCGGACGTCTTGATTGATAGCATATCCGAAGAGGAGAAGCTGCACAGCCGGAACACCCACAACAAAACCCAGTGTCAGCCGGTCTCGCATCAACTGGCGGAATTCCTTTCTTGCAACGGCTATGATCCTTTGATGACGGTTGCTGATACGTGAAAAGAGGAACGATATAACATCGGAAAGGAGTCGCCAGATGCGGGAGAGTGAATTTATTCTTTGACCGAATGAGTTTGATTTTTTTTCTTGTCCGTTCATGCTGAAATTTCTCCTTTGCTTGGGACTTTTTTCAGCGTCTGAGCGACAAAAACATCCTCCAGATTGGGCTCGGCAGGTTCGGAACAGATCTTTTCGACTCCGGAGAGCTTAAGAATTTCAAGAATCTTGACCGCCATGGCTTTATCTGAAGGCATGCCGGATTCCAGGAGCACGTGGGCTTGACTTCCTAGTTGGGTAACACTCGCCACATTAGGTTGATGGCGGACGATATCCATAGCTTTTTCGATAGGTTCGGCTGAAATTTCAATAATTCTTCCTCTGAGAGAGGCTGTCAGGTCTGACGGCGATCCGATGGCTTTCAGGCAACCATCCTGAAGCATGCAGATTCGATGACACCGGATAGCTTCATCCATGTAATGGGTGGAGACGAGGATAGTCGTTCCTTTCGAGGCGAGTTCAAAAAGCTTTTCCCAAAAAAGGCGTCTGCTGTTTGGATCGACTCCCGATGTCGGTTCGTCCAGAAAGAGAATTTCGGGTTTGTGTATCATGCTGGCTGCAAGCGCTAGACGTTGTTTCCATCCTCCAGACATAACAGCCGGGCGTTGATGGCGTATTTCCTCGAGGCCGAAATCTTCAAGGATTTCTTTGATTCTGGTTTTCTTCGCTTGGGTGTCTAAACCGAATATTTGGGCAGCAAATTCCAGATTTTCCTCTACGGATAAATCCTCGTAGAGAGAAAATTTTTGAGTCATGTAACCGATTTTCGAACGCAGTCTTTCTGCGTCCTTTGGAAGATTGAATCCCAGAACTTGAGCCGTCCCTTCAGATGGTTGCATCAATCCGACAAGCATGCGGATCAAAGTGGACTTGCCCGCTCCATTAGGCCCCAGAAAACCGAAAACTTCGCTCCGGAATATATCGATGTCTAGCCTGTTGACCGCGGTAAGGGTGCCAAAACGTCGGGTCAATCCTCTGGCTCGAATGATTAGATCATCATTTTCCGTCTCAAATGCTTCTTGCTTATCCATCTTTAACCCACTATTTTGATAAATGGATATAGACTTGGGCGGGAAGGCCTGGGCGTATTTCAGGCGGTGCATCATTTAGTACCACTCGCGTTTCATAAACCAGATGTGCGCTTTCACGCTCGGTCAGAGCGTAGTGGGGTGTGAAATCAGATTCTCGAGAGATGTATTCCACTTCTCCTTTTAGTCTATTTTTCAATCCCTCGACTTTAACTCCGGCTTCTGTTCCCAGGGTCATTCGAGAAACTGCACGGGCGGGCAACCATACCCTTACCCATGGTTTCTCATCGGAAATCACCACCGCCACGACTCCCCCTGCTGGCACTCGCTCGCCGACCTCGAACGGAAGCTGGTCGATCACTCCTGAATCCCGGCTCGTGATAGTTAGATCAGAAAGATGCTTCTGTGCTTGAAGCACCCGGGCTCTTTTTTCGTTGACGAGAGCCACTGCCTCATCCCGTTGACGTCGGGCCACATCAAGCGCTCTTTCAGAGGCAACCCGAGATTTTTGGAGGTTTTCCTGGCGTTTGAATTCTCCCTCGGTTTCAGATTGGAGGGCTTCGGCGGCGGCGAGCGCCGATTCCTGTGCCTGCAGTTCGGCCACTGCAACCTCGATATCGAGTTGTACGACTACCTGGCCAGCCTCCACTCGATCCCCCTCTTTCACAGGGATGTCGACTATGATTTCCGATATCGGAGCAGACAGTTCAAGGGTTTTTCTTTCCACGGTTCCGGCAAGTTGCAGCCTTTCCGATTTTCTGCAGCCCGGCAAGTATAGTATGCTGGCTAAGACTGCAAAAATGGAAGCCACATTCCGCACCAGAAGTGTTTTTTTTCTTTTGGATTCGATAACGTGATTTTGGAAAGCGTACATCCTGAACCTCCAGCTAATATTCAAACTAATTTAATAGAGCTAAATTCCTAAGTCAAGCCGATTGACACTTTCCTCATTCCCTGGTATCCTTTTTGGCATCAAGATTAGAGCAAAAAGGAATTGGCCATTGAGCTTTATCGGGAGCAAGGAAATCGATCGGTTTTTTCTATTTCATCTATCTTGAGCGCGAATCTGGATCGATGAGGAGGGAACATGCTAGAAAAATCAATCTATGAAATGTTCACAAATGTCTGCGAGAAAAACAAGGATAAGGTCGCTTACAGGCATAAAGAGGGGGCCGAATGGAAACCTGTGACCTGGAATGAGTATCAGGAAACTTGCAAAAAGATTTCTAAAAGCCTGATGGCAATCGGCGTCGCAAAAAATGGCAAGGTCAATATTCTGAGCTGGACGCGGCTGGAATGGCTGCAGTTGGATATCGCCGCTGTGAGTATCGGTGCTGTGACCGTCGGAATTTACCCTTCGAATTTAGCCGATGACTGTGCCTATATTATCAACCACAGCGATGCGGTCGTCCTCTTCGTCGAAAACAAGGACCAGCTGGACAAGATCGTCTCGGTCCGTGAAAACCTTCCTAGCTTGAAGCACATAATCATTATTCAAGGGGATTCCTCCAACGTAGAGAATGTGATGACCTGGGAGGAGTTTATCGAGAAGGGCAGCGGCATTACAGATGAGGAATTCCTAGCCAGGACTGAAGATTTACTACCCGGGGATGTGGCTTCTATCGTGTATACCTCCGGGACGACCGGAATTCCAAAGGGCGCAATGATATCGCATGAAAATCTAGTATTTACTTCCTGGTCAGCCCTTCAATCCCTTTACATTGAACCCCATTTCGAAAACCTGCTTTTCCTTCCAATGGCTCATGTTTTCGCCCGAATCATCGTCTATGTCTGCCTGAGGGCAGCGCTCACCACGAGTATCGCCGAGAGCATGGATGCAGTCGTCGAAAACTTGAAAGAAATCCGGCCGCATTTCTTCGGAAGCCCGCCGCGGCTTTATGAGAGGGCATACGGAAGGATCACCACCAACACCCAGGATGCGGGCGGGATCAAATATAAACTCTTCAAATGGGCACTGAGAATCGGTTATAAGGTGAGTGAATCGAAACAGCGTAAAGAGCCAGTGACCGGCTGGCTGGCTTTCAGGTACAGGCTGGCCAACAAGCTCGTTTTCTCAAAAATCCAAGCGGCCCTGGGTGGAAATGTCGTTTATGCGATTTCAGGCGCTGCCCCCCTTAATAAGGCCATCGCGGAATTTTTCCATGCCTGTGGGGTTCTCATTCTGGAAGGGATAGGAATGACGGAAAACACCTCCTTCAGCAACCTCAATCCTTACGATCGCTACAAATTCGGCTCAGTGGGGCCGACTGGTGCGGAGATAGAGCAGAAAATAGCCCAGGATGGGGAGGTTCTCTACAGGGGAAAAAACGTGATGAAGGGTTATTACAAAGATCCTGAAGCCACAGCCGAGACGATCGATAACGAGGGATGGTTATACACCGGAGACATCGGGATGATCGACGAGGACGGCTATTTGTATATCACGGATCGCAAAAAGGACATCATCGTAACCTCGGGAGGGAAGAATGTCGCTCCCCAAAGAGTCGAAAAGATCGTGCAGACTTCCCGCTATATCAACCAGGTTGTAGCTTACGGCGAACGCAAGAAGTATCTTGCCGGCGTAGTTACCCTCGATAGGGAACAGGTTGAAGAATGGGCCACGAAACAGGGAATTTCTGCTGATAGCTGGGGGGATCTATGTGCACATCCCAAAGTGGTTGAATTGATCGATAATGAAGTGGCGGAGAAAAACAAAACGCTCTCTTCCTTCGAGACCTTGAAAAAGGTTTTGATCGTGCCTGAGGAGTTCAGCATCGAAAGCGGGGAGATGACATCTTCGTTAAAAATCAAGCGCAACGCCGTGACAGAAAAGTACAAAGACCGCCTCAATGCGCTGTACGAGGATTGAATTTTTCTTTTAATTCTTTGATTTTTTTTGCTTGATATTTATAAGGGATTCTTCCAAAAAGGGGAGATAAAATAGCTTAACTTATTTGCTTTCTAACAATTATCCTAAATGACAAGTGAAATTTCAAGAAATGGGCGAACAATTATAGGGGAATGGATTAGCCTAAGAACTCACGATGCCAAGCACGGAAGCTTTCATAAAGACTAATGTCTTGAGGAGATCCTCCCTGACATTAAGCCAAAACCGCCTTAAAAGTGCGAGAGCAAATTATTGAATTTTCGGGAGAACTCCTGTTGATATTTTTTTATTGACAATATCATCCAAAATAAATATGTTGGTGACGTCGATCTTTTAAAACGATCAAGAAGCGGAGGTCATTTGGACGAGGGGAATTACAGGAAGAAGCCAAGGTACAAATGGTGAAAACCATCCAACTTCTCACTTTATTTTTTCTAACTGCCTGTTCAATTCGTACGCCTACGGCAGTTTCAGAAGGGGGGCCATGCGAGTACAAAAAGTATAAAGGCAGCGCAAAAATTGTCTCTATCACCCAAAAGTCTGCACTTCCTAACTGCTCTCATGATATATTTGAAGTAAAATTTACTTTTAGCCCAGACCAGGAGGTTACTGAAACATTTGCGCGTACAGAAGGAAAAGAATTCGTGTTATTGCTTAACAATTCCGAATACCCAGGACCCAAATTCTTGAAGAAGTATGACATACAAGTAGACAAGGTCTTCGAGTGCCATATGAAAGTGATCACAAAAGGAACCTGCACACCGGTAATCTTCGAGTTTCCCACAATAAAACTTGATGATTATTTCGAGAAATAAGAGATCGATAAAATAAATTAAGGAGGATTTATGCGAAGAAGAATTTGCTTGGGGATTTTAGGTTTATTCCTGGCGATCGTTTTTGTCGCGAATCTTTGGGCAGATAACAAATCCACATGCCCCATTATGCACTTTGATCCAGACACCTGGACCAGAATGATGCACGAGTATGCAGCAGCTCCGACGGCACATATCAATGCAAATATCAAATTTGGACTCGCTTTGGCTCAAGCTTTCAATTATGGAACATCGATGGATCTCTTGGGTCATATCGAATATGACCCTAATCAACGGGACCAGGGAAATTGCGGCAATTGTTGGGCATGGGCAAGTACTGGACTTATGGAAATCGCCCACGATGTTCAGGATGGCGTTTTTGATAGGCTTTCGGTACAGTTTATCAATTCATGCAGAGATCCAGGTAATGGATGTTGTGGGAATAATATCGGGACTTTTGCGGCTTGGTATGGCGCACAAGGATTTTGCATCCCTTGGGATAACACAAACGCCTCATTCGCTGATGGAGGTAACTGTTGTCCGGCTACGGCTGGGCACCCTTGTCCCCCTGCAACGCTCTGCGGCGCCATTTCTACGACGCCCAATTATCCAATCACATCGATCACTGAGCTGAGAGTAGCAACCACAAGCTTCTGGGATGGCGTTGATCAGGCCACAGCCATCCAAAATATCAAGAATGTCCTCAACCAGGATAAAGCAGTATATTTCGGTTTTGCCCTTCCCGATGACGCCGCCTGGACCGCCTTTAGAAATTACTGGTGGGGCGTTGGTGGAGAGACTGAAACGACCTTGTGTAATCTTATCGATGATTATTGCGGTACAAACTGGAATGATGCCCAAGCTGGCGGCCATGCCATCGTGATTCTCGGCTATAACGATGACGATCCGGATCCAGCAAACCATTACTGGCTTGCGCTCAATAGCTGGGGGAATGCTGGCGGAGTACGGCCCAGTGGTCTTTTACGCATCCCAACACAGATGAACTACAGTTGCACCTATCCAAGACCGGGTGACGTTCCCATTGCTGCGTTTGTTTTTCATATTCTCGATATCGAATTCGGCAATGCAGTTCCCGTCGCTGATGCTGGAGGCCCCTACGAAGCCGAGTGTGCGGGTACAAGCACGAGTGTACTGCTCGATGGCTCAGGATCATATGATCTTGAGAATGACCCGCTGACCTATTCCTGGACGACAGATTGCCCGGGTGCAAGCTTTGACGATCCAGCGAGTGCAATGCCATTGCTTACCTTGGATACTTCTAATGGATGTTCAATTGCTTGTAGTGTCACTCTTACCGTGAGCGATGCAGAGGGTGAGGATACAGCTACCTCGAATGTAACTATTCACGACACAGTCCCTCCCGATATCATCTGTCCAATGGATATCACAGTTGAGTGCACGGGGAATTGCGGAGTACAAGCGAGCGATTCCCAACTGGATCCGTTTTTTGCAGGGTTATCTGTGACCGATGGCTGTGATCCTGATCCAGTAGTTGTCAACGATGCTCCGTCATTTTTCAACATAGGCACAACATTTGTTACTTTCACTGCTACAGATTATTGCGGGAACAGCTCGAGCTGCACAGCTGCCGTTATAGTAGTAGATACTACACCCCCAGAAATAGAGGTCACTCTCTCTAAAGAAACTCTCTGGCCACCTAATCATAAGCTTGTTGAGATCGACGCAACAGTCATGGTTACCGATGTATGTGATCCTGACTCAAACTTTGTCTTGACCTCAATTACTAGTAGTGAGCCAGATAACGGACTTGGAGATGGAGATAAAGCAAACGATATTCAAGATGCTGATTTTGGAACTCCGGATACAAAATTCAAGCTTAGAGCAGAAAGGGGAGGGGTTGGAGAAGGAAGAACCTATGCGATCGTTTATACTGCCTATGATTCTTGCAACACCGATCCCAATAACACAACCACAGTAACTGTATATGTATATGTCCCTCACAATAAGAAATGATGGAGTTTGGTGCGCCTGAAGGCTATAGTTTTAATTCTGTTCTGAGTATTTAGAAGCGCTCGGCTTGATAGGTCCGCTTAGGATGAGCGTTGGAGTCTGTTTGTGTGTAGGATATAGTTGATATAGTTGCTTGGCTGTGCCAACATATTGATTATAAATTAGATAGCCAATATCAAGTGCCGAATCTCCTGCTTAAATAGTTCATTTTAAGGGCATAATTCGTCTTGTAAGATAATTTCATTCCTGATTTTTTTATTGAATGGTCATGATTCTCTTTTTCTAAATAGGCCAGGTACATAAGTGATGCGTCGGTTTAGGTCGATATGATCTTGACAGATTCTTGATATTTCCTGGACTGTAAAGTTTTCCTTTGCAGATCGTATCATCGCTGCTTTAGAGAAAGTTTTCTCAGAGAAGGAAAAAAGGGGCGGTTCTGTTTTTCGGAATTTTCACATTTCCTAAACATTTCTCAGATTTTCTTGATACAGTATAGGCCTGCACGATATAGATGTGTGTGGTTGTAGGCAAGAAAATCAGCGGTTCTGCATATCGGTGTCCCGCTTGAGCTTGAATTCGCTGCCTTCTTTCCAGTTAGGGAACGTCGACTCCATGCTCAGGCGGTATCCGATCATGAAATACATGTGAAGTTCTTCCTTTAGGCCGCTCAGATCCCAAGTGTCATCGAACTCGTCCGATGGTTTATGGTATCTTTCCCGTATGTATTTTTCCCTCTGGGCCAGTCCCCATTCCTCACCCTTTTCCACGTGCTGGACGCCAGCGCCGGCGCTCAAAGCCGGTACTCCCTGTTTGGCGAAAGGAAAATGGTCGGAACGGTAAAAAGAGCCTTTTTCCGGCGTCGGATCGGGCAGAACGACCCGGCCCACTTCCTCGGCATAGGCTTTGACATAGTCATCCAGCTCCGACTGTCCGTAGCCGACGATGCGGATATCTTTCATGCGGCCGTAGATATTCAGGGCGTCCATGTTGATGACGGCTGCGGTTTTTGTTAGGGGATAGATAGGATGGGTGGCGTAATAATCCGAGCCCAACAGCCCTTGTTCTTCGGCCGTTACCGCCAGGAAAAGGATCGACCGTAGGGGAGGGGATCCGAGCGCTTGAAAAGCTTCGGCCAGCTCGATCAGGGCGGCTGTGCCGGTGGCATTGTCCAGGGCCCCATTGTAAATTTGATCTCCTTCCAGATTGGGATCCCGGCCAAAATGATCCCAATGGGCGGTGTAGATGATATATTCGTCCGCCCTCTCGGAACCGGGAAGCAGCCCGATGACATTTCTGGATACAACATTCCTGATGCTGTTTTCTAAAGAGAGGGAAGCATCGAGGCCAAGAGGAATAGCTTTGAATCCCCGTTCTGCCGCTGTTTCTTTCATTTCGGCGTAGTTATTACCTGCAGCTTCGAAGATCGATTTTGCTGTTTCCAGAGTGATCCAGGATTCCACAGCACATCTCGAGGCATTGCCATCATCGGAAACGAGGTTGAAATTGGGGCCAGTCCAGCCATTCCGGACGACGCCCCAGCCATAAGCGGCCGGCTCAGTCTCATGGATGATGATAGCACAGGCTGCTCCCTGCCGCGCCGCTTCCTCGTACTTGTATGTCCAGCGGCCATAATAGGTCATGGCCCTTCCGTTGAATAGCCCCGGATCCTCTGTGGCAAAACCCGGATCATTGACCAGCATGACCACGGTTTTTCCTTTGACGTCGATACCTTCATAATCATTCCATTCATATTCCGGGGCCACGATGCCGTAACCGACGAATACCATCTCGGACTTCTCCACACTCACCTTTTCCTGGACCCTTAAGGTTAGACCCACAAAGTCGTCTCCGAAGGCAAATTCGAGGGGCTTTTCCCCACCTGTGATGACAAGATTCGTCAGGGGCGTGGCCGTGATCTCGACTAGCGGGACTTCTTGGAAGTAGCTTTCTCCGTCTCCGGGCTTCAAACCTACTTTTTCGAACTCTTCCTTTAAAAACGCCACCGTCTTTTCTTCGCCGGGAGAGGCGGGAAAGCGTCCTTCGAAATCATCCGAGCTGAGTATCTTCACATCATGAATAAGTTCATCGGCATTCAAGCTGGCTACGGCCGCTTCGACATCGGGGGTCTTCCGGCCACATGCTAAAAATAAAGTGGATAAAGACACAAGTAAAAAACAGAGAAGAGATTTTTTTCTCATAGCAGAACTCCTCATACGGAGAATCGATAACCTTAAATTCTTATGAATCGCTGAAAAAAAGTCAACGTTCAGAATTCAAGGATAGTAAACATGATAGAAAAGCAGTTTGCCTGCAATATTTCTCTTTTTGTATAAAAAAGGGTGATATCAACCGGGAAGGAGATCGGTTCATGCGAAAAATCTTCGTTTTTTTATTTGTCATCTGGGTTGTATTCGCCTCAGGGGGTTGGGATTCATCAGGCGACGGTCTGAAGGTCTTTATCTCCGTCGATATGGAGGGAATCGCCGGGATCGTATCCGGGAGTGAATGCAGCCCGCGAAGTCCTGATTATGGTTACTTCAGGGAAATAATGACCGAGGAAACCAACGCTGCCATCGAAGGAGCCTGCGTGAAAATGATGAACCTAGGTCATACACAATTTTGTCGATAAGAGGAATGTTCATTCAATAGAGATAATTTCAGAAAAAATCGATGATCCGATATATAAAAGACCTCAAAAGAGAATACAGATGATCTGCCCATTCCAACAAAGACATATGATGGAGGGAATCGGAGAAAACGGAATACACAATGTGGATGATCCAAGAAACAACCACAATGTTCACCACGACGATAAGCACGACAAGCGGAAAACGTATGAAATAATAGAAAAAGCCCCTTTTTTTCCGCTCCATCACAGATTTCATTTTCTATTCTCGATTTTAAGAGTGTACACAAATCATACCAAGAAAGAATTTTTTCCACAAAAATAGACGTCTACATTTTTAAAGGTTAGAAGTCAGTCTTGATATCTTCATCGATAAGCTGTTCTTTATTGTATCACAAATTAAGATTTTCTTTTATTCTCTTCACTTCTGCGATTATCTGACCTGCAATCTCGTTCGATATTTTCTTGCCGCTCTGGGCATATACGTGATGGATGAAAGCGTTAAGATTGTTCGCGGCCGCTCGTATCTGCCCTTTTTTTATTTGACGTATCGAAATTTCCAGTTTTTTGATTAAGCTGTTTTTGAGTCCATTGGGGATTGTCAGATAATTCAGGGCTGATATTAAACTTTGGAGGGATTCTTGTGGAGGTTCAGGCGTTGGTTGGTAAGTCGTGTAGAGATTGCTCATACAGTGCGTTTCATCTAAAACAGTGACGTTGTTCGGATCGATACAGCAGTCTGAAACCTCAGCATAGATGCGTTGAAATTCCGTTGGATAGCCTATGATCCATAGCGGAATCTTCACTTCGATGACTTTCCCGTTTACTCCGACAAGGTCGGGCCTATCATCGAGCAGTGCAGGCACACCTGAGCCGTTGCTCCCATTAAAACCCAGACTCCACTGCAGATAACCTCCGGCGACAGAAAGAAAAAGGTCAGGATAGGGGCCGTTATTTATCAATCGAAACGAATATCTGCCTCGATAGGGATCAGGAGCATTCCCAAAATTTGGGTTGGCATTCTCCCAGAGGTCCAGCCGCAAATAAAGATTTGTGGCATCTCTGGCAAGATAGAGGGCCTGGATATCGGCTCCGGGAAAATCCGGGTAATAGGCATCCTGCCAATCCCATGCCAATACGTTGACTCCTGACCAGTCTGAAATATTCCCATCGACCGTAATACCTGCCGTGGCGACTGTTTCTTCCAGTCCGTAACACATTCGTGCATGGGGAAATATCTTGTGAAGGATATTCAAGATTGAATTTCTGGCGGCTGGTGTGAAAAATGGTTCGGGGCATATATCCAGGCCATTCTCTTTTAAACCAAAATGGATGTGGGCTCCATCGCCTCCTTTAATCAGCTCGCCGATGATATGACCTTGGGGGATATTTTGATTCAATGATATGTGCGACAATATATTCGTTTCTTGGGCAATGCCGTCGGCTGGAACGTCCGACCATGTTTCAAATGCGTACACAACCGAATAGGTGGAATCATATTCTATTTCTATATTCACTTGATGTTGGCCAATGCCATTAGGACCTCCAACCGGGTTATAGTAAGGCGATATCGATAAAACCTCACCGGCACAGACAGATTGAAAAGACCTGTATTCGTTAGGGTCACCGATCGTCCCCGCAGGGAAAAAATCGATCCCGAGATGGTTGCCAAAGCCCCAAGGTGCGCATTCATCTACGCTGAACGCCTCATTGATGGACGCCATATCATTCTCATCGATATAGGGAGTGATGAGAGAAACTGGGGGGTCTGCTCCGGCTTCCATATGCGCTGTAATAATGATTAGCCCCGTTATGGCTAAAACTGCAAAGCAAAACGATGCTTTTTTGTTTTTATCCATGGTTCGCTTCCTTTATTGAAGATTTTGCTGGTTTCAGTTTACCTGGAAAATTTTAAAATGTCAATCAAACTGCTATCTTATTTCAGTCCATCTGGCCTATGTCTCGAATCAGTCAGCTCAGCTATACAGAGTCTGATTCTTTCCGAATGTTGGTTTCGTCCTTGTTGATCGGCATTGGATTAGGTGAATTTTCGCATGCTGGTTAGGCGATGGCCTGACGGAGCGATCCATCAAGGAAAAACATTCGTGCACAAAGCTAAATCTATTTAATCTATGAAGAGCAAAAATCTTTTTTGACTGATAATAGAAATGACAATTTTGATGAGGACAGTATTTTTAACAAAATTATGACCAACTTTTAACAAATTTTTAACAACTTTCCCCATAAATAAGCTTAAATTATTCATATAAGCAGGGGAGAGCGTGAGTCCGGCACTAAAAAATCGGGAATCAAAATAGAAATGTGCAGTGAAATTCTCCTTTTTCATTAAGGGATTGAATAAGAGCTATGAGAAAACTGAAATTTCTTCTGATTAATCCAACTCATCCCCGTTGGAGAATCCGAAAGGATGGACGTTCCCGCTTTCCGAGAGTATTCAGGTTTTCTATGCTTTCCAGTTTGAGCGTGGCCGCAGCAATGCCAGCCAATGTCGAAACACGGATCATCGATGAAGATGTCGAACCGATCGATTTCAATGCAGATGCTGATTTGATCGGGATTTCCTTCATGACTTTCAACGCGCCACGGGCGTATGAAATTGCAGATATTTTTCGCCATGAAAAGCGGAAGCCTGTCATTTTCGGAGGTTATCACCCGACCTTTAGGCCAGAGGAAGCTATTAAACACGCAGATGCAGTCTGTGTCGGAGAAGCAGAAAGGAATGCCCCGATGATGATCCGAGATTATGTTGAAGGCCGGCTTAAGCCCATTTATGAGGGTTGGTGTGAAAATTTGCAAGGAGTGCCCATCCCTAATAGAAATCTCATTCGCAAGTCCGCCTACATCGTTGCAGATGTCCTGCAGGCAACACGTGGATGTCCGCATAAATGCCGGTTCTGTTCCGTAGCGGCTTTCAACCAGTACCATTTCCGTACCCGCCCGATCGCTGAGGTGTTGGCCGAACTCGGATCGTTGGGCAAAAATGTCATTTTTATGGATGACAATATTGTCGGAAATCCTGATTATGCGAGAGAACTCTTTGCCAAAATGATCCCTCTTAAAAAACACTGGTTCAGTCAATGCAGTATCAGGATCGCCTACGATGATGAATTGCTCAAACTCGCAGCATCCAGTGGGTGTTCCGGACTGTTCATCGGGTTTGAATCTCTTTCGCAGGATAACCTCGATGCGGTGAAGAAAAATTTTAATCGGGCAGAGGACTATATCCGAATAGTCAAAAAAATACATTCTGTTGGAATCGCCGTTTTTGCAGGCTTCGCTTTTGGTCTGGACTGCGATAAACCCTCAATTTTCAAGCAGACGCTCGATTTCCTCTGCCGGGCAAAAATCGACTCCTTACAGGCTACGAATTGGACACCTTTTCCCGGGACCCCTCTTTTCGAGGAAATGGATTCTCAAGGCAGAATTTTTGACAAAGACTGGAGCCATTATGATTTCGCTCATGTTGTCTTCGAGCCCAAGCATATGAGTCCAAGAAAGCTCAAGACAGGAACTGACTGGGTGCAAAGCCATTTCTACTCCAGAAAATCTATTTCACGGCGGCTCTGTCAAGCTTTTAGTTACCTTCCTCCCTGGCTCGTCCTGAAGGCAGTTGCCCCATTGAATTTTAGCTACCGCATTCGGCATCAGGCCTGTGGGACTTTTGAAAGGGGAAGAACATTCAATCCGCCGGTCTCACTCCAGCCAAATTCAAATTGATACCGATATCACTTGCGCTGAGGTTTTAAAATTTCTTCTTTATACTTAATTGACACCTTTCTGGTTCCTGCATATACTTTCGTCGACAAGACAGGGAATATAAAGAAAAGCCATGGAATTAAGTATCCCAAATATTAGCCTGAGAATCCTGACTTAATTCACTTTATTGGAAAGAGTGGAGATCGATTGAATTCTTTTGCTAGATAAAGATTATATCGGTGATATAAGCAGAATAAACTCCAGGAGCTAAAAAATGAAAGCAAAATTTATGCTCTTTTTATTTTGTTTCTCCTTCGTTGTTATGACTTTCTATTCATGTAAACAACAAGAGAAACTTGACGACTTGAGGACTGACCTGGACACAGCCATCAAGGAGTCCGAAGGGGGAATTACGCTGACCAGCGATTGGATACCGATGCCGGATGGGATTCGTCTGGCCGTCGATTTCTACAAGCCAGCAGCCGCCAAAAAAAATGAACGATTCCCTGTTTTGCTCGAATATTTGCCCTATCGGAAGGACGAAAGCCGGGCTAGGTGTTACTCGCTGTATTCGTACTTCGTCGAGCGGGGTTACATCGTCGCCCGTGTCGACATCAGGGGGACCGGCAATAGCGAAGGGCATCTGATCGAGTACGAGTATACCGATCGAGAGCAGGAGGATGGCGAGGCGGTCATCGAATGGCTGGCCAACCAGCCTTTCTCATCCGGTAAAGTAGGCATGTTCGGCGTCTCATGGGGTGGTTTTAACTCCATCCACATGGCGATGCGAAATCCTCCGGCGCTGAAAGCGATCATTGCCATCGATGCCACAGACGATCTGTATCAAGACGATGTCCACTTCATCGATGGAGTGATGCATTTCGACTCTTATGAAGTCAGTCAAGAAGTCGATAACTCCGTCCCCGGAGCCCCAGAGTTCGTGGTCGATGAGCGCTTTTTTGTCAACCGCTTCGACACCACGCCCTGGATGCTTGTCTACAAACGCCATCAGCGCGACGGTCCGTTTTGGGATCGCGCTTCTCTGAACGTCGACTTCAGCAAGATCCGGGTGCCGACGTTCGTCATCGGCGGTTGGTACGACGGCTACCGCGACAGCGTGCCCAGAATGCTCCAGCATATGACAGCTCCGGTCAAAGGCCTCATCGGGGCTTGGGGGCACAGCTTTCCGAACTGGGGTTATCCCGAGCCTCGGATGGAGTGGCGGCACGAAGCGGTGCGCTGGTTCGACCACTGGCTGAAAGGCAAGAAGACTGGAATCATGGAGGAGCCGAAGTTTGCGGTTTATGTCCGCGACTGGCACCCGCCCGGGCTGACCCTGGAGGAAGCGCCCGGTCGATGGCGCTGGGAGGAGGGCTGGCCCATTGAGAGAGGCAGAAGCCTAGACCTCAACCTTCACCCCGACCATCGATTACACCCATCGCAGCCAGAAGATGCCAATCAAGAACTGGAGTATATACCGAGCGTCGGTATCGAGGCAGGCGGTTCCGTCATGTGGTGGGGGGACTTCATGCCCGACCAGCGTCCTACAGATGAGCACAGTCTGGTATACGATACCGAACCGCTGGAAGAGGACACTGAGATCCTGGGATTTCCCCGGGTAGTCCTCAATGCGTCGGCGAGCGCCCCCTTGGCCCACTGGTTTGTCCGTCTTTCCGACGTGGCACCGGACGGCCGTGTGACCCAGACAACCGGAGCAGCTCTCAACGGGGCGCATCGAAATTCGGCCGTGGATCCGGAGCCGCTAGTGCCTGGCGAGACCTATGCTCTGGACATCGAAATGCACTTCACATCCTGGGTTTTTCCTAAAGGCCATCGTATCCGTTTGTCGGTGAGCAACGCCCAATGGCCGATGTTCTGGCCGACGCCGTATCCGATGACCACGAACCTCAAACTCGGGGGTGAATCGCCGTCGCGAATGCTCCTGCCTGTCGTTCCTTACGAGCCACGGCCACAGCCTGATTTTCAAATGCCCGCTGCCGACCCAGAGCTGGCCGGTTATAGTGGAGCCGAATCCGCTACCGTCTCAGGATACGCAGAGTTTTCCGATGTGGTCCGTGATGAGGAAACCGGAACAGCTACCGTGACGCTTACAAACAGCACGAAATACGCTTATCCCTGGGGGAGGATCACCAATAAAGAGAAGCTCGTTCACCGCACGAATGACCTCGACCCTGCACAAACATCGTTTCTCGGCAACTATGGGATCACCATCGAGTTGAGTGGCCGGGTGCTCGATGTCACGGGAGTCGTCGATTTCCGCAGCGACGCCAAGAACTTTTATTTTCTGTATACGAAGCGAATTCTACAAAACGGCGTCCTGCTCCGCGAGCGGACCTGGCATGAGACGATCCTGCGAGATTTTCAATAAATTGAAGGGCAGAGCAAGACTTGTGTTCTTCGAACTATTCATTCCTCAGACGGTCAGCCGGATTAGCCGCCGCAGCCCGTAAAGTCTGGTAGCTGACGGTCAACAGAGCGATAACAAGGGCGACCGTCCCGGCTGCAATGAATACTCCAAAGCCCATACCCGTGTGGTAAGAAAAGTTTCTCATCCACCGGCTCATGGCGAAAAATCCCAGCGGCCAGGCGATTATGTTGGCCAGGGCAATCAGGACGATATACTCTCTGCTCAAGATCCTTATGACACTCCAGCCCGATGCACCGAGCACTTTTCTTATAGCGATTTCCTTTGACCGCCGAGCCGCCATGAATGCCGCCAGACCGAACAAACCCAGGCAGGAAATAAAAATGGCAAGCCCAGTAAAGCACACCAGAATTTTTCCCAAACGGTCCTCGTTAATGTATTGACGTTGGAACTGCTCATCCAGAAACTCCGGCTCCACAGGATAACCCGGAACGATAGAGGCTATGGTCTTTTTAACAAAATCTATGGATTCCGTTATCCTGGATCCGCGAATCTTGATGAACCAGTTGCTGTACGGGAGGTTTTGGTACATGAGGAAAACAATAGGCCGGATGTCATTATGGAGCGATGTCCCATGAAAATCTTTCACTACTCCCACTATCGTTCCCTCGTTTTTCCACATGGAGAACATCTTTCCTATCGGATCTTTGTATCCGGTAAGCTTTAGTGCCGCTTCATTGATGATGTAATTTTGCTGGTCCGTCGGATATTCGCGCGAGAAGCTTCGTCCGTAAAGCATTTCCATATCAAAGGTCTCGAAGTAATCATAATCGACACACACGAAATTCATACTTACATAGCTGTCAGGACCTCTGCCCTCCCAGTATACCGGATTGTTATTGCCGATACTCAAAGGAATACTCGATGCCGCGCTCACATGCAGAACGTCAGGATTTGCAAGGAGTCTTTCTTTGATAATGGTGTAATTTGCCCGCAGCTGTTGCCGTGCTCGGACCACCAGGATCTGGTCTTTATTGAAACCGAGATCCTTGCTGCGAATATACTGGATCTGCTTGTAGATAGTCGTGGTGGCGATGATGAGCAGGATGGATGCGGTGAATTGGGTAACGATCAATGTTTTTCGAAGGCCGTTTCTGCTCGATCCCGTCCGCAAGGTGTTCTTCAGCACTCTAGCCGGTTGGAAAGACGAAAAATAGAGAGCGGGGTAGCTGCCCGCGGCCAGCCCGACGAATACGGCAAGAAGCACCAATCCTGCAAGAATCACTCCGTCGTTGAGGAGGTTGAACTCAAGCTGTTTAGCGGCCAGTGAATTGAATCCTGGAAGGAGGAAGTAGACCAGGACAACAGCTCCGATCAAAGCCATTAAGGCCAGCCCCATGGATTCCCCCAAGAACTGTTTGATCAGATCCTTGCGATCCCCTCCGCACACTTTCCGGATTCCGATCTCATTGACCCTGATGGAGGAGCGGGCCGTCGTCAAATTCATGAAGTTGATGCAGGCGATGAGCAGAACGATCACGGCGATCGCGGAAAAAACATAGACATACACGATGGGATCTGTGCCGTAAAAGGAATAAAGATGAATTTTTTTAACTGGAAAAAGGCCGACGTACCTTTTATTGTTGGTTCTCTTGTCGTATTTGATGATAGTCTCGGAGATTTTGTTTTCGACCTCGACCGGGTCTGCCTGGCTCGACAGCAACACATAAGAGGAAACATCGCTAGACCAGGTTCGCGTCCTGGGCTCTCCGACAAATCGGATGGCTGGCACTATGAGATCGAATTTCATATGGCAGTTGCTGGGGACATCCTCGATTACACCGGTAACTGCTAGATCGACCTGGTTCTCGAATTGGATAACTTTTCCAATCGGGTCCTCGTTCCCAAAATATTTGGCAGCCGCTCGCTCGGTCAGAACCACGGAGTTGAGATCTTTGAAGGCGTATTCTCGATTGCCCTTGACAAATGGGAAGGTGAACATATCCAAAAATTCGTCTCCGACCAAAGCCGCTTCTTCAAAAAAACTCTTGTCTTCAAATCTGGTCAGGAGAGAAATCACTCCATACCAGCTTCCCTTCGAAATCTCTGGAAAGTCATTTTTCAGAGTGGGAACAAGGGCCCATGGGCTGGACATCCAGGTTCCGCGGTCGCTGGATACGGTTATGAGGTAAAGAACATCGGCCTTCTCGTGAAATTTGTCGTAGCTAAGCTCATGTCGCACCCAGAGAAAAATCAAGATACAGCAGGCCATACCGATAGATAAACCCAGGATGTTTATCAAAGAATAGCCCCAGTGCCTTTTCATATGCCTTATCGCCAGCTTTAGATAGTTAGTAAACATACAAACCCTCCAGTTGATGAAATTGAACAGAAAGGGATGGATAGAGCGCATGATCTGTCCACCATACCAGATTTTTGCCTTAAAACTGCCGGATGAGGAATACACTTGTCCGTATATTTCTCTCAAGTCCCCGATGATGAATTCCCGTTCTTCTTTTTCAAGGAGGCGATACAGGATCCATTCGGTGAATCTTGGCGGCTTTTTCATCATATTTTTTATCCGTTTATTCTTTGTCCGGCAGCGCGGCCAGGTCCGCGGAAGACAGGCGCGACCACATGGAATCGTTGATCCGTTTCGTATAGGCAAGGGCTTTCATGCCTCTATAGGTCAGGCTGTAGAATTTCTTCCGTTTTCCCCCTCTCTCGGGTGTAGGCTCTCCGATTGTCGTCTTCAGATATCCATCTCTGGCCAGACGGTTCAAGGGGACGTAGACGGCGCCGATGGTCCAGTCCACACCGGTTTTCTCGATGATATGTTTTCTGATGGTGACCCCATAGGCATTGTCCTCTAAACTGAACACAGCCAGGAGAATCAGCTCTTCGGGTTTGGATAATATCTTCATTTCATCCTCATATCCATTTTTAAAACCTTAATGTGGTATTTTTTCTCATTTGAGAATAAACTTCATAAATTTATACGTAAATTTACCTGTTTGGTTTCACTTTTTTTAAAAAAACAGGTATGAATGACATGCCAACAACTCCCCGGACAATAGCTTTAAAACGTATGTCAACACATTCCGATCTCCAAGGTATCGAACACAGCTTACGCACGAAGTCGTCGTGGATACGGATACCGTGTTCGAATTGAAAGTGAAGGAATGTTTATCTTCTTGGGTGTTCCGTCAGGCAGATGCCACAGACATTGGCTATGCCTACGTTTGTTTTGGAGACTATGCGTGGGCAGAGGGCTTCAATCCGAAAATCAAAATGGTCTGGGATAAAACCCTGATGCAGGGGCACGAATACTGCAACCATCGATATATATGGACCGGATGATCGTACAGTAAAAATTAAAGATCAAAAGGATGGAGGCGGAGGGATGTTCTTAGACGATATCTGCGCCCGAAGCTTCTACATGCTCGGAAAGATCTGCGAGCAGCAGGGGAAAAAGGGTATGGTCCGTGAGATTTACAGCAAATTCCTCGACCTCTGGAAGGACGCTGACCCTGGGATTGATGAGGTGGAAGGTGCCAAGGAGAGGCTAACAGGGTTGAAGAACTGAATAGATAATCATTCAAGCCATCGGATTTGGAATCCGTCGTTCTAATACTAACTCGTGCATGTTAATTCTTTTATGTTAAGGCACTTAAATATAAACTGTTCTCTGAAAAGGAAAACCTGTGACTGGAATGTGACTGAAAGAAAAGCATTTGTTGTCAGTTGCTTTGACTTTCTATTAAAACGAAATCATTATCTGGTGATAACGCTGAAAGGAGTTTACTGAATTTTTCAATCGTAGGAACTGACTTGCCCTGTTCATACCGAGCATATGTGTTATGCGACTTCGCACCCAATCGTTTGGCAACTTCCATTAGAGTAAGACCTTGCTTCATTCTCTGCCGACGGAGTAAAAATGCAGTCAAGGTTGACAGGTCAGTTGAGCCTATTTCAAAATACTCACCCTTTCCAGGAAAGACCTCAACTTTAAATCCCTTTTTATTCACAAGGGATTCGATGGCATCAGCAATCATTTCGTAAGCCTCTTTCCTCGTATACCCCTGTGTCACTACGCCAAGAATCGGAACTTCGATAATCCAAAACTTACCGTCTTTAAACACACGGCCTGATAAGCGCATCAATTGCCTCCTTTTGCTTCTTTGAGAATAGCCTTAGCAGTATACTCATAGATCTCATTATGTCGGGGCATGGCTATTTCATACTCACTGTTTGTCCAAACGTCGTGTTTTCGTCCATGCCGATCCAACTTCCAACCCAACTTCTACAATTTCTTTTCGAGTTCTTCCCGCTTCACGAAAATATATTACACATAAAGGTGTAAATTTGTCAATAGAATTAGCACAACTTTCTATCATGTAATAAATTGATATTTATGGGCCTTATGAGAATATATTTGACATGAAGATATTCCCAGGAAGACATTGCAATTTATTTAAAAGAAGAATAATATTTATGGGCACAATTTGGTCACTTATTGAATAGATGCGCAGATATTATTTTATGTAACCCATTTATTCCAAATAAGGTGCGCCTGTAGCTCAGTGGATAGAGCGACGGACTCCGGATCCGATTTTAGCGATTTTCCTAACTCCTTGATTCTAAAGTAATAGTCAGCATGGTACTGTCAACATGATTGTGTGAAATTGGATTCTGCCAGAGTCTGCAGGACTGGCAAATTACTGGCACTTTTCCCTAATAGGAAGTTTCTCCAATGCACCTCCATCTTCAAAGAGATAAACGCAAGAAGGGTATAGCAAGCCCTTTCACCAGCTACAATCTCCATAGGTTTGGTCCTGCGTTTAAACTCTTTATTCAACCGCTCGATGATATTGGTCGTTCTCAGGCTGATCCATTCATCCTTGGGGAAATGAAAAAACTTCAAACAGGCCTCTATGGATCGCTCGAGACACTTGACGGCAGAAGGCAGTTGTTTAGCCCAACGACTAGCGAACCCTTCAAAAAGCTTCATAGCCTCTTTCTTTGATGAGGCATAGAAGATGGTATGGATATCATCGGCAACTGCTGATTTCAGTCTCATGGGGACTTTAGCCAACACATTTTTCGCCACATGGACCTGGCAGCGCTGGATTTCTGCATTTTTGAACTCTTCTCTGAAGACTTTCTCCAGCCCTGGAAGACCATCCATGATTCCCAGTCGAACATCCTTTTTATTGAGACCTCTCCGCTTCAGATCTTTAAAAAACTCCCGCCAACAGCTGGCTGATTCCTTATCGCCCGATTGCAGTCCCAGCACCATCCTCTCTCCGGACTCGTTGACTCCAATGGCCACCAGCACAGGCACATTATCCACTTTACCAGCCACGCGCATCTTGAAGCATACCCCGTCAATAAACAGATATTTGATGCTCTCCTCCGACAGATCCCTCTCTCTCCAGGATTCCACTGCATCGATAAGCTCACGGCTGAGAAGACTTACCTGGGAATGGCTGATCTTCCGTCCGATAAGCTGGGAGGAGATCATAGACAGTGTCCGCGTGCTGATCCCTGTGAGAAACATCAAACAGATATCCTTACGGAGCTCTTCTTCCATCCGTTTGCTCCTAGGAATGATCAGGCTTTTAAATTTTCCCATACGATCCCGGGGCACCGAAAGATCCACCGGTCCTATGCCCTTGAGGGTCAAGTTGCGATGATAGAAACCGTTTCGATGATTGCTTTCACCTTTTTTACGTTCGTAGGGCTTACGATCCAAATACTCTCCAAGCTCTACCTTCATCAACTCACTGAGATAGCGGCCTATGGATACTCTGATCTCAGTACGTATCATTTTAAGTATCCCATCCGGTCGCAGTTGGATCGCCTTGCATACACTGAAAAACTCTGCTACGCTAAGATTGATTTTCATAAGGCTCTTTCTCCTTTCTTAAATAGGTTTTCGATCAATTCCTATTTTAAGGAAAAGAGCCTTTATTTCTATGCAAATACTATTTCACACAGAGATCTCTGAAAAAGTCTCACGAAATCGAAGATTTCGCTTGATATAATGTAATAATACATTATAATAAGAGCATGAAAGCAAAAAATGACATCAAAAATCTTTTCAACATCCTTGAGACAAAAGAGAGCATACTCCCTGGCTCTCTGAGTAGAGTCACTCCTAAAACTTCCCCAAAGAGTTCAGAGAAAGGCACAGAAAGGTCCTACTGGTATTTAACCTGGAAAGAGAATGGCAAGAGTCGAGCAACCTATATTCCTTCCAAAGACGTTTCTCAGGTTTCCAGAGGAATAGAGAACATGAAAAAGGTCAAAGACTATCTTTCCAGCATCGCTATGGAGAACCTAAAGCGACTTAAAGAGCAGAGAGATGTTAGGAAAAGCTGATAAGCAGCAAAATTTTTTTGATGAATACCTCTATGCTAATCTGATTCCCAAGGACCACATACTTGTTAAAATCAAAAAGAACCTTGATTTTTCTTTTGTTGAAGAAGAAACAAAATATCTCTACAGTCCTGGTTTTGGTCGGCCTGCCTATCCGGCAGAAGTGATGTTTCGAATGCTTTTTCTAGAGTTCTACTATAACTTGAGTGATGTCGAAGTTACAAAACAATGCCAATATAATGTTCTTTATCGCTGGTTTATTGGATTAAAGATAGAAGATCAAGTTCCAGATGACACATCGCTTGTTGTGTTTCGCAAACGTTTAGGAGAAGAAAGCTTTGCGAGGCTGTTTGACCGGATCGTAGCAAACGCCAAAAACAATGGTCTCCTGAGGGAGCGATATAAAATCTTGGATGCGACGGCTATTGTTGCCGATGTGGCTATACCGAATACCGTTAATTTATTGAGGCAGGGACGGCGTGTCATTTTAAAAGACATATCGCAAAGAGATCCATTAGAATCAGAAAGGCTGGAACCGGAATATAAATGCCAAGAAAAATTATCTCAAAAACCGACCAAAGAAGAACTCCTTGAAGAGGTTGAAAATAGTCGAACTTTCATCAAAGAAGTGAAAGGCCGATACGGGGAGGAAGTGGATAATAAAGTCGAAGCTCTTGAAAGGATTTTGAGTCCAAGTAATGACGGGGAGAAGGTTGTCAGTTTTGTTGATATGGAAGCCAGACATGGAAGAAAGAGCATTAAGAGAATGTTTTCCGGATACAAAGCCCACATTGCGGAGGATGAGAATGAGATCATCACAAGCTGTGATGTGCTTTCTGGGAACCGCAATGAAGGGCATGATTTAGGGAACATCCTCCAACAGGAAATCGATAAAGGGATAAAAGCTGAGGCTGTAATTGCAGACGGTCTTTATGACAGCGGGGAGAACCGTGAAAAAATACACCGAGAAGGGATGAAGGCATATATCCCATTTCGGCATGAACGAAAATGGATGGCAAGATTTACCTATGATCAAGAAAAAGATCGAGTAGTCTGTGATAAAGGCAAACAAAGCATCGGGAAATTTCGTAACCAAACCGGACTGTTTTATTACTTTTCGGCCCGTGATTGCCGCAGATGTCCTAATTTTAAAAGATGTGTGGGAAAGAATCAGAAACGGATGGCAGTATGGGTAAGTGATAATTATAAACACAAAGTTATTGATGATGGAGATGGAAGAGCCGAAGCATTGAGCCTGAGAAAGATGATTGAACGTAAGTTTGGAGAGGCCAAAAAATGGCATGGGATGCATCGAGCTCGTTATAGAGGCAGGCAGAGAGTTAAGATTCAAGTGTTAATGACTTTTTTAGTAATAAATATCAAAAGAATAGCCCGTTTAATGGAAGAATACCAACAGATATCCATGCTTGAGCCAGTATCTTTAACACCGATATAAGAGAATAATGGTTACTCTCGGGATAATGAAAAATAAGGGAGGAATAGCTCAGAGTTTAACTGTTATATGAAAGTTTTTACCCTTTTTCAGTCAGAATGATAACGACTTTTTCAGAGACCAGACACATAAAATTTTACACTACCGTCAGCCTTTTCAATAATTAGAGAATTTCGTCTAGGTATGGGGAAGTGTACCTAGGTACAGGGTAGTACATCTAGGGTGGTCACAATACGGTCACAATTTAGCTATTGAGAATTATAGATATAGACTTGGGCAAGGCATACATTTTAGCAATGGACTTACCAGCATTATGATTCTTCAATAATTAGACATAGATTAGTCCATCTAGCAATAAAAAAATATGAATGTGACATGATGTGACATGAATGTGACATAAAGTGACATTCCAAAAAATTGATTGACAAGCTAGAATTGAGATGTAAATTTAACAACGTAGCGAATCAAACATCTGTGCTGCAGGCTAATAAAGCCAAAAATGCAATCATAAAGACTGCACATTGATGGGGGATGCATTTGAGGAATTTGCCTCAAATAGAATGGTCTTCAGTTCTTAAAATAAAGGGGAGATTTCAATGCGAAAAAAAAAGGCGGATGACTCGGCGCTCCTTGATTCTGTCGTGAACCTTACCGGTGATGTGCTGGACGTACCAGAAGGTGCAGACATTGTGCGGCTGCGAAAGCTTGTAGCCACCGCGCAGGAATCAAAAGAGCTGGTTGCTCCAGCTTTTCCCAAACGAGCTAGATCGATCTCGGATCTAATCCGGTTTGTTCACAATGAGGAAACCCGGGGGGAAACGCGCAATTATTTGCGTGAAGCTGAATCTGCATATGGCGACATTGGAGAGGTTTTGGAAGTACATCGTCGCGACTCTCGTGAGTTGTTTCTCGAAGGCTGTGTTATGGACAAGCTGTCAGGAATTTCTCCCCGCGAGCGTCTTGGTCCGTTCATTGCAATTGGCGGCGCCGAACTGTGGTTTGATATTTTTTTCTTTGCCCGGCACTACGTGGTCATTGAGTCAGGGGGTACTGCTCCAGGATTTGTTCTAACCAAGGCCCGGCCACCGCAGTCACATGGCAGTTCATCGACAATGGATATAGAAGCTGGTACCGTGTGGGTGAGGGGCGATCTTATCAGCAATGATCTTCCTGGCGGGGCCTATGTTGGTGTGAAGGTGTCCGGCGGTACTCTGAGGCTTGAGGAGGCAGTAACGGCTCACGACGATACGGTCGAGGTCGAGGGTTCGCTGAAGGGGGAACTCACATTCACTCCCGTTCTAGATAAAGTCACTCCGGTCGAGGGTGGTTGCACACTTTCAGACGCTAAGATCGTACTTCCAGACTCTATCATTTTGAAGTTCGGTTCCGGAGCGGCAATCATAACTGGATCTACCGGCAAGGCAAAGGCTTGGGGGCAAGAATTCCAATTCACGGCCCCGACCGGTTCTGTTACGTTTATCAATTCTCTATGGAAGCTGTTGATCGAGTACGATGTCAAGCCGAAAAATTTGGACACCGATCCCATCAAAAACGATCTGGTCACTTTCAAAGGAAAGGCAAAGATCAAGACTGCCGGTCTGGCACTTCCAGTAATTGTTCCGCCGAGTACCTCAATTCTCGGAGCCGGTACGAATTCTCCCGGCTGGATCTTGGACGTAAAAGACTTCTTAGCAAGATGGTACTATCCCGATGAACGTTTTCATCATATTGCAAAGGCTTGGGTTGGAATATTCGCACGTGGGGCGTTGCTATCTACATCCAAAGTCAACCCGCTGGATCGTCCCGTAACGCACAACTACAGGCTTTGGGTAATCAACGACTCCGATAAACAAAGGCTGCCTTGGAAGCAGACATATAAAAAGCCGTTTAAGTTGTTCTACCGATGTGACGTAATTGATGGTGAACAATTTATTGCCACCGGTCAGTGTGACCTTTCGTTCGATCGACCGGTTACGACAGATGGAACGCCAGTAGCGATATCGGCAACAACCGGAGTTCTCCACCTGCACCGCTTTGGCTCCCGGATCAAAGCCACGCTAGGCACAATCAGCTCCATAGACGATACTGTTGAGCAATTCGCTCTTCGCAACGCTTTGGTCTGGACGACCCTTCCAGTGGTCATTGTGGTCGAAGGTAGACTGCAGAAGCCCGATAATATTAATGTAGGCAAGGCACATCTGCTTTTCGGAGTCTATGGATGGGTGCCCACTTTGCCAGATCCCTACGTTGCGAACGTCAGTGTTCGAGGGCCTGATAAAGTAGGCCGTGGCCTAGTTCAGGCTCTGCTGGCAGGCGGGATCAAATGGACTACACCCGAAAATGTCAAGCTGTCTTTTGAGGGATTGCTTGGATCGCCGGCGGCATTCAACAAGAAAGACTCGTCCCCGGGCGAGCCCCGCCCCGCCGGATATAAAGACAGTGGGCCCAATATCGGTTTGACACAGGTCGATCAGGGTCAAATGCATCTCGACAAAGAGGCGCTTGTATATTGGCACGAGTCCATTCGATCGGAATATGGTTCACGGAAAAAACGACTTAAGTCGGCCGAGAAAGCCAACAGCAACCTGATGCAGAGGATTGACGCATACATGGCTAAAATGCTCGGTCCGACTCCTCCGATTCTGCTACTTGACGTCTCAACGAATCAGGACCTGTTCGGCGTTGCTCTGAGTAGCGGATCAACTCGCACTGTAACAGCGCGCTCAGGAACATCCGGATCCTATTGGCGAGCTTACTCGGTTGCACAATTGGACGTTCACTCACAGATGGCGGGGATCCGTGTCGTCACGCTTCCTCAGATACAGTGGGAGCCAGTCCGAACGCTGGACGAAGACCAGGATATCATGACACTTGGCTGGTTCCCAACACCACTGGCATCGGCAACTGACGGAGGTGCAACCGTAATTGGAGTTCGATCACAACATTTAGTGCCGGTTATTCCTGAGTATGCCATCAGCGGTTCCTGTGAAGCCTTTTCTGATGGTGAGCCAGTGGTGTTCCGCACAACCCTGCCATTTGGTTTACTCTCGTTGGTGCAGGTGCACCCGAAGGAGGTCGCAGGTCGCTCGCCCGACAGTTACGATCTAACCCGGCCTAGATTTCCGGACAAAAATTCGGTTGGCGGTATTCAAATCACAGCCAAGGCCGAGATTAGCCGCGATGATCCTGAAGGCATATCGCCTTTCTTCCTCGGATATACAGGACAATTGATCAATGGTGTTGATCTTGCCAGTGGAGCACCGCTCGGATTATCCGTACTCGGAAGTGCTGGAGATCCTAACAGCAACGTCGAGTTCATTTTCAACGCCGATATGGCAAGCAATCCCAAGGTTCCAGTCACACGTTTTGATTTATCTGGGTATGGCGGTTCTAACTTCAGTGACTGGAACAATCCATTTTCTGCCTTTGCAGAGGCTGCAAAGGTGCAGTTTCAGGTCATGATAGGGCGGACTGTTCTCGAAGTAATCAAAGTCAACAGTGTCCTCCATCCCTGGGGCATCCGGGTTACTCGTTCGATCACGATCGAACGCCGTCCGGGTGGCGGTGTGATTCGTAGGGATAGCGGCTGGCAAGCATTCACTCCTGGAATGTTTGACTACCGGTATATTGATGCTGACACCAAGAATCTTGTTGTTGCCGATTATAAGTTCGATGCAGGGGTGTTCGAGGGCCTGTTTAATGTTCGCTCTATTCGTCCGGCGCCAGGAACAGAATTCTCACATGGCTCTGCGACCTTGGTTCCCTACTATTTCGACGCAGAGGTGGCAATAGAAGGTTTGAGCGATCGTGTCATGTCGGTCGGCATGCTTGGTTACCTGCAGACGACTCCCAACGGCGAGCCAGCGTCCGCTTCCGCTCTGAAAAGCCTCATCGAGACTCAGGGACCGATTGGAGGTCCAATAGACGCTTGGCTTGATTTCGGCTTCAGCGGCCTGCCGTATCGAGCTACACGGGTTGAGGTTGGATTGTCAATGGATGGAACCGACCCTATATTCGTAGCGACACTGCGAGGTGTTCCTAAACTACCGACGACTGGTTCCTGGACTGTCGCCACTCGCCAGGTCGCTGGAGTGCCGCCAGGAGGAGGCGAGGCGGTAAATGTGTCCGAGAGTAGAGGAGTCCCGCTCATTCGTCGATATCCGGTAGCATTCTCGACCACGCCTCCAGGATCGCCGCCCACGTACAGTAAGCCGCCTCATGACAGTACGACCGCACCCATCGGCGCCTATCGTTTTGCCGATGCGAATGATCTGCTTACTCCATCATCGCCAGCTAATGAATATGTGCTGCTCCAGACAACACCGACGCATGCCTTCATTTTTCCCCGGCCGTATGTAGAGTCATCGGACTCGTCGAGAATCAAGAGCGACACAAGCGCTGCTCTGGCTGACATCATTGCACGCTCTACATCCAAAGGTGCGTTCCCACCGCCAGAGAATTCGATTGAATTGCCTGCAGGCTCAAAGCATCTCAACGTAGGATCCGGCGGCACCCTGACTCTTTCATCTCCGATCAGTATCGTGAACCATCCGACACCACTGCAGATTGCCGGAAGTGAGGGCCACGGCACAACTCTTTATTACGATGATGCTACGCTTTCCCTAAAGCTGGAAGCTGACAACTGGCAAGCCGAGTTCACAGGCATGAGAGTGCTGAGCGACATTGCTGGACTCAAGAAAATTACCGGCTCGGAGATGAGAGTCGTCGGTTCGACCAATCAGCGGTCGCAGATCGCTGAAATACGATCGCTCATTCTACCAGAGATCGAAGAAATTCTTCAATACATTCCAATATTCGGTTCTCGAGGAATTCAGGGGCCGGTCGATCTCGGAGTGTCGAATGCCAAGCATGAATTCAAAGTGAACGTCATGGTCAAGTACGAATACCCACCACCATTTTCGGTGGAGGTCACCGCGGGTAGTGGTGTCACTTTCAAATTCTATGTCAAGCAAAGCACGGGATTCGATCCAAAGACAGGCGGACAGCAGGTGTCCGCTACCTTCGGTGCAGCAATTGATGGACGTTTTCCGGTTTTATCGATTGGCGTTGCTGCCGTCTTTATTATTGTAGGCGGTAAGATAGAGTTCAGTCTTGCTTCGGTATCGGGTGAATTGAAGTCAGAGAAGCTGGATCTGTATGCCTTTGTGGGTGTTGGTGTCGAGGGGAGAATCGGCCCCTTTTTCGCACGTTCTTACTTAAGCGTTGGCTTCGTCCTGAGCTACAACATCCTCGAAGATAAAACCAAGTATGGTGGTCTTGTTGCACTGGAGGCTCGAGTTGATGTGGCCATCGTTCGTGTCACGGTCCGAGCCGAACTTCAGGGACTTGTATACGATGATGGCGGCACCACCAAATGTGACTACAGTGGCAAGGTCAAGGTACAGGTGGACATATTCCTGATCATTTCGATCAGCGCATCCTACCAGATTACAGAGACCGCCACGTTTTAAGGAGTTTGATCATGAGTACTCTCTATAAAATGACGTTAGTGCCCTATTTGCAGAGATGGGACCGTGCTACCAGAATGCTCTCGATACGTCTTTTGGTAGCTCCGACTGGAAATCCGCTCAAACCGATATTGTCGTCACCTTCAGGGATTTCGGCTTTTGCTGATGCGAATCTGGCCTTCACGATCAGTATTTCTGATGCAGTGGCTACTTTACCCCAACGCGATCTCGTGCATCAAACAGTTGTGCTGCCTGATCCAACCGGAGGTTCACCCACAATTTATCATCCCAATGCACGTACGATTTTCGAGGCTATCCAAAATGCGCTGGATATTCCTGACTCACCTGCCGGGAATACGTTCTCTGCCCAGTCAAGGGATCTCAATCGTCAGGTCCGGAAATACCTGCCGGGTACGTATAGGAAAGCCTTTCCGTTTGTAAAGCCGAGGACGTCGTTGGCTGTAATAGACGATACCTATCACCGACTGATGCAGTGTCCACCTGATCCCAAACCTCCTGCA
Organism: uncultured Eubacteriales bacterium; assembly: GCA_964400735.1. Classification (GTDB taxonomy): domain Bacteria; phylum Acidobacteriota; class Aminicenantia; order Aminicenantales; family Aminicenantaceae; genus CAYNVQ01. The sequence continues at coordinate 941,994 of CAYNVQ010000001.1, read as the reverse complement.
TCGCCTACGATCATTGGATGGGGCGAAGCAATTGCATTTGCATTGCGACGTCCGCGACTGGCAGAAGAACTTGGGCTCATATTCAATTTGGATGTACCGATTGATGCCTCCCCAAGACTTGAAAATGGAGGCTGGCTGTGGGCAGAGCTTGCTCCAGCCAGTGACTACTCATCTCAAACCTCGCTCCCCGACTTCCTGCGATCATTTGCCACCAGAGTCCCGCCCTTGCCGACGTCAGGCACTCGACCGTTATTCACACCTGTGGTGTTTCCTGTATCCAATGATGCGGCCGAGGCGTCAACACTCGGCAACTTCGATAAGGTGTTTGTGGAAGCTATTCGATTTGACGATGGTTTCTCTAAGATTGTTCATGCCCGCCAGCCGCACAGCGCCGATCCGCTTGACGAAGACGGTACCGGTCTGCCGATCGTAAGAGATGAAGGTATCCAGCTAGGTTGGGATGATGAGGACATATTGGAGGGACAGAACCGCGCACTGGGTGCTCCTCCAGATGAAGAGGATCCGGTCCTTGCTCCACGAGGCGTTCTAGGTTATCGGGTAGATGTGCGAGAGCAGGGTACGACCCAATGGACCTCACTGTCGAAGGTTAATTCGCCGCTGACGATGGGTGTCGATTTGGGAACGGCGCTGGAAGAACGTTGGACCGAGGTGGCCCCAGCGGAACACAATGATCAAATATGGTTGCCGGTCTGGTTCGTGAATTGGCGCGGGGGATCACTGGTCATGGCAACCGACGAAGAAGAGAGACTCATGAATGTGCCTCTTGATCCCTCCAAACCGCCATTGCTCGACGAGCCCGTCGACGCCGATACAGTCCCGCTCCGCTACGGAAGACACTATGAATTTCGTGTTCGGATGGCTGATACCACTGGTGGAGGACCGACCATCGATATGTCACCAACGCAGCCTGGTGAATCGCCGATAGTCTTGCTACATGTGAAACGCCACTATAAACCAGCTACCGTAGATCTCGATAAGGTTGAAGTCGCTAGTGACGGCACTACACCATCGCTTCGTGTCTGGCGGCCCAAGCTCGGTTATCCGGAAGCCGTTTTCGCCGCTGGCGAGACTGCTCGGACATCCCTGCTGCAACAGATAGCCGCCAACGATGCGGGAGCTATCGAAAATGCGAAACCTCCTGGAGTACGCGACCCAGATACACCATTTCTCGGAATTCGTGTTTACATCAAGGCACCAACGTTCGATCCTGACGCCAACGAAGACGGGTACATTCTGTGGTACGAAACTTCTCGGATCTTCCCTAGCGACCCAGAACTTCCCCTAGATATTTCTCTGACGTATACAGATGCCAGCGACTACCGAGAAATTGATGTATCTCCGCAGCTCGGAGCCGAAGGCACCATTCATGGGGCTGTCGTGCTTCCGACGGCACGGGACGTTAGACTGGAAATCCGTGCTCTTGGTCGGAACGACCTGAACTACTTCTATTCCGAAGAGTTGCGTTCTGGCGCGTCACGGGATATCGATCTCCATGCTATTGCTGACCAGGCAGCTGAGCTTGATGTCCTTGCCGGAATCCCACATTCAGATGCCCTTCGCTCCGTATTCTTGCGTCCGGATCCAATCGGTGAACGAACCGAAGTGCGCCCATTGATTGCCCAAAATGATCCTTCCTCTGTACTGCTAGGTCGTCTTGCATCAGAAATAGATCTTGTTGCCGACGGATCGCTACTGGCCGGCCAGGAAGGAGAGCGAGTTGCGTTCGGATGTTCCGGGCTGGCCCACCATGTAGCACCTGACGGTACGAGTATCGAATTTTCTGAACCGGGAGAACTGGCTGGTCAGTGGATACATGTCGTTCAAGCTGTGCTCGACCGAGATTGGACATGGCGCGGCGCTGGTTCACCTTCACTCAGAGTCTTCAGGCAATTTTCACTGCCCGACAGTCCTGGAGGTGAAAGAGGTTCGGTTGAAGTCGGGACTATCGAACTTATGCACACGATCAATGTTCAGACTGCGAACAATCCCGAACGTACCTTCACCAGACTTTTGTTCATCGACGCCCAGCCTCCACCATTGGGTGATGACGGACTCCCCTATGAAGTTGATATTTCCTACAAAATTGTTTTATCACTAGAAGGTGGGGGTAGCGTTGATCAAAAAATTGATTCTCACTTGCCGATTGTGACGCCTCCGAGGCAAGTTCCCAAAGTAGTCGCCGCCGGCATCGCTCTGACGCCTTACGAATACGACTCTAGTTATGCGGCTACGAGTTCTAGAACAAAGCGGCTGTGGATCGAATTCGACGGGCTGTTGGCCGATCGACGCGATGCCTATTTCGTCCGACCTCTAACACAAACGCCTGATCCAATGCTTTTGCCCTCAGTTGAGCCGGTTGCTGATCCTGAATTAGTAGAAGGTGTTCCCCTGGATCCAGAACTAATTAGAGTCATTACGCCCGGACAAGTTCAGGATTTGGCCGGCCTGTCAACTATGCAAAAGCTGGTGCAATCAGCGAATTCCGATCGAAGGTTCCTTGTACCACTTCCGCCTAACACTACTCCGAATTCGCCGGAGTTGTTCTCGTTCTTCACCTACGAGATCAGGGTGGGCCACGATCACGGTCCTGTCGACGATCCACTCTGGACAACGGCACAAGGAAGGTTCGGTGAACCGTTGGTATTGAGTGGCGTGCAGCATCCAGCTCCGGAATTGACATGCTTCGTTATTCCTGAGCCCTGCGGGGCAATCCGTGTGCGCGCTCCGTTCGCTACTCCTTACATTGGTTTACGGCGAGTGCTTCCCGATCCACCCAATACGCAGATATGGATCGTTATCTATGCTCGCGTGATGCAAGCCGATGCAAGTACGCACCGGAATGTCCAGATTGCTTTAAAGCAAACTCGAATCATACCATTGAAACGCAAGACCAAATCTGTACCTCTAGAGAGAGAAGGAGAGGTCCGGTGGTCGGAGGAAGAAATCCAGGTTGCTCTCGAGGCAGCTGGACTGTCCCAGGATACACCAATAACAGCTCTTGCCGTCGAACTGATGCCTGAACCAAATAGTAGCTTTGCCGATCCCCTCGGAGGTGATCTGGGACAGGTACGTATCCTAAGAACATCACCCCTGGTTTCAGTGGAGAGGGATCGCTGCATGCCGTAATGGAACATCAGATGGTTGAATGAGTCTCATACGCAGTTCATACACCTAGGCCCAGTAAGCTACAAGAACATAAACCATGAGGAGAATACTGAAATTATTAGAGATTCGAGGATAATTATCCTATTCTTGAGATACGAGTAGGCCCTAAGTTTTTGATTTTGAGTTGGGATTGTAAAGTTTTCTGTTTGTCTTATTGCTGAGGTTGAGGATGCCAAGGTGAGGCCTGTTGGGTTGAAGAGAAAGACGCGTGGGACTGTAGGATTTGGAATCCGTCGTTCTATTCCTTGCTTGTAAAGTTAATCCCTTTATAGCCAAATACTTAAGTATAGACAGTTCCGTAAAGAAACAGAAATTGTGACCAGAATGTGACTGATTTGATGAAGAGATAGAGCGTCTGACTATGAATCAGAAGGCCGTAGGTTCGAATCCTGCCGATCGTACTCCTTTATTATCAGGTAGTTACGTTAAGAATCAATACCTTAGGCTAAACTTTTTCTTACCACCATTTTTAACAATTTTTAACAAAAATAAGCCATTCTTAACTATATTTGGTCAATATGGTCAAAAGGAAAAAAGCTAATTAATTACTAAAACTGACAGACATAGTTTACACATGAAACAAACTTCTCTAAGCTAGATGATTATTTAAGAAAGGAGATGTTTCATGTCAAAAAAGGAGCTACTTCAACCAACGGGATGCTTTCAGAGTCAAAATGGGAAATATAAAAATGGTCAAATTAATATTTAGATGATATATTAGCTATTCACACTATTAATCAGATCATAAGATTTCCTTTCCTATAATCTTAAAGTAAATTGCTTTTATAGCTCACATACTCTAAATCACATTATTCAAGGCGCTGTTTTTTTATAACGTCCTTTACTGTCAGGCTTTTTTCCCCTGAGTATATCAGTTTCAGCTTGAAGGTTGTTATTTTGTCGTTCTTAAGCGCTTTTATCAGCTCTTCCCATTTCGATTCATCTGGCAAAGCATTAATGCTAATTATCAGATCCTCATTATTTTCTTCCAAAACATAGTCTGTTGTCTTTGCTATAGAAACATAAAAAGGAGATCCTGGGCTTAAATTGGATTCAAAACCAAGCGAGAATGTTTTTTGTAAAGCTTCATACAGACTGCTGAAAGCTTTATAAAATCGAGCCTTTTTTACTATCTTAAATTTAATGGGATTGATTTCCTTGATATCTCCATTTTTAATGGAGAATTTTAGTTTTTTGCTCATTAACTCAACTTTACGATTATCCTCATTCTCGAAGTAAATGAATGAGCCGTTTATTCCATCTTTAGGTATTACTTGTGGTATTTGATTTTTAAAAAATTGGACAACAAGTGAAGCTTTCATTTCGGCAATTCCTGGATTCTTATCCCAGTTATTCCGCCAGAAATCCTTATTTTTCTCTCCGATTTTAAATTGAAATACTTTTTCCTTATCTTTAGATGAAAGCACTTCTCCCTCCACATCAATTGCTTCCTTTGGATCTTCTTTTACAGGCCAAATTCGGAGCTGAACCTTATAGAGCCCATCTGAGATCATGCCTGAAGTGGAAACCTTAAGGAAATCTCCTTTTACTATCGACGTGCTTTCATAGCGAATAACAGGTGTTGATTTTGTATCTACTTTTTCCGGCAGGATGGTTACTGCGTCGTTCAACGTACTAGCACCTTGACTGGTAATTACTGTAAGGTCCACAATTGATTCACCAGTCTTATTCTGTGGCGGCATCTCCACCTTGTCAAATTTCACAATCAATCCTTTCATATCAGGCAGGATGCTGACATTCGTTGCTTTTTGTGAACCTATAAACACTTCAGGATTTCTCCAGAGATTACGTCCGCGCACTAGAATCTGTGTTCCAGTATTCGCCCGACAAAATATCATATCTTCAGCCTTTGAAATGGAAGGCACTCGCTGCTGGTGAGATTGGAGTACTACATCAGTTATCACAGAAGTATCTGTTGGAAGATTGATAAGAATGTTTGGTTTCCAAATTTTGCATTTGCCTTTAATAGCTAAGTCGTTGTCGAGCCAGCTATAGTCGCCTTCGAGCTCTATTTTTTCCATCCAGGCAGGCGCAGCTATCAGGGCCTGAAAAGAGTATTGGACAGGCGTATGTGTAAATGTAGCTGTGCCTTTCTCAGATATTTGGAATTTTGGACCTAAAATCCAGCCGAATTCATTTTTCCCATTAATGAAACCAACAGCAAGGGGTTTGCGCTTTATTGCTTGCAACATTTGTTGTGATTTGTCGAGCTGGGTATGCCCAATATCCATTTTAATTCCTGGTATGACAAGTCCTAGTCCAAGAATCAGACTTTTCATTTTTTCAAGTGCTGCTACGTCTGATATATTCTGTGCATATTCCTTTGGTTCGACAGAATAGACAAAAATATCCTTTTGATCCTCCACCGATTCTTCTAGTAATCGTTTCAAATGGTGTTTATTAAATCCTTCCCTAGTTTCAGGGATATAATAGTTGTAAAATTTGTTTGGTTCATAAAAATCGAAATATGTCTCTATTTCTCTGACATATCCAAACAACGATATTTTATGAGTAATTCTTTTTTCGTATTTTTTCATTGTTAATGTGCAAAGAGCGCGCTTAATTAGGTCGTTGTGAATAGCTCTATTTCCTTCAGGTTTGTCAATAGGGTTATCTTTAGGATTATTAAGGTGATCAATAAGGAAAGGATAGATATTAAGCCTTTCCATTCTATTTCCTTTTTCCTTTGGGATATTTAGAACTCCCCTTTTAAGTTTTAAGTCTGATCTTAATTTCTCTAATAATTTCTCTAAGTCTTTCGTTAATTTCTCTTCATTATTTGAGTTAGTTTTACAAACTTCTATATCCTTGAAATAGTCCTCAATTAATCTTAGCTCTTCTTTTAATTTGGATTCTTGATATTCAAGCTCTTTGGCGAGTTCTATCTTTTCTTTAATAGCTAATTGACCTTTTTCCCACCGGCGTTGAAAGCTTAGAGCTTCATCCTGCACATTTTTTTCTATTTGTGCTTTCCATATTTCAAAAAATCTATCAGAGATACTTGGAATTGAACCATATGGGTTCAGTTTAAGGGTAACCTTTGAGAAGCTCTTTGTGTTGCTTCCAGGAAGAACGCTAATATCAAATTTAAAAGTGTATACTGTATTTCCCAATAAATCGTGGGTATCGTCAAGTTCCTTTTCCCGGAGAGCGGCATGTATAGCCTCTCGATAGGCCATTTGGTCTCTCAGCAGCTCAATTCCAGTCGGCCTAGCGCCAGATTTAATGAGTTGTGGTTCAAATAGGCTTGATGTTGAAGTGGAAGGCGTTTGTGCAGCAATATTTTTTATTGCTTCATTAAGTTCATTAAATTTAGTATCAATCTTTTTCTCAAGGTCTGCTTTGATTTGGTCAAGTTTATCCTGGTCGGAATCCTCAATTTCTGTAGCTTCCTGTTCACCCGATTCCTCTTCTTTTTCTCCTTCACTTTGTTTCCTCAAAGCTTCCGTTATAAGAGCTTGTTGCTGAAGTGTGCTCAATTCCTGACGGAGGCTCTGAAGTTTCAATTCATTGAGTTGGTTTTGCACGGTAGCTGTATCTATTTTTCCTTGTGAGGGATCATATTTAGCGTTAAATTTACTCATCATTTCACTCAAAAGACGCACATCTTCCAATCCTTGAAATTCAAACTTTAATTCCTCTGATAATTTTTCCTCAAGCCATTGAATATCCTGGTGTCTCCTCAGGATTAGCCTTTCTCTTGTGAATACTTCCGGCTTGTCAACCATGATCTTTCCATATGTTATTGGGGCAGTCTGTGGCTCTTGATTATTGCAACATCCAGAAAGGATTATCATCAATAAGAAAATGGTGAATCGGATGGAAGAGAAAGAAACTAGTATTTTTTGTTTTTTCATAGTTCCCCCACATAATTAAAAACTTAATTGAAATTTTGGAATCCCTTTTAAGGATTTAAACGTCGCAAAAAGAATAAAAATAAACATAGAAATGATATGTCCCATCTTAACTGTCTTTTGGTTTAAATTTAGCTTCAATCTAAAAGAAAGTGTTGAATTTGTCAAGTTGAATAAAGACAAAGGACCGATCCTCTGATTATTGCTGTGGAATTGAGTCCCAAATTTTCTAAATATTTTACCTTTTAATCTGGTTGATCTTAAAAAGCCGGAAATAGATGATATGGTAAAAGTGATGGCTGTGATAAGCAGTGAGTAATTTCTCTAATTTCGCTGTGTCGTTAAATAATTATTATGTAAACTTATTAAAATTGTAATTCCTCTGTAATCAGCTAGTTATAAAATAATGAAGAAAATGGGAAATTATTTTCCTTAATTCTTTAAATTCATCCCAAAATTGCCTGAAAATCAGGAGTATTTTCCCATTTATGAGCTTTTTATTGCTTTTTTTTCAGAATTTATCCCGTTGCCATAGCATTTAAAAACTTAGGTTTGGATTTGGAATCCGTCGCTATTATGACGATTGACTTTAAATAAATCATTCATTTTAATCAAATTAAGGCTTCTACCTTCACTGAATAATACAGCCATGTGTCCAAATTGTGACCACTGATAATTGTTCAGTGATTCATAGGATAGAGCGTTGAATTAAAAGAGTAATATGTATAAAATAGGTGGGCACAATTTGGTCACTTATTGAATAGATGCGCAGATATTATTTTATGTAACCCATTTATTCCAAATAAGGTGCGCCTGTAGCTCAGTGGATAGAGCGACGGACTCCGGATCCGTAGGTCGGGCGTTCGAATCGCCCCAGGCGTGCCACTCTTCCAGGGGTAGACGCCAGTTTTCGTTTGAGCAACCATAAGCAAACGTAGGCGATTCTAAGCAAAATCTGTGACATTTTCTGTGACATGGGGATAAGTCTATCTCAATTTGCGTTTGACACTCTTGATTATTCCTTGATAATATTTTTCCGACCTAACATGGGAATACAAGGGGACAGCAATGGCAAAAAAATGTCCTAAGTGTCAGTTCGAAAACCCCTCTGACTCTAAGTTTTGTAAGGAGTGCGGCACTCAACTTCCCGGCATCGAGGAAATAGAGGTCACAGAAACCCTGGAAACACCCAAAGAAGAGTTGACAACAGGTTCTACATTCGCAGGTAGGTACCAGATTATCGAGGAGTTGGGTAAGGGGGGAATGGGAAGAGTCTATAAAGCTCACGATACAAAGATTAAAGAAAAAATCGCTCTAAAACTCATAAAACCCGAAATCGCCAAGGACAAAAAGACTATCGAGCGATTCGGCAATGAACTAAGGTTGGCCCGAAAGATTAGGCATAAGAATGTCTGCGGGATGTTTGATTTAGGAGAAGAGAAAGGGACTCACTATCTCACAATGGAGTTCGTCCCAGGGGAAGATTTAAGGAGTTCTATCAGACGTTTTGGCCAACTGCCTATAGGAAAATCCATATCTATAGCTAAACAGATATGTGAGGGATTAGCTGAGGCTCACAGATTGGGCGTGGTGCATCGTGATCTGAAGTCGAATAACATCATGATCGATAAAGAGGGAAATGTACGGATCATGGATTTTGGGATAGCCCGATCTCTTGAAGCAAAAGGGATAACAGGTGCTGGAGTAATGATCGGGACACCTGAATACATGTCTCCCGAGCAGGTGGAAGGGAAGGAAGTTGATCAACGGTCGGATATCTATTCATTGGGAATCTTACTCTATGAAATGGTAACAGGAGGAGTGCCATTTGAAGGCGATACGCCTTTTACAATCGGAGTGAAGCAAAAAAGTGAGAGACCACAGAATCCGAAGGAACTTAATACTCAGATTTCTGATGATCTTAATCGTCTCATTCTGAGATGTCTGGAAAAGGAAAAAGTCAAAAGATATCAGAGTGCTGGAGAAGTTCGTTCTGACCTCACTAATATAGAAAGGGGCATTCCTGCAACAGACCAGGTTGTTTCCAAGAAGGAGCCCAAGACAGTAAAAATAACTGAAATCAAATTGAAAAAGCTTATTCTTTACGGTGGAACTGCAATTCTTCTAATTCTAGCAGTTGTGATTGGAATATCTCTGCTCACGAGACATCCGAAGACAATAAATTCGATCGCAGTGCTTCCTTTCGAGAATATCGATAATGATCCGGACATGGAATATCTTTGCGAGGGAATAACTGATAATCTCATCGACAAACTATCCCAGTTGAAGAGTTTAAAAAAAGTTATAGCACGCAGTTCAGTATTCCGTTACAAAGGGAAAGAAATAGATCCCAAAATCGTAGGGCAGGAACTTGATGTCGACGCATTGCTTATGAGCAGGGCAAGTCAGAGCGGAGATGAGTTATCGATTAGTGTTGAACTTGTGAAAACAGTAGACAATAGCCATATCTGGGGTAATAAGTACAGGCGGAAGATTCGAGAGATATTGGATGTTCAAAAGGAAATTTCAAATGCTATCACCGAAAATCTTCGCTTGAAACTGACTGAGAATGAAGTTAAAAGCTTGGCTCAGAATTATACTGAAAACAGAGATGCATTTCAGGCTTATCTCAAAGGCCGTTATTATTGGAACAAGAGAACCGAAGAGAATTTTTATAAAGCCATTACTTGTTTCAATCAGGCGATTGAAATGGATCCCAACTACGCTCTGGCTTATTCAGGAATAGCGGACTCATACAACATGCTGGGAAGTTATGCTTGTCTTCCGCCCAAGGAGGCTTTCCCAAGGGCGAAGCAAGCGGCAACGAAAGCTCTTGAACTAGACGACAAGCTTGCGGAAGCCCATACCTCTCTTGCGTTTATTGAAAGTGGTTTTGATTGGGATTTTCCCAGTGCAGAAAATAGCTTTAAAAATGCCCTTGATTTGAATCCGAACTATTCAACAGCTCACTTCTGGTATGGCTATGATTTAGCGGAAATAGGAAGAATGGATGAGGGTCTGATTGAGCTCAAACGCGCTCAGGAGCTCGATCCACTCTCGCTCGTGATAAACAGTCATCTGGCCTGGCTTCATTATTTAAGTTTCGATTATGAAAGCGCAATAAAACAATGCAAAAAAGTTCTTGAGATGGACCCAAATTTCGCTCATGTGCATGCTGTCCTTGGAAGGGTGTATGTACAAAAATCTTCATTTGATTTGGCCATAGAAGAATTTCAAAAGGCAATAGATCTCTCTGGGAGCAGTCGACTGTACTTAGCAGAACTCGGGCATACTTATGCTTTGGCAGGCAAGGCCGATGAGGCATATAAGGTTCTCGAGGAACTGCGGAAATTATCAAATGAAAAATATATTGATGCCTTCTATATGGCAATGGTCTATGTTGGACTCGGAGAAACGGATAAGGCATTCAATTGGCTTGAAAAGGCATTCGAAGATCGTGCACATGGTTTGACATATTTGAAAATAGATCCAAGATTTAACAGGATCCGATCAGACTCAAGATACAAAGCGTTATTGAAGAAAATTGGATTTGATAAATAACAAGGGATAAAAAAGATCTAAGAGGTAATCCTAAGGTGCTTTCGTAGAAATTCCTCACCCTCTGGAAGGACGCTGACCCTGGTATAGCTGAGGTTGAGGATGCCAAAAAAAGGCTGGCTGGGTTGAAGGGAACATAGCTTACATTAATCCATTCAAGTCATAGAAGACATATTTCCCGCTAAATGGGCAAATAGGTACCATTTTACAGGCCTTAATCCCCAGCTAATGGTTAGATATAGGTACCAAGTAGTTTGCCTCGAAAATGAGCTATATAGTGCTATTTTCGGGTAAAAAAAGGCATTTGGCACATAGGTTGAGTCTACTTTTTCGCCCATTTATCTGAAGCATTAGACTTGCAAATTAAAAACCCCTATCACCCAAAGCCCCACTATGGACCTATGCAGAGGTAAGTACATCATCAGCATGTCTATACTATACTTTCTATAGATTTCTTTTTGAATTTGACACTTCTTGGGTTCCTTGATAATATTTTGCCGACCAATACAAGGGGAAAAAGTGTGACGTTTCAGCACAATTCGGACAGCTCATGATATTTTCTAAGCTATGGTTTGCGTATAATAAAACCAAGCAAGGAGATATTAATGAGAAGCAAGAAGGAAACTTCACCTGAGTCTATTGTCCGCGAGATCAAACGCAAGACCCGCCGTAAATTCAGTGCTGAGGAAAAGATCCGTATTATTCTCGAAGGCCTTAGAGGAGAAAAAAGTATTACCGATCTCTGCCGCAAAGAAGGCATAGTTGGGGGCCGGACTGGCCAGCTGCTATCAAAATCACCAATGTGGAGCCCTGGGAGAAATAAACTCAGTCTAAAAATCCAAGCTGGAAAAGCCAGGTCACAAAGATCACAATCGGCACAAGGTATTTGATAAGCACGGTCCACAAAGCCTGCTTTTTTTGGGATTCCATGCCCACCACATCCGCAAATTGTGGGATAGACCATACCCATCCCACGAATATCGATATAAAAAGCGCTCCCAGGATAAGGAGAATATTGTTCACGATGTAATCCGCGATGCTGAAAAAATGCTGTGAAAAAGCCGAAAAAGAGGCCAACACCAGAACCCCAATTCCAGTAGCCACGACTCCTCGATTGCGCGGTATACGGAACTGGTCTCGCAGCCAGGCAACGATCCCCTCAAAAGCACCGATAAAAGATGTCAGGGCCGCCAGGAAAAACAGGATGTAAAAAAGAGTCCCGAAAAGCGTTCCTGCCGGCATCCGATTGAACACGTTCGGCATCGTCATAAAGGTCAGCCCAACCCCTGAGGCCGGGTCCAGAGAAAAGGCGAACACGCTGGGGAAAATGATCAGGCCGGTCATGAATGCTATGGTCGTGCTGGCAATAACGATAATCCCGACATTAGCCACGACCTTTTTTTCCTTGGGCGGCAGGTAGCTTCCGTAGACAACAGCCACAGCCATCCCCACACCTATCGCAAAAAAGTTCTGGCCGATGGCAGCCAGGGCGCCCTCCCATGAGAACTTGCTGAGATCCGGCTTGAGATAAAAGGACAAGCCGCGGGCAACTCCCGGAAGGGTCACGGCCCGGATGATGAGCACGACCAGGATGACGAACAGGGCAGGCATCATAAAATTGTTGGCCGCTTCCACGCCTTTTTTGAGGCCTCTGCGCAGGATGAGAATCAGTATCCCCACAGCAAGGATCGTCCACAGCATAACCTCAGCTCCATTACTACTGAAAGCCCGGTAGTAGTCGGTGATGTCTGCAGGGGACATTTTGGTGAAAGTGCCTGCCGCTGTTTTGCAGATATAGGCGAGAATGGAGCCCACGATCGGGATGGCGTAACCGACCACCAAGATGAGGGCAATGATATTCAGGTATCCGTTCAAAAACCATTTGGAACCAGGAGCCAGAGCCTTGTACGCTCCCACAGGATCCTTCCCGGACGCTTTCCCCAGGCTGACCTCCAGGCTGAACAACGGGATCGTTAAGATAACCGCCACCAACAGATAAAAAAGCAGGAAGATTCCCCCTCCGTATTTCCCAACGAGATAGGGAAACCGCCAGAGGTTGCCGATTCCGGCTGAAAAACCGAGAGTAGCCAGAATGAAGGTGATCCGGGTGGTCCAGCGTTCTCGATCCGTCATTTCTTCCTGGATTGGATCAACTTTTGCAGCTTTTTTCGAATTTCGTCATCTAGAGGCAAAGGTTTATGGTTTTCGAGGATAATACGCGCTTTATCGCCGGCCCTCTGTCCGAGATCTTTTTGTCCCTCTTTTTCCCACTTTTCATACGTGATACGGGAGAGCAAATCGGGAAACCAGTTGCGCCGGAAGTTACGCAAAGTATGTACGCTCGTCAAATACTCTCCACCAGGTCCTGTTTCATCGATCAAGTCCAGCGCCAGTGTTTCGTCATTTATCTCGAATCCTCCAGTGATCCGGCGAACCAGTGCGATGACCTCGTTAGAAGCCACCAACTGCTCGAAGGACATGGTCAAACCGTTGTTGATGTATCCTACGTCATGAACCAGGTTGCCGCCGCTGAGCGATGACAACAAGGTCCACAGCGCCCCCTCCAACGATGCCTGCTGGTCGTAGATGCAGGAATCAGAGCAACCGGCAAAACTGAACATCGGGAGCCGGTAGTAACGAGCCATATCGGTAAGAGCAGAAGTCGCCAGCATAAACTCTGGAGAAGCGTAGCTCATCAACGAGGTGGCCATATCGATGGGAAGAACTCCTCCTCCATAAATAAAAGGCGTCCCTTTATTGATCAAATTGGCAAGCACGTAGCCGGCCAGGATTTCAGCATTCCCCTGGATAAGACCGCCGGCGATGGTCACAGGCCCTGTTCCTCCGGTCAGCACAGCGGGTGTGAAAATGACCGGCAGCGATTTTTCCGCCATAAACATGAGCTTCTGCGTGGACTCCTGCCCCAAAATCAAGGGAGAAATCGGCTCGGTGTAAAGGGCAAGGAACGGACTGTTTCTAAGTTTTTTCTCGCCGCCAGCCACAACCTCGGCCATTTGGACTATTGTTTTGAGATTATCCAGATTCCAGGCTGTGAAAACAATCGGCTTAGTCGTATGGGTCACCATGGCTTCAAAATGATAGATATCGGAAATATCGGGATCGACATCGCTTGCGATACCCGAATTCATGACAAAACTCATCTCCTCGAGGAAATCTATGGCTTTGGCAACATTTGCGACATCATTCAGAACCGCCAGCCTCCTTTCTCCCGTGAAAGGATCGACCACGTTGGGTGTATCCGAGCCGGTCCCGAAATAGACATTGTTCTCCTCCAGCAACATCGCCGGATTTCCATTCCTATCGCAGAGGGAAATCCGCGGGGGCGTGCTGTTCAAAGCCCATTCCACGAGATGAGCCGGGATTCTTACCCGTTCGTTCTCAACGAAACACCCGCCTTTTTCGAATACTTCCAGAGCCCGGGCCTCCTTCACATCCACTCCTGTCCGGCGCAGGACCTCCAGCGTGGATAAATGCAGACGTTCGATCTGATCCCGGGACAAAATATGGAGTCTGGGAATATTGAGTCTGAACTTATCGTGCATGTTTCCCTCCTGTTTCTTACCAGATGAAAGGAATTGAGTCTTTTTTATTATTTTTGTAACGAGTGTGCAAGTTCTTTTTCTGTTAACAACCTGTAATATATGTGATAAAGTCAAACAATCCTGGGAATAATAAATTGAAAAGAGAGGGTTTAATGAAAAAGAAAACAAACATAAGACTTTTATGGGTTTGCTTCGGAATTCTGTCCATAACCATAAATTTTTCATCCTGCCAAAAAAGGACGATAGATCCATCAGCAGAAATGACCTCCCGGTTTCATTCGATCGTAGAGAAGTACTGGTCTCACAAAAAGGCGGACAATCCTTTCCAGGATATGCTGGAGGGGAAAAACATCAAAGCTTTACCGGATATTTCCCTCGATAAAGCGAGAAAGGAAGCAGCATTTTCAGAAACCATAATGGAGGAACTTTCGTCTATCAACTCCGAAGAAATCAGCCATGAAGACTGGATCAACTATGAAATATTGAAGTGGCAACTGGAGAATGAGATCATAGCCCCGAAATACTACTGGTACGGCTTTCTCATACCACCTGTCTCCGGATACATTTCCTACATCCAGCGGGCCTACACAGGATACACGTTCAAAGATAGAGAGGACCTCGAATCATACCTGAATCTCCTGGAACAATATCCCGCCTTTATCCGCACTGCTCAGGCGTTAACAGAAGAACAACTCAAAAAGGGGATTATTCTTCCCAAAGAGATGTTCACGATGGTGAGCCCTTTCCTGAAATACCTTCTCGTCAGAGGGGAGCAGAGCCCGCTTTATGTCAAAAACGACCGTCTATCCGGAATCGAGGAAAATGAGGCCAAGACCTTCCAGGAATCAATCAAAAATTATATCGACACCGAAGTTTATTCAGCCCTGCAAGACTATGGGGAGTTCATCGGCGGCGAATACCGCGATCAAGCCCCTGATGCAGTCGGACTCTGGCAATATCCAGGGAGGAAGGACTATTACACCTATCTTGTCAAGGTCAACACCACATTGGATTTATCTCCAGAGGAAATTCATCAGATCGGCTTGGATGAAGTGAAAAAGATCGAGGCAAAAATCGAGGCCATCAAGGAATCATTGGGCTTTGAAGGAACGATGGCAGAATTCCGCCAATTTCTCAAGACCGATGAACGGTTCTTTCCCAAGACACCCGAGGAAATCGAAAAGAAATTGATGTCCTATGTGGAATTGATGGATGCTAAAATCCCAGATTACTTCAGCACTGTTCCAAAAGCTCCTTATGGAGTGAAAAGGCTGGCCCCGGAGCTGGAGGGCTCCATGACATTCGGCTACTACCAGCAG
This sequence comes from uncultured Eubacteriales bacterium, assembly GCA_964400735.1. Classification (GTDB taxonomy): domain Bacteria; phylum Acidobacteriota; class Aminicenantia; order Aminicenantales; family Aminicenantaceae; genus CAYNVQ01. Next base: position 926,493 of record CAYNVQ010000001.1, on the reverse strand, counting down.
CCGACTGTACAGGATCCCAAGGGCTATTACATGTACAACGGCTCCAAACTCAACGAGCGTTCCCTCTTGATGGCTGAAGCGCTCATCTATCATGAACTCGTGCCAGGACATCATTTTCACATCGCTTCTCAAATAGAAAACGAAGAGATCCCGGAATTCCGTAAGTATTTTCTTCCCAATGCTTTCAACGAAGGCTGGGCAGAATACGCCGCATGGCTGGGATTGGAAATGGGGCTTTTTGAGGATTCCTACAGCCTGATCGGGAGACACATGCTGGACATGATGTTGGCCACTCGTTTGGTTGTGGACACGGGGATGAACTATTTCGAATGGCCTCGCTCCAGGGCTGTGGAATTCATGCAGGAACACATGATTGAATCGGAAACACAGATATACACGGAAAGTCTTCGCTATTCGGTCCGAACACCGGCCCAGGCGCTAGGTTACAAGCTGGGAAGCATCAAGATGATGGAGCTCCGTGCCAAAGCGGAGAATGAGCTTGGTGATAAATTCGATATAAAAAAGTACCATCAAGCCGTATTGGGAAATGGGGCCATGCCGCTTTTCCTACTCGAAAAACACATCGATTGGTTCATCGAACAAGAAAAAGCAAAACTGTAGAGTTTAACCGTGAGGGTCACCGCTGAAATATATACTGGAGGCCTCTTGCCAGGCTGCCGGCTGGAACGTGTCCTTCCCCTTCGAGAATTTCCAATTTGTTGGTGAATCCCTTCGGGGCATACGAAGGTACAATTTCCTTCGCATTCAAGTCCTTGACCGTCGAAACACATTTTGGAAAAAGAGTCTCTCCCTCGGCATCCAGTACATAAAGGATAGGATACATTTTTTCTGAGGCTGCATACCCGTCAGGAAGGGAGGTATACATTGTTCTTTCTTCCTCGAGGATATGGGAAAAGATTTTAGCAGTAGATCTTTGCGGTTTTGTGCTTTCCAGAATAAGGGAGAGAATACTCATGATCGAAAAGGCTAATATCCCGATGCATACGACTGCAAGAAATGATTTTCGAATTTTTTCCATTTTAATTTTCACGGGTAATAATTTCAACTAGATACAATGCTCCATTGACTCAGAAGGATAGAGCGTCTGACTACGAATCAGAAGGCCCAATGGGTTCGAATCCTGCCGGGCGTACTCTTTTATTATCAGCTAGTTACGTTAATAATCAATAACTTAGACCACATTTTTGCTAATCCCCATTTTTAACAATTTTTAACATAATTATGCAGTTTTTAACTATATTTGGTCAAAATATGGTCAAAAGGAATTTTGGCCATCAATACTAATTTGACAGCAAGTTTCCCTTTGTAATAAAAATAGAGAGTATTTTGGGGAGTAAATGCACCAAGGAAAAAAATTTTCGTCTGATTCTAAGGAATATCCTCCGAACTCTTTGATGGGGAAGCTAAAGAAACGAAAGATTATCGCAACTCTTGCGGCTTTTGTTGGCAGTGGTGTTGTCATCATCGAGGTGGCACATCATATTCTCGTAAATCACTATCATTTATCCTACCAGATCGTGGATATCTGTATCGTTACACTTGCCGGGGCTCTGATTGCGACTTTGATCTGGCGGTGGTTTAAGGGAGCAGAGAAGAGACCAGGCAAGGTAAAAGTTGAAGTTCTTGTTGTTCCGTTAATTATCCTTCTTACATTAGTCATTGATTTGAAATTCATATTTGTAATGATGGGAGAATCCATCAATATGCTGCTCATTGGGATGGTCGCTCTTTGCTTGGGCATAGCCTGGCTTATCTTTAAGTCACTACAGTGGGCAGCAAGTGCTCCTGAAGCAGAGAAAAAAGCCGAAGCTTTGAAATCAAAAAAAGAAAAGCCAATCAGTTTTCCAAAAGCCAAATGTTCGATTGTCGTTTTACCTTTTGTAGATATGAGTCCTGACAGAAATAATGAATATTTTAGTGATGGGCTTACGGAAGAAATCATCACAGACCTTTCCCAAATTATCGAGCTGTGCGTGATTTCCCGTAATTCAGCGATGACCTTGAAGGGAACCAAAAAAAACACAAAAACCATTGGGGAAGAATTGAATGCTCAATACGCTTTAGAGGGAAGCGTAAGGAAGGTTGGAAATGACCTCAGAATCACGGCTCAGTTGATAGATGCCGAGACTGATATTCATCTGTGGGCGGAGAAGTACAGCGGGACCATGGATGATGTATTCGATATCCAGGAAAAGGTATCTCGCTCCATTGTCGAAACTCTTAAATTAAAGTTGAGTCCTGAAGAAAAAAATAAAATGGAATCCCGTTCGTTCCAAGATTCGCGGGCTCTGGAGTACTGGTTCAGGGCAAAACAGGAAATTCATAAATACACAAAAGAATCTCTCCAAAACGCAGAAAAGATCCTAGAAGAAGGCTTAAATATAGTCGATGATAATGTTTTGCTCTACTGGGGTCTGGGTTACATCAACTGGTTCTATGTGAATGTAGGTGTATATTACGACTTAAAATACCTCGATAAATCGGAAGACTATGTCAATAAAATATTCCATTTGGATCCCGATTCTTTTTTTGGATTCCAGCTTAAAGGTTTAATAGCTTACAAAAGGGGCGATGCAAAAAAATCGTATAGCTACACAAAACGTGCGGTCGAGATTGAGCCGAATAATCCCGAAGCGATAGACCATCTCATCTGGATGAATGCACTGTTGGGTAAAACTGAAAGTTCAGATGAGTTGATTAACAGGTTGCTCTTGATAGATCCATTAACTCCTCATACATATTGGGTAAAAGGATTAACTTCATGGATGAGGGGGCACTTCGAAGACGCAGTCCCTTCTTTCCGTAAATTTTATGAGTTTGACACAAAAAGCGTTTACGGGCGATGCTTTTACGCGCTCTCGCTTTTTATGAGCGGCAAGGAAAGCGAGGCAATCCCCTTAACTGATCAAATGGCAAAAGACAATCCTGATCATTTCAATACAGGGTATATGTTGTTTACTCGATATGCGTTAGAAGAGAAAAAGGAAAAAGCGCTCAGTATGTTTTCGGAAGCAGCACAGACTTTTGCAGAGTGGGATACTACTGCAAGTTGGGTGGCGACTCAAAATTATGCCCTTGTAGGAGAGCACAAAAAGGCACTGGAGTGGTTGGAATACGCTGTTGATCGCGGATTCATCAATTATCCTTTCTTGGCCGAATATGATCCTTTCCTTGAAAATATCCGCGGCGAGCCCCGCTTCAAGAGGCTCATGAAAAGAGTCAAACACGAATGGCAAAATTTTGAGGTGTAAGAATGAAATGTCCTAAATGTAACACCGATAATCCAGATACCCTGAAATTCTGTGGGGAATGTGGTACTCAACTTCCATCCATTGAGGAAATCGAAGTCACGGAAACGTTGGAAACACCCATGGAAGAGCTAACAAGAGGAACAACGTTTGCAGGAAGATATGAGATTATCGAAGGACTGGGCAAAGGAGGGATGGGGAGAGTTTATAGGGTTGAAGACATAAAGACCAAAGAAGAGATCGCTCTCAAGTTGATTAAACCTGAATTTGCCAGCGATAAAAAAACGATAGAAAGATTCCGAAACGAATTGACGAGTGCAAGGAAGATAACCCATAAAAATGTTTGTCGGATGTATGACCTGGGTGAGGAAAAGGGCCTCCATTTTATCACTATGGAATATATCTCCGGCCAGGATCTGAAAGGGCTAATACGTCAGACCGGGCAGCTTACCTTAGGCAAAACCATTTCCATTGCCAAGCAGATTTGCGATGGATTAGCCGAAGCCCACAGCTTGGGTGTAATACATCGTGACCTAAAGCCCAATAACATCATGATCGACCGAGGCGGGAATGCTAAGATCATGGATTTTGGTATAGCCAGAGCTGTGAAGGGAAAAAGTATCACCGGTTCTGGAGTCATGATAGGAACTCCACAGTATATGTCACCAGAACAAGTAGAGGGTAAAGAGGTAGATCAACGTTCCGATATATATTCTTTGGGGATAATTATTTATGAAATGCTGACTGACCGGGTGCCGTTTGATGGGGACACTCCCTTAACTGTCGGAGTCAAACAAAAAACCGAAAGCCCGAAAGAACCTAAGGATTTCAATCCGCAAATTCCAGATGATTTCAACAGGGTCATCCTCAAATGCTTGGAAAAAGACAAAGAAAACCGCTTTCAGAATGCCGGTGAAGTCAAGTCTGAGCTGGAAAAAATAGAACAAGGACTACCGACAACTGATAGAGACATTCCTAGGAAAAAAACTCTGACCTCCCGCGAGATAACAGTCCAGTTCAGTATGAAAAAGATATTCATCCCGGCCTTTGCCGTTATTGCTCTAGCTGTTATCGGGTTTATAATCTGGAAACCTTGGGCAGGAGGAACTGTTGCTCCAGTATCCTCTGACAAACCCTCCCTTGCTGTGCTATTCTTCCGTAATGGCTCCGGAGATCAGAGCAATGATCATTGGAGAGAAACTCTATGCGACTATATCATCACAGATATTTCACAATCGAAATATATAAATGTCTTTGACTTCACTCAAATCGTGGGGGTCCTAGAAAAACACAATTTACTCGGATTGAATAGATATTCGGACGAAAACCTGAGCTCTGTTTCCTCAACATTGGGGGCCTCCCACATTTTAACAGGAAGCTTCAGCACCCCAGGAGGGTCTTTCCGTATAGATTATTCTCTATATGACTTCAAAAAAAGAGAGGTTATTGCTTCGGATCGAGTGGAGGGAGAGGGGGAAGAAAGTATCCCTTCTATGGTGGATGAGCTCACGCGCAAAATCAAACCTAATTTTAATCTTACGGCAGCTCAAATCTCCGCTGACCGGGATAAGGAAGTTGGTGTTATCACAACCAACTCCCCTGAAGCCTATCGTTATTACAGGGAAGGGAGGGCCCTTTTTAAGACGAGAGATTGGGACGCCAGCATTCCTCTTTTCGAAAGAGCCATAGAGATCGATCCTGACTTTGCCATGGCTTATAGGTCTCTCGCCAGCGCTTATTACAACATGGGGGGAGGCCAGGATAAGGTCAAAGAATATTTAAGCAAAGCACTGGAGAAAAGTGATCGACTCACCTACAAAGAGAAAAAAATTATAGAAGCCCAATGCAGCGCAAGTATCGATCATGATTATAATAAGGCTTTAGCTATATCTAAGGAACTTCTCAAAGATTATCCTGAAAACAATTTAATCAATCACCAGATTGCGCTCTATTATACAAACCTTCTGGATTATGACAATGCCATCCGTCATTACGAGATTGCCCGAAAAAATAGAACGGAGCTACTCGGAACATATGATTCTCTAGCATCTAATTTCATGGCCAAGGGAGAGTATGAAAAAGCGAGGGAAGCCTTAAGGGACTACATCGAATATGTTTCTGATAATGCAATTATAAGGCGACAATTAGCCCTTACATATATCCTCGATGGAAGGATGGAAGAAGCCAGCGCTGAAGCTCGAAAAGCCATTGAATTGAATCCTAGAATGTTCATGATGGGAATTTTTGACCACATTAAAGGCAATTTCGAAGCAGCTGAAAAGGAATATGAAAAATGGCTTGACGAGAATTTGAAGATAGCTGCGAATTACTGGCTGACTCTCCTCAATCTTGCTCAGGGCAAGTATGAAAAGGCGTTATCATTCATTCAAGTCGGACTGGTTTTGGCAGAAGAGGGAAAAATTCAATATTTTATGCTTAACTTTCATGCTCTGATGGGATTTTGTGATTTTGCGTTGGAAAAATATAAAGAAGCGCTTGCCGAGGCCCAAACTTTATGGGAGAAAGCAATAGAACAGGAGGACCTTAATTTCCAAATTAGATCATTGATTATACAGAGTCTTGTTTTCTATAAAACTCAACAGCCAGAGAAAATCCGGGAGGCCGCAAGTCTGGTGGAAAAACAGCTCGAAGCCTTTAATTTAGCTGATACTCCTTATACCCGTGAGATCCTCATTTTCGATGGCCTCGCCGATCTCGCCCAGAATAAATTGGAAAGCGCGGTGAAAATATTGAAACGTGCATGGGAATCGCGAGACTATGAGAGAGAGTGGATTGAAGATCACATCCTGTATCTCTACTATTTGGGAGAGGCGCAGCTTATGGCTGGAGATCTTGAAGCGGCCCGGCAATCTTACGAAAGGGGGTTAAGCCTCACGACAGGGAAACTTTACTTTGGGGACCTCTGGGCAAGAAGTTACTTTAGGCTTGGTGAGATTTACGAAAAGCTGGGCAACCGCTCTAAAGCAATTGAAAACACAGAGAAGTTTCTAGAGATGTGGAAGGACGCTGACCCTGGTATTGCTGAGGTGGAAGATGCGAAAGAGGCACTAAAGAGGCTGAAAAAAGACTAGCGGGTTGAGGTAAATAGCGGACAAATGAAGAACCAATACTTCGCCGACAAGAACGACTACCTGAAATACGGCATATTAAGAGTGATCGCCAACTCCAAGTTCAAGATTTGTCTGTGCTGGATGCTGACCGAAGATGATAAAAGAAACGACGGCGGGAAGATTCAGTACCTCCAGGATTCAGACAAGTGGCGCCAGTATGATCCCGCCCTGTTCGATGTAATGAAGTGGTCGATTGAAAAGAATAAAAGATCCATAGATGTTGCCGAAAAGAAAGACATGATTCCAAATGCCACTTATCACCCGACATTGCTTACAGATGACAGGGATGAAAGAGAGCAGTATTTCAAAGAACTGACTGACATCTCTGCAGCATCCGATCTCATTTTTTTTGATCCAGACAATGGAATGGAGGTGAAATCGGTTAAGAAGGGGAACAAAAATTCCAGCAAGTATCTCTATTGGGATGAAGTTGAAAGATTTGCCGATACTCATTCCATATTGGTTTTTCAGTATTTTCCGAGAAAGAAAAGAAAGGAATTCATTGAGGGGATAAGTCAGAAGCTCAAGGCAGTATCGTCTTCTACATCAATAATGGCTTTGATTACTTCGCATGTCGGATTCTTTTTGGCCCTACATCCTTTACATGAGGGGAGGTTGAAGGAGTCTTTCTGGATAGGAATGAAGAACTGGAGTCCTCTCATCAGAATTCATCCGGCAGAAAGACGCTGACCTGGGGATAGCTGAGGTTGAAGATGCAAAGAAGAGGCTGGCTGGGTTAAAAGGTAACTAAGGCGGCGAGGTAAACTAAGGCCCTATTGTCCCCTTAAGGATTTTCAAGTGAATGGGAGGGACAATGAAAAAAATCTTATTTCCTTGTCTTTTGTTGCTCGTTTTGCTGTTTATTCTATCCTGCCGATCAAAAGAAAAAATCGATAAGGTTCTCCCTCCAGTTTCATTCGTGAAAAGTGATCAGGATTTTGAGCCGAACCGAACATTCCAGATAGGGCTTGTAGATCTGGATGGTGACGGAGACCTGGATGCTGTTCTTCCGAACAGAGCCAAAATCCATTCACAGGTTCTGATAAACGATGGAAAAGGGTATTTTACAGATTCAGGTCAGAAGCTTGCGCGGCAGACACACGGCATGGGAATCGGTGACTGGGATAATGATGGGGATCCGGATATTGTTTTTGTCTGTGCTGGCTATGGAGAAAACGATGTGTACACCTATGAACCCACAAAGGTTTACCTAAATGATGGAAAGGCAGTTTTTTCAGAAACAAGCCAGGACTTTGGTGATGATGCGGAAGATTTGGGCGGATATGTCATCGATGTTTCAGATATCGATTCAGACGGTGATTTGGATTTTGTGAAAAGTTTCTTCCGTAGTCCGGCAAAAATATATCTAAATGACGGGATGGGCTGGTTTACTGAAAGCGGGATTAGCCTTCCTAAGAACTCTATCCTTGGAGACCTTGATGGCGATGGCGATCACGACGCTTTTGTCAAAGTGGATGGGACCGGCTACAGCGTCCTACTCAATGATGGGAATGGAAATTTTGTAGAGCACTGGTCAGGTGAAGACAGCCGGGTCATTGCGGCGGTCAGAGGGATGGATGTTACCTTAGGGGATCTGGATGGAGATGGTGATATCGACGCATTTGTGACTAATGGCGATAGAGAAAGAAGCTATCCGGCGTCGGTGTGGTTAAATGACGGCAGTGGCCGCTTTACAGATAGCAGGCAGGAGTTGTGTTTGATGGTTTTTGTCTGGGTATCGCTGGGTGATTTGAATGGAGACGGATTTAGCGATGCGTATATCTCTAATATGGGTTTGCCCAATCAAATCTGGCTCAATGACGGCACTGCTCGATTTACGGATAGCGGATTGCGGTTTAAAACAGACGGAGAAACCCGGGGCTGTTCATTGGGCGATATAGACGGTGATGGTGATTTGGATATCTTTGTTGCGAATTTTTACAACGGCCGTAACGAAATATGGTTCAACACATTGAAATAACCAATAGCTGATCCAGATAGCTCTGATGTAGAGGATGCACGAAAGAGGCTGGCTGGGTTGAAGAGCCACTGATTTTATTACTGCCCCTCAAAAAGAACTGATAAAAATTAATATTCTACTGACTTTATATAAGGAAAGTGTTATAATACATTCAATCAAGTAAGGTTCTCCTTATAATGGAGAGTCGGTTTCTTTCTGTAGGAAATCCCCTTGTTAAAGTGGCAACCTCCAGTTTGGGACATTGATAATTTTATGAAAGGAGTATGTCACTATGATTAGTGGAACTGTTAAATGGTTCAATAGCAGTAAAGGCTTTGGCTTCATTGAACAAGAAGATGGTCCGGATGTGTTTGTTCATCATTCAGCGATCAATGCAACCGGTTTCAAGTCTCTCAATGAAGGCGATAGAGTAACCTTTGAAATCGAACAGGGACCAAAGGGACCTGCGGCAACAAAAGTCACTGTAATTTAATTCTCTATCTCTAATTAATAAAAGGGCACTCTCTCAAACCTGAGGTAGTGCCCTTTTTCTTTCTTCAATTTTTAAGATCCGTCTTACTTTCAACATCTTTTGAGATACCATACTGGAAGGATGCTGATCCTGGTATAGCTTAGCTGGGGGACGCAAGGAAGAGGCTGGCTGGGTTAAAGGGGCGAGCCTAGGCTTTGTTTATCAGTTATTCTAAGCCCAATTGATAATTTCTCGGGAAAAAGTAGTCAAAATATGGTCAAAGGAGCAAAATAAAATATCCATAAGTCATTGATTATAAAAAAATTGGATCAGATAGAGCGTCTAACTACGAATCAGAAGGCCGTAGGTTCGAATCCTGCCGGGCGTACCAGCTTGACACTGTAGAACCTGTCCCCATTTCAAATAACAAACTCCAGGGTAAATCCCATATAATCAATGGTTTATCCTTTCCATTCTTACCAAGGACGATTTTTTCGGTCATAATCTTTAATACTTCTGCCTTTTGCTCATTTTTTAATGTAAACCATTGAAATCCAAGGTTTTCTATAAGTTCTAGAGTAAGGTTAATTTGCCCTTCAACCTCATCTGAGTTCATGGAAATCTGCTTCATAAGAAGCTCAATTTCTTTTTGTCGATTTTTATGCTGTTGGACTCTGGTTTTATAGGTTTCATCGTCGATAATCTCATCTTCCCAACCATCCAATAACTTCCTCAATTTCTCTTTTATCTGATTTTGTTCCTGTTTCAGATTTTCAACCTGTTCAATCTTTTTCTTTTCATCGGATTCTCGAACCTGCATCAATTTCAATTCGAGCCATTCCAAGATTTGACCATCCATCCACAAGCTAGACACCTGTCTATCTATTTCCTCAATCACGTTTGCTTCACAGTTATAAGGTTGGATACAGTATTTTTTACCGAACTTGTCTTGATAAAAGTCAGGATTCATAGCTCTTTTCCCACTGGTGCATCTTAGGTAAACAAACTGTTGTGATTTTCCGCTTTTATATTTTTTGACAGTGACGTCGGAGACAATTCCCGTTCCACAAAAGTGACATCTGCATAATTCAGCAAAAGGAGATTTGTACTTCTGCTTGACATTCCCCGCTCTCAAATTCCTTTGAGTATCACGACTTTTCATAATCTTTTGAACTCTAGAAAACTGCTCTTCAGGGATTTGAGCATCAAACTGAGTTGACTTTTTAGTTTCGCCATATCTGTTAATCAGTCCGATATAACAAACATTTGTTAGGATTGAATGGATACCTCTCACTGAAAATGGCTTGCTTGTTTGTAGATTTATGATTTCCAACTTTATCAATTTTTTTGCCAGAGCAGAGAGTGAGAATTCTCCTGTTTCCATCAGGTCAAACATCTTTTGAACATCGTCCATTTCCTCTCTGATAATTTTGACATGATGTGTCTTTGTATCACCTCTCCGAACCGTATATGTCCTAAATCCATATGGAGGCTTATAAAACAACTGACCTTTTTCAAATTTTGTCTTAACTCCTTCAGTCGCATCTACATGTCTTTGATAACTTTCCTCCTCAGCTTCTATTAAACGTTTAATAAAAAGATTTCTTTTTTCAGTTTCATCTTTGTCAAACATATGTACAACCATTTGTGGTCGGTCAATCGAATGGATAAAAATATCGGTCACCCCAGATTTTCTTAATTGCCGTTTGGTCACTCCCCAATCCTCATCATTCCGGGCAAATCGGTTTGCCTTGTAAAAAACAAGATGTCTGATTTTATTTCTCCTGAGATACTTTATCATCCGCTCGAACCTTTCTCTCTCATCTGTGAGATTGTATGCGGAACCTGCTTCACCAAAGAAGCCTTTAGCATTCAAGATGTTCTTGCCTACTGAATCCAAAATCACTCTATCATCCAGAATGATGTCAGCATCCTCTAGTTTTTCGTTTAGTTTCTGCCACCGCTTCTCCTGGAAGTATTTCAATATATTTCTGAGTTGTGTTTCTGGAGAATGCTCGTCCTGTCTGTCAGTGCTGACACGAATATAACCAATAGCTAGCTCACTCATTTCTGCCTCCTTTCCAATTCAGCATCAATTTCATCAACATTCTGGCTATTAATTTCATATAGCTTATTGCTCAACCGAACCATGTTGTTTTCGATTCTCCTGCAATCGTCCATTGTCAGCTTTTTGCCAACTGCCTCGAAGTAGGGGAGCCATGTAATATAAGTGGCTTTGGATTCATCCAAACGTTTAATGGGTCTTATTAAACTACGATAAAATTTTCTCCACCCGGAAAGAGGCTCTTCCCAGAGATTTTCAAGAGTGTCCTCAAGCTGATGGAGTTCTTGCTCTGTGAAATTATAAAGAATAGATTTTTCTTTTTTCTCGTTCATGATTTCCTCCGTGCCAAATATTCTTCAACTGCCTTATTTATGAGCCAACCAAAACTCCTATCCTCCTCTTTTCCGATTTTATCTAATCGTTCCTTAAAATCCTCTCGTATATAGAGGCTGGTCATGACTTTCTTAATTGTTTCTTTCTTTTGCATCCTTACTCTCCTTCCTGATGTAATAAAATATAATAAATATTATTATATTTGTCAAGCAGTGACAGTATTCTTCTGACATTTTCTGAAATATCCGCATTAGTCTCTAAACGTAATACACTGTTTTTCTGTATTACTCCTTTTTTCTAGGAACTCTCTTCATTTCTGACACTTTTCCTGACATGCCCAGAGATGCCTCTGGAATATGTAATTTTCTGAGGAGGAATCCTGGAGGATTCCAGGGGGATTTTGGATTCTTCTGAATGCCTAAGGCACTGCGAGCGGAGCGAGCCTCTTCGGTACGCCCTTGGCGTCTACGAGCGGAGTCTTCGACGCTCGTAGATACCCTCCTTATTCCTACATCATAGCAACAACATAATTTTTAAGAATTGTTAGGATTAATTTCTGGGGAAGTTCCAGAGGGATTTTGGTTCTTTCTTGAGGCGCCCTTGGCGCCTGCGAGCGGAGCGAGCGAGGCTGTTTGAAGGGAAGTGTATTACAGTTTTCCAGTGAAAAATGGCAATCAAATATGGGGAAAAGGTAACATATGCTATTTCTTTTGAAGTCTAAGAAGACTTCAAAAGAAATAATTCCAAAAACCTTAAAAACTTCAACTACTTAAATAAAATAGAAAACTATTCTTTTATATTTATCTTTATATTATTTCTTTTCTTTTTCTTTTCTTTAGTCATGAACACAAAATGTTACCTTTTTCCCTTATTTGATTGACAATACTTAGAGTATTATTTTTTTCTATATCTTCTTGGTGATTTATGAAGGTAAATCCAACACGCCCTGCCCTTGACTTGTGTAGTAATCCATCCTTCATCATGTAATTTCTTTATCCATCGGCTTATTGTCCCTTTATGCACATTGAAGCTTTCGGCTGCGTATTTCCGCTGAAATGTCCTTCCGGTATGATTAGGATTTCGTGACATCCGATGTTTTGAGGTGAGTTCAAACATCCATTTGAAGAATCTCATGATGCTTTGTGGCATGCCTTCACTCAACATTTGGACGAGAGCCTTGTCCAGGTCATCCGATGTCATAGATTCCGGGGGGGATTGAAAGGACATTAACTATCTCCATTCAACAAAAATAATCATCCAATCATCTGGGATGATTACCGCTTCCAGAGAAGCCTTATGCTTTAACCATGCCCGCTTTAACCGATGAATCCGATTCGCCGAAGAGGGAGGAGTCGCCTCCTCCCCACCCACGACGAGGAGAATTAGTTAATAAACCTTTCGGTTAAAGCGTCTTTAATTCTGCTTGAATCCTATAAAAAAGTCCATAATTTTGAAGTGCAGAAGGGGCGAGGGGGGAACAGTAAAACCCCTCGCCCTGTTTTCCGCAGAAAAAACACTTTGGAGGTACCCTTTGGCAAAGCGACTTGCCGGGTACTTTGATTTTGGAAGCAAAGCGACAGGAAAAGCTGCTATTTCTCTTGCAAACATTTTAATGCCGCTCTCCTCCATCTATTTTAAAAGGTTCTATGGAAATTCCTTTCTTTATTCTCTTTTGTTCTCTTATCCAGTTCGCAATGAAGGCGATGTTCTTTCTATATTCGACCTCCGCCTGCATCATTTCAAGGTCTAAACGCTTCTCGATTTCAAAATCTCTATGACCTCCGAATGTATTTTTAAAAACCTTGTCCCTTTCCGCTCTTAATTGCTCTATGACGTCCGAAGGTTTTGTAATCCCCCTGCTCTTGATTTCCTCTTCGCTGAGGGGATGCTCCCAATAAAAAGCTTTGTGTATAATTTTACGACCTCCATCCTCCCAAGTCCTTACTCCCGTTCCCACTTCTGCAATCATCAGGATGTCATTTGCTGAGAGGTGTTTGTCTATGGCAATATTTACGATTTTGAGTTGGCGTTTTGTCGAGAGGTCATCGAAGATGCTCCATATTTTGTATTGGTCGGATTCATCGAGTCCTGTCCATGACAACACCCAGAAAAGGGTCAATCTGCGGATTAAATACCCCACTTCTTCAAGACCTTGCGGATAATAATTACGCCTAGCGTCCGGATGTGGATAAAATTCCAGTTGCTCTGTCAGAGCCTCCAGGATGATTTTTTTGATATCCATTTATTTCCGTTTCCTTTCCGATTTCCCTGTCCTATTTTTGAAAGCGCATGGAATATGCTCAACTTCGGGATGACTTTTCTTTTCTGGGGGATGTTCCCAAGCAAAGACAAGAGGGATTGACGTCTTTCTGATAAGACAGGGATTGCCATCACGCCCCTCGTTCTGTCTTCGTAGCATGCAGGGATTTGTATATTTCTTATTTTTCATTTTTGCCTCCGTATCTTAAAACTTCGACAAACACTTCTTCTCTATCAATCCGCAAATCGGCAGAAGGAGAAACAGGCTGTTTTATGTCGTCTGGCGGTTCCAATTCCCCTCCAGCGAGCCACCGCATAAATCTATGGTCTAGTTTCTCCTTGTCAGTTAAAGCGTCCTCAAACTCACTCTCATAAGTGCGTCTGACAGTCTCTTCCAATATGTCTGAGTACTCCTGGTCGGCAGCTTGCGACTGAGCAAGAATGATACTTCCTACAGCTGCATTCGCCACATCGTCATAGCCTCCAGGGTAATGGGTCACGAGGTCACGTCCTCCGCTCCTGGTCTTCCTCTCAAGTCCTCTCAGCTGCGAGGATAGCCGTTTATTGTCAAGGAGTTCGATGCTGTTGTTCGATATGAGGGGGAGGAAGGAGAGATAAATTTCGCTCGCTGTTTGCTCTGAATTTTCATAGATAATTCCGTGCTCCCTGAATGCGGAGGCTACCCATTCGCCAGAATATTTGTCGCCCTGAATGACGCCTATTCCGTAGCGTTTTAGGGTACGGGAAAAGTCCTGTACAACCTGAGACGGAACGAGGGGGGCGCGTGCCTCTCTGAGAACATCAAGGATGATTTTTTTTGTGCGTGAATCCATGTGTGCGATTGCAAGCGTAAAGGAATCCCTACGACCTCCAGACGGGTCGACAAATCCGAAATATCGGATATCTGCAATCCGCGGGAGTTCAATCCTTCCCGGGATGACAGTGGATTCAATGAGTTCAAGGGGCAGGAATGCCGTAACATCTTCACGAAATTCAGCTTCCCACTCAGCTAATGCGACTGACCTGTCCTCTCTGAAACCCCTCTGGATTTCCGCCTTGGATATTGTCGGGTTCATGGTCAAAGTCGGAGCCTTCCATATTAAAGGAACATCGGGGTCATTCACTCCATGATATTGTTGAAACATCTCCCATAGAACGCCACTTCTGGAGTATGGTGTCGAAATACCTATAAGCATACTTGATGGAATAGTAGACATAGCGGGTCTGATTGCGGTTAGGATTTCCTTGTCTGGATTCAATGAATCTTCAGACCTCCAAAACGCCAATTCTTCTGCGATGACTGCTAAAAGCGTGAAGCCTCTCACGGCTTTGTATGACGCTGTTTTGATTGCTATGGTGACTCTGGTGTTTAACTCGATTTCCCATACGAGGCTTTTCTCTATCGTCTTCGCAAGATAAGGAGTCGAGCTTAAAATCCCATCAATGTATCGTTTGATAATTCTTGCTTGCTCTTTATCCGTTGCTATGATGAAAATCGAGCCCCTCTCACCTGGAGCTAGGAAAGGTGTCCAATCAAAGAAACAAGCTAAAAAGACGGCGATGATTGCCGAAATAAAGGACTTGCCTGAGCGCCTCCCTGCTATGACATAGCATTCCCGGGCTTGCTTTCGTGGAGGGATTTTTCGACCCGTGCATCGTCGGAACATGCGCCTCCCTTTTTTATCTTCAATAGGAATCCCGAATAACGCTTTGAGAAACACTTTCCATGACGCCCAGGTCGAAGGGTCTTTGAACAGTCCCTTGAAAAATCGGGGGTCATCAACAGCTTGAATGATGTTCACGTTACAGCCCGGCTAAGTGTTTCGCCTTTTGTCTGATGATTTTCTTTTCGTCTTCAGTCAATGACATTACTTCTTTTGTATTTGAATCAGAGTCAATTATTCCCAACTTGATGAGGATTTCATCCTCCAATTTTGATACAAGCTCTGGGTAAGCCTGCCTTAGGTCATTTGTCGTTACTATTTTTTCCATCTTTGCCTCCTTTTTCTTGCTCGATTATTTCAATCGGCGACAAAATCTTGTCGCCTTTGATTTGGTCTATTCCTAGGGCGACTAAAGCTGCACGCTGGCTGTTCAACATGGAGAGGTAAATCTTCATTCCAGGTTGAAAATCGAGCCTGCCCTTTTTGCTTAGAGCGGGGTCGAGTAGCCCTGCTTTTCGGCAGTAAATCTCAAACAACCACATGAAACCTGCTGACTTTACAACTTGGTCGACGAGTATCGCCTTTTTTGCGTTCATATCGGGGATGGTATCCTCCAGTTCCCGTCTCATCTTTTCAAGAGATTTCTTCATCTTGCGTATGCCACGAATGGGAGGAAGGTTGCTTGTTGCTATGTAAGTATGACCATAATGACGAGCAGCTGCTTTATTCCCTTTTGCAAATCTCCCCCGTGAGTCCCTTCCATCCATCTGTTCAGCTGAGGTCTGTTCCATGCCCAAATCCTCCCAAATTCCGCTCTAAGAAGCCCATAGAGCGACGTAATTTTTGCACCAAATGCATTTGCATTACCAAAAAATGGGTGTTTTCCCCGACCCAGGGGAAATTGACCAAGCTTACCCGGATGAAATGGGTAAGCACCTATCTCAAAAAATACGGCATAAGTGGTTGATTGTCAAGTAGTTTCCGCTGAAAAAATCCGAAAAACTGTAAAATTATTACGGGATGAAATGGGCTTTTTATGGGGAATTTTTCCTTGAATTATGTCGATATCACCGTATTTTCAATGCAAAATGGGACAGAATTATTGAGTCAGGGGGTATTCCGATTGTTTCAAATTTCCCGTTTTTATTGGATTTTTAACTTCTTTTGAATGAATAAGTTACAAGCCGTGTCTGATAATAAAAATTATGTTAACTTTGCGCAAATTCTGTATAACGTTTTGTACATTTCTTATACTCTTTTCTTCCTGGAATGCCGTTTCAGGAATGAGGAAGGCTTTTCTCAGCGGCAAGCTTGTATTGGTGAACCGACAACAGGGAATGTCAAATCAAGTCTATATTAATGAGGTAAGAATCTATTTATCCTCCTTCGGCTTAAGCTCCATGCCGAGTTGCATCATGAGACCTAAGATATCACTATCTGACCATGCTACTAAACCCTTTCCATTTTTCATTTGCCATATTTCAATAGCACTGAGCTTAATTTTATTCCCAGTTGCAGGGATACCAAGTCCTTCCCCAGTATGAGTGCCTGTGATAGAAGACCTAGCGATAAGTTTGTCTCCTTTGGCAACTAATTCCTGGATTTCAATATGGAGGTCAGGGAAAACTTGTAAATGCATTTTAAAAGTTTCTATTGTTTCTTCAAGAGATTTTGGTTCAGTGGCTCCAGATGGCTCATAGTAAGCAAATTCAGGTGCACATATTTCCCTTCCAAACTCTAGGTTTCCTTTGTTCAATTCTTCAGTGAATTGCCTAAAGATAGCCTTATTCTGTTCCTCAACCTCTGCCTGGGCTCTGAACTCTTCAAGCTCTGCCATTGCTTCCTTGTCCTGGCAGCCGATGATGAAGCATAGAATCAAAGCTAATGGTAGAATCACGTAAAGTTTTTTCATTTGATACTCCTCAATTACTTTTATTTAGAGGGCTCGAGTGGATTGTCGCTACTATACATGTGACAAGCAAACTTCCAAGAACCATCAGGTTGTCGTTTCAATATCTCAAGATACTTACCCTTATCTGGAATAGGTTCACCCTCGGGCTTTGGGATAATAGCTCCCTCGTACTCACCTCTTACAAATCCCCAACCATCAGCTACTTCGATTTGGACAAAAGTAACTTTGAAATCAATCTTAACATGGTCAAACGCTGTCTGATACCAGGAAAGAAGTGCCTCTTTGCCAACTACTGACGGTTCATTCGGTGGCATTAATGCACCATGTTCATCCCAGTAGTTCACACATCCCTCCGCATCCCCTGCATCCTGGGAAACCATGTATTGAGCCCTCAGATTTTTTATCGCTTCCTTTTCAGCCTCTACATCCACCACAGGCTCCTCAGCTACCTCTTCAGCCTTCTGGCAGCCAAAAGTAAAACAAAGCAAAAAGACCAAAGGCAAAATCAAAAGTAATTTTTTCATTCATTAGCCTCCTTCTTCTTATTTTTTTGTAGGAAAGTAACATAATTCCCACATGAATCTGCCAGTTTTTGGCACAACCTTTCTGCATATAGTATGAGTCTTTCTCATTAGCTCCCAATATTGTTCCCCCATAAGTTCTATATTCTTTTCAGCATGAGCATAATAATCAGCTTCATTCCTTCCTCCAATGACCATAAAAAAGAAGGGGACTTCTGACCATAAATCTCCTTCCCAGACATCTACTATATCGGGAATATCATTCCTCTTATATAAAGTCTGCCATTCCTTAAGAATCTTATCTGCCTCCTCTTCCATGCCAGGTCTGACATAGTAATAGCACTCCCAGAAGAAATTCCAATCTTCATAATTTACTCTTGGCTCATTGGGGACATATGATAAGTCCCATCTCACCTTTACCGTGCCAGTATTTATAGATTCACAATAACTGGATATGCTTTTCATCAGTATTTGATAGTCATCCCCAACTTCTTTTTCTATTCTCTTTAAATGAGAGGAAATATTATCCAGAGCCTCATAATTATCAATAGGCATACAAAACCAATAATGAAAGTCATCCTCTCTGTATGCATAACACGTGTAAGGAAACTTATGTTCTGAATATATTTTCACCAATTCTTTGTAGGCATCCTCATAAGCCAAATATTTTGACGGATTAACAACAACTTCCCAGGCTGAATAAAGCTGTTCTTTTTGTTCCTCTGCCTGAGCCAAGGCATATAGAGAACAAAAACAAAACACAAAACTTATTAGGAAGACGAAAGATTTACGCCTCATAGAAAGCCTCCTTTATTGCCTGTGATGAAAATCCTGAAAAAATGTATCTAATGAATACTTAATTAGGCAGTGAATGTCAATTCAAATGCAGGTCGCTCGATATTATGATTTTTGCGTCTTCAGGGAGTCCTCGACGTCGCTCTTGCCATCTCCTTCATTTCCCCGTACTCTCACACTTCCTTTATTGAAATACAAATACCATCTCAGAATCAGACTGCGAATACGGGGAGGTTGAAAATGTCGAGGCATATGCGGGGGAGGTGTTCAAGCTCTGGGGCTGGTATCTTTTTCATGACAATTAAGCTCTATAAAAAAACAAAGAATATGCCTAATATCATCAAAGTTGAATTTTCTTCAATATGCTAAGTTTTGCTCCTTCTCATTTTTCCTTCTTTCAATTCATCTAAGAAATCATCGGTATTTCCTATTCTTCCGTTTTTATTCAGCCAATAGAAATTTTTTCTTTGAGAATAAATAAACCTTTGAGAATAAATAATAGAAAGACTATTAATACCAGCTACTTGTTTTTTGAAAGCCCATAGCCGATGAGATTCGCCCTCAAAACGTCCTAGTAATACAATATTCTTAGTCAAAGGCACTATCACTTCAGTGTTTTCCCTCTCGAAACCAGGGGCTTCAAATCTGGGCATTGGCTTTAACCAAATAAGTGAAACAGGGCTGTCAGAACAAACAAATTCATCTGACTTATTCTTTGTAAAAGCCAAAGACCATTTTCTAGACAATAATGATGGCATAATTTCTTCCACTAACTTTAGCAAAATCTGAATGTGGAATCCTCTGCTAAAATCTTTGCTTATCTGAAGTGCATAATTATTGCTATCCACAATATGTCTCACCTTTTTGTAGTCAATCCTTTTTCTTACTGCATACCCATTCCTTTTCATGCCTTCTTGAATTTTGTCCCATTGGTTTGGACTGGCTAACATCATTTTCAATGCAATTTTGCCAATTTTTTCAAGTGGCTTTTCGTACATCTTACGAAAATGAGGCGTCCTAAAAGCCATCAATGCAACCATAGCGATAAGTGTAATAAAGTCATCATCAGTAGGCAGAGTTCCTGTATCAATAATTTTTTTAACTACGGTGGCCGCCTGATTTTCATACTTCTCAAGGATTTTTTCCATTGTATTTGGTTCAACACCAGGTACTTCAATACGGTAAAAATCTTTCTGGAAGCCTACATTTCTAGGAATATCTTCCCACTGTTTCAATTCCTTTTTATCTAGTACCCAAAGAAATCCATCCTTTCTTCCTGAATCTGTGAAATTTGCTAAGTAAAATTGTGAGATAAAGTGATAGCGCCTTTGAGATTTTGATAGCATACCTTTGTCTTTGTTATTTGACACGTTTTTTCTTTTTATTGAGATTTTTCTTCCCCCTCATGCGTCTATCTCACTGAGGCGATTTTCCAGCGTCACGCTGTCTTTTTCAACCTTCGGGAAGCCAGGTTTTGATTCTTATTCCCAGGTTACCTCAGCTTGAGGAGCCATTCAATCACGTGTCTCATAAAGGCTCTATTATTTCCGTGGTCTATTAATCCCGGTCCTGGGTCTTCAGTATCTTCATCTCCAATAAATCCTGAATCAGTGGTAACCACCACACGTCCCTTTTCTTGAATATCTATCGCTATAGCAAAAATGTTTGCAGCAAATTTCTCACCAGGCAGCGTTGCTAGCACATTGCCCCTCCCGGCTTTTATTCTACAACAATTATTAAAAACGATAGGTCCGCAGAGGCCATCGGTGATTGGATGAGCACGTAAATCTTTATCATCAATTTCGGTTAATCCTCGCCTCCCTCCATGGACTGGAAAAACTGGACCAGTAAGCTCGATACTAAACCTTGCAGCAATTTTCTTGTCTGGTATAGGATTCCGCCTCTGCGACCATGGATGGTTAGACATAACGAGCAGACCACCGCCTCGCTTTACAAACTTATGAATAATTTCAATTTCATCTCCCGTCTGTTCTGGCAATAATGGCAATCTTGTCGTAACTATCAAGGCTGAATATTCAGAGAGTATGTTATCTGTATTCTCGCTCCCGATTACCTTAGTAAACGAAATCTCACACTCAAGGTCTTTAATGATGGATAGAAAGGTATTTAATCTTTTCCCCTTGGCAGATAACCATTTTTTATTAGGATGAGTTCCAAGGTGGACAGATGCCTGTAATCCGTTGCCATCTATAAGCACCTTAAATGATGAACTCATTTTATAATATTATGTTTAGAAGAATTTTATTGAAATTTACAATAGGTTTTGTAAATCAAATCTTCTGATTAAAGTTTTACTTCTCCCCCTCCTCCTTCGGTTTAAGCTCAAAGTCGAGTTGCTACTTTATTTCTTCTTGTTGTTCTGGAGGCTGTGGAGGCGTTAGTGTATAGCCGAGCTGTTGCATCATATCTAACACGTTCCAAAAAGTCTCATCCTTAACAACCTTCCCATCGACCACATGAGTAATAGCCAGCCCAGTTACATGAAACTTATTTCCAGTAGCGGGAGTTCCATCTGGAAGAGGACCTGTGTTTATTCCTGATATTGTAAAGCGAGACCAAATATCTTCACCTTTTACAGCTACTTCCTCGATTGCACATTGAAAATCAGTAAACCTAGTAGCAGTGTCAGTCATAAATTCCTTGAAAGCTTCGATTCCCACAATAGGTTCGGGGCGGATGGGAGAACGCAATTCAAATTCAGGGGCAAGAATTTCATCTGCTTTAGCCAGGTTTGCCTCATTAAAGACTGCCATGTAATTATCCATAAGGAATTTCGCTTCTTCTTCAGTGATTCCTTTTTTGACCTGCTTCTGGCAACTAAAAGCAAAACAGAGTAGACAGACCAGTAAAATAATCATTAGCAATTTTTTCATTGTCCCCTCCTTTTTTCCTAGATAAAAAGCATATTCTTTTCAGCTATTCATGTCAAGGGAAAGGGTAGTTTGACCATGGGAGTAATGTAAGCGTTATCGTTACGGAAAAAGATGCAGTGTTGATTCTGTCTGGACAGCGAGGGTTGGAGCGGTGCTCTGAATTATAATCAGTTGCTCTACCTTTAATTTATGCCAGCTTAGATATTCTACTTAAACAATTTTACAGCAAAGATTGCAGCGTAAAACAAAATTAAAACCGCTAATAACCCCAAAAAGTAATTCAGAAACACATGTTCTTTATACAATTCCTTGAATGATTTTTTTCTCCACAAAAATAGCCATCGAATGAATGCACCAGGTGCAGAAGGTAGCATGACTCCAAAAAACATGACAGCAATAAATCCCACTGCTATGAGTATTGCTATTATAATTTCCATCTTGCTACCACAAAATTAGCCTATATATCCTTCCCGCCTTACTGGGTTCATGTTGTTTCCCAGCGGTGATTCTTTGACTTATATCACAATGGAAAATTCGATTCAAATGAGGGTGAATGTACCCCCACCCTTTTTGTCACCAAAATGTCACAGAATTTGACTAAATTCGCCCAATTATGGCTATAATTGATATAAGGAACTTTTCTGACTTCCTCTAAAAAAAAGAGAGCCAGCAGGGGGATTCGTACCCCTTGCTGGCTTATTTGTCTATTCCAGACTCTACGCTAACCCGATTACTTCATAGACAGCTTGAACTTTTTGCTTCAGGGAATTAGAGGAAAAATAGGTTCTAGACTCGTTCACGCAGGCGTACCAGGTTTTTATTTCTCCCCTTCCTCCTTCGACTTAAGCTCAAAGCCGAGTTGTTGCATCATACTTGGCTAGTTCTATTCTTCCCTTTCAAGGATTTAGACTGCTTCCAATACATGAGATAGAGAATGCCGCTCAGCAGGAATGGAAGGCTGAATATTAAAGAAACCAAGTAATCATGGGGAGCCAAAAAAATGAATATGGCCAACAGCATACCGAGACCGGTAATTAATAGAATCGTTCCTCCGATATTCTCACGCCACCATCCAAGGCTGCTTCCCAATACAATTAGGATAACATAGACTAACATCCCCGTGGATGAAAGCCTCCACTCATTGGTCAATCCTCCAGTAAACAGCTCCTCAATCCACTGGCCAACTGTAAAGAGAAGAATAAATCCTGCTACGACCGAACTAATAACTCGGGCGACATTTCGCTTTGCCTTTCGTTCATAATCTCTGGCAATTTCTTCATTTTCCATGATATCGCCTTAAAAATGAATTGGCTATTCTTTCTCCTTCGGCTTAAGCTCCATGCCAAGTTGCATCATCATGCCCAGCCCATCATAATCTTCCCTTTCTTCTACGATTTTTCCGTTTTCGATGCGGGTTATACCAATTCCGCCAATTTCAGCTTTATTCCCTGTGGGTGGAATACCCATAAATTCTCCTTCATGAGTCCCTTTCCAAATCCACCTGGTTACCACTATATCCCCTGTAGCTAATAATTCTTCAATTGTCCAACTGCTATCGGGAAATGCCTTTAAAATCATCTTCCCAAATTCTATTGATTCTTCTATAGACACAGGTTTGGGGGCAGCAGATGGAGAGTAATAAACATACTCAGGAGCAAACAACTCCTTAAAAGCCTCAAAGTCTCCTTTGCTATACAATTCCCACTCATGCTTTACAAGCTCCTTATTCTGCTCCTCAAGAGCTGCCTGGGCTTTGAACTCTTCAAGCTCTGCCATCGCTGCCTTGTTTTGGCAGCCGACCATAAAGCATAGAATCAGAGCAAATGGTAAAATCACGTGAAGTTTCTTCATCCCTTACCTCCTCCGAATTTGATACGTAGATTAGACATAATTTGACACTGTATGTCAAATTAAATGCAGGTCATTCCAATTCAGGCTATTGGTACGAGCGGAGCAAGGGGATGTGCCGGGCCCCCCGATTGATCAGAAAGCAAACCTTAAAGGTATCTGCGCCTTACGCTAAAGGACGATGCTCATTCGCGGATTTTCTCATAGCCATATCCCCACTTTCGTAGATTTTCTTTATATAACCTGCTCTTTAATAAGTGAAATGAATTCCTAGCATATAAGACTTGATGTTTGTTAACATTGATAACGTTGTGGTGGGAAGAATTAGGTCGACTTGTTTACTACCTCCCCGCTCTCCAATGACAAAATAACTTCACAGCATATGAGATTATTTTTTCTGTAAAGGAAAGATTGACATCTGATTCTAGAAATTATAGATTAACACCAATGATTTAATGATTAGGAGGGGCACAATGAGCAAATTCACTACAAAGATTCTTTTTCTTTTTATTCTATTCATCTCGGTTTCCTTTCAAAATTCAGCACCTCAGATTCGGGTTTCAGATTCAAAAACGCCCAGTCGGGAGACAGAGCTCCAACATAATCAAACTCAACAGGTATTCCAATATTTGAATGCATTACCCTGTTATTTTGTGGAGAACAAAGGTCAAGTAGATGAGAATGTGAAATATCACTTAAAGTTATCCAATGGAAATATTTACTTTGCCTCAGGAGAAGTCGTATATCAATTTTTCAATAGCAAAGACAAAAGAAGTAGCACGGAAGCACGTTCAAGGTCGGAGGAAAAGAGAAGAAAAAAGGACGTGAGAGTCGAGAATATTAGAGTGAAATATGTGGGAGCGAATGAAGGGGTAAAGGTCGAAGGGATGGAGGAGAGTGAAGCAAAGTTCAGCTATTTTCTAGGGAACAATCCCAAGACGTGGGTAAATGGAGCTCGAACATACTATAAAGTGCTCTACAGAGAGCTCTTTCCTCAAATTGACCTTGTTGTGGATGGAATTAGCGGGAAGATAAAGAATGAATTTCGGATCAAGCCCGGAGGTAAGGTTGATGATATTAGAGTAAGATATGAAGGAGTAGAGCGACTCTGGGTGAATGAGAGTGGGCAGTTAGTGATTGAGAAAAGTGAAGGCGAGCTGATAGAAGATGTCCCATTGAGCCATCAAATCATTGATGGAGAGAAAGTTGATATCGAAGCAGAGTATGCAGTGGATAAAGATAATACAGTAAGATTCAAAGTAGGAGAATATAAAAAAGATAGAGAATTGATCATCGATCCTCTGGTTTACTCTACATTTCTGGGCGGGAGTGCTTTTGAGGAGGGCTCGGCAATAGCTGTTGATGCAAGTGGTAATGCTTATGTTACCGGACGTACATCTTCCAGCGATTTTCCCACTGTTCCTGGCTCCTTTGATACAACTTTGGACAGTAACGATATATTCATAACCAGGATTAAACCTGCAGGTACCGGCATTAGCTATTCTACCTTTTTAGGTGGAAGTGGTCTTGATGAGGCAAGGTCAATAGTGGTTGACGGAGCATGGAATGCCTACATTACTGGAAAGACTCAATCCGGTGATTTTCCTATTACCGCTGGTGCCTATAGTACCAGTCATAATGGAGGGGATGATGCATTCATAACCAAGCTCAATGTTACAGGTGCATCCCTAGTTTATTCCACTTTTTTAGGGGGAAGCAGTAATGATAATGGCTGGGGAATAGCAATTGAAGAGACTTATGGAAGCGCCTATGTTGCTGGAGAGACTCAGTCCGGTGATTTTCCCACTACGAGTGGTGCCTATAGTCAAAGTTACAATGGCGGCCACTGGGATGCATTCGTTACCAGGATTAATTCTTCAGGCTCGAATCTTATATTTTCTACGTATTTAGGAGGAAGCTTGAATGACGCTGGCCATGCAATTGCAGTTGATGGAATTGGATATGCTTATATTACTGGCTCGACCGAATCCAGCAATTTTCCCACCACTCCTGGCTCCTATGACACAAGTCATAACGGGAGTTATGATGTATTCGTAACAATGCTTAATGACTGGGGGAATAGCCTCATCTATTCCACGTTTTTAGGAGGGAGCGGTTGGGACTCTGCCTATGGAATCGCACTCGATAAAGGTGGAGGTGCCCTTTATGGAAATGCCTATGTTACTGGTCAGACCGATTCCAGCAATTTTCCCTGCACCACTGGTGCTTTCGATACGAGTTTTAATGGTGGTTTTCGTGATGCATTCATTTCCAAACTCCATTCCGTAGGCAGAAGCCTTATCTATTCCACCTATCTAGGAGGCGGTGACGATGATGAGGGCCTTGGGATAGCTGTTGATGGGAGTGGCAATGCCTATCTTACGGGAAAAACACGGTCCGCTAATTTTCCCACCACCGCTGGAGCTTATGATATCAGTCATAACGGTGATGATGATGCATTTGTAACTAAGCTCAATGATGCTGGTACGGGTTTACTCCATTCTACGTTTTTAGGAGGAAGCGCAAGTGAGTTTGCCTGGGGAATAGCCATTGATGGGAGTAAAGATGCCTATGTCACTGGATTTACATTTTCCACCAATTTTCCCACAACATCAGGTGCCTATGCTACAAATCATAATGGTTGGGATGATGTTTTCGTAACTAAGATTTCTTTACCCTATATAATTCCGCCGATCTTGCTCTACCTTTATCCTCAATTTGACGGACACGATTATGACGGGGATAAAAAATCAGATGTGTCGGTTTGGAGACCTTCCAACGGAATGTGGTATATAAAAGATATCACAACTCAGAATTGGGGGTGGATAGGAGATGTACCAACTAGTGGCGACTACGATGGCGATGGGAAGACAGATATAGCGGTATGGAGGATATACACGGGCGGTTGGTATATCAAAGGAATAGGAACTGATTCATGGGGATTCTTCGAAGACATCCCTGTTCCTGGCGATTATAATAATGATGGAAAGACGGATATAGCAGTCTGGAGGCCTTCGAATGGGAGATGGTATATAAAGGGTATAGCGACTCATCATTTTGGAGTTTACGGAGATTTTCCGGTTCCCAGAGATTATGATGGGGATGGGGAGGCAGATATAGCAGTCTGGAGGCCCTGGACTGGCAAGTGGTTTATCAAATATTCTGGAGGAGGAACAAAAACTTTTAGCTGGGGAACAGGAGGAGACTTGCCTGTACCTGCAGATTATGATGGGGATGGGAAGGCGGACATTGCAGTTTGGAGGTCATCAAATGGGAGGTGGTATATTAAGGGAATAGCAACTTATCGATGGGGGACGATAGGAGATGTTCCTGTTCCTGGTGATTATAACGGAGATGGAAAAACTGATATAGCGGTCTGGCGGCCATCGAATAGCAGGTGGTATATTAAAGGCATTGGAGATTATGTCTGGGGAACGGTCGGTGATATACCTCTAGTGCGTTAAGAAAGAAATCCCTCTCCTTCTGGAAGGACGCTGATCCTGGTATTGCTGAGGAAAAGATGTTGAAATATATAGCATGGCAACAGACCCAGGATTTAGGTCAAGCAAAGCTTGACTTTTGATAAGTACCACGGCTTTAGCCGTGGGTATCTATTTGACAGCATCATTTTTGGTTTGATATGTTTCCAGATGGAGCCAATTTCTATGACGGTCCCAGCATACCAAGATATATTGGCCGCAGCGAGGAGGATAAAAGGCAAGGTCCTCAGGACGCCGTTCATATTCTCAGATCCACTTTCTCGGCAGGTGAACATTGGCGTATATCTTAAGCTCGAATCCCTGCAGCCCGGAGGTTCTTTTAAGTTCAGGGGAGCAAATAATGCAGTTGCCATGCTGACCCCTAAGGAAAGAGAAAAGGGTGTGGTAGCGGCATCCTCTGGAAATCATGGCACAGCCCTGGCCCTGGCGGCCTCCCTGGCTGGGATCAAGGCAACGATAGTCCTCCCGGACAATGCTCCGCAAGTAAAGGTCGAGAGGATAAAGAAGGCTGGGGCCACAATAATCCGGCATGGCTCCCATTATGGCTATAGCGAAGAAAAGGCTGCCGAGTTGGGTAAAGAAGAATTAGTACTCATTCACCCCTTCGACGATCCTAGGGTGGTGGCAGGGCAGGGGACCATCGGTCTGGAGATAGACGAGGATGCGTCCCCGGACTTGGAAGCGGTCTTGGTTCCAGTGGGAGGGGGAGGACTGGTTTCAGGCATAGCCCTGGGCATGAAATACACCCGGCCCCAGGTAGAGGTTATCGGCGTGGAGTCATATGCAGCCCCTACTCTTACCGAGGCGCTGAAGGCCAAGAAGCCCGTGCCGATTACGCCACGGCCAACTTGTGCCGACAGCCTGTCCCCTCGCTATACTGGCGACATCTCATTTGAGGTGGCTACCGATCGAATCAGGCAAGTGATCCTCCTTACCGAGGAAGAGCTAATCGAGGGAGTCCGTTACTGCCTGGAAGAACTTCACCTTGTTGTGGAGCCTGCGGGGGGAGCAGGGATATCCGCCCTCCTGGCTGGGAAGGTAGAGATAAAGAGCGGACCAGTATGCGTTGTGGTAAGCGGATCGAACTTGGATAAGAAGTATTTCAAAGAAGCATTAGGATTGTAGCCTGAAGTCCAGAGGACTAAAAACTATATTGAATCAAATGAAATATCTAGCAATTGATAATTTCAATTCTTGAAGTTTTGCCCATTTCCAGAATCTGATAAAAAAGTCCCAATATGGAACTTTTTAGACATGCCCGCTTATTTTTTCCGAACCAGTACCCACAAATCACCCCCCGAATCACCCTTAAAGGTGATGCATAAATTCATAATAAACGCGAATATATAAGTGGGTATTTTGCCAGGGTTTATTTCTTGTTTGAAGGAAGTCATTATCTTTCTGAATTATTCTTTCCGCCCTCACATCCTGGCATAGAGTTAAAGGAAGTGCCATGATTGAAAAAACGGAGACCGAAAAGCAACTCATTTTTAAATTGGAAGAAAGCCGCCGAAAAATCTCTGAATTGGAGAGAAAATTAACCCGGTACAAAAACATTGAAACGCTTTTACGGGAAATTCACCACCGGGCTAGAAACAATATGCAGATTATTTCCAGTCTCCTCAGGCTTCAAGCCAGAAAATCAAAGGACAAACGATCGATCGAGGTGCTCAATGTGTGCCAAAACCGGATTCAATCGATCGCTCTTATTCATGAAAAATTTCAACTCTCCAGAGACCCGCATCGTATCGAGTTGGCAGCCTACATACAGGACTTGGCCGCTCTTTTGTACCGCTCCTACGGAGTCGATCCGAGTGTTATCCGATTGAACGCCGAGATGGAAAATATCCAGGTGGACATCGACAGAGCCGTTCCTTTTGGCTTGATCGTCAACGAGATTTTGACTAATTCCTTAAGACATGCCTTTCCAAACGGCAAGAATGGCGAGATCAGGATTAGACTGCGCGCGGTGAACCAGAGAAAGCTCGAATTTGTGATGAGTGACAATGGAGTTGGATTTCCTGGAGATGCAGATTTTTCTAAAGACGGATCGTTCGGCCTTCAATTGGTGGATGAGCTGGCCGATCAAATCGAGGGGGATATCGAGCTCACAAGTGAGGGCGGCACGATCTTCAAGATCACGTTCTAAAAAAAGGACCTTTTCACTCATGCTTTTGCACATGGATGATTTTTCTATGCGCTAAAAGAGACACTCTTTTTTCTTGCCGTCGGGTTCCCTCCAAAAATAGCCTTTGGGGGAAAACTATCTAAAGTTATGGGCAAGGGGAGGGGATGTTTGGGGATTTTTTCATTATGTTCGTGATGGCTTCTCTCTGTCGCTTTAATGCGTTTGAGATGTCCGATTGCCTTTGGTGGTTTGCTAACCAGCTCATCCGAGTTCTAAAGACGTTACGGACAGAAGTGTATCTGGGAAAGGCGAGAAAAGTTTGCATTTTCTTTTTTTTGAGCGGACAATAGAGCCTTTGACCGGAAAGGAGTCGGAATGAAAAAAAGATCGGGATTCATCGCTCTTTTCGTTTCTTGCACTTTTATGGTTTGTTGCGGAGGAGGCAGCAAGAATATTCAGGGTTCTGATCTAAAATTTAGCGTCCAATTCACGGCCGATGCCCATGAGGGGCCTTTGACCGGAAGGGTATATGTCATGCTGTCGCGCAATGACGAGCATGAACCTCGCTTTCAGGTACGCCGGGCCTCGGGCATTCCTTTCTGGGGACAGAATGTTTCCGGGTTGATGCCGGGCCAGGCCGCTGTTATCGACCAATCGGCCTTCGGTTTTCCCCTGGAGAGCATCCGCGACATCCCACCTGGAGAATATTACGTTCAGGGGTTTATCAATGTTTATACCAAATTCGAACGCGCCGACGGACACACCATTTGGCTCCATCAGGACCAGTGGGAGGGCCAGAACTGGCTCCGTTCCCCAGGTAATATGTATAGCGATGTCAGAAAGGTGAGCATCGATCCTTCTCAACTCCAGACGATAGACCTCGTTTGTGACCAGGTGATCCCTCCCGTGGTTGTCCCGCAGGATACCGAATGGATCAAGCACGTCAGGTTTCAGAGCAAATTGCTTTCGGATTTCTGGGGCCAGCCCATGTACATCGGGGCGTCCGTCCTATTGCCCAAAGGCTATGAGGAGAGTCCCGATCGGTTTTATCCCGTCAACTATATCCAAGGCCATTTTTCCCTGAGGGCACCTTATGGGTTCCGCGAAGACAAACCTGACGAAAAAGACCGCTGGGGAAGAAGAGGATACGACTTCTTCGAGTTCTGGAATTCGGATGAATGCCCGCGCATGCTGGCGGTGACCTTTCAGCATCCTTGTCCCTATTATGATGACTCCCACGCCATGAATTCCCCCAATCTAGGACCCTATGGGGATGCCATCATGCAGGAACTGATCCCCTACCTCGAGGAAAATTTTCGCATCATCCGCGAACCCTATGCACGCGTCCTTTCGGGGGGATCGACTGGAGGCTGGATTTCTCTTGCCCTTCAGATCTTTCATCCTGACTTTTTCGGTGGAACCTTTTCTCTCTGCCCCGATGCGGTGGACTTCCGGGCCCAGCATCTGGTGAATATCTACGAGGATGAAAATGCCTACTACACGGATTATGAGTGGCTCCGGGTGGAACGTCCTGTCCTGCGGCGGCCGGACGGGCGGGTCATGGAGATGATGAAGGATGAGAACCACTACGAACTGGCCGCAGGGGATAAATGCCGTTCCGGCGGGCAGTGGGAAATATACATGGCCTGTTATGGACCTGTGGGCGAGGATGGCTACCCCAAAGAGCTCTGGAACAAGCTCACAGGAGAGATGGATCCCGAGGTGGCTCCTTACTGGAAGGAGCACTTCGATCTTCGGTATTACCTTGAAGAGAATTGGTCCTGGATCGGACCCAAGCTCAAGGATAAGCTCAATATCTATGTGGGAGATATGGATTCTTACTACTTGAATATCGCTGTCAGTCATCTGGAAAAATTCTTGGAGAACACCGAGGATCCCTATTATGAGGGGGTGGTGGAATACGGCGAGGGAGAACCCCACTGCTGGGGCCCCGGCGGGGCCGAGTTGATCAAACTCATGGCCGAGCACATCCAGAAAATGAAGGAGATGGGGACGTCCCATTAGGTACCACCCTATAATTTACTTTTATCGAAAAATCCAATTCGGCAATATAGGGTGGCTCCGAATGGAACGTCCCCTGTTTTGTTTTGCATTCCGTTGATTTATTATCGGGAAGGATTGACTCTTAGAGATTAAATAAATATTCTAAGGATGAAAAGGATGCTCAAAGCGGCTGTCGGGAAATTCGGAAAAAAATTCGAAAAAGCGCCCAGCGGAAGAGGATATGGCGTCTC
Organism: uncultured Eubacteriales bacterium; assembly: GCA_964400735.1. Classification (GTDB taxonomy): domain Bacteria; phylum Acidobacteriota; class Aminicenantia; order Aminicenantales; family Aminicenantaceae; genus CAYNVQ01. The sequence continues at coordinate 895,487 of CAYNVQ010000001.1, read as the reverse complement.
CTGTGTGAACAAATCTGGGAACTTGTGTGGCGACCATGGCACCTCAAGGCTGTGGTGAACCGGGAATCTGCAACATGGGGGCTGTGGTGGCCAATGCGGTGTTCGACGCTGCCGGAATCAGGATATATGAGCTGCTGATGACTCCTGAGCGTGTCAAGCAAGCTATCGATCGAGTATAGGAGAACTTCATGAGTATACACGGAATTGATCTGATCATCGTCATCGCTTACCTAATAGCCATTCCTGTGTTCGGGGTGTATTTCAAGAAATATGTCAAAACCGAAGAAGATTATTTTCTGGCCGGAAAAATGCTTCCCTGGTGGGTGATCAGCATGTCGATCATCGGGACTAACATAGGGGCCTACGATTACATGGGAGCGGCCGGCGGTGCTTACCGCTTCGGCGTCGCCCAAGCCAATTACGAATGGATCGGTGCCATCCCGGCCATGGTTCTTTCGGCCTTGCTTTTCGTCCCCTATTACTGGAAGGCCGGTGTTTACACGGTTCCAGAGTTTCTGGGAAAAAGATACAACACTGCCGTAAGGGTGATCGAGGCCATCCTCTGGGGGGCTTTTTTAGCCTGTGTACTCGGTGTGTTTTTCTGGGCCAGCGGCCTGATGCTCAACGAGTACCTCGGAATCCCGGTGGAAGTCAGCCTCCTGATCACGGCCTTGATCGTCGGGATCTACACCATCACCGGAGGTCTGGCGGCTGTGGCCATGACCGATGTGGTTCAGCTTCTGGTGATGTTCATCGGGGGCACTGCGCTGACAGTCCTGGGCCTGTGGACGGTGGGAGGATGGTCCGGCCTGGTGGAGGCCATCAAGCCGGCCAATCCAGACCATTTCAAACTCTTTCTTCCTTTGAGCAATCCTACCTATCCCTGGCTGGGGATGATTTTCGGCCTGGCCCTGGTCCTTTCTCCTGCATGGTGGTGCTGCCACCAGGCTATCATCCAGAGGACTCTCGGCGCCCGGAGCGAATGGGACGCCAAGGCGGGCATGATGTTTGCCGCCTTTCCCAAGATGCTGATCCCCATACTGGTCGTCCTGCCCGGTCTCCTGGCCTTGGCCCTCAATCCCGGTTTGGTCGGACCGGATATGGACAAGGCCTTTCCCTGGTTGATTAAAAACCTGCTGCCAGCAGGGCTGGCCGGGTTGGTGTTTGCCGCCTTCATGGCTGCCCTCATCTCCAGCGTCGACTCGACCCTAAATTCGGCCGCGACCTTGTGGACCAGGGATATCTACCAGAGATTTTTCAAGAAGGATGCCTCTGATAAACATTATCTCAAGGTGGGGAGAATTTTGACTCTGGTCTTTGTCCTCTGGGCCATAGCATTTGCTCCGGTCACCAAGGCGTTTCCCGGAATCTATGTGGCCATGCAAACCCTGCTTTCCATTTTCCAAGGGCCTACGTTTGCCATCACTCTTCTTGGGATCTACTGGAGGCGCGCCAATCAATGGGGAGGCTTGGCCGGGCTTATCGGAGGCGTGGCCATCTCCAGTTCTCTATTTTTCATCACCAAAGCGAGCTTTCTCTACATTGCCTGGTGGTCTTTTCTCGGTTCGATCATCATCACTATCGTGGTGAGCCTGATGACCAAGCCCGAACCCTGGGAGAAGCTAGAAGGATTGGTTTACGGTCTGGTGATGAAAGACAAAAAAATACAGGATGTCCTTAAAAAGAGGGCAGAGGGGGAGGATTGAGATGGTGGACTGGCTGCAAGGGATATCATTGGGTTGGGGAAAGGTCATGGCCGGGGTGTTTTTCGTGGGCATGATCATCTGGGCCTGGTTTCGCCCCCGAAGCTATATTTTTGCCGAATCTCCTGATCAAAAGCGATGGCGGGACCTGAGAATTTGGGCCACGGTGTTTTTGGGCATCCAGGTCATCCTGTATATGGTATTTTAAAAAGAGGAGGCCACTATGCCAGAGAACGGTCAACAACCAGAGCAAAAAATAGAATTCGAACCCCTGGAAATCATGGGATTCTTCTGGCTCTTTTTCGGAATCGTGGTCCTCCTGGCCACATTTTTTGTCAAAGGAACCGAGAATGTCCCTCTGATGAGGGGGATCCTTACTAATATTTTGGCTTCGATTTTGCTTTTATCCGCGGGTGTGATTTCTCTTTTAAAAGGAAGAGCGAACAAGAGACGGAAGAGAAAACCTCCTGTAGATCGGCCCTGATAACGGCCATGTTCGTCCAGCCGAAAATTGCGAAACAGCGGGCAGAAGAAATCTTTGCTTTACGGAAATCGATACGAGATTTTCCTTCGAAATGGGTGGGAAGAGGAAAGACGTCCATTCCACACAGGATGGAACTTATCTATATTCCCTATTACCTTTTCGATGTGTTGGTAAAAAGGGAAAGCGAATCGGGAAAAGGTGAGTCGCCGGGCAGCCAGAGAGTGAGGCTTTCGGTGGATGGCCTCCTGGGACATGCCGTTTTATTTGCAGGAGAGAGCCTGGATCTGAAGGAAAAGCGGAATCTTTCGGCTCATGAATTTTCTATTTCTTTATCAGAGGCCAAGAAAATCGTTCTGAAGGAGTATAGAGGAATACTTCTCGAACACGGCCTCAGGACGCGGAATCCTTCCCGGGTTGAGAGAATTTTGGGAAGCCAAAAAATTTACTATCCTTTCTGGATCGGCTATGTCAAAAAAGGAAAAGGATACGATTTCAAAGCTCTAGATGCCGTCTCCGGAGAAGTCCAGGGAGTTAGGATGCGGAAAATTTTTCTTCACGCCTTCCGCCATATGGGGAAACCCTAATTTCCGTCTTTTCCCCGTTCACTTTGGTCGGGGGTGAGATTGTTTCCCGGGGTATACAAAAGAATTTCAGGGTGCGGCTCTCATATCCGGTGCTATGGATACAACCTGCATGGTGATAGTGTAGCCAGCGTGCTTCCCTGTGTTCAACATGTCCATGAGGCAGTTGTTGCAGGTGATCAAATTGAATCCAAACAGGGAAAGAAGAATAGCTGCCAAGAAGATGGCGATTTTTACTTTGATTTTCATTTTTTCTCCTTTCCCATCCCCACATATATATACGCAAAAGAAATGAAAAAGGATTCGCTCGAAAACAAAATTTTCAATTCTCTTCCATTTTCATCTGCAGCTATGGCAAGGTGTTTTAAGGTATGGCTGTAGGGTAAAAAAGGCCGATGCGATAGGC
>CAYNVQ010000001.1:0-892213 GCA_964400735.1 uncultured Eubacteriales bacterium | reverse complement strand
TAGAAAATCTGTTAATATTTGTAGCAATGGCAAGGTGTTTTAAGGTATGGCTGTAGGGTAAAAAAGGCCGATGCGATAGGCCATATCTCAGCTTTGAGGTTAAAACTATAGAAAATCTGTTAATATTTGTAGCAATGGCAAGGTGTTTTAAGGTATGGCTGTAAGAAAAAATGGCATCTGCATTTTTTATCAATAATTCAGATAGATTAACCTGAATTATTGACGAGTCAAGATGGCTGCAAGGGCGAGGAAGTAGCCAGTGAAGCTGTAGTAAACTACTGTGAATGGGCTACAACGAAGCCGTTGTGGTGAGATTGGCTCGCCCAGAGGGTAAAAAAGGCCGATGCGATAGGCCATATCTCAGCTTTGAGGTTAAAACTATAGAAAATCTGTTAATATTTGTAGCTATGGCAAGGTGTTTTATGGTAAGGCTGCAAGAGAAAATGGCATCTGCATTTTTTATCAATAATTCAGGTAATTGGCTGTTGCTATGGGTGAGCGATATTGGTATAAAAAACATATATGTATTCCTTCCTCAACCTGTTCTTCTTCGTGTTCCACACCTCGATTGTCCTGTTCAATCTTCTTGGATGGATCTGGAAGAAAACACGCTTGGCCAATCTGGTCCTTCTCACTTTGACAGCCTTTTCCTGGTTTTTTCTGGGGATTTGGTACGGTTTTGGTTTCTGTCCCTGCACGGATTGGCACTGGCAGGTGAGGATGAAGCTGGGCATTTATGATCGATCATCGTCCTACCTGGAGTTTCTATTCGAGACTTTTACCGGCCTCGATGTCAGCCGGAGCCTCGTCGATGTTTTTGCTGTCGTTTTTCTGGTGGCCGCCTTTTGCCTCTCACTGGCTTTGAATATACGGGATTGGAAAAAAAGAAAAGCCGTAAAAACGTAAAAAAGGTGAGACCAATGGATAAAATAAAGTCTATCCGTCGATTTCTAGGAGTAAGTGGGATTCTGTTTTTGACGATTTTGTGCATTCCCCTTCAGGGCGCAGAAGCGGTCAAGGTCTGGGAAGAGCCTCTGGCTATTCCCACCTATCTTGTCGGTGAGCCCGATACATTTCCTATTTTCTACAGCGGCAGGGCTTACCAGGGAGCCAAGGGCCCCATTTATCCCTATCCTATGTTGGATAAGTTGACCGATGTCAAAGAGAACAAAATTTATAAGGCGCTCTATCTGGAGAACGAATTTGTGAAGATCTGCGTCCTTCCGGAGATCGGGGGCCGGATTTTTTCTGCTCTGGATAAGACTAACGGGTATGACTTTTTTTACAGACAGCATGTGATCAAACCGGCCCTTATCGGCATGCTCGGAGCCTGGATTTCCGGGGGTGTGGAGTGGAATTTTCCTCACCATCACCGGGCTACCGGATTTATGCCTGTCGATTATGCCCTGGCGGAAAATCCAGATGGAAGCAAAACCATCTGGGTGGGGGAGATCGAATGGCGTCACCGCATGAAGTGGATCATCGGTCTGACCCTTTATCCCGGAAGGTCTTATCTAGAAGCCACGGTCAAACTTTTCAACCGCACCCCATTGGCCCAGTCCATGTTGTACTGGGCCAATGTCGCCGTCCATGGCACAGAGGATTACCAGATCATCTTTCCTCCAGGCACAGAATACGCGACCTACCATGGGAAGAATCAATTTACGCACTGGCCCGTGTCTACCGAAGTCTTCAATAACGTGGATTACACCGAGGGAGTGGATTTGAGCTGGTACAAGAATCACCCGGCGCCCACTTCCTTTTTTGCCTGGAATGATGAAGATGATTTTTTAGCAGGGTATGACCATGGGAAAGAGGCCGGTGTGGTTCATGTGGCGGATCACCATATCGCGCCTGGTAAAAAATTCTGGACCTGGGGCACCGGCACCCAAGGGCAGATGTGGGAGAAAATCCTGACCGATACCGACGGTCCCTATATCGAACTGATGGTAGGCGCCTATTCGGACAACCAGCCTGATTACAGCTGGCTCCAGCCGTACGAAACGAAAATCGTTAAGCAGTACTGGTTTCCTTTACGGGAAATTCGAGGAGTGAAGGGAGCCAACTCAGAGGCCGCCATCAATCTGGACCTGGCTCCGAATAATATAGTTCGGATAGGGGTCGATACCACTGCCGTTCAGGAAAGAGCGGAAATTCTCCTCGAAGCCGAAGGAGAACGCTTATGGAAACGAATAGTCGACATCGCTCCGGACAATCCCTTTTATACGGAGCTGGAACTGCCCGCTGGTGTCAAAAAGCATAATCTGAGGGTCGAATTGAATTCTTCTTCCGGAGAGGAACTCATCAGCTATACTCCAGTCGCAATCGGGAATAGTCCATTTCCCGAGGCGGTAAGGCCTCCGTCTCCTCCAGAAGAAATCGAAACAGTGGATGAGCTCTACCACACAGGCCTTCGTCTGGAGCAGTTCCACAATCCGGCCTTGGAGCCCTATCCTTACTACGAAGAAGCCCTGAAAAGGGATTCTGATAACCATCTGGTCAATACGGCTCTGGCTATCCTTTATCTCAAGCGGGGGATGTTCGCCCGGGCAGAAGAGAAGCTGAATCTTGCCTTAGGCCGGATCACGAAAAACTACACCAGGCCGAAAAATGGAGAGGCCTATTTTTATTTGGGTTTGAGCTTAAGGGCTCAGCATAGATATGAGGAAGCTTTCGATGCTTTTTATCGGGCAGCCTGGAGTCAGGCATGGTCGGCTGCCAGCTATCATAATTTGGCCGAGCTGGCTTGTCTAAAAGGAGATTATCCTCAAGCCGCAGAATTTCTCGAATGCTGCCTGGCTCTGAACAGCCTCGACATGGGGGCGCGCAATCTGAAAGGTGTGTTGTTGCGAAAACAAGGAAGAGTGGATGATGCGATTCAAATAACAGAGGATGTCCTGGAAATGGATCCACTGAACTTCTGGGCCGGAAATGAGCGGTATTACCAGTTGAAAGCTCGGGGGGCAGAGAGAGAAGCGGTTGACTACCTCACGATGCTCGATCACGGAATGCGGGGTGCCGAACAGAATTATCTGGAACTCGCTGTGGGATACGGGAATTGTGGCCTATGGGACGAGGCTCTTGATGTACTGGGGCGCTTGACGGATCCTGGGCAGAGGAAATTCTCTCGATTTCCTCTTCTTTATTATTATGTGGGTTTTTATCTGGATAAAAAAGGCAAAAAGTCTAATGCTTTGGATGCCTATAGAATGGCCGCTCAGATGCCCCCTGGCTATTGTTTTCCTTTTCGCTGGGAAACCCTTGATGTGCTCCAGCGGGCTCAGGAGTTGAATGCTGAGGATGCCAAGGCTCCTTATTACCTGGGAAATCTTCTCTGCGACCGCCAGCCCGATAAGGCGATAGCGCAGTGGGAAAAATCGGCATCTCTGGAGGCGAATTTCGCCCTTGTGCACAGAAACTTAGGACTGGGGTTGGCCCGAGTCAAGAATGACATTCCTCATGCCTTAGAGCGCCTGGAAAAGGCCCAAAGGCTGGCAGCCCGTGAGCCCAGAATCTACTACGAGCTGGATCTTCTCTATGAAGCTACGGGAGTGCCAGCCAAAAAAAGGCTGGCTCTACTGGAAAAGAACCATGAGACCGTTAGAGAGAGGGACGATGCCCTATCCCGTGAAATTTTGCTGCTCATCCAAACGAGAAGATACGATCGGGCATTAGACTTGCTCGAGACCCGCCATTTCCACGTCTGGGAGGGGGGAGGAAGGATCCACAGCGTCTATGTGGATGCCCATCTGCTGCGGGGGCAGGACCGCTATTTTTCAAGAGACTATGAAGGTGCGCTTCAGGATTATCTTGAGGCTCTCGAGTACCCGGAAAATCTGGAGGTCGGGCGCCCTGTGCGTAGAGGGGAAGAACCGAGAGCGCATTATTTTGCAGGGACAGCATATGAAGCATTGGGGGATGATAAGAAAGCACGGGAACACTATGAAAAGTCAGTCGATCGGCCGACAAAGGGATCGGAGATGAGCTATTATCAGGCGATGTCTTATCTGAAGCTTGAACGTATAGATGAAGCGGAAGAGATGTTTGATGGACTGATGCAATCCGCTCGGCAAAGACTGAAGGATTCCCCGGACATGGATTTTTTTGCCAAATTCGGGGAAAAACAGTCAGCCGACAACCGCAGGTCTCAGGCTCATTTTCTGCTGGGGCTTTCTTATTTGGGCAGGGGAGTGAAGAGAAAAGCCCGGGCCGAATTTGAACAGGCTCTTGAGCTGAATATCAATCACCTTTGGGCCAAACACTATAATTCCCTTCTCGAGAAGAAGCGTCTCTGAAACCTTAATTCAAACATATGGGGACGTCCCCATTCGGGGACACTCTATGATTTATTTTTAGGTTTTGTCCCAAAGTGACGGGAGATTAAGTGCAAATTAACGTATAAAGAAATCTCGCAAATATTGAAATATAGGGTGGTACCTAATGGAACGTCCCCATATTGTTTGGCTTATCTGTCTGTGGTATATTGTCGCACGATTAAAGGACACAATGCGTAAAACCGGTTTATTTATTTTTTGTATATGCCTCTTTTCCACCCAAATTTTAGGACAATGGAGATCCAAGGATATCTATGCCTCGAGAACGGAATCGGCCATAAAAGTAGACGGACTATTGGATGAACCCGAATGGTCCAAAGCTCCCGAGGCCAGCGGTTTTATTCAGCTCCAGCCCGAAAAGGGGAGTCCGGCCTCAGAAAGTACCATAGTCAAAGTCCTGTTCGACGATGAAAATATTTATTTCGGTTTTTGGTGTTACGATTCAGAACCTCAAAAAATCGCGGCCCGGATGACCAAGAGAGATACGGACCTTCGTTCGGATGATTCGGTATATGTGCTGATGGATACATTCCATGACCGGAGGAGCTGCTATTATGTGAGCACCAATCTACTGGGAACCCAGTGGGATGGCCGGATCACGGAGAACGGAAGAACCTCTGATTCCACCTGGGACGGGATATGGGAGGTGGCGGCCCAGAGGACGGATTTTGGCTGGAGTGCCGAGTTTGCAGTAGGGCTGAGGGATATCAAGTATGAACCTGGGGAAAATAGGACATGGGGTTTGAGTCTGGGGAGAGGGATTCCCCGGAAATTGGAATACAGCTTTTGGACAGGCCCCCTGGAATCGGAGTATAAGGTTTCGTTATTCGGTGAGCTCAAGGGGCTTGACTTGAAGAGAGCGGAGAAGAACTACCAAATCATTCCTTATGCTATCTCCAAAGCCGAAGAAGGGAAAAGGATAACGGCCGAGGCCGGCCTGGATGCCCGCTATGCCTTTTCTCAGACGGTTTCGGGGAATTTGACTATCAATCCAGATTTTGCCACGGTGGAGGCCGACCAGGAAGTGGTCAATCTCACCCGTTTCGAGGTTTTTCTTCCCGAAAAGAGAAATTTTTTTCTGGAAGGGAGCGAAATTTACAGGCAGAGGATCCAGCTATTTTATTCGAGGAGGATATCGGATGTCTATGGCGGGGCCAAGGTCTATGGCAAATCCGGCGGTTATGAATTCCAAGGCTTGACCGCCCAGACCAAACCGGACGAGGAAAGGGACGAGGATAGCGCCAATTTCACGGTTTTCCGGTTGAAAAAGGATGTCATGAAGTCGTCCAACATCGGCTTTTTGGCCGCCAACAAGCTGGTAAACGGCAAAAACTGGGGAACCGCCGGCCTGGACACAGCCTTGTATTTTTCGGATACGTTCAAATTTACCGGTCAGTTTGCCCTGAGCTATGGAGACAGAAACTCCGACAATATCGCCTTTTTTCTGCGGCCGAGTTATGATACAGCCACCTTCCATATCCATCTCCGCTACACCCAGTTGGGACGCAATTTCGGTGATAACGCCAATCAGGTAGGTTTTGTTCGAGACGACAACCGGAGGGAATTCGATTCAGCCGTCACTAAAACTTTTTTTCCGAAAAAATGGGGACTCGATCGTATCGAGTACGACTCCAACTACAACATTTACTGGGGCTTGGACGGCACGCTGCGCAGTTGGGAGATCGACCAGGAGGTTGGTTTCGATTTGAAAAACAAGTTTTCCTTCGTTGTGGAGCACCATGAGGAATACAAGCTCTTTGAGAAAGAATTCCGGAACCGGGAAAGCGTTTTGGAACTGGGGTACAACACGAGAGAATGGCAGTCGGCCGAGGTCACCTACAGCTTCGGCCGGAATTTCGACCTGGATTTTCATTTATGGGAGGGGAGTGTCAATTTCAAACTCACCCGAAATCTTTCGGTCTCCTATTTGCTAGAACGGGTGGTCTTCGATCCGGATCCCGAAGAGGAAAGCACCTGGATACATGTTGTCCGGGCTACCAACTACTTCACCCCCGACCTTTTCATCAAGCTCTTCTACCAACTTAGTACGGTGATCGACAAGAGCAATATCCAGGTTCTTTTTGTCTACCGTTTTCAACCTCCCTTCGGGTCCATCCAGGTCGCCTACCAGAAAGGGACCGGGGAATTCGGCGAGAAAGGGACTCAGGGCCACACGCTCTTTTTAAAATTCGCCTATATGTTTTAATCTTGGACGGGATGCTCTAGGAACAACTGATGTCACTATTACCAGTGCTCGTTGAAACCATCGCCATTCATGTTTGATTTTGAGCCGGATTTTTTATACCGACAGGTAAAGGAAAATAGATGAATGAGTATTCTATCCCCCCTTTTAAAGGTTGAACGAGTCGCTGATTATGCAGAATTTAGCCGGCTCAGGGAGGAATGGAACCGGTTTTTGACTCATTCCCGACAGAACTGCCCTTTCCTCACCCATCAATGGTTCGATGCCTGGTGGATGTCTTTTGGTAAGGGCAAGGACCTGGAGATCCTTCTCGTTCGGGACGAGCTGAATAACATGGCCGGTCTTGCACCCCTGATGAGCGAAGATGGAGGTCTTTCTTTTATAGCCAACCATGAAGTGACCGATTTTTGCGATTTTATTTCCCTTAAAAAATACCAGGAGCGATTTTATTTAACCCTCTTGGATTGGCTGCATAAAAGAGCTTCGGATTTTTCCAGAATGGAGTTTATAAACATCCCTGCCTCTTCACCTACAACGTCGGAGTTTGCCCGGCTGGCATCAACCCGAGGCTTTATCTGCAGGATAGAGGAGACCGAGGTAGCCCCTGCCGTTTCTCTTCCGGATACCTTTGCCAAATATCTCCATAATCTGGAAAGAAAAAATCGTCATGAGCTTCGTCGAAAGATTCGAAAGCTCGAATCCCGAGGCCCGGTTCATATCGAAAGAGTCATGGAGCCTGCTGAAATCAACATGGCTATCCAAAGATTCATCTCCCTTCACCGAAAAAGCGAGCCGGCAAAACAAGAATTCTGGCAGAAAGAAGGAGTGCCAGAATTTTTTCAGAAGTTGCTTTCTCTTTTTTCTTTAGAGGAATGGACAGAGCTCTATCTTCTCACTATCGAAGGCATGCTCATCGGCGCTCTGGTCGATTTTCTATACGATGATACCCTTTTTCTGTATAATGTAGCCTATGACCGGGACTTTTCCTCCCTCAGTCCCGGTTTTTATCTCTTCAGTCATTCAATAAAGCAGGCTATCGAAGAGGGAAGGGAAAAAGCCGATTTCCTAAGAGGAAGAGAAAAATATAAATATTTTTTTGGAGCGAACGACAACAAAATAATCACGTTAACTCTGAGCCGAAAAGAGAGCAAATTGTGAAAATATGCCTGATCAGCCTTCATAGCTGCCCATATTCTTCTCTTGGAGGAAATGGGAACGGGGGGATGAGCGTCTATCTCAAAGAGCTGACCTCGGCTATGGTGGCAAATCCCCATGTGAGTGTGGATATTTACACTCGGGCCCAAACCCCCATCTGTGTGGAGGCCAAAGATGTTTCTCCTCAAATACGGGTCATCCAATTGAGGGCAGGACCGAATAAATCCATCGACCGGACGAATCTCTATGAATATATCCCTGAGTTTTCAGAAAATATGGTCGATTTTATCCATCGCAAAGAACAAAGATATGACATTATCCATTCCCACTACTGGCTTTCCGGATTGGTTGGGATCGCCATCAAAAACGAACTGGAAGTTCCGTTGGTCCATACCTATCACACGCTGGGATTCATGAAGAGGCGGGTGCTGGGACAAAGGGAGCATCGATGCCGTGCCAGTTCAGAACAGCATTTGGCCCACCGCTCGGATTCCATCATATCTCCTTCTTTCGAAGAAAAGGGGAATCTGATCGAACGGTATGGTATCCATTCATCTAAAGTGAAGGTGGTCTATCCGGGAGTCAATCTCCGGCATTTTTATCCGTTCAAGAGTTCGACTATCTTGCGGAAGATAAGAAAAAAAGAGAACGACTTCGTCCTTCTGTATGTAGGGCGAATCGAACCGATCAAAGGTCTCGTAAATTTGGTGAAGGCCTTTGGCTTTCTGAAAGAAGAGAATCCTTTACTTTTCGGTATGATGCGGGTGGTTGTCATAGGTGGCGGGAATAATGAGGAGGAGTTGTCCGTAAACCAAGAAGTTGTGCGCATAAAGAGACTGTGCGAGAAGAACGGGCTCCGGAAAAAAATGATTTTTCTGGGATCAGTGGATCATCTTCAGCTCAAGAAATACTACTCCGCGGCCGATGCTCTCGTTGTGCCTTCTTTATATGAATCCTTTGGCTTGGTGGCGGTCGAGGCTCTGGCCTGCGGGACCCCGGTCATCGTCTCAAGGATCGGTCAATTGAAAGCCATTCTGCGGGAAGGGAAAAATGGATTTTCCTTTTTAGCATACGATCCGGATTCTCTTTCTCGGAGTATTGAAAAATTTTGCGCCAGAAGAGGCCGATTGTGGAGTCCTGAAGCGATTAGGGAGGATGTGATCCGGCGTTTTTCCTGGGATAAAACAGCTGAGGAGACCTTTAAGATATTCAAGAGGCTTCGAGAAGAGAACCTTCATTCTAAAACCATATTTCGGCTCGGTGAAAACCCTCAGCAAGTTTGAATTTCTCCCCGTTAGCCATATCTCTTGCCCGTTGGCAAAGCCATTTCTCCATCTCTGCCTTGAAGGGCCCTTCTATTTGGCTTTTATGGCATTTTAGCGCTTTGACCTTCAGATCAAAAGTCCCAGTGATATCCGAACGATAGTTAATATCCGTATCTTCCGGGGCCCAGAGCCAGACTTCTTTGACTTTGTGAGGCCGGAGACCTTTTTTTATGAGATCCGGATAGGCCCACACATCCCGGGCAAAGGGGAAGACTGCATCCAAAACGACCCTCCCTGTGATCCGGTGGTCTCTATGCCATACATAACGGCGGTAAGGATCGGCCGTGATGACGATCTCCGGTTTATACAGCCTGATATATCTCACGATTTCTTTACGAAATTCTGGTGTATCCTCAAGAGCCTGATCGGAATAACGGAGAAATATCACTTCTCTCACACCCAGGACCTTTGCCGCCTCCATTTGCTCCTTTTCCCTAATTCGAGCCAGTTCCTCGGGTTGCGTCTCGATGTCCTCTGTCCCTTTGTCTCCGTTGGTGCAGACGACATACACAACGGATTTCCCCTCCTTGACCAGCTTGGCTACTGTTCCCGCTGCTCCGAATTCGGCGTCGTCCGGATGAGGAGCAATGACCAGAATGTTGGCGTTTTTTTCTTTCATAGGCTCTCCTGCCCGTTGATGCGAGCCTGATCTCCTTAGGATTCGACCTCCTTGTTCCATCTGACAGTCCTAAAGCTGTCCTGGGAATGCGGATCAGGCAAATTTTTTTGAAAATTGTATAATAGCATATTCTCTGTTAAAATTTCCTCTGCTCCCTGAAAAGAAGGAAATGTTTACAGGATCGCTTTCTGTATCCAACTTGACATCCAAGGACTGGGGAAAGTTTCAGAGATTCTTCCGTTACGTCTATCACATGAAGGGCGATGTCTGGCAGGGAGGTTCACCCATCGTGAAGCATAACCTGAGCCGCCCCCGTTATTCCCTGGAAAAAGACCTTTTCGTTGCCGAGTCGAACCGGAGAATGGTGGGGATTGCAGATGTCACATTCGAACTCCGCCTCTCCAGAGCGATCATCGACTGGTTCGTTCATCCGGCCTTCCACCGTAAAAGGGTAGGGAGAGAATTGGTGAGATATGCCATCGAGAGAGGCCGTCAGTTAGGCGCCAAAGTGGCGCACATGTGTGTCCAGGAGGAAGATGAATTCAGCAGAAATTTTTTCTTGGGACTCGGGTTTTCCCAGGTTCGGTGTTTTTTGGAGATGGAAATCGACCTCAGGCAGCCCCTGAAGAATACGTGCGATAGAATCAATGTCGATCACTTCAGGGCCGGAGATGTAGCGCTCCTGACCACAACTCAAAACCGAATTTTTACGGGGAGCTGGGGATTTTCTCCCAACTCTCCGGAGGAGATCCGGTATTTTCTTAGGGTGACTGGCAGTCGGTGGCAAGATATCCTGTTTATTCAGGATGAAGCAAAGATCGTGGGCTATTTATGGCCTTATGCGCTATTTGAGGAAGAGAGAATCGGGATGAAGGCTAAATGGCGGATACATATGTACGGAATCGACCCCGAGTTTCAGGGAAAGGATTGGGGGAAAAAGCTTCTTTGGGCCGGACTGGAAAATCTGAGAAGAAAGGGAGCCAAGGGTGTCGAGCTGACCGTCGATCAAGAGAATGTTCCTGCCGTCGGACTTTACAAATCTTTCGGATTTAAAACGAAACGAAGAGATTTCTGGTACGAAAAATCACTGGTTTAGGAAGAATTTCCTTGAGTGGGTTGTCGAGGAATCAAGACCGATCTACTCGACGGAAACGGCCTTCCTCTTTAAGATATAAAGCAAGACAATATTTTTTTTGTTTTTATGTGCGGCCAAATCAGGATGTATTCCTGGTTCGGCTCTGTAAGAACGGGGAAGTGGCATTATTTATTAATAATCCAGACTAATAATTCAGGCTAAAATTGTTGAGCTAGCGAGAGGAAGATAATATAATGCCACAGAAATGCCCATGCCAAAAAATAAACAGGAGGTTCTTTCCCCATGGATAAAAATGAGGTCTTAGGCAAAATCGCGCAAAGATTAAGGATCCATTCTTTCAAAATGACGACCAAAGCAGGGTCGGGCCACCCCACAACCTGCTCCTCGATAGCCGAGCTCATGGCCTGTCTGTTCTTCGACGAGATGAGATATAACATCCATGATCCGTACGACTGGTCCAATGATGAATTCGTCCTCTCCAAAGGGCATGCGGCTCCCATCCTGTGGGCGGCCTATGCAGAAGCCGGTATTATTTCGCAAAAGAGCCTGATGAGTCTGAGGAAGATAACGAGCTCTCTGGAGGGCCATCCTACCCCAAGGATGAGGTGGGTCAAAGGGGCGACCGGGTCGCTCGGCCAGGGCCTTTCGGTGGGAGTCGGGTTGGCGATGGCCCAGAAGCTGGGGAAATGCCCGCGGCGCGTATATGTGATGATGGGTGATGGAGAATGCGCCGAGGGAGCCGTATGGGAAGCGGCCAATCAAGCTTCCCTGCAGGGCCTCGACAACCTTTGTGCGATAGTGGATGTCAATCGTTTGGGACAATCCGATCCCACCATGCATGGACATGACCTCGAAGCCTATAAAAGAAAGTTCGAAGCTTTCGGCTGGAATGTCCTGAGAATCGATGGACACAGCATCGAACAGATACTGTTGGCTTTTCAAAAAGCTAGGCAGTCCCCCAAGCCAACAGTCGTTCTGGCCAAAACGATAAAGGGGAAAGGGGTCTCCTTTCTGGAAGACAAAAATGGATGGCACGGCAAACCCCTAAAACAGGAAGAGCTCGGCAAGGCTCTTGCCGAGCTGGGACCGATGCCGGAGATCGATTCGAAACGTTATGTGAAGAAACCGGGCTTGTTGAAAAAAACCAGCCTAAAAAAGGGATTCCATTTCAAAAAAAACATCTACGATAAAAAAACGGCCACCCGCCGTGCCTACGGAAACGCCCTGTTGAAATTGGGGAAGATCAACGAAGCTGTCGTGGTTCTGGATGGGGACGTGAAAAATTCGACCTATGCCGAAGATTTTTTTACAGCCTTCCCCAAAAGATCATACCAAGTGTATATTGCCGAACAGAATATGGTAGGAATAGGAATAGGGATGGCCGCCAGGGGATACATTCCCTTTCTGGCTACCTTTGCGGCTTTTCTGTGCCGGGCCCACGACCAGATAAGGATGGCCGCCTACTCCTTCTCCAACTTGAAGCTGGTGGGTTCCCATGTGGGCGTGAGCATCGGAGCGGACGGACCTTCCCAGATGGGATTGGAGGACCTGTCTATCTTCCGTCCTATCCCGGGCTGTGCCGTCCTCTACCCCAGCGATGCCTATTCCGCCGAAGGCTGTGTCGAAGCCATGGCCCGATACAAGGGTATGGCCTATCTGAGGACCACGCGGCCGGGAACAGCGCTTCTTTACAAAAAAGACGAATACTTTCCCATCGGGGGTTCCAAGGTGCTGAAGAAAAGCCAGAAGGATGCGGCAGCCGTGATTGCCGCGGGCATCACGGTTCATGAGGCGCTGGCAGCTTATGAGGCGCTCAAGAAACAGGGAATAATGGTCAGGGTAATAGATGCCTATTCGGTTCAGCCTTTAGACCCAAAGATTGTGTCCGAGGTGACAAAGGCCGGGAGTAAGGCCGTGGTGGTGGAGGATCATTTCCGAAACGGGGGTCTTGGCGACGCTGTCGCCTCTTTGCTCAGTGGAACCGCAAGGCTGGTGCATCTGGCTGTCGATGATTTACCCCGTTCCGGCGAGCCGCAGGAGCTGCTGGATAGATACGGCATTTCCGCCCCGCATATACAACAGGCCGTCAAGAAAATCTTAGGGAAGAAATGATCTTCCAGCGATTGAGATTTTTTCGGACAAAATTATTATTTCTCTTTTAGCCTGACATTAAGGGAATCGAAGACGGCATAGGCATTATTCATATATTTATCATGATCGAACACGCAACCATGGGCCATAAAAACCAGATAACTTCTCTATCGCTAGGCATGATATTCTGCATTTTTTTGTTACTCTTTTCTTTGTCGGTTACGGGTGCGCTGGATGATATAGGGAAAAGTGACGTTTCCTATGAGGGAATAGCTAAAGTCGTCGCCGTTTATGACGGGGATACCATAAAAGTGCGTTTTAGCGGTGGATTGGAACGCCGGGTTCGCCTGATCGGTATAGATACGCCTGAAATGGATGAAGCGCGGGAGAAGGAGCGGTTGGAGGCCCAACTGGCCAGGAGGTTCGTTTTTCATTTTCTCTACCAGAAGACCGTGGAGTTGACCTATGAACAGGAGCTGGAGGATAAGTACGGAAGGCTCCTTGCCTATGTTTGGACAGAACAAGGACTCTTCAACGAGTTCATCCTGAAGCAGGGATTTGCGCGGGTCTTCTGGGCCTTTCCTTATGAGATGAAGGAAAGGTTCATTCAGGTTCAACAGCAAGCTCGGGAGAATGAAAAAGGATTCTGGCAAAAAAAACCTTATCCCTTGATACCGGCCTCGGAAATCCGGGAGCACATCGGAAAGCTCGGGAGAGTGAAGTTCGTCTGTGCCCAAACGAAGCGGAGAGGAAATTTCCTTTTTCTTTATCCGGAGTCGAGAAATTTTTCTGTCTTGATTCCTCAGAAAAACCTTCACTTTTTTCCTGAGTGGGAATCCTGGCAAGGAAGCGCGGTCGAAACGGCCGGCTTTTTGGAGGAATATAAAGGACAGCCCCAGATCATGGTCTTTTTCCCGTCCCAGATTAAGGTGTTGGAGAGTCACTAGGACAGTAAATGGTGCTATAGGTCGACGATGGAAGCAGGAAACCTTCTTTTCTATTTTTTTATCATCTTTACCTCGGCCAAGATTTTGGGGGAGCTGTTCATACGCCTGCGTATGCCGGCTATCGTTGGGGAACTGCTGGCCGGGGTTCTTCTGGGCAATTATGTGCTGGGGATCATCAGCGCCGAAAATCATGTCCTGATGTCTTTTGCCGAGATCGGTGTCATTTTCCTGATGTTTCACGTGGGACTGGAGATCCGGGTCAAGGACCTTTTCGCCGTGGGCCGGACAGCCATTTTCGTCGGGTTATTGGGCATCCTTTTTCCCTTGATCCTCGGATTTTTGACTGTCTTCGCCATGGGCTATGCTTTTGTAGAAAGTCTGTTCATCGCCACCGCCATCCTGGCGACCAGTGTAGGAATTTCGGTAAAAGTTCTCCAAGATATGGGATTGATCAAGCACAAGGTGGCCTGTATCGTCTTGGGTGCGGCCGTCCTGGATGATATCCTGGCCTTGATTGTCCTGGCTGTGGTCAAAGGTTTGGCGCGCCAGGAATTCCAGACTCTGGAATTTTCGCTCCTGGTCGTCGAATCGCTGGCCTTTGTGGGATTCTTGACCTGGTGGGGTCCCAAGGTGGCTAAAAGAACCCGCAAATGGGTGGAAAAACTCAATATCCCCGAAGGACCGTTTGTCCTTTCTGTCATTCTTTGCCTCGGATTGGCGGAACTGGCCGATGTGATCGGCCTGGCCGCGATCATCGGCTCCTTTATGGCCGGAATCGTGATCGATGAGATGGCCGGAGTGTATGACCTGGAGAACAAAGTCAAGTACGTCAATGAATTTCTCCTGCCCTTTTTTTTCGTGATGATGGGTGCTCATCTCGATCCTCGGGCTTTTCTGGAACCCCGGTTGCTCTTGCTGGTCCTGATCATATCGGCGGTGGCGGCCTTGAGCAAGATGATCGGTGCGGCCCTGGCCTCCTGGAGGGAGGATTGGCGGACCAGAATTCAGATAGGTGTCTGTATGATTCCCCGGGGAGAAGTGGGGATCATCGTGGCTTTGATCGGCCTTTCTCTCCATACCATAACCCCTGAGATCTACACCGTGGTGCTGGGAATGTCTCTATTGACAACCATCATGACCCCGCCCCTTATTGTCATCGCCTTCCGCAAGCGATAACCGAATTGATTATGAGTCCCATCATGTTTTCGGCCATGACGTGCGCTCCGCGGTTGCCTCCAAACTATCCCCTAAGGCTTCCCTCGGTACGTCGTTCATGCGTCGTAAAGACCTGTGATGCTGACGATGCTTTCAAGTTTAAAAAAACATCACAAAAACCGTGATCGAAGACCCAGAGCACTGGGAAGCGTTTTCGCTCCAGTCGGATTTTATACGCCATCTCCTCACCGCTCTTCTCGTCGGCTGCGGAACTGCGCGCGGTCAATCTAAATCTCTGTGATATTATCTATGTTCCTCCAAATCCCTCCCCTTTGCTTTTATCGTGCTCAATACATCCTCGCCGACAACATGGGGACGCCCCATTTCGGGATACCCTATATATCACCAAACCAGTTTTTTAATTAAGATAGATCATAGAGTGTTCCGGAATGGAAAGTCCCCTTATTGTTGCCCTCGAATAGCGGTTTGGGAAGGCTAAATCCTCCGATGTCGCTCAATCCCTTCCTAGTGCTCTATTCCGTATGTGAATAATATGTCGTTACGTTTTAAAAATTCTTGCAAGCTCAAAAGGGGATTGGAAAATCAAAACGAATACGGGTATGATAGGGGTCTCTTCTCTGAGAGGAAATGGAAATGTATAACGAAGTGACAGAAAAAATTATCAAAGAGTTGAAGAAAATCGCCGGAGAGGTTAATGTGATCGTCGACCCCGAAAAGAAACACGATTACAGCCATGACGAGTTTTCCCTCTCCGATATCGCCCGGGAACCGGACGTGGTAGTCAAGCCGGAGACAGCAGAAGAAGTATCCAAGATTCTCATATTGGCCAGCAGAGAGGGCATACCGGTCACCCCAAGGGGAGGAGCCACTGGATTATGCGGAGGGTGCGTGCCTTCCTATGGAGGGGTCGTCCTTTCTCTGGAGAGAATGAAGCGGGTTGTCGAAGTGGACAAGCCAAATCAGATGATAGTGGTCGAGCCGGGCGTGCTGCTGATGGATTTTTATGAGAGGGTGGAAGAGGAAGGGCTTTTTTTCCCTCCTCATCCGGGTGATGAGACGGCCCAGATCGGAGGCGTCATCGCCGCCAATGCCGGTGGAGCCAGGGCGGTAAAATACGGAGTGGTCAGGAATTATGTCCGAGGATTGGAAGTCGTCCTTCCTTCCGGTGCCATCATCCATCTGGGTGGGAAACTGATGAAATCCAGTACTGGCTACAACCTCCTCAATCTGATGATCGGATCAGAAGGAACCCTGGGCATCATCACCAGGGCCATTATCCAGCTCATGCCGACCCCTCAGCTGTCCCGTTCGCTCATCATCCCCTATGATGAGCTGGAGCAGGCAATCGATACGGTTCCCGATCTGATCAAATCTAAAATCCTTCCCCTGGCTGTGGAGTTTATCCCCCGGGAGGTCATCCAGATAACGGAAAAATACCTGCGCAAGCAGTGGCCAGTCAAGCTGGGCAATACCTATTTGCTCATCATTCTCGATGCCTCTGGAGAGGAGGAGATGGACCGGCTGTCCGGGCGAGTGGCCGAGATTTGCTTGAAAAAAGATGCTCTGGATGTTTTCGTGGCCGACAGCCCAAGCAAACAGCAGCAGGTGCTCGAGATCCGGAGCTTGATTTATGAAGCCATCAAAGCTCAAACCCTTGAAATTTTGGATATCGTCGTTCCCCGGGCTGAAATTGCCAAACATGTAAAGAAAATCCTTGAGGTATCGGAGAAATACGGAATCTGGCTGCCGACGTTCGGGCATGCGGCCGACGGAAATGTCCATACCCATATCATGAAAGCGCGTTATGAAGATGGTAAAGTCGTTCCTTTGGCCGATGAGGAGTGGAAGGACAAGTTGGACCTCATCCGTCAGGACCTGTACCGGGATTGCCAGGAAAGGGGAGGCGTGATTTCGGGAGAACACGGAATCGGTATCGTGAAAAAACCCTATATGTCCTATGTCGTGGATGAAGAATCCATCGACCTCATGCGGGGGATCAAGAAGGTCTTCGACCCCAAAAATATCCTCAATCCTGGAAAAATCTTCGATCTCTAAAACAGGAAACGGATCTTGCGATCGTCACGGTTTGATAAATAGTGACAATGCCTACGCAGATGTTGCAATAATTTTGAAAATGAAATAATTTAATAGCAGAAGAAGTTCTGATTGCCGATGATATATTCATGCCCGCTGATTCCTAAAGGCTGGAGATGCTTATGCCCAATCTAAAAACATCCTATATGGGACTCGAACTCCGCAACCCGGTCATCGTGGCCAGTTCCGGGCTGACCGATTCTCTAGAGAAAATAAAACGCTGCGAGGAGGCCGGGGTCGGTGCCGTGGTTTTGAAATCTATCTTCGAGGAGCAGTTTCTTATCCAGGAGAACAGGCAAGTAGAAGAATTCAATATTTATCCGGAAGCATTGGACTATCTCAGGCAGGGAGGGCTTCTGGAATATGCCTCCCATGACCTTACGGATATGATCGAACAGGCCAAGAAGGAAGTCTGTATTCCGGTTATTGCCAGCATAAACTGCCGAACGCCCAAGCTCTGGCCCCGCTACGCCCGCCAGCTTCAGGACGCCGGGGCGGATGGTCTGGAATTAAATATCTACACGCTTCCCATCGAATTGGATGTTAGCGGAAGGGAGTATGAAGAATTTCATCTGAAGATTCTCAGAGAAGTGAAAAAGGAAGTCACAGTCCCAGTCGCGGTGAAAATCAGTCCCCAGATAACCTCTTTGCCCCATTTGGGAAAGGAACTTGCCGGGGCCGGGTGCGAAGCATTGGTTTTCTTTAATTGGTTCCTCATGCCGGATATAAATGTCGAAAAGTTCAAGACAATGAGCCTGAAAGGAAAAGGAAACTTCCATGAAAGCCTGCGCTGGATCGCCCTCTTATCCGGAAGGGTGGGGTGCGATGTGGCTGCATCAGGAGGAATCCAAAACAGCATGGACATCGTGAAGCAGATCCTGGCCGGCGCATCGGCTGTCCAGGTCTGCAGTCTTTTTTACCAGAAAGGTGTGCAAGAAACCCAAAATCTTTTGAGCGGATTGGAAGCCTGGATGGAGGAACATGACGTGGCGGATCTGGAGGATATAAGAGGTGAGCTTTCCTTTAAAAAACAGGAGTTGAACTTCAGAGACCTGGGAGAAGCGGCAGCCTATTTCCGATCCCAATACCTCAAAACCTATGGGGGGCTTTCCTGAAATTAAAAGTTGTCATTTATAAATCGTTACAGCTTCATGGACCAATTCAGCGCCCGCCATTCAATGTCAGAAGGCGGGGTGGGTAGCCTTGGGGAGGGTAAGTTTGAGGGGTGTAGGCGTGGGCCGATTTGGCCCTGGCGCATGAATGACCCGGACTAAAATTTGAAAAGGGGGAAATATGGAAAGAATCACTGAAATTTTCGTGGTTTTGGAAAACAGGCCTTCCACACTGGGAGACCTTTGCGGGTGTCTTTCGGAAAACGGTATCAATATCGATGCCATCGGGCTTTTCCAAGACAGCGCTAAGCTCTATGTGAAAAACATCAACAAGGCCAAGAAAATTCTCGACAAGTACAATTATGAAACGGAATTGAGGGACGTGCTGAGGGTTGATCTCGAGAATAGGGCCGGAGCTCTGGCCGAGGTGGCAACGACCTTGGGTAACAAAGGAATAAACATCGAATACTGTTACGGGACATTGAGCCGGAAGGCCAACATCATTTCCGTGATCATGGACGTTTCGGATATCGATAAAGCCGCTAAGCTTTTAAAGGCCAAGTAATCTGAATTGTGACTTAAAAAATTCAGAATGGCATCCCAAGCGTCATCGATGTCATCTCCTGTCCATGGTTTTTGGGTGCGTGCCCGTTCAAGATGAATCCATAAAAATTCCTCAACAAAGGAATGAGGAGGACGGATGAAGCACAGGATTTTATTCATAGGATTGGGCCTATCCCTTCTCGCTCTCGTTTCTTTCGGCGATGAGGTGGGCCTTCGAAGGTGGGTAGAAATCTTTTTCAACCTACCTTCGCCCACAGGATATGAAGAGTCCATGGTAGAGGCCATAAAAAGATTTTTACCGGAAAGGTTCGAAACAGCGAGAGATAATCTGGGCAGCCTGTACGTTTCTTGGGGCACGAATGGGAACGGTCTGGCTGTCTGTGCCCCACTGGATGAACCTGGGTATTTTGTCAGCGGGATAAACCCCGATGGATACCTGACTCTGGATAGGGCCGTCTATCTGCCCCCTTTGGCCGATTCCTTCCTTAGGGGGCACCCCATGATCATCTGGACCGGACAAGGACCGGTGGAGGGCGTATGGGCCGTTCCATCCGTGCATATTCTTTCAGCCGAGATGAGAAAAAAAATGACAGAGACACCGGCCCTGGAGATGGCGCTTCTGGACATAGGGGCGGCTTCGGATGAGGAGGCTCGAGCCAAGGGGGTAAGGCTTCTGGATGCGGTGACTCCTTGGCGGGAAATCATCCGACTGGGAGGCACAGAGATGGCCGGCCAGGCTCTCGGCAGTAAAGTGTGTGCGGCCGTGCTGATAGATCTGGCTCAAAGTCTTCATGGATCGGCGATTTCCGATGCCGCTTTGGTCTGGATGGCCCAGACGAAGTCCATAGCCCGGCGTGCCCGGCTTCCAGTCGCCATGGGAGCCCTTCGGGCCAGCCAGGAGGTCAGATCGGCGCAGATTCTCGTCGTCGATGTTTTCCCCTGTGATCTGGAAGCCCAGAGAGACATTCAACCAGGGGAAGGACCTGTTCTGGTTTATCGAATGAATAAGGTGAACAAAATGGTGAACACAATCAAGGAGTTGGCCCGGGTTGGAGGGCTTTCGCTTCAAGAAGCCCAGGATTATCATTCTCCTCTCCTCGCTCCTTTTCTTGAAGATCATGAGGAAAGCGCCGGCCTTTTTTTGCCTGTCCGGTTCCCTCTGACTCCTTCTGAAATTGTGGATTTCAAAGATGTGGAGAGCCTCAAGACCCTCCTCGAAGCGATTTTCCAGGAAGGGATGGGCCTATGAAAAAAAAGCTTATGATAGTTTCTCTATCGGTTTTTTTCCTGGGGGGGACGCTTTTGTATCAGACGCCAAATGAAACCATGTCATCCTGGGAACTGCTCAAAGAACTCGTCCTGGTCCCCGGAGTTTCGGAGCATGAAGAGAGGGTGGCCGATTTTATCCGGTCCCGCCTGCCCCAGGGGGTCCAGGCTCAGATGGACGATATGCACAATCTTTGGTTTACGGTCGGTGAGGGCCATCCGCATACCGTGTTCGTGGCCCATACCGATGAGCTGGGATTCATCGTGGAGGAGATCACACCTCAGGGCACCCTTAAAGTGTCAAGAAGGGGAGGATTCCTTCCTCAGAGCTATGAGGGGCATTCCGTGGTGATTTATACAGAACAGGGATCTGTCAACGGAATTGTCATCCCCCGACCCGGATATTTCCAGCGCAGTCTCGATACGGCTTCTTTCGAAACGGAAGACGTCGAAATTTATCTGGGTGTGTCAGATCAAAGGGAGGCCGAGGCCCTGGGTGTTTCCAAAGGGAATATGGTCACCATCCGGAAAAAGCTCGTGGAGCTTTCAGAGAATCTTCTGGCGACTAGGGCAGTGGATGACCGTGCAGGATGTGCAGCCCTTCTGAAGGCCGCCCATCGAGTGGCCTGGGACCGGATTGTGGACAAAACCATCACCTTTGCCTGGGATGTTCAGGAGGAGACAGGACTGTATGGCGCATCCCAACTCGCTAAGAAACTCGATGCTGACTATGTGTTTCCTGTGGACACCTTTGTCTCGTCGGCAGGGCCGTTCGACATCAAAAGATTCGCCTTTCTGCCTCTGGGGAGGGGGGCGGTTCTGAGGGCCATCGACTCCAGCAGCATCGTGCCGCGTGCTTACTTGGACAAAGCGATCGCCATCGCCAAAGCCCATAACATCCCCATCCAGATAGGGAACACGAGGGGAGGGACGGACGGGGCGGCCTTCGTACCCCACGGCGCGGTGAACGTCATGCTCTCCTGGCCAGGCACCTATTCCCATTCTTTCATAGAGAAGATACACCGGGCCGACTTGGAGGCCCTAACCGACCTGATCGTCGCTTTAGTACACGATTGGAAGTGAATAAAGAAGCCGAAATCGAAACGCTTTGAACCCGATAACCGCTTGCTTTGAATGACTGACACCCCATCTCTCTGACTGTCATCGATAACCCGGGGATCTGTGACCTTTGGGCAAAAGAAGCACCTGTAAACCGGATGGCTTCCTCTTCGGCTTCTCATCCAGTTTGAAAATCGTCACGGTTTTGGAAAGGCTAAGTTCGGCAAAAAAATATTGCTTAATCCTTGCTCGATTTGATAAACACTACATAAGCAGGAATAGTTCGCCACATAATTAAAGCGTAAAGGAGTTGGACATGGACGATGACAAAAAGAAAAAAGGTGTTTTGAGGTCTTTCCCCAGCACCTTCTGGATCGCCAACATGATGGAATTCTTCGAGAGGGGCGCCTATTATGGATTGAATTCGGTCCTGGCCGTTTATCTGGTGGATGTTCTTGGCTTCGGACAGCAAGAGGTGGGGCTCCTTCAAGGTTTTGTCTACGCCTTCACCTATATTCTTCCCATTTTCGGGGGAGCGTTAGGAGACCGGTTGGGTTACCGGAAAATTCTCCTAGTGGCTTTTTCCTTGCTGACCATCGGTTATTTCGCCGCCGGCAATTTCGACTCTTACGGATTGATCTTCCTGTTTCTCCTGATCATGGCTACAGGAAGCGGCCTGTTCAAGCCCCTGATTACAGGGACTGTGGCCCGGACGACCACCAAGGAGAACAGCGGGTTCGGGTTCGGCGTTTACTACTGGAGTATCAACCTCGGTGCCTTCTTGGCCCCCTTTTTCATCAGCTGGATCAGAGGATTCAACTGGCGCTACGTGTTCTTTTCTTCGGCCCTCTGGTGCTTTTTGATGCTCCTGCCGGCAGCCTTCATATACAAAGATCCCGAGGGCACCTCCAGCACCAAGCCCATCCACCAGGTGATGAAGGAGGCCGTTCTGGTGTTGAGCGATTCACGGTTCATGCTTCTGATCGTAGTGTACTCGACCTTCTGGATCCTTTATTTCCAGATGTTCGGCTCCATACTCTGGTACCTGCGGGATTTCATCTGCCGGGCACCGGTAGATGCCTTCATGCAGAAAATCCCCATCCTACGGCCCTTCAAGTTCGATGCGGAGTTCGTCACCATCATCAATGCCGGGACCATCGTGCTTTTGGTCGTGCTGGTCAGCCGCATCACCAAAAACCTCAAGGCTTTTCCGGTCATGGCGGCCGGCATCCTGATGGGTCTTTGCGGGTTCGTGGTCCTGGCCTTTACCCACAGCGCATGGATGTTCATCCTGGGGATTGCGGTTTTTTCTCTTGGAGAGATGACGGCCCATCCCAAGTATTACAGCTACATCGGATTGGTAGCCCCTAAGGATAAAAAGGCTGTCTACATGGGATATGCTTTCTTGTACGGTGTCTTCGGAAGCTTGATCGGCAGCAACCTGGGAGGAGTGTTGTACGAGAGAAGGATGGCCCCCATCGCGCCGCCGGCAGAGGATGTGGCCTCTGGTGTTCCCCTTTCATCCACTATATTGGGTCAAGTGAGAGAATTCTGGCTGATATTCGCCGGCTTGGGTATAATTTGTCTGGCCGGTATGTTGCTTTACGACCGGTTTTTCTCCGAAGACACTCCCCGGACAAACCGGAGGGCCTGGCGGATCATGCTCATTATTTACATCGTTATCGCCTGCGCGGGCATCTATTTTCTGATCCAATCCTTGTTCCTCGCTCCCCGGGTGCACTGGAGAACATTCGTCCAGTCCCTGATCATGCTCCTGCTGGGAGGCGGGGGAATCTTGATCAGCTTGAGGGGGAAGAAATGAAATCTCTAACGGAATATCTGGTCTTTAATACGAAAAGCCGCCGGGAGCTTTTGAACATCACACCCGAGATCGAGGAGTTGGTCCGAAAAAGCGAGGTTCAGGAAGGGCTTTGCCTGGTCAATGCCATGCACATCACGGCCAGTGTGTTCATCAACGATGACGAGAGCGGGCTGCACGCAGATTTCGAGGAATGGCTGGAAGGCCTGGCTCCCCATGATCCCGTATCCAAGTACCGCCACAACCGGACAGGGGAGGATAATGCGGATGCCCATTTGAAACGTACCATCATGGGAAGGGAAGTGGTGGTGGCCATCACCAAGGGGCGCTTGGATTTCGGCCCCTGGGAGCAGATCTTTTACGGCGAGTTCGACGGCCGCCGCCGAAAGCGGGTTCTGGTCAAGATCATCGGCGAATAATCTCCAAACCGTTTATGGTGTTACCCGAGTGAAACAAGAAACCCCTCGCTCTGGTATCCAGGAGATGGCAAAGGGAAAAAGCGATGGAGCTCAGCGGCATACAATGCTATATAAGTGATGCATTCAATTTTAATCTAAAGTTCGTAGAGAGTCTCGTCCACCTCCGGTTTGTGTTTTTTAGAGGCTGCTCCGGATTTTTTTTCAAGCAGAAAAGGCTCCTCCTCCAAGAGGTCGCCCAATTCATCTTCGATCTTCTCCGGATCCTCTCCTTTCTCGAGGCGGTGAAGGGCTTCTTCCATTCCCGGCCCTAGGGAAACGCCTGCGACTTCACTGAGCTTCCTCATGAGGTTGGCCGCCTGGCGGGGATCGTCTTCATTTATGTGTTCAGCTTCCTGGGCAAGCATATGCATGGCATTTTCCATTTTTATTTCATCTATGGAAGGAAGATTTTCTCCATCTTCTTTTTTTTCGAGTCCGCCAGAAATAATAGCCGGAAGGGAAACCTTCCGGATCAGGCGGGGATTTCCGCAGCGGGGACAAGCAGGGACTTTTTCGGTGTCGACTTTATTGGATAAAAAATTGAAGATGGTGTGACAAGGTTCACAGTAAAACTCATAGATGGGCAACCGTTCATCTCCTGTATTTTTCGAAGGAATAAATATAGAGCAAAAAGGCGGGATTGACAAGAAATAATGATGGAATTTTTGCTTGACATTGAGGCTAACTGAACCTATATTAGTAACGGATATTGGTTACCATGAAATGCAGTGGTATCGGCATTGACAATAAAAAATCAGCACGAGAAAGGTATTTTAAGGGGGAAATTCGAATTTAGGTCAGGATTTTCGCCATCTTATTAACTTTTATTGGTTACCATGAAGGAAGAAAATGAGCCAAGTTGAAACAGAGATACTGGCCCTTCTCAAAGATTCTCCGGAGGGCATGCAGGTGGATGAAATAGCGAAAAAAATGGACCTGGTGAGGCATACGGTCAGCAAATATCTTCATATTTTGGAGGCCAAAAAGCTCGTGATGTACAGGACAGTCGGTCGGACAAATTTATGGAAAGAGGCCAGCTCAGGCGTGAGGATACGACCGCTCAGCTTGGAGAATATCAAAGATATCGTGAGAATAGAAAAGCGGATAGAAGGGGAATTGGGGATAATCAATGAAGAACGGATGGAATACTTGCGAGAAGCAGCACGATACAATATCGAGCGCAGCGACCCCATGATGAGCCTCGGAGCGCAACTCGATGGAAATATCGTGGGGTTCATCATCGGTGAGATAAGGATTTGGGAATTCGGTATCGGTGAGAAAACCGGATGGATTAGAATTTTAGGGGTAGACCCAGATTTTCGAAGACGAGGAATAGGCAGAAAATTGGGGGAAGCCCTCCTGGAGCATTTCGAACGGAGAGGGATTAAGAGAGTCAGGACGATGGCAGAATGGTATACGGGTGATTTAATTTCCTTTTTTAGATCGCTGGGATTCAATATGTTGAACATGATACCTCTAGAGAAGGAATTGAATAAAAAGGAAAAAAATGAGGTATGCAGAGACGGGGTATAATTTAGAAGTCGATCTGACGCGGGGAAACATCGAGAGAGTGGGCACAGATCCTAGAGAAACCGAACTTTATCTTGGTGGGCTCGGTACCAACGCCAAGATCCTATGGGACCGGGTTCCGCCTGAAGTCGAGGCTTTTTCTCCCGATAATCTTCTCATATTTGCCGCCGGTCTTTTATGTGGTACGCCGGCTACCGGATGCAATCGTACCATCGTGACGACCATTTCGCCTCAGACCAAGCTCATGGCTTTTTCCATGATGGGAGGATTTTGGGCACCGGAATTGAAATTTGCCGGTTACGATAAAGTGATTTTTCGTGGCAAGTCCCCCCGTTTGGTTTACTTGTGGATCAACAATGACAAAGTCGAAATACGGGATGCCTCTCATCTTCAGGGCAAAGGAGCTGTCGAAACGGGCGAGCTGATCCGGAAGGAGTTGAACGAGCCGAAAGCCCAAATCGCGGCCATCGGCTTAGCCGGGGAAAGCAGGGTGTATTTTGCCTCCATCGAACAGGGAAGGGGCAGTGCCAGCCGGGGCGGGATCGGGGCCG
Organism: uncultured Eubacteriales bacterium; assembly: GCA_964400735.1. Taxonomy (GTDB): domain Bacteria; phylum Acidobacteriota; class Aminicenantia; order Aminicenantales; family Aminicenantaceae; genus CAYNVQ01. The sequence continues at coordinate 866,814 of CAYNVQ010000001.1, read as the reverse complement.
TTATGGGAGATAAAGGATTGAAGGCTATAGCTGTCCGTGGAACAGGGGATATCCATATCGCCCGACCGGCTGAATTCATAGATCTATGTAACGAAGTGCTGGAATACATAAAAATCCGTGAAGAAAAGCCGATTCCCGGAGTGATGCCCATTTTGGCCAGCCTTGGTTCCCCACAGGAAATGAAAATCCATGATGAAAAGTGGCACACCGAGAGCTTCATGTGGGGCAATTCCCGCCACCGTAGAAGAGACTTCTGGACAGAGGACGTGGCAAAGGAGTGGACAGAGACCATGGAAAATGCGCAAAAGCGGCTCATAAGCTGCTACAACTGCTCCTTGAAATGCGCAGCCACTCTTTCCATCCCAGGAGTCAAAACCTACATCATGAAATGCTTCTCCAAATTGACCTATACCATGGCGGCTATGTCCAACCTGGATTTCGGATTGAAAATTGCCCAGCGGGCGACCGAGTACGGCGTGGACGCCTTCTCGACCCCCCAGGTTATGGCTTTCGCCCTCGAACTTTATGAAAACGGCATTTTGACCGATAAAGATATGTCAGGACTTCCGTCTGATAACGAAGAGAGGTTTTTGTGGCTGCTCGATAGGATCGTCCGAAGGGAAGGGATAGGTGATGTCTTGGCCAACGGGACCTATTGGGCTGCCAAAGAGATCGGTAAAGGCGCAGAGGAATACGCCCACAACAATATCAAGAAGCACGAGCAGATGCCTATCAAACTGTCCATGCTGAATCCGATCTATTTCCTGATGTACAGCACTGGAGAAAAGATAAACATTACCCAAATCGAAGGTCAATTCCCCCAAATGCCTTTTCAGACGAGAGAGGAGAGAGAAGAATTTGTCAAGGATTGGATTCAGGTTCCCGATGAGAGGTTCAAACAATATTTTCTGGACTGGGAATTGCGGGGGGAAAATTCGTTCCCTTATTACCCGACTGTGGAGATGTGCTGCGATATCGTCGATTGGCAGGAGAGGATGCATTACATCGATGATGCCCTCGGGATGTGTGCCGGTTTATCATCATTCCCACTGAAACCTCCATATCATATACACAACTACCCGAAATTTATCTCGTCAGGGGCCGGGATCGATATGGATGAGGCCAAACTTACTCAAGCAGTCAAGAGATACCGAACTTTGGTGAGAGCCATCAACGTGAGAAGAGGCATGAGGAGAAAAGACGAGAAGCCCCCGGAGAACCATTGGAAAAAAAGATTCCCCGAACTTGAGGTAAAGCTCATGGATGCGTATTACAAAATGAAGGGGTGGAATAAAGAGGGGATTCCAACCAAAGAATCGTTGCATGAATTGGGATTGGATTACGTGAGCGAAGACTTTATGCAGAGAGGGATCTTGACGGACGGGGAAGATTTTCCTTCTGGGAAGATTTCCTCGAAAACAGCGTAGAAATGATACGGAGAGGCGATAGATATAATGGCTGAGAAAAAAAAGAGAATCGTTAAAATCATCAAAGTCGACCTCGATAAATGCAACGGGTGCCGGGCATGCGAGGTGGCTTGCTCCGCCTTTCACTCTTCGCCGAAATACAGCAGCAATAATCCGGCGCGTTCCCGAATTCGAGTGATTCTTGATCCTTTACGAGATGTTTATGTTCCCATTCGTGCCGGTGATTACACTCCGGCCGAATGTACCGGAAGACACACGTACACGGTTGATGGAAAGGAATATGACGAATGCAGCTTCTGCGGAGTTTCCTGCCCGTCGAGGGATATTTTCAAAGAGCCCGATTCCGGTCTTCCCCTGAAATGCGATATGTGCGAAAGCGATCCCCCACTGGAAGAGCCCATGTGCGTTCAGTGGTGTCTGGCCGATGCCCTGACTTACGAAGAAAGGGAAGAAGAAGTCGAAGAGGAAGAGAAGCGGGACGAGATGGAGATCGGTTTGGAATCATTGGCCAAAAAATATGGATTACAGCAGATAATGGAGACCATCATCCGAATGTCGATGTCGAAGAAAGGTCTGTAGCACAAGGCAAAAGAAAAGGATTCAAATGAGAATGGAAACCGTAGCCCCTTGTCGGGAGATTATCGATGTCATCAAAGAGAGCGGTGGTGAAACCTTCAAATTATGTTATCAATGCGGATTGTGCGATGCAGTTTGTCCTTGGAACAGGGTCAGATCTTTTAGTATGCGCAAGCTCATCCGGCAGGCAGCTTTCGGATTGACCGAGATCGAAGTCGAAGACATGTGGCTGTGCACAACATGCGGGGTATGTCCCCAGCAGTGTCCCAGAGACGTGAAACAGATAGAATTCGGCGTATCCCTGCGCCGGATAGCCACAGAATACGGGGTCTTTCCTGCCTCGGCCAAACCGATTTCCTCCATACGCGCCAGCCTCTCCGGGGAAGGGAATCCCTTGAACGAAGAGCGAGAAAGGAGGGCTGAATGGGCAGAAGGCCATTCTGTCAAAACCTTCGCCGAGGGGATGGATTTTCTTTATTTTCCCGGCTGTTATCTTTGCTATGATCCGAGGATGGTGAAGGTAGCCAGAGCCGCAGCCAATATACTCAACCAGGCGGGGGTAGATTTTGGGATACTGGGTTCCAAGGAGAACTGCTGCGGTGAAAGTATCCGCAAGACAGGAGACGAGGAATTATTCAAACATCTGGCCAGGGAAAATATCAAGACTTTTATCGAAAATGGAGTGAAAAAGATTCTCGTGTCCTCCCCTCACTGCTTTCACACGTTCAAAAACGAGTATCCCGACTTTAGAGTGAATTTCGGAGTGATTCATATATCCCAGTATTTGTTCGAGCTTCTCGACCAGGGAAGGCTTGACTTCACAAAGGAGTATAGGAAGAAAGTGGCCTATCACGATCCCTGTTACCTGGGCCGGCACAACGGAATTTATGAAGAACCCCGGGAAACCTTGAAGAAGATCCCCGGTATAGAGCTGATCGAGATGGCCGATTCGCGAGAAGACAGCCTCTGCTGCGGCGGCGGAGGAGGCAGGATTTGGATGGAAACGCCAAAGGGAGAAAGGTTCTCCGATCTCAGAGTCGAGCAGGCTGTCGCGGCCGGGGCTGAGGTGCTGGTCACTTCCTGCCCCTACTGCATCACCAATTTCGAAGACAGCCGGCTGGTCCTGAATTACGAGGAGGCCATTGAGGTCAAGGACATCACTGAAATCATCCAGGAAGCGATTTAATTGAATTATTCATAAAAAATGCTGATACCTTTTTCTATTACAGCAATTTCAGGAACTTATCCTGATATTGCTGCAGATAAAAATAGAAATCTTTTTAGTCTTACTTTGTACGCTAATGTTGGGGCGGGGCGGGTTGGCATTAGCATTTTTTACCCTTCGGGCGAGCCAATCTCACTACAACGGCTTCATCGCAGCCCGGGTAGGTTGGGTCGGCTCGCGGTAGTACACTACAGCTTCATGGGCCACTTCTTCACCTACCTTGAATGCAGGGTGGGGTGGGTTGGCCTTGACTCGTGAATAATCCAATTTTCAATTAAGGAGTTAACAGGCAGGAAACGATGGACAAACTGGATCCGAAAGGTGTCACACCGGACATCGTCTGCGATCGATTTTCGGGCGAGGGATGGAGCCGGGATTCCGATAACCTGCCAGAAGAAACAGCGCTCACCATTTATGTCAATCGTCAAGAACTGGTCACCATCCTTTGCACCCCGACAAAGCTGAACTGCCTTGTTCTGGGTTTCCTGTACGCAGAGGGGATTATCTCTGGCATTGACGATGTGGCGAGCATGAAGGTGTGCGAGGAAGAATCGCTGGCCGATGTGGTGCTGAGCGACTCCGAGTATGAATTGCCGACGAAGCGCACTCTCACCTCTGGGTGTGGTGGCGGTGCGATGTTCAAGGTTCAGGGACAGAGGATCGATTCGGACCTTGTCGTCACGCCCAAGGAGGTTCTGTCGCTGATGAGGCAGCTTCATGAGCGGATGGCTCTGTATCGGTTATGTGGGGGCGTGCACGGTTCTGCCCTTTGCGATACAAAGAACCTGCTCGTGGTGGCTGAGGATATCGGAAGGCATAATACCCTGGATAAGATTCAGGGAGAATGTCTTTTGAGGGGACTGCAGAGCGGAGACCAGCTGCTGTTGAGCACCGGCCGCATTTCGACCGAGATGTTGCTCAAAGCGGTAAGAATGCAGGCCCCGATTGTCATTTCTCGGCACTCGCCGACAGGAAGCACTGTTCCGCTTGCCCGTGATCTAGGCATTTCCCTGGTTGGTCGCGCGCGAGGCGACCGCCTCTCGGTATATTCCCATCCGGAGCGGCTTGGCCGTACAAAAGATTGAAACGGATTATTTATAGAGGTTATCCCGAAGTGACAGATATGAGTTGTACCATTAAGGAACTGGAAAATGGGTTGTCGCACCGACTTTCCCCTGTCCCTATACCTCGATTTTATGTCCCGTCGCTTTGGGACAAAGCCTATTCATAAAAAATGCCGATGGAAAAAGAAATTCTGGAAAAAGAACGGATCGAACAGCTGTGCAAAAGCCTGTCCGACGCCCATTTCGGAGATGTCATGGTCGTCGGCGGTGGGATCAGCGGTATTCAGGCGGCCTTGGATCTTGCCACAGCGGGTTTTAAGGTTTACCTGGTCGAAAAATCACCCACCATCGGCGGCAAGATGGCCCAGCTCGATAAGACCTTTCCCACCAATGACTGCTCCATGTGCATCGAATCTCCCAAGTTCATCGAATGTGACAGGCATCCCAACATAGAGATCCTGACCTATACCGAAGTGGAAAGCGTCGAAGGGGAAGCAGGAGACTTCACAGTAAACCTGATCAAAAAGCCCAGATACGTCATAGAGAGTAAATGCACCGGCTGCACTGTCTGTGTGGAGTACTGCCCGGTCGAGGTCCCCGATCCATTCAACCAGGACTTATCGTCCAACAAAGCTATCCATATCTATTTTTCTCAAGCCGTTCCCCTGGTCACTTATATCGATGAAAACTGCCTTTACCTCCGAGACAAGAAATGCACGATCTGCCAGGGTATTTGTCAGAATGACGCCATAGACCTTCATCAGGTGGCGGAGAAAGTTAATATTAAGGTTGGGGCGATCGTTCTTTCACCGGGCTATGAGACCTTTGACCCGAGGCTCCGGAGCGACTACGGTTATGGTAAGTTCGAAAACGTGGTGACCAGTCTCGACTTCGAGCGGCTCCTCTGCGCCACCGGGCCGCATGAAGGGGAGATACTGCGGCCTTCAGATAAAAAACATCCCCATAAAATCGCCTGGATCCACTGCGTCGGCTCCAGGCAAGTTATCCCTGGCGGCAACAGCTATTGTTCCTCGGTCTGCTGCTCGTATATCCAGAAGCAGGTGATTCTGGCAAAGGATCATGATGCGGACACGCAGGCTTTCGTATTCCATAACGATATCCGTTCCTTCGGCAAGGATTTCGAACGATTCTACCAGAGGGCAGAGAAACTCCCCAGGGTTACATTCATACGAAGCTATGTGTCCATAGGAAAAGAGATACCGGAAACAAAGAATGTCACCATACGATACGCCACCTTCGAGGAAGGAGTGAAAGAAGAAGAATTCGACCTGGTGGTTTTGGGCGTCGGATTGAACCCTCCTGCCGATGTGCAGAAGCTGGCTGATACTTACGGAATTCAGCTCAATTCGCATGGATTCTGCAAGAGCGATCCATTCCATCCGATGGAGACCACGCGGCCGGGAATTTATGTAAGCGGGGCCTTCCTGGGCCCGATGGACATCCCGGAGTCGGTGGTGACCGCCAGCGGAGCCGGAGCCCTTTGTGGTCATCTCCTCGATTACCGGCGAGGGAAGCTGGCCAGGGAAAGGATCTATCCGCCGGAGAGGAATGTGGAGGGGGAAGAGGCCAGGGTGGGTGTGTTCGTGTGTCACTGCGGCGCCAATATCGGAAGAGTGGTCGATGTTCCTGCAGTCGTCGAATACTCCGCCACTTTAGATAATGTCGTTCATGCCGAAGAAGGGCTTTTCGTGTGTTCCACCGATGCGGCCGACCAAATAGCCAACACCATCCGGGAAAAAAAGCTCAACCGCGTGGTTGTCGCCGCCTGCACTCCCAGAACCCATGAGCCGCTGTTCAGGGACACGCTTCGGGAAGGGGGAATCAATCAATATTTCTTCGAGATGGCCAATATCAGGGAACACTGCTCCTGGGTCCATTCTAAACAAAAGGAAGAAGCCACCAAAAAAGCGAAGGATATCGTCCGGATGTCGGTGGCCCGGACCATCAACCTGGAGCCCCTGCAGGAATTCGATCTTCCGGTCGATAAAGCGGCCCTGGTGGTCGGAGGAGGAGTGGCCGGAATGACCAGTGCCCTGGCCATAGCCAACCAGGGATTCGAGGTTCACCTGGTGGAAAGGGATACGGAATTGGGGGGGATGGCGCGAAGGATCCATTACACTTTGGAAGGGCTGGATGTCCAGGCCTATTTGAAGGATCTCATCCGCAAGGTTTATCAAAATCCTCTGATCCATGTCTATCATGAGGCGGAGATAACCGATGTTTCCGGCTATGTGGGCAATTTCATCACTACGGTGAAATCCGAGGGTAGGATACAAGAAATACGCCATGGCGCTGCCATCATCGCCATAGGCGCTGACGAATATAAACCCACTGAACACTTTTATGGGAAAGACGACAGGGTGTTGACCCAGCTGGAACTGGAGGAGCAGATTGCCAGGAGCGATAAAAGAGTGGAGGACTCCTGCTCTCTGGTGATGATCCAGTGTGTGGGCTGCAGACAGGAAGACAGGAATTACTGCGCAAGAGTCTGTTGCAGCCAGGCCATAAAGAACGCCTTAAAACTCAAAGAGATCAATCCGAAGATGGACATCTATATTCTCTTCCGGGATATGAGAACCTATGGGTATGCGGAGGATTATTACCGCGAGGCAGCAGAGAAAAATGTGAACTTCATCCGCTGGGAGCCGGAGGACAAGCCCCGGGTGGAACCGGCCACAGTAGAGGGTAAACCCGTTTTAAAGGTAACCGTGCCCGACCCTGTTTTGGGTCAGGCTCTTGCCCTGGATGCTGAGTTGCTGGTCCTGTCCGCGGCTGTCGTTCCCTCCAAGGGAAGCCGGGAAATTGCCCGAATGTTCAAGGTGCCCTTGAGCCCGGATGGTTTCTTCCAGGAAGCCCACGTCAAATTAAGGCCCGTCGATTTTGCCGCCGAAGGCGTTTACCTGTGCGGGATAGCGCACTACCCCAAGTCAATTTCCGAAACGATCGCTCAAGCTTACGGGGCTGCCGGCCGGGCCGTCACCCTTCTTTCTCAGGATACGGTTACAGCCTCGGGCGCTGTGTGCGTGGTGAATGAACAGGATTGTGTGGCCTGCGGGGCTTGTATCGCGGCCTGCACGTATGGCGCTATCGAATTCTGCGAGACACCCAAGGGGAAAAAGGCCCGGGTGAACGCTATTCTCTGCAAGGGCGATGGACTGTGCAACGCCAAGTGCCCGACCAATGCCATTGCATTGAAACACTACACCGATGACGAAGTCTTTTCCCAGATCGATGCGATGATTCTGCCAATGGCAGAGGATCTAGGTGAAGAAGGAATCCACAAATGAATATTACGTTCTCAGGAGCGAATTGAGGATGGCCGCGGGACATAAATTCGAACCGAGGATTCTAGGGTTTCTCTGCAACTGGTGCTGTTACGCAGGCGCCGATCTGGCCGGCGTTTCTCGGTTTCAGTATCCCCCCAACATGCGCGTGATAAGGCTGATGTGCTCCGGCAGAGTCGACCCGGCACACATATTCCGGGCGTTTGCGACAGGTCTGGACGCCGTATTTATCGGCGGCTGCCATCTGAACGACTGCCATTATGTGACCCATGGCAATTACGATGCACTCGCCATGGTGTACGTGTGCAAAAGATTGATGGAGCACGTTGGGTTGAATCCTGATAGGTTGAGAATTGAATGGGTATCCGCTGGTGAAGGAATCCGTTTTGCTCATATCATGAATGAATTCGTTCCCGAGATAGAGAAACTGGGCCCCCTGGGAAAGGGAGAAGGCCTGGATGATGAGGAGTTGAAGCGCAAACTCGAGGCGGTTAGGAAGCTCGTCCCCTATATCAAGCTGGTGCAATCGGAGAAGCTAAGGGTGCCTGCCAGAACAGAAGAGGCGTATCATAAATTTTTCGCCAGTAATGAATTCGATAGGTTATTCAATGAATTGATCGCTGATAAATTGGTCAAGAGCCAAATGACGGCGCTTCTGCGGGAAAAGCCCCGTTCACCCAGGGAAATCTCTGAGATTCTGGGATTGAGCCCATCCGAAGTATCCGGGCACCTTCATGTTTCAGCAAGAGACCAGGATGTGAGAGCGGCGGCAGTGGATAACGATAAAATCGACCGGATCATAGATAAACATAAGGGCAAAGCCGGTTCGCTTGTTCAAGTCTTGCTGGAGATTCAGCACGAAAATCGGTGGCTTCCGACAGAAGTGTTGAACAGGGTCAGTGATAGATTGAATGTGCCGTTAAGTCGGATCATGCAGATCGTGACTTTTCATAAAACCTTCCGGTTGATGCCTAAAGGATGTCACGAAGTCCACATATGCACAGGGCCTTCCTGCTATGTTCGTGGTGCGAATCGTCTTCTGGATGAAGTTCAAAACCTGACCGGAATCAACGCCGGGGAGACGGATCCTGATGCGAAGTTCAGCCTGGAGACTGGCATTTGTCTCGGCTGCTGTAACCTGGGACCTGAGTTTATCCTCGATGGGAAGCATCACGCTAAGGCTACCCCTGGCAAGGTCAAAGAGGTATTGAAAAGCACTGAGTAAGGAAAGATTATGCCGAGAATAAGTTCAGCTTCTGAATTGGAAAAGCTGAGGAAGGCTGTCTTGTCAGCAAGAAATCCCGATAAGCCCGGTGTCGCCGTATGTGCGGGAATGGGTTGTCTCGGTCTTGACAACGGCCGGATTATCAACGCCTTTGAAGAAGAGATCAATAAAAAGGATTTAAAATCCAAAGTCGATATCAGGGCGACGGGCTGTCATGGATTTTGCGAAAAAGGGCCTATGGTTGTTATCTACCCTGAAGAGATCTGCTATGCGGAGGTCACACCGGAGGATGTTCCGGATATCGTCTCACAGACCGTACTGGGGAAGAAAGTGATCGACCGTCTCGTTTATTCGGACCCGGATACCGGCGAAAAAGCAGTCTTTCAGTCCGATATCCCTTTTTACAAGAAACAAATGCGGCACATTTTCGGCCATAACACGAGAATCGATCCCCAAAGCATGGATGACTACCTTGCTGTGGGCGGGTATTCTGCCTTATCCAAAGCGCTTTTGGAGAGGAGTCCTGAGGAAGTTCTGGAAGAAATAAAAAAAGCCAGCCTTCGCGGCCGGGGTGGCGGTGGATTCCCTGCCGGCCGGAAGTGGGAGACCGCCCGTAATGCTCCGGGGAAAGAAAAGTACGTTATCGTCAATGCTCATGAAGGGGAGCTGGGAGCTTTCATGGATCGAGCCATCCTTTCGGGAAATCCGCACTGTGTGCTGGAAGGCTTGATAATCGGCGCCTATGCGGTCGGCTCCCATCAAGGGTTTATTTATGCCCGTCATGATACGCCTCGATTGAAGAACAATATCGATATGGCTCTCGCTCAGGCGGAGAAGTGCGGACTTTTGGGGGAAAATATCCTAGGCTCTGGTTTCGACTTTCATGTGGAGGTGCATCTGGATATCGGGATATTCGTTTCCGGCGAGTCCAGCGCCTTGATGAGGTCGATAGAAGGAAATCCCCCGGAGCCAAGACCCAAATACATACGCACTTCGGTCAAAGGCATTTGGGAGAGGCCCAGTGTCCTGAACAACGTGGAAACCTGGGCCAATGTGCCCTTGATCATCGATAAGGGTGCCCAGTGGTATACAACAATCGGGACAGAGCGGAGCAAGGGGACCAAACTCGTGTCCTTATCCGGAAATATCGTCAATACAGGGGTGGCAGAAGTGCCTTTCGGGACCACTATAAGAGAGATCGTCTACGGCATAGGGGGGGGAGTTCCCAACGGGAAAAAACTCAAAGCGGTTCACTTCGGGGGACCTATGGGAGGTTCTATTCCAGATAGTCTGCTCGACACCCCCTTGGACTTCGACGAGTTGGCCAAACTGGGAGCCGCGATCGGTGCCGGCAGTATGCTGGTTCTGGATGAGGAAACTAGTATGGTCGATTTATCCAGGTATTTTCTCGACTTCCTCTCCAATGAGTCATGCGGCAAATGCGTCCCCTGCCGCGAAGGCATCCGGCAGATGCTCAAAATTCTGACCGATATTCGTGGTGGAAGGGGAAAGGAGGGGGACATCGGGATGTTGGAGGAGATAGCCGAGGCGACCGGAGCGGCCTCTTTATGTGCGTTAGGAAAAACGGCGGCTGATCCGCTTTTGAGCACGCTGCGCTACTTTAGAGAAGAGTACGAGGCGAGCATCGAAAAGGTGAACGGTCCGGCAGAGAAGACCGATGGTTGAGAGTCCTAAAAAGATGAAAGAAATTATTATTCAGATAGATGGGAAAGAAGTGAAAGCCACAGAAGGGATGACCATTCTGGAGGCCGCTCAAAGCACAGGCATATTTATTCCCACGCTCTGTCATCACGAGAAACTGGAGCCTTATGGCGCATGCCGTATATGCACAGTCGAAGCAGAAGTCAGAGGCTGGACAAAACTCGTAGCGGCCTGCCTTTATCCTGTTGAAAAGGACCTGATCGTGAGAACCAGGTCTAAGAAGGTGGACAAAATCCGCAAGATGATCTTGGAATTCCTGCTGGCTCATGCGCCCAATTCGCCGCAACTGCAGGAATTGGCTCAGGAGTACGGAGCGGATAAAGGCCGTTTCGAAAAGGAGGCCTCGTTTTGTATCCTCTGCGGTCTATGCGTGAGATATTGTGCCGAGGTAAAGAAAAAAAACGCTATCGGATTCGTGGACAGTGGGGCAAGGCGGGAGATACGATTCATTCCGGAAGTGGCCGCGATGGAGTGCATAAACTGCAAGGAATGTTTTCCTCTCTGCCCGACATCCTTTCTTCAGGCCGCTTTCGTCCTATTCGAAGCTCTAGCGGACACCTCGAGCTGACATATGAGGCCGAATGGCCTCTCCCTATTGCATGGTCTAATAACAATTCCTGATGGAACCGAAGAGAGTTGGCCGTTTCTCCGAGGGCTATCTTTGCTGTTTTTTGCTGATTCAACGAGGCAGTCTATCCTGAACCTTCTGGTTAGGAGGTTGTAGTCAACTTGCGATGATTTTAGGCCTATGACTTTGTGGTTTTGGATATGAGTGGAGTACCCTCCTTATTTTTATATTCCTTACAGATTAAAAAAAATCCTTGACAAGCGGATAGATATATTTTAATTTGTAAGGAAAATGCCGAAAAAAGGAATGAAAATGAAATTTCTATCGAGACCCGAAGAATTTATTCTGCATGCTATTTGGAAATTGCAGGAGGATGCCTACTGTGTCCAAATCAGGAAACATATCTCCAAACTGACCGGGAAGGTTTGGTCATTCGGCGCGATTTATGTGCCCCTGTATCGGCTGGAAAAGAAAGGATTGGTAAAATCTCATCTGGATAATCCTCTTCCTGTGAGAGGAGGGAAAAGGAGGCGAAAGTACAGAATTACTCCTGCCGGATTAGAAGCTTTGGCCGAAATCAGAGAGGTACAAAATGCGATGTGGGAAGACATTCCTGGGTTTTTCCCAGAAAGGAAGAGTTCATCATGAGAAGTGAAAATAAGCCCCCCAAATTCCTGGCCCAGATACTTCATCGCATTTTGCCCGATTATGCCGATGAATCGAACATCGGTGATTTCGAGGAAGAGTATCTGCAAATTGCCGCCGGCCACGGAAGACTTCACGCGAATTTTTGGTTTTTACTCAACATAGGAAAATCCATTCCTTCTTTTGTTGTGGATGCCATTCGCTTCAGGCTGATAATGATGAGGAACTATGCCACGATAACCTGGAGGAACACGAGAAGGCACAAAACTTATTCCTTTATCAATATTGCGGGATTGGCTTTCGGATTGGCCTGCTGCCTTTTCATAACGCTCTGGATCTTGGATGAACAAAGCTTTGACCGTTTTCATGAGAATCGAGATCGTTTGTATAGAGTGGTTGTTAATATGCCATTATCGGGAGGGATGCGGAAAGTAGTGGCTACGCCTCCTCCGCTAGGGCAGGCGCTGAAGAATGATATCCCTGAGATCGAGGAGACAGCGAGGCTCAGCTATTGGGGAACTATTCCTATCCGCTTCGGAGATAAATCGTTCAATGAGACCAATATGATCGTTGTCGACCCCTCTTTTTTTGATCTTTTCACATTTCCCTTTATAAAAGGGGAAGGGGCCGTGTCGCTGAACGCCCCGGATTCTTCCCTCATCAGCGAGAGAAGGGCCGAGAGTTTTTTCGGAAACGAAGATCCGATCGGAAAAGTCATCCACGTAGACAACAGGTTCGATTATATTGTCAGGGGAGTATTCCGTGACATCCCCTATAATACGCATATTGGCCAGTTTGATTTCGTCCTGCCGTGGGCCCATTTGGATCACATGGATTGGTATGAATCCGATAGCTGGGGGGCGTTCAGCTATCGGACATATGTTTTGCTCGATGAAAAAGCATCTATCCAAAATGTCAATCAGAAAATAACGACACTCATCCAGCGATATTCACCCGGATCGAAAAATGAAATTTTGCTGGAAAAGATTTCTGATATTCATCTCCGCTCGCATTATCGGCTGTCAACAGGATTGAGAGGCATTGTTTACGTTTATATTTTTTCTGTCGTAGCCGCGTTCATTCTATTGATAGCCTGTGTCAACTTTATGAATTTGACTACTGCCAGGTCATTCAGCAGGGCCAAGGAAATCGGGATGCGGAAGACTCTTGGAGCACTGCGCAGACATGTGATCTTTCAATTTTTCGGGGAGTCCATATTTATGACTGCCTATGCCGTTGCTTTGGCCTTGGCGCTCATCTGGCTCGTTCTCCCCGAATTCAACAAATTTACGGGAAAGCAGATTTCCGTGCATTCCCTTCTCAACTGGCAGGCTTTTATCGGATTGGTTGGAATCACTCTATTTACCGGGTTCGTAGCCGGCAGCTATCCAGCTCTGTACCTTTCCTCCTTTCGTCCCGTTCAGGTATTGAGGAATGTTTTGCAGACAGGAAGGAAAAAATCAGGATTCAGACGGCTTCTTGTCATCCTTCAGTTTACCATCTCGATCATCCTGATCATAGGAACACTTGTCGTATATGCCCAACTCGACTACATACGAAACAGAAATATTGGATGGGACAGAGAACACCTCATAGGAGTGTCCTTAAGCCAAGAGATGAGAAAATCGTATGAAATTCTGAAAGCCGAACTCTTGAAACATCCCCGGGTTTTGAACGTGACAGCAGCTTATTCAGAGCCGACCAACTTTGAAAGCAGCTCGTCCGGCGTGAATTGGGATGGAAAGGATCCAGAAGAGATCGTTCATGTTACCTTAAACGTGGTGGACTTTGACTTTCTTGATGCCTTGGGTATCGAAATGGCGGAGGGGCGGTCTTTTTCCAAAGAATATTCTACCGATGCCACGCAGGCATTTCTGATCAATGAGACATTGGCCGGAATAATGGGGACCGATTCTCCTGTCGGAGCCAAGTTTTCGTTTATCGGTCGTGAAGGGCAGGTTATCGGAGTCATGAAAGATTTCAATTTTCATTCGCTCCGTTCGAGTATCGCTCCTTTGGCTATCGCCATTGGTTCGGATGATTATTGGAATCATGTATTGATTAAAATACATAAGGATGACATATCTTCGACGCTTGAGGATTTAAATGGAATATGGAGAAAAATCTTTTCTCATGATCCGTTCGACTTCCATTTTATGGAAGAGCAGTATGAAAGACAGTACAGGTCTGAAACGCGCATGGGAAAACTTATCAATGTTTTTGCTGGCCTTGCTATTTTTATAGCTTGTTTAGGACTCATTGGATTGACATCTTTTTCTGTCGAGCAGAGGAGAAAGGAAATCAGTATCCGGAAGGTTCTAGGGGCGGCGCCGGGAAATGTGATGTGGATTTTGGGGAGAGAGCTAGTGATATGGGTACTTGTGGCCAATGTCATCGCTTGGCCCATCGCTTATTTTGCGATGTCGGATTGGCTGAGGAATTTTGCCTACAGGGTCGGAGTTGGACCGAAGTTTTTTATTTTTTCTTCATTTTTGGCCCTTACCGTCGCCGTTCTTGCGGTAGCTTTTCAGTCTTTAAGGGCTGCCGTGTCTAATCCCGCCGATTCGCTCCGGTTCGAGTGATTTTTTCGTGTTGCTCGCGGCTTTTTCCAAACCGCTGTCTGGGCTCTGGAGGCGAGCGTTTGATTACCTTAGCTGATAGAGCTTCTCTTTGGCTTTTTTGTCCAACATTTCTGCATCATCCATAAGGTTTATCATTTTATCCAAAATTATCCTCGCTTTTATATTGGACAACTTTCTTTTCCCTTTCTGTTGGGATTCATAATGCTTGACCAAAAGGGCATCGATTTCCTCCGTGGTTAGGATTCCGTGTAAAAATCGATCCATATGAAGCTCGGATTTTAAGTCTTCAAACTCTTCGCTTTCACTTACGATTCCCGTTCCTTTGAGAAAATTTTCTTTCCATTTTCTAAATCCTGGCGAGGCGTTCTCAGGCAGAGATCCGATAAGTGTGCTGACTTCTTCTAACGCATCTTTATAAAAGAGTTTGCTTTCTTCCAAATACTTTTGAGCCGTGTAGTAGTTTGACGGATCCGCGGAAGTTCGATCGCTCAAGAAATCCTGAAAAACTTTGATGGCAAGATTCAGCTCTTTTATGCATTTATCAAAATTCTCAAATATGCTCTTCTCCCTGTTTTCATTCATCGGTAAAACCTTTCCGCTTAATGTCGAAGGTAATTTATACATCTCTTCTCCCTGTTTGTCGAGAAAATACTGTAATTTTTTATCCGAAAAATCGAGTTGACACGGACGCAACGGCGAGCGGGCTTATCTTATCTAAGAGATGGATTGGCTGTGTGATAGGAAGCGTCTACAAAACCGTGATAAAGTAACTGCCAGGGAAGCTGAAACGTCAGCCCGCTGGTTTTCCCAGCGAGGAAAACCATCTTATTCCTCGGCTCGCTCTCTTCAACCTGCAAGTAAAGCTTGCTTTCCCTGCCCGCTCGCCTCCGGATGGCTTCCTCTTCAGCTTCCCCGCCAGAAAAAAAATCATACGCTGTTTTGGCAATGCATCCTGTGTGATAAAATGTATGAAAAATGCAAAATATTTTGAGAGAGGATTGCATTCCATGGACAAAATCTATTTTTCAAGGCCTATAATCGGATTTCTCATTCTTTTTTTTATTGCATGGGGAGTCACCTTCACCCAGACAATCCCTTCCCCTGAAGAAATTCTTGGCTTCACGGTCGGCACAGACTATCATCTTGCATCCTATGAACAGGCTATCGAATACTTCCGATCTCTGGAGGCGGCTTCCCCCCGAGTGAAACTTTTCGAGATGGGAAAAACCTCGATGGGAAAGCCAATGATCTATGCCGTCATCTCCTCCGAAGAGAACATGGCAAAGCTTGACAGGTTTAAGGAGATATCGAAAAAGCTTGCTTTAGCAAAGGATCTGACCGATGAGGGAGCCCATCGTCTTGCTGCAGAAGGGAGAGCCGTCGTCTGGATCGACGTGGGCATCCATGCCAGCGAGTGCGCCCCTGCACAGAGCGCCATCCAGCTTGCCTACGACCTCGTGGTATCCGAAGATCCAGAAACCCGCCTTATTCGGGAAAATACCATTCTCCTCCTTGTCTTTGCCAATCCCGACGGGATGCAATTGTTGGCAGAATGGTACCTTCCGAACGTGGGAACTCCCTTTGAAATAAGCCCTATGCCGTGGCTATACCACCTGTATGCAGGGCATGATGACAATCGCGATTCGTACATGAATAATCTGGCGGAAACCCGCAATATCACCCGCGTCGTCAATCGTGAGTGGTATCCGGTGATTCTTTATGACCAGCATCAGACCGCTCCTTTTCCGGCGAGAATCTGGATCCCTCCGGCCGCAGAGCCCACCAATCCCAATCTTCATCCGCTGTTTATCCGGGGAAAAAACCTGGTCGGTTCGGCAATGGCCTATGACTTCGACCGAAAAGGTCAGGAAGGAGCCATCTCTCGCATCGTTTTCGACTTCATCTATCCGGGATATGAAGATTCCTTCTGCGATTTTTTCAACGTGATTTCCATCATGACCGAAATCGCCCATTATCGCTATGCCACGCCCCACTTCTATACGGTTGACGACTTCCCTTCAGAGTACAAAGATTTCACTATCGGGGCCTTCTATCCCAGCCCCTGGAAAGGAGGCTGGTGGAGGCTGAAGGATGGCGTCGAGTACGCCATCACGGCGTCCAAGTCGGTGCTGCACACAGCCGCAGTTTATCGGGAAACGTTTTTATACGGCAAATACCTGATGGGAAGGGATACGGTCGCCCTATTCGAAAAAGAACCTCCCTTTGCCTGGATTATACCGCAGGACCAGCATGATCCGACCGCTGCATGCCGATTGATCGATAGCATGATTCTTGCAGGGATTGAGGTTTACCAAGCCGAGAAGCCCTTTGTCTGTGATGGCGTTTCTCATAAACAAGGTACCTGGGTCATCCCTATGAATCAGCCTTTCTCCCGATTCGTCAAGGCTATTTTTGAGGAGCAAGCCTATCCTGATCTGACGAAATATCCTAACCTGTGGCAAGGAATCGTTCGTCCCCAAAATCTTGCCGATATTTTCCTCCCCCCTTACGACATAGCCGGATGGACTCTCCCTTATCAGATGGGCGTAAATGTCTTAGCCGCCAATTCTCCCCTAGAAGCGAGTCTGGTTTCTATCCAGAAGGCAGCCCTTCCGGAGACAAAGGTGGCAGGAAAAGCAAACTATGCTTATCTGATATCTTCCAGGACCAACAATAGTTTTGTCGCCGTGAACAGGATACTCAAAAAAGGAGGGCAGGTCTTCCGGATTAAAGAGTCGCTAAAAATCGGAGATCAAAGCTATCCACCTGGAACTTTTGTGGTCCCATGCCAGGGTGTTTCCGGCTCTTTTATGGATTCTCTCGTTGAGGAACTTAATCTTTCCATAAAGGGGATCGAGAAGCATCTTAACACGACGCTTTTTTCTATAAAAGAGCCGAGGGTAGCCCTGTATCAATCCTGGACGGCAAGCACCGATGAGGGATGGACTCGCTGGCTTCTTGAACAGTACGAATTTCCCTTCGTCAATATCCACGATGCCGAAGTAAGAGCAGGAAATCTGAAGGCTAGGTTCGATACCCTCATCATCCCCTCGATGTCAACCGGTGCTATCGTCAATGGCCATGAAATAGGGACCATGCCTTCCCGATATTTGGGAGGAATAACCGGTGCAGGCGTTAGAAATATAAAAAAATTCGTGGAGGACGGGGGGATTCTCGTGGCGTTGAATTCGGCATGTCTATTTGCTTTAGAGGAACTGGGCTTACCTGTAAACGATGCTTTGAAGAACCTCCGGAGCAGCGGACGGCGGTATGATCCCGAAGAAGCGGAATCCAGGCCTGGCCCCCCAAAATTTGCCTGTCCAGGGTCTATACTCAGGATGGAGTTCGACACCAGGCATCCGGTTGCTTACGGGATGCCTGAAGAAGGCTATGGGATGTTTTACCGCAGCGCGGCATTCGATATTCTCCCAACATTCGAAGAGAAGCCTGCTGTCGCGATTTCAAAATATTCCCAGGCTGATCTTCTTATGAGCGGCTATTTATTGGGGGAGCAATACCTTCATAATAAAGCGTCTGCTGCAGATGTTCCTCTGGGAGAAGGCAGGGTGATATTGTTAGGATTTGCCGTTCAAAACCGGGGCCAAACGCACGGAACATTTAAACTCCTTTTTAATTCCCTTTTCTACTCAATCATGAAATAGCGACCTATCCCTGAAGGAGATGGAGGAGTTGTTGACCTTTTCGCAGAAGCTTCTCTAAAACCATGATAAAGCAACTGTCAGGGCAGCTGAAACGTCAGCCCGCTGGTTTTCCCCAGCGAGAAAAACCAGCTTATTCCTCGGCTCGCTCTCCTCTTTGAGGAACCATGCCCGCTCACCTCCGGATGGCTTCCTCTTCAGCTTCTCTTCCAGATTAAAAGCATCACGGTTTAGGAGATGCTAAGCCTTTTCGCTCTGGACTTGATAATCTCCTGTCAGGATGTTAAAAGGATGTAATTGAGATAATAGGAGACACGAATGAAAGCGATTGTTTGCACGAAATACGGACCGCCAGAGGTCCTTCAGCTCAAAGATGTCGAAAAACCTGCTCCGAAGGATAATGAAGTCCTGATAAAAGTACATGCGACAACCTGTCACATAGGGGATGTGAGAGTTCGTAGTTTCGATGTCCCTTTCTGGCAAATGATCCCTTTCCGAATATATTTAGGAATCAGAAGACCAAAAAGGCCGATACTGGGGATGGAGTTAGCCGGAGAAATTGAAACAGCAGGAAAAGATGTGAAGCGGTTCAAAAATGGTGACCAGGTTTTTGCATCTACTGGTTTTGTTTTTGGCGCATATGCCGAGTACACATGTCTTCCTGGAGAAGGAGGAAATGCAAGGGTAGGAATGGTGGCCATGAAACCTTCCAATATGACCTTTGAGGAGGCCGCCGCCGGCACTGCTACCGGGGGAATTACAGCATTGTATTGCCTTCAAAAAGCCCATATCCAGAACGGACAAAAAGTTCTGATCTATGGAGCTTCCGGAAGTGTCGGTACCAATGCAGTGCAACTTGCCAAGCACTTCGGTGCGGAGGTTTCTGGGGTTTGCAGCACCACGAACCTGGAAATGGTGAAATCCCTGGGGGCCGATAAGGTCATCGATTATACTCAAGAGGATTTTACCCAGAGCAGTGAGACTTATGATGTAATCTTCGACGCTGTTGGCAAGCTTTCGACTTCACGAGGAATAAAGTCTTTAAAGAAGACAGGAATCTATCTCAACGTCATGAGGGATTCCGGCTCTGGAAGCGACATAAAGCCTGAAGATCTCATCTTCCTCAAAGAACTTATCGAGGCGGGGAGATTAAAAGCAGTCATAGATAGACGTTATCCTTTGGAACAGATTGTCGAGGCCCACCGGTATGTCGAAAAGGGACATAAAAAGGGAAATGTCGTCATCATTGTGGGGCATAACAGCAAAACCTGACAAACTTGGAGGAAACCATGAAAGCGATCGTCCAAAACGCCTACGGCTCACCGGATGTCCTCGAACTCAAAGAAGTCGAAATGCCAGTGGTCAAGGATGATGGGATACTAGTATGTGTTCATGCGACGGCCATCAACGCGGGTGATTACTTTTCAATCAAAGGTTCACCCTGGCTCGTTCGTATGTCTGTCGGATTTCCAAAACCAAAAAACTATATTCTAGGATGGGACGCAGCAGGACACATCGAGGCGGCAGGAAAAAAGGTGAAGCGGTTTCAACCAGGTGATGCAGTGTTCGGTGCGTGCAACCACGCATTCGCCGAGTACGTGAGCGCAGATGCCGACCAGTTCGCGATGAAACCGGCCAACCTCACCTTCGAGCATGCTGCGGCGGTGCCGACTGCAGCACTTACCGCCCTTCAGGCCCTTCGCGATAAGGGAAAGTTGCAGCCAGGTCAGAAGGTCTTGATCAATGGAGCATCGGGAGGGGTAGGAACTTTTGCTGTCCAGATCGCTAAGTCGTTCGGGGCTGAAGTGACCGGTGTCTGCAGCACGAAAAACATGGATCTGGTCCGTTCGCTCGGCGCTGACCATGTCATCGATTACACCCAAGAGGATTTCACTCGAAGCGGCAAGCTCTACGATCTCCTTCTTGATAATGTCGCGAGCCGAACGTTCTCGGACCTCAGACGAGCGCTTACTCCTCAAGGTAGGATCATACCCAACAGCGGCCATGGTGGAATGGGCTATGTTTTCAAGGCTTATATTTTATCATCGTTCATGCGCTGGCAGGGACGCCCATTTGTTACATCCGTCAACAATAAGGACCTGACCATTCTGAAGGAGCTCATTGAATCCGGCAAGGTTACCCCGGTCATCGACCGAACGTACTCGCTGAGCGAGATCCCTGAGGCCTTCCAGTATTTGAACAAAAGTCACGCCCGAGGTAAAGTCGTCATCACTGTAAAACATAACGACAAAATCTGACCAGTCGTTCTCATTTGACGCTCGAGATTCCACGAACAATCGCAAAGAAGGGGGGCGGACGATATATGCTATTCTTTTCCGATCTTATTATTTCTCTCGAGTTCATCAGCCACATAACCCAGCTTGAGGGATTCCAGAGTGCTACGAGTAGGATATCCTGAGCTTTCATCCCAGCCCTGGAGGCGATAGAATCGGGTTTTGAATCCATCGAATTTGTCCCTGTCCAGCGTTCTCCGGGAATAGCCGTAGTGACCCCATTTCCCATTCTCTTTCCCAGGCATATGGACATTCGGGATACCGTCATCAACAGCGAAAAGCGGCTGTTTCTCATAGAGGTTGTCAGCAAAGTGAACCATATCCCTGTGTCGGCCCTGAAGGGTCCAGATGGCGTGGTCCAGATTCCAGATTTTACGGCCGAGATTGATTCCGTCCAAAAAGGATAAGTCTTTTGCTGTTACTGCTTTGACATATTTAGGTTCTACAATACCGGTCGAGCCGATTCTGTCTGGCCGGTAAGTATTCACGAAATCGGGCCAGCGGGCATCGCAGAAGAGCATGGATTGTTTCCAGAACCGCGTGTAATACCGGTGCCAGGAGACCAATTTCGCCATATGCTCCGAATAGATGTTGCTCTCGCTAAAATCGAGCATATCCATGTCACCCTGGAAGGGGGCCATTTTGTCGGTTATGATTTTCACGACACCCATGACTTCCTGTTCCTTGGAGCCCAAGCGTTTGAGCCAGTCAAAACCGTGCTCATTGATGTCTCTGTCTCCTAGTATCGTGCCATACGCCCAGTAAACTTGGGCTCGAGGCTCCTTGTGAATCGGCAGACCCCAATAGGGAAAGGCAAGGATGCCGCTGGCCAGGTCCTCTTTTCGCCTTCCCCATTTCTCGGCTGCCCTGACAAATCCAGTTGAAAGATCTCTGCCGAACTGGTTTTTGTTGCCTTTCCCATCGTCGCCGTATGCGGGCATTTGCACGAATTGCTCGACAAACTCCTTACTGCCATATTTGCTGAAATCTAATGGGCAATCGGGGATTTGAGGTGTCTTCAGCAGGCCGCTCTGCTGAAGAATCCGGATATACATAAGGCCAAAACACATTTCTACGGCATTGAGGCCGTATCGATTGATTAGATCACTGGCATGCCGCTGGATATCAAGGCTATTGGCATCCCAGTAGAATACGGACGCAAAGCATGAAGCTTCGTTGCCTAAGCGGTCTTTGTATCTGGCCCGGCAGCCAGAATGACATCCCAGACAGGCCTGAGGTCTTTGGCTAATTCTCGGGCGGCCTTTGTCCCATAATACGATAGGAACAGGCGGGCTCTTGAATTGGAATGAACCCCAGGTTTCTTTCAAGCGAGCAAGATCGAAGGCGTAATTTTCTTTCTGCCACAGCCGCGTCGCCATGAGCATTTTGGGATCGTGTATTTCCACCTGTCCGGTTCCGATCACACTGACCGCCTTGAGGTTTTTGGATCCAAAGACAGCCCCAAAACCACCTTGTCCTGAAGCGTTACTGGCATCGTGTACTAGGCAGGCCAACCGGCTTTGATTTTCTCCGGCAGGGCCGATGGCAACCACTGCCGGTCGCTGGGTGGATTTACCTCCTTCTTTCCCGGAAGGACTGTTCCAATCGCCGTATTTTCCACCTGCGATGACATAATCCCAGATTATTTTTTGGCTGTCCCATGTTTCCTTTCCCCAAAGTGACAAAAAAGCGCAGTCCCTGATTTGAACATCGTCATCTCTGATGTCAATCCAGACGGGTTTGTCTGCTTTCCCCTGGATGACAATGCCGTCCCAGCCGGCAAACTTGAGCATGCCTGAAAATCTTCCGCCCAGATTGCTCCGGGTGAACCAGCCGATGGGATAGGACTGTACCCCGATTCCCTGGACTTCTGTTCTGCCCGATGCTGCTGGAACCAGTGTTCCGGATAGCGGAGAAGTCATCATGGTTATCACATTGGCCGTGTCAAAACCATCGATTGTTTTATCCTTGACTAGATCGAAAAAGATGGCCGACCCCATACCATGTCCGCCCATCCAGTGTTGGTATCTGCTGGTGGGTATGACGCCGACTATTCTTTTGGTTAAGTCCAGGCTCAGTATTTTTCCTGCGTAGCCGTTCATTGGGTATTCCTCCCGCTGGCGCTTTTAGCCATCCGGGTAGCCGAGTTTCCTCCAACTCGTGCCCCGCAAATCCACCTTGTACCCGTCTTCTCCCTTTTGCAGTGGGATTTTCTTTGTGAACTGGATGGCGCCCACCGGGCAGACTTCAACGCAGGCTTGCTTCCCATCCGGTCCTCCTCCTGCTTCATCCCAGTGGAAAGGCGCATTGGCGCACAGATCGCATTTTCGGCTTTTGAGCTCACCGTCAAAATCTTTATCGGCTGCAACGATCGGTCTGCTCGGTGTGTAAGGGCAAACGTCATAACATGTGCCGCAGCCGATACATTTCTCCTTGTCGACCATTCTCACATTGCCGTACTTCGCGTTTGCTTTTAATGCGCCCGTCGGGCATTCCTTCACACAGGGCGGATCCACGCATTGACGGCACTGCTCGATAGTCAAATCATCCGGGAAGGACAGGAAGGAATTTTGCATAATCTGGATTCTGGACAGAGAAAGGCTCTCCACGCCTTCATGAACCAGGGAACAGGAGAGCATGCAGCTGGCACATCCCTGACATTTCTTTATATCAACCAAAAGATATCCATCTGAAGGGGGGATCTCATCCGGCGCAGACAGGTCCCATCTCCTTCCGGCCACTAAAACAATAGTTCCAGTGACTTGGAGGAAATGTCGACGAGTCATTTTCTTACATTTTTCATTTTGATGATTCATTGACCGGCCTCTCGTTGTTTAAGTTCCAAAGTCGGGAGATTTGCGATTCTGAAATTAGGGTATCACATCCCAAACGACACGGTCAACACACGACGCCTCACTCTTTTCGGCTATCGACAGAAGTTCACGCCAGAGAACTCGAGGCCGAGGGTGCCTTCTGGCTGCTGTCTGTGATGAAGACGCATGAGGAGGAAGCTGTCAGATTTGGGATCCGTCTAGTTATTGCAAAAACGAAAATCTTATCTCTTTAGCCTAAAAACATCGCAACTACCCAGAGAGCGATCGATCCGAGGACTGTGCTGGCATAGGACCAGCGTGGATGCCGGTCAAAAAAAATACTTCCATTTTTGCCGGCAAAAAATCCTAAAGGTACAATGAGTGCCGCTATAACGGCAATAATGCTCCCGCTGATAAAAATGTGCTGGGAAACCTTTGAAAATCCCCCAGCTACCCAATAGTCATAGCGGAAGATATAGGTGATCGAAAGAGCGAAAAACGCATTATTTATAAAGGCACTCAACACGCCTGCAGCACCCCATCTGAGCGGCGTTCGTTCTTCATTTTTTATCAGCAAAGAAGAAAAGACATCGAAGGCGGCACCTAAAAGGAAGATTCCGAGAAGATGACAGTAGGAAGGGGCCGTGTTTGCCAAACGGAAGAGGACAGCAAATGTCCCGATCAAGGCCGAAGAACCGGGCTTGTTGATCAGACCCCGAGATACTGCCAGCAGAAAAAGAGCTATAGCCGTTAGGATAACCGATGAATGCTGCACCTCATTACGATAGAGGATTTCTCCCAAGAAGACTTCATTTATCCCCCATATCGAGCCGAAGAGAAAGAGCCACATTACGGGTTTAAATTTTTTCATCTTTCTTTCCTTTTCTTGACAAGGATAGAGTGATACATTCCGGCTCTTCCGGTATCCCCTCCAGGGAACGGATCATACCCATCAGGGTGTTGCTGAATATTTTTTGGACAAAGGGATTCATCGGTATGGATACATCGTCGACATCGAGCCGGAGTTTCGCCTCCTTTTCATGAGGATAATTTTCCAGGAAATCGGAAATTTTTTCGATGTCTTGCGGATGAAAAACAGGGATGTCCTTTTCCACATCGAAATCTGAAACGACGGCGATCAGTTCTTCTGGAGAAGATGATAGTTTTTCAGAAATTCCTTTGCGCAACACCTCGATTTTTTTGAGTTCTTTTTCTGATTTCGCTCCCTCAACCAGGATGAAATCGCTGAGCTTAAGAAATTCTCTAGAGATCTTTTGGACATTGAGTTCGGTCTTTTTTTGTTGAAAGACAACAATTCCCTCGGGAGAATACATACAGACAGAATCGGATCCAACTTCCATAAATTGGGCTGTGTCTTTTCCCTTTTCTTGGAGGTCGAAACCGTGGGCGCAATGTTTTATGACGGAGACAGTGTACCCCCTGCTTTTGAGTTCGCCGACCAGTTTCTGAATTAAGGGCGTTTTGCCTGAATCGGAAATTCCAACAAAAGCGAATATTTTCATCAAATTCTCACAGTATTACGGGTAGCAACGTACAAATTGTATAATCGGGCCTATTCGATGTCAAATCCATAGTCTCCTCCATCCTAAATATCTGCCATACCCGCTTTGTTGAAGGACATTATCATGTCGTTTTTTTAAGCAAGCATCCCTATTCCCGTGAACAATTCTTTGAAAGTCAGGTAAGCTGATTAGGAAGTCATCCAGAGGCGTGCTGGCATGGAAAGCAAGCTTTACAAGCAGGTTGAAGAGAGAGAGCCGGGGGAATGAAAGTATATTTCCGTTTCTTGACTTTTTTTTGTGTTTTTTGCTAGATTTTATCCTTACTCCGAGTCGACGGGGCTACAGCGCCACGCCATGCCCTCAGACCGATAGGGTTCAGCCTGAAAAGGAAGGGCCTTCCGTGATTGAAAAGGAGAAAGAACCATGCGGAAACGTTTATTTTCCTTCAAATTCATCCTCTTTTTCATGTTACTGTTCGTTCTGAGCGCATGGTTCTGTTCTGTGCACGCGCAGGAAGAAAAGTCAAAAGAGGAAAAGAAAAAAGAAGAACAGACGACGGTTATCACCGAAGAAATCCTGGTGGTCGGAGAAGCCCCCAAAGACCGGCCGGTATCCTCGGTGGCGGTTTTGGATAAAACCCAGATCGAGCGGATCAAGCCTCTCGACCTTTCCGAGGCTATCCGTTATGCACCGGGTGTTTTCGTGACATTCGGCGATAAGTCCGTTTATACTTTGAAGCTTAGGGGCGTGGATTCAAGAAGAATAGCCCTCTTGGTCGACGGGATTCCCGTCTATGAACCCTACTACAGCACGTTCGATCTGAAAACGGTTTCTGCCGAAGGGATCGACTCCCTCAAATTGACCAGAGGGCCATCTTCGGTTCTCTACGGCCCCAACACGCTGGGGGGAATAGTCAATGTCGTCACTCAGCGTCCCACAGGTGAGCCCACTTTATCGCTGAACGCATCCTACGGAGAGCTCAACACACGGAACCTAGGATTGCGTTCCGCCTTCCAGCTTGATAGGTGGGCTTTTTCCGGCAGTCTACAGTTCCAGGATTCGGACGGTTATTACATTCCGGACGAGGAGGCCGGTGAAAAGCTGGAGAGGATCAATTCCGATTACCGAAGGGCCAACCTGAATGGGAAAATCTATTTCAATCCCTCCGGCAATACGGAAATATTATTGAATGCGGGAATTCACCTGTCCGATTACGGCATGCCTCCGGATACCGTTGCTTCCAGACCTCGCTACTGGAGATTCAAAAAATGGAACCGCTATTCCTTCAATGTGGGCGGGTACACAGCTCTCAGTGAGAAATCGATTATTCGGTATCGGGCGTTTTATGTTCAGCATGACAATGTGTTGCGCATGTTCACGGACAGTGAACTGACCAGCATGCGCTTCGAGAGCACACACGATAATTCTATTTACGGTGTCTTCGGCCTGGCAGATATCGCCACATCCCGCACGAACCAGTTGAAATCCAGCCTTTATTACCAGAGGGACATAGCCAGAACCCAGGATGATATTGGTAATCCCTGGAACAAATACGACCAGGGCATCTTTTCCCTTGGCCTGGAAGATCATTTCACATTCGCTGAAAATTGGATGCTGGTTGCAGGCTTGAGCCTTGATCATCTCAACAAATTTACAGGCGAAAACACCTCACGGCTCAATCCCCTCGTCGGCATAAAATACACGCCTATCGAGCAACTGGACCTGCATTTTTCCTTTTCGCAGAAATCGCGTTTTCCATCCATGAGATCGATGTATTCCGACTCTTCAGGGAATCCGGATCTCTTGAGCGAAGTAGGAACTTCATGGGAATTAGGTTTTACCTATAATGGACATTTTTTATTAAGTGGGGCGGTTTTTCTGACCCGCTTCAAGGATTTGATCGACAGCGTCCGCCTGCCGGAGTACGATTTCGAACGCATCTATTTTAACATCGGAAAGGCGCGCATAGACGGATTCGAGCTTCAAATGCAGAAAGCGTTTTCCAAAGTTGCCTTGACCCTGAACTACGCGTTCCTCGATCACTGGAACCAGAGCGATGATCAACCACTGACCGTGATTTCCAAGCATAACCTGAATTTCGATTTTCAGGTCTTTCCAGTGCCCAACTTCCGCATCGCTCTTTTGGGCTTGCTGGCATCCTCCTCTTTCTGGCTGGACATCGATACCAATGAACTGCTGGAGATCCCATCCTATATTAGCCTGGACACGATCGCCGCTTATCGATGGAACCGTATCGAATTTTTC
This sequence comes from uncultured Eubacteriales bacterium, assembly GCA_964400735.1. GTDB lineage: Bacteria > Acidobacteriota > Aminicenantia > Aminicenantales > Aminicenantaceae > CAYNVQ01. The sequence goes on along the minus strand of CAYNVQ010000001.1, from coordinate 839,921 downwards.
TTGAAAGTCACTAATGTATTCGATAAATTCATTTATACCGAGCTGGGTTTTCCCTGGAGGGGTCGGTATTTCGAGCTAGGATTCAGAGCTGATTTGCTCAATAGGTAAGAGAGGATAGTTTTCTTTTTTAGACAAAAAGGGTGACGTCGGCCTGCTGAGCCTGTTCGAGGAAGGTGGCGACGCCCACGCACTGGGCTACCTCGTCGATCATATTCTCCTTGGGTATCTCCATGACTTCCATGCTCATTTGGCAGCCATAGAATTTCACTCCGAGGTCGATGGCCATCTTTCGCATCTCAACCAGAGTAGGCACGCGTTTGGCCTTCATCATCTTCTTGAACATCCAACGGCCGATACCTCCGAAGCTGAATTTGCTAGGGGAGGAGCGGCTGATATCTCCGCCATAAAAAAGCCCTAACAGGCGGCCAAAGAGGCTTTTCCCGGTCCACTTTTTTTTCTTCAGGGCACGGAGTCCCCAGAAAGTGAAAAACATGGTGACATCCATGTTGGAGGCGGCCGCCCCAGTGGCGATGGAAAAGGCGGCAAACAGCTTGTCCATCTCTCCGCTGAAGATGACCATGGCGAGTTTTTTCTTTTTTTGTTCTTCCATCGATCTTCACATCTCTCAATCTTTCTTCCTTCCCAAGGCTGATTTGACAGTTCGGCTCTGGGCACTCAAGGAGTCTTGAAGGACTTCGCTGATCAGGTCGAAGGCCTGGATGATCTTGTTGCTGGCAAGAGCGTAATAAACATTGATCCCATCCCGTCGAGTGGAGACGATGCCCTTGGCCCTCAGAATAGCTAGATGCTGGGAAACGTTGGCCTGGGATATTCCGGTTTTTTTTACTAGCTCGTTGACCGTCATTTCCTTTTGGCGAAGGCTGTCCAGGATTTCCTGTCTTTTTGGATTGGCCAGTGTCTTGCACACGTCGGAATGAAGAAAATAAAATTCTTTTTTTTCCATCTTTCCACCTTATATCTTTGTGTAATTATTATAATATTCAGAATTTGTAATTTCAACCGGATGGGGACGCTCCTTTAGGTACCACCCTATTCATGTCAAACACGAGGGGCCGTTCCTTCAAGCGCTGGTTTGTCCTAGAAAAAGGATCTCGATCGCAGATCAAGAAAAAAGGGAACATAGATAGGCAAACAAAATGCGTAGTGTGACTTGTTGAGACAGTCTCCAATTAGATTTTTTCTAGACCAAAAGACAGAGTGGTACCCAGAAGAATGTCCCTGATGAGAAGGGCGGACTTGGAGGAATGTGTTCCCTTCTTCCCACCATCCTTTTCTTGGAAAACGAGAGAGGATGCTGCCTGGAGGCACGTCCCTAAGGGATAGGGTGGTACTTAAAGGAGTGTCCCCTTATTCTCATTCAGGGTAAAGCAGGGCGTTGAACAGGAACTTATAGGCGCCGTGGGACTGAGCCCTGTGCTGGCATCGGAAGCCAATGAGAACGATATGCCCTTGCTTGTGGGTCAGGTCCACCACCGCGGCATTCCGGGCAATGACATCTTCTCCGAGCAGCCATCCGCTCATCAGTACATCATCTTCAGCATAGCTTGCCACCACTGTCCTGTCCCATTCTCCCGAAGGAACCCTCGTCCTTATGGCCAGACTTCGGGAGAACATGGCCCCCACTTCATCCGGCAGTCCATAACCTATAGGAGCTGCGTTGTCGACTTTGAGCCTGAGGATTGAGGTGGGGCAGAAAAATCGTTCGCGGCTGACTCTCTCCAAAGCGTTCTGAGCAGGCGGGGTGAACTCTTTGAAAACCAGTTCACATGCATTATTAAGGGTAACCAGAATCCCTCCGCCTTCCACGAACTTCTTCAAGGCCTCCACTCCTTCTTTACCGATTCCTCCTTCATATTCGGGCGGCATAGAGCCCGAGAAATACCTGGCATAGGGAGAGGACGGGCCAGGTGATCCGGTTTTTATTATGTCGGCATTCTCGTCGGCGAAAACGATGGCATCGAATTTTTCCAAAAGATTGGCGGGCTTGTTGTTTTCCTTCTTGAAGTCTTTGTTATGGAGAGTTGTATAGGGAATTTCCATGTCATCCAGCACATAGCGCGTCCAACCTTCATCCATATTCGACCGCCAGGACTGGTAGAGCCCTACCCGATATTTTTTGAGCCGGGATTTTCCGATTTCTGACGTGTCTTGAAGGGGATAGGCATGAATGTGCCACTTTTGCAGCAAAGCTGGAAGCAACTTCATCATTGCAGGTGAATTTTTGATGATGAAGCTGCCGGGGGCTGCTTGGAATTCGTCTCCTTGGACCGCTTTTTTGGAACGGTAAATTTCAGCATTCCCTTTCATCAAGGCAAAAACAACAGAATAGGAAGCGTTAAGGCGGGAGTCCAGGACGAAATAGGAGGCGGTTTCATCGGGAGAGTCAATCTCAGGATAGACGACGGAATCCAGCCTGTCGAGATCGGTCTCGAAAGCATGTCCGATCTGCTCGCAAGTGACACCCATCTGAAGGGGCAGGGTCCACCCGGCGTTGTCATAGGGAGGCTCAGGAGGACCCCCGGGATACTGCCGCATATCGGGATATTTTTGTCTCTCGAGTAGAGCCTGCGCATAGGGCCTGTAGGGTTGAGACATCAGGACCACAAAGGAGCCCGAGGGAAAGAATTTACCGTCGGCGACGAAATCCTCCTTAGCCTGGTGAATCTCGACACCTCCCATCATCAATATTTCCAGCAGGCGGAGAGCGGTCGGATAGTCATGCTGTTTTTTGGGGATGACGAAAGCGAATGGCTGGCCTTCTTCTCGGATTTCGATGGCGTCCTTGCACATCTTGTAGAAATTGAAAAGAAAATCCTCCTTGTGGTGGTAAGCCGTTTCCACCAGACTCAAGGAAAGGGTTAGTTCGTAATTCACCAGATCTCTCAGCCTCCACCAGCCGCCCGGCCAGGGATCGGGGAATTCCATGCGCTTTTCGACATAGGATTGGGGGAGTTCCGTAGGATCGATATAAATCGGTGTGGCCACGCGGGCGGATGCCATTTCAGAGAGAAGCCCTACGGTGTTGTGGAGCCAGGATGTGTCATCGCAGGCTCCGATCCACCATCCTGTGTAGCTTCGCCCGTGAACGACACCGCTGTATCCGTTTTTTTGCAGGTCATAGGCCATGTTCGTCCCGCAGAGGGCCACGCTGCGCCAGAGAAGAGGATGGATTGTCGGGACGGGTGGGTCCATGAAGGGGGGGACGAAGAGACGCGCACCGGTGGATCCCATCTGGTGTTCGTCGATGTGGATCTGCGGAATCCAGTCGTGATACAGGACTTTGGTGACGGCCTGGGTTTCTTTGAGGTTGAACATGAACCAGTCTCGGTTGTTATCATGGCCAGCATAGTGATGGTATAGCCAGGGCATGCGGCCGCCTTCATACTCGGTTCCCACATACTTCCGGTACCAGTCGGTGACCATCTGCTGGCCGTCGGGATTTATAGTGGGGGAGAGGAGTACGATGACATCCTGTAGGACTTTCTGGGCGTCATAGGGGGTTTGCCCTGTGACCAAAAGGTAGGCCAGCTCCATAGCCATCTGGGAGGCGGCAATTTCGGTGGCATGAATGTTGCAGGTGATGAGAACTATGACCTTCCCTTGCCGGGCAAGCTCTCTGGCGTCTTCAGGGGTCAGGCCTCGGGCATCCCTGAGCCTTCTGGTGATTTCTGTGTATTTTTCCAGGTTGGCCATGTTTTCTTCAGAAGTGATCACGGCTAAAATCATCGGTTTGCCCAGGGTCGATTCGCCGAAGGTCAGGACCTTGATTTTTGGCGATTCCGAGTCGAGTTTCTTGAAATATTCTTGGATTTGCCCGTAGTCGGCAAGTTTGCGGTCCGCCCCGACTTTATGCCCCAAGAACTCCTCGGGAGGAGTCTGGGCAAGAAGCATTACGGGCAGAAACAAAAGAGCCAACGCGATAGACAGGATTTTTGTTTTTTTCATAGCTCCCTCCATAATAAGGAAATTAGAAGAAAATAAGATTTTTTTCTATCACTCAACAGCGCAGGCTGTCAAGAAATTTAACGCTGGGGAAAAGATATTCTTTTTCTGCCGAGTAAACAGGCGTTGAGGGAACTCTTCGCTTAGTCCATCACCTGATGTCGTCTTGTCGGGGGAAAAAGAAGTAGGCGGTTGTGAGAGGGTATACCAGGGAGTTAAAAATCTAAACTAGAGCGAAAATATTTCCCAGTACCTTAGAGTTATACGTTATTCCTGTCACTTTGGGACAACCTCTAAAGATTGTATGAGTGGGAGTAAAGACATCAATTGCGGGATCCGCGAAGGAGGAACATGCGGAGGAGCTGCATGGCGGCCATGGCCGTTGCCGCCACATAGGTCAGAGCTGCTGCCGAGAGGACCTTCCGGGCGCCATCCAGTTCCTTCCCCCTCAGGTACCCCCCTTCATCGAGAAGAACAAGTGCGCGGCGTGACGCGTTGAACTCGACGGGTAGGGTTAGAACGCTGAAGACCACAGCTCCGGCGAACAGCAAAATCCCGATGTCCATGAGGATGCTGGGTCCCTGCCGGCTGAAGATAAAGCCGATAAAGAAAAGGGGAAATGCCAGGCTGGAACCGAAATTGGCCATAGGATAGATGGCGTTTCTGATGTGGAGGGGGAAATAACCGTTGTGGTGCTGGACGGCGTGGCCGCTCTCATGAGCGGCGATTCCCAATGCAGCCAGGGATACGCTGTCGTAGACGCCTTCAGAGAGGCGAAGCTTTTTCTTTCTCGGGTCGTAATGGTCGGTGAGCTTTCCCTTGGCCCTTTCGATTTCCACTTCTCCGGCCCCGCTGGAATGCAGAATCCTCCTGGCCACCTCTGCCCCTGATATTCGGGAAGAAGAAGCCACCTGGCTGTAATGTCGGTACGTGCTTTTTATCTTCTGCTGGGCATAAAGGGCCAGGAGCAAAGGAGGTATCAGAAGAAAAAACGTATAGTCCCAGAAAAACATTTTTTTAACTCCTTTTCCATGATAGCAGTTTCTGCGCTTTCCGTAAATATCTCTGCTCCCAGCTTATCGTGGACTGTCTCCGCCTTCGCTCTGCTCCTTCCATCGTGGAGAATCCATTTGGCTGTGGATCGCATACATATCTGTCCTCCTATCCTTCTGTTTGGCGGGCCGGCGAGATAGATGTCACCGTTTGGGAAGAAAAGGAGAATATCTCATCCATTCCTGGAGTGAAGCGACTAATATGAATAAGCACCTGGAGAACACAGTTGGCATCTGGCCTGGGTTTTTTATAGAAAAGGCGATGAGTTAATCAAAAAAGTTGGGCATAATAATTGACTGCAATGTCCTGTTAATGAAGTATAGGCCAATGACACCTGCTTTTTTTATGAATCATTCGGGTCAATAATGTTTGACAAAGGGTGGAGTAATATATAGGATTTTTCTGAGGTTAATATGACGCGGAAATATAGTAAAAAATCGACATTTATTTTTTTGGTGATGGTCTTTTTGGTTTTCGTGCAAAGTGTTTATTCCCAGCAAGATCAACCGGAAGAGGAGCTCCCGCGACTGGTATTCGACGAAGGAATAGCCGGCAAATTGGAGATAGAAATGCATTATGGCTACTGGACGATGGACATTTTCAAAGGATTGTTCGAGGCTGATCTTGTAGATGAATTGAGCGATGAGATAGCCGATGAAATAACGATAAAGATTAGCGATTCCGGCCACAATATAAACTTGATCAGACAAGAAAACACGCTAGCCTTTGGCTCCTCTGGGGCGGATTACGGCTTCGAACTCAGGTTTTATCCCGGAGGCAAATACTCTTCGTTCAGCTTGGGCCTCTCTATCGAAAAGATGCATATGAAAGCTACGGTGGAAGGGCCTGTTACAGTTCGATACGATGACGGTTCATACGCGGAGATGGATGCTCTAGGCATCATCGACCTGAATCCTTTGTTCACCAATCTCAGTTTCAGGTGGGATTTCAAGCCCGGATGGGTCGTGACCCCCTATTTTGTGTTCGGGTTTGGAGTGGCTGCCTTGAACGGGGATGTGAGCTATGAGTATGCCGGGACATACTATTATTCTGGCGGCACAGAAAGGTATGAGGATTCCGATTCAAGGCTCGTAAAAGAGGCCGAGGAGGACACCGACGTCAATCTGCCCAATATCCTTCCTCTGCTCCAGATCAACCTCGGCGTAAGAGCAGAGATCATTCCTCATCTGCATATCAGGGCAGAAGCAGGGATCTGGAATGGCTTGATCCTCCGAGGGGGATTGGCCTATAAATTTTAGATTCGGTAATCAGGAAGGATGCACAGGATGGCGCCCTGGTTTTGAAAAGCTGGTGCGACCAAAGCTTTTTTTGTTATAATAAAGGCGCCCATTATCTTCAGATACAGAGACTTTAAACAAACATTTTACTGAATAATTTGACCGTGCTAGATGGGGAGCTAGCGGTGCCCTGTAACCCACAATCCGCTAAAGTGGGATTGAATCCCCTGCCGAGGCTGCCCTTTTTCCGGACAGTGTTCAGGTAAGTGGTGTTGACGGTTTGGGCCCTGCGCGAAGAGCTCTCTGTGAACCCCGTCAGGACCGGGAGGTAGCAGCGGCAACAGAGCGGTCTCTTGTGCGGCAGATCAGCCTTGCCTGAGCTAACTGCCTGGATAACGCGGGGAAAGTTCAGTCGGAGCCGGGTGCACGGTCTTTTTTTAGCTGCTGCTGTTCACCATTTTATCGCCTCGATTCAAAGGTCGATAACCTTCAATTTGGACAAGATCCCTTCGATATCTTTTTTTCCCTTCTCTTCCAGAGGGAGGAGAGGCAAGCGAGGTGGGCCTCCATGCAAACCGAGCAGGTCGATGGCGTATTTGGCCCCGGGAATCCCATAGGTTTGGATGATGGCATTGTTAAGAGGAATGAGATCTAGCTGGAGCCGGACGGCCTCCTTCCATTTCCTTTGCTTAAAAAGGCTGTAAAGTCTTGCACATTGTTTTGGAACGGCATCGGCCAGGCGAAGGATTCCGCCGGAAGCTCCGAGCATAAGACCGAAAAAAAACACGCTGCCAGCCCCCAGAAGATAACTGAAATCAGAAGGAAGGTCCCGGATGACTTCCCCCAAAAATGATAAGTTGCCCGAGCTGTCTTTTATCCCTGGAATGTTGGGATGCCTGGCCAGGGTGGTTACCAGTTGAGGTGCAATGGTAAGGCCGGTGACCTGAGGGATGTGGTAGGGGAGCACCGGAATACAGACCTGGTCGGCGATAGAGACATAATGTGTTTCTAGGGCTTCGATTGTCATCTGAGGTTTGAAGTAACTCGGCGTCCGGATCAATGCAGCATCCACGCCCACGCCCGCCATTCTGTTGGTGAAGGCGATCGTGGCTGTCGTCGATTCCCGTGCTGTACCTACGATGATCGTTTTCCCGGGCGAAGCAGCCTCTTTGGCAGCACGAACCAAGATTTCCGATTCTTCATCCGAAAGATAGGCCGCCTCTCCACTGCTTCCTGCCACCACATATCCGGACAGATCGAAGCTGTTGTATTTCGAGATATTTTCTTTGAATTTCGTCAACGAAATTTGTCCCTTATCGAAAGGGGTGGTCAATGCGGAAAAAACTCCTTGAAATTTCTTTCTCATGGATACGGCTCCTTTCTGATGGACGGTATCAATGTGTTCAATCCCGTCCGGAATCGGCTTCGAGTTTTCTCAGCTCCTCATCCGTCAGCCCGAAATAATGCCCCACTTCGTGGATGACCACATTCCGGACCCTTACCTTGATCTCTTCTTCCGAGCGACTGATTTCCTCTATGGGTTTCTGGTAGATGGTGATAACATCTGGCGGAACGTTACCGTAATACGGTCCTCGGTGCTTGAAGGAAACACCGTGATAAATGCCCAATATGCGGCTGAAAGGAGAGCTTCCTGTTTGCCTGTAAACTTCTGGAGGAGCCATCTCTTCTACCATGACGACCAAATTATCCATCAGCTTCTTGAATTTCTCTGGAAGGTCAGCCAAGGCTTTTTCCACCAGCCTTTCGAATTCTTCCTTTTTCATCGTGGAGTGAGAGGCCTTATTTTTCGATCCCGGTGCGGGCCTGAATGCCTTTTTGGTAGTAGTGCTTGATTTCTTCCATCTCCGTGACCATATCCGCGCGCCTTATAAAAGACTCCGGGGCGTATCTGCCCGTCAAGACCACTTCAACATCTTCCGGTTTCGCATCCAGAAAATCATGAATTTCCTTTTCCGAAAAGAGGTTGAAGTGAACGGCCACATTGACCTCGTCCAGGACAATGATTTGATATTTTCGTGATTTCATCATCTTGTAGCATTTTCGAAGACCTTTTTGCGCTCTGCGGATATCTTCCTCGTCAGGATTTTCGGTGACATGAATGAAGCCCTTTCGCCCGAACTGCTCTATGGTGATAAGGGGTGAAAGTTTCCGGATGGCGAAAATCTCTCCGTAGTCTTGCCCTTTGAGGAATTGGCCGAAATAGGTTCTGAGGCCGTGACCGGCTGCCCTCAAGGCAAGTCCCAAGGCAGCCGTGGTTTTTCCCTTTCCGTTTCCGGTGTAGACCTGGATGTAGCCTACGAATTTTTCTTTGCAGCCTTTATCTTTCTCAGCCATAAGAACCAACTATATTTTAATCTCCCTTTTGAGTCAACCAGGCGCTCTTTTTCCATTGCTCTGGTCTTTAGCCGCGATTTTTGAAAACATGTTTACATGTGCTATAATCTTCGGCATGTTGGACGCGAAATTCGTCGAAGAAAATCCCGGCCTGGTGGTCGAAAAAGTTGCTTCCCGGGGAACAAAGTTAGACCTGGCCAAGTTTCTTGGACTCTCCAAAGAAAGGAAGGATTTCCTGCGCCAAATAGAGAGCTTGAGATACGAGTTGAATAAAACCTCCAAGCAGATAGGAAGGATAAAAGGAGAAGGAAAGAATCCGGGCTCTCTGATTCAAGAGATGAAAAAGGTGTCAGAAGAGATCAAAGGCCTGGATGAGACCTATAAAAAGTTGGAAGAAGATCTGAATCGCATCCTGCTAGAGATTCCAAATCTCCCTCATGATTCGGTTCCTAAAGGCCAGGGTTCTGAAAAAAACCTGGAAATCAGGCGGTTCGGTAACAAGCCGGAATTTCAGTTTAAACCGCGGCCCCATTGGGAAATAGGGCAAAAATTAGGAATCCTGAATTTCGAGCGGGCCGCCAAGCTTGCTGGGTCGAGGTTTGTGGTCTATTTAGGGAAAGGCGCGCTCCTGGAGAGGGCATTGATCAATTTTATGATCGACATCCACACCAAGGAAAGGGGATACACAGAAGTCCTCCCCCCTTTTATCGCCAATAGAGACAACCTGATCGGGACAGGAAATCTTCCCAAGTTTGAGGAAGACCTGTTCAAATTGAGCGGTCATCCATGGTACCTCATCCCTACGGCAGAGGTCCCTTTAACCAACCTCTATCGGGAAGATATCCTGGATGGGGGATCCCTCCCTCAGAGATTCGTGGCCTACACACCCTGTTTCCGAAGCGAAGCGGGCTCTTACGGGAAAGATATCCGGGGCTTGGTGCGTCAGCATCAATTCAACAAGGTGGAATTGGCCAGTTTGACCTTGCCTGAAAACTCATACCAGGAACTGGAAAGATTGACCAGCGACGCCGAAGAGATATTGAAAAGACTGGGGCTCCATTTTCGGACGGTGGTCCTATGTACCGGCGAGCTGGGATTTGCCGGGGCCAAAACCTATGACCTGGAACTCTGGATGCCTCATCGAAACAAATTCCTGGAAATATCCTCCTGCACGAACTGTGAAGATTTTCAGGCCAGGAGAGCGAACATCCGTTTTCGAAGAGAACCGAAGGCTAAACCCGAGTTTGTGCACACCTTGAACGGTTCCGGAGTGGCGATCGGCCGTACAGTGGCCGCCATTTTGGAGTGCTTCCAGCAGGAGGACGGCTCGGTTGTCCTCCCCGAAGCGCTGCGTCCTTACATGGATGGGCAAGAAAAGATCTTCTGACGAAATTCTATAGGGGGTTGCTTACAATTTCGCCCGGGGGTAAAATACACTGTCTCTGCGGAGGGATGGCCGAGTGGCTGAAGGCGGCGGTCTTGAAAACCGCTTCACGAGTGATCGTGACGGGGGTTCGAATCCCTCTCCCTCCGCCAGTCGGAAAAAGGATAGCTCGGCCCCAACGTTGTTTTGACAAGAAGCGGTTTTTTCATTTTTCATTGGATGGATTTCTACCCATATGCTTTGAAGGATTCATGGAAATGGTTCCTTAGAAATTTGGCTGCGCCAAGTGTATTATGTTTATCGTTCGGTGCAGGTCGTATTTGTCACCTCTTTGATTTGACTCAGATACGAAAAATGCTAAAATGGAGGCCGTAGACGAGTCCGGCGGAGAGGTGCTGGAGTGGTCGATCAGGATCGCCTGCTAAGCGATTGTCCCGAGAAATTGGGACCGTGGGTTCGAATCCCACCCTCTCCGCCATTTTTATTGATTTTATGAAGGGTGTGGAAAAGAAAGACTAACCTATCTTAGATTTTTCCGAATTCCTTTAGGATATCGACTATTTCCTGGTGGGATAGAGAGGTTTCGTCCTGGGGGGAATCGATGATTCGGAAATTGAATAGGGGGCAATTTCCATCGTACCAATGAAAGGGAAATTCTCGATTTTGTTCTTTTCGTTTTTGCGCTTCCTTTTTATTCAACCGTTCTCCAAGGCCCTTGAGATTGACATCCTGTTCCGGATCGACCCCGAGGATGAATCGTTGATTTCCGAAATTAGTCATGAGAAAGGAAAAGCCCTGTTTGAGGGGAGACTTTATCTTATCTCTTCGAGCCCAATCTTTGAGAAGATAACTTCGGGGATTCTTCACGATGAGGCCGTCCACTGTTTTTTTCGCTTTTCCCGATATGTGTGGCAGGCTTAGGCTCAATTTTTGACTTTTTTCCAGATCATAGAGATAGTTAAAATAATCGTCCTCCGCTTTTTTTATAGCTCTTTCGTATCTCTCGATTCCAGAGAAAAGAGGTCTGTTCTGATGGATTTCATGTCCCTCATTCATTTTTGTGTAGAGAAAATCAATGAATTTCAATCCCTCTCTTACCCTTTCCCTGTCCGCCGCCTCATCTTTTTTCCTTATAAAGAGAAAAAGGGCCCGAAGGATGGCATAGGGAGTGGAGGGGAGATCCCATTCCTTTGGTAGGGAGGCAGAATCGACCATTTTGGTATACGTGGCGATTTTTTCAATAAAAGGATCTATCTTGTCTGTCTCGAGAAGCCTTAAGGCCAAGAAAATCGAAGAAACAGCGTCGAAATCAGGGCGACGGTGAGTAACGATGAGCTCCAATTTATCTCTTTCTGTATGGCCCAAGATGAGTGAGGGATGTTTGGCTATCAAGGAGGCTGTGCATTCAGGCTCTGCTTCTGGATGGTGGTGATCGACGATTCCAGGCACCGTTTTCATCCCTACATCAAGAACTAAAGTCGCTCGTTCAGGAACAAATTCGGTTCCGTAGGGAACGAATCGATAATTCAATTTATCCCTATTCAAAATCATTTTTATTTTTTTTGAGCCGCCTCTCCAGGAATTGGATGATTTTAGCGCTTCCCGAGGGAAAAGGATATCGCTGCATCCCCTTGAGGGAGACCCATCGCTGGCGCCTTTTATCAAGCTTAGGCTTGTTTTTGAGGGAGCAGGTAAAGGCATAGAGGGTGACCTGGAATTGAGTATAGGCATGTCTCACGATGGTGAGCAGCTTCTCCTGGCTAACCTCTTCTCCGATCTCTTCCATTATTTCCCTTCTCAAGGCCTGTTTTGGAGATTCTCCTTTTTGAATCTTGCCGCCGGGGAATTCCCAAAGGTCAGCCAGAAGCCCTTTTGAAGGTCTCCTTTGAATGAGGAATTTTCCCTGTTTTTCGACAAGTCCGACTGCGGCCTCGATCTTTTGGTAATTTCTTTTTCTGGATAGAGGGATGACCTCTTGCTCTCCTGCTTCGAAAGCCGAACAGAAGCTGCTCACGGGGCACGTGCGGCAGAGGGGATTTCTGGGTCGGCAGATCAGCGCACCCAGTTCCATCATCGCCTGATTGAAGATCCCCATGTTTTCTCGGGGGAGAAAGGGCGAAACAGAGCAAAGAAGTTCCCTGTCGATCTTTTGGCTGGCTTTATCCGCTCTTTTCAGAAGCCTCATGAGTATACGACGGATGTTGGCGTCGATAGCAAAATGGGGTTCGTCGAAGGCGATACTCAACACGGCGGCTGAGGTGTAGGGGCCAAATCCAGGCAGGCTTTTTAAGTCATCATACTTCTTGGGAATTTGGCCCTCAAAATGATTCAAGATGATTTTGGATGCTGCGTGCACGTTCTTTGCTCTTTGATAGTATCCCAAACCCTGCCAGGCCTTGAGGACGGCCTGTATAGGAGCTTCAGCCAAGCTCCGCATATCAGGAAAAAGCTTCATCCAGTTCATATAGTAGGGGATGACGGTTTGGACAGTGGTTTGTTGGAGCATGACCTCAGAGATCCAAATTTTATACGGATCGTTAGTTTGACGCCAAGGGAGCTGTCTATGGTTCGTCCTGTACCAGGCCTTCAATCTTTTCTGGAATTCTAAAGGGTCATATCCCGGTTTTTTCATCGCCGCAAGAGATCTTTGTATACCACCTTTTCGCCTCCGACACAACCTGGATTTATGGTCTCATAATTGCTTCTGGAGCTGAGAAGGGAACAGCGTGAAATATCTGACTGGGTCGAAGACATTCTGCAAGTTCTTTTCTACAAACTCTTCCTATTGATCCTTTTGAGAGAGCAAGGGGCATTCAAAGCTTTTTCTCCCTTGACAAGGGGTAGAAACTTAGATATTTTGTTTAATGAAACTGTTTTGGCGCTGTTGAGTATTTTCCTCCTAAAGGGGAGGGAGCGTCACCTAGTGAAGCGGGATTTTGCCGAGGACCGATGGAAAAAATTGGAAAATACACGATTGTCGAAATCCTTGGTAAGGGAGCCATGGGGATTGTATATAAAGCCTTGGATCCAGATATCGATCGTGAAGTTGCCATCAAAACCATCCGTTTCGACCTGATTTCCGATGAATCGGAAAAGAATGAGCTGATGCTTCGTTTCATACGGGAGGCCCGGTCAGCGGGGAATTTGCTCCATCCGAATATCATCACCATCTACGATGTGGGCAAAGAGAAAGATATGACCTACATCGTCATGCAGTATGTAGAAGGTTCAAGCCTGCAGAATTGGATCACATCGAGAAAAAAAATTCCGGCTCCTGCTATCGTCAGGCTTATGGTTCAGATATGCGAAGCATTGGATTATGCCCATCGGAATGGGATCGTGCATCGCGATATCAAACCTGCCAATATTCTTCTGGATGAAGAGGGGAAACCTTTTCTCGTCGATTTCGGAGTAGCGCATGTCGAAATGTCCACCATCACCCAGACCGGAGCGGCTATCGGAACACCGAGTTATATGTCACCCGAACAGGTGATGGGAAAAAAAATCGATAAGCGATCGGACATATTTTCGCTGGGCGCCATACTGTATGAACTTCTCACCGGGAGGAGGCCTTTCGAGGGGGAGAGTATCACCACGGTTATCTATAAGATCGTCAATGAGGAAGCCATGCCTCTTTCCCATTTCAGGAAGGAAATTCCTTCCGAATTCGAGGCCATCGTCAAGAAGGCCCTGTCCAAGGATCCGGAAAAACGCTACAGATCATGCTCAGAATTAGCTGCAGAACTCAGGAAAATAACCCATTTTTCTGATAGGACATTGGCCATGACCGGTTACCATGAATCTTCAATGGGATTTGAGCCGCCCCTGAGGAAAAGGAAAAACTTTGTCCTTCCGCTGGTCCTGATGGGGGCTATGACCGTCCTCGGTGTAGGCGGTTTCTTCCTGTACAGAAATGTTATCGCCGAGTCGAATGCTGGGGAATCTGTCCATCTCGTTCAATCCGAGAGCGCTATTCCATCTCCGCGAGCAATGGGGCCTGTCCTTGAGGCTTTCGATACAGAGTGGGATAGGTTGGCCAAGAGCTATGAAAGGGGAGACTATTCCTCAACGATCAAGATTGCAGAAGGGTTGCTCAGTCAAAATAATGCCGATGAAAAGGCCCGCGAATATCTATCAAAGGCTCAGAAAAAATTGAGCGAGACCACGATAGCTGACTGTCTTTTAGAAGGGAAGGGGGCATTCGAGAAAGGCAACTATGAGCTATGTATGGCCAATATGGAAAAAATCCTGAAACTGGACAGTGAAAACAGAGATGCAAAGCACTATCTATCGCTGGCCGATAAGGCCATTTCAGAGAGAAAAATCAGAGAAGTCATCGAGAGCCAGAGAAGAGCAGAGGAGCAAAAGGACCTTCTGGCCTTCCTCAGCCAGATCGGAGCTGAATCCCTGGCCGAAAAAAAGAAAATAGAGGCCATGGAGCTATTCAACAACTTTGACGATATCAAATCCAATATATCGAGCCTTTCTGTTCGTTTTATCGATCAGGACCACGCTGATGTCAGCTTTTCCCGCTTACTTGTGGCAGTGGACAAAAAGAGCGGGAAGAAAAAGGTGGTCTTCGAGGGGAAAATGACCCTGACCTTGGAGAGGCTTGATAATATCTGGAAGATATTGGTATACAAATAATTTAAGCTTATTTTTCTTTAAAGGATAGTTCCGATGTCAAGGATGATTCGGCTTATCAAAGTCTTATTTTTTATATCTCTTTTCCTTTCGCTAGTTTTTTCCCAGGATAATCCTCCATTCAAGCTTCGTGTGATCGTGGATAGCGCCACGGTAAAAGTCTCACCGGAGATCGATGGAGAAACACTGGCGAGAATCCCGCTCAACACCGTTCTGGATGCCGTGGAAAAACAGGGAGAGTGGTACAAGGTCACCTTTGAAAAAGAGGGGCTTCGCATAACCGGCTTTGTCCACGAGATGCTGGTTAGGGAGATGTCAAAAGACGAAGTGGCAAAAGAAGAAGCCTCTTCCCTAACCGGCACGATCGAGACCCAGATCGGGATTATCCAGGAGATTGAAGGCCGCATGGAGCAAGGCCGCCAGTTTGTCCGTCAAAAAAGTGATTTTGATAAGGCTCTGGAATTCCTTGAACCATTGATAGCCAAAGCTTTTCGAGTGGAAGATCATCAGAGACAAAGCAGAATAGCGGCTGAAATTTACTTATGGTTAGGCATGGCTTATGCCGGAAAGGGCGATGATTATGCCGCCCTTCGAGACATCAGAAACATGTTCGAAGTCAATCATGCCTACGGAAAAGAGATTACACGCAATATCCTCGACCCGGAAATCATGGGGCTTATTGACCAGGCAGAAAAAGAATTTTTAGGTCTCATTACCGAATATTCTCTGAAGGTTACGACAGATCCCAATCAAGCCGAAATGGTGGTTAATGGTCAATCTGTAGGGCTTACGCCCTTTCTCTATAGCTCCAAATCTCCCAAAGTTTTCCTCGAGTTGAAGAAGGACGGCTATAAGTCTGTTACAGATGAAATATTTTTGACCGACGCGAATGCCGATAGACATTACGTCCTCGATAGGTTGGGAAGAAATCTGGAAGTAAAATCCGTCCCCCAGGGAGCAAAGATTTTTTTAGACGCGCAAGATACCGGACAGAAAACGGATTGCGTGCTTCCCTATGTCCCTTATGGAGATCATAAAATTAATTTATCGAAGGAAAATTATGCCCCGTGGGAAGGGACCATCGAGATCCCTGAAGGGGTCGACCCACTGTCGGTTTCCATTCTCCTGACTGGAAAAAACTACGCTTCCGATGCAGCGTGGGGGGGGCCCGATTCGCCGCTTTTTCAAAAACCCGCAGGGATAACGTTGGATGCGGATAACTCCATCCTCGTTGTGGACGAAAGCGATGGAAAGGTCAAAAAGATCACTCCGGAGGGAAAGATCGATCTAGCCTGGGCCTCCCAAAAAAACGATTTTGGTGATTTGAAGAGTCCCTCGGCCATCGCTGTCGATAACCGAAGGTATATCTATATCACAGATACGAAGCGGCATTGTGTAATGAAGTTCAATAAAGATGGAAAACTCATCAAGAAATGGGGGAAGGAAGGTTCGGGAGATTCAGAGTTCCAGAATCCGTTGGGGGTGGCTGTCGATGGAAATTTCAATGTTTATGTGGTGGATTCTAATAATCATTGTGTAAAAAAATTTTCTAACCTCGGAATTTATAATAAAACCATCGGGATGAGGGGGATTTCGAATGGGGAATTTCTCTTTCCCTCGGCTATCGCTGTCAACCAAAATAACGAGATTTTTGTAGCGGATAGAACGCGTCTCCAAAAATTTTCATCGGAGGGGGAATTTTTGGAATCCTGGGGAGGCAAGGGGGAAACAGCGGCAGATTTGAACAAACCCATGGGAATCGCTATAGATCAGAATGGTTATATCTACATTTCTGATTCAGGAAATAACAAAATAAAAAAATATGATGGGAAGGGAAAGCTTATAGCCGAATGGGGAGAGACAGGAAAGGGCAGAGGACAGTTGAATTATCCGATGGGCGTAGTTGTCGATTCGCGAGGCATGGTGTTTGTCGCCGAAAGAGAAAACAACCGAATTCAAGCCTTCAAGGTCATGTCGGGTTCCGGCAGAGATTGATCCTCGGCCTCGAGAATAGCGATGCCGAAGGCCCCAGGTCCTGCATGGGCTCCTAGAGCTGGGGATGCATTCAACACAAACTCGGGTTCTCTCCCTAAAATTTCCACCAGTTTTCTGGAGATGCGTTCGCCAACGTCGTAGGCATTGGTATGGGCGACAGCCATAGAAACCCGGCCGGTTTTCCTGCTGATTTTTTCGGAAGCGAGTTCTATGACTTTTGCCTTAAGACGCTTTTTGCCCCTGGCTTTAGCCATTGGAACGAGTTTTCCCTTTGCATCAATGGTGAGGATGGGATTGATGCCTAGCAATTCGGCGATAAAACCCTTTGTTTTGGTTAGTCTTCCTCCTTTGATAAGGAATTTCAGGGTGGGAAGACCTATGAAAATTCTTCCTCTCCTGGCCGCTTTTTCCATCCTAGCGAGGGTTTCATCCTTGGTGTGGGAATGACGGAGAGCCCTGATTCCTTCTAGAAGAACAAGGCCCAAACCGACTGAGATGCTGTTCCCGTCTATGATCGAAATTCGCTCTGAAGATGTTTGTTGACAGGCTTGAAGCGCTGTTTGAAACGTACCGCTCAGCGCTTTGGAAAGGTGAACGGAGATGATTGATCGATAGTGCAGCAGGAGATGACGGTAGGTCCTGGTAAAATCCATCAGACTGGGCTGCGAGGTTTTGGGGAATGGTGGGGAGCTATCCAACAAGCCGTAAAATTCTTCTGGGATGAGATCCCATCTATCCGTGAACACTTTCTCGCCGGCGTGGACTTTTATCGGAACGAAATATATGGGATTGTCCTCGATGAGATCTTCAGAAATATCGCAGGTGCTGTCGGCGATCAAACAGATCGGTTTCATCTTTTGATCGGAGACATCGGTATCTGATGAAAATATTTTTTTTGCACTTGTCTCCCCGAAAAGGGATGTGCAGGAGAAGACTTCTTCAGGATCGCGGGCCTTGATGTGCAATTTGGCAAAATGGGCGGCTCCGTGAAAGATCAAATCGTAACCGACTCCGTTCAATTTTTCGAGCAACGCTATTCTGTCCAAATTCTTCGCCCTCACGCAGCATTCAGCGCAGTAGAACGCTTCTCTGTGACCTGATATTTTTTTTCTAGGTGATTCTATTTCACGTTTCAGTTTGATAAGTTTTCCCCTTTCGATGTATCGAAGAATCCCTTTCAGGAAATAGATCCATGCCTTTCCCCCTGCATCGACAACCCTGTGTTTTTTCAGAATCTCAAGCTGCTCAGGAGTGCTTTCCAGGGTGGATAAAGCCTTTTGGTGAGAGCTTTCGAGAATTTGGACGAAATCTTTTTCGGAAAGAGAAAGTCTGGTGACCTCCTTCGTCCACGTCTTCAATACGGTTAAAATAGTCCCTTCGCTAGGATGTTTGACCGATTGATAGGCACTACTTACAGCAGAAGCCATAACAGCCGCCAAATTTTCTGGATATATGCGGTCAAAGTCCTGAAGCCCCTGGGCAAATCCTAAGAAGATTTGAGAGAAAATAATACCGGAATATCCGAGTGCGGATTGGACGGCCAGTTCAGCCATATCATGGCTAATGCGGTTGATCCGAGGTTGTCTGACCGGATAGTAGGCGAGAAGGGGCATAAGGGTTTTTTTCAGGTTCGATCCTGTATCTTTATCTGGAATGGGAAACACGTTGATCTTGTTGAGCTCTTTTTCGTGCTCTAAGATTTCCCTGCACCCGGCGAGAATAGCCCTTTGATAACGGATGCCATCCATGTAGCTGATTTTGGTAATCGCTCGGCCTTTCAATTTCTCTCTATCATACCAAAAATTTTTGGAATTTTTATAAATATTTTGTTAGCCTGGTTTATTCACGAGTCAAGGAACCAACCCACTCCGCCCAGGAATAGCAGCTCGCCCAAAGGGAAAAAATGCCGGTTCCCACTCCGTTGGTGTAGTCGAGCTCAATACATCCTCGCCGATAATATGGGGAAGTCCCATCTAGGGACACGCTATATTGTCGAATTGGTCTTTTATTTACATAGATTATAGAGTGTCCCTGAATGGAACATCCCGATATTGTTACCTTTAAAGAACGATTTGGGAGGTAAATCCTCCAATGTCGCTTCTGACATGCCTGATGTCTTTTACCTTCAATCTTACTCACGCTCAATGGAAGAGAATCGACAAAAACGTCTTTTTTCCGTGAAAAAGCTCTTTCGACAGCTCGGAAAAAGATGCTTCTTTGTATGGGGGGAAATTCATCGCTAAAATCACCTCTAAAGGTGATTGACCACCAAAAAGCCTGTTGAAGTAAAATAAGGTCGGGAAATCGGAATGACTGAGTGTAAAAAATCCAGAAGTCCTACGAAGGCCCTTTATTGTTTCCAAAATAACATAGGCAAGGGATAAAATGAGTAACGAAAAAATTTTGGTTGTGGAATTCGAAGAAAATTCCCTCAACACTCTTTATCAGACTTTGAAGACTGAAGGCTTCGAGGTCGTCACGGCAAAAGATGGCCACGAGGGATTACTGAAGTTCGAATCGGAAAATCCAGATTTGGTCATCATGGAGCCCATGCTGCTGAAGCTCCACGGTTTTGACCTATGTCGAAAGATTTCTAAAGATTCTCGGAGAAAAACGCCTGTCATCATTACCACTGGCTTTTACAAAGGAGATCAGTACAAAACAGAAGCTATAGAAACCTTTGGGGCTGCCGCATTTTTTGAAAAACCCTATGACGACAAAGTTCTGCTGAATACTGTCCACAAGCTATTGGGAAACGGAACCGGAGAAAGCGTTGTTGTGAGTAAGGAGAAAAAGAAGAGTGAAGAGGGTATCCCCAAGAAGAAATCCAGCGAAATCGATATCGAGGCGACTGTCAGAGAGATGGAAAAAAGCCTCAAGGAACCATCACGCAAGTCAACGGAGGCGGGAAAGAAACGAGAGGGGATAAAAGCCAAGACAGGAGAAGCGGAAATATCGAGTGCTGTCGATGAATTGCTCCAGGGGACCTTGTCTGAGTTTGGCTTGAATGTAGATAAAAAGCCATTGGAAAAAAATCTTGAAGAAAAGAGTGAAGAGGAAAAGTCAGTTGAAGAGGTCATAAAACAAGATTCGCCTAAAAGTGAGATGGAATCGGAGGAAACGGCGCCGGCTGTTGAGGTTGAGCAAGAGGCAGATGTCGAGGAATATGACGGAGAAAAGGAACTCCAAACAGAAGAGTTAATCGAAGAATTGATACGAAAGGAAGAGATAACCGAGGCACAGGAAAGACCGGAAGAAGAGCTTATCGCTCCAAAGCCCGATGAAAAGGTTGAAGTTGAAGTCGAGGAAGATAAGGGCCAGGAAGAAGTCCCAGTCGAGCAGCCGGCAGCAGATCAGAAGGTTTTTGGGGACTATTTCGAGCAGGCAGACAAAGAATCTTTCCTTCAAACAATCATGGGATTTTTTAAGAAACTCCGAAAGTCCCTGCCTCTTATGATCGCTTCGACCGTGGTCGTCGTTATGGTCGCAGTGGGGGCAACCTTTTATTTTCTTAAACCCGGGAACAAATCCCAAACTCTTCCTAGTCAGAAAAATTCCCAAACTCTATCCAGTGCAGAGAGGACCAGCTCAAACCAAGGCGACCCAGGAAATATTGCGGCTCTTCCCGAGACCCAGAAAGAGGAGGGGCAGGAGACAATCCCTGCAGGAACCGATGTGCAAGGGGTCGAAAATAGTCTTACCCAGGAATCGGCTGAAAATGCAAAGGAAGGAGGAGGGGAGGATGTGCCTGAATCAACCTCTGAATTTATGTCGGTGACCAGACTATCATCGAACAAGCGTCAGGTTATGCTCCCGTCTGTCGAAGATTCTCCTTCGTCACGAGAATTCGAGGTAGTTGAAGTACAGGAGGCAGATATCGAGCAATTGAAGGAATCTGATATGGGAATCAACGTAACGCCTCTGGAGGAAACGGCCAAGAGAATCATTCAGCCCGAGGACCCCTCGAAGCGGATTAAGACGGGTGACTTGGTCCCGATTGAAACGGTTGATATCCCTCCTGTTGCCACCAAAAAAATCAATCCCAAGTATCCGGCCTATGCTTTTCAAAGGGGCATCGAGGCGACGGTAGTGTTTCGCGCTCTGATATCTGAGTTTGGAAATGTCCTGGATATCGCTTTTGTCGATACATCGAAATCGGCATCGCCGTTCAACAAAGCGTGTGAGGAAGCTGTGCGGGAGTGGAGGTTCTCTCCAGCCAAGAAGAATGGAGTGAATGTGAAAGTTTGGAAAACTTTTTCCATTTCTTTCAAAAAAAATAAAACGGAGTAGGTGTAAAAAATGTCATTAAGCAAAGAACAAGAAGAGCTTTACAAAAAAACCATGGATGAGGCGAAACGGCAACTGGAAGGTATCGATGGCGAAATGGAAAAAGAACTGCAAAAGGCTCGAGAACGTTTGGCTAAGCTCCAGGAATCAAAAAAGTCTTTCAGACAAGTCTACATAGGGACGGCTGAACTTCTAGGAGTAGAAGTGGAAATCGAAGAAGAAGATGCGGAAAAGTCTCCCTCTGATGGAAGGCCGTCTCTGCAGAATTTACAATAGATATTTTCTTTTCGGAAAGTTTCCGGACCTTATGATATTTTATCCTGCTTGTCTCTGTCTTTTTTCCCGGGTGTTTTGAGATGTTCCATCGACCCGTAGAGGGCGAGGAGTTTTTGAAATTCTTGTTCATCATGGAAGGAACACTGACCTTCCCCCCATGATTTGGCCACTTCGACCACAAAACGAACCGCCATCTCCAAATCGATGCTTTGATTGGCCCCCGTCGCACAACCAGGGACAGAGATTTCTGTGGTGATGGCCACTCCGACTACAGGAAAATGGGTCGCTGTAGCCGGCTGCATGATGCTGTTAAGATGAAATATTTCGTTTTCGTAAGGAGTGATGTCTTGTGTAGTGACGGCAAAAACACAAGGCAGCTTTCCAGTGACGTTCTGCATGATATCGAGGAGGTCTTCACTCACTCTAAGAATATATCCATCCCTTACCGTTGGGGAAATGGCAAATCCACAGGTGTTGATGACTCGGTTTCCCCTGGTGGTATCGATGGAAAGGATGGCCTCCATTCTCCGGTCGACTTCATAGGTATTCATAGTTTCTATCGGGACTGGGGCATCCATGAAGGGGACCGGATCGTGGGGGATAATAGGTGCATTGGGACAGAGGTGTGTAGATAGGATGACATCTCCGTTCAGCCAGTCGCCTTTTTTTCGCAGATCGAGAATTTTTGAGGCGGATGCCAAAGCCACAATGGCTCCATCTGCATCGGAAACCAGGCCTCTCTTGAATGGCCGGGCTCCGATTCCTCCCAAACGCCCGATAACACCTAGCGTAGGGGATTGACCTCCATTTTTTTCCCCCTCTTTACCATCTATTAAAATTTTAAGGAAGATGGTTTTTCCTTTTTCGCCTTTAACGGGACAGAGTTCAATTCCGGATTCGTCCAGGCCCTTATCCTTGAAATAGGTTTTGAGGGCTTTTGGTTCGATTTCGGCATTTTCCAAAAGGTCGGTTATTTCCAAAACTTGTTTCAAGGCCATCGGTTCACTCCTTTTCGGGAAAAGCTTTTATTAAAATGTAATAGAGTAGGATGGAACTCAAGATTCCGTTGAAAGCGAACACTGAGAAAGGAAAGATTTTTATGGCAAAGGGGTGCCCGGCCGTTATCCAGCCGATTAGAAAGGAAACAAAATAGACGGCCAAGGCTTTGGGATTATTCCGCCACTGAAGGGGTGAGGAAGAAGAAAATTTAGCCATTCGTTTCATCAAGTAATAATCACAGACAAGAATGCCTGCGATCGGTCCGATGCCGGCAGTCAGGAGAACGAGAAAGAGTTCCAATCTTTCCAAAATCCCTAGTGCAGCGAAAAGAGAGGCCAGGATTCCGGCAGCGATGGTCATTTTCCACCGCTTGATGCGGAAGATGTTATTCAGCGCTAGGGCCGAAGAATAAAGGTTGCTGTCATTGGTGGTCCATTGGGCTAAGAGCAACACGATGAAGCCGATAAACCCGAATCCGAGATATCGGTTATCGATGATGAGCTCGGGAAGGTTCTCATGATAGAGACCCGTATTCATGGCCAGTGCGGATCCGACGAAGTGAAGGAAGGCGCTCGAGGCCATGGCTATTATGGCTGCGGCAAAAATATCTTTTCTTCGAGGTCGGGCATAGCGAAAAATATCGGCGCTGGTGGTGGCCCCCACGATGAATCCTCCTGCAACGATCGATGCGGCCATTCCAACTGTCAAGGGGTAAGGATCGGGTTGGTGAGCCTTGGCAAGAGAGACGAGCGTCTCGGCCGGAAGGAATCGAAATCCCATTTTTATCACTCCTACGATAAAGATTAGAATCATAAAGGGAGAGGCTATCCAGCTGAGAGTGCTCAATCCCCTGATTCCAAAAATAGCTGGGATCATCATCATGATTCCGCATGTGAACGATAAAAATGGGATTGAAAAATGGGTCCCGAGGTAAAATTGGATCGTTCGGGCAAAAAAGGCGGCTTGAACTCCAAACCATCCCATCAAGGAGAGTGCAATCGAGAGAGAAACGATGACGGCTCCGCTGCGGCCAAAAGTGAAATTGGCCATCAGAGGGGTGGAGAGGCCGGTTTTGGCGCCCAGATATCCTGTCAGTCCCATGATAACGATCAAAATGATTTCCCCCAGAACGTAGGAAATCAGCACACTGGGAAGACTTCCCAATCCGAGCCCGACCATCATTCCCCGAAATATGGCTGACATAACCACGGCGATGCCGATCCAAACGACCGCCAGGTCTAGCCAAGATTTTCTCTTGGATAAAGGAACAGATTCGAGGGAAAAATCTTCCAGAATGATCTGAGATTTTTTGGTCTCTCTCATGGGACTTATTTTCAGATTATAGTAAGGATAATTTTGAGTCAAATCCAACCTGAATTATTTATAAAAATTGCAAGCGCCTTTTGCGGTCAAAGCCTATCAGAAATTATCCTGGTATGGCTGTATGTCAGAATTTTATTCTTTTTTTCACCTTAATGTATGGGAAGCGTGGGTTGGTGTTGGGGTGGGAAGGGTTGGTTTTGACTCGCGAATAACCCGGGCTAATAATTTTGGATTGACATGAAATTACCTTTTTTATAGAGTATCAGAGATATCTTTTGAATAACGATTCAGTGAAGCGGCAAGAAAATCAGCGAGAACCGTCCTTTATGAGGAAGTCATTAAAAATAAAAAGTGAGTTGAGGGAGATTGAAAAGGTCCGTCATTTTTTACAAAAAGCTCTGAAAGAACTCAAACTTTCGGAAGAGGCTTTTTATCTAATCGAACTATCCATACTCGAGATGTGCATTAACATCGTCAGGTATGCCTATCCAGAAGACAAGGGGGATATTTCGATAAAAATCTGGTATCAAAGGGGAGACCTGTTTTTTGAAATCAAGGACTGGGGTATCCCTTTTAATCCTGAGAACATCAAGGAGCCGGATATTCAGGAGATGATCGATCAAAATCGAACCGGAGGATTGGGTATTTTCCTTTCCCGAAAACTCATGAACGGTTTCGAATACAAACGCGAAAAGGGCCAGAATATCCTCATCATGCATAAAAAGATAGACAGAGCTAAACCCTCTGGATCAATATAGAACTTTATCTTCTCCTTCTTTTTTTATGTATTTATCCAGCCAATCTAGAATAAGGTCTTTCCTTACGAGGACCGCCTCTATTTCTGAGTCTGTCAGGTACTCGCCCACGATGTTCTTTATTGTGGCTTGATCCAATGACTTCAATTTTTCTACGAAAGCTCGGGGAAGCTGCTTCATTAGCTTGGGTCCTTCTTTATGATTTTCGTCATAGATGAGATTTTTAGTGAATTTCTTCGAAGTGCGGAAGGAGCGGGAATGATCGATCAAGATTATGCGCCAGTCTTCTGTGATGAGGAATTGGTTCTGATGGCGGTCTTCGTTGGCGATGAGATTGTCGAAAGCTCGCTGGAGATAGAGGGCCCGATTCCAGTAGAAGACTTTATAAGAGGGAGTTTTAATTTTTTGCTCCTCTTTCTCCTTGAGACTCATTTGAGCATCGATCCAGAGCTGGCATGAGCCTCGGTCGTTCTGGAATCTTCTTTCCACCGTGGGTGGAACCATGTTTAGCCCGAGATATTTATCCAGGCGGTAAGCGGCAATCTCCCATCTCCAATTTTCTATGTATCCTCTCATACGTCCTTCTGGATTTTTCCACAATGCGTTTTTTGTCACGCCATCCTTTTCCAGGGTCAACTTCCAAGGGTTGGTCACGGCTTCCCTGTCGCTGAAGGGCTGTTCCTTCCCGACAATATCAGCTGTCTGAAGAAATTCTTCCCATTTTTCCCGTTCGGCCACTTCCTCATCTGTAAATTGGGCAAAAGAGTGAAGATTGAAACCGAAAAAAATCAGTGAAAAAAGCAAGCATAAAAAGACCTTTTTCATAGATACGTTCTCCTTCCATAATCGGTTTGTCTATTTGATTTATCGGTCAATGATTTCCTCAGTATAAAACATTATTTTCGCCGTTGGCTTCTATCAATTCTTGAATTTCCTCCAAAAGGAGTTTTTTACGGGCCAGGATGGCGTTGATCTCTTCTTGCTTTAGATAAGGCCCTACGGCGTTTTCGATGCTTTCGAAATTTAGAGCTTTGACTTTTTCGACGAACGATCTTGGCAGCCATCGGAACAACTTCTTTTCTTTCATCCCTTTTTTGCCGTAGAGGAGCCGTCTGCGGTACTTTTTCGAGCTACGGAAGGCCCGGGAATGGTCGATCAGAATCGTCCGCCAGTCCTTCGTGTACCGGATATTTTGCTGGGTTCGGTCGTCGTTGGCGATAAGACTGTCAAAGGCTCTCGTCAAGTATTTGCCCCTGTTGAATGTTTCGGCTTCAGGCATTTTATTGGGAAGCGGTATCCCCTGTTCCATGACATCGAGGAGACTGAATTCGGAGGTGATCCAGAGCTGAAGAGATCCTTTTTTTCCTTTGAATTCTCTTTCCACCGTGGGAGGAATCATGTTCAGGTCGAGAAGCTTGTCCATTCGGTAGGCAGCGATTTCATACTTCCATCCTTCCATATAACCTTTCTGGATGCCTTCAGGATTTTTCCAGCATCCACTTATTTCCTCCCCATCCTGCTTGAGGTAAAGACGCCAGGGATTTGTCACGCCTTCCCCTATTTCTTCGGCTTTGATGATATCGGCCGTTTTCAGGAGTTCTTCAATTTTTTCCCTTTGTGCAATCTCTTCGGGTGAGAATTGGGCAAAGGATAAAAAGCTGGCTATCCCAAGAATCAGGATCGGTAGGAAAAGAAGTGTTTTTTTCATATTGTTTCCCTCATCCCTCAAATTTTCCCCATTCATTGGGCTCTATTTATAATAAATAGATGTTCCGGGAAAATCAAATAAATAATATGGTGATTGATACATATCGCTGATCTTTTATACGTTTACTCTCTTTTTTGCCCTGTATAAATCCTAATAATTCATGACAGGAACATTGTCGGAGGCGTGACTGGACACGAAATTCAGAAATAGACGGTTTTTTCCCGGGCGAAGGATAAACCGGATAGATCGATAAATGCGCCGGATCCGGCAATTAGCCTGGAGGCATGAGGGCAACATCCCGGTCGAGAGCACTATGGAGGGGAAAATAGGCAGGGAATAGGCTTTCGTCGGGGATAACCAGGAAGGGATCACCCGGGATGAGGAAGGCTATTTGTCTATTGCTCAGGATTCGGGGGGGCTTTAAAAGTCAAAGATTCGCAGTAGGCATGCTGGAATTTTCTTTGCTCGAGTCTAGAACATCGGACTGGATTTCTTCAGGCGGGATTATATCTGTGCCGGATGACCCTGTTCCGCGGATAGCTTTTTGTGGTCCCTATTGATCAGGAAGCAAAGGATTATCCAGATCAAGGCTACTACGATGTTAATCTGAGCAAAATTTTCAAGGTGTAAAGCTAGGTAAGTCGTTCCAATGAATACGGTTAAAGCGTGCAGGACATCTCCTGCCCGCACGAAGAAGGTGTCTATGGCGGCTTTGGCTTTGTATTTGGCTTCCCTAGATGTGATCAGGTAGAGGGTCTGTTTGACGGTATTCATGAGGGAGTAATCCGTACTATTCTCGGCTACCTTGGTCCATTTGACCAGGGCTAGAGTTGCTCCTACGCTCAATATGGAATACCCTCCGAGGGCGATAAAAGGGAGGAAAAGAATGGCGACCCGTACGCCGAACCACTTGAAAATCCGTGAGACGAGGAAAAGCTGGATGAGCATAGTAAAAAGGTTAACCAGGGAGAGGAAATCGGCTTCGGTTTTGGTGATAAATTCTGTCCGGGCTACATCTGTTGACTCTATTTTTCCGGTCTCTGCGGCTTGATCGGCTGCACGCGTCCAGAAGCCGGATTTGATGTACTCGCCGGTCGTGTTGACATAATTCAGGGCCAGGATCATGAACGCAATCAATACCAAATATCGGCTCTTAAACACCACACGAAAACCTCCGCCTTTCTTTAGGGGTTTTTCGGCTGCCCTTTTTTCAGGTTTTTTCTCATCGATTCGGTCGTCATTCTTGCGGTTTACTCTTTTGATTTCTCTTTTATGGATAGCGAGCGTCAGCACGATAGAGATTCCAAGGATGGCACCGGCAAGCAGCATCAACTGGAAAACGCTGAAAGGGCCGTTTGGTTTCACCAGTATAGCCGTCGACTTGCCTCCGATATAGGATCCCAAGTTTTGACCGAACATGATGATAGGAAATAAACGCTTTCCAGCCTCTTCCGTGTACAGGTCATTGGAAAACGCCCAGAATTGAGCGATGATGAAGACGTTGAAAATACTTAGCCAGATCCAGAAAACAGGCCCCAGGATTTTAAGGGAAGTGCCGGCGGAGTTCAGAATGAAAAAGAGAACAAGGTTAGATATAAAAAAAAGAGTCACCGATGTAATAAGTTTATGCCTCGGGATTTTAGAAGAAAGGTAGCTGAAAATTTTGATCACAAAAATGAGCAGAACGGCAACAGCCGCAAAAAGATAGGACTCCTGTTCGGCTTCGTATTTCGTCAGCAGCAGTCCTTTTCTGACCGGTTTCAGAATGTAATAAACAACAAGGATAAAAAATATATTGATAGTCAAAAGGAATAGGGTAAAAGCCTCCCCCGGGTGGACGATAGTAAACAGCCTTAGGAATTTATAGATGATACCCGGTGCTTTTTCTGGAACCTTCTCTCTGCCTTGATGTTGCCTTTCTTTCATGGCATCCCCTCCATTTCCTCTCTATCAGGATTTTTCATGAATAGGCGGAAAATGTCAATGTGTTTGAAGCTTTTTCCGCTGTTTTTGTGAAAAAAGGTGTTGAAAAGTGAGGGAATTTTTTTTTAATGAATTGATAATACTGGAGTTTTGAGAAACTGCACAAATTTCGGGCAGTAAAGAGAGGAAATCGAATGACCGCCAGGGCCTAGAATAAAATGGCTTCTTTTCCCTTTTTGGCGATCAATTCTTGGATTTTTTTGATAATCAGTGTCTTGCGTTTGAGCAGTGCTGATATCTCTTCCTCGTTTAAATAAGGCTTGAGTCTGACCTCGATTACGGAGTCGGAGAGTTCTTGAAGGCCTTTGTAGAGTTTTATCGAACAACGTGTTATCTCCTGGCCAGGAATCAGGCTCGGGGCGGGTTCGAAAGCCTGGGAAAAATCCACCCGGTAAATTTTCCAGTTGTCTTTTTGGATCAAGATGTCATCCAGCTCTTGGCGCTCAGCATAAACCAGATTTTCGAAAACGTTGATTTCTTCCAGAGCGTTTTCGAGGACAAGTGAATCAGGAGGAGATATGTTTTTCATCTGTTGCTCGTCAAGGCCCATGCAATTTTCCACGCGCATCTGGAGGGATCCTTTGAAACCCTTAATCTCACGTTCTATGGTAGGAGGGATCCTTTGGAAATCGAGGAGTTTATCCAGCGCATAAGCGGCAAGTTCATATTTGTAACTCTCTGGAAGATGGCTTGGACTTGGCCTTGGGTCATTGATGGGCTTGAAAAAAGCACGCCTTAGGGATTTGCCATCGTCCAGGTCTATTTTCCACGCTGCTGTTCTTCCAGGCACAGCCTCTTCTTTCACATCAACTATCTCTGCCTTTAATAGAAAATATTCGATGTCTTCGCGGGTCAGCTCCTGTTGGATAACCGAAGAGGGCTCGAGGGAATTTTCCTGGGCATATTCTTCATCCCGCCATGATTTCATATAGAATTTTTTGTTTTCTATCCGCAGATAGCTCATGATACCATTGTAATAGTCTGAAATGCCTGTATCTATTATCCATATTCTTTGATTGAATCGTGTTCTCAGCTTCTCTTCATCCATTTGATTTTCAGGGATGACCGGGCTTCCAATCGGAGTATGCGCGATAATCATGAATTTTGCATTCAAATTGTTCAAGATCTTATCTATTATAAGGTGGTACGATTTTTCCTCTTTGGTGGCGATATCTCTGTTCCAGGTAGGGGAATCGTGTCGGTAGAGTATTTCCCGTTTTATTCTGGGTTCTCTCGACCTTTTGTAGGCGAGACGATAAACGTTCATCTCTTCTCTCAGAGTATCGTTGATTTCCTGCAAGGGCCATGTAGAGAGCCTCTCGCTCACTCCTCCATGACAGAAGATGATATCACCGATCTTAATCACCGCATTGTGTTCCAGTATCCATCGTCCGTACTCATCGTTAAAAGTGTTTACGTATAATCTGCGGATATCACGATTCTCTATCAGCTTGCCCCATTTTTTTTCAAGAAAGGCATCCAAGGCGTTTGGGTCGGAATTTGTCTCCTTATGGCTGGAATTTTCAAATTCTTCCCTAAATTCCTTTTCTTTTTTCATCCGGAATTTTTCGGGGAGAAAGGAAGCAAACTGTTTGGGAGACACGTAACCAGGCTGCCTGAAGACGATTCCTGTTATGTTCATCTCCTCGTGATTGCCCATGAGAAAATGAACCTTACCTCCGGCATTGACTGCTTCTTCCTCCAGCCTCCTTATGAGGTCCAGCGCGTCCCTAGCATAATCTCCCCGATCCAAAACGTCGCCGGTTTGGACAAAATGTGTTTTGCCGGCTATCCAGTGGAGGCTTTCGTCCACTATCGCAGCTCTTTTCAGTATCTTCACGAAATTATCGTAATCGCCATGAATATCCCCTACGGCGATAATTTTATCAACGCTATTCCACACACATTGTTTCGAATCTGCGCCAAGGGGAATCGAGAGGATGAGAAGAAAAACGCTTGCAAATATGAATCTTGCGTTTTTTCTCGTGAAAGATGATATGATGTGGTTTCTCATTTTACTTCTGGGTCCGTTCGGACGACATTATCGGTTGTCGGATATCTCTTGATCTTTCCTGGCGACGCTACAATTATAACGAAAATTTGTAAAAAAAACATTATTTACGGCTGAGAAAATGAAAATATATAAGGCTATATATTGACTTTGAACAGGCGTTTTGGTAAAAGCTAAGAAGATAACTTATTAACGGAAAAGGATTAAGATGGAGATTCATGCTAGGGAAAAAAATGATGTTGTTATCTTTGATATAGAAGGAGAGATACGCCGTTCCGACATCAGCGATGTCACTCTTCACCAGCTGGTTAAAGACCAGCTGGAGCTCGGCAGGAGAAATATTCTGCTTAATTTCCAGGATGTCGAATTCATCGATAGTTTTGGGGTGGGGGAGATATTGGCCAGCTATATCTCCACTCATAACTTGGGCGGGAAATTAAAGATAGCCAAAATTTCCAAAAAGCTTTATCTCGTTTTCCAAGTGACCATGCTTACCAAAGTGCTCGAGATTTTTGACGAAGAAGAAGTCGCTTTGAGCAGTTTTTCCGGAGATTAGGCCAGGGAAGGACTCTTCTTCTGGAGAGTCGTAATATGGCAAGAGAGGGGATAAAAAGAGTCCTCGCAAAAATCACGAAGATTAAATCAGATGAGCTAAGAATCGCTTTTCTATTTTTTTTTCATTTTTTTCTGATCATAGTCCCCTATAACATTATCAAATCCATTAGAAATGCCAGCTTTTTATCGGGATTGGGGTCAGAATATTTACCCTTTGCCTATTTGATCACGGCTGCAGCTATAGGGGGAGTGGTTGCCTTCCATTCAAAAATTCAGGCCAAGGTTTCGAAACCTCTGCTGATCATTTCAAGCCTGGTCTTTTTCACGGTGACGTGCTTTCTGTTTTGGTTTTTTGGTAAATTTTTGCAGTGGTCGCTACTCCCTTATCTCTATTGGGTATGGGTGAATATGTTCATCGTCGTTTTGACTACCCAGTTCTGGATGACGGTCAATGATGTGTTGAATCCTCGTGAATTCAAAAGACTGAGCGGTTTTTTTGTCAGCGGCGGAATCCTGGGAGGGATTTTGGGCGGCGGGATGGCAGGATTCCTGGCCAAATCAGATGTCGATTACGACCTGCTCCTTTTGGCATCCGGAATCCTTTTCCTCTGTGTCATGGTTGTTATTTTCATTTTCCGCTGGCAAAGGAGATTACCTGTTAATAAAAAGGATCCTGTGGATAATGCCGGGGAGAAACCGGGGATCTTCACCAAACCGGGATTCCAAGATAGTCTAAAAACGGTCTGGAATCACAGATATTTAAGGCTTATCGCCATCATCGTGATGGTCACATTGGTGGTATCGACTCTCATCGATTTCCAGTTCAATTCCATAGTCGAGAGAAGTGAAAAAGGAAGTTTGACCAGCTTTTTCGGTTACTTCAATTCTGGTTTGATGATTTTTGCCCTGCTATTGTCTTTGATGACGACGAGCAATCTTTTTAAAAACTACGGAGTCCGTTTAACCCTCTTGCTCTATCCTTTAGTCCTCCTGCTTTTTTCTCTTGGGATTTCGATCGCTCCTTTTCTTCTTCTGGCTGTTCTGATTAAAGGAAGCGACAAGAGCCTTTCTTATTCCATTAATCGATCGGCGCGGGAGCTCCTCTATATCCCCCTCTCTCCTGCTGTGAAGTATAAGGCCATGGTATTCATCGAGATGTTCGTGGATAGGTTCTCCAAGGGGATCGGAGGATTGGTCCTGATGATCATCGTCTTTTTACCCGGCTTTGAAGATCCCAATTCTTTGATTCGATTGGTAAGCCTGGTATCTGTGGTCCTCATTTTGGGCTGGATAGTTTTGACCAAAAGGGCGGGCAAAGAATACATCAATTCGGTCAAACAAAAACTCCCCAGGAAATGGGAAAGGGCCGACCAGGCTATTGCGGAAGGGCTGGACTTGGATTTCACAAAGCTGATTTTCGATACCCTCGAAAGCATGGATCAAAGTCCCAACCTGTACGCCATGCATCTTTTCGACCTGTTAAAACGGGGAAAACTCACCCCAGAGCTTAATAAATTCCTTTCCTATAGATCGCAGGAGACGGTTCCTGCTTCGTGGGGGGTTTTTTTTGAGGCTGGACCCACGGCTTTGATTCAGGCCAACGATACCTATCTCGATAATGATGAACTAAAAAAAGATATTCAGGAAGTGATGTCCCTGGAGGTTTACCAGAATGTCATGAAGGAATATGTCGAGAAAGTCCTCTCTGAGAAAGGCCCCGAAGCACAGATCGCCCGAATGGAGGTGGCAAAAGGAATAGGTTTTCTAGACCCCGAATCGCCGCTTTTGGAAAGCCTCCCGGTCCTTCTCGAAGATGATTCATCGGAAGTTCGCCGTTATGCAATAGAAAGTGCGGGGAGAATCAAGAAAGATGAATATATTCCGGCCCTTGTGAGGCTCCTGGCAGATCCGATGAGCAAGGGAGATGCCGGTGCAGCCTTGGAGAAATATGGAGCCAAAATAACGGGAACTCTGGCTAATTACCTCAACGATGGCGAAGAGAATATCCAGGTGCGGAAAGAGGTCGCTTCTATTTTAGGCCGCTTAGGCAATCAGGAATCGGTAGAGTATTTATTGCGGGAGCTGGCCGAAGATAAGGGAGAGTTAGATACAGAATTGATTGACGCACTGGACAAAATCCGTTCTGAGCAGCCAGGCCTTCTCTTTTCAAAAGAAATTATCAAGAAAAAGGTCAGGAAGGAGATCAGAGGGCACTATCGGCAGTTCATAGAATTCGCCGATGCCGAATCCCGGGAAGGTGAGTCTTATCACTGTGAAGAAATGTCCAAGAAATTATCCCAATCCATCATGACTATTTTTAAATTATTGGGTTTGATCTATCCTCATGAAGACATAGTCAAGGCTTATCAAAACATCCAGGTCGCGACCAAAAATTCTGTGGCCTATGCGGTGGAACTTCTCGATAATACATTGGAAAAAGAAATAAGAGATACAATATTGCCGATGGTCGAGGGGCTGACGAAGGAAGAAAAATTAAAGGCGTGTCGGACGCTCCAGAAGAATTTCCCCGAATTTTAGTGAAATGTCTTTTTCACATAATAAGGTGCATTTCATTCGATGAAAAAGAGAGAAAATACTGCAAAATGCTCGAGGTTTTGGAGAAAGCCAAAACTCCTTGAAATACGCAACTAATGGGCATATAATCGTATGGAAAAGCAGATGCCAAGATTATTTGTCTATCCTAAAAAGGGAGATCTCTTTCAATTCAACCTCCAAGACAAAAAAATTACCCTAGGACGGTCTAGCGATAATGATATCCCCATTCAGGATCCCTTTGCATCGGGCCACCATGCGGTCATCTACCCTTCTGATTCACGGTATATGATCAGGGATAACAACAGCAAAAATGGGACGTTTCTTAACGGCAAGCGGATCCACCGCGAGACCGAGCTGAGAAAGGGAGATGAAATCCTCATCGGCTCCACCCGCATCGTTTTCGATAAAGAGCTTTCTACAAATGTGGAGATGACAGACGCCGGCCCTTCTTCTGCCAATATCAACACCATAATACACATCAAGGATGTTTTTAAAAAGCCGGATATCAGCACCACAATAAGAGCGGCTGCTAAGGATTTAGACCTTGAAAAGATCAAAACAGAACACAGATCATTTTCCGTCATCAGCGAAGTTAGCAAGGCGCTGGTGCTGCATATGCCTCTGAGCGAGCTTCTGGAGCACGTGATGGATCTCATAGGGGAAAACCTGCCAATGGATAGGGGCATCTTGATGCTGAAAGAGGGTAATCCATCTCAGCTCATACCGAAAGTGATCCGGATAAACAACAAGCGCTTGATGGAACAAAGAATTTTGGTCAGTCAGAGCATAGTGGATATGGTCATGAATAAGCATTCATCCGTCTTGATTTCCGACGTTCAGGCGGATCCGCGTTTCAAGTCCCGGGACAGTATTGTGAAGATGAACATCCATTCGGCCGTGTGTGTTCCCTTATGGAATAATAAAGAAATCATCGGCATCATCTATTCGGATAGAATTTCTTTGTTGAAGCCGTTTACGGATGAAGATTTAAGGTTGCTGACCCTTTTAGCAAACCTGGCTGCTGTTAAAATTGAAAATTCCAAGGTGATCGAGCTGTCTATCGAAAAGGAAAAAATGCAGAAAGAGCTGGCTCTGGCTGCACAGATCCAAAAGGATTTTCTTCCCAAAGAAACTCCTCGATTCGCTGGCTACGATATCGTTGGACACATGATGCCGTGCTACCAAGTCGGCGGAGACTATTATGATTTTATTCCTATAGGTTTAGAACGTTTGGGCATAACCATTGCAGATGTCTCGGGGAAAGGTGTCGGGGCATCGTTGCTCATGGCCTCTCTGAGAGCTTCCCTCCATGCTGAAGTTCATACTCAATACGATATAGAGAAGATGGCCGCCAAATTGAATGATTTTGTCCATCGAAGTTCTGCTATAAACAGCTTTATAACCTTTTTCTTTTGTGACCTGAATAGGAAAAGCGGGGAGATGAAGTTTGTCAACGCCGGTCACAACCCTCCAATGGTGATGGATAAAAAGGGAAACATCAAAAGGCTGGAGAGCAGCGGATTATGCCTAGGGATGTTTCCTGATGTGGATTACAAAGTCCGATCCGTATCTTTGGTTCCTGGAGATACAGCTGTCTTGTTCACCGATGGAATCACGGAGTGCAGGAACAAGGAAAATAAGGAGTTCGAAGAGGATAAACTGATCAAGTTTTTAAAAAAACATATAAAGTTCTCGGCACAGGAACTTATGGATGAGATCTATTCAGAAGTTGGCACCTTCACATCTGGGGTGGAGCAGATGGACGATATGACCCTAGTGGTCATTAAAAGGGCATAACGGCGAAAGGTATTTTTCGTCTAATCTTTAGCTTTCACGCCGCTTGATTTATTTCAGGAAAGAGATGGAACGGTTTTCTTCTTCACTTCTTCCGGTTGTACTTTCCATTCTTCTGCCTTTGTGGGTAATTTTTCGAGAAAGGCAGAATCGACTTTAAACAGATAGTTGAATCTTGCATTCTTCACGTAGACTTTGCCTGACTCTGTATCTTCCGAACCGATAGATATCGTGATTTCCGTCGGCTCTTCGCTGGCATCCCCCGCCCACAGCTTGATCTCTGCTCGGGGTTCCTCAAGGCCATAATCCTCAAGATTTAAAGGTCCATCTACGAACTCCTCAGCTGCCAAGGCTTCAATTTCCCGTAGAAAAGACTGTACCTTTTCCTTGTCCGCTTCCTGAATGGGAGGCTCCTCAAATTGCCAGTTATCTTCATCGTCCTTGACCAATCTCATGGATAATTCTCCCCTCTTGACCTGAAATTTTTTAACCTCCCAGGAATAAAAATCAGCGACATCTTTTTCCCTTAGTTCCTCCGCCTTTTTTTCGAGGTCGGAAAGGATTGAATCCTCGACCTGTAGGATCTTGGAGGAAAGGGAAGAAGTGGCATAGACCTGGTCGTCTTTTTTCTGGAGAAAAAAGGTCACCTTTTGGTTCTCGGCAGGCAGATTCACCGTGACCTCATAGTCCGGATCATCCAGTTCATATTTTTTTAGCTCGTCCTGATTTTTGTCTTCGGAGACAAACCCCTTGGCCTTAAGATTGGATAGGGCATGGAGAATGTCCTCGATCATGCTCTTTTGGGCCAAGGCGTTGACGGGCTGGAGGAGAAACCAATCTTCGTCTTTTTTTTCGGCCTCCCAGTGGATTTCCTTTGCCATCAACCTTACGGAGTTTGCCTGATCGGTTTCAAAACGGAAGATATCCTTTTGACGGAAGTCAAAGAGACTTTTTTCGAGAAGGCTCTTCAGGAGACTGGGGACCAATACCACTCTGGTCTCGTCGGCCCTTTTGGCGAAATAGGTTTGATCCAGTGGATTTTCCATCCCGACCAGAATCTTCAGCGGTTCTTCTCGACCTTTATAAAAAAGCTCCACTTCTTTTTGGGGGATCCCGTATTTCTTAAGTTCAGATGGAGTTTCTTCGATGACCCTTTCTATCTTGAGGTCAGAGAAATCCTCTGCCAATCGGTTGACTTCGTATTTGTCTGCTTTAGCTTCCAGGGGGACGGTGATCATCCAGTCTTCCCCTTGCCGTCGGAATTCAATGGCTTGTCCATCTGGCTTAAACACGATTTTTTCCACATCTTCAGGGGAGAGTGAGACAAGCTTATCTCCTGAATCCTCCTGAGCAGGGCCCCTTAGTTCAAAAAAATAAACGGCAGCCAGAAGAACGATAAAAATGACCAAGAGTATCAGCGTCGTTTTGAATTTCATAGCGATCTTCTCCTCAGCCAGACGGAGATTCCGGTCAGGAGAACAACCAATGGGAGAATGATGAGCGACATAAAGAAAATCAGACGGCCCTGAGAAGGACTGAGTTGGATAGTGCGTGGAGAGGAGGTTTTGGGCTGGATGGCGATGAGATCTTTTTCCTCGGTAAGCCAGTTTACCGTATTGAGGAAAAAGTTGCCGTTTCCGGAAAGGTAATAATATCTGTTGGAAAAAAAGTCCGAATCTCCAAAAACGGCTATTCTTCCTTCTGGTTTAGATGATGTTTCCTCCGAGACATTCTCACCGGATTCCGGCTCCTCTGCTGTTCCTGTCTTGGATTCCTCTTTTTGTTCTTCGCTTTCCGCTGCTTGTTCCTCTTCTTTGGGCTGAATGGTAGCCACCACAGCCAAGGAGACAGGCCCTTCGATATCTTTGTCTTTGTCAAAAGTCACTTCCTGCTGATCGAGCTGGCGTTCCGACCAGGAATTGGGACTACTCTTGGCAATTACTTCTGTGGTGACTCCCTCAGGCTTTTCCTCGGTGGTGCTCACCGACCGAGCATAAGGAAAGAAAGTGGCATACCGGAAATTTTTTGTTATATCGTGAACCTGATACTCGTTGACTACCGGCATGAAATAATCGCCTCCCAACAGCCTGGATACAGTGTCCACTATCAGGTCGTTTTCGAGCTTTATTCCGAAAATTTCGAGAAATGGCATCAGTCCAGGAGAGGCTTCAGGGTCGACCATGAAAAATACCCGGCCTCCTCTCTGGATATAGCTTTTTATGGTTTCTAACTCGTTGGGAAGAAGGTCTTTCTGGGGACCAGGAATGATAAGGAGAGAAATGTCTTCCGGAAAATTGTCTTCCAAGGCCAAGGGAAGCTTTTTGACCTCGTAGGCCAATTTTTCCAATTCGGCTTTGGCCGTAGAGTAATCGCTGTCTCCTGACCCATCGATGCTTGCTTCGCCATGTCCTTCGAGGAAATAGATGACTTTTTTCCCTTTTCTCGAGATTTCAATGATGGCATTAGTGAGGTCCTCTTCGCTCGTCGAAGTGATGCGGCTCTCTTTTTCTCCGCATTCCAGAATAGTTGTCCCATCTTCGGAGATCTCATATCTTTTGACCAAGCCGGGATTCTTATCCGGGTCGATGAATTCATATTTTATCTTGTTGGAATGGTAGGAATAGATCTCCATAAGATTCTCCATGCTGGAACGATTGAAATTCCCCTCACGGAAGAAAAGCTTTATATTCACCTCATCTTTCAACCCCTTGAGCACAGAAACAGATTGGTCGGAAAGGCTGTGGAGTTTGCCTTCGGTAAAATCCATCCTGTAATGATGTTTGGCGAAGATGTAGTTTAGGAGGACAAGTATGCCGAAGATAAGAATAATCACCAGAAAGAGATTACTGGAATAGATGAAGGACTTGCGCTTAAAGCTCTGTCTCAGTATGGATAGATTCAACCAGATGTAGATGACCAGGGCGAGGATCCCCAGAGAGAAAAGAATGAGCGGGGTTACTTTCCTATAGGGCCAAATTCTGAAAGAGGCGAAGGCCAGAAATATCAGTCCTATAGCGATATAGTTCAGATTTTTTTTGATTTTTTCCATGGCTCACCTCCACCTTCTCGATTGGATGACGGAATGGGTGAGAAACAGGCCGAAAAAGATAAAGCTCAGATAATAAACAATATCAGTGGTGTCGAGGATGCCTTTGGTCATGTCATCGAAGTGTTGAAAAAAGGAAACGTAGTTCAAAACGTCCTTCCAAAAACCTCCGGCTGAGTAGGAAGCCCAGTTGAGAACCCAGAACAGAAGCAATGCGCCGAAGGTGAGAACGGCCGCTACGATTTGGTTCTCGGTCAAGGATGAGAAAAATATGCCCACGGCCATAAAGGCAGCTCCCATCATGAATAGGCCAAGATTTCCGGTGAGGATAGGCTTCAGCTCAGGATTTCCGTAGACGAAGGTAAGGAGGGTCAGGACACCGACCAAAAGCAGCATTATCAGCAGGACGAACAGTGAGGCCAGATATTTTCCAAGGATGATCTGGTTGACGGACAGCGGAGAGGTATACAACAGTTCATCAGTTTTGATCTTCTTCTCTTCAGCGAGTAGCCGCATGGTCAAAAGGGGAATCATAAGAAGAAGGATGATGCTGATGTTGTGGAACAGAGGAGAAAAGACCATCTGGTTGATGTTCACTTGCTGGAGGTAATAAGGATTTCTCGCCATCTGCATGGACTGGGTGTTGAACCACCAGATGAGGCTGTAATAGAAAAAGCCGACCAAAACAAGAAACACCGTGATGGCCACATAGGCGATAGGAGAGGTGAAATAAGACTTGATTTCTTTTTTGCATACTGCCCATACGTTTCTCATTGTTTCACACCTCCAGTGATAACTCTGAGATACAGATCTTCGATATTCAATCCCAAAGACCTCATTTCGAGCAGTCCCCATCCTCTTTCCACGATGCGCTTGGTGAGTTCATCCCTTTTGTCCTTTCCTTTGGCCCATTCGATGTGGTATCCGCCTTCCTTCATGGTGACTTTTTCCACTCCCGGGATGTTAAGGAAATAGTCCACTTTATCGTCTCCTCCATTTCTCAGCTTGATATACACGCCCTCCTTTTCTTGCAAGGAGGCGGTGAGTTCCTCAAGCGAACCTGCGGCCATTAGTTTCCCCTCATTGATGATAACCACTCCATCACAAGTCTGGGTTACCTCGGCCAATATATGAGTGGAGAGAATGATCGTGTGGTCCTCTTTGAGGGTTTTGATGAGCTGGCGTATCTCCATGATTTGAGCCGGGTCCAGACCGACCGTCGGTTCGTCCAGAACCAGCACCTGAGGATCATGGATAAGAGCTTGGGCAATGCCGACTCGCTGTTTGAATCCCCGGGAGATGTTCTTGATCAGCCTTTTGCGGACCTCGTTGAGCGCGCTGATTGATATGGCTCTCTCTACAGCTTCTTTTCTCTTCGCGGCTGGAATCTGTTTGATTTCGGCGACAAAATGCAAAAAAGACTGAACGGTCATGTCAAGGTAGAGGGGAACATTCTCTGGGAGATACCCTAAAATCTTTTTCACTTCATTGGGCTGGTTGAACACATCCAGCCCGGCAACGGTGGCTCTTCCATCGGTTGCCGGCAAATAGCCGGTTAGGATTCTCATGGTTGTGGTTTTTCCTGCGGCATTGGGTCCGAGAAGTCCCCATATTTGGCCTTTTTGAACAGAAAAACTCAGGTTTTGGACGGCCATAAGTTCTCCGTATTTTTTAGTCAGGTGATCCACTTCGATCATTTTTGAACTCCTTTTACCTCCTTTAAAGATTTAAACACCAGGAGAGTTTATCCTCCCCGGGCATACAATGTTTTTTTTCTGTAGGCCATAGATCTGAAACATTCTTCTTTTCTTCTATCTTTAACTTCTGGCTATTCCAAAACGTTACATCTTGAGCGGCTGAGGGATTCCCATGAGCGATAAAAGCTTTTTGAGGACTTCCCTGATATAATAGATCGTCCATATCCGAATATTCCGGATTCTTTCGTTCTTTTCGGCCAATATCGAATATTTATGATAATAGGCGTTGAATTTCTGACAGAGGTTGAAGGCGAATTTGGCCAGGTGGGAAAATTCCAGCGAACGGACCGAATGGAGGATTTCTTCTTCGAATTGGGATCCAAAGAAGACTAGATCCCAGAAATCGTGTATTTCTTCTTCTGTCAAGGGCTCCAGAGAAAGGTTCTGGACCGGGCTTGACAGGTACAGGTTTTTATCCTCGAATCCTTCTCTTTCGCGAAGATTCCGGAATATGCTGTTTAGACGAACCAGTGTGTATTGGAGGTAAGGACCTGTCTCTCCCTCGAAGCTGAGGGCTTCTTCGAAATCGAACACGATGATTGTGTTGCGTGCGAATTTGAGCATGAAATAGCGGAGCGCTCCGCTGGCTATCTGTTGTGCGATGTGACGTCGGGCCTCAGGGGAAAGGTCCTGGTTTCTTTTTTCCACTTCTTGCAGAGCTTTCTGCTCCAGCCTGTCCAGCAGTTCATCGGCTTTCACTCCGAGTCCTTTTCTTCCCGAGACCTCCAGAAAGTCTCTTTCCAT
Source organism: uncultured Eubacteriales bacterium (assembly GCA_964400735.1). Classification (GTDB taxonomy): domain Bacteria; phylum Acidobacteriota; class Aminicenantia; order Aminicenantales; family Aminicenantaceae; genus CAYNVQ01. The sequence continues at coordinate 799,495 of CAYNVQ010000001.1, read as the reverse complement.
ATCCTCCTCGGATACTTTCTGGTCGAGCTCCATCAAGCTCTTGGGAGAGAGCGCCACCATTTCGTAAGAAAAATGAATGGATTTGGATGCCTGTTCTAGATAACCTAAGGACCTTAAGCCCTGGATGACTATTTTCTGAAGATAGGATTGCCGAGTGTCGATCACATTGTAAACCAGGGAACCATGACCGAAATGGGGGGTGTGGTCATGGGGCTCGGTGGTTGTGATCCATATTGTTTTTCCATTTTCTTCAATGAAGGGTTTGTAATAAAAATCTTTATCGAGAAGCCCGAATTTCCATAGTTGATAGGCGATATCCTTTCCGACATAGGTTACTGTTCCGTCCGAACGGACAATTATTTTTTCTTTATCTTCGTCCTCTTCTAGCCTCATAACCCAGCAACCTTTGTTCTGACCTTCTTCCACAAGATAAATGGCTCTTTTTTCCCTCAGCAGCGAATAGGCCTGCTCCCAGAATTTAAGGCCCAAAATGCTGCTTTCGCAAGGCATAACATCGTAGCCGACACCGATTCTTTTCATGGTTTCAAGATGGGCCCTTAGAATGCGGCGGGAAATATGTTTGGCAATTTCCACTTCAGGGCCTTCCCCTGTTTCGATTTTTTTCAGGATTTCGGATTTTCTAGGCTGGCTTTCTGGATGATTTTCCAGATAGGAGGAGACTTGAGTGTAAAGGTCCCAGCAATAATAGTCGAATTTTTCTTTAATTGCTTGGATTTCTTCAAGATTTTTTTTCTCGATTTCCATAAAACCGAAAGTGACATCCACCACTTGGATACCGGTATCGTCGATATAGTTCTGGATTTCGACATTCTCGCCTTTATATTTAAGGCACCTGCCGAGGGTGTCTCCCAATACGGCATTCCGCAGATGACCCACATGGGCAGCCTTGTTGGGGTTGATGTTGGTGTGCTCGATAATAATTTTTTTTTCTTCTGGATAGAAAGATGGCTGTTGGATGGATTCCACCTGGCGTCGAAAATAAGATTCTCTGTTCAGATATAGATTGATGTAACCAGGCCCGGCCATTTCGATTTTCTCAATACCTGTGAGGCCGGAAAGGAGAGGGACTATTTCTTTGGCCACTTCCCGTGGGCTTCGTTCCATTCGTTTCGCCAATTGGAAAGGGAAGGCAAGGGCCAGGTCTCCCATTTTGGCCTGAGGAGTGGGGGATATGTCCAGCATGGATTCTTCAAGAGGATAGCGCCTTGCCAGCTTTTCGAGAATTTTTTCTTTGAGATAGACTTTATACTTGATCAAGTTAGACTCTCGAATTATCCAAATCGGTCCCATATTATAGCAAATTTGACCTTAAGGTTAAAATTGGAATCGGTTGCTGTAAGCATTCTGATTCTCATGACTGTTTATTTGTCACGGAAATGAGGCGGCTCCCTTAGCTGTTTGACCTAGAAAGGCTCGGCCTTCGTGGTTCATATGGACGATCTCCTCACTGATATGGATCGAGTTAAGCGGAGATCTTCAGGCTCTGTTTTTGAAGTTGGAATGGCCAAAAAAGGAGTTACGGATCGGGAGGGATGGAGTCTCGAAAAAATGGAATCCTCCCTTGCATCGAGGATTATTATGTGGTAGTAAATACTTTTCGCAGAGGTCAAGATGAAAAAAACACGACTTCATTCTGCACATGAAAAGTGGGGCGCTAGATTCATTGAATTTTTTGGATGGGAGATGCCCATCGAGTACACCGGAATTATCCAAGAACACTTGGCCGTCCGCCAAAAGGCCGGACTTTTCGATGTCAGTCATATGGGGGAGATTCTTATCTCGGGTCCTCAGGCTTTTGATTTCGTCCAGTACCTGACACCTAATAACGTGGGCCGGTTGAACGAAAATAAGGCTCAGTATTCCGCGCTCACGACTCCCCAGGGGACATTCGTTGATGACCTTCTTGTCTACTTTTTGGATGAGAACACGTATCTTCTGGTGGTCAATGCTGCCAACACAGAGAAGGATTTTCAGTGGATCTTGAGCCATCGAAAAGATTTTAACGTCGAGGTGGAGAATAAAAGCGATGTGTACACTCAACTGGCCCTGCAGGGACCAGAAGCGTTGGGTATCCTCAAACCCTTGACCGATATCCATTTGGGAGAGATGCCGAGCTTCGGTGTAAGCGGAGGAACTGTTGCTGGGGTGGAAACGATCGTCTCCCGCACTGGATATACAGGAGAAGATGGTTTCGAAATCTATACCCTCTCCGAGAAGCCAGAAAAGTTGTGGGAGGCCATCATGGAGGAGGGGAGAGCTGGTGGCCTTCTTCCTGTTGGCCTCGGTGCGAGGGATACACTTCGGCTCGAAGCCGCTCTGATGCTCTATGGGAATGACATCGATGAAGAGACGACCGTGCTGGAAGCCAATCTAGGATGGCTGGTGAAGTTCAAGAAAGGGGATTTTCTAGGGAGAGAGGCCCTGCTGCACCAAAAGGAAGAGGGAGTTAAAAGGAAGATCGTTGGATTTGAGCTGTTGGAAAGAGGAATCGCCCGTCCACATTATCCCGTTTTCATAAAGAATGAAAAAGTCTCTGAAGTGAGGTCAGGTTCCTTTTCTCCTTTTTTGAAAAAAAGCATCGGTTTATGTTATCTGCCGATCGAGCACACAGAAATCGCAACGGAATTTAAGATCGGCATCAGAGACAGACGGATTAAGGCGAGCGTCGTCCCGACGCCTTTTTATAAAAAGGATAAATGATAGAATTCAAGTTTATGGGCTATCAATAGATAAAAAATAAGGAGGATGTCTATGTATCCGGATGATTATTTTTACACAAAAGACCATGAGTGGCTGAAGAAAGAAGGAGACGAAGCGAGGGTGGGGATCACCGATTTTGCGCAAAAACAGTTGGGGGATGTGGTCTACGTGGAGTTGCCTCAAGCAGGAGCTCAGCTTGAATTCCATCAATCACTAGGCGTGATTGAATCAGTAAAAGCCGTCTCAGATATATATTCCCCGATATCTGGAGAGGTCATCCAAATCAACGAGGAACTGAATGATTCTCCGGAGCTTGTTAATGAAGATCCTCACGGAAAGGGTTGGATGATTCGGATTAAAATAAAGGATCAGAATGAGTTGGAAAAATTGATGTCACTCTCGGAATACGAAAAATTTCTCGAGGGCTTGGAAGAGTAGCGCTTTCGCTAAAAATTCAAAAGGACTTTGAACCATGAGCTATATCTCCCTCAGCGATAAAGACAAAAAAGAGATGCTGGCCAGGATCGGTGTGGCTTCCGTGGCTGACCTTTTTTGTTGTATCCCCGAAGAGCTCGGCATTGAAAAGCCCCTGGATATTTCCGGACCCATGACAGAACCGGAGTTGATGGAGTTTTTCCAATCCTTTACCCGCTCAATCACGTATCCCGAATATCTTTCATTTTTGGGAGCGGGGGCTTATCCCCATTTGATACCCAGCATCGTCGATTACCTCAGCAGCCGGGGGGAATTCATTAGTCCCTACACTCCTTATCAACCAGAGGTGAGTCAAGGAACCCTCCAAATAATATTTGAATTCCAGACCCTGATATGCCAGCTAACCGGTATGGATATAGCGAATGCCTCTCTTTACGATGGGGCTTCGGGAGCTGCCGAGGCCGTAATGATGGCCGACAGGCTTAAAAGTAGATCCAAGATGTTGGTGGCGAAGAGCCTCCATCCCCAATACAGAGAAGTCATAGACACGTATTCGAAAAATCTCAATTATGACATCGAAGAAGTCGTTTTTAATCAAGCCGGAGAGATGGATTTGGACGATTTGGGTAAGAAATTGGATAAGGAAACATCTGCAGTGGTCGTGCAGTCTCCCAATTTTTTCGGAATCATTGAAAAATTGGAAGAAATTTCAAGTCTCGCTCATCAACACCAGACTTTGGCCGTGGTGGTTGTCGTTGAACCTGTTTCACTCGGAATTCTGGAGGCTCCGGGTGAATTGGGGGCGGATATCGTTACCGGAGAGGGACAGTCCTTTGGCCTTCCCCTCAGCTATGGCGGGCCTTATCTGGGTTTTATGGCCTGTAGAGATGAATTCGTGCGCCAATTTCCCGGCCGGATCGCTGGGCAAACAAAAGATGTCGAAGGCAAGACCGGATTTGTCCTCACGCTTTCCACGAGAGAGCAGTTCATCAGAAGGGAAAGGGCCACGTCGAATATCTGCACCAACCAGGCCTGGTGTGCGCTCCGGGCAACTATTTTTTTGGAAACTCTGGGAAAAGAAGGATTGCGTGAACTGGCTGTCCACAACGTTCAGAAAGCCAACTATTTGAAAGACAACCTTGCTGTAGTAAAGGGAGTCAGGCCAAAATTCGAGGGAGCTTTTTTCAATGAGTTTGTCTTGGAGTTCGAGAAGCCGTGGAAGGACATTCACCAATTTTTAATGGAAAGAGGTATTATAGGAGGACTCCCTCTGGAGAATATGTATCCGGAGCTGTCCAATGCCGTGTTGTTTTGTGTGACCGAATCGCATAAGAAAAAAGATTTAGACCGGTTGGTGGACTTGATCCAGGATGTCTGCCGATGATAAGTGTGCCGTGAGAAGGAAGAAGATCACATGATTCGTGAACCTTTGATTTTTGAACTGAGCGATAAAGGAAAGAAAGGTTTTTCTCTGCCCGAACTTGACGTGCCTGAGAAAAAAAATCTTCTTCAGGGAATTCCTCTGCGCGAAGAGATCCCAAATTTTCCTGAAGTTTCTGAGGTGGAGCTTGTCAGGCACTTTACCCGCCTTTCCCAAGCGAATTTCTGCATTGATTTGGGTTTGTATCCTTTGGGTTCCTGCACCATGAAGTACAATCCCAAGATCAACGAAAAAATTGCGTCCGCTAAAGAATTTTTATCCTCTCATCCTCAGGCATCAGAGGACTTGGTGCAGGGAAACCTTCAGATCCTCAAGATGACCGAAGAACTCCTGATGAAGATCACGGGTATGGATGCCTTTTCGCTTCAGCCTTCTGCGGGAGCCCAAGGGGAATTGCTTGGAATGATGTTGATTCAGTCCTGCCTTAGAGAAAGGGGAGATACAAGAAAATTCGTTTTGATCCCGGACTCCGCCCATGGAACCAATCCTTCCAGCGCTCATATCTGTGGGTACAAGGTCCAAGAGGTAAAGTCGAATGAAAAGGGAACAGTGGATTTGGCTGACCTCGAAAAAAACATGACTGAAGATGTGGCAGCCTTGATGGTCACCAATCCGAACACATTAGGTGTCTTTGAATCCGATATAAAAAAGATCACCGAGATCGTCCATGCCAAAGGAGGATTTGTTTACATGGACGGTGCCAATATGAACGCTCTAGTCGGAATGGTTAAGCCCGGCGATATGGGGGTGGATGTGATTCACCTCAACCTGCACAAGACTTTCTCTACCCCTCATGGAGGTGGCGGCCCTGGTGCAGGGCCGGTTGGGGTGAAAAAGGAATTAGAGCCGTTCCTGCCAATTCCGGTTATCCAAAAGGTGGGAAATGCTTATCAGCTGGATACCAATAAACCTCTGAGTATCGGGAGAGTCAGAAGCTTTTTCGGGAACTACCTGGTTATCATTAAAGCTTTAGCCTATCTATTATCACTCGGTCCCGAAGGTTTGAGAGAAGTTGCAGAGACAGCTGTTTTAAACTCCAACTACATTCGAAAAAGCTTGGAAAAGGAATATCATCTCAAATTCACTGCGCCAACCCTTCATGAATGTGTGTTTTCCGATAAATATCAAAGACAATATGGTGTGCAAAACTTAGATATCGCCAAAAGGCTGATTGACTTCGGAGTGCATCCGCCCACCATGTCCTTTCCTCTCATAGTTCCGGGAGCATTGATGATCGAGCCGACAGAAACAGAGAGCAGAAGAGACCTGGATCGTTTCATCGAAGCGATGAAAAGTATTGCCCGGGAGGCGAAGGATAATCCCGAGGTTTTGAAATCAGCCCCTCACCGTACTTATGTTCGGCGTTTGGACGAGACAGGTGCAGCCAGAAACCCCGTTTTGCGGTGGGGGAAAGGCGCTTAAAGGTCGGATAGAGGGCTATCGAGAAACATGAGCGTGCAAGACTTGATCATGAATCTTCACCAGTACTGGGCCGAACAGGGCTGTTATCTCGCCCAACCTTACGATGTGGAAGTCGGAGCTGGAACCATGACCCCTGATACATTTTTCCGTGTGCTGGATAGAAAGCCATGGAAGGTGGCCTATGTCCAGCCTTCCCGAAGGCCCACGGATGGAAGATATGCAGAGAACCCTCACCGAGTACAGAAGCACTTTCAGTATCAGGTAATCACTAAACCGGCCCCTACGGATATACAACAGATCTACTTGGAAAGCCTGGTCTCTTTAGGAATAGATTTGAAAGCGCACGATATTCGCTTTGATGAAGATGATTGGGAATCGCCTTCCATTGGAGCCTGGGGTGTGGGTTGGCAGGTGCTGTTGGATGGCTTGGAGATTACCCAGTTCACCTATTTTCAGCAGGCGGGTGGGATTGACCTTTCGCCGGTGCCTGTAGAAATCACCTATGGAATCGAAAGATTGGAAATGTTTCTGGAAAAAAAAGATAACATTTTTGACTTGAAATGGTCCGAAGATGTCACTTATGGAGACTTGAGGATTCGAGCGGAGAAAGAATTTTCCGAATACAATTTCAATCAGGCTGACTTGCCGCTTCTTCATGATTCTTTCCAGGGATTTTACCGAGAGGCACTTAAACTCGTGGATGGGGAGTTGCTGTTTCCTGCCTATGATATGTGCCTGAAATGTTCTCATCTTTTCAATCTTTTGGATGCCAGAGGGGCGATCAGCGTGACGGAAAGAGTGAAGATGATTTCGCAAATAAGAATGGTGGTTAATCAGATAGCGCAAAAGTTCACTTCCGAGGAGAACAGTCCCTGATGGAATTCCTCCTGGAGATCAACACGGAAGAGATGCCTCCTGACCACGTAGTAGGGGCCCTTGCTCAGTTAGAGAAAAATTTGCCTGAAGAATTGATGGCCAATGGACTCGTGAATCTGAAGGGCAATCCAGGGACGATTCACACCTTCGGGACCTGTAGACGTCTGATCGTTTATGGAGATTTTGTGGAGAAGCAGTTGGATAAGGAAGAGGTTTTCATCGGCCCCCCTCAATCTGTGGCTTTTACACCCGATGGTGTTCCCACACCCGCTGCAAAAGGATTCGCCAACTCCCATGGTGTGGCCGTTGAAGAGCTGGAGAGGATAAGGACGGAGAAAGGTGAATATATCGGGATCAAAAAGAAAGAACCGGGAAAGCCTGCCCAGGAAATTCTTTTCCGGATTTTGCCTTCTTTGATTTCATCTCTTACCTTTCCTAAAATGATGCGATGGGGGTATTCTTCCTTCAGGTTTTCTCGCCCGATAAAAAATGTATTATGTTTGTTCGGAGGGCGCTGTCTACCGTTCCTCGTCGAGGGCATCGAAGCGGACGGCTTCACCACAGGCCATAAAATCCATAGCCCGCAAAGGCTCGAAGTATCTTCCTTCGCCGATTACAGGTCTCTGTTGAAAAAAAACGGCGTCATCATCGACCCCGATGAACGTAAGAATATTATCTTAAAACGGGCGGAGAAGAAGCTGGATCCCCTGGAAGCAAAGCTTTATCCAGACGATCAGCTGCTGAATAAGCTCAGCTATGATGTCGAACATCCTTACGTTTTCTTAGGGGATATCCCCTCCCAATATCTTCAACTGCCACTGGAAGTATTGAGTACAGCCTTGAGAGAAGGTCAAAGGCTCTTCTCGGTGGTTAAAGGAAAGAAACAGCTCCCTCACTTCATCGGAGTGGCCGATTCTTTAGGCGATGCTCAATCTTTAATCAAGACAGGCAATGAAAGGGTCCTGAAAGCAAGGTTGGAAGATGCTAAATTTTTTTGGGAACAGGACCTTGAAACAAGATTGAAGGCAAAAATAAAAAAGCTGGAACAAGTTGTCTACCAAGATCGCCTTGGGAGCTATAGGGATAAAACCGATAGATTGAAAAAAATCGTCTCTTACTTTGCGGAAAAGCTAGAAGCGAAAGAGGAGAAAAAGTCGGCAGTGGATGCCGCTGAGCTGTGCAAAGCGGATCTTGTGACCGAGATGGTCAGAGAATTCCCTGCTCTTCAAGGAAAGGTCGGAGGGCTTTATGCGAAGGAAGAAGGATTCCCCCCTTCGGTTTATAAAGCTATTTATGAGCATTACCAACCCGTAAGCCTTGAGGACGACTCCCCGTCCACTCTGGCAGGAACGGTCCTTTCGGTTGCCGATAAGCTGGATGCCATCATCGGGGTAGTCGGGATGGGGATCGAAGTGAGCGGATCTAAAGATCCTTTCGGAATACGCCGCAATGCCCAAGGTGTTTGTAAGGTCATTCTTGATAAAAAATTGAGCTTCTCGTTTTCCCGGCTCTTGGATAAATCAATCAAGATTTTTGGTGGCCTGCTCGAAAAAGACAGGAGTTATATAAAAACTTATGTCATGAATTTTTTTGCGAGCCGGCTTCAGTTCATTTTTGAAAACCTGGGATATCGGTATGATTTGGTCAAGGCCTCCCTTGCCCCTGGAATCGAAAATATTTACCATTCCTATCTCCGTTTGAAAGCCCTTGATGGATTGAAAGACAGTCCCCAATTCGAACCCATGATTTTGATTGCTAAAAGGGTGAATAATATTCTTCGCGGGCAGCCCCGATACAAGGTTAACGAAAGTTTGCTACTGGACAAACAAGAGAGGGAACTCCACACCATGTTTTCCATCATCAGGAACAATACTCTTCCCTTGATTATGAGTGGAGATTTCGCTCAGGCCCAAAGAATGATTTTCCGTTTGAGGTCTGCGATAAATAGTTTTTTCGATAATGTTTTGGTTATGGCCGATGATAACCGACTCAAAAGAAACCGTTTGGCTATTCTCCAAGAGATAAGCAAACTTATGGGAAAAATCGCTGAGTATTCCCGTATCGTGATCGAAGGATAACCTTCTGTTTTCCTCCCCATTTAGATCCGGATTTATAGAAAAGGTCCATAATACGAGGACCGAACAAAAAATTGAGATCGGGTATCAAAGATAAACGTCTAGAGAAAGAGTGCAATTGTGGGGAAAAGACTGTTAACCGTCGGTTTCGAATTCTTCCTTGGGGAATTTGGATGATCCCCCTTTTTCCGAAGGGGCAAATTTCTGTTCCAGAGCGATAATTTTAACTAAGGCACCAGGGTAATTCTGTCCTTTTTTCTCGCCGTAGGGATTAAATTGCACGCCGATCTGGTATTTGTAACTCATCCCGACATTCGGCGCGACCCATTTGATTTGACCTTGGAGTTCCAACGGAATTCTTTCACCCGGAACAGATACTTTCAAGATTATCGGATTTCCGATTTTAAGTTCTTCCTGAGAAAGGAATCGAAGGCCCCCACGGCTAAGATCGATAATCGGGCAAAATTCTTCCCCATAGGCTGGTTTTGTGAGCAGCGGCCTCTTCTGTTTATAGCTAAGGGTTGCGCCTGGAATTTCAAACCTTATGCAGGTTCTTCTTTCTATGCCACTATAATCCATTAAAACCTCCTCTTTGGGCTACTCGTCTCTACAGTGTTTTCGAAAGAAGCATCCATAGCATATATCAATTCTTTTCTTGATGTCAATCAACGATCTCTATCACTGAAAGATTTGAAACCTTGCAATCCGGCCTCTTCTATAATTGAGTCGAAAAATAAAGGCCGACTTAGATTTTTTTTTCGGGCCTAAGCTTTGCAACCTAAAAAATGCAATATTTTGAAGTCTCATCGATTTCAGGATGAAATAACAAACCGCCTGTATAAAAAAGATTGCTTCCCGTTGAATTTTTCCCCTGAATTAAGAGGAATTGGACGAAAGTAATCAAGCTTCAGTCAACGAGTCGGGAATTCACCTAACGGAGAGTTCCTTCGTAGTGGGCGGTTAATTGACGTTTTCGAACATCCTCTGGCGTGTAAGAGGGCAAGAGGATAGGAGAAATTTTATCTGTTTTGATCTTTGCCCTCTTCAATGCCTTTTCGTAATCATTTATATGTTCGAGAGTCAATTTGCCGAGTTTTACGGTTTTAGAGTATCGAGAAGCATATTTCCCGGCCCTTCTGCCAAAGACATTGTAATCCAAAACAGAATTGCCCATCAAGCGGTTCCGACCATGGACGCCTCCAGATGCCTCTCCTGCCACATAAAGTCCGGGAATGTTGGTTTCGCACCGGTCATTTATTTCGATACCGCCATTCTGATAATGGAGAGAAGGGTAGACCAGCATTGGTTCTCTTGTTATGTCGATTCCGTAACGAATAAATTGTCTGTGCATCGCGGGAAACTGTTTGTTGATGTATCCTTCTTCTTGAAGCATTTCGATCAGGGGGGAATCGAGCCAGATCCCCACCCGGCCGCTGGGTGTTTCGATTCCATTTTTCCTTTCCAGACACTCCCTGATGATGGAAGAGCTTTCCACATCTCTGGGTTCTCTCGGAAAAACGAAAAGCTCTCCGAATTTATTCAAAGGCTGACCTCCAGCCCCCCGTATTTTTTCGGTGATTAAAAAACCAGCTATTTGTTCAGGGAATACGGACCCTGTCGGATGATACTGGACAGAATCCATGTACAAAAGCTTGGCTCCCGCCCGGTAAGCCATGATCAATCCGTCGCCGGTGGCACCGTAATGGTTTGTGGTGTCGAACCCCCGAATATGCAACCTTCCATACCCTCCCGTAGCAATGATGGTCGCTTTGGCTTTAATCGTGAAATATTCCTCTGTTTCAAGATTGTAAAGGATTCCCCCTGCACACTGTCCTTTGCTATCCAACAGGAGTTCTACGACGGGCATGAACTCCAGAACCATGATTTTATCCGGATGGTTTCTTACCTCATCCATCAATGTTCTCAGGATGATCGCTCCCGTATAATCCCGGCAAGAATGCATCCTCCTTCTGGATGTTCCGCCCCCATGAAGGACATACATCGAACCATCCTTGTTTTTATCCCATACCACTCCTAATTCCTCGAGCCATTTCACTACATCCGGGCCATCCTCTGTGAGAGCACGAACGAGCTCCGGCTTATTGTCGAAATGCCCGCCTCCCATGGCGTCCAGATAATGCCGTGTCGGAGAATCCTGTGATGTAACGGCAGCTTGCATTCCCCCTTGCGACATCATGGAGTTGGCATCACCCAGCCTCAATTTTGTGGAGATGATGGATTTTGCCCCGTTCTGCATGGCGATGATGGCAGCCGCCGTTCCGGCGCCTCCTCCCCCAATGATCAGCATATCTGTTTCATAATCTGCGGAGGAGAGGTCGAAAAGCTCCGGTTTTATCCTGGAATGTGCTTCCAGCATTTCTGCAACTTCCGTTGTGATCAACTCCCCTTTATTGGGCCCGATTCTGATTTTTTTTCTCGACTCCAGCTTGTAGTCGGGGTGGAATTTCGACAATACCTCTTCCCTTTCCTTTGCAGTCATAGGAGGAAAAACAGGTCTGCCTGATTTAGCCAGTTCAAATCGTTTATTCCGGGTTTGGGCGACTTTTTCGAGTGACGGTCTCATATATTCTGGATACATGGAATACTCCTTAAAATTTTAGGACTCGAGGTCCCGGTCGTAATATTTCTTTTTCAATTCCTCTTTTTTCATGGTCATGAGATTTTTGTACTCTTTATCGAATTTATGGGATTTGACATCCTTGATTCTCTTTTCCAGCTCAGGGCTTTTTTGGGATAGATACTTCCCATAGAGTCTCTTGGCCAGAAGCCCGACGTTGTATTGAACGATCTCTGCTGGACAACGAATGGCGCACATCCCGCAGCAGATGCAGTCGAAGGAAAGGTCCATGACCTTTTCGATATCGCCGCGTTTGGCCGCCTGGATATAATCCATGACCTCAAGATCTTGAGGACAGGCCTTGGTGCAGGTATTGCAGGCTACACAACGAAAAACTTCCGGGTAGAGCTTTTGAATGGTGGCCACGTTCGGTTCAAGTTTGTTCAGATCATAGAGGGCTTTCTGTCCGGGTATCGCCGGAAGCTGAGACAGCCACATTCCCTCTTCCACCAATGTCGTGCAAGCCAGTCCGGTATAAATTTTATAATCGCCGGGAAGACGATAAACAGTAGCGCAGGCTCCACAAAATCCTTCACGGCAACCTGCCCCTCTTTTTATCAGATAACCTGCGTATTCGATGGCACCCATGATGGTGGCTTCGGCCGGCACTTTATGGGCTTTACCCATAATGAATACAGTGACCATTTCCTTCTTGGTCGCTTCAGTTTTTGCTGTGGATTTCGATTTTGGCTTCCCTTTAGTTTTTGTTTTTTTCGGGGTTGCCTTTTTAGCTGCCTTCTTAGTTGCCATTCGAGTATCTCCTTTTTAATATTCCTGAGGCAAGTCTTTGAGTTCGGCCCAGGAGTAGACTGGACCATCTTTGCAAACGTAATGCAAACCGATATTGCATCTCCCACATTTGCCGATCCCGCATTTCATCTTGTTTTCCACAGTGGTATAGATCTGGTCGTCTTTGAAACCAAGCGCCTGAAGGTTTTTGATCACGAATTTGATCATGATGGGAGGTCCGCATGTGATGCTTATGGCATTTTTTGGGGAGGGCTTTTTATCCAAAACGTTTAAAGGGACGAAGCCGACGTATTCTTTCCAGTCGGGTTCTTCCACGTCTATGGAAAGATGGACGATCATTTGGCTTTTCAAATCTTCAAGTTCATCTTTGTAAACGATATCGTTGGAGGTTCTGGCTCCGTAAAATAGAGAAAGGTCCCCGTAATCCTCTTTTTTGCCAAGGGCTGTGTTCAGCACGGACCAGAGCGGGGCCAGGCCGATTCCTCCGCCGATGAAGATCAGGTTTTTGCGCCTCCATTTTTCGATCGGGAAACTATTTCCATAGGGCCCTCGGATTCCAACAATGTCTTCTTCATGCATATCATGAAGGGCAGATGTCACCCGTCCCATTTTTAGAATGCTGAACTGAAGATAGTCCTTTACGAGAGGGGAGGAGGAGATAGAAATCATCGATTCACCTTTCCCGAATACCGATAGCATGGCGCATTGCCCACAGCGGTGAGAAAAACCGTTCGGCTCCAGAAATTGGGTGCGGAATGTTTTTATGGGACGGGTTCCGCTCACTTCTTCCTTGATGTGGATTATTTTGGCTAGCTTTGGGATATAAGTATTGTCATCCATAATCTCTCACCTTATCCAGAACTTCTATGATATCGATCCCAACCGGACATTTAGAGATACACCTCCCGCATCCCGTGCATTGGTAGTTCTGGTAGTTTTCGACGAAGTATCGGAATTTATGCATAATGCGCTGTCGTAGCCTTGAGGCTTTATCCGGTCTGGGATTATGTCCGGAAGAATGCATAGTGAAATTCGGGAACTGGCATGTATCCCACGTGCGGACTCTCTCTCCTCTAAGAGGAGCGTGGGAGGTCACTTCGTCGTTGATATCGAAACAGTGACAAGTCGGGCACATATAGGTGCAGATGCCGCACCGGAGGCAGCTCATAGCTTGCTCGTCCCAAAAAGGGGAGTTCCACATCTCCTTGAGTTTAGGCGGTACCTTTTTGAGGTCTTTAATCTGTCTTTTGATCAGTTTTTCGGACTTGGCATGGATTTTTTGTTTGTCATTTTTGTCTTTGGCCTTGGGCTGTGAAAAGAGGTTTTTTGCCAGGGCAACAAGCTTATCGCCGTTCTTGGTCAAGGACTCGATGTAGTATCTATCTCCCAGGTCGGTCATGAGAATATCCAACCCCTCAGTAGAATGAGGAGACCCATTTACCGAAGGGCAAAAACAATTTGGACTGGGAGGCCTATCACAAGCCAATCCAACCAGAATCGTCTGATTTCTCCGCTTCCAGTAATAGGGATCTTTGATGTCTCCACCAAATACCTTATCGGTCAAGATCACAGCCTTGGCATCGCAGGGCCTGACACCGAAAATGATGGTGGATTCGTCTTCGGGCAGGACTTCCTCGATGAGCGATCCATTCTCATCCGTTTTTTCAAATTCAAGAAATATTTCTCTCTGGGGAAAAATGATCTTTTTTGGAGAAAGAGCAGTGGTGAGGAATTCCAGGTCGATTTCCTTGGCGTTTTTGACAATCGAATAGGTCCAGATGTCATCAGATTTGGTAGGGGAATAGATGGTGTAGGATTGAAGCTTATTCACCCATTTAGGAAGGGCCTTTTTAGAGAGTATCTTTTCCATTGTCTCACCTGATAAAATCTTCTGGGTCTTCATCCTTGAAACTGGAGACGAGCGATGGCGTGTCAGAATCGAATCCAGCGTCGTACCCCAAAAGCAATTTGGCTTCTTTTTCCAATTTTTTATTTAAAAAACGGATAGGGATGTCCAAAGGACAAACTCGTTCACATTCACCGCAATCGATACAGCGTCCGGCAAGATGCATGGCACGAACCAAATGATACCCAAAATTTTCTGATGAAACCGGGGATCTCTCGACCCATTTGATTTTTCCTGCTTTCTCATCAGCTGTGGTATCGGCGGTTACGGCGAAATTGATCGTGTCGACCACGCATTCATCGCAGTAGCACATCGGGCAGGTAGAACGGCAGGCATAACAGCGGATGCATTTGGATAGCTGTTCTGTCCAGAATGCCCATCGTTCCTTATCAGAGAGGGATTCCAGCTTATCCAGGGATTTAAAAGGATCGTCCACTTTCTTTTTCGTCTTTTCACCGAGGAGGACATCGTAGATAAGAGGATAGTTTGCCCGGCATTCCAAACATCTCTCTGCCAATACTTCTTCGGCAGGCATTTTGACTTTTCCATCTTCGGTTTCCGCGACGAGCTGCCCGTCCTTGCCGAATTCGATACTTTCGATTCTTTTTCCTTTTAGCTTTTTGGCCAATTTTTTTTCGTCGATAACTCCGCCCTTTTCGCAAGAGACGCCGATGATGTGGACGTTCTCTCGGTCGATGAACTTCTCTTGAAGAAGCACATTGATGGCTCTGCTGTCACAGCCCTTCACAACTATTCCCACTGGCCTTTCATCCGGCTTTTTTTTCCTTGATTTTCTCCTTTTTTCATCTAAGAGAAATTTTGTCAGGTTGTGCACACATGTGGGATCCCAAATCAGCCGGTCTGCATCTTCATGTGTTTTGATGAACACTGGCACCGGCATCAGACCGTTTTGGCTTCGAGCATAGCCGATAACATATTTCACTTTTTCTTCTTTCAGAATCCGTTTGGCTTCTTTGCGGAGGTCTTCGACATTGACCATTATTGATTTCTCCTCAGCTTGTTTTGGGGGCCGAGAGGCTTGAGATCCGCGACAAAATCATTGATGATTTGGGTATATTTGATCCCTTCGGCGGCTGAAACCCAGGACATCCGAAAACGCTGGGGTTCCAGTCCGATGAATTCCAGAAGCTTTTTCACCAAGGCTATTCGGCGGCGGGCATAGTAATTGCCTTTGATGTAATGGCAGTCTCCTGGATGGCAGCCCGATACGAGAACTCCATCCGCTCCTTTATTGAAAGCGTCGAAAATGTACAGGGGCGAAACGCTCCCTGAGCACATAACCGTAATAGGCAGCACATTGGGAGAATACTGCATCCGTGAAACCCCGGCCAGATCGCTTCCGGCCGATGAACACCATTTACAAAGAAAAGCGACTATTCTTGGTTCGAATTCTTCTGCCATTATCAGCCTCCGAGGCACGCCTGTATCATTTCATGAACCTGAGAAGGAGTGATGTTTTTCACATTTATAGCTGCTCTTAAACAGGTCGCTGAGCATGTCCCACACCCCTCGCACAATACTTCATTGACTTCGACTTTTCCATCCTTCAGAGATAGTGCATCATAGGGACAAACCTGTACGCACATCCCGCATCCTGTGCAAAGATTGAGGTTGACCTTGGCCACGGTCGGTGAATGGTAGAGCCTGTCTTGAGAGAGGATGGAGATCGCTTTGGCAGCGGCTCCGCTGGCTTGGGCCACGGCTTCAGGTATATCCTTAGGTGCTTGGGCGGCTCCTGCCAGAAACATCCCAGATGTAACGCTTTCCACAGGCCTGAGCTTGGGGTGGGCTTCGGCAAGAAATCCATCCTTATCCATGGCCAGCTTAAGCTTTTTGGCGAGCTCTGCAGCTCCTTCAGATGGGCGTATGGCCGTTGCTAGAACGACCATGTCCGCATCTATTTCTATGTCTTTCCCGGTCAGGGTGTCTACTCCCCAGACCTTGACCTTCCCATTTTCTTCGAATATTTTCGAAACTTTCCCTCTGAGATAAATGACCCCGTCTTCTTCGACTGCCCGCTGGACAAATTCCTCATAGCCTTTTCCACCCGATCGGATATCTATGTAAAAAATATAAGCCTGGCCGTCGTGGACGTGGTGTTTGTATAACATGGCGTGTTTGGCGGTATACATGCAGCAGATCTTCGAGCAATAGGCGCAGTGAAGCTCGGGATCTCGAGAGCCAGCGCACTGGATGAAGACCACTTCTTTCGGTTCCTTATGGTCAGAGGGCCTGAGAATTTTCCCCTGGGTCGGGCCGGATGCCGAGAGGAGTCTTTCGAATTGGAGGCCGTCGAGAACATCCGGATATTTACCGAAACCGTATTCGGCCAAATTCTTTTTTTCATACAGGTCATATCCGGTGGCGACGATGATGGCTCCGATCTCTTCTTCGATGACCTGAGGTTTCATATCATAGTCGATGGCCTCGGGTTCACAGACGTCCGCACACTTTCCGCAGGCGATAGGCATGAGGCCCGGGCATCCTTTGATATCGAGGGTATAGGTAGCCGGGATGGCCTGGGGAAAGGGGATGTAGATGGCCTTGCGCCCTGTCAAGCCCAGATCGAACTCATTGGACATGACGACCGGACAGACTTTTGTGCATTCGTCACACAGGGTGCATTTATCCTGGTCGACAAAAGTCGGTTTTTTGAGGATCTTGACCTTGAAATTTCCTACATAACCTGAAATTTCCTGCACTTCGCTGTATGTCAATAGTTTTATTTTCGGATGCTTGGAAACCTCCACCATCTTAGGTGTTAAAATGCATTGAGAGCAATCCAGAGTAGGGAAGGTTTCCGACAGCTGGATCATGTGTCCCCCGATAGAGGGATTCCTCTCTACCAGAACGACCTCATAGCCGCTGTTGGCTATATCCAGTGCTGCCTGGATACCGGAGATTCCTCCTCCGACTACCAAGGCCCTTCTGGTTACGGGAATACTAATGGGTTCCAAAGATTCGTTCTGTCTGACTTTTTCCACAGCGCTTTTGGCGATTTTCGTCGCTTTGTCCGTGGCCTTATCTTTATCCTTATGGACCCAACTGCATTGTTCTCGAATGTTGGCGATTTCACACTGAAAATTGTTGATTCCAGCTGCCTTGGCTGCATTGCGGAATGTCGTTTCGTGCAGGGTAGGGGAGCAGCAGGCGACCACGACATTGTCTAATTTTTTTTCCTTGATGGCATCGATAATCATGTTTTGGCCAGGATCGGAACACATGTAGACATAATCCTCGGCATAATCGACGCCAGGGTGTTTGGAAAGCTTATCGGCAACTTTCTTCACATCGACTGTCCCTGCTATGTTGATACCGCAATGACAAACAAAGACTCCGGTCTTTTTTTTCATCATCTTCCTCTATAATAATTTTTCTTTGATAAAATTTTGGCAATCATGGATCAACCAAATGTCGGTACTTCAGTCCTCACTTTTTTTTGCTTTTCGATTTTTGTGTGGGCTTCACTTCTTTCTTTCTTGTTTTTGAAGGAGCTGTTTTCTCGAGGGTATCCAGCCCGTAATCATAGCCTTTGTCAAATGCTTTGATGTTCAGGTCGAGGAATCTTCCGGGGACCAGCCCAGGAAGGGCTTTTTTCATTGCCTCGGGAGATGCGATCTTGGTCACAGCCGTGAAGAATCCCAACATTACCAAATTGGCGATGATCCGATTCCCCAATTCCTCGGCAAACCGTGTGGAGGGGATGGAAAAGAGTTTAATCTTTCCCCTTATAGGCTTGGGCTTGACCAGGTCTGAATCGATAATCAAAATCCCATCCTCCCGCAGGTCGAGCTCGTATTTATCATAGGCTTCTTGGGACATCGAGACGAGAATCTCTGGCTTGGTGATGTAGGGATAGAGAACCCTGTCTTTGGAAACAACGAGCTGAGAGCTGCAGGCACTTCCACGAGCCTCGGGTCCAAAGCTTTGGGTCATGGTGGCATGCTTGTTATCGAAAAGAGAAAGGGCTTTCCCTGAAATCAAGCCTAACCGGATGATCCCCTGTCCTCCGAACCCAGAAAATCTTATTTCCGCCATGGTTTATTCTCCATATCTAACGTATTTATCGCCTAAAATCTTGGTCATGTGCTGATTCATGGCATCCAGGAATGTCGGTTTTTCTTTATCGATGAATTTGCCGACGATCAGTTTATCCTGATAACCGATATCCAGCGTTCTTGTATCGGCCCCGTGTTGGATCTCTGATTTGTCATAGTAGTATTTCAACAGATTCAATCCATCGCCCAAACGGTTCCGTCGGGCATAGAGAGTGACACATGGGGTTATGACTTCGATAAAAGAAAAACCGCGTCTGCCCAGAGCTTCCTGGATGGATTTGGTCACCCTTCTGAGGTGAAGGGATGTCCAGCGGGCCACATAGGTTGCTCCTGCAGCGTCGGCCAAATAAGGCAGGCTAAAGGGGAATTCGAAATTTCCGTAGGGAGCAGTGGAAGCATTGGCCTCGGTCGGAGTAGTGGCCGCGACCTGCCCCCCGGTCATGGCATAGTTGAAATTATTGACGCAGATGACCAAAATATCCATGTTGCGTCTCGCCGCATGAATGAAATGATTTCCTCCTATTCCTACGATATCTCCGTCACCGCTGAAGACAACGACTTTAAGTTCTGGATTCGCCAGCTTCAGTCCTGTGGCAAAGGGGACAGCCCGGCCATGAGTGGTATGGAAAGAATCCAGTTTGATATAGCCTGCGACTCGGCCTGTACATCCGATTCCGGAGACGACAGCGACCTTATCCAGGTCGATCTTGCTTTTTTTCAAAGCTTCGGCAAATGACGTAACGACCGTCCCTATTCCGCACCCGGGACACCATATATGCGGGATTCTGTCCATTCTCAAGAATCCTTCCATAGGATTCTTCGATTCGAGGCGATCTTCTTGTTTCATCTTACAGCCTCCTTGATGACTTTCAAAATATCTTCTGGATCATGCACCCAACCGCCTAGATGGGGAACATGGTAGGTGGCAGCTTTTCCTGCCGCGCATCTCTCGACTTCCAAGACAACCTGCCCGTAATTGATTTCGGGCATGATGAACGCTTTTATCTTTTTCGCCAATTCCTTGATCCGTTTTTCGGGAAAGGGCCAGACAGTCTTCAGCCTCATTGTCCCCACTTTTATGCCTGCTTTCCGAGCCAATCTGACTGCCCGGATGGCGACTCTGGAGGTGATCCCATAGGAGATGACGATGACTTCGGCGGTATCGGTTTCATCTTCCTCGATCAGAATGATTTTATCGGTGTTGCTTTTGATTTTATCCGAAAGGCGGGGAACGGTTAAATTTTGACATTCGGCGTTGATGACAGGGTATCCCCGCTCGTCATGGGTTAGCCCGGTTGTATGAAAACGGTAGCCGTCTCCAGCCTTCACCATGAAGGGGATGCCGTCTTTGTCCAGCTTGTAAGGGAGATATTTATCTCTTGGGCCCTTGTACCATTTTCTTTCCACCAATTCGATTTCCTCTGCTGGAGGAATGACCACTTTTTCGTGCATGTGCCCCACGCATTCGTCCGTCATCACGAATACAGGCACACGGTATATCTCGGAAAGGTTGAAAGCCTGGATCGTCAGATCAAAGCATTCCTGAGGCGAATCAGGAGAGAGGGCGATGATCTCATAATCCCCATGAGAGCCCCATCTCACCTGCATCATATCCTGCTGCCCTGTCAAGGTTGGAAGTCCGGTGGACGGACCTCCTCTTTGCACGTTCGCAATCACGAGAGGAGTTTCCATCATACATGCCAATCCAATGTTTTCCATCATAAGAGAGAAGCCTGGTCCGGATGTCACGGTCATCGGTTTTTTCCCTCCCCAGGAAGCGCCGATCAGCGCCGCAATAGAGCCGAGTTCGTCCTCCATCTGGATAAAAACGCCTCCCACAGAGGGAATCCTTTCGGAGAATCTTTCCGCTGTTTCCGTGGAAGGTGTTATCGGATATCCCGCAAAGAACCGGCATCCTGCGGCCAGCCCTCCTTCAGCGATCGCATAGTCTCCGTCTAGATAATGGGAACCGGTTAAAACTCCCTTAGGGTCTGCTTGTACCTTTTTCACCTTCTTCCTCCTCTTCTTTGATGGTAACAAATATGGCAAATTCAGGGCATATGGTCTCGCAGAGTTGACAATATACACAGGCGGTCTCGTCCTTAACAAATGGAGGATGATATCCTTTGACATTGAATTCTTCGGATAGTTCGAGGACTTCCTTCGGACAATACTCCACGCAGAATCCACATCCCTTGCATCTGTCTTTTTCGATATGGATTTTGCCCTTAATCGGTTTTAAATCACCAAAATAGACCATGTGTCCCTCAAATTAATCCCTTTTCCTTCAAAATAGGTTTGGGATCGATAAAATTAAGATCAAACCTCAGAGTTTTTTCCGGACAGCCGAAGGCTATCGCCAAAGGTTGGGTAAAATATAGAACAGGGATATGTTTGAATTCCGGATAGATCTCCGCGGTTTGTTTTTGTCTTTGGTCCAGATTAAAAGCACACAAAGGGCAGCTGACCACCACTACCTCAGCTCCCTGATTTTGAGCTGATGTAAGTATTTGATTGGTTCTTTCAGCGATGATTCCCGGGTTATCGACTGTCTGGTAAGCCCCGCAACACTCTGTCTTGAAAGGAAAATCGATAGATTCGGCCCCGAGCACATTCATCAGGTCTTCAAGAATCGTCGGATTTTCCATATCATCAAAGCCGATCTCTTTGGGACGAACAAGCAAGCAGCCGTAATAACTGGCGACTTTGAGTTTTCTCAGCGGCCTGACGACCTTTTTGAATAGATTTTCAAATTTTATTTCATCCCTCAAAAATTCCAAAAGATGAAAGACCTGGACATCCCCTTCGTACTTGGTCTGTTCCCGGTCCATGAAGTTGTTTAAAATCTCTAGGCTGTCCGGGTCGGATTTCACTTTCTCATTAGCCCTTTTGAGAGTGTTAAAACACATGGCACAGACCGTCATAATCTTATCATAGTGGGCTTCCTTGGCTCGGATAAGGTTGCGTACGGGAGCCACATGGTGGATCAAGTCGTCTGTGGTTAGAGAAAAAACGGTCCCGCAGCAGTTCCACCGGTCGAGTTCATCGACTTCGATACCGAGGGTGTTTAAGGCACATATAGTAGAATCTTCAAAGTTCTTGGCATGGTTTTTCAGGGTACAGCCAGGATAATAGCATATTTTCATTATAATTCCCTATTTCATTAAAATTATTGGATTTATCTGTCATGGCAGATGCTTATGAGGTGCTCTTTCTCATGCAGCTGATCAAGGCTATGGGGGGGATATCTTCTTTATCCTTATCCGACAAATTCCCGACCTTGAGATGGTCTTCTCTTTTGCGGAGCAGGATCTGTCGAAGAGCTTCGATGACTTCTGCAATGTTGATTCCTTTGGGACATCGGGAATTACAGGTGAAGCATGAAGCGCAGACCCAGATGGCTCTGGATGCCAAAAGTTCTTCTTTAAGGCCAAGCTGAGCAAAACGGATAATCTGGTTGGGCAGGATATCCATGTCCGAGACGGCGGGACATCCAGCTGAGCATTTGCCGCATTGATAACAAGCAAGCAGGTTTTGGCCGCTGAGTTCTTGAACTTTGTCGATAAAAGAATCCCTAATTTTGTGGCGAGAAATATTAATGCGCATTTTTATTACTCATATAGAACGAGATTCTCTTAACCTATAGTTATTATAGGAATTATAGAGAGAAAAATTACCTTACAGTAAAGCACAATTGATTAGGGCTGTCAAGAATAATTCGAGAAAATCAAAAATTCCCCATCTTTTCTGAAAAAGTTTAAATTCCAGAGGAAAAAGAATCTCGTTCGCGGTCAAATGGACCGTCCTCTCA
Organism: uncultured Eubacteriales bacterium; assembly: GCA_964400735.1. Taxonomy (GTDB): domain Bacteria; phylum Acidobacteriota; class Aminicenantia; order Aminicenantales; family Aminicenantaceae; genus CAYNVQ01. Next base: position 777,341 of record CAYNVQ010000001.1, on the reverse strand, counting down.
GGAGAAAGAGGAAACAAAATGAGTTGATCAAGAAGATGTATTTCGCCAATAGGGGCAGCCCGAATAGGGGGATGAGGATGGAAGTGGCTGCCAGCGCTCCGGTAAATGACCCCAGCAAATCGAGCCCGTAACCGATTCCCAAATTTTTTTTCTCGTTCAAATAGAGGTGGTTAGAAACGACGAATAGATCACCCCCCAAGTAACCGATAAAAAGAAGGAAGAGGAAGAAAAGAAATTCTGGAGGATGGGACTTCAGCCATATGAGGACAAGAAAAAGAAGGATAACAAAGCCGAATTGAAGCACAAGGAGTTGAAGGTATTCCTTAATTTTTCTCGCTTTCCCGCGAAGAGCTCCAAAAAAAAGTCCGACCATGAAGCAGGCGAAAAGCAGGGAGATCTTCTGGTAAAGATATCCGTAAGCGGTTTGATAAGCGAGAAGGAGTATGATCTCGACGGTTATGGTGGTGAGCCCCATCGCAGCCAAAGGCAGAAGGAAAAAATTTGTCTTTCGTGCCCTCAATCCCATCCATATTAGAACCAAAACAAAAACCATCAGAGGTAAATCGAGCAGCCAAAAGCGTCCGAGTCGGGAGAGAATTTTGAAAAGAGAATTCTCAAATCTGTGGAACTGGGTGCTCCATAAGACTGAGTTGTAAAAGTAGCTTATCGGTATCAGGTCACGATTTATCAATTTTTCGCCCTTGGTAACAATGTCCATTAGCTGCTGGACCCTCAAGGGATTCAGTCGAGAAAACAAAGAATTTTCATTAACGGTTTGGTTTTTCAGGTCCAGATGATTAATTCTTTGGGCCAATTCCTGATGGTCAAGGGAGATTTGTCCTGAACTGGCTAAAAAAATATTCGTGTCCCCAGGCACGATTTTAATCTCGGGAAAGGCCTGCCTTAATGTGAAATAGAGGGAGGATAGATATTTTTGCAGTTCAGGGCTGATGTAATTCTCGGCCGAAGAAACCCGAAAGGAAAGGACGCCTTCGGGATTTAATTTTTTTCGGGCTTGGATGAAGAATTCCCTGGTATAGAATCGGTTGATTTGGGCGGTTGAGGGATCAGGTAGATTAAGGATGATCAAATCATAAATCGATTGACTTTTGTTTAAAAAAGCTCTTCCATCTTGGTAGTGGATATGCACTCTCTTGTCCAGAAGGGATCGCCTTTCTTGCTCGGGGAGGTATTTCAAGGATAAACGGATGATTTCAGGGTCGATCTCGACATAATCCGTCACCACGCCGGGGTATTTCAAAATCTGGCTCAGGCTTCCGCCGGCACCGCCACCGATAAGGAGGATAGATGTGGCTTCGGGTCTCTGGAGAAGGGCGAAGTGAACGGATTCTTCCGATGAAGCCAGATCCGGGGAGGAATAGACCAAAAGGGTGTTGTTGTATAAAGAGAGTTGTTCCTTCGTTTGAACGACCTGTAATTTGCCGAAGGGTGTATCCTTACTTTCGATCATTTGGAAAGGGAGCCAGAATATTTTCTGACTCAGGTGATCGAAGCCACCGAACGCAGAGAGGGCCAAAAGGGCGATCGATAGGATGACAATCCGTTTCTGTCTGTCCACGAAAAAAAATACCGCCAGACAAGCAAAAAACCCCACAATGGCGGTGGTCTGCCAATTGGAAAAGGAAGGAATAAACAGGAAGTAAATAGCGTATCCCGCCATGGCTGAGCCCAGGGTCTCCAGCAGGTAAACGCGGGGAATATCCCCTTTCATATACTGGGCATTGAATACGAATAGCGCTCCGAGAGGGAGGCTGACAAAAAAGGAGAGAACGAGAGAGAACAGAAGCATGGGGGCCATACCAGAGAGCTCCCCCGGCAGGGTTCCGAGAATGAAACGAGAGAACCTCAGCAATAACAGCAAAAGAGGAAAAATAAGGATAACACAGTAGTAGACACCGGAGAGTGAAAAGGGAAATTTTTTGATTTTAGCGCCCAGAATGCTTCCTATTCCGCCCCACAAGAGCCAGGAAGCGAGAATGAAACCAAACGTGATCTCATTTCCGTAGAAATGAGCTGAAAATTCCCGCAGGAGAATGATCTGAAAGGAAAGAGCCAAAAAACCCAATAAAAATGGAGGGAGGTTTTTTTTCATCAATCCCATCTAATCCCAGATCCCTGGTATGGGATTTCCGCAAAAAGCACATTTTCCATCCTTTATTTCGATTTTATGGATCTGGTAGATGGTTCTTTCGATCACCATTTTGTGGCATTTAGGACAAAAGGTGTTTTCTGCCTCGTGGCCGGCGACATTCCCGATATATACATAGCGGAGGCCTTCCTCCAAAGCTATGGTGCGGGCCTGTTCCAGGGTTGATACAGGTGTGGAAGGAAGATTTTTCAGGAGGTACATGGGATGAAAACGGGAGAAATGAACCGGAACATCTGGACCGACTTCCCCGAGGAGCCATTTGCTCAATCGGTGTATATTTTCAGGATTGTCATTGAGTGTGGGAATGACGAGGTAAACGATTTCCAGCCAGACATCATTTTTGGCAATGATTTTGATCGCATCGAGCACAGGCTGAAGTTGGCCTCGCACATACTGGGTGTAGAAATCCTGAGTGAAGGCCTTGAGATCGACCTTAATGGCATCTACCACCTCGATCAGTTCAACCAAAGGTTCAGGATTGATATGGCCTCCAGTGATCACAACATTTTTGATATTTTTCTTGCGAGATTCAACAGCGGTATCGTACATGTATTCATAAAAGACCACGGGCTCGGAGTAGGTGTAAGCGATGACCGGACATTTATATTTTTCTGCTGTCTGGGCAACTGAGGTGGGTGGGAAGTCCACATGACGAATTTGTTCTGGCCTTACCTGGGAAATCTCCCAATTCTGGCAAAATTTACAGTTCACATTGCATCCTGCTGTAGCGATAGAGAGAGCCGAGCTGGAGGGCAGAAAGTGGAATAAAGGCTTTTTTTCGATAGGATCGACGTGGATGGAACATGCTTTCCCATATACCAGCGTGTAATAGATTCCCCCCTTATTTTCCCGAACGCCGCAATAACCCCTTTCTTTATCCCCCAGTTTGCAGAAGCGGGGACAGAGTGTGCACTCGATTTCCCGGTCCGGGTGTTTTTTGTAGAACTTCGCTTCCACCCGGGAAAGATTGGCATCTTGCGAAAAAGCGTACATCTCGGAAAGCAGAGACGCTGCTCCGGCGCAAGAAAGAGCGCTAACGGCCCCTGTGGTTTTAAAAAATGTTCTCCTGTCCATTTCAGACTTCCTCTTCGATGACGGTGATTTCGCTTAATGAAGCTGTTCCCAATCCCATTTTCTCAGCCGTTTTTAAATACAGGGGTTCTCTATTCTCTTCAAGTAAAGAGGGAAGGCCTTTCTCTGCTCTCAGCTTTTCGATGATTTGCCAGCCGACCCTATCTGCAGCAACCGGGTCGATGCTGAAGATCAGGATTCCTTGTTTATCCGCCCACTTGGGATGGAAAGAAGGTCCTCTATGGTACTGGACGATAAGTCCGTCCAATATAGTCAATCGGTGCTTTTTTTTGATGATATCGATATCGAAAACCTCGGCCACATAGGGATTGCAGTTTGTGTCATGATACTTGTTGGGATTATGAACCGCACCGAAATAATTCTTCATTCCTGCGGTCACGCCCGCTAAGCCATGATCCTTCAGGATAGCGAGGCTAATGGAAGCAGAGACATAGTCCACTTGAATAGAGGAAAAGAGGCTTCCGATATTGAGATGGGAAACGAGGCCCTGGTTGTAGCCGACACCTTGGGTATCCGTTCCAAATATCCGGATCCCGGCTCGGTTTAGCTCTAATTTGTATCCTGCATCTTTCAGCTCCCTGTTGGTTCGGTCCCAGATTATAATTTGCTGAACTCTATTGTTTTTTTCGGATATCATCCGGGCTAGACCGAGAGCAGAGAGCGGCCGGGTGGAAATATTTTTTCCTCCGATAGTGTTGATTTTAATCCCGATACTTTTATCATCCGGAAGCAATCTATGGAGATTGTCTGTAATATGATTCTGCTCCATCAGGATAGAAAATCCTTTTTCAAGCATGATGAGAAAGACCTTCTCGTTAATTTCATCCGCAGCTGAAAAAACGTTTTTTCCCTTGATGATGACTACTTTTGACATGTTGATTTTTTCTACGGCCTCTGGTTCTTATTTCAAAGTACTCTTTCCCTCTTTATCTGTCAACAACCTGGGGGCTCCAAGCTAAAAAGTGGGGGTCATTTCCGTTTCCCGCGGACTAGCTGTTCTACGGTAGGTTATCAGGAATGTCCGGAGCGCTATTGAGGATCTAGCCTTCTTGAGTCGTCCTTCGAGAGAATCCTACATTGTCAGACGCCAAGGATGTATTGAACAAGACAATTCCAAAGTTGTGAGAAGATGAAGAAATGCCGATGGCACCCATTCCTTTTTTTGTCGAAATCTGGTAAAAGAATAGAAAAGTCTAGGACTGAAAGGACGGAGAATTGAACATGAATACAGACGGATTAGCAAAGGAAAAAAGATCCTGGATCGTCGGCATTCTCATTTTATTTTTGGTGTTTTTGTCTTCTGTTTCTGGCAGAACGGAAGAAAAGAGCCAGGCGACCCTTGAGTCTCTTCTTCCCGAGATTGAAGGATTGAGGATAAGCGAAGACATGCAAAATTATTACCCTGAAACCCTTTTCGAATACATAAACGGCGCTGCTGAGATATACCTAGCTTATGATTTCAAGCAATTGGGAGTGGCTCTGTTCAAAAAAACCGATTCTGCAGATTCCATAACTGTGGAAATTTATGACATGGGAGATCCCAAAAACTCTTTCGGAATATACAGTGCCGAACGTTATCCCGATAGTCGGTTCTTATCGGTGGGGACTCAAGGTTATATTGAAGAAGGAACACTGAATTTTCTGGTTGGCGGCTATTATGTGAAGCTCCTTTGCTTTGATTGCGAGGATAGAACCGAAGAGATGTTGCGCAAAGTTTCCAAAAGCATCGCGGACAGAGTCGGTGATAAAGGGGGATTTCCGGTTCTCCTGGAAAAATTTCCCCAAGAAGGTTTGCTCCCCAATACCCAGAAATTCATCCTGCACAATGTGATGGGATATAGATTTATGCATGATGGCTATTTTGCCAGTTATGAGACGGGAGGCCTCTCTTTTGATTGCTTTCTTATTGAGGGCAAGGATTCCAAAGAGGCTCAGCATATGTTAGAACAGTATCTAGAAGCTAAAGGAGCTGATGCAGTCCAAAAGACATCCTCTGGCTATCTGATAAAAGACCGGTACTACCATAACATCTATCTTGCTCGAGTAGGCCCTTATCTTTGTGGTGTCATGAAAATTAAGGAAGGGTTTGGACAAATCGGAGAAAAACACCTGTTGAGTTTGATGCAATCACTCGAACAATAACCCGTTATCATCCCGGATTATATACGATTCAAGGCCATTTCACGCTCCATCCCACAAATTTTGGGGAGTAGGTTGGAGGGGCAGCATATGTGGGGAAAAAGTGACATCATGCATTTTTGAGATTATCTTTCATGCCCGTCATATTTCAAGTTGAACAGATAATCCTGAATCTTAGCGGCAACATGTTCGATTCTGTGAATATTTTTTTGTTTCGCCGAAATTTCGATTTGGTGGCCCAACATACTGATCTTTTCGAACCCATAGCACTTCCCAGATCCTTTCATTTTGTGACCCAAATCTTCGATTTCGTTAAATTCCTGGTTTTCTAGCGCTTCTCTGATCTTGATGACATCTTTTTTTCTGTTTTCGAGATATTCAGGGATTAAGGGAAGGATGGCCTCATCGAGGTGCTCAATTTCTGTTCCTAATTTTGCCGTTTTTACATGTTTTTGGATGATTTTACTCAAAGTGTCTCCGATGGACGATTTCTCAACGAAATCATCAAATCCTGCATCTAGACACGTGGTTCCCTCTTCTTGAAAGGTCGATCCCGTTAAGGCAACAATGGGGGTTCTAGGGAGAATATTTTCATGTTCGAATTGTCTCATTAAATCGAGGGCGCCGAATCCATCCATTTCTGGCATGTGGATATCAAGCAAAACGATCGAATACGAATTTTGCCGGAAAAGTTCCACAGCCTCTCTTCCATTGCACGCCATATCGATGAGATAATCTGCCTTTGCGGCATAGTGCTTGAGTAAGATCTGGTTGGGAGCCGAATCATCAGCCGCCAGGATGTGCACCAGCATGTTTTTTTCGGTTCCGCCCCCTTCAGGACACCAGGATGGTTCGTTGTCTATAGGTTCCCATTTTTGATCGATATCTTTTCTCTTATCCGGGGGAAAGAAATCTTTTAGCTTTACAAATTCTTCATTCAGACGGATAAATAGAAGTCTAGATTGTTCGATATCCTTTTTTTTGCCTGATAACTCTATTCCAGCACAGACGTCATAAAGACCGTTGAGGCTCAAGTTAGCGGATGAACCCCTAAGGCTGTGCCCGATTTCCGTAATGGCTTTAAAGTCTTCATAGTCGATAGCTTTTTCAAGACGTTTATGTTTTTGGATGAAATCTTCGATGTAGATGTCGATGAGCTCGTGGAGAAAAGACTCGTCCCCTCCGATCCTCTCCATGGCGGATGAGATGTCAATCGGGGGGGGGCTGGCGGAGCTTTTAACTTCAGACATTACTTTTTTATGCGGAGCATTTTATCTTGGACATTTTGCCATTTATCCAAAGGAAGAATATCTTTGAGCCTTTCAAATTCTTCGCCGAGGCGTGAGAATGAATGTTTGGCCTGTTCGATATTTTTTTCTTTACCCGAAAGCTCCAGAGCGTATGATGTTTCCTGTAGGTCGGTTAGACTCAGATTCCCAGAAGCGCCTTTAAGGCTATGAGCGACTTCTTTAATGGTATCGAATTCCGCCTGTTCGACAGCTTGCTTGAGTTGAGCGTATTTTTCGATGAAATCTTCGATGTAGATATCGATCAGTTCCTGGAGAAAAGATTCATCTCCTCCGATTCTTTCCAAGACCGAAGCTAAATCGATCGGTCCGTTACTTTTGGCATGCGGAAAATTGGACATTTTGGTTCACTTATATTCCTTTAGATTTTTTATAACCGCACAATTGCGGCCTTTTGATTTTGCCTCGAGAAGGGCCGTATCACTCGTTGAGATAAGAATCTCTGGTTTTAGCTCTGTGACCTTATCTCCTGAGGAGACTCCTCCAAGACTAATCGTGATATTTAAAGCCGTGTTTTCTGTTTCCAGTTCTTGAGAAGAAACGGCTTGTCGGATACGTTCAGCGATTTTTTTTGTCCCCCTGAGATCGCAATTAGGAAGGATGATGAGCAGTTCATCTCCTCCATATCGGCAGATTTCGTCATAGCTGCGAATCCTTTTTTTCAGAAGGGATGAAACAGCTTTGAGGACAGCATCACCACTTTGATGTCCATGTGTATCATTTATCTTCTTGAAATTGTCTATATCGATCATGATGACAGCTAATGGATATCTTTGTCTTTGGCAGCGATTGATCTCTTTTTCCAAAATTCGGTACATTCGTTTCCGGTTCCAGAGTGCAGTCAGGCCATCCCGATTTGCCTGTTCTTGAAGCTGCCTCTGTAAATCTATAATACGTTTTCCGGTTTTTAAACGGGCCTTGAGCTCAAGATGATTGAAGGGTTTTGTGATATAATCATCCGCTCCTGCAGAGAACCCCTTGATCAGGTCTTTTTGTTCGTCCTTGGCTGTCAATAAAATGATGTAGGTGTATTCGTGGTTTTCGTTTCGGTTGTTTATTTGCCTGATTTTTTTACATAATTCGATGCCATTGATCTTGGGCATCATCCAGTCCAGAACAGCTAAACCGATTTCTTCATCCAGCAAAGCCTGCCAGGCTTGTCTCCCATCTTTCGCCAGGACAACTTCATAACCCCATTCCTTGATGTTTTTTTGAAGGATCTTTGCGGATACGGCATTATCCTCTGCGATCAACACTTTTGTCGGCTTGGGATGCAGAATATGTTTATCCATGATTCGCGAATTAATTATGGGCTCTCCCAAACTTTTGGACAGCGCCCTCGATTTTGGAGAGGAGATCGTCGGCTTTGAGAGGTTTCGCCACGTAGTCGTCCATTCCAGCCTCCAGGCACATCTCCTTGTCGCCTTTCATGGCATGGGCAGTCATGGCAATAATCGGGATATGTTTTTCAGAATTTTTTTCCTTCTCCCTGATAGCTGCCGTCGCTTCAAAACCGTTCATGTTGGGCATCTGTACATCCATCAGAACCACATCGAATACAGCTTTATCCAATGCATCAACGGCTTCTTTCCCATCTCTTACTCCTGTAACCTGGTGCCCTTGTTTTTCGAGCATGAAATAGGCAACTTTTTGGTTGACGATGTTGTCTTCGGCAATCAGCACACGGTAGGAATTCTGTTTTTCTTGAGCAGGCTTTTCCTGCGCCTGAGACTCCTCACTTTCTATCTCCGAAGGGGGCACCGATGATGAAGATGGAAAAGGCTTTCGTTCTTCGGCCATTTCTGGAATTTCCCCAGCTTCTGATTTTCCTTTCGGCAAGCCATTGATAGTTTTTTCAATAGATTCCAGCAAAGAAGACATTCTTACGGGTTTGGTGATAAAAGCCGGACTTCCGAGTTTCTGCCAGGGCGCGGCATCTCCTTTATGACTGTTGGAGGCAAGCATCATAATGGTGGTTTTGGCCATATCCGGATTGTGCCTCATGTGGTCTTGGAGAAGAAAACTTTCCATTCCAGGAAGATAGGCATCGAGAAGATAAAAAGAAAAAGATCTGCCCTCCCTCTCGGCCTTATCGATAAAAGTAAGGGCTTCCTCTGCACTTTCAGCTTCAGAAAGCTGTATTTTCTCTCCACTCAACATATCTTTAATAACCCGCCGAGTAGTGGTATTGTCGTCAATGAGAAGAGCCGATAGGTTATCGAGCGGCAGCTTCTTATCGGCATGTAATGCCGGCTGTTCTTCATTGTCCACTCCTAATTTCACCGTGAAATGAAATTCGCTGCCTTTATCAACTTCGCTTTCCACCCAAATCCGGCCCCCCATGAGCTCGACAAATTGGCGTGATATTGAAAGCCCGAGTCCGGTTCCTCCAAATTTGCGTGTCATGGAACCATCTGCTTGAGCGAAGGCATTGAAAATGATTTCCTGTTTATCTTGGGGGATACCGATTCCGGTATCCCGTACAGTGAATTGCAAAGAAACGGCTTCGGTTGTTTTCAGTTCTTCTTTTACTGAAACGACGACTTCTCCCTTATTGGTGAACTTCAAAGCATTGGATAAGAGATTGACCAGGACCTGCTTCAGCCGGGCTGGATCACCTGTCACCCGATAGGAGATCGATTGGGGAACGTCACAAACAAGATCGAGTTTCTTTTTATAGGCCTCAAGGGCTAAGGGGGAGACGGTTTCATAGATGAAGTCATGCACATTGAAGCTTATCGATTCGAGCTCAATTTTTTTCGCCTCAACCTTCGAAAAATCCAAAAGGTCATTGATAAGAGTCATCATGGATTCTGCTGATTTTTTTATTCCGGTTATGTATTCTTCCTGTTCGGGCGTAAGGTTTGTCTCCAGCACAAGGTCTGTCATGCCCAAAATACCGTTCATGGGAGTTCGGATCTCGTGACTGATGTTAGCTAGGAACTCGCTTTTGGCTTGGTCGGCGCTCTGAGCCTTTTTCTGGGCAGTGACGAGTTGGGTCACGTCGATGAGGTTGACGATGATGCCTTCGTATCGGTTCTTAAAGTAGATAGGCTGCATGCGCATAATGGTCTCTAATCCAAACATGGGCCTCTGGATGATGATGGGCTGAGATTGAGGGGAGCTTCGAAAATTTTCTATATAGGCTCTCAGTTTGTCTCCGGAAACTTGGGGATGGAAATCCCATAAGCTCTTTCCTATGACTTCGGGTTTTTCTCTTTTAGCCAGACGGAGAAAATAGCCATTCACTTCCACTATGTTGTTATCACTGTCGGCAAAAACCACTCCCTCTTCCATGCCAGAAATCATGGCCGAGAGCTTAGCCGCTTCTTTTTGTAAGGCTTCCTCGGTTTCCTTGCGCTCGGTGATATCTTGCAGCTGAACAAGGTATCCTGTAGGATTTGTGTTTTCATCTTTCCCTATGGGGGTTATTAGTACATCGAGATAGATTGAACCTGACTTACTGGTTTCGAAAAGGTTGAATTCCTTGATTTTTTCAAAATCAAACAAGACTTCATATTTCGTCAGTTCTCCGTTGAGTAGTTTATATGTTGCCTTTTCTGACAGGACTGGATTCTTAAAAAGGTTGACCCTTCTGCCCGTGTCATGATTTTGAATCCCAAATATTTCAAGACTGGCTTCATTGGCCTCGAGGAGATTGCCGCTGGAGTCATAGAGCTCAATGCCGATGGGCGATTCCTGGAAGATGCTCCTGAACTGTTCCTCTCTTTTCCTGAGCGCGGCTTCGGCCTGCTTGCGCTCTGTAATGTCACGGAGAACTCCCTCTACGCCTATGGGTTGTTGATTTGCATCATAGATCATTCTCGCATTGGCGGATGTAAATATCTTTCTCCCATCTTTGGCCAACAACGTAAGCTCATAGTCATTGGCGAATCCATTTTCTAGAAGCTTTTTAATGAGGGCGTCGCGATCTTCCGGGTGTTGATAAAACATGGCCACCGGTTTTCCGATGACTTCTTCTGTGCTGTATCCTGCCTGTTTGAATACAGAGGGGCTGATATCAGTGATGTTGCCATTGTTGTCCGTACGGTAATAGACATCATGGAAAGATTCGAAGATCATCCGGTATTTTTCCTCGTTGGCCTTCAGCTTTTCTTCGGTCCATTTCCGGTCGGTTATGTCTTTGTCTACACCCCGGTATCCCAGGAATTCTCCACTTTCCGCAAGGATAGGGACTCCATTGGTGAGGAGCAAAACTTCTTTTCCATCTTTGGTTAGATTCCAGTTCTCGAGATCTACGATCGGTTGTTTTTCGGAAATAGCACGAATGAAAGCCTCGCTTATCCTTTGTGCTTCCTTCGAGGGCATCAAATCAAATGGCGTTTTTCCTATAATCTCGTGAGGTTCGTAACCCAAGATTTGTCTCACCTTTCCGGAAGCAAAGGTGTATTTGCCTTCTATATCGACTTCCCAGATCCAATCGGCCGAGCTGAGCGCGATATCATGAAATCTTTTTTCCGATTCCTTTAGACTGTCGATTATCTTTTTTTGTTCGGAAATATCCCGATATATGCCAAATATCGCTTCCAGCTTTCCATCGACGATAATAGGTGAGGCGAGAATGGATACATCGATCAATTTCCCGTTTTTATGACGGCGAACGGTTTCCAGGCGCAATTTTTCACCCAGAAGCGTCCGTTGTGTGATAAACAGAGCCTGATCTTGAACTTCAGCAGGGGCGACTAGTTGATCGATAGATTTTCCCAGGATTTCATCTTTAGTATAGCCAAAGAGCCTGGAGAATTCTGAGTTGATTCTAATGACATGGCCTTGTTTGTCGGCCAAGACGATTGCCTCTTGTGCGCTTTCGAAAAGCTGGTCTAAATAAGCTCTCTCTATCTGTAATTTTTTTTCGAGATGGAGAGGCTCGTGCACATCTGGTGACAGGCTTTGTCTCCTATTCAAACTCTCCAAAATATCTTTTTCGTCCATCATTTCCTTAAGCCCGATGATTGTTACATGGACCTGGCCAAAATAATTCTATCCCGTCCTCTTTTTTTCGCTGACAAAAGCGCTTTATCGCTTGCCTGGACGAGTTGCATTTTTGTCGCCTTGTGAAATCGTTCGTTAGAAACACAACCAATACTGATGTTGATTTCCAATGAACCAGCATCGGTGGTGACCTTCTGATCAGTTACAGCGGCATAGAGCCGCTTGGCGATTTTTTTGGCTTCTGAATTTCCACATTTTGGGAGGACCACAAGTATTTCATCTCCTCCGTAACGGCCAATTTTATCATAGGGTCTAATGGCCAATTTTAGTCGATCCGAGACCTCGATAAGGACTCTATCTCCAGTAAGGTGTCCATATCGGTCATTGATTCGTTTGAAATGGTCGATATCGATCATCACCACGCCTGTCGATGTGCCTTCCCTTTCGCCTCTTTTGAGTTCAGACTCTAAAAACTCAAAGATTTTGTTCCTGTTCCACAACTTTGTCAGATGGTCGAGATTAGCCAGTCTAATGCGCTTATCCTCGTTGCGGATGATGCGCTCGCCGGTTTGAACGCGGTATTTAAGTTCCATAAAGCTGTAGGGTTTGGTGATGTAATCATCAGCTCCGGTTGACAAGCCCTGAATGATGTCATCCTGCCCGCCCCTTCCGGTGAGCAGAATGATATAGATGTATTTTGTATCATCTTTCTGGTATTCCTTGCGGATTCTTTGAGATAGTTCTATACCATCGATGCCTGGCATGTTCCAGTCGAGAATGGCTAATCTTATGTCATTGGATTTTGCCAGTTTCCATGCTTCGCTGCCATCTCTTGCCGCGACCACTGAATATCCCCATTCCTTGAGATTACTTTCCAATGCTTTGCATGAGATAGGATCATCCTCGGCAATTAAAACTTTCATTATGTTTTTTATCCGTCACGTTTCTTATAAATAGGGCCTCTCCGTTCCTCTTACAAGATTTTATACAGGGAAAAATGTCGGTCAATAGCCTTTTTAGGTGAATACAGGGGTGATATTCATCCTCCTCTGATCACCTCTTTGGAGGGGGAATTTTGTCAGGCGTGAGGGGATAAAAAAGAGTCAAATTTTGGCTTTTGTTTGCCCAAATAATAGAATATAATGAAAAGCGATAGAGGTTTTTATGCAAGGCAACAAGGTGATCACAGGGTCGATGGTGATTATCGTTATTTTTATCGGCGGCGTGGTTCTTTGGTTGGCAAAGCCCGTTCTATTTCCCTTTTCCCTTGCTGTGTTCATTTCCTTTGTTCTCGCTCCGCTGTTAGATTTTATGACTAGCCTCAAGATCCCCCGGGTTATTTCGATCATTTTTATCCTGATTTTGACGTTTTTCATCCTTTACCTTATGGGGTCGCTCATCTATTCAAGCGGCAAAGCATTTGCCTCTGGAATTCCCAAATACAGCCAGAAAGTCGATGTGATTCTTAATTCAATTCAAGAAAAGTATAACCTAACAGGTCCAGAAGGAGGGCCGATCGATTGGCTCAAGCAGCTCGATCTGGGAAAAATCGGAAGTATTCTCCTCAATTCGCTGGGTCCCTTTTTTTCCTTTTTGTCGAACCTTTTTCTGCTTCTGATATTCTTGATTTTTATACTGGCAGGAAGAGGGCAGGTCATTCCCAAAATCGAGCTTTCTTTCAGCTCGACCAGAGCCTCCAAGATATCAGAAGTTATCCAAAACATCGACAGCCAGATTCAGCGCTATCTGGCTATCAAAACAGTCGTTAGTTTTTTCACTGGTGTTTTTGTCTTGATTGTGCTTTTGCTCTTCGGTGTGGATTTTGCCGTCGTTTTTGGATTTTTGACTTTCGTTTTGAATTACATCCCGAATATCGGATCCATCATCGCCACTGCCTTTCCTGTCTTCATAGCCTTTTTTCAATTCGAAACCATCTGGCCTGCCTTCTGGATACTTCTGATCCTGATCTTTATCCAGATGGTTATGGGAAATCTCATTGAGCCACGGATCATGGGGGAAGGATTGGATTTGAGCCCTTTGGTTGTGCTTTTTTTCCTGTTTTTCTGGGGCTGGTTGTGGGGGATCCCGGGGATGATTCTGGCGGTTCCCATCGCAGCAGTTATAAAGATCGTTTGCAGCAATATCCCGGAACTGAATTTTGTCGCTGTCTTCATGAGCAGAGGGCAGGGAGCTAGGAAGGCATCATAATCTTTTTTTGCCGGCTGAGGTTTTGGATTTTTGAGAATCTTTCCATAACCGTCTGGATGTAACGGCGACCTTCAATATTATCTCGAGCGAGATTTTTTGCGGTCACGATTATGTGATCCAAAACCCGGAGTTTTTCATCCGTGGTGTATTTTTGGGGAATCCCCGTCAAGATGACCCGCCCTTCATAACGGCATTTTTCAGCCCTCTGATAAATGGCTTCTCCCAAGGCATTTTGAGTTGGGATTTTTTGCTCGGACAGGAGAATGAGACTGGTCTCTTTTTCGATCCTCTCGCGGGCAAATTCCAACGCCAAGAGGGCTTCTTTATCGCTGAATGATAAGCTTTTATCCCCATATTCTTTGATAGAGATTTCAATATGTAAAGCCAACCAGGCCAATCGTTCGTCTTCCAGAACATTTTCTTCCTGGCGAGAAGAGGGATGAGACGAAGCCATCCCTTTTTCGATGGTCCTTTTTTCCTGGTAGGAGATATGTTTGGACAAGTGGGGACAGTCGGCGGAGCAGTGGACCTCCTTCTGTCTGATCTGGCCACAACAGAGGCTGCACAGAGAGATCCCCAGCGCTGGGCAGAGTCTCTTCGCCTTTCTTTTTTCACACCGTTTGCACTTGGCCATTTGACTAACCTTGGTTATTAGCGAGTCACTGCCACCCCACCGCCAACCCACCCCACCGCCAACCCACCCCACCCCTTACGTATAAGGTTGGGCGAGGAAGTGGCCTACTAGGCTGAAGTGAAATGTTGACCCAACCTAATCCCGCGAACAGAGCCAACCTACCCGGGTTGCGACGAAGCTGTTGTTTTGAGATTGCGGTAGGTTGGGTCGGCTCGTCCGAAGGGCAAAAAATGCCTCTACCAACCTGCTCCGTCCTGACATTAAAATGTGAGGAAGAACGAAGAAGATTTCTGTTTTTATCTACAGCCAGGTCGGCACGAATTCCCAACCTGTGTGTATTAGAAAATGATATCGGCATTTTTTATTAGTAATTCAGGTTAACAGGTCAGGTGAAATGCACCAATGGCTATGTTCTGACTGCTGTAGTTGTTGAAAGCCTCGACGGCCTTTCTAGTTTTTTCGATATGAAGATGAAACCCCTGATCGCGGGCGTACTCAATGACTTCCTTCTCGACCTTCATCAATCCCATATATCCGGTTCCTATTACGAGCACATCAAAGTTTTCGCTCAGAACGTCCTTGAGATCCTCCAGGCACAACCGGTGGCCGATTTTTCTCCACCAGGAAGAGAGAATTTTATCCGGCAGTACAATCAGATCGGATGAATAGGCCTTTCCGGAGATGACCATGCGTCCGAAAACATAGGAATCAATCATGCTTTTTCTTCAAAAGAAACGTATCAGACGAGAAAATCTTTATTTTCCTTCCCAGCAGGCTTTTGAGAGCTTTCTGAGCCGCCTTTTGCTCAGCTTCCTTGATAGATTTGCCGGTGGCTTTTGCCAGGGGATTTTTTCTTAGAAAAACCTCAACAGTGAATTGTCTTTTGTGGTCAGGCCCTTTGGTTGTTATCGTTTTGTAGACGGGAGGGGGAAAACTTTCTTTTTGGAAATATTCCTGTAATGCCGATTTGAAATTATTGATCATAAATTTTTTCACATTGATTTTTTTGAAGAATGATTCCAGTTTGGGAAAAAGAAAATTTTTAACCTCATCATATCCTGCATCGAGATAGATCGATGCGATAAGAGCCTCATAGGCCCCGGCCAATATGGTCTTTTTATTCCTTCCTCCGCTTTTTTCCTCTCCTTTTCCGAGAAGAATGAATCGATCAAGTTTCAGGTTTCTCGCAAAATTATACAGTGATGAGGTGCTGGCCACAGTCGATTTCAGTTTCGAGAGTTCTCCTTCGGGGACCCCTGGATACATTGAGACCAAAAAGTCAGCCACCGCCAGCCCCAAGACAGAATCTCCCAGAAACTCAAGGATCTCGTTATCCGCAAAATCCTCTTCATTCGCTTCATAAGCGTAGGACCTGTGGGTCAAAGCGTTTTTCAAGAGCTCTGGATTGGTAAATCGATGACCGATTTTTTTCTCGAGATAAGGCCATTTTCTAGCCATGGAATACTCAAGAATAAACGATTTTTCCGCTCACGATCGTCATAACCGGAGTTCCTTTAAGCTTCCAGCCGTGGAACGGATTGTTACGGCCTTTAGACTGGAATTGAGAAGTATCAACCGCCACCTCTTGATGCAGCTTGAGGATAGTTAAATCCGCGTCTGCACCTACACGGATCCTTCCCTTGTTATCGAGCCCTAAAATTTTGGCCGGGTTGGTGGAGATCATTTCGACAAATTTCTCGAGTGAGATGATGTTTTTATTGACCAATTTGTCGAGGAAAAGAGGAACGGCTGTTTCCAGACCAGCGATGCCGAAGGGAGCTTGGTCGAGTTCGACGTCTTTTTCGTCAGGTGTGTGGGGAGCATGATCTGTGGCGAAGACGTCGATCCAGCCTCCCTTGATCGCCTCGATTAGAGCCTGAATATCCTTTTGGCTGCGAAGGGGAGGATTGACTTTCAAGTTGGTATCGTAACTTTCCAACGAGGCGTCAGTCAAAAAGAGATGGTGCGGTGTCACCTCTGCGGTTATTTTGATACCTGCTTTTTTAGCCATTTTGAGGGCCTCGGATGCCCCTTTGACGCTCAAGTGGGCGATGTGGACCTTGGCTTTGGTTTCTCTCGCCAAAACGATATTTCGGAAGACCATGACCTCTTCCGAGGAAGCGGGTATTCCTTTTATCCCCAGTTTCAAAGAATATTGGCCCTCATGCATTAGGCCACCCGCACTGAGGTTTCTGTCTTCACAGTGATCGATAATCAGCGTATCGAGAAGTTTGGAGTATTCCAAGGCCCTCCGCATTACAAGGCTATTTTCCACCGGATGCCCGTCATCCGAGAAGGCGACAGCTCCGGCTGCTTTCAGGTCGGCCATATCGGTCAACTCTTCGCCATCGAGCCCCCGGGTCACGGCTGCAATGGGAAGCACATTGACCAATGCTTTTTTCTTGGCCTCCGAGAGAATGTACTCCGTAACCCCCCGGGTATCGTTGACCGGAACCGTATTGGGCATGCAGGCTATTGTGGTGAAACCCCCTCTTGCCGCTGCCATCGAGCCGGTCCTGATGGTCTCCTTTTCTTCCTGTCCGGGCTCACGAAGGTGTACATGCATATCGATGAATCCTGGGGCGACAACCAGGCGAGAAGCGTCCACCGTTTTGAGGTCATCTGCCTGGATCTTCGGCTTGATTTCGACAAATTTTCCTTTGTCGATAAGTATATCGAGGGTATCATCGGTTCCTGAAGCAGGATCTATTACCCTTCCATTTTTAATCAGTAATCTCACGCTCTTTTCCTCCTAGCAAAAGGTACAAGACAGCCATTCTTACTGCGATGCCGTTTTCAACCTGTTTGAGAATGACAGATTTGGCCGAGTCTGCCAGATCGGCAGATATCTCCACCCCTCTGTTTATAGGTCCAGGGTGCATGATGATCGCATTTTTTTTGGCCCGGCGGAATCTTTTTTGAGTCAGACCGAAGATCTCCCGGTATTCTCGAATGGAGGGAAAGAAATTTTTTTGCTGCCTTTCCATTTGAATCCTCAACATCATGATCACATCTGCTCCCTGTATAGCTCTGTCGAGGTCGAAATCTATGTTCACACCGAATGCCTCGAATTCCTCGGGAACCAGAGGAGGGGGGCCAACACAGACGACTTCGGCTCCTAATTTAGTCAAAAGGAAAATGTTGGATCGCGCGACGCGGCTATGGAGAATGTCGCCCACGATCAAGACTTTCAACCCTTCCAGGCTTTTCCTCTCTTGTCTTATGGTAAAGGCATCCAATAGTGCCTGGGTAGGATGTTCATGGGCTCCATCACCAGCATTGATGACATGTGAGCGACAAAATGTGCTGATAAAATGGGCGGTTCCGGGACAGGCGTGTCTGATGATAATAGCGTCGGACTGCATGGCTTCTAAATTGAGGACAGTATCCTTTAGTGTCTCTCCCTTGATAACGCTGCTAGTCTGCCGGCTGAAATTGACGATATCGGCACTCAGTCTTTTTGCGGCAAGCTCGAACGAACTTCTCGTTCGTGTGCTTGGTTCGAAAAACAGGTTGATGATAGTTTTTCCCCTGAGAGTCGGAACTTTTTTTACTTCTCGTGTCGAAATTTCAAGGAAGGATTCGGCTGTATCCAGGATCAAAATTATGTCCTCTTTCGAAAGAGGCTCTATGCCCAAAAGATGCTTGTGGCGGAAAGGCACGGGCTTTCTCCTATTCTATTTCGGCCGGCTCGGTTATTAAAACTTCATCGGCTTCGTCTATTTCCTTCAGATGGACCTGGACGATTTCTCTTTTTGATGTCGGAAGAAATTTTCCTACATAATCGGCCCGGATAGGCAGTTCTCGATGCCCCCTGTCGATAAGGACAAGGAGCTGAATGCTTTGAGGCCTTCCCAAATCGATGAGGCTGTCCATGGCTGCTCGAATGGTCCTTCCGGTAAAGAGAACATCATCGACCAAAAGAATGTCCTTATTAGCGACAGAAAAATCGATTTCTGTCTTTTTGACCATATGTTGAGCCTCGAGCTCAGAAAAATCGTCCCGGTAGAGCGTGATGTCCAATACACCCACCGGTATCGCGACATCTTCAAGGTCCTTTATCATCTTGGACATACGTTTGCCGAGATAGATCCCCCGAGTCCTTATTCCTACGATAACCAAATCGCTTAAATCTCGATTTCTTTCGATGATTTCGGTCGCCATTCGGTGGAGGGCTCTTTTCATTTTGCGCGCATCCATGACCTTGGCTTTTATCTTTTCTTCCATTTTACCGACTCCTGATCAATTTCATTTCATAGTTCGGTAACGACGTCCCGACATGAACATTGTGTAACTTCGATAGAGAAACGCGTACGTTCTCTAAGAAAATGCACCATCTTCTGAAAAAAGTCAAGAAACAGAAAAAAGACCCAAGTTGCCGATTAGTAAAAGATATTTTTTTAAAAGAATGCCGGTGACATTTTCACATACAGCCGTGTCAGGAACTCATCCGGATATTGCTGTAAATGAACCCAAATAATCTCATTGTTCTGTCTTTATTCCTTATCGTTGGGCGGAGTGGGTTGGCCTTGACTCGTGAATAATCCAGATTAGGTCATGGTTTTCTTGTTTTAAAGAAGTGACGGGCTCGATCAAGGTCTTTCTTTATTTGTGAGCACAGTGCATCGGTCGTCTCGAATTTTATTTCATCCCTTATTTTTTTCAAAAACAAGAGGCGAACGTTCTTTCCATAAAGGTTATTTTTGTAGTCGATGACATAAGATTCTATAATTGGCTCTAGCTCATTGAAAGTCGGTTTGCTCCCGACATGTGTGACAGAGGGAAGTGTATGGGAGTTTATGCCCATTAAAGTTACAAACACTCCTGGAGGGGCCATATCGTTGGCCGAATGGATGTTAGCAGTAGGGAAGCCAAGGATTTTGCCTCTCGATTTTCCTTTTACCACGGTTCCCTCGATTTCGTAAGGCCTTCCAAGAAGAAGATGGGCCGTTTCGACGTCTCCCTGGCTGAGTTTGTCCCGGATCAAACTACTGCTGACGACGAGGCTCTTTCTCCTTACGGGAGGGACGGATACGACGGAAAAGTTGTATCGGGGAGCGAATGCACATAGCTTGTTCACATCTCCTTCTCTTTTTCTGCCGAATCTGAAATTATTCCCCACGATGATCTTTTTTGCCCTGAATTTATCCCGAATGATATTCCGGATGAATTCCTCGGCAGTAAGACTGGCAAAATTTTTATCGAAGTCAAGCACCACGGCTATTTGGACCCCTAGTTTTTCGATTGCACTCATTCGTTGGTCAAGAGTTTGCAGCAGGTTTATTTCCCTCCCAGAAAGAATTTTTTCCGGGTGAGGATGAAACGTAAGCAGCAGGGAAGGGTATTCCATTTTGTTCGCTTCCTTGACCAGCGATCGAATGATTTTTTGATGTCCTAGGTGGACTCCATCAAAATTTCCGATAGCGATGACACAGCCCCTAGGACAAGAAGTGAAGGATTCCAGCCCGTTTACAACACGCATGCAGCTATAGCTTTATGATTTTCGCTTTTTCCATGTAGGCCAGCTTAAGCTGGTGAAGGCTTGATTCCAAGAATGCATCTTCTTCTTGCTTCAAGTTCCCTTTGGTTCTTTGCCGGAGAAGATCGAGAAGGTCGATCATCCTTTTAGCCAGCTCGACGTTTTTGTCTTCTTTTTCTTTTTCGAGTTGGCCCAAAGAGAAGAGTCCTTGGGTGAAAAAAGGAAGCACAATTGAGCTGAATTCTAAAGGAGGTAGAATGATCTCTTGGGCTTCCTTTCTTGGTGCATTTTTTTCGTCATGTCTATCCTGTTTTTTATTGTTCTTTTCTTTTTTGCTCATGGTGTAATCCATTACGATAACAATCTTGGTTCGTGAATGATGCAGACGGCCGAATTATTCATAAAAAATTCCGCACCATTTCCTTTTTTCCCAGGCGAGTTTCTTGCTTTTTAAACACCCGATCCTGCCTAGCTATTCGACTTATGAATAATCCAGAATGATCATCCCGTTGGAACACGATTGAAATTTATTCCAGCTTAAGCTATTTTGGATGAGCTGGAAAATTATTATATCAATATGGATAAATATTTCAAGGAAGCCGTGTCATGGAAGATAAAAAGAGGATAGGGCGAGAATTTTTTCGATTGGTCGAGATTCTGGACATCCTGCGAGGCCGTGAGGGATGTCCTTGGGATCGGGAACAGACAGAAGAGACCATCGCCAACTATTTTCTAGAGGAAGTCTACGAGGCTATCGAAGCCCTCCAGTCCCGGGATTATCAATCCTTGGCTGAGGAATTGGGCGATGTCATGATGGAGCTGGTATTTTTGACCAGGATAGCAAAGGAAAAGGGGTATTTCACCATGGCAGAAGTTCTGGATGGAATCAATAAAAAAATGATTCGCCGGCATCCCCATGTTTTCGGCAAAAAGCGTCTAAAAGAATCAGCAGAGGTGAAGGAAGTATGGAACGAACAAAAAATGTCGGAAAAAGAAAGAGAATCCATCTTTGAAGGGATCGCAAAATCTAGCCCTGCACTTCTCACCAGCTTTCTTATCGGTCTCCGTGCTTCTTCTTATGGGTTTGACTGGAGCCAATCTTACGATGCCCTCCAGAAAGCGAAGGAAGAGGTCACTGAGTTGGAGAAAGCGATCCGGGAGAGGCATGAAAAGCAGATGAAGGATGAAATCGGAGATGTTCTGTTCTCTTTAGCTAATGTGTCTCGTCATTTGGGCGTGAATCCTGAGATTGCCTTGAGAGAAGCCAATAAAAAGTTTATCCGACGCTTCCGGTTCATCGAGAGGAAATTGAAGAAAGAGGGCAAAGAATTGGGAAAGACCAGTCTCGAAGAAATGGACCGCATATGGGAGGAAGCTAAAAAAGGTTGACCGGGATGGGATGGGTTGGATTGATTCGTGATGAACCTGAACAGACAGGTTAGGCCCTAAGCTACGGTTTTGTTGCGGGCCAGGAGGCAGGCTTTTATGAATTCCTCGATATCTCCGTCCAAGACCCGGTCTACATTTCCGATTTCCACTTTTGTTCTCAAGTCTTTAACCATTCTGTAGGGATGAAGCACATAGGACCTGATCTGGTTCCCCCATGCTATCTCTGACTTTGCATCTTCCAGTTGTTCCTTTTTCTCTTGTTTTTTCTCTTTTTCGATTTCATAGAGCCGGGCCATCAGGACTTTCATGGCTACCGCCTTGTTCTTATGCTGGGATCGTTCATTTTGGCATTGGGCGACTATTCCAGTAGGGATATGAGTGATTCTTACGGCCGAATCCGTGACGTTCACGTGCTGGCCTCCGTGTCCGGAAGCCCGGTAGGTGTCGATACGTAAATCATCTGGATTGATCTCGATTTCGATGTCTTCATCGACTTCAGGGTAGACAAAAACAGCCGCAAAGGAGGTATGACGTCTTTTGTTGGCATCGAAGGGAGAGATTCTGACCAACCGGTGAACTCCACTCTCCTGGCTCAGATAGCCGTAGGCGTACTCTCCTATGATTCGAACCGTAACGCTTTTGATCCCTGCCTCTTCTCCAGGCAGCAGATCAATCACTTCCGACTCGAATTCCATTCTCTCGGCATATCTTAAATACATGCGGAGCAGCATCTGGGCCCAATCCTGGGATTCTGTACCTCCAGCGCCGGGATGAATGGTCAGGATGGCATTGCGCGCATCGTCAGGATCATCGAAGAGCGTCTGTAGCTTGACGTTTTCCAGTTCTTTCTCGAAGCTTTCGAGGCTATTGCTGATTTCTTCCTGGACATTTTCTCCTTCCTCGGTCAATTCTTCTAAGACTTCGATTTCTTCCTTTTTTTCGATTATCTGGGAAAAGAAGCTGATCTCTTTTTCCAATGCCTTTTTCTTTATTTGGAGGGATTGGAGTTTTTTCTTGTCTTTCCAGGTTTCAGGGGAGGCAAGCTGCTGATCTATTTTTTGGAGTTCTGATTTTTTTTGAGAAACGTCAAAGAAAACCTCTGACTTCATCGAATTGAGAAAGCGCTTCTTTAATCCTGGTGCTTAATTGAGATGCGCTTTCCTTGGAAGCTATGTTTTTTTCGGCCATTTCTTTTTGACTGCCGTGGCCAGAATAAGGGATATGGCACTCAAAGTCAAGCAGGCAAAAGCGAAAATATCGCCCCAACGGGTATAGGGAGTAAGGGTTCCTATGGAGGAAATAGTCTCTGAGAAATAAGCCTGCGTCATCATTTCCGAATGGCAGAGCACGCGCCCATAGGGATCGATAATGCCGCTGATACCAGTGGTCGCAGCCCTGAGTAGAAAACGCCTGTTTTCCACAGCCCGGACGACAGCGATGGCGAAATGCTGGTAAGGGGCTGAAGAATTTCCGTACCAACCATCATTGGTGATGGTGACAAGAAAATCGGCTCCTTTTTTGATGAATTTTCTCACCAAATCCGGGAAAATGATTTCATAACAGATCGGGGTTCCGAATTTTTTTCCTTCGAATCTATGGAGGACATATTCCTCTCCTGGCGTGATTTCTCCGATAGCTTGCGTTATTTTTTCGACGAAGAATAAAATCTTTTTGTACGGGGTGTATTCTCCGAAAGGAACTAGGTGCATTTTGTAATATTCGCTCCTGGAGAGGTCGGGATGCAAACAGAGAGCTGTGTTATAGGAATGGTATTTGTATTGAGAATAAGTCGTCTCAATTGTCCCAAGAAGAAGCGTGCATCCGGATTCCTGGACAAAATGATAAAGTTTTTCATCAAATTCCTGATAGATCCCGTAGGGGCAACCGAGACACAGGGGAACGGTAAATTCAGGCCAAATGATGAGCCTGGAGCCTGCTTTATAGGCCTGGTCGGTTAATCGCAGATGGCGGTCGAAAAGATCATGCTTCTGTCGGTCTGATATCAGGTTCCAATAAATATCGGAAGAGACATTGCCTTGAATCACTCCTGCTCGAAATGATCCGTGTTTTTCAAGGGGGCGATCCATGATGGTCCATCCGCCCAAATGGATCAGAACGATCAGAGCGAGAACCAGGAAGAATGGAGTCCTTCGTCTATCGAGCATGGAGAATACAAAAGAGCTTTGGAAAAGTACGAGCATAAAAGAGAGCCCATATATGCCGGTGAGAGGGGCTATCTGCAGGAACCAGAGGTTTTGGTACTGGCTGTAGCCGAGAAGCCCCCAAGGAAAGCCGGTGAGAAAGTGGGTCAACACGTATTCCAATGAAGTCCATATGATGGGAATGACAAGAAAGGAGGATCGAGGATAGGCTCTGCGTATATGGGCAAATATCCAGGAAAACAAAGCCCAGTAAAGGGCAAGATAGAGCACAAAAACGATAAATATCAATAAGCTCATCCCGACAGAAAGATTCCCGTAGTGGGAGGGGACATCGGGAATCCAGTAGAGGAGGATGGCATTGAAGGAAATGCCGCCTATCAGGCCAAGCAGAAAACATCGCTTGGGCGATTTTTTGAGGAGGACAAAAAGGAGCGGGATGAGGGAGATCCAGGCCAAAAAAGATAAGTTGAATTTGGGAAAAGAGAGCGCCGTTAACGCGCCGCTAGCCATTGCCAATAAGATATCGGGCCATTTGATTTTCATGCCGGCTTCTTTTTCCAGGTCCATCTTTTTGAATTATTATTTGAGAGAATACAGAAAGGCATCATGGGCGATAGAGAAGCAATCTCATTTACTCGGTTTGCGTGGGTCCCCGATCATGATAAGTTCTTATTTAGGGGGGCGGCCAGGGCTCAAGGCAAGCCCACATTCCGAAAGAGACGAACGACTATCTTCATATTTAGCGTGTCTTAAGCGATAGGCACCCCGATTCCAGGATAATTGATTATCTGACTATCAAATAATCGGTTTTTTGTTTCTTTTCCTGTCGTGCGAGGTTTTCCCTAGCCTGTTCGGCTTCTTCTCTGGAGGAATACCCTCCCAGGCGGACTCGATAGAGCTTTGTTCGGTCAGAAGAGGATGGAGCGAGCACAACAGCATTATAGCCTTTACTCTTGTATTCTTCTGCCATGGCATTGGCGTTTTGTTGACTGCTGAATGCCCCGACCTGGATCCAGTAGTTATTTTGTGTTTGAGAAGCAGGCGCTTGTTGAGTCGGCTTCGATTTTGGTTCGGCGGGTTGCGCTTTAATTTTTTCTTCGGGGACTTTTTCTGCTTGGGCTTTGGCGTGTGATGCCAGTTCTTGATTGATGGATTCAGATGTTTCCTTTTGAGGGATTGTTTTTTCCTGAGTGATTTGCTCGGTCGGTTGGCTCGCCAGCTGGGTGCTTTCCTGGATCTTGGCTTGTTTTTTTCCAACAGATACGCCAAGGAGAAAAACCACAATTCCCAGCACGAGAATAGCGATAAAAATGAGGATGAGCTGGGAGCTTGAAAGCTGCAGTTCTCGATAATCTTTGTTGCTCATATACTTTTATCCTTATTTCTTTTTTCCTTATTTCTTTTCTTTTTCTGTGCTGAAGGCCTTTAACATATCGATCGGAAGCGGGAATATGATGGTGGAATTTTTTTCGGTTGCGATTTCAGTCAAGGTTCCCAAGAATCTGAGCTGGAGGGCCTGCGGGTTGGTCGATATGATATCTGCCGCATCTTTGAGCTTGCCAGCCGCTTGGAATTCTCCGTCGGCATGAATGACTTTGGCTCTTCTTTCTCTTTCGGCTTCAGCCTGCCTGGCGATGGCCCGGACCATATTCTCTGGCAGATCGACGTGCTTCATTTCCACCAGCTGCACTTTAATCCCCCATGGGTCCGTGTGCATGTCGATAATCTCCTGGAGTTGTGCGTTGAGCTTCTCTCGTTCTGAAAGGAGTTCGTCGAGTTCGACCTCACCCAGAACGCTTCTCAGAGTGGTTTGGGCGAGCTGAGAAGTGGCAAACAGAAAGTCTTGGACTTCGAGAACCGCTTTTTGGGGGTCCATGACGCGAAAGTAAACCACGGCATTGACCTTGACAGAAACATTGTCTTTGGTGATCACATCCTGGGGCGGGATATCCATGACCACGATGCGGAGACTCACCCTGACCATTCGATCGATAGGGGGGAAGACAAAAATCAAACCAGGCCCCTTCGGTTTGCTGAGAACTCGGCCCAAACGAAAAATTACCCCTCTTTCGTATTCTCTCAAGACTTTTATCGCGTTCAAAAGATAAAGAGCGACAAGCGCGATGATTATAACGGGGGTATACATCTTGCACCTCCTCGTTTTTCGGTATGCCCTATTATATTAAAAAAAAACAGGAATTATCCAGCTTTGAAATTTTTTTTAGGCCTTGGTAACTCTTATTTTCAAATTTTGGAGGACTTCGACGACTTTTACTTCTGTTCCTTTGGGGATGTTTTGATCAGCCTCAGCATTCCAGAGCTCCCCATGAACGAAAACTTTGCCGCCCGGTGTCAGGTCGCTTTGGGCCCGGCCTATCTCTCCCACCAGGCCTTCTTTCCCTGTAAAGATTTTTTTGATATGGGCACGGATAGCGAGGACCACGAGAAAGATAAATATCAGGGAGAGTCCGACGGCGACGGGAATAATGAATTTTAAACTCGGCCGAAGTTCAGGTATGGGAGCATCGATGAGCATTATAGATCCAATCACCATGGCAGTCACTCCTCCAACAGACAGTATTCCGTAACTCTGTACTTTTATTTCCAGGATAAACATCCCGATGGCCAAAAGAATCAAAATCAAGCCGACATAATTGATAGGGAGGATCTGAAAAGAGAATATAGCCAGAAGAAGGGAAATTCCTCCCAGCACACCGGGCAGAATGGCTCCCGGATTAGAGAATTCGAAATAAAGACCCAACAGGCCGAGCATAAGAAGAATATAAGCCAGATTGGGATTGGAAATCGTCAGCAAGAATCTCTGCCGGGCCGACATGGGAAGGTCGACGATAGGCTCTCCTTGAAGTTCTAGCCGAAGTTCCTCTCCTCGAAATCTTTTGAGCATCCGCCCATCAAAATGGTCGATGATCGCCTTCTCATCCTTGGCGATCAAATCAATGAGCCCCCCTTGATAAGCTTCCGTTTCAGTGTAAGAGAGGCTTTTCCGGACCGCATCTTCCGCCATTTTCATATTCCTGCCTCTCTTTTCGGCAAGGGTCTTGATATAGGAGGCAGCATCATGGGTGACTTTTTCGGCCATGGTCTCGTCCATTTGCTGGCCGGTTATAGATATCCCGACCGGATGAGCAGCCCCTGTGCTGGTTCCTGGAGCCATGATAAAAAGATCGCAGGAGATTCCAATAAAGAATCCGGCAGAGGCAGCTCTGGCCCCGTTCGGGCTGACATAAGCCGCGACCGGCACTTTCGAACTCAGAATGTGCTCGATAATCTCCCTCATGGAAGAATCCAATCCCCCAGGAGTGTTTATCTCTATAATAATCAGAGAGGCATTCTCTTTTTCTGCCTTATCTATGCTATTACGTATATATTCCGAGGTCACCGGATGAATAGGCGCATCGTCGATGATGATCTTGAAAATGGCCGGATGTCCATATAGAGGAAGAAAAAGGAGGAAAAAACAAAGGAAGATGTACTTTCTCACTTTATTCTCATTATAGAATCGGTCCAAAGACAAGTCAACAGCCTATATTTCTATAATTTAGCTTGACTTTTCATTTTCAATAATTTATTTATTATTTATCATTTATCACCAAAATCGTTAGGAGACTCCGATGATCAAAAATGATATCGCTCTCAGTATCGAGAAGAACACAGAATTCAACAGAGCCAAGGCATTGCAGTTGGTGGAGTCTATCCTGGAAGCGTTGAAGGATGCTCTCGCGAAAGAGGAAAAAATCGAGATTCGGGGATTTGCCTCCTTCAAAGTCGTTTCCAAAAAAACAGGATTTGGAAGAGATATAAGAAGAAAAAAACAGATCAAAATCGAAAAAGGAAAGCGGATTAAGTTCAGACCAGGACAAGAACTTAAGCACATCTAAACGGCTGTGATGATCGATCAGGCCCGTTCTCACTGAGATTGACGATTTCCCTCCATGAGCAAATATAAAACAAAGCCTATCTCGTTGGACAAGCTCAGGACATATCCTCTTCAGTCCAGAAAAAGCAAAGTTAAAATCGGGGATTTCGCGCAGACCTTTGCAGGCGGAGAGCCATTCCTTCGTTTTATTCATAGCTTGCCCGATACGCTGGCTGCCAAGGATTTCAAAGATTTTCTCGTTTCGCTCAAAAAGGCCAGAGACTGTAAAAGGGCTATCGTTTTTGCTATGGGAGCCCATGTCGTCAAAGTAGGCTTGAATCCATTGATCATTGAATTGATGAAGGAAGGATGGATTTCGGCGTTGGCACTGAACGGTGCTTGTATCATTCATGATTTTGAGATCGCTATGGCGGGCCATACATCCGAAGAAGTCAAGGATCAGATCAAGGAGGGCCAATTTGGGATGGCTCGTGAAACCGGAGAGCTTTTAAACGAAGCCATTCACGCGACCAAAGAAAAGGATATCGGGCTGGGAGAAGCAGTGGGGGAGTTGATCGCCCACTCCGATTTTCTCTACAAGGATTTCAGCATCTTGGGCGTCGCTTATAGGCTGAATATCCCAACAACCGTTCATGTGGCGATCGGCACAGATACTATCCACTTTCATCCTCTCGCCGACGGAGAAGCTTTGGGGCTCGCTTCACAGCGAGACCTGCTCTTGATCTGTTCCATCCTGAAAGATCTTGAAGGAGGAGGAGTATTCGTCAATATAGGCTCTGCGGTGATCCTTCCTGAAGTGTTCCTCAAAGCCGTCTCAACCCTAAGGAACCAGGGGGTGGCACTCGCAGATTTTTCAACGGCTGTCTTCGATTTTTACCGCCATTACCGTCCCTACCAAAATGTGATGAAAAGGCCTTTAGGTAAGAAAGGACGAGGTTATTATTTCCTCGGTCACCATGAGATTATGATTCCCCTTTTGACGGCTTCCCTCCTATCGTTAGGGTGAGGGGATACATCTTCTCCGGACACTCAATTATTTGTTGTTTGAAAGTCGATTTAGCGATGGAAGTTTATCCCCCACGGGATGCCTCTGGTTCGATGGAAATTAGGCCCCTCCCTTTAATGACGGGAGAAGGCTTCTTCTTTTCAAAAATTCGTCCTCGAGCAGGTTTTAAGCTGGTAATCAACCATGAGATTTCTGAAAACCTGTTCTGACCGTTCCAGTGTTTGCTGGATGGTTCCCGAAGTGTCGATGATGTAATCGGCGTATTTTAACTTTTCTTCAGGCAGCATTTGGCTTCTAAATTTCTTTAGCGCCTCTTCGTATCCGATGTGATCCCTTTCTCTCAGCCTTTTCAATTGTGTCTTTTTGTCACAATAGACGATGACGATTTTGTCGAAGTAATCGGTGAAACCGGCTTCTATGGTTAAAGCGGCTACTGAAATGAAGATCATATGCTTGCCTTGATTTTCAACTCGCCGAATGACTTCTTTTTTCTTCTTCATCACCAAAGGGTGGAGCAAGGCATTGAGGTACTCTCTCTCTTTGGAATCGCTATAAACGATATTCCCCAGAACACTCCGGTTTATCGTCTTGTCCGGATTGAGAATATCCATCCCGAAATGGTCAACGATTGACTTCCAGGCCGGCTTCATGGGTAACATGAGCCGATGGGCTAGGGTGTCAGATTCGTGGATATAACAGCCCAATTGTTTGAATACCTGGGCGACTATGGATTTGCCAGTAGCAATCCCCCCTGTCAGTGAAACTAAAAGCATGGTCGTTTCGATGGCCAAGGGCTGGCGTTAAATGTCGGCTTTAGGTTAGTCTTCGGTAATAAATTTGAATTTTTTACTAAATCGAAGAGCCACACCCTGTTTTTTTTCTTTTCTGTTTAACTTTTCCAGCCGAACCGTGAGTCCTCCCAACTGAAGTTTAATCTTTTTTCCCGGGCTCAATTCATCGGGGATTTCTAAGACAAGATTTAACTTAGAACCAACCGTCACGCCCGAATCGAGACAGAAATAAGCGCCTGTAGAGCTTATGTTTTCGAGCATTGTTTTTTCTTTGAATTTCTGCCCTTCGCCCAATTTTCCTTCAACGATGGCGGGAAGGGGGAGCTCGAAACGCCATTCTCTTCGGCGATCGATGGTGACATCGGCAGGGGCCGAGGATTTTTTTGTCCTCTTTTTTTTCGTTTTTGTTTTTGGTGTCGATTTTTTTGTCATATTACCCTCTCGGATTAAAACAGAGCAGAGTTGATAGCATACAAGGCAAGCTGAAGTCTGCTGTGTGTATCGAGTTTTGCATAAATGCTTTTGATGTGAGATCGAACCGTATTTTTGCTGATGAACATGGCTTCTGCGATTTCATCATTGCTTTTTCCCTGACCGATTAGCCTAAGTACTTGGAACTCTGTTGGAGTGAGTTGATCGAGCGTTTTTTCCTTGAGGTCTCGACCGACGACAGAAATGATTCGATCCATTATGCTGCTCATCTTGTCCCGCGGCAGCCAAATTTCGCCTTTGTGGATAATTCGGATGGCGTCCGATAGCTGATTCGAAGGATCATTCAGGTCGAAATATCCTCTGACTCCGGTATTCATCAAGCTGACAATTTCCTCCTGGCTGGGGATGTTCCCCAAAAGCATCAAGTGAGACGATGGATGTCCTTTCAAAAGTTCTCTGATCGCTTTACAGATTTCCCGAATATTGGGGAGCGGTTCTGATTTAGCGAAAAGAATAACATTGGGTTTGAGCAATTTGATTGATTCGAGGAAAGATTCGATGGTGCTTTTTTCGATATTGACCACATCGATATCGGAAGAGGATTCCATGGCTTTTAAAATTCCGGATAGGATGAGGTCAGAAGGGCAATAGATGAGAACCCGTATCGTTTTTTCGGCTGCTGTCGAAGATTTCTTTTTATTCATAGCTTTCCTTACTTTTTTCCCCTTTTTACTTAAATTTTTCATTTATCATTGATTAATCGGTATGTTATATAAACAAAAATTTAATGTCAAGGGTGGACTTGGAAAGAGGGTGAGAAAGTCTAACCCCCCCAAAATTATCAGTCGGAGGGTTTGATTTTGAATGTTTTATCTAGTTGAATGGAAACAAGATGGTGGTTGTTTTGGTTGCCGTTGGCTTGGACCAAAACGACCTTTCCCGACACCGTGAGATGGAGCCGGTTTTCAAGGATAATGGTTTTGGGGATCAGCAGGGAAAGGCTGAGAGGAGATCCGATCAGGACCCTGGACCTGAGCCAAAAAAGCGCGTTTTGGGCACTGATGGAGAGGATCTTTGTGTTTTCTTCAAATTCCTTGCCCTTGGAATCCCGGCCGGTCACCAAAGCAGGAAGAGAGAGCTCGAAAGAACGCTCTCTCTTCGCGACTTTGGCAGCGCCTTGGATGGAGGGTTTGTATGATAGCCTTTCCGTTTTCATTTTTAATTGGATTTTGTCAGAAGTTACAATCATGTTCAATCGCTCTTCTCGATGAATTACGGGGTGAATTTTTTTTGTTCCATCTCATCTATAAAGGTTAAACCTGTGACTAACTCCGCATCGTTCACCTTCATGGGCAAGGAGCCTCCTCATCTTGGATAATGTATTTGTTTTCGAATTTAAGGGATACTCTATGGCGAGGATTCTGATCTTTGGGAGCCTCCACAAACACTACTCTTCCTTTGATGATGAGTTTCAATTTTTTTTCTTTTTCTGAAAGTTGTGGGGGAAGATCGATAATGAGCTTCAGCTCTTCGCCCACGGGAACAGAATTCTTCATCCAAAAAGAGGACCCGCTATGGCTGATGTAATTGAGAACGGTTTTTTCATTGAACTTGTTTCCGATGGCGTCTTTTCCTTCAACGAGGGTTTGAAGAGGGATGCTGAATCCCTGCTCTCCATATCCAAGTTCATGCATATCGAGTACAAAGGACTTTTTTGCCATGTTTGCTTCCTTTTCTGATGTATGGCGAACTTAGGTTGCCATAGTTTATATAGGGGGTCAATCACCCTTATGGATGAAATCAGGGGTGAGATTTGGCATTTCCTTCTCATCCCCCTGTTTCCCCTGTTGAGATGAGGATTTTTGTGATTTAGGTAATCCCGTATTTTCCTGTATCTTCCGAAATTTTCTATAAAAAGTCGTCATAAAGTCGACACTATTTTTATTTGACTTTGGCTGTATTTTAATCTATTGTCAGAGTGGCATATTAATAAAAGGAGGGTTTAAAAACGGTTAGCCTTGGATATGTGCATACGGATAAGAAGAGGAGAAGAACGGCTGTGAATTTTTTAATATAATGATGATTTCATTGTTGTTAATACTTATAAAGTTAGTGACTTCAATAATAAATAAATATGGAATCTTTGAAGTATTATTGCTAATACTTGCGATTTTAGCTTTAGTGCCTTTCTGTTTTACTCTCTATTATTATCTTTTTAAAAGACCAGAAATAAACTATCAAATTGCGGGAAAATCAAAAGGACTAACAGGAGATAAATATGTGTATGACATAATGTTTGGATTTTCTTGCGAAAAAGGACGCCTGCTTTTAAATAATTTATACATATCAACATCTTTTGGTGTAACGCCAGAGCAACATCCAAATGATACAAGTGGATTCGGGTATACTTTTCCTATGGAAAAAACCTTTATAAATGGAAAGATTCAACCTGTCGCAAGCATTAAATATGGACAGATTCCGTTTTTTCCGAGGATAACAATAGGTCATTTGTTGCGCTTTAAATCAGAAGAGAATAAAAACGAATTTAATGTATGGTTTATAATAGATGCAGAAGTAGATCCCTTTAAACTGAAATTCTGGTCTATTTTTCAGCCTAATTTTAAATATAGGTATGTTGAAGAAATCTCTATTGACTTTGAAAATCTCGAGCAGCAGATAGGAGTATTTAAAAAACAATTTAAGAAAATTATATGAATAGCTGTTTAATTTAGAAAATAGAAAGTCTGCCTATTCTTGCACCCGGCATTTTCTTCAATCCTAATCGCGTAAAACCTCTTTAAAGCTTCATTTTCAAAAATTTTTTTCAATTTTTTTTGTCGTTCCTTCCCTCTTTTCTCACCCCTGGAAAATTGTATAAAGTCTAACATTATCACTATCGTCTGTCAAGTAATTTGTTTATAATCATGCACTTACATAAAAAAAATGCTTGACAACCTTACAGTTTGGACTTAAATTTTAAGGGAGACAACAATGTTATGGAGGCTGATATGCTGGCTTTGAGAAAAGAAAGAATTTTAAAAGAAAAGACTATCGATGATGTTTTCATGAAGACGAGGATACCAATTTCAAAACTGTCGAGGATTGAGCGAGGCATATACCAGGCAACTGAGAAAGAAAAGAAATTGATCGCGAAGGCTTTAGGCGAGCCTATCAACAAAATCTTTCCCCAAGACTAGAGCGATGGAACGTCGGTGGTTCAAAGTGAAAGAGATAGCCGAATATCTCTCTCTTTCACCGAAGACAATTTATGATCTTTGTTCAAAAGGGGTCTTGCCATTTACAAAAGTAAAGGGTGTCGGCTTGAGGATCGATAAGATAAAGCTGGATCAAGTGCTCGAGCGCGAGGAGGTTATGCCGGTCCAGGAGCAGCTCAATCGAGGAATCGAATGAAATGGACGAGAGAGGATATTTCACGACTCCCAGAGATATTGAAGACGACCCGATATTCGACAATCCGAGACTTTTGAAGGTTTACCTTTGGTGCAGGCTAAGGGCGGGTCATTTGGAAGAGAGATATGTCATGGTTGGAAATCAGACAGTCCGATTGACGAAAAATCAATTCATCTTCGGTACATTCAAAGCCGAAGAAAAGTTGAAAATGAAGCGCTCAACAATCTGGCGATATTTGAGGATTTTGGAAAAACGTCAAAAAGTGGGAATCAAAACAACCAACAAATATTCAATAATAACAGTCATTTGCGACATACTGAACAGCTCGAAATGGGAAACAAATGGGAAACAAATGGGAACTACGAACAATGTAGATAATGTCAAACAAGAAGACACTTCACTTAGGGAGGAAGAAAAAGACATTAGGTGGAGGGAAGAAGTTATAAGAGAGATAGAAGAGAAAGAAATGAAGTTGAGGCGAGCCAAAGACAACAACCAATCCCAACTTCAGATCGACGTGCTAACTGAGAATATCGAAGACCTAAAGAGAATGCTGAGAGGAGAAAAATATGTTTGAAAATCCTAGTCGAAAAATTGGTGCCACGGTGCCCCCGATGCTTCAGAAAATAGGCCGGTCACATTTCTGTAAGAAAAGTGACTTATCAGAGGTAGAAAGGGCAAAAATCAGCGGAAATGTCGACTTTGTGACGGGTTTTTTGTCTCTTTTTTGGCTGTTTTTAAGGGGGATTTACAGAGGAAATGAACAATAAAAAAGCGAAATTACACCCAGGCCGGAGGAAGAAGCATGGCGGCTATTCTTTCCTGGTCAAGGGAGAGCTGCCGGAGGGGAGGGCATATGTGGAGCGCTACTTAACGACAGTCCGAGAGGGACTGATTAGCGACCTGGGACCTACCGAGAAGGACCTGACAACAGCACAGGTTATATTAATTGACCGGATAATAACGAAACTCGGCGTCACGAGGTGTATTGAGGAGTATATAAGGGAAAACACTGTGATGAAATCAGGGGTGAGATTTGGCATTATCTCCTAATCTTCCGTCACCCCTGATAGGATTAGCTATTTCTATATCTTTGAGTTTCCTTATTTACCTCTACCTTCTTACAATTTCATCATGTGTGGATATCGATGCCATCGATAAAAATGAAAGTAAGATTTTTAAATATGCGGTAGACAAAGGGAACTCTTTATTCTTCGAGTCAGAAAGATGTTTTAGGTTTATAGGAATGAACGCTGGAACCAATCCTATGGGACCAAATTGAATTGGGAAGGCTGGGTCAGCTTGGGTCGGAATCCTCCGATGTCGCTCAATCCCTTCCTATGCTCTGTTCAACGTATATCTATTATGTCATAAAGGTTTTTGGAAATGCGAGAGGAAGGATGAAATTGACAAAAAAAAAGTCTGCGACTAGAATGGCAAAAGATTTTATATATGGAGACTGGATTGAAAAAAGAAGAACGGTTTGTCACCGAGATAACGCCTAAAAGTGAAGATTTTTCCCGCTGGTACATCGAAATCATCCGCAAAGCCGAACTCGCCGACTATGCACCGATGAAAGGAATGATGGTCATCCGGCCCTATGGTTATGCAGTTTGGGAGAATATACAAGAGCTTCTCGATAAGAGAATAAAGGAGACAGGGCATTCGAATGCCTACTTTCCCCTTTTTATTCCGGAAACTTTCCTTCAAAAGGAAACCGAACACCTGGAAGGATTTT
Source organism: uncultured Eubacteriales bacterium (assembly GCA_964400735.1). Taxonomy (GTDB): domain Bacteria; phylum Acidobacteriota; class Aminicenantia; order Aminicenantales; family Aminicenantaceae; genus CAYNVQ01. Next base: position 742,532 of record CAYNVQ010000001.1, on the reverse strand, counting down.
CGCCTGAAGTGGCCTGGGTAACCCAGGGTGGCAAAGAAGAATTGGAGGAAAGACTGGCTGTACGTCCCACTTCGGAAGCCATTATTGGCAACATGTATTCCAAGTGGATCAAATCTTGGAGAGATTTGCCTGTTTTGATCAATCAATGGGCCAACATCGTGCGATGGGAAAAGGTGACCAGACCTTTTTTGAGGACAACTGAATTTTTGTGGCAGGAGGGACATACAGCTCATGAGACATCCGAAGAAGCTGAGAAAGAAACATTGATGATTCTCGATTTATACAAAGAATTTGTCGAGTCTGAATTGGCGATCCCTGTTGTATCCGGAAGAAAATCAGCCAGAGAAAAGTTTGCAGGAGCTTTGGAGACCTATGCCATCGAAGCCTTGATGTCCGATGGAAAAGCCCTCCAGATGGGCACTTCCCACCATCTGGGGCAGCATTTCTCCAAAGTCTTCAACATCCGTTTCGAGGACAGGGACCAGAAACTCCAGTATGTGTGGCAAACTTCTTGGGGAGTGTCAACGCGTCTAGTGGGTTCTGTGATCATGGCCCACGGTGATGATTCGGGTTTGATGTTCCCTCCGCGAATCGCGCCGGTTCAGATCGTGATCGTTCCCATCTCTCTGGGAAATTGGAAAGAAGAGGTTTTGCCGCTGGCCCAAAAATTGGAAAAAGAGCTGGCCGAAGCTGGGTGGAGGACAATGCTTGACGCCAGAGAAGAATTTACACCGGGGTGGAAATTCTCCGAGCATGAGATGAGGGGAATTCCTTTGCGGATCGAGATAGGGCCGAGAGACATCCAGAAAGGTCAGGTGATTGCCGTAAGGAGGGACGTGATGACCAAGCTAGCGATCGATCTGGATTCGCTCGGATCGATGATCCCTAAGATTCTTGAGGATATACAGAATTCGATGTTGGAGAAAGCGAGAACATTTCAGGGGGAAAACACCCACCAGGTCGACAGCTATGATGAATTCAAATCTGTCCTGGAATCCAGAAGGGGATTTATCAAAGCCTTCTGGTGTGGAAAACAGGAATGTGAGGATCAAATAAAGGACGAGACCATGGCCACCATTCGGGTGATTCCCTTGAAACAGGAGCAGCGTGGAAAATGTGTTCTTTGCCAGCAAGAGGCCGGCCAACTCGTCTATTTTGCCCGCGCCTACTGATATTGAACTTTTTCCTTTTCTGATATATTATCCTTCTAGCGCACAATACCCTAAATATAGTTTTTGGCGAGGTCATTCTGCTTGGGAAACAGGAATCGAATAAAAAATAGACTTTTCCATTTCGATGATCCATAAGATGGTTTTGTTCTCTTAATATAGATAAAAAGATGTCCGACTCATGAATATATTTGAAAAATTAAGTAAACGGTTACATTGAAAAAAAAGGATTTTGAGAAAGAAAGAGAAAGGATGGTTAGGGTCCAGCTGGAGGCTCGAGGGCTAAAAGATCAAGGCGTCCTCGGAGCGATGGGAAAAATCCCCCGCCACTTGTTTGTCCCTGAAAATATGCGCGCTTATTCTTACAACGACGAACCTCTTCCTATCGGAGAAGGACAGACTATTTCTCAACCGTATATCGTCGCTTATATGACAGAAGTGCTTGAATTGAAAAAGACCGATCGCGTTCTGGAGATCGGAACGGGCTCTGGTTACCAGGCGGCCATCCTGGCAGAATTGGCCGGCGAGGTTTATACGGTTGAGCTAAACCTCGATCTATCCCAAAGAGCTCAAAAAATTTTAGAAAAGCTGGGTTACACAAATATTCAGTTCAAGGTTGGGGATGGCACATATGGATGGATAGAGGAAGCCCCATTCGACTCCGTGATGGTAACGGCCGCCCCTGATAGAATCCCGAGATCACTGGAAGAGCAGCTGAGAGTCGGAGGAAGAATGATTATCCCTGTCGGTTCAGCCATTCAAGAACTGCTTCTCGTTTTCCGTGGAAAAAACAAATTCAAGAGGAAAAAGCTCATTCCGGTCCGTTTCGTTCCGTTGATCTCTACCCACTGATGATGGACAACATCAAGCAAGGCTGCAGAATAGGGATATTTTTATTGGTAATCTCCGTACTCCTGAAAGGGGGAATGGCAACTGACCGATTTGTTCGAATCTATTTTTCCGATGGGCGTTCGGTTCGGGCGGAACTGGCGGTTACCCCCGAAGAAAGAGCGAAAGGACTCATGTTCCGTCAAAAAATAGAATTCGACCAGGGAATGCTCTTCGTTTTTGAACGGGAAGGTATTTACTCCTTCTGGATGAAGAATATGGTCATTCCCCTCGATTTGATCTGGTTGGATAAGGAAAAACGGATCGTTCATGTCGAACGCAATGTGCTTCCATGTGATGAAGACCCCTGTCCGACCTATACTTCCAAGATTCCAGCTTTGTATGTTTTAGAGCTAGAAGCAGGGAGTTTCGAAAAGAGAGGATTGGAGATATTCGATCGTCTAGATTTTATCCTCCCTTATCAAAAAAAAGGATGAATTTGTTGAAACGGCAAAGCTGAGCCCTTCTTATCCTAAATACGTGATTCAGACTAGCCTGAATTATTCATAAAAAATGCTGATACCATTTTCTATTACAGCAATATCAGGAACTTATCCTGATATTGCTGTAAATTATTATGAAAAAACTTTCATCCATTTTAGCGGCATTTTTCACCCTCCGGGCGAGCCTATATTGCAGGGTGGGGTGGGTTGGCGGCTTCGTCGTAGCCCATTTGCGGTAGTTCACTACAGCTTCATGGGCCATTTCCTCACCGTTGCAGCAATCTTGACTCGTGAATAATTCAGACTAGTTGCGTGAACCGGCTAGAGTTGGATCTAGCGTATTTCGAAATCGATAGTTTTGGTAGCCGTCTTTTCGCTCAGCCTATCATGGAGTACAACCCTGAGTTGGTATTTACCTGGGGGGAGCATCCCCAAGAGGTCGATGCTGTTTTGGGCGAAAAGGTCCATGACAGGTTTTTTAGTCGTGTAGTGAAACGAAAGCATATCCTTCCAATGCTGGACCACTTTGCCGTTTTCTTTGAGAAGCGTCATATCTTGGGTATACCAGATCTCATACATCCCCTCTTTGACATTCGTAAACACATTGACCGGTTCATAATAGAGCAACAGTGTCCCGCTTTTGTCAACGACAGGCTCTGACAATGGGACATAGGAGGCGAATCCTAAAATTTTTGAACAAAGAGTAAGGCTTTGGAATCCCAAGGGTCCCTTGTTTTGGAGCTCGATGATTTTTTCCTTCAACTCGATGATTTCATTCTCTTGGGCAAAAATCGCCACCCAAGCGAAAAGAACGACAACAGCCACACATAGAACTTTTTTCATGTCTTCTCCTTCATGTCCTCAGATGTTTTTCTTATTAGCCATTCCAATTCTCGGGCGGCATTCTCGGAAGCGATTTTTTCACCGAGCAGCCTATCGATTTCTCTGTAATGTGATTTTATTTTTTCCCGAAGAGATTGGGACTGGGATATTTTTCGGAATTCGCTCAATAGATTAGCGACCGTGAAATCCCGCTGGATCAACTCCGGAATAATTTTTTGTCCGGCCAATATGTTTACGATGCTAAAATTTTTTATTTTCATCAACTTTCGTCCTGAGTAATAAGTGAGGGGAGAAAGACGGTAAAAAGCGATTAAAGGCGTCCCCAGAAGTGCGGCTTCCAAATTAGCCGTCCCGCAAGCGCAGAGGGCGATGTCGCTGTAAGCCAGAGCTTCATACCCATCCTCTCTGATGATGGAGAGAGAGTCGAAAGGGGAGGGGATGAACGACTCGATGAATTCCTGCTCGAGATTTTCAGCCAGAGGGAGGATGAACTGCGCATCATATTCTTTTTTGATTTTTCGCATGGCTTGAATCAAGAGCGGCAGGTGAAGTTTAATTTCACTCCTCCTGCTTCCGGGAAGAACGGCCACCCTCATTTTTTCTGGATGAAGGCCGTGCTTTTCCAGAAAGACTTCTTTACCGAGGGAAATTTTTATCCTTTCTTTGAGGGGGTGGCCCACATAAACGGCAGGGATATCGTGATCGTTATAGATCTTTTCTTCAAAAGGAAAAATGAGGAGCATTTTCGTTACCGTTTTCTTGATGGTCTGGATCCTTTTCGAGCGCCAAGCCCATATGGTGGGGCTGATGTAATAAAGGACCGGGATGGATAAAGGCTTGAGCCTCTTGGCTAAGCGGAGGTTAAAATCAGGAGAGTCGATCAACACGGCCGCCGATGGCTTGAGTTGTTTCGTTTCTTTTATCAATCGGTCGAAGATTTTTTTAAGACGGGGAAGGGAGGTGAGGATTTCGAATACGCCTACCAGAGAAAGATCCTGAACCGAATAGAGCTGACGTACACCTTGCTCGGACAAATGTTTTCCGCCGATCCCAAAGAATGTAAAGGAGGGCTGGATCTTTTTGAATTGCCGAACCAGGTTGGCGCCATGTTTATCCGCAGAATTTTCCCCGGCGACTATCAGGATACGCCCCATCAATCCTTATCTTCTTGCCCGTAGTAAACGATTTCGGGCATACTGGACGGATCCTGACCATAATAGAATAGCCACTTGTCGTAGCTATCTTGTTGGAAGTAGATCCTGATCGATTGTTGGGTGGATTTGCTAACGACTCCTATTATCTGTGGATTGTCGACAGAGGAAAGAGCTTCCTGAGGAGCGATCATCACTTTTTGTACAGCGAATCCCCCTCCGCTCCCTCCTTCGCTTTCAGCCGGTGAGGCCTGTCTTCCTGCACGTTGTCTCCCTATTCGGGATGTACTTCGTTGCCTTCTTCCGAAGGCGCTTGTTCTCCCTCGGGGGGGCTGTGTACCTCCGGATGCCAATCCCGGAGCAAGGAGAATCACGTTCCAACTCCCATCCTGTGTCATCGGATCTTTGAACAGTTTTCGGATGCACTTCTCCTCTAAGAGTTCATCAAATTCTCTGGGAAAAGCGCCTGGTTTTTTTTGCTGAAATAGACGTATGGCCTCCACATACTGTTTCCCTCTAAAGATCAACTCCTCCTCTTTTTCCCGTTGGATCTGCGTCTGCCATACCGGTACAGCCACCATGAGTCCGATGCTTATCATGAACACGGCAAACATCAGGAGGAGAATGATGTATCCTTGGCTCTTATTCATGACTGTCGGGCTCTGGAGCATGAATTCTACCAGGTATTATAAGGAGTCCCATCTGTGCTGATCTCCTCGGAACTGGATTGGACATCCACGATCCCCGGCATAGCGCTGGAAGCCATTTCTTCCATGGTTAGGGTTTGCGGTATTTCGACCCATGTATCTGCTGATCGTGTTATGGGGTCCTTGGGAATTTTAAGCAAATATTCTTCGTCGACAAGCGTTTGGAGAGATTGGGGATACTGTCCTTTATCCACATAGTATTGATTGATCAGTTTTCTCAATATAAAAAGGTTTTCCTTCAGGACCGTCTCCCGTGCTCTTTTGGTGGCATTTTTGAAATTCGGGATTCCCAGACCGACGAGAATTCCTATGAGGGATATGACAATAATCAGCTCAATAAGCGTGAATCCTTGTTGCTTTTTATGCCTTTTCATTGAATTACCATTCCTTATAGTTGGTTCCATCGAGGGCGACGCCCAGACTTTTGGTGTAAACGTCGTAGACATTTTCTCCCCCCCAATTATCGCTATCATAGTCGTCTTGATAGGATCTCAATCCCCAGTCGTAGGAGTTGGTCATGGGGTCCTTGGGGATTCGGCGGAGGAATTTGACGATTTTTCCCTCTTCTCCTTCAGACTCGGTCTTCAGCTCCACGCCTTCGACCAAAGCTTTCAAATCCGGAGGATAACCCTCTGTCTCATCCTCGACCTCGATTTTGTTTTCATCGGTGAGCTTTTTATAGGCATCTATAGCTTCCCTGAGGGCTCTCAGGTTTCTTCTCAGCTCGATTTCTTTTTCTCTTTTCACTGCCGTCTTGGCCAACGGAACGACAGCTCCGGCCAGGACGGCCAAAATGGTAAAAGTGACAATCATCTCGATAAGGGTAAACCCTTTTGCTTTTTTCCTGAGCTTAGTCATAGCTCAATCCTAAAACCGATCTTTGTATTTTCGGTCGTATTTATTTGAAAATTTCTTTTTATAGGGACGTTCCGAATACGAAGATCGGGATTTGCCTTCCTCCAGCGCCTTTTTGCTTAATTTTATCTTATTGTCTTCATCGACGGACAGGACCTTCACCTGGACTGTTTGGCCCAGCTTCAGGACGTCGCGGATGCTTCGGATCCGGTGATGGGCGACCTCCGATATGTGGAGCAGCCCGACGATATTGGGCAAAATTTCCACGAAAGCCCCGTATTCTTCGAGTCGGACGACCTTCCCCGTATAGGTTTTGCCCACTTCTGCCTCAAGAGTGATCTCACGGATCATTTCCCTGGCTTTTTCGGCCGCGTTCATGTCCGTTGAAGCGATGGTGATTTTCCCCGTCTCATCGATGTCGATTTTTGCACCTGTGGCGGCGAGTATTTTTTTGATGTGTTTGCCGGCAGGGCCGATGACGTCGGCAACTTTCTCGGGATTGATGACCAGATAGAGGATCCGGGGAGCGTAGGGCGAGATATTCGGCCGAGGTGAAGGCAGAGCTTCTCTCATTTTTTCCAATACATTTAGTCGAGCGACACGCGCTTTTTGGAGTGCTTTTGTGAGGATATCCAGGCTGATATGGGGAATCTTGAGGTCCAACTGAATGGCCGTGATGCCCTTCTCTGTCCCGGCCACCTTGAGATCCATGTCTCCGAAGTGATCTTCCAATCCGGCTATGTCGGTTAAAATCGCGTACCGCTCATTTTCTTTCACCAGGCCGATAGCAATCCCGGCAATGACCATGGATAGAGGTACTCCAGCGTCCATCAGAGAGAGCACTCCCCCACAGACGGTGGCCATGGAGGAAGAACCATTGGACTCCAGGATGTCGGAGACGATTCGGATTGTGTAGGGAAATTCTTCTTCCTGAGGAATAGAAGGGAGGATGGACTTTTCAGCTAGGGCTCCGTGCCCGATCTCTCTTCGGCCGGGGCCTCGGAGGAAGGAAACCTCCCCCACACTGAAGGGGGGGAAGTTGTAATGCAGCATAAATCGTTTTTCCCCTTCTTCGCCTAGCCCGTCTATCCTCTGGACGTCCTCGAAAGTCCCCAAAGTTACTGTGGCCAAACATTGAGTCTCCCCCCGTGTGAAAAGGGCCGAGCCGTGGGTTCTGGGAAGCATGCCTACATCTATGGAAATCGGTCTGATGTCATCGAATGACCTCCCATCCACTCTTTTCCCCTCATCCAGGATAAGGTTCCTGACCAGCTTTTTCTCTATCTCGTAAAAAATCTTGCTGGTTTCATTTATTTCCTCAAGATTTTCCTCTGGAATTTTAACGATGAGCCCATCCAGTATATTCTTTGTTTTGGTTTCCCTTTCCTTCTTCAACTCTGTTTTGATGGCTTCCATCAGGTCCGAGGCGATCTCCTTTTCGATGGCGGAAGCTTTTTCTCGATCGAACTGAGCGGCCTTGAATTCCCGTTTCTGGATGTTCAGTTGGTTGTATATTTCTTTTTGGGCCTGGATGATTCTGAGGTTGCTCTGCTGGGCAAGTGAAATCCCCTGGAGTATTTTCTCTTCTGTGACCTCGGTAGCCCCGGCTTCGATCATGATGATCCCTTCCTCGGTTCCGGCCACGACCATGTTGAGCGGGCTATCTTCGAGCTCGCTCATTGTCGGATTAATGACGAATTCGTCGTTGATCAAACCCACTTTGACAGCCCCTAGGGGTGTGGTGAAGGGGATATCGGAGAAATACAAGGCGGTCGAAGCGCCGATGATACCGAGGGTGTCCGATTCATTTTCTAAATCCGCTGATAGAAGGAGAGCAACGATTTGGGTATCGAAAAAGTAGCCATCGGGGAACAGCGTGCGAATGGGGCGGTCGATCAAACGGCTGATGAGAATTTCCCTCTCCGAAGGCCTGCCTTCACGTTTGAAGAAACCTCCAGGTATTTTTCCTGCCGCATAAGTATTTTCACGGTAATCGACAATGAGAGGAAGAAAGGGCTTTTCTTCCTTAACTTCTTTTTTGGAGGTGGCGGAGACGAACATTATGGTGTCTCCGTAGCGAATCAAAGCTGAACCGTCCGCCTGTCTGCCGATTTTGTGGATATCGACGGAAAGAATACGGTTATTGATATTGATTTCGATTCTATGATTTGACATGATAATCCCTGGAGCCTTGGCTTACTTTCTCAGCTTCAGCTTTTTGATGGTGTTTTCGTAGCGTTTGACATCCTGTTTTTTCAGATATTCAAGAAGTCTTTTTCTCTGACCAACCAGCTTCATAAGGCCTACCCGGGAGTGATAATCTTTTTTATGGGTCGAAAAATGTTCGGTTAAGTAATTGATTCTATTGGTGAGAAGAGCGATCTGCACTTCCGGCGAACCCGTGTCTTTGGGATTGGTTTTGAATGAATTGATTATTTTTCCTTTTTCTTCTTTATCCAGCACTCGCGTTGTCTCCTTAGATCTATAGATTTATTCCTTAAATTTATAACTTATCCTATCACAAATGACTACCGTTGTAAAACCATTATTGTTAAGGAAAAGAAACTCAGGATGAGAATTATGTCGGAGTATTGAGGAGGGAAACGATTTGTTTTATTATAGATGGAAGTTTATCTTTTGTGGAGAAGCCGATGAAAAAAAAGGGTAACGTGCTGCTTCTGTCCTTCAATTTGATATTATTGGCCATTTCTTGGGTCATGGCTCTTTATGCCTATGCCCGGCTTCCGGCTGAAATCCCTTTATGGGTCAATTTCTTTGGAAAGGAGACGGAGATGAATGAAAAATCTCCGGTCTTTTTGCTTTATATTTTGGTCCAGACCATACTGGTCGCCGTTATTCTCTATCTTATCCTGGTCCGGAGTCGTCGGGAGAATCCGGATAAATCTTTAGCCATTCGAAATCTGCGGGAGGAGTTTGTTTTACTTGCTTTGATATTCGTTCAATTATTATTCATCCATGTCCAGAGGAGCCTCATCCTTATGGCTCATGGTGTGGAGAAGGGGATCAGGCCCTTTTATTTTTATTCCGTGATAGGCATTATCTTTCTTCTCATCCCGTTGTACAGGATGCGGTTAAAGATGCTGCGTATGGGTTGAGGTTCGAAGAGGTGGAGACTATTGTAATTTTTTGAGGAAGCTTCTTCTTTTGAGTAGTTCCCGGGCATATTTTGATGCATGCCCTCCCATCGTTTCATTGATTTCCTTAAGCTTTGCTTCGACTTCCTCTAGCGTCATCCTATTGATCTTTTTTTTCTTTCCGGCGGCTGGAGGCGGCGCTTCTTCTGCCGCAGGCGGTGCTGGGGGTTTTTCGGTAATTTCTTCCGCTGGCTTTTCTTTTTCTTCGGGTTTTTCCTTCGCTGCTTCCGCTGCTTCGTCCTTCTTCTCCTCTTCTTTCTTTTTCTCTTCTTCTGCCTTTTCTTTTTTTGTCTTTTCCTCTATAGCCTTTTCTTCTATAGCCTTTTCCTCTTTTTCTTCTTCTGATTTTTCCGGTTTTTTCTCTTTCTTATCTTCTCCCTTTACTTCCTTCTTTTCGGCCTTTTCGCCCTTATCGATATCCTTCTTTTCTTCTTTTTCCACTTTTGACTTGGCTTTTTCTTGAGGTTCCTCAGCCTCAGCCGATTCCTTTGCTGGAACTTCTTTTTCTTCGCTTGCCGCTTTAGCCTTTTTTTCCTCTTTAGGAGGAGCAGAATCTTTTGGTTCTTCAGCAGAGGATTCTTTTGGTTCTTTTTTTTCTTTTTGTTCTTCGGCCATTTTCTTCCTTCCGAGTAGTAACTAATTGGAAATCGTGGACCGCTTTACTGATATTTGCTTAAATCGAGATATCTCCCCGATTTCCATCAATGGATTATGTAGCTTACCAAAAAATCCTTCAAAAATAAATACATTTAAATCCATCGGGGGCGATTGATGCATTACGGTAGTCCTATTTCATAGATTTTTCTGTACCGAGGAGCCATGCCCATCTGCTTCAGGGAGGCTTGCCGCTCAGGTTCTCGACTTTTATCCTAGCTGTAACGGGCGTAGTGGTGCTAATGGAATTATCGGGAATACGGTTGAATCTGCGACCGGGAAATTGATTGTCCCAGCCCACTATTTGACATCGTATTTATGTGTCCAAACGGATTTGTGTGATTGAAGCATCGATTGGCGTCTTGCGCTGTATAGGGGAATTTAGTATAGTCGGGAAAACATGTACGCCATCTATTCGGTTCTCCTTTTTTTTTCTCTTTTATTTTATTTTCCCGTTTATTTCGTTAAAACACGGTTTTGCAGACAGGAAAGCCTGCACTTTCGCCAGAGATGCGGCCAAGGGCTTAAGGAAAGAGATCCTCGAAGAAGATCTGTGTGGGTCCATGCGGTTTCGGTCGGAGAGGTCCTATCTTTACAAAATTTGATCCGAAAAATCAAAGATATTCATCCCGACTGGAGAGTCGATTTTTCCTGCCTTACCGAGTCAGGCTTTCGTATGGCCCAGGAGAAACTTGGACAAGCGGATGAGATATTTTTCGTTCCTTTGGATTTTGGATTTATCGTCAGAAAATTTTTTCGCCGTTTGAAGCCCGACGTCTTTGTTTTGGTCGAGTCGGAGTTCTGGCCCCATCTTGTGAAAGAGGCGGAGCGGAGAACGAAGGGAGTTCTACTGGTCAACGGAAGAATATCTTCAAGGTCGTTTAAGCGCTACAAGCGGCTCAGATTTCTGATGAAGAGAATCCTTTGCCAGGTCAGCCTTTTTCTCGTTCAAACAGAAAGAGATAAAGGCATGCTGGAGAAGATAGGGATCGATTCCGGGATCGTTCGAGTGGCCGGCAATCTGAAGGCCGAGATCGAGTTGCCCGGGCTTTCCTCCGAAGATCTGGAAGAGCTGAGGGATAGCTTGGGTATACCCGATAAGGCTAAAGTGATCGTGGCCGGAAGCGTCCGAAAGGGTGAAGAAGAGCCTCTACTCGAGGCCTATATCCGGGCGCGGCAGACCCGGAAGGAGCTTTTGTTCATTCTGGCCCCTAGACATCCGGAGAGAGCCGATGAGGTGGAGAGAATCTGTCACAAATATCCCCTTCAAGTGAAGAAGAGAACAGCCGTCCAGGCTGGATCTAAATGGGATATCCTTATCTTGGACACCCTGGGGGAGCTCGTGCGATTTTATGCTCTATCCGATATTGCTTTCGTGGGTGGGAGTCTGGTGCCGTGGGGAGGTCACAACCTGCTGGAGCCTGCCTTTTATGCCAAACCTGTTTTTTTCGGTCCCCACATGGATAACTTCGCTCATCTGGCCGAGATCTTCGTCGAGGCGGGGGCAGCCCGTATTCTCAGGGGCCAACAGGATTTGGTGGATGTTTTTTCATTGAAGGAAGAAGAGGAGTATCGGGATATGGGGCAGAAGGCCAAATCAACTTTGCACTCCCTTCAGGGGGCAACGGAAAAGTCGCTCCAGGCCATCGAATTTTTGATGGAGCGAAAACGATGAAAATCGGGAATATATTCGAGGCGGCATAATCTTCCTCAAAAGCGACGGAGAGAGCTGATTTTTTTCAATGCACGATGGCCCGACAGATCGAAACAGGCGACCTGAAAAAAAGTGATCTTTACGATTGGCCTGCTTCTATTAATAGGAGGCGGAGTGAAATGGAGTGATGATTCCCCGTTTCAAATGATAGGAACCTATCTCAGGGTTGACCAACTTTCCCTGCCCGCTCGTTAAGTTCATGTAAAATGGTTCGGTGCGCCTGATTGTCTTTTTGACCTCCTGTAATATTTTAGCGATTTTTCGGACTCTATATAACTGCGAGATATAGAGATCTATGAGGCTATCCTGGGCAACAGAGGGCTGAGGCGGAGCAAAAGTTTATAGGTGGAGAAACCGGCCCAGCCAGCTACTTCATTCGCCGAAATCTTTTCCCTCCCCTGTGTTCCGATGAGGACGACCTCGTCTCCGGTAGAAACCGGTGAATTGAGGGGGAGACGGACTTCCAGGTGGTTGGCCGTGACATCGCCTATGATCGGAACTCGCTCACCCTTTATCAGGACAAAACCTTTTCCCACAATTTGAAAGGGGTATCCATCCGAGTATCCTATGGGAACGACTGCGATTTTTTCTTTCTCTGCAGCTTTGTAGACCCTGTGGTAGGAGATCGAATCCTCGGGCCGGAGATATTTTACGGCGGCCACGCGGCTCTTTAATTGAAGGATGGGCTTCAAAGATAAAATGTCTTCTTGCTGTGTTTTCTGGTTAGGGTAGTAGCCATACAGAGCGATGCCGGGCCGTATCATGTCCAGGTAGAACGATTTGTCTGCGAAGATGCCCGCGCTGCTACAGGCGTGTTTGAGGCCGAGGCGGAGACCTTTTTTTTCTGCCTCTCCGCAGAGAGTGAGGAACCTATCCATTTGGACCTTATCGAAATCCGGGTCTTCGGTTAGAGTGGTGGATATTCCCTCGATGAGGAGCCCTTCGAGAACCGCGATTTTTGCGAGGAAGGGGAGTGCTTTGTGGTAGGGAATGCCCATCCTACCCATTCCTGTATCGATGTGGATATGGACCTTGATTTTAGTCCCCGAATTATGAGCCCGCTGACTGAGGTCATCGGCCTGGTCGGTGAAAATAGATTGAGAAATGTTATAGCCGGCCAGGATACCGGCATCTTCGGGGAAGAGGGGACCGAAGTTCAGGATAGGGCATCGGACACCGGCCTCCCGCAGGCGAACGGCTTCGGCCAGCCTGCACACCATCAGAGCGTGGATTCCGGCCTCATCCAGAAACCGGCCCACCTCGACCACACCATGGCCGTATCCGTTGGCTTTGATGACGGCCATCACAGGAACCCGAACCTGCCGTCTTATTTTCTCCAGATTCCAAGCCATATTCTCCAGGTTCAGTTCTATCCAGGAATCTGGAGTCGCATTTTCGAGAGCGGGCGCTTTTTGGCTGGGATGGGATGATTTCAAAGCCATTTTATTAGAATAAAGAGATGGAATAATCAGAACTGAGGCCGTCATGAATTGTCTTCTCGATACTTTCATTTTCCCCTCCTGGCCCATCTGTCATTCGAGAAGATGGACTGTTCGTTCGGTTTTTTATTCTAACCGATTTTCTAATGACAATAAACCGAGAGGAAAAATACGTGCCTTTTTTCTGCGGAGATAAAAATCCTCTGTCTGTATCCAATCTGTCCTAAAATGCAAAGATGTAGGGTGGACTGAACATGTCCCCCTTGCCTCAGAATGGTGTTTTCGATGTATGGCCTTGAAGCATTTAAAATGTGGTAGCAGCGCAGATGCTTACATTGAGATTTGGATTTGGGGTTTTGATTGGTTATAATGCAAAGAAATGAAAAAGAGGCTTATCATCGGAGTATTTTTGTTGGTGGCGGCATCTTTTTATCTCCTTGCTTTCCAAAAGGTGAATCAGAGGGAAACGCCGGAGCTATCCGTAGATTTGGAGTTTCGGGCACTTCAGCCGGGAGATATTGTCAAAGTCGCGGTTCAAGGAAGGGAAGACATCAAGAAGGCTGAAGTCCAATTTTTAGGCAAGTCCTACACCATGGGATGGGAGCGGAATTCCGGTGTGTGGTTGGCCTTCCTCGGGTTAGATCTGGGTATCAAACCAGGCGCCTATGCTATCGACTTCTCGTTTCTCTTGAATGACGGATCCACCGAACATCTGCGGAAAGAGATCCTGGTCCAAAAAAAAGAGTTCCCTGTCAAAAGGCTCTTGGTCAAACAAGAGTATGTCACGCCGCCTGCTGAAATGCTGGAAAGAATCCGTGTGGAGTCCGAGCTGTTGGCGGAGGTTTATGATATTTACACTCCTTCCTGGATGGGGGAGGGCCCGTTTATCATCCCCTCAGAGGGAGAGGCGAAACCCAATTTCGGGGAGAGGAGGATTTTCAACAACGAGCCGAGGTCGCCTCACAGCGGAGTGGACATCTCTTCTCCTTTGGGGGCTCCGGTGCAGGCCTGTAATTCAGGAAAGGTAGTTCTGGCCAACGATCTATACTATGCCGGGAAGACCGTGATTATCGATCACGGGTTGGGTGTTTTTACCCTGTACTGCCATTTCTCTAAAATTATCGCCAGGAGAGGGGAGATGGTCAGGAAAGGCGAAATTATCGGCGAGATCGGGGCGACGGGCCGGGTCACCGGTCCTCATCTTCATTGGGGGGTCAAAGTTTCCGGAAGCCGTATAGACCCCTTCTCTCTGCTCGATCTGAGATTTTAACCTTTCATTCTGGGAACGTCCCATCAGGGAGCACCCTATGTAATCGAATACCTTTTTAGTGAAGAAATATATGGTATCAACAGAGGGAACATTCCCGGAAAGAGATATCGCTTCCGATGTCCATGATTTCTTTTTCAGCTAAAGCTAACATGAACAAAATGGATGAGAACTATTCAAAATATGCTGGAAGAAGAGAATGTCTATTTCAAGTATTTCTCTAGCCAGGCCAAGACGCTTTCCCACCAGAGCTTGGCATTCCGGGGACGGAGGACAAAATGACATTCGTCTGGGAAATAGATCATCTTGGAAGGGATATTCATTCTCTGAAGGCCTGTGAAAAATTGGAAACCCTGTGTGACTGGCACCCGGAAGTCAAGCTGGCCGTGGATGACCAAACAGGGTGTTTTGAAGTTCTGGACGAAGCAACTGGGAGACCATTTTTCATACATTTCTTCATTGGTCCAGGGGGCTCCTTTGAATTCCCATTCCGGAAACCAAAGTTCTTCGGTGGAACCGTACATAGAACGTAGATCATACACGCCGGAGTGAGAGATCAAGCATTCGAATCGGTCGGTGTGGCCTTCGATCCAGTCGATCATGTAGCCACCAAAGGAGGCGCCGGCTGCCCCGGTTCTTTTGAAGTCGATGAAGTCGAAGGTGGAAAAAAGATAGTCTAGTCCAAGCATGATATCGTCGAAGGGCTTTCCGCCCCAATCACCGCTGATGGAATCGGTAAAAGCCTGTCCGTATCCCGTACTGCCGTGAAAATTGACCATGGCCACCACGTAACCGGGAGAGGCGAACATCTGGGCGTTCCATCGGTAGTGGAAATTATCGCTCCAAGCCCCTTGAGGTCCTCCATGGATGAGCATGACCAGAGGGTATTTTTTGGAGGGATCGAAGAAGGGCGGTTTGAGAAGAAAACCGTGGACATCATCTCCGGCAGCGCCCTTATACCAGAACTCTTCGGGGGAACTCATTTCGATTTCCGAAATGAGGGAGGCGTTAGTGTGGGTGAGTTGATTCAATTTATTGGAGCTCAGATCGAAGGAATAGATTTCCGAGGGCCGGTCGATGGATTGTTTGAGAAAGTAGGCTGTTCGTCCGTTAGGGGAGAGCTGGACCGAACTTAGGAAATAGCCTTCGAGGATTCTTTCGATTCTATTCTCTTCGAGGGAGACATGGGCCAGAACGTGTCGGCCTTGTTCTTCGAAGGTGAAAAACAGGGATTGGCTGTCCGGAGACCAGATGATTTCGTCGACTGAGCGGTCCAGGGATTCGGTAAGGTTAAGTTTTTCTTCGTCCTGGAGGTTGACGACGATCAGGTTGTATTTATCGGCTTCGAAACCGGGACGGCTCATCGCCCGGTAGGCGAGATACTTTCCATCCGGGGAATAAAGCGGGGAATTGTCGTTGGCCTCGCTGGTGGTTGTTTTAGCTATTTCATCGCCGGCTGGAGAATTGGTGAACAGATCGTTGTTGGTGCCGAGGCCTTTTTTCAGGGCGGAATCTTCGTTGCGGACAAAACAGATTTCAGAGCCGTCCGGGGAGAATGTGTAGTCCTGATGGCCGCCCAGAGAGATGGGGGGGGTATCGTAATCTCCGGGAGTGACATCGACAGGTTGGCCGCCTTCAGCCGGGATGACGAAGACGTGGCTTCTCATGCCGTCGCGCCATTCATTCCAATGACGGTACATGAGCTCGTCGAAAACCTTGGCCTTGACCGGGCTTTCTTCCATTTTCTGCAGCTTGGCTTTATTACAGTCGTCGTCTTCGCAATGCGGAAAAACCGTTGAGGCAAAGGCGATATGTGTGCCGGCGGGTGACCAGGTCAAGCTTGATACGCCCGTGGAAATATTGGTGAACTGGGTAGCTTCCCCGCCGTGAGGATCGATCATCCAGATTTGGGATGAGCCGCTTCTCGAGGAGATGAAGGCGATTTGGCCGCCATTCGGTGACCAGCGCGGGGATGAGTCCGACAGGGGAGAGGACGTGAGGCGCCGAGGATCTCCCTTCTCGATAGGCACAATCCAAATGTCGCTGTTGCTGCTGTTCTTTTCCAGATCCATCTCTGTAACGACAAAAGCGATCAGGTCACCCTTGGGGGAAATCTGGGGGTCAGAGAGGCGTTTTATCCGGATGAAGTCATCGAAGGTGAGGGGGCGTTTTTCTGGGGAAGCTTGTAGGCCGATAGCGATAAAAATCGATAGTGAAGCCAAAAGAATAAACGTTTTTTTCTTCATACTCCCTCCTTTCGAATCTAATGTATTCCGTCCTCCTCCATTCGTCAACTATATTTTTTAATGGTGACAGGTAACTAAATTACAAAATCTATAGGAAAGATAATTAAGTAACCTGTCACCATTTTTAAAATTATTGACAAGGGAAGGGATGGATTCTATAGTAGAGGCTTAAATTCAGGCGCGCCAATGACAGAGAAAAGAGAGACGAAGATGGATACTCCCGTGGTGGAGGCAATCCGGCAGGCCTATCGCTCTGGTCAGGAAGACGAAGCCCTAGAGCCCATCGTTGTCGTGAATGTCTCAGGAAATCCAGTTGGGCGATTTCAGGATGGGGATTCTGTCATTTTTTACGACATTCGCGGAGAAAGAGAGGTCGAGATATCCGAGAGTCTCACCGATCCGGCTTTCGATCATTTTCCTACAGCCAAAGACATCCGACTAAATTTCGTCACCATGATCGAATACAACTCGGCCCTTAATGTCAAGGTAGCCTTCCAACCAAAAAGCGAGATCAAAAATACCCTGGCCGAAGTGATTACCGATTCGAGGATGAAGCTTTTAAAGATTACTGAATCGGAAAAGGCCATCCATGTGGGTTATTTTTTCAACGGCAAAAAAGAAGATCCTTTCCCGAGGGAGGAGAGAATCATCGTCCCTTCACCCGAAGGGGTGGATAACTATGCCATGACGCCAGAGATGAGCGCTACTGAGATAGTCGATCAAATCTGCGACAAGCTCGATGATCCCTCTTTTCCCGTTATTATAGCCAACCTATCCAACGTGGATGTCGTGGGCCATATCGAGGACCAAGAGGCCATACTCAAAGCTGTCGAAGCTGTCGACGACGCGCTGGGAAAGATAGTCGAAGCTTGCCGGGGAAAAGGAAGAACTCTGATCGTTACGGCCGACCACGGGACCGTAGAAGAATGGCTCTACCCCGACGGAGCCATCAACACCGGTCACACCAAAAATCCTGTTCCTTTTGTTTTGGCCGATTTTGCTATGAATGATCCTTCTCGATGGGAATTGCGCGATGGAGGGGAATTGACCGATGTGGCGCCCACAATCCTGCAGTTGCTCGACCTTCAAAAACCCGACGAAATGACAGGCTCAAGCCTGATACGAAATTTTTCCGGAAAGGACCAAAAAGAGAGCAAAGTCCTGCTCCTGATCCTGGATGGATGGGGCATGAGGGAGGAGGAGCATGGAAATCTTATTCTCCAGTCCAGGACTCCTCATTTCGATCGCATCTGGGAAGGATTTCCCCATACCCTGTTGACCTCCTCGGGCGAAGCTGTCGGTATGCCACCGGGAACGGTCGGCAACTCAGAAGCCGGCCATCTCCATATCGGAGCTGGCCGCCGCATTTTTTTGGACCGGGTCAGGATCGATAAAGCCATAGAGGATGAAAGCTTTTACAGAAATCCCGCTTTTCTCTGGGCCATGGAGGAGGCCAAAAGGAATAACAAGACTCTCCACCTTCTGGGAATTGTCTCCCATTACAGCTCCCATGGGACGATACGTCATCTTTTCGCCCTGCTGCGAATGGCCAAAAAGCAGGGGATGGAGAATGTCTGCGTGCATGCTCTGATCGGGCGGAGAGGAGAGCGTCCGGAAAGCGGAGCCGTCTATGTGGCCAAGGTCGAAGAGATGTGCCGGGAGCTATCTCTAGGCCAGGTGGTCACGGTGATCGGCCGGTTCTGGGCTCTTGACCGCGAATTTAACTGGGATCGCGTCGAAAAAACATACAGAGCCCTGGTCTACGGCGAAGGCACTGCAGCAAAAATTTGGTGACATTATTTTGGTGACAGGTAACTAAATTATAGAACATATCGGATAAATAATTAAGTAACCTGTCACCAATAAGAATTAGAATGGAACTTTTTTTGTCTAGACTCGTATTCTGATGAAGAAGACATGCTGTTTCGAATGGAACATGAAGACAAAAGTATGAAGATGATTTCGATGGAACGATGAGTGTAGAAGTCAAGAGCCTCCATTTCAGCTACGGGAAGATCAAGGCGCTCGATGGCGTGGATCTCGACTTGCCCCAGGGCGCCATCGGCCTTCTTGGTCCTAATGGAGCCGGTAAAAGCACCCTCCTTCGCATCCTCCTGGGTTTTCTCACACCAGAAAGCGGGGAGGGCCGAGTCCTCGGCTACGACATCAAGACCCAACAGCACGTGATCCGCCGCTATGTCGGATATATGCCCGAGGACGACTGCTTTATCCCCGGCATGGACGCCGTCTCCTTCACTTCCTACATGGGCGAGCTTTCCGGTATGCCCCGCCAGGAGGCTATGAAGCGGGCCCACGAGGTCCTCTTTTATGTCGGCCTCGAGGAGAGCCGCTACCGCATGCTCGAGACCTATTCCGCTGGTATGCGGCAGCGCCTCAAACTGGCCCAGGCCATCGTCCACGACCCGAAGCTCATCTTCCTCGACGAGCCTACCTCAGGGCTCGACCCCCAGGGCAGAAAGGAAATCCTGGAGCTCATCATGGATATCTCTTCCAAAAAGGACATTCAAGTCCTCATCTCCTCCCACATCCTGCCGGATATCGAGCAGACCTGCTCTTACGTGGTGATCCTGAACAAGGGGAAACTAGCCGCCCAGGGGCAGATCAGCGAGCTCAAACAGGTCAAATACAGCCTGTACGAGATGAGGATCAAAGGAGAGGAGCATGCTTTCATGGACAGGCTGAAAGGCATCAAAAGTCAGGTGGAAGAGACGGCGGATAAACTTTTTAAAGTCTATCTTCCGCCAGGCACTGATCCCCAGGAGATCTTCAAAATCGCCGCCCAGGAGAATATCCAGGTCCGGCACTTTCTCAAAAGCCAGACTTCCCTCGAAGACCTCTTCGCCGAGGTGGTAGGAGTGGATTGATGACCATCAAAGAGAAAGGATACACCCACTGGGACGGCGAGCTTCAGGATGGACGCTTCAGCTGGTGGCCGATCACCCGGACAGGCATCAAGCTCAATTTTAAAAGGAAATTCTTTAAATTCTTCTTCGCCCTCACCCTGATTCCGGCCATCGTATGGCTGGTGGGGATCTATATCTCCGAACGGCTGGAAGATTTCCGCTTCATGGTCAGGGGGGACGAAACGAATTTCTTGAACGTGAATCCCACCTATTTCAGGGCCTATTTCACCAATGACGGGCTTCTGTTCATGATCGTCATGATCCTGGTCTTCTGCGGAGCCGGCCTCATCTCGGACGACCTCCGACACAACGCCCTCCAGCTTTATTTTGCTCGGCCCCTCAAGAAAAAGGACTATCTCCTGGGAAAAGCAGCCGTCGTCTTTTTCTTCCTCTTCATCGTAACCCTTGTCCCGGGGATCGTGTTCATCATCTTCAAGCTCATATTCGCGGGCAATTTTCAATTCTTCTTATCCTACCCATGGCTCATCCTCTCGGTCGTCGTCTATTCGGCCTTTATCACGATATTTTTCTCCTTATATACGCTTTTTCTCTCCTCCATCGGCAAAAATCGGAGATATGTGGCCCTCTTCATTTTCGGCTTCTACATATTCTCCGATATTCTCTACGGGATTTTTTACGGCATTTTCCGCAGCCCCTATTTCTCCCTGATCTCGATCAAGAGAAACATCCAGCAGGTCGGCGCGGTCCTGTTCAACCAAAGGCCGCCCGAAAACATCCCATGGCTCTATTCTTTGTTGGTCATCAGCATCCTGTGTGTACTGGCAGCCTACATGCTGAACCGTAAGGTAAAGGGAGTGGAGATCATCAAATGACCGCCGTGATCCAGACGAAAAACCTCTCCAAGTGGTACGGCAACGTCCTGGGGTTGAGCGACGTCACGCTGGAGATCGAGCCGGGAATCACCGGGATTCTGGGACCCAACGGGGCCGGAAAATCGACCTTTCTCAAACTGATAACCGGACAGATCAAATCCAACATCGGGACCGTGACCATCAAAGGCCACCAGGTCTGGAACAATTATCCTTTGTTTTCGCAGATCGGATTCTGTCCCGAACAGGATTCCTTCTACGAGGAGATGACCGGCTGGCAGTTCGTCACCAGCTTGCTCAAGCTGTACCATCTCCTGCCAGACGAGATCAACACCAGGGCAGAGAAAGCGCTGGATATTGTCGAACTGACCCAGGATAAGGACCGGGCCCTCCGCTCCTACAGCCGCGGCATGCGCCAGAGGCTGAAAGTTGCCCAGGCCATCGCCCACGATCCCGAGATCATCATCCTGGACGAGCCTCTAAACGGCCTGGACCCCCTGGGACGGCGCAAGATTATCCGCCTCGTCAAGGAATACGAAGGGGAGGGACGGACCATCGTCGTCTCCAGCCATGTCCTGCCCGAGATCGAGGCTATGACCCAGAACATCATCCTCATCCACCAGGGGAAGATTTTTGCCCAAGGCGACATCCACTACATCCGGGACCTGATCGATACCCATCCCCATATCATCTCTATCAAATGCAGTGATCCGCGGCGGCTGGCCGAAAAGTTCATCCGCAACGATTTCGTCCTGAAGGTCCATTTCGACCCCAAGACAAAGGCTCTCCTGGTGGAGACAAACAACCGGGATAAATTCTTCGGCCTTCTGCCCGAGCTCTTCGTGGAGAATAAGATTGATGTGGAGGAGATCACTTCGCCGGATGACAATCTTCAGGCAGTATTCGATTACTTGATAGGTAAATGAGATGGAACAGACGATGAGTGGAACGTTTTCCTTTTTCATGCGATCGGTCAGAGATGTTTTTTCTTTTTTCCTCGTCCACTCCAGGAAGGTCCGCAAAACCAAGATCTTCTTCATCCTGAGTTTTTTGCCGGTTTTTATGGCCTTCGTTGTGAAGTTCTCTCAGATATTCCAGATAGCCCGCGATATCGAGGGCCTTTACATCTTCAACAACATGATCATGGCCTTTTACCTCCAGTTTATGATTCTGATACTGGCGCTCTTTTATGGGACATCGGTGACCTCAGAAGAGTTGGAAGGGAAGACGCTGACCTACCTGACTACCCGCCCCATTTCGAAGTCGGCCATCATCGTCGGCAAATATCTGGCCTATACGGTGCTGACCATAGTCATGACTACCATGGGGGTTTTTTTCTCTTTTATCGTCTTGAACCTGAATAATCTGGCGGATTTGTCGCTCTATCCCATCCTGCTCAGGGATGTGGCGATTTTGTCGATGGGTCTGATGTGTTATACGGCGTTTTTTACATTTGTGAGCACGGTTTTGAAGCGCTCGATCATGTTCGGGCTGGTCTTCAGCTTCGGGTGGGAAAATGTGATCCAGTATTTTCCGGGATCGACCCAGAAATTTACCATCGTTCACTATCTGAAGTCGCTGCTTCCCGGCCCCTCCACCAGGCGTTTCTCCTTCCTGCTCTTCCGCCTAGAACCCAGCTCCACCGGTACGGCCATCTTCATGCTTTTCCTGATCGCCGCTGTCTTTCTCGTTCTCGCCTGCTTCCTCTTCTCCTACAAGGAGTACATCTTAGAAGATTAAAAGAAACCTCAATTTGGAATTGCTTCTATCCACTCTCATTTGTAGAGGACAGAGTCGACCTGATTTTTCGTGTCAGCCAGAAATTTAACAGGGGACAGTCAAAATGGTTATCCCGATAGAAAAAACGTATAAATCGCACGCTATTCAAATATGAGATAAGGACAGGGAGTCACAGATCTCCGCCAATCTTTGGGGCACGAGATATCTTTCAGGCTTTGCGAAAATAATGACCGACATGAACCAGAAAAACATTTGCCGCTTGTGCGGTTACAGGCAGCGACAAAAATATTCTATCTTTCTGTAATCTTTACGTTTCCGTCGGCGGTGCGGATTCTCAACCGTCCGTTTCCACCGTTTATGCTTCCTGATTTGGTTTCCTCGTCTTCTCTGTAATCTTCTAAATCAGAGAGGTCTAAACGAATAGAATCCGAATCATCGGCCGAAGCATGAAAAGAAACGGAGAATCCTCTTTCGAAATCGATGTTTATATCCCCATCATCCGTTCTGATATCGGCATCCAGTGTTTCGCCGGACAGAAGATCGACCTCGATGTCTCCGTCTTCTGCCATAATGCTCAATCCCTGCGCTTCAATCTGTTCCATGACCACATCCCCGTCATCCACAGAAATGTCGAAGGAGCCTTTCGACTGAACGATCTTGATCTTCCCATCTTCGCCTTCCACGCGGCAGCGATCCATATCGCACGCCGTGAGAGTGACATCCCCGTCGTCCAGCTCGATGGTCAGGTCACTGCTGAGGTTGTCGATCTCCATATCGCCATCCTCACCCCAAATGGTGGTTTTTTGACAGGCGATGTCTCTCAAACGGATGTCTCCGTCGTCGATACGGCACTCGATCTCGGCCGCCCAATTCTCGATTTCCACATCCCCATCATCTCCGTCCAGATCCAAAACGATATACGCCGGTGAGTGAATTTCGTAGATATATTCATATATTCTTTCGTTATGGAATCCTATAGTTGCATAGGTTGGTTCCCTGCCGGTAACATAAACAGTATTAGATGTTTGCCTGAATTCAACGTCGAATTCCTGTTTTCTCCCAAGTCTGATTCCGACGGTATCGATATCGGCCCTGTAGCGCACGCTCACATCGATGATGTTTTTGTCCCAGGGAAGAATTTTCACATCGCCATCTCCGAAACGGAGATTGAGTGTATCCCCCTCCTTGACGTCAAAGCTCTGGTGGAAGTCCTTGTTGATTTCTTTGGCTGTAGCCATGCCGGAACCGGCGAAAAGAAGTAAAAATGAAAAAATTGATACGAGTATTGTTTTTTTCATTATGTTTCTCTCCTCCCATAGGTCATGAAACGTCCTACTAGCTTAACTACGAAAATGGATGCGGAAATGTTCCCATAAAAATATTCTAATGGCAAGGCCAAAGGATGTCGAGAGCAGAGTGTGGTTGGGCAGATTTACAGCCGTCGTCAAACGAAGGTTTTGTCGAAGGCGGAAGATCGGAAGATGGCCTTTGCCACTTATAGTTTAGTTAAAATATAATCTCTGGACGACATTCACCAACTGTAAGAGGGGAACAAAACGGTGAACAGAAGGCGCTATCTGTAAAGATATTCTCTTTGAATGCCAGCGCTATGGCTATTTTTCTTCTTTTTCCTCTCCTTTTTTCGGAATATCAGCCTGGAGCTTTTGGATCAATTCTTCGGGAATTTCGGCATGTATCGTTACGCGGTCGGTGCCTGAGGTGATCTCGATCTTGTTCAGAAGCTCGCCGATTTCAGGTTTTTCGCCGGCAGCCATGGCGCCGAAAGATTTAATTCCTGTCAGGGCATCGGCCACCTGCTTGTTGCTGTCGGCATCCGGGCTCATGGCCATGATCTCGGCGACGATGTTCTGGTTCTTGTAATCGAAGTACATGGCCACGGCATTGATGGACTTCAAGGCTCCCATCATCGGATTAGATGAAGCGGCCTCTTCCATTGCCTCGGCCGGAATGAGCATGGCTCCCCAGAACATGGCATCTTTGTTGGTCTTTTCCATCAGCGCGGCAAGCTTCTCATTTTTGAGCACATTGTCTTTGGTTTTGTTCATCACATCCAGGACCGATTTCACGGGCATTTCGGTTCCGATGACGATGTTGGATTCGTCGATGAAGGCGAATGCTCCCTGCTCTCCCTCTTCCCAGGCTTTATAGATGGTGTATCCCTGATATTCTTCGGTTTGGAGCTCTTGTCCTTCCTCCTGGACTTTCTCCTGGATCAATCCCATCACAACGTCTTTATCGTATTTCATGTTGACGACAGCCGCCATTTCCGGTTCCTGGCCTCCGATCGGACCGGCCAAACCGGCGGCGAGATAGTAAATGTCTTTCTGAGGATCGATACCGGATTTTTGCACGAATTGCTGGTATTTCTGGTAGTCTTCGTTTTCCTGGATCATCTTGGTGGCGAACTCGGTGGACATGGCTTTATGGACATCCACGAAGAAAACTCCCTGGACATCCACAGGGAGAAGGCTCAGCATGTCCGTTGCTTTGGCCGTACCTGCTTTCGGAGCTTCGGCTTCCTTTTTGCAGGCCGTGAATGAGAAAAGGGCCAGAAAAACAACTAAACCGATGGATGTGATTCTTTTCATGTCGTGTGCCTCCTAATCACATATTTAAAAAATATCGGAGTTGACTATATCAAAAAAAGGGTTTGTCAAGCAAGGGAAAAAATAACTTTATTTTAGATATCTGTACAGCTCCATCTGGGAAGAGTAGAGCCAGCAGCGGATCCAGATCAGACCGAAAATGAATATTTGCTGGAAAAGAAACGCCGCCATAATTCCCGGGAAGGACGACTGGGGAATGAGTCCTTGAATGAGGATATAGAACAGGGTAAAAAGAACCTGCACGAGGAAGAGAAGAAAGAAAAGGCCCAGCGTCGAACTCAGGTGCCGGAACACAAACCCGAAAGCGCCTGCCGCAGCGGTCAGGACATCCCGGCGCTCCTCCAGGACGATCTTGATGCGGCCGTAGTCGAAGACCATCTGGATAAACAGGAACAGGAACAGGACCACGGCGGCAAAGGCCAGTCCCAGATAGAAGGGAGTTATCTCCGAGAAAGCCGTTTCCCGGACATTGTTCAGTATGGAGTCCAGACCGCCTTTCACCACCTGGCCGATGAGGAGGAAGAACAGCCAGGAGAGCAACATGAGCAGGAAAAAGCGGAAAAAATAGGAACCGCTGCCTTTGAAGAAATTTTTAAGGGAGAATCGACGGTCCTGTTTCTGGAAAATGTAGAGAATGCCTCCAGCCAGGAAGGTGTGGAGAATGATGTAGATAAAGCCGAAGATGAGGACGACCGGGGGAAGGTCGAATACCCTCAGCTGTATCAGGCCTTCCAGGTTATTGAGGATGGCACCCTTTCCGATGATCGAAGGAGTGAAGGTCTGCTCCAGCCCTTCAGCCTGGTCTCTGAATTCCTCCCACCACAGGTAGTCGAATCCATCGGCCATACGTTCGCCCACTAGGCTCTGCCCGAACGAGTTCTGGAGCGAATGATACATGGGGACAGCGAGAACGAGGGAGAAGACGAAATTGACAACGAGCAGAAGCACGACCATCCGGCCGGCTTTTCCCGTATTCTTGAATCCGTGGAAAAAATTGATGAAGACTTTCATACCATTCCTCCTCTTGTTCCCTCAGCTCCCGAAAATAGTGAAAAACTCCAGGGCATGTTGCAACCAAACCAGCCACTGGGATGTCCATTTGAGTGCGCCAATTTTTTTGGGCTGCATGACCATGCTGTTGTTGGTCCGGTCGACATCGATAACCAGCTTGAACTCCGGGTCCACGACAGCCCTTGTGATCCGGGAGGGGCCGGTGTACTGGAATTTTTTCCACCTATACTGGCCGTCCCACTTTTCCTGGATTTCCGTTCCATCCTCGAAGACGACCAGGATATCCACCGGAACCTTGACCTCGCCCAAACGCCGCACCAATACTTCCGATTCGTAGCTTTTTGTCTTTTCTGGAAGCGGATTCTCCTCTGTGTATTTACCGTCGATCCATCCTTCGGGCCGTCTGGGGGGCTGGCTGGAAACGCGCGCGATGGCGTAATCGCATTTTCCCGAGCCGTAGATGAATTGGTCGAGAAACCAGCTCATATCCTGCCCGGCGAATTCGGCGACCACAGCATAGAAGTCATGCGGCTTGGGATGTCTGAACCACCAGCGCTGGGAATAGGCTTTGATCATGTCGGCGAAAAGCTCTTTCCCCATGTATCTCTTCAAAGTTCTCAGCATGAGCTCGGCCTTGGAATAGGAGTTGGCCCCGTAGCTTCCGCCCTCCATGAATTGCCAAGCAAACCGTTGCATATAGTCCATGTTCCAGGTCTGGCGGTGGCCGGATATGCCGTCGGACTCCCTCGGGATTTCCACCCCTTTGAAAGTGAAGGGGATGCCGAAGTAGCTTTTCGTGAAGAGGGGATTGTCATAGGCAGCATAATAGACTTCGGTATCCAAAAATGAAGTGAATCCCTCGTCCATCCAGGGATTCTCGAATTCGTTGCTTCCCACGAGTCCGTAAAAGTAGCCGTGGCCGAACTCGTGAATGGTGACGCCTTCCGGGCTGTCCGTGTTCTTACGAACGATGAAATAGGTCCCTCCGGTGAAAAATGTGGGGTACTCCATACCTCCCGAGCGGCTGTTGTACCCAGGATCCACACAGGTGGCCGTGGTGTAAGGATAGTCGCCGTAAAAAAGGCTACAGTATTTGATGGCGTTTTTGACCGCGTTCATGTACCTGTCTTTAAGGTGCTTATGATAAGGCTGGAGCAGGAGAGTGATCTGGGTCGATTTGCCGGGTGTAAACTCAAAATCTTCCGTGTATTCAAGAAGATGGGGTGAGGCTGTCCAGGCAAAGTCGTGTACGCTGTGCTGGTAGAAATGGTGGGTGGCGGTCCCGTTAGGATTAACGGTTTTTTCCCGGTGTTCGCCTGTGGCGCCGACAATGAAGGAGGAGGGGAGGGTGATGTGGACATCATAGGTACCGTAATCGGCGTAGAATTCACTGGACGAATGGAATTGATGACAGTTCCATCGGCCGTCCTCGAACACCCCGATTTTGGGAAACCACTGGGCGATGAAGTAGTTATCTTTGTAAACTCCGGTACGGGATATAGGCCGGGGGACCTTGGACAGAAATTCGATCTGAAGGGTGATGGTTTGTCCCGGCTCGACCGGCTGGGGAAGTTTCACGGAGAAAACGGTCCGGTCAGAGGGATTTTCGTCGTCCGGCTGCTTGAAGGACATGGTGGGGAAGAGATCGTGCTCTTCGAACCGTTCTTCATCGATGAGTGTGATGGAATCGATACGACAGTACCCCCAATCCTCCATTTTGAAATCGAAGGCGCCCCTTCCTCTCCGGCTCCCCTCTATGAGATAGGTGCTCATGTTGCTCTGGAAGGCGTTCCAGTAGAGATGAAACCACAGCTCGTCTGTGGG
The DNA here is from genome assembly GCA_964400735.1 of uncultured Eubacteriales bacterium. Taxonomy (GTDB): domain Bacteria; phylum Acidobacteriota; class Aminicenantia; order Aminicenantales; family Aminicenantaceae; genus CAYNVQ01. The sequence goes on along the minus strand of CAYNVQ010000001.1, from coordinate 715,045 downwards.
GTATTCGGTGGTGTTGCTCCAGGTCAGGACTTCGTCGCCTGCTACTGTATTTGTCTCTGTATCAAGCACTACATCCATGGTATAGCTGGCGACCTGCTGGCAAAAAGGTTCATCGGCAGGAAAGAGAAGGGAAGCGGAAGAGAGAATCAAGACAGAAGCTAAGGCCCAAATTTTTTTAGGCAATTCTGCCTCCTTGATCTATAATTTTTCCCATATTATTAAAGATGTCTTTTTTTAGCAAGAAAAAGGTAACGTTGACTCGTAAATTTGATAGTGATATCTTTATTGCTTCATGGAATGGGCAAAAAATTCCTTCATTATTGTGACTTTAGTTTCATTGCTTTCCGGCCAAAATACAGCATCGTCGCTTTCGATCATAGATATTAAAAAATTATCATCCGCAAAATCTTTTGAGGATGCGTTTAAGGTCATTTTGGAAACGGAACTCCAGACAACTGCCGAATGTCCCATTGCCTATATTACAGATATGGCGGTCGATTCTGACGGCAACTTCATTATCGCCGATGGATGGCAGTCAAGAGGCGTTTATGTCTTTGGGTCGGATGGCATATTCATCAAAGAATTAGGTAAAAAAGGACAGGGGCCTGGAGAATATGCCAATCCTGTCAGCGTGGAAATCGGTCAAGATGGGGATATTTGGATTTCCGATTTTGGCAACAACCGTATCAGCATTTATTCCAGAGACCTGAGCTATAAAAGACAAATTGTCCCAAAGCCAAGAATTCTTTACTACCTTCATCTCAACAGCAAGAATGAAATCTATATGTACTGGAGCCAGGCGAATCCACTCAAGCCTGACACTTCGGATACGATCTTTCGATATGATGATCAAGGGAATAAGATTGCCTCCTTCGCTCCTTTCCCGAAAGAGGCTTTGAAAGTCAAATTCTGGGCTAGCCAAGATGGGATGACGATCGGGAAGGATGATTTCATATACGAGATGAATCCTTTGTACTATAATATCCGTAAATTCTCTCCGAGCGGAGAATTGGTTGCTTCTTTTTCTCGGAAAACCAGGCTTTTCAAAGTCATAACTGGGGAGGGAAAAACTCCTATCATTGTTTATGGTCCATATTACCTTGAGAAGGGACTGATAATAACCCACGTGAACAAGCATCTGGAGATTTACGACACCAATGGACATTTTATCGTTGGAGAACTACCATTTACCCAGAGAATAGTGGGATTCTGCGGAAACCGGTTATATACAGAACTTTGGGAAAACGAGGGGGAGGACCAAATTCAGTTAAATCCCAAGATTATCTGTTACGAACTGAAATAAACATTCTTTCTGTTTTGCTTACGGTGATACCTATCAAAGGAGGGAGCGAATGAAATCGATACGAAAAATTTTTGTCTTCTGCTCAATCGCTATAGTATTTTCAGCTGCACTTCAGGCCGAAGAACCGCTGGCTTCGAAAGATCTCATTCAGGCTCTTACCGAAGAGGTCTCGGGAGAGAGGGCTTTCAACTACACGGTTTTGATCTCCCACTTCGACCGCATCCAGGCCTGTGAAGGCTGGCACGATGCCGCGGAGATGATCATGCAGGAACTGGCAAAGATCGGGTACCAGGATGTGGCGATCGAAGGCTGGCCCTCTAACGGCTCCCGATATTACTACACCTACCGCACACCGATCGGGTGGAGGGCCAAAAAGGCAGAGCTCTGGATGGTATCTCCACAGAGAGAGAAGCTGTGTTCCTTTGAAGAGATTCCTTTGACCCTGGTGAAGCACAGCAACGCAGCCAATGTGGAGGCCGAGCTGGTGGATGTCGGAACCGGGGTCGGCGAAAGTTCCTACGAAGGGAAGGACGTACAGGGAAAGATCGTCCTGGCTACAGAGTACACGGGAACAGTGATGAGGGAGGCGGTCATGAAGCGGGGAGCTGTCGGAGTTGTCACCTGGTACCCTCCAGATGTCAGGCCCGGCTACCCCAACATGATCCGCTATACCGCCATCTGGCCGACCTGGGAAGAAAAAGACAATGTGGGTTTCGGATTCAATGTCAGCAAACTCCAAGGCTGGATGCTCAAGAAGGCACTGGATGAAGGGAAAAAAGTCGTCCTCAGGGCTCAAGTGGACGCCGAATATTATGACGGCAAGGTGGAGATCCTGACTGCAGCTCTCCCGGGGACTGTCGAGCCTGAAAAGGAAGTCATGATCATCGGGCATCTCTGCCACCCGACTCCCAGCGCCAACGACAACGCCAGCGGGAGCGGGGGCATGCTGGAGATGGCCAGGGCACTGAAGGAGATGGTCGACGAGGGGAAGGTAAAGGCGCCCAGGCGGACCATCCGTTTTCTCTGGGTCCCGGAATTCGCCGGCACCATTCCCTACATCAAGGCCCACCTGGAAAGGACGCGGAATACCCTTTCGGTCATCAACTGCGACATGATCGGCGAGAACCTCCATCTGACAGGGGGAACATTCAACATCACTTGCACACCGGATTCCGTGCCTTCCTATTTGAACGATGTGGTGGTGAATTTCGCCCGGATGGTCGACAGCTTGAACCTGCGAAGCATGAACGGCAGCCGTCATCCTTTTTCCTACAGGGTAGAGCCCTTCGGGGGTGGAAGCGACCACTACCTCTTCAACGACGGAGCCCTGAAGGTGCCATCGGTGATGTTCGGTCACGGGGATACCTTCCATCATACGAGTCTGGATACACCTGACAAGGTCGATGCCTCGGAGCTTCGCCGCATCTGCACTATCGCCTTGGGTGCCTCTTATTATATGGCCAATGCGTCTGAGGAAGAAGCCAGAGATATGGCCCATCTGATCGTCCGAAATGGCCTCTCCCGGCTGGCCGCCGATTATTACGACAGCCTGTATTTCATGAGGGAAAAGCAATATTCCGAAGATGTTCAGCAGGCCTATGCTCAGGTTTTGAATGTGATCCGGCACTCTTTCCAGAGGGAGAAGGATTCTATCCTCTCTACCCTGGTTTTCGTGAACGACCCGGCAGCGGAGAAAGAAATCAGAAATTCCATTGCCAACCTGGAAAATATGCGGGATTCATTCCAAGAAGATATCTATGGTTATTATATACAGTTCTGTCAGAAACTTGCCATCACGCCTCTGGGGGTCACCTTGACGAGCGAAGAGCGAAAATTGAGCCGGATCGTCCCCATCAGGAATGAAAATTTCATCTGTCCTTTGGAAAGGGAGTATGTTATCGATAAGCTGGGAGAGGGAGCCTTCGATGGAGTAGAGTTGAGAGGCTACATGGACTATGAAGCATTGAACTTTGTGGATGGAAAGCGCACCGTGTTGGAGATTGCCCAGGCTGTCTCGGCCGAGTATGGTCCAGCAGACCCTCAGATGGTCTATGCTTTTTTTAAAGTTCTGGAAAAGGCCGAATTGATCGCATTCAAATAAAGTAAGAAAATAAGATACCAAAGCCGGGAAAGTCCTTTAAAGGACATTGATTGTAAGATTTAGATATTATCAGCTTTGGATAGGAATAAGGAACAAAAAAGTTGAGCTAAGAACGTGACGGTAAAAGAAATCATCGCCCAGCGGAGGAGCATCCGTCGCTATCTTGACAAACCGGTAGAGAGAGAAAAGATACTGGCCTGCTTGGAGGCTGCCCGGCTGGCCCCATCGGCCGACAATGTTCAGCCCTGGCGTTTTGTGGTCATTGATGACCCTGAGCTCAAAGCCAGATTTTCGAAGGAAGTTTTTTCCGGTATCTATGCCTTTTCTAAATTTGCGTCCAAAGCGCCTGTTCTGGTTCTCATCCTGGTTCAGACCCATCTTCTTGCCCATGGAATCGGGAAACAAGTCCAGGATGTCACCTATTACCTGATCGACGTGGGGATCGCCGGGGAACATATCGTCTTGCAGGCGGAAGAGCTCGGGTTGGGGACCTGCTGGATAGGCTGGTTCAGTATCAAAAAAGCGCGGAAGATTTTGAATATCCCGAAGAAATACAAGATCGTTTCGCTTATCTCGCTGGGGTATTTCGACAAAAGGCCGCAGAAGCCGAAAAAGCGGAAAAGCCTGGAGGAAATTGTCCGGTTCAACAAAATCGATTTTTAAATCAGGTTTTGATGTCCGCAAGAGCTTCGCCGATGAGATCCAGGGCTTTGATCAGCCGTTCTTTTTCCTCGCCGTAGCCGAAGCGCAGATAGTGGTCCATGCCGAAATGGTCGCCGGGCACGATGAGCACGCTCTTTGTCTCGCGGATGTGATCGACCAGCTCTGTTGAATTGATGTCCAGGTTGCAGCGGGCGAAAACGATGGCTCCTGCCTGGGAGGGGAGGCATCGAAACAGTCCGTCATGTCTCTCGAACCAGGACATCAGGATCCCGATATTGCCGTTCAGGATGGAACGCGTTCTCCCCAGGATTTTTTTTCTGTTTTCCGGAGTCAGCGCGATTCTGGCCAGGAGATCACTTACAGAGGAGATGGAGATGGTGGTGTAATCATGGTAAGGCCATACCCTCTGGATGAAATCCTCTGGAGCGACCATCCATCCTGTCCTCAGACCGGGAAGGCCGTAGGCTTTGGAAAGGCCGTTGGAGACCACGACCTTTTTATAAGTTCCCCAAAAGCTGGGCGTGATTTCTCCATCCAGTTCAGCCCCCTGATAGACTTCATCGGCAAATATCCAGGCATCGGCTTTTTCAGCCAGCTCCACGATCTTTTCCCAAGCCTTTTGGCTGAGACGGCTGCCCGTGGGATTGTTGGGGTTGGTGACACAGATGATTTTTGTTTTCGGAGTGACCAGTTTTTCGAGCTCATCCAGGTCAGGATCCCAATTCAGCTCTTCTTTGAGCCCGTACGTTCTAACCTGGGCTCCGAAAGCGCGCATCAGCCCCCAAAGTTGCATGTAGTTGGGGATCATGAACAGGGCTTCATCCCCTGGTTCGATCTGGCTCCAGGCCAGGAGATAATTGGCTTCGGCCGATCCGGTCGTCACCATGATGTTCTCAATGCTGGTGCCCGGATACATGGCACAGATCCTTTCTCTGAGCTCTTTGGTTCCATTGGTTTGTAGATACCCCAACCTTGTCCGAAGGATTTCATCCAGTTGCTCGGGAGGAAGGAGTTCCTGGAAAGAAAGGGGATGGACTCCGCTTTCAGAAAGGTTGTAATCCACATGGAATTCCCAGGTTGATTGCATCCGTTCCATCTTGAAATATTCGATCTTCATGGCTCACTCCTTTCGATATTTCTTTCCGTTTTTTATCCGATCGTTCATCATAATACAAAATGAGCCGCTTTATCCAGAAATAAACAAATGAGTATTTCTAAAAATTTTATGACGTATTTTTGAATCTTAATAATTTGCTGGTTAGGTTCACATCGGGTAAATACGGGTAATATTAAAATCACAAGAACTATTTTTTTTGTTTACAATCCCCTGCCACGCAAAAACTAGTGCAATTTTGCCTTAAATCAATAAAAATCAAGGAATCAGACAGATTGTTAATCGTCGACCGCATAGATTGACAGGCGAGCATAAGGAAATTCCCAATTTGGATCATATGTTGTGTTTTGTCGATATTTCGGTTTGATTGAGCTTTCTTTTCGAGTATAATACCTTCAACTTGAGTGGATAGGCGGCAGAATGGTATCAAATCTGTTCATCATCCTGAAAACCAACATCATCAAATTATGGCCAAAACTGAGGCAGATATGAAAATCAGTTTAGTACATCAAGGAAAGGACGGGAATTCCGTTACCATCAAAGTTCAGAAACTTCCTGTAACCTTGGGAAGGGAAGCAGAAATCAATATTGCCATGAGCGACAAATCTGTTTCCAGGCTGCATTCAGAGATTTTCCTGAAAAAGGATAAGCTTTTTATCAAGGACCTTGACTCTCGTAATGGAACATATGTCAACAATCGAAAAATCACATCATCGCCTCTATCTTCCAACGATTTGGTTCGGCTCGGCAAAACCTTTGAACTCACAGTCAAGGTAGGAGAGCAGAAAGATGACATTGCACATGAGGAGTGGGACCTGTCAACTCAACTGATCTCCCCTGAAGAACTTGAAGCCGAGGCAAAGAGGGAGAGAGCAGGTGGATTGGGATCTTCTACAGGTTCAGTTCTCGCTTTCTTCCAGAAGGCAGGCAAAATTCTGGAGGATGCCTTCAAAACAGAAGATATTGTTCGTGGCATTCTGGATCTCACCTTCCAAATCATCCCGGCTACAAGAGGATTTGTACTCCTTGTCGATCCTGAGACCGGAGCGATGGTTGTGAAAGCTCAAAAGTTCAGGGAGGGCGAAAACAAACAACCACAAGACGGACCACATCTAAGCACCACCATACTCGATCATGCTATCAAGCAGGGCAGAGCCGTCCTGACGCTCGATGCAGGGAGGGATGAGCGATTTGGCTTCGCAGAGAGTGTTAAAAACCAAAATATCAGGGGAGCTATTTGTGTTCCGCTGAAGGGGCGAACCGAGATACTAGGCGCGATTTATGTGCACTCCGGGCTATCCTCGCACAAATTCTCGGTGAGCGACCTAAAGCTTTTAACGGCAGTTGGCGCAGAAATGGGTGTTGCCGTGGAAAACGTCAGGCTTTACGAGGATAAAATCAAATCTGAGAGGCTTGCTGCGGTTGGGCAAGCTATCGCAAGTCTTGGTCACTGTATCAAGAACATTTTGAATGGTATGGAGGGCGGATCTTTTATACTGCAAAGAGGTCTAGACAAAGGAGTCAATGATTCCATTCGTGAGGGATGGGACATTCTTAAGCGAAACAGCTCAAGGCTCAAGGATCTTATGCTCGATATGCTTGCCTATTCCAAACCTCGAGAGCCTATCTACGCAGAAATCAACGGAAATAGCATTCCGAAAGAGGTGGTTGAACTCCTCCTCGAGAAGGCCAAGTCAAAAGGAGTGAACCTTCAATTCATACCCTATGATCAACTGGGAAAGGTAATGCTCGATGGAAAAGCCATATACAGAGGAGTCTTGAATCTGATTACAAATGCAATAGATGCCTGTCCTCCGGAAGGTGGAAAGGTAGAGGTTAGGACGCATCTTCTTCCTGATAAGGAACGATTCCAGATCGTTGTTAGGGATAACGGTCAAGGTATCAGTGAAGAAAATCTGGCAAAAATGGGGAAAGCGTTTTTCAGCACAAAGGGTACTGAAGGAACCGGTCTTGGGCTTTCTGTTACATACAAAGTGATCGACGAGCACAAAGGTCACATACAAGTGGATTCTAAGGTCGGAGCCGGTACGACATTTACAGTGACACTCCCCTTAAAAGGCCCCCAATCAGGTTAACTTGATTGGGATAATTTTCTCCTGTATAATGGGAGCTCTAAAGGAGGTCGTATGTCTAAAACAAAGAGAATATTAATAATAGACGATGAGCCAGATTCAAGAGCCTATCTGAAGGCGATCTTAGATGAAGAAGGTTATGAAACCCTAACAGCCTCCGATGGCGAAGAGGGATTGAATAAGGTTCAAGAGAATCCTCCGCATTTGATCCTACTAGACCTTTTGATGCCAAAAAAAAGCGGAATCAAGTTCCTCAACGAGATAAAGAATAGCGAACAATTCAAGGGAGTTCCGATAGTCATTGTATCGGGATCAAGACATGTGACTGGTGTAGATATGAAACATTACATAAAAGAGAAGCCTTTCATGGAAAGAAAAAAGGAAGTTTTTGGAGTCGATCTGGATATTACTCCCGAGGCTTATCTTGAGAAACCGGTTGATCCCTCAGATCTATTGACTACTGTAAAGAAATTTATTTAACGGAGATAAATCAAATCCAACAAGAGCAGCAACCTTGAATCCCCATGAGCCGCATATGTGCCAGATTTTGCTTAAAATAGCTGAAAATACGGGTCTGTAGTATAAAAGACAAAAACAAAGAAAAGGCTGATTTTTCTGGGATACCCCTGGTTCGCCCGGCAGGATTCGAACCCATGGGGCCTTCTGATTCGTAGTCAGACGCTCTATTTATGCCAATTTGTTTATTATCAATTACTTACGCATATTTTATTTCGCCTCTTTGACCATATTTTGACTACTTTTTTTCGGGAATTCTCAATTGGGATTAGGATGGCTGGTAAACAACGCTTAGGATCGTATCTTCAACCTCTGCTATACCTGGGTCAGCGTCTTTCCAGAGCTAGAGGAATTTTTCGTAATGCTCTATAGATCGGGCTTTATTACCTTTATGTTTTGTTTGTTGATTATTTTTTTAATCCCATTTTCACCAATAGTCCAGTATACCTCGGGTCCGATTTGTATTTACTCAGATATGGGCGTGCTTGGAGGAAGAATAACCATGAATTATGATCTTCATAGGCTTTTTCCAACAAGTAAAAAACTTGATCCGCCTCTCCAATTTCACCATAGAGTAGGGCACTGAAAATGGGCGAATTTAAGTAGGGAAAATCCTTTTCTTCATCAATCCATTTTCTCACTTTCTGTTTCTCTCCCATCCTTGCAGAGGCGATCTGTAACCAAAGAGTATGCTTCCCAAACTCTGCCAGAGCTTCTTCATACATTGACTTTTGTAAATATGCCCAACCGAGGTATTGGTTCACCCAATAAAAGTTCGGCTCTAGCTCATTTGTCCTCTGTAATGCTTCTATGGCCTGGTCGTAATGACCGGCGAAGAGTAACGCCACTCCGAATTCTCGGTTGATAATAGGAGAGAAAGGATCCAGTTCAAGGGCTATCTTAAACTCTTTGATGGCCTCATCATACCGAGCCACCCACAAAAAATACCTGGCATACCTATAGTGAGCCGCCACGAAGCCAGGATTTAGCTCAATGGCACGCTTCAATTCTTTCTCAGCGAGATCACAGTTCCAATCATAGGTTATACTAATCCATCCAAGCGAGGCATGCGCCTCAGCGATATTGTCATCAATCTCCAGCGCCTTTAGGGCTGCCTTTTTTGCCTTGGGAAATTCCTCTTTTGGAGGTAAAAGTTGGTAATCCGCAAGGAGACCATGGGAGTCCGCAAGCCCTGTGTATCCGAGAGCAAAAGTGGGGTCCATTTCAAGCGCCTCCTCAAAGCAATCAAGGGCTCTGTTCAGGAACACTCCTTCTCCTGTCCGTCTGTTTAAAAAGTATCGACCTTTTAAATATAGCTGATATGCTTCTGAGTTTTCTGTATGAGGTTTTACAAGTACTTGACTCTTCTCACCCAACAATTTTATTTTCAAGATACTAACAATGTTCTGTGCAATGTCATTTTGAATAACAAAAATGTCGTCAAGCTCACGATAATAAGTCTCAGACCATAGTTGGTAACCATCCTCTGTGTTGCTTAGTCTAGCTATGACTCTAAGCTTATTACCTGCAACTTGCACGCTACCTTCAAGCAATGTTTCCACATTCAAGTTCTGACCTATTTCCCTTATATCTATATCTTCACCCTTGAAGGAAAAAGCAGAGGTTCTCGCAGGAACACGTAAATTTTCAATGCCACTCAAGGCATTGATGAGAGTTTCTGCTATCCCATCACCTAAATATTCATAGTCTTTTTCTGGACTCAAATCCTCAAATGATAACACCGCAAGAGAAATTTCCCTGGAGGGAGTAGGAGCTGTGTCCTTCTGTGGAATAAGCTTCAGGAATATCAGAGCTGTTACGACAAGAGTAAGGCATACCAATGCAGGAATAAAAAGCTTCCTTAATCCAACTACAGCTCTTTTTTCTTTTGATGTGATGGGCTTTCTTTTGGCTATCTCTCTCTGTATTGACGGTATGTCTTGCTCAATATTATCTAATGCATCATACATCTCCTCAGCTGACTGATACCTGCTTTCCTTTTCTTTCTCCAAGCATTTGAGGATTAAGCCCTCTAAGTCCTCTGGCATCTGCGGATTCAACTTTTTGGGGTCTTTAGGCCTTTCACCTTTATGCTTCATGGCAATGCTTAGAGGCGTATCTCCCTCAAAGGGAAGCTTCCCTGTGATCATCTCATATAAAATCACACCGAGGGAATAAACATCAGAACGCTGGTCAACTTCCTTCGCTTCTGCTTGTTCTGGTGACATATACTCCGGTGTACCAATCATTACTCCTGCACCCGTTATCCCCTTTGCTTCAAGTGAACGAGCTATACCAAAGTCCATAATCCGGATATTGCCTTCCTTATCAATCATTATGTTGCTAGGTTTCAGGTCTCTATGGGTTACGCCTGTTCTGTGAGCCTCTAACAATCCATCACAGACTTGTTTGATAATGGATATGGCAGTCCCAACTCCCATTTGCCCTGATTGTCTGATGAATCCTTTAAGGTCTTGACCAGACACATACTCCATTGTAATGTAGTGCGTTCCTTTTTCCTCATTAATGTCATACATCCGTCCAACATTCTTATGGACAATTTTTCGGGCAATCTTCAGTTCATTAGCAAACCGTTCTAAAGTCTTTTTATCAGATGCTATCTCTGGCTTAATAAGTTTTAAGGCGATTTTTTCTTTAATCTTTGTGTCATAAACCTTGTAGACCTTTCCCATTCCCCCTTTACCTAACTCCTCAATAATCTGGTACCTGCCTGCAAATGTAGAGCCTGTGGTCAGCTCTTCTTTGGGTGTCTCCATGGTTTCGGTAACTTCAATATCTTTGGAAGACTGCAGTGGTGTGGCACATTCGATACAGAATCTAGCCGTATCAGGATTTTCGAATTGACACTTTGGGCACTTTATTGCCACTTTTTCCCCTTATCTGGTCGGAGAAATATTATCAAGGAATACAATGAAGTGTCAAATTGATGTGAGACTGAACAAGATCGTTTACACACGAAGATGTACCTTCTCTCTAAATCTTTCATATGGTGTTTTACCACCTAAGGCTGCATGTGGTCTACTAAAGTTGTAAAAATCTTCCCACTCTTTCAGCTTCTCATTAAACAACTTGGTATCATCAATAACAACGCCATTCAACATTCTGTAAAATTCTTCTTGGTCTATTCTATGGCTTCGCTCCACTTTTCCATTTAACCTTGGCTTCCTTGGCCTTATATATACGTGATTTATCCCTTTATCCAAAACGTGCCAATGGAATTGTCCTTGGAATTCAGATCCGTTGTCTGTCTGGATCGCCTCAGCTCTAAACGGTAGCCTAGAGAAAACATAGTCGATGAACTGAATGGATGTCCTCTGATTGCATCTTTGATAGATTCTTAGGACTCGTAGCCTAGTGCAATCGTCAATTGCAGTGTATTGGTAATATCGTTTCCTGCTTCCAGGAATTCTTTCTAGAAACTTTACATCAACCTGGATCCTATGACCGGGCTCAGGTTTTTCATGTCTTTTCCAGCGCTCTTTATGCCTTTTATAACGCTGATTACTAGGTAATCGGTTCATATTTAGTCTTTTCAGAATCCTGTATACGCCAGATTGACTTATATTAATATCGTGATATCTCTTTAGGTACATTTGAATTTTCCAAGGGCCAAAATGATATGTTTGCCTTAGATAGATTATTTTGGCTACAATTTCAGGCCTTGTTCCACGAGGACTATGAAATGGCTTGCGAGAGCGGTCTTTAAGGCCTTCCTCCCCATACTTTTTATAGCGCTCATACCATCGGTAAAATGCAGTTCGGCTAATCCCAAAATACCGACACGTTTTAGCAATATTATGAGTTACCTCTTCAGCATGACGGATGATACCTAAGCGCCATCTTTGGTTTCTTTGAATCTCCTTTTTTGACATGAAACATCTCCTTTCTTAAATAATCATCTAGCTTAGAGAAGTTTGTTTCATGTGTAAACTATGTCTGTCTGTTTTAGTAATCACGTAGTACTAAAAAGAGATTACCACGTCGCTTGCTCCTCGTAATGACAGAAAAAGGAGTATGTCCGGCAGGATTCGAACCCATGGGGCCTTCTGATTCGTAGTCAGACGTTCTCTTTTGTATCAGGCATAGTTTGAGCGACATCGGAGGATTTAGATTTCGACCTTGAAAATCCCTTTGAAGGCAAAGCCGAAGATGATGGAAAGAACAAAATACACGATCAACCAGTGGATTCCCCAACCGAACAGGTTCATGTTTTTGGTGGGATAGCCGATTTCGATTTCTTGGACGGGAAGGTTTCCATCGATAGGCGGTTCGGTAGGGTACATAACCTGTTTGAAGAAGCCGCTGCCTGGCTTAAGAGGCGATATCTTGCTCAAAGGCCTTTGGGCGACCGAGATCTTTTTAGTGACGGTTTTTCCGTCGATAGTTACCGAAAGTTGATGGACTCCCGCTTCCTTGGCATAGAAACGCCAGTCGACCTCATTGGACTCCTCAATCCTCAGCGGATAGTCGTCCATCACAAGCGCCGAAGATGGATTGATTTCGACCGGCGTCTGGAGAAGATTTTGGTTCTCTTTCAGTTTGATTTTCAGTATGAATGGTTCGTCGGGGCTCAAGGATGCGTAGCCGAACCAGAAATTGAGCTGGATAAGGATAAGTATAAGCGGGATAATCATCACCGCCATGGGCTTGGCTGAATATCCGATGTACCGGAGGTTGCAGCGGAGAATATTTCCCTGAGCTCGGAGAGAAAGGCCGAGGTTATCTTTAAAAAGGCGAAGCTCCAGAAGATGGGCCTTGATCCTATTTTTGACTTTCTGGATCCCTTTCTGGTTGGATGTCCATTTGAAGACAAAAAGCATCAGGAGGCCAGTAAGGAAGGAGATAAAGATCATGGCCGTCCAAGGGCTCAGGCTGCGGAACGGCAGGAACAGGATGTCGAAGATTTTGCCGAAAGCCGAATTGAATACCCACATTTTATATCTGCTATTATCGTTCTATGAGATATAACCCAATCCTTTCAGTTTTTTCTTGACCTCTTCCTCGGAATCGGATTCTTCGAGTTTGGCGATTTCCTTTTCCAGACAGTGGGTAACGAACTCCTCCACAGAAGAATACCCGGACATCTCGGAATATTTCTTGACTTTCTCTAAAAGACTTTTTTCCAGTTTGACTTTGGCCTTACTCATTTTGAGCTCCTATAAAATATTTTTTCCTTTCATTTCTTTAGGCTTTTCGATTCCATATATGGCAAGGACGGTGGCGGTTAAATCATAGAGGGCGGGGGAGTCGCCTTTGATTTTCTCTGTGGTGAGCAGGATTCCAGGGCAGACAGCAGGGTCCATGCAGTGGTCTCCGCTCCAGGGGTCCATGTTGTCATCAAAGACCTCTTTGGTGATCCTTCCCAGTGGAGCGGACCAGGCCGTGCGGTACCCCCGGTTATAGCCAACCACGATATCCGGGCCTTGCTCTCGCTGGGAGTCTTGGTAGCAATCTTGAGTAACATAGGCTTTGGTGACCACTCTCTCTCCGGTCTTGGGATCGGTCACCTGTTCGAGCTTGCGGGCGATCTCCCTGACCAGGGCCTTTTTTTCGGGGCCTGGATTGACGATTCCTTCCCCCTCCCGTCCTCTCTGGTTGATGAAAAGACTGTTCAACCCGTAAGAATAGGCCTTGGTTTTGGACCAGTCCGTGTTCATGAAGGCCTCCTCCTCTCCCTGCCTCCAGTTATTGATAAGGCGGATATACCCGTTATCCTTCAGCCAAGTATTCACATTGAAGGTCCGTCGGAAGGGGGTGAAGCCGTGGTCGGACATGACCATGATAATGGTGTCTTTGTCGGCTTTGTTCTGGGCCATAGCCAGCATTTTGTCTGCTTCCTTGTAGATGTTTTCGATGGCGTTTCCATATTTCAGGGTCAGTTTGGGATCGTGCATCGGGCTTTCTTTATCGATGAAGCGCCAGAACATGTGCTGCCGCTGGTCTGTGCTGGAGACATAGTAAAAAAGAAGCCCGGAGTCGAACCGGTTGAGTTCATATTCGAACATCTGGATCCTTTCCTTCAGAATGGTGTCGTCCTGGGCCAGATATTCCTCCTCGTCCAGGACGCCATGCGACATGGCCTTGAAGTCGGCTGGAAGCCCCTTGGTGTAATAGGGGCCGAATTTTTTCTCCAGTTCTTGGGCATAATTACCGGGAGTAGATATGGGCATGGCCGGATCGCCCGGGTCGATGTTGATGGGGGAGATGTAAAGCTTGAATTCGGGACGGACTTGTTTGAGATAGAACATACAGATCCCGGGGACATTCTTGGTAGGAATCATCGGGAAACGGACCCTTTTCCAGCCGCTCCATTCCCTTTCCTTGAGGATGAACTCTTCGTCCTGGATGATGATCTTGGCTACCGGATGGACCGGATCGATGAAAACCTTGAAATCGATCGAGGATTCCGGTCTGTCCTTTTTAAAGGCATTCTCCGGACCCGGAAGTTTGGCATCTACCCTGTTTCCGATGACGTAGACCTCATGGATGGTCCCTCCTCCGATGTCTTCCATCATTTCCGTTGTTTGAGTGGTGTAGTAGTTGAATTCTCCCAAGGAACCAGTGATGTCCGGGGTTCCCATGCCGGACAGGGTTCTCTGTTTGGTTTCCACCGGCGGGAAATTGGAGGGCATTTTGAAGATGGTGGCCGGAATGTCGTGTTCTTCTAGGATTTGCCAGAAAGCCCTTCCCTTCATCATGTTCTCCACCGACCCTCCGCTTAGAGGAAAAACATAATTTCCCACGGAAATCGTCTTGGTCGCGTCATGGGTTTCGGTACCGGAGAAGGCGGGGATGTAGTATTCAGGGTTCCGCTTGAGAAAATCGAAAATACCGTGGCCTCCTGGGTCCATTCCGGTGATGAAATTCGACCAGGCCACCGGGCTTTGAGGCGGGATACTGGTCTGAAGAGGACAGAATCCTCCCTGATTTCGTAGGCGCTCGAAGGCAGGGAGTTTTCCCTGGCTCATCCAGATGCTAGTGAGGTGGGGGTCCATTCCGTCGAATCCCAGGATGATGACTTTTTTCCGGGTCTCTGTTTTGCCGTAGACTTTGGTGACAAGCTCGGAGGGGCTTCCGAGAGCGAGCAGAGATCCGGCAGCCAGCCCCATCTTCAAAAATTCTCTTCGGTTTATGTTAGACATTTTTCTTTCCTTTTTTTCCCATATTATCGGATTTTTTCTCGACATTTATGAAAGAGCGGCCGTCCATATGGGCGGGGGCTTCCAGGCCGAAAAGCTCGAGTGCTGTGGGGGCGATATCGATGATAGCCGGTTTTTTCGTATTTATTTTCCGATTGCAGAGCAAGATTCCGGGTACGATTCTGGGATCAATGCAGTGGTCACCGCTCCACGCTTTAGTGTTATCCTCGAAAAGAGTGGAGTTGACTTTGCCGGTCACCGAGTCCCAGGAAACACGGTACCCTTCGTTGTAACCGACAACGAAGTCCGGGCAGTTTTCCTTGTAGGGGCCAGGCGGGAGTTCATCCCGGTCAAAAACCTCGTTGATGGCTGTTTCTCCGTTTTCTTCATCTATCAGACCCCTGAGCTTGGAGATAATTTCTTTTTTGATGGCCTTGGCTTCTTCTCCGGGGGAAACCGTTCCCTGGGCTTCTCTGCCCTTCATGTTGAGATAAACGCCTCCCAGCCCCAACCCGTAAGCTTTGGTCTTTGTCCAGTCCACATCTTCGAACCATTCTTCGCTTACCTGTTTGCCCTCCTTGAGGGCCAAATAGCCGTTCAGATAGAGCCAGGAATTCATATTGAATCCACGGCGGAAGGATTTGATCCCATGGTCTGACATGACGATGAGGAAGTCATCCTTTCCTAACTTATTCCTAACCCTTCCGACCAGGTCATCCATCTTGATATACAGCTCTTCCATGACCTCGGGTCCCATTGTGGCCTGGTCCGTTTTAAGCGCGGGATGCCTGTGATCAAGATACCGGTAGAACATGTGCTGAAGGCTGTCCGTGGTTTCGAACCAACTGATAACCACTCCGTTTTTTGTCTTGTCGATAGCGTTGAAAAGCATGTTTTCCCATTCTTGATGGTTAAAGTAGCTCAGTTTAAGGAAGGCTTCTTCGGAAAGAATCCCCTCGTTCAAAGCCCATGTGTCATTGGCTTCGCCGAGGGTGATATAGCTTCCCAGAAGTTTGGCAAGATAGACGGAATAGATGAAGGGGTGCGAGATGGGGAGGGCTGGTTTCTCGGGGTCGATATTCAGCGGCGTTACGTACATTTCGAAATGAGGTTCGATCTGTGAGATATAAAAACGGCATATAGACCGGATTTTTATCCACAGGCCCGGTTTGAAAATCAGGCGGGTCCAATCTGAAAACGCCTTTTCCTTGAGATGAATTTTTTGCCCTGAAACCTCTAGATGGACTTCTTTTTTCTCCCTGTCGATGGTTATAGTCATAGGAAGCCTGATCTCTTCAGGATTTTTGAGCATGGTATTTTCTGGCCCTGAGATGTAAGTTTCGATGGTGTTTCCGTCGACGGCGATCGGGATATTCATCCCGCCTTCGCGCTTTTGTATTTTGGACTCATCCGAAGTGTAAAAGGAGAATGTGCCCTGGCTCCCTTTCAGATCCGGAGCGCACATCCCGGAAAGGAGGTGGCCGCGGAATTTTTCAGGAGGGAATGTTACCGGTATTCTCAACGCCGTACAAATAATGCCTTTGTCGCCAAGGATTTTCCAGAAAGGAACGCTCTTCCGCATCCCTTGGATCTCCGGTTTGGAAAGAGGAATCCTGTACTTGCCCAGAGAAAGGGTCTTCTTCGGGCTTCCTATACGAGCTGAGGAGAGGTCAGGAAGATAGGTTTTGGGATCCCGGCTCAGAAAATCGAAGATGTTGTGTTTAGCGGGATGGCATCCGGTCATGAAAGAAGACCAGGCGACCGGGGATATGGAAGGAATAGTGGTTTCGAGCGCCGTGAAGACTCCTTGCTCCGCCAGTTGAGAAAAATGGGGAAGTTTTTGCTTATCCATGTATTTTTTGACCAGGAGGGGGTCCATTCCATCCAGCCCGAGGATGACTAACCTGTTGATATGGCTTTTCTTGTAGGCCTTTTGTCCTCTGATGAGCCGCAGGAAGAAACGGAAAGGCCAAGAAAGAAAGGAAAATATAGCCAGGAAAAAAGTCAAGAGGAGTACAAGAAAGGAAGACAAAAAGGCAAAACCGGCTCCCGGACCGATATAAGCAGCGAGGGGTACGGCGAGCAGGAGAAGAAACAACGGCATAAACTTTAGTTGACGTTTCACAAGATCTTTCCCAGGATAATATCGGCAAGGTCGGAAATCGATAGATCCAGTCCATAGTCGGTGTTTGCCCAGAAAAATGCATCGTCCCAGGTGTGCATGCCCTGGAGGTCGGTGCGCCCGAACACCTCTTTTTTCTTGACCGAACCTTTCATATCGAACCCGTATTCGGAAAGGACAATGAGGTCAGGTCCAGCATCTTTAAGAGGCCCGCTGTAGATTTCTTCGGCATCGAAGACTTGACGGACGATTCTTTTTCCTTCGAATTCCAAGTTGCCTATCTTTTCCAAGAGTTCCTGTTTTAGGGCTCTTTTTTCTGACATCGGGACTTTTCCTTTGGGGTATCTGCTTTTTAGGTGAAGATAGATCCGGTTGGGATCCAGAGCAAAAGCCCGGGAAGACGAGCTGATATCTTCCAAACCCTGGGGAGCGGAGGAATCGAAGGAGAGATAGCCCTGTTCCTCCAACCAGGCATTGAGATAGACCTCCTGCTGGATACCCGTAAAACCATGGTCTGAAAGGAGAAAAAGCCCTTCATCGTCTTCAGTCAGTTTCAGGAAAGAATTCACCACATGGTCTATGAGCCGGTCTATCCGACGGTAATAATCCAGGAATTTTTTGTGATGGGGGTGGGTCTCGTCTTCATAAGCAGACCACAGAAAATGTTGAAGTCTATCCGTTCCTGTGATCACGAGCTCGAAATAGTCCCAATCTTCTTTCCAGAGAACGTCGAAGGCTTTCAGACGCCGATCCAGAGTTTTGTCCAGATCCTTCCAGAGAAATTCATGGTCTTCCCTTGACTTCATGGTGTCGATATCGATTTGGTAATCTATCCTATCGAGAGCAGCTTTTAGAGATGGAGGGTAGATGGCCTTGGCTAATTCGATAGCTACGAATCCAGAGATCAGGATTCCGTTAAGTTCCCTTGCCGGATAGGTTGATGGCTGGTTGATGATGATTGAACGCTTTTTTCGCTCCGCGAGAATATCCCAGAAGGTCTCCTTTTTTAGGTCGAGGAAATTAGGAAAACGGAGGTCATAAGTTCCCGGCTTGAGGTCCGTGAAGCCGAAAATTCCATGAGATCCGGAGTTGGCTCCGGTCATGAAATCCGTCCAGCTTACAGCGGAAATCTCGGGCAGGCTGGCTTTCATCATATGCAGGTGTCCCGATTCAATAAGGCCTTTCATGGTCGGCATAATATCCTTCTCGGCCATATTCATTAGGAGGGAAAAGGGCACGCCGTCCAATCCAAGTACGCAGACGCGATTTTTTTTCTTCTTCTTCTTAAAAAGTGCCATAGGATTTCTTACATTATGTTGGAACTTTTTATTATCGAGGATAGTGCCATTCTTGTCAATTTTTATGGGGACATTCCTTTAGGTCCAGTCAGTTTGGATAAAATACTTATCTTGGCCTTTCTTCAAACTATTCATTGGATAAAATTATTATACCTGAAATGATAAGGTGGCACCTAGAGGAACGTCCCCATTTATTATTTATTTTAAGATGATTCGGGCGTCGACGATGGTGCATCCTTTTCCTTTTTCATAGACGATGAGAGGGTTGATATCCAATTCTTTGATATCTTCGATATCTGTAACCAACTGAGAGAGTCTCTTCAGACAGTCCGCGATGGCATCCGTATCGTACACCGGCCCTCCACGAAATCCATGGAGAATCTTATGCGTTTTGGTTTTAGCGATCATTACATCCGCTGTCAATTCTCGAATGGGAGCCAATCTGAATATCACATCTTCCAGCGCCTCCACATAAATGCCTCCCATTCCGAACATCAGAACAGGACCGAATTGTTCGTTGTCGTTCATGCCGAGGATAACTTCTTTTCCCTCAGCCGCCATTTCTTCGACTAAAATTCCTGATATTCTGGCTTTCGGCATTTTGGCACGTATGTTATTTAGGATCTGGTTATAGGCCGTCTTCACTTCGGTTTTACTCTTTATGTTGAGCACAACCCCTCCGAAGTCGAATTTGTGTACGACATCGGGCGAAGCAATCTTCATCACCACAGGGAACCCGATTTTTGACGCGGCTTTGACCGCCTTCTCCTCGTCTAAGGCAAGAAAAGATTTGACTACTGGGAAATCGTAGGCCTTCAGGACATCATAAGCCTCCTGTTCCAGCAGAAAAGACCGCCCTTCCTGTTTCACCTCCTTGATGATCTCGATAGCCCTGACGGTATCTACCTTGTATTTTTTTATTCTCGTTTTCGGTCGCTTGAGCCAACCGGTGAATTTCGACATCTCGGCCAGAGCTCTCGCTGCCGATTCGGGAAATCGATAGTCCGGAATTTGGTTTTCCTCCAAGAATTCGATGCCCTTCGAGACATCGTAGACACCGAGAAAACAAGTAACGATCGGCTTTTTTATCCGTTTATTTGCTTTGACGATGGATCTGGCGACTTTCTCTACATCGGTAAAGGCAGTCGGCGTGAGAATAACAAGAGCCGAGTGGATGTTGTTCTGGCTGAGCATAGTATTTAAGGTGGCCTCATACTGTTCGTGCTGGGCTTCAGCTATAAGGTCGATCGGGTTATTCAAACTGGCCGTGGAGGGGAGAAAGGCTTTCAGGGTGTTTTTGGTCTTTTTGGCGAGCGGGGCGATGTTCAGCCCGTATCGGATGCAGGAGTCCGTAGCCAGGATGCCGGGACCCCCGGAATTGGTGATGATTGCCACATTCTGTCCTCTGGGGAGCGGCTGACTGGAAAAAACCTTCACATAATCGAAAATCTCTTCCAGGGTATCTCCCCGAATAACACCGCATTGATCGAAAATGGCATCATAGACTTTGTCTGATCCGGCAAGTGATCCGGTATGGGATGAGGCGGCTTTGGCGCCGAATATCGTCCGTCCCGCCTTGAGAGCGATTATGGGTTTAGGATTTCTTGGATGGCTGGTGATCTTGCGGGCTATCGACATGAACTCTCGGCCGTGGACCAGATCTTCCAGGTACATCAGGATCACGTCTGTTTGGGGGTCCTGGCTGAGGTATTCCAGAAGCTCGTTTTCTGTCAGGCCTGCCTTGTTCCCCATACTGATAAACTTGGAGAATCCGATATTGGCTTCTTTGGCATAATCGAGGACAGCCACACATAGAGCTCCGCTCTGGGAGACGAAAGCGATGTTTCCCCTTCTCGGCATCTGAGTTCCGAAGGTGGCGTTCAGGCTGGACTCAGGAGCTGAATTGATCACGCCCAGACAGTTAGGGCCAACCAAGGAGATTCCATATTTGTGGATGATTTCCTTGACTCTATTTTCGAGCACAATCCCCTCGCCTCCGATCTCTTTAAAACCCGCCGAGATGACGATGGCGCCTTTGATCCCCTTGACACCGCATTCTTCGAGAACCTGCGAAACCAGGGGAGCGGGAACGATTACCACAGCCAAATCGACATCGTCGGGGATTTCCAAAACCCGAGGATAACATTTTATTCCCAGAATAGCCTCAGCCTTTGGATTGACGGGATAGGCTACTCCTTGGAAACGACTGTCGATGATATTGGCCAAAAGGGAGTGCCCCACGCTACCGGGTTGTCTAGAGGCTCCGATAATGGCGATGGATTTAGGATAAAATATCGTTTCGAGGTTATTCATGATCTTCCCTTATTCAAAAGGATTTATCTGAACGAAGAAACGGCACGATTCCGGGCTTAGGAGAAATACCTATTTCTTTTCTTCAGGTTGCAAAGCTTTCAAAACATTCTGAAGGAATATCTCCTCTGGGACGGCTCCTTCGACTGTAATGTGTTCATTGATGATCGTTCTCGGAACACCCACCACATTATATTTATGGGCAAGATGGGGAAACTCAGTGGATTCGATCATATCTGCCATTATAACAGGTGATTCTAGGGCGAACTGGTGGCCGAGACGCACAGACATGGTGCAGTAAGGACAAGTGGGAGTCACGAATGTCTGGATATGGATATCTTGATCTATGCTCTTTAGGGCTTGAACGGTTTCCGGCTTAAGACTTGTAGATCCCTTGGAGGCATCGATGATGGCCTCTATAAAAGCTGTGTATTCGTACCCGGAGGGGATCCCGAAAAACCTTACATTTTTGCCCGTATCTCTGACGATGACCGTGGCAGGAATCTTATCAATTTCGTATTCTTTGGCCAGATCGGCGTCCGCTGTAAAATCATAGAGCGCCAGCTCGATCTTCCCTGACAATGAACAAACGTCTTTCAACAGCGCTTTGGTCTCTTTGCAGAACATGCACTCCTGGCCCTTGAGAGAGTCAGGAAGGACCAGGCGGCTGGGTTCTTGGGTGAAATGGAACACCTTAACTGAATCCAGAAGATCTTCAGAGAATTTTTTCTGAGTGGCTTCGCTTACTTCTTTAGAAAGAATTTCCATCTATCGTCTCCTATGGCAATCTGTTGCTATTTTAGTTGCCTGCTGGAGAAAAAGCAATCTTGGTAGTAGACAAGTCGAACAGGAGATGGTTATAATTTTAAATCGTCGAAAAGAAAAACAAGTCAAGGAGACCTAAGATTGGCCGAAAAAGTGAAAATAAGCTGTCCCTCCTGTGGTGCCACCAATAATTATCCGACGCAATCGTCGGGAAAAAAAGTCGTCTGTGGACGGTGCAAGAAGCCTCTTCCTTCACCCGGATCGATTGTCGAGCCAACCACGGGGCAGGCGAATACACTCATCCAGAAATCCTCTCTTCCTGTCCTCGTCGACTTCTTCTCTCCCACCTGCGCACCCTGCCATGTGATGCACCCTATTTTGGCTGACCTGGCCAAGAGGAGAGCCGGAGAACTGATGGTGCTAAGTCTTGATGTGAACACACACGGAGAGCTGGCAGCGGCCTTGGGGGTGCAAGGGGTCCCGACCTTCATCATTTTTCACCGGGGATATGAAAGAGCCAGAGTGACGGGAGCCATGTCAGAAACCGATTTTTCTCTTTGGGTCGCCAGTAAAATTTGATCATGGAGGACGCAAATGGATATAAAAATCAAGAACAAGGCCTTGAATAGACGGGAATTCATTAAAGGAACCCTGGCCGGATTAGCCTTCCTTCCTGCTGCACGGCTTTCTTCGTTTTTGGACGGGAAAGGGGAAAACATGACAAAGGTGGCGCTCGTTAAAACAGAGGAACGTCATATCGGCGTTCGAGAGACCATGGGTATGTTGAACTTTCCTTCGATGAAGGGAAAAAATATCCTTCTCAAACCCAATTTCAATACATCCGATCCCTTTCCGGGGTCCACCCATAATGACACCTTGAGCCAACTGATCAGGGAGATTCATGATCGAGGGGCCGAGGGAATCACTTTGGGAGAGAGAAGCGGACCTCCCGATACCGAAGAGGTCATGCTTCAAAAGGATGTCTTTCAACTGTCCAGGGATCTCGATTTCAAAATTATCAATTTTGAAAAGATCGCCGACGAAGATTGGGTGCATTTCGATCCTGAGGGGAACCACTGGAATGGAGGTTTTTTTATCGCCCGCCCGGCAGCAGAGGCCGAATATTTCGTATCCACCTGCTGTTTGAAAACCCATGGGTACGGAGGCGTCTTTACCTTGTCCCTGAAACTGGCGGTGGGATTGACCCCTAAACGTCTTATGAGGGAGCTCCACAGCAAGATAAATATGGATATGCGAAGGATGATCGCCGAAATCAATATGGGTTATAAGCCGCAGCTGATCATACTGGACGGAATAGAAGCCTTTGTCGATGGAGGGCCGAGCCGAGGGGAGAAAAAATCAGCCGGGGTGTTTCTGGCCAGCACGGACAGGGTGGCTCTGGATGCAGCAGGATTGGCCGTCCTGAAGGAACTGGGGGCTAATGAGGGGATCATGGCGACCAAGATTTTCGAGCAGGAACAAATCCAGCGTGCCGTGGAACTGAACTTGGGAGTCAGCACCCCTGACCAGATCGAATTCATAAGCCCTGACAGGGCCAGCCAGGCCTATGCGGAGAAATTGAAATTCATTTTGGCTCAGGGCTAGATATTCGATTTCGTTTCAAAGTGACGGAATTGACCAATCACTTTGAGGTGCAAGGAAATGTCTTCGCTCTAGTTCAGATTTTTAACGCCATTCCTTCACCGTCCTTCTCGGCGCCTACGGAACTGTGCGTGTTAAATCCATTCACTGGTCCTCTTCCTTTGTTAATCCAGATCCCCTATTTTTTCTCTGTCCGTGCTCAATACATCCTCGGCAACAATATGGGGACACCCCATTTGGGGACACCTTATATTTCAATCTTGGATTTTTATCAATGATGAATTATAGAGTGTCCTTGAATGGAACGTCCCCTTTTGTTACCTCGAAGGGCGGTTGCGAAAGGCTGGGGTAGGTTGGGTCGGGGTCTTCAATGCCGCTCCGACATTTCCCTGCACCTATATTTACATCTGTTTTCATGTCACTTTGGGACAAAGCCCAAATTTTTCAATGTAGCATCTTCCGCGCAAAAAAATATTTTCTTTGATTCGAGAAAAGGAAGGACCCGAACTTTTTCTCATTCTGAAAGTTACAAGGAGGTCAGCCAATGAGTCTTTATGATTTGATCGTATCGAGGAGGTCCATACGGCAATTCAAGCCGGAACCCATTCCCCTTGAAATCTTGAAAGAAATTGCCAATGCAGGGCGGCTGGCTCCTTCGGCGGCCAACCGGCAACCCCTAGAATTCATATTGGTGGAAGAGGAAGCTGTCCGGAGTGGTGTATTTTCCTGCCTGAAATGGGCCAGATACATAGCTCCTGAAGGAAATCCTAAACCGGGCCAGGAACCTCGAGCCTACATAGTGGTGCTGGTGAATTTGAGAATCAGAGAAAAGGGATTCGAATGGGATGCGGGAGCGGCTTCAGAAAACATGATCCTGGCAGCGTGGGATAAAGGCATCGGGTCCTGTTGGATTATCTCTGTGGACAGGGATCGGCTGAGAGGTTTACTCCAAATTCCCGAGTCCTTTCGCATCGATTCGGTATTAGCTCTCGGATTCCCAGCAGAATCTCCCATGATCGAGGATATGAAGGATTCGGTCGAGTACTGGAAAGATGAGAAAGGGCGCCTGCATGTTCCCAAACGCAGACTCGAAGGGGTGATCCATTTCGATAAATTTTAGAGGAGGATCATTCTCCGGCTACGGTGAGTTCCGCAATTTTTATGGTCGGTCCGACTATCGAGCTTCGGAATTCAAGGTCATTCCCCACGGCTTCGACCTGGTTCAGGATCGTGCCTAGATTCCCGGAGATGGTTATTTCGGACACCGGGTAAAGAATTTCTCCTTTCTCGATCCATAATCCATAAGCTCCCCGGCTGATATCGCCTGTCACGGGATTGAGCCCATGACCGAGGGTCCGGACGAGGAGAAGGCCCCTCTCCGTTTGCCGGATGATATCCTCTGGAGAAGTGTGCCCGTTTTGGAGATAAAAGTTGTTCGGCCCCACATTGGGGCCATCTGCGTTTCCGGTGGATCGGAGATCGAGCTTTTTCGCTGCATACGTGTTGCAGAGGAAATTTTTTAAAGTGCCACTCTCGATGACCGCGGTTTTTTGTGTGGGAACACCCTCGGAATCGTAGGGGCGTGTTCCGAGCAATCTGGGTAATTGGCCGTCATCATAAACGGTGATTTTCTCATTCGCGATTTTTTCGCCCAATTTTTCTGCCAGAAAGGAGAGTTTTTGGTAGACTGCGACCCCAGAAACGCAGGCAAAAAGAAATCCCATCAGCCAGGAAGTCATGGGGGGTTCAAAAATGACCGGTACACTCTGAGTGGTGATTTTTCGCGGATGAAGTTGACGAACCGTTCTTTCCACCGCCTTTTTGGCCACATTCTCAGGTGGATCGAGTTCTTTGAAGTGCCTCTTTACGCTGGACCAGAAACCCTCCACCTTGTTATCCGTATCCCCGGCTTGGAGGCCTACGCTCAAGCTTAAATAGGATTCCTGGTACTCCTGATTTATCCCGTAGGAATTCGATAAGATGGACTTGATGTCTTTGGTTTCGAAACTCGCTCCATGTGAATTGGTGATCCGTTTATCTTCGAGAGCCATTTTTTCGGTCTTGGTGGCCAGGCGTATTTTTTCATCGGCTGTCAATTCCGCTATTTGCTGGTCATAGATATCGAGAGGGCCAGCTTCGGAAGGACTTTGAATAGGAATGGGCAGCCCGGCGAATTCGTCGGGATTGGCCATTTCTGCCCGCCGAATCGCATTCTTCACCAAACGTTGAAGGGTATCCTTGGTTAGATCAGAGGATGTGGCATAAGCTGTTTTTTTGTCTTTGATGACTCTGAGCCCAAGATATCTGGAACCAGCTTCGACCAAATTTTCGATTCTCCCTTCTCTAACATCCACGTTGAACTCGATGCCATCTACGATTGTAACCTCGGTCTCTCCAGCCCCTTGAGAGAGGGCAAAACTGACCAGACTCTCAGCCATATCCAAAAGGGCCGAGGATTTTTTTTGTCCGCTCATTTCGTCCCTCCCACCGTCATTTTTGCCACTTTGAGAGTGGGACAGCCGTCGGTGACGGGGACTGCCTGCCCCTCCTTCCCGCAGGTTCCGGTTTGGAAACTGAAGGCTAGGTCGGAACCAACTCGCTCTAACTTCTGAAGGATATCAATATTGGATCCGATCAAAGTTGCTTGTTTGACCGGAACAGAGAGTTTCCCTCCCTCGATCAAGTATCCCGAACTCACCGAAAAGGTGAATTTCCCCGAATCCTCGACTTGGCCTCCCATAAATTTGCCGGTGTACAGTCCCTTGTCTACGGATTTGATGATTTCTTCGGGATCATATTCCCCTCTATCGATATATGTGTTGCTCATCCTGGGAATGGGGATGCAGGTGTAATCCTGTCTCCGTCCATGTCCGGTCAGGGGCCTATCCATCAACTTGGCGGATAACCTATCCTGAAGCAATCCCACTAATTTTCCTTTCTCGATAAGGGGAGTTTTGGCAGGGATGGTTCCCTCGTCGTCGACGTTGTAGGACCCCCGGAAAAAAGGGATAGTGGGATCATCATAGATAAAAATTTGTTCATTTCCCACTTTTTTGCCCATTTTATCCCAAAACACAGAGGTTCTCTTCCGGTTGAAATCGGCTTCAAGCAAGTGGCCTACAGCCTCGTGGATCAGCACCCCGCTGTGTCCGGGCGCCAAGACTATAGGCATTTCTCCCGCAGGCGGCGGGACGGCTTCCAAGAGCGATAAAGCTTCCTGTGCAGCTTCTTTTCCGATCTCCTGAGGAGAGAGTTTTTTTTCGAAATATTCAAGACCGAACCTTCCTCCTCCACCAGAAAAGCCCAGTTCTCTATTTCCAGCTTTCTCGGCGATGCTCGAACAGATCAGCTTGATCAGGGGCTGGACATCGGAAATACGCAGCCCCTCTGAGTTGGCCGTTATTATGTGCCGGGTTTGGTCGACATAAGTGACCTTCACTTTTTTTATTTTTGGGTCGAAAGTCAGGGCCGTATTGTAGGTTTTTCTGACCAAGCCCATTTTTTTATCCAAGGGCTCATCCTTGGGGATGGAGAGGACTGGATAGTAATTATGCTTGAGGACAAAGGATCGGAGCGGGGATGAATTTTGCAGGCTGTTTCCTTTGGCGATAGAGGCAGCGGTGAGGGCCGCTCTTTTGATTTTATCGAAAGAAATATCGTTTGTATATCCATATCCAGTTTGGTCCCCATAGATCACCCTTATTCCGGCTCCGATCACGATATTCTCTGAGGTCTCTTTTATGATATCCTCCTCCATCCTGATGGAGTTGAACACCTTGTACTCCAAGAATATTTCCGAAAAATCGCCTCCCAGAGAAAGAGCGATATTCAAGATTTTTTCCAAATCTGCCTCACTCAGTGAGAAATGGTCTTCAAAGGATAGGGGATGAGAATTTTTCATGGTTGCCTTCTTGCAATAAGGATGGGTGAAGACCGATGCCACAATAGCCGCGCTTGATTTCAAGAAAAACCTTCTGGTGAGAGGAGGCACAAAATGTCCTTTCTCGATGTTCTTCACTAGGTAGAACGCAATTTTCGGGAAAAGGTTGCTTCGAGGAACGACATGGGGCATCCGGTCTTACGTCGAGGGAAGGGAATTTTAGTTTCGGGATTCTTTGTTCCTTACTTTCGGCCAATTCGGCATTGAGCCCACAAATGATTTTTAATGAAGCTCCTATTTTAAGAAATCTCCTCCGATTGCACAACCTTGCGTTCGGCATCCGATCCTCGTCGTCCTTGGTGTGTTCTCATTTATGCCTAATGGTTCAATTTCTTCTTTTTTGCGGACGGGAAATAGCGAGAATGAGAATGCTGATGACACCCAGAAAATACTCGAACGTATTGGTGATGAGATGGATCCCGCTGGAAAGGATGGCGATTCGTGTTTCAAAGCCCATCAATTTGAGCGTTAAAGCCCAGGCTGATTCCCAGGTTCCGAATCCTCCTATCCCTTTAATAGGGAGGGCGGAGGTCAGCTCTGCTCCGGTTATTCCCAGTATGGTTTTAGAGAAGCTCAAGCTTCCGAGCGAAAATCCATGGCTGCGCAAAAGAGAAAAAAGAAGAAAGTAGAGAGCCCCATATTTTGCCAAACGGATTCCTAAAGAGAGGATAAAAAGGGGCCAGCCGATCTTCCGGTTTTTTATCCTATCCAGTTCGTCAATGGTCAGTTGAATTTTTTCCGCACTGGTTCTGACCCATTTTTTTTCTTCCAGTCTTAAAATCCTCAGCGAGCTTTTGTAAGCCTTGAGGCCTGCGGCCAAAAGGGAAGAAATCTTCCAGAAAGCAAAAAACATCAGGATAAAGAAAATAAGCGAAATTCCCAGAAGAGTCGTATTGCTAACAGCGGTTTGCCCCAGGCCGACAGCCAATATGGAGAAGACCAAGAAGGGGCTTAGAGTGAGAAAATCAAGCACGAAAGCTACCACAAAACTGGAGGAGGCTGCTTCAAATGAGTATTTCAGGCTTTTATTCAAAACATAAATATAGGAAAGAGAACCAAGTCGAGCAGGGAAGAGGTCAACAAAGAGATTCCGTATAAAAGTGACCAGGAAGATATTGGGCCAGCTTATCCGATGAGGAAGGAGTAGGCATTTGTACCTCCAGGCGCGAAGGGTGGCTCCGGCGAGGGCGATGACCATAAATACCAAAAGTCCGGGGATATAGATACGGGCAAAGGTTTGGGCGAAATCTCTGAATTCGACACGAGAGAAGAGAAACCAAATGAGGACGACAGAAACGAGGATGGACGCCAGGAAGGAGAACGCCTTTCTTTTTTGCACTCCAGTATATTAAGGGGAGATTCATTGATGTGTCAAACCGGACTTTTTGTGTTAGTTGAAGGAATTGGGCTGTTTGGGGGAGGGTTCCAATGATAAATGAGAGACGCATAAGAGGGAGGAGGGATGTTTGACTGGGAAGAGGGAAAAATTTATAATTTCTGCATGTGGAGGAAAAATATAGATGGGCTGATCGAGGCGGCGCTAAAAGAGGATATGCCACTGGGAGATATCACATCCGATAATATTATCCCGGCAGATTCTGTCTCCAGGGCCTTGATTATGGCCAAACAAGAAGGAATACTCGCTGGTATTTTTGTGGCAGCAAGGGTTTTCGAAAAAATCGATCCTGAGGTTATCTTCGAGATACACCGAAAAGACGGCCAAAAAATAGGAAAGGGAGAAAAGCTGGCCGTTCTCGCCGGGCATTCCAGATCCTTGCTCAAAGGAGAAAGGATAGCCCTAAATTTTCTGCAGCGGATGTCCGGAATAGCGACGACAACCGATAAGTATGTGAAAGCCCTGGCAGGGAAAAAGACCAAAGTCCTAGACACCAGGAAAACGACGCCTGGCCTGCGGAGCCTGGAAAAATATGCAGTCAAAATGGGCGGAGGGATGAATCACCGCTTGAGCCTCTCCGACATGGTCATGATAAAAGATAACCATCTCAAGATCGTGGGAAGTATTACAGAAGCGATAAAAATGGCAAGAAAAAGGATTAAACCTAACATTAAGATCGAGGTGGAGACAACCAATATGGATGAAGTCAGAGAAGCCCTGGAAGCGGGTGCCGATATCGTCATGCTCGACAACATGCCCTGGGAGGAAATGAGGGCGGTTATGGATTTGATCAAGGGAAGGGTGGCGGTCGAGGTTTCGGGCAATATCGATGAGAGAAAATTAGGGAGGATTGCTGAATTAGGGGTGGATTTTGTCTCAGTCGGAGCCTTGACCCATTCCTACTCGTCCTTGGATATCAGCATGGAGTTTCTTGACTGAGAGAAAAATGGCGGAATCGATAAGTTTAAAAACAGACATCCTGATTATCGGCTGTGGGATTGCGGGATCGAGCGCAGCGCTCGAGGCAGCCAAAAGTGGCTTAAAAGTGGTGGTGGTCACCAAACATGTCAAACCCGAAGAATCGAATACTTTATACGCCCAAGGAGGGATTGTTTCATTGGGGGAGGCTGACCGCCCCGAATTGTTGAAGGAGGATATTATCCAAACCGGGGACGGAATAAACAATCCCGAAGCGGTGGCTATTCTGGCGACCGAAGGCAAGCAGATGGTGGACAGCATCCTGATTAATGAATTGAAGATTCCCTTCATGAGGAGCTCACCGGACTCGCTGGACTATGCTCAGGAAGCCGGTCATTCTCGCCGACGTATCCTTCACATCAAGGACACCACAGGAAAAACCATCGAGGAAAAGTTTATCGCTGCTCTGAAAAAATATCCCAACGTAACGTTTCTGACCAACCATACAGCCGTCGATCTGTTGACCGCTCCCCATCATTCAAAAAATCCCAATTCTTTTTATAGGGAGCCACGCTGTCTCGGAAGTTACGTTCTGGATAATGCCTCTAAAATAGTGAAGGTAATTTTCGCCCCTTATACCATTCTCGCTTCAGGAGGTTGTGGAGCGGTCTTCCAATATACTTCTAATCCAAGAGGGGCTATCGGTGACGGGTATGCGATGGCTTATCAGGCGGGAGCTCGACTCGTCAACATGGAATACATCCAAT
Organism: uncultured Eubacteriales bacterium; assembly: GCA_964400735.1. Lineage (GTDB taxonomy): Bacteria > Acidobacteriota > Aminicenantia > Aminicenantales > Aminicenantaceae > CAYNVQ01. The sequence goes on along the minus strand of CAYNVQ010000001.1, from coordinate 684,977 downwards.
TCCATCCCACGTCTCTATTTCATCGGGATGCGGATGGCTTTTTGATTTCTGAGACTGTGAGGGGGGAGGGGGCCCGTTTAAAGACCAAAGATGGCTGCACATTTATGGAAAAATATTCGGAAAAAAGAGATCTGGCTCCTCGTGACGAAGTCACTAGAGCCATCTATGAGGAGATGACGGATACCAACTCGAACTATGTTTATCTCGACCTGGCATCCTACGCGAAAATCGATATCAAGAAACGGTTTCCCAATATCTATCAGACCTGTTTGAAATACGGTATCGATATAACCAAGGAACCCATACCTGTGGTTCCAGCCGCTCATTATTGCTGCGGAGGTGTCTTGGTCGATGGCTGGGGGGAAAGCTCTCTGAATGGCCTGTATGCTGTGGGGGAAGCCTCTTGCACCGGCCTTCATGGGGCTAACCGTTTGGCTTCTACTTCTCTTTTGGAAGGTCTTGTCTGGGGGACGCGAGCAACCAAGCACATCGTCGCCCATTTCGACCCGAATGTCGGTTACGGTCCTTCGGATGTCCATAAATGGTACTACCCAAAAAAAGAAGAAGAAATCGATCCGGCTCTCATCAACCAGGATTGGATATCCATTCGGTCGACCATGTGGAATTACGCGGGCATCATAAGAACCAACAAACGCCTGGACCGGGCCAGAGCTGATTTGGATTATCTACGGCACAGAATCATGAAATTCTACAAAGAGGCCAGGATGGATATGAAAGTGGTGGGCCTCAAGCACGGCATCCAGGTGGCTCTTTTGATCACCTATGCAGCACTAGGAAATCCAATCAGCCGTGGCTCTCATTATCTTAAGTCTTAGCCCCCAAGATAGATAACAGAAATATTTGTATTTAGGGAAGGGGATGGGCAATATCTCCCGATAAGTCCCTTAATTCTTCTCTATCGCCATTCCGGGGACCCCTCTCGAGTTGACTTTCAACGGGCATCTTCTATAATAACAAAAATGAATGTGTCGGTCGGAGTGAATCATGGCTGAAAGCGATAATGTCAAAGAAACGTTGAATCTTCCCCAGACACCTTTTTCTATGAAGGCTAAACTTGCTCAAAAAGAGCCCGAGATTATCCATAAATGGGAAAGCATGGATCTTTACCAAAAGATCCAGAATAACAGGAAAAACAGCCCCTCTTTTATCCTGCACGACGGTCCGCCTTATGCCAATGGAAGGATTCATCTGGGGACCGCTCTGAATAAGATTCTCAAGGATTTCATCGTCAAGACAAAGACCATGCAGGGCTTCCGGGCACCCTACCTTCCTGGATGGGACTGTCATGGCCTTCCCATCGAGATCAAGGTGGACCAGCTTCTGGGAAAAAAGAAGGCGGAAATGACGCCTATCGAAGTAAGGGAAGAATGTAAGAAGTATGCGTTGAAGTTCGTCGATATTCAGCGGAATCAGTTCAAACGCCTTGGGGTTTTCGGGGAATGGGAGGCGCCGTATCTGACTATGCATCCTAGATATGAGGCTGAGGTGCTGCGTTATCTGGCTGCCTTTTTTGCCTCAGAAAATGTTTATAAAGGGAAAAAACCCGTCCACTGGTGTCCTTTCTGCCGGACCGCTCTGGCTGAGGCCGAGATCGAATACAAGGACCGAGAATCTCCCTCCATCTATGTCAAGTTCCCATTGATTTCCGATTTGTCCGAAAAGTTACCTTCCCTCAAAGGAAAGAAGGTGTTTGTGTTGATCTGGACCACCACGCCCTGGACCCTGCCCGCCAACCTGGCTATTGCCTTTCATCCGGAGTTTGAATATTCGGCCTTTCAAACGGATGGAGAAGTCTTTATCGCGGCTAAAAGGTTAATTCCGGTTCTGGCGGAGGAACTGGAATTGGAAAAAACGAAAGAGCTGACCACATTCCTGGGAAAAGATATGGAAGGGCTAAAGGCTAAACATCCGTTTATTGACCGGGAATCTGTTTTTGTCCTGGCCGATTATGTTACCCTCGACCAGGGGACAGGATGTGTCCACACGGCCCCTGGACACGGACATGAAGACTATCTCACCGGTTTAAAGTATGACCTGGATATCTACACACCCGTAGACAGCGAAGGGAACTTCATCCCTCAAGTGGAAAAGTATGGAGGGATGAATGTCTTTGAGGCCAATAAGGTTATCGATCAGGACCTTGCACAGGATGGCTCTCTCCTCAAGGAGGATAAGATCGTACATTCTTACCCTCACTGTTGGCGATGCAAGAATCCCGTCATTTTCAGGGCTACGGCCCAGTGGTTCATCGCTATGGATAAGAGCGACCTGAGGGGAAAGGCTCTTGAAGAAATTAAGAAGATCACTTGGATTCCTCCTTGGGGGGAAGAGAGAATCGCTAACATGGTCGAGGCGCGCCCGGATTGGTGTATCTCCCGCCAACGGACCTGGGGAGTGCCCATACCTGCCTTTTACTGCCACGACTGTGGAGCGATTATGGCCAACGAGAATATCACGAAAAGGGTAGCGGATATTTTTTCCAAGGAAGGGGCGAATTCCTGGTTCATCAGGGAAGCGCAGGAGTTCCTTCCCTCAGATATCAAATGTTCGGAGTGCAGTTCCTCGCGGTTTAATAAGGAAAATAATATACTGGACGTCTGGTTCGAATCGGGAGCGAGCCACAATGTCTTGGGAAAAAGGGATGACCTTCCCTGGCCTGCCGATGTCTATATCGAAGGGCATGACCAGTACCGGGGATGGTTCAACAGCTCGCTTTTCATCGGCGTGGGGGCCAAAGGAGCATCCCCCTACCGGACGTGCATAACTCACGGTTTCGTTCTCGATGAACAAGGGAAAGGGATGTCGAAATCTCTGGGAAATTTCGTGGACCCGGAAGAGGTCATCAACCAGAACGGAGCGGAAATATTGAGATTGTGGGTGGCCATGCTCAACTACAAAGAAGACGCGCGTTTCGGAGAAGAAACACTCAACCGTATCATCGAAGCCTACCGCAAGATAAGAAATACGTGGCGATTCATCCTGGGAAATATCCACGACTTCAACCCCGATGAAGAGCGCGTTTCCCTCCATGACATGCTCTTCTTGGACCGATGGATACTGGAGAAATCCGTTCGTATCGGAAGAAGAATACAAAAGGCCTACAGAGATTTTGAGTATCACATCGTCTTTCATGCTCTCTACAATTTCTTTACCGTCGAGCTGAGTTCTTTCTACATGGACGTGCTCAAAGACAGACTCTATTGTTCGGGAAAAAAGTCCCTGCTGAGAAAGTCAGCCCAAACAGCTCTTTTTGAATTGCTCAGATCAAGTCTTATCTGGATGGCTCCCATCCTGCCCTTCACCACCGAAGAGGCTTGGGAATTCATGCCGGATTTCAAGGAGAAGGTAGAATCGGTGCACCTAGAGATGTTCCCTTCGGTAGAGGAAAAATGGATCGATGCTGAACCTTTTAAAGAAGGTGAAGGGCTGATTCTGGTAAGGGAGAAGGTCCTTAAGGAGCTCGAGAATTCTCGGGAAAGCAAGATGATCGGGAACTCTCTTCGGGCAAGTGTCGTCTTGAAGGTTCCGGAGGATAAAGAAGCGCTTCTTCGAAAATATGATAAGCTGCTTCCTTCCCTTTTTATCGTCTCTGAAGTCATCATCAAGTCCAGCTCGACTGAACAGCTTGAAATAGTCATCTCTAAAGCGCCAGGAAAGAAATGCATCAGATGTTGGAATATTTCGACCTATGTGGGACAAAGCTCCGAATATCCGAATTTTTGCCAACGATGTGAAGAAGTCGTCACCCAGATGAAAAAATGAAGCAAAGAATCTTTTATTTTGCCCTGATCGTCATTCTTCTATTGACCGATCAGGTCACGAAATCACTGATATCCCGAAATATTTTTCTCAATTCGAGCGTGGAAGTCATTCCTGGTTTTTTCCAATTGGTTCACATTCGTAACAAGGGGGCCATTTTCGGATTTTTCAACCAGTCCGGAAACCAGTTCGTTTACCTTATCTTAACCCTTGCTTCCTTCATTGCATTGGGCTTGGTTATCTATTACTTTTTCAGGGCGCCGGCGGATGAAAAGTTCTTGAGGGTGTCCTTGTCGTTGATTTTGGCCGGAGCATTGGGAAATTTCATCGACCGCCTTTTTAGGGGTTATGTGATTGATTTTTTAGATTTTAGCCTCAAAGCATGGCACTGGCCTTCTTTCAATGTGGCCGATTCATGCATCACGATCGGAGCTCTGATGCTCGTGTCTGTATTCCTTTTCAAAAGGAGTTCCAAATGTTCCCTATCCTCCTGAAGATCGGTCCTATAAGCATCCATACTTACGGCTTCATGATGGCTGTCGGTGTGGCCTGCGCGTTGTGGTTTGTGTATGTCCAGGGGAAAAAACGGGGTCTCGATGCGACCAAGCTGTTGGACATGGCTTTTTACACCATCATCGTTTCTCTGATTGGTGCGAAATTGGTCCTCTTCATCGGAAGTTTTTCTTATTATGTAGAAAATCCTTCTGAGCTGGCTAGCTTCGCCCGCACAGGAGGGGTTTTCCAGGGAGGGCTGGCTTTTGGCCTGGTGTTCGCTCTATGGTACATGCACAAGCACCGGCTTCCCACTTGGAAAGTCAGCGATTTGGCAGGGACCGCTCTCGCCCTGGGGCACGGATTCGGCCGGATCGGATGTTTCAGCGCAGGTTGCTGCTATGGACGCGAGTGTGATGCCCCCTGGGGAGTGGTTTTCCACAGTCAATACGCTCATAATCTGACCGGGATCCCCATCGAAAGAGCCCTTCACCCCACCCAGCTTTACGAATCCATCCTCAATTTCGTGAACTTCTTCATTCTTTTCTTTATCCTCAAGAAGAAAAAGTTCGACGGGCAGGTCTTCGCCTTCTATATCATCAATTATTCGATCATCAGGTATTTTGTGGAGTTTTATAGGGGCGATCATCCGGATAAAGCCATCCTCATCGAAAATCCTTCGCCCTATCTGAGCTTAACCCTTCCTCAGTTGTTCTGCATCATCGGTCTTGTTGGAGGCTTGGCCCTTTATTTCATCCTGAAGAAAAGAAAAAGTGCCTAAAAAGATCTTTCGGGTTTTTCCCCCTGACACCCATAAAAGACTAGATGTTTTCCTTTCCGAGAAAGAAAGTCGACTTGCCCGTTCTCAAGTGCAAAGAATGATCGAAGAAGGAAGAGCCAGAGTTTCTGGGAAACCAAGGAAGTCCGGTTATCGCTTGAAAGAAGGGGAGAGCATCGTTTTCGATTTCGATCTTCCGATGAAGGAAAGACCGACTCCAGAGAAAATGCCTTTGAACATAGTCTATGATGACGATAGCCTGATCGTAGTGGATAAACCCTCTGGAATCATCGTTCATCCCGGAGCAGGGAACGTTCATCCGACTTTGGTCGACGGTCTTCTCTTTTATTATCCAGAGATCGGAAAAGTGGGACCTGAGGAGAGGCCGGGCATAGTCCACCGCCTGGACAAGGAGACCTCGGGGTTGATGGTTGTGGCCAAAACCGAAAAAGCCTATCGATCGCTCCGAATACAATTCAAAGAGAGGCAGGTCGAGAAAAGCTATCTGGGATTGGTATGGGGGAAAGTATCTCAGAACGAAGGGAGGTTTACCTGGGCCATCGGCCGTCACAGGAAACATGGGGAAAGAATGTCGATCAAAACCAAAAAACCCCGTTCGGCAGAGACACATTTCAAAGTTATGAAGAAATATCGGGAATTCACTTTGCTGGAGATAAAGCCTATTACGGGAAGAACGCATCAGATTAGAGTTCACTTTGCAGCTTCCGGTCATCCCGTTGTGGGAGACTTCCGATACGGCCGAAAAAAGGAAAAGGTCCGCAGTCCCCGATTGTTCCTCCATGCTTATCGACTGGCCATCTATCATCCCCATACAGGGCAAATGGTGGAGTTCTTCTCTCCTCTGCCAAAAGATTTAGAAGACTTCCTTAAGAAACTCCCATCAAGTCGATAATTCCTTAATTTTTCATCAAACCCTTTAAAAATCATGATCGGAGAGGAGAGCAAGGAGCTTATCATCCCTTCGGTCCTCTGTGGTCGCTCAAACCGTCGCTCGATGCTGTCGGGTTCGAACAAGGGTTTAGATGCGGAAATTTCCTTAAAAAGCATCCTTAAAATAATCTTGAGAAGTGAGGAAATTTTGTTGTATGATAAGCTTTGCTCGGTTTAAAGAGAGTATAATTTACGGTCCTTTGTAAAACCTACTTTTTACCCTAATTTGGAGGATTCATCATGAAAGATTACGCACCAGAGAAAATCAGGAACGTTGCGGTCGTCGGCCACGGTTCCAGCGGAAAAACTTCTCTGACATCTGCCTTTTTATTCGATGCCGGAGCCACCTCGAGGTTGACCAAGGTAGATAAGGGAAACACAGTAACGGATTATGACCCGGATGAAGTCGAAAGGCAGATCACTATCAATTCGGCCGTCTGTCATATGGAATGGAACAGCCATAAGATAAATGCTGTGGATTGCCCGGGATACATGAACTTCCTTTGGGACACAAGAGCGAGCCTTAGAGCCGTGGATGCCGGAATCGTCGTGGTATGCGGAGTGGCCGGTGTTGAAGTGGGAACGGAAAAGGTATGGGAAATCATGAATGAACTTGAGCTTCCTCGGATCATGGTGATCAACAAATTAGACCGTGAGAATTCCAATTATGATCGCACCGTCAAATCCATTCACAATTTTTTCGGACGTCAGGCTGTCCCGGTGCAAATCCCTATTGGAGAGGAAAAGAACTTCAGAGGCTTTGTAGATCTGATCAAAAAAAAGGCATACATCTTCGAGAAAAACGAAAGCGGGAAGTTCGCCGAAGAAGAAATTCCTGAAAACATAAAGAATGATGCCGAAAACAAAATTCACGAACTCATGGAGATGGTGGCGGAAAACGACGAAAAGCTGATGGAGATCTATTTTGAGAAAGGAGAGCTTTCTCCGGAAGAGCTCAAACAAGGACTGAGAAAAAGCATTGTTAGCCGGCAGTTTTTCCCGATTTTTGTCGGTTCGGCATCGATGAACATTGGTGCCCAACCCCTTCTGGATGGCATCGTCGATTATTTGCCGAATCCTTTGGATAGGGGGGAAGTAAAAGGGGTCGAGGGATCCGTTAAGGCTACGGTGGATGAACGTTTTTCGGCCCTGGTTTTCAAAACAATCTCCGATCCGTATACTGGCCGAATTTCCATGATGCGTGTGTTCTCGGGCAAAGTCAATCCTGATGCAACAGTAACCAATAGCAATAAAGAGATCCAAGAAAAACTCAGCGGATTATTCTTCCTTCAGGGCAAGGATCAGATTCCTGCCGGCCAAGCCAAAGCCGGAGACATTGTTGCCACTGCCAAGCTCAAGGAAACCTTGACTGGAAACACTCTGTGTGCCAAAGGAACATCCATCAGGTTCCCATCAATAAAATTTCCCGAACCATCCATTTCCTTTGCCATACAACCTCAAACGCGCGCGGATGAGGACCGGATCTCTCAAGCCGTTCATCGAATCGTGGATGAGGACCCGACAGCACGCATAGAAAGGGATCCTGAAACGAACGAACTGATCATTTCGGGAAATGGACAACTCCATGTGGAGATCGTCACCGACCGGTTGAAAAAAAGATACAATGTCAATGTGGATCTCAAACCTCCTAAAATACCTTACAAAGAGACCGTCAGGAGCAAGTCAGATGTCCAGGGTAAATACAAAAAGCAGACCGGCGGCCGCGGCCAGTATGGGGATGTCAAGATAAAGATGGAGCCTCTTTCTAGAGGAGAGGATTTTGAATTCGAGGACAAGATCTTCGGAGGAGCGATTCCAAGGAATTACATCCCATCCATCGAGAAAGGTATCCAGGAGGCACGTAAAAAAGGAGTCGTAGCCGGATATCCCACGGTCGATTTTAAAGTCATCTTGTATGATGGGTCTTACCATGAAGTGGATTCATCGGATATCGCCTTTAAAGTGGCTGCCTCTATGGCTTTTAAAAAAGCCATGAAAGAAGCCAAACCCACTATTCTCGAACCTATAATGAATGTCGAGGTCTATACGCCCGAAGCTTACATGGGCGACATCATGGGGAACCTCAACGGCAGGAGAGGGAAAGTACAAGGCATGGAACAGAAGGGAAACTTACGGATCATCAAAGCACAGGTCCCGATGTCGGAGATGCTGGATTTCGAGCCGACATTGACTTCTATTACAGGAGGTAGAGGTTCCTTTATGATGGAATTCTCCCGCTATGAGGAAGTTCCATCCCACCTCCAGCAAAAGATCATCGACGAATCTATCCGAGAAGGCCGGATCAGGGCAGAAGAAGAGTAAATTTTTATTCCTTGAAATTTATGGAGTGTCCTGTCTTTTCTTCGGGCTGGATTCTTCCCGCAATTTAAAGTCGACGATAACCGGAAATTCGACCGCTACAGGCTTATCTTTGTTCATGACTGGTTCGAATTCCCACTGTTTAAGAGCCTCTATCGCCGCATGGTCCATATCGGGATGAGTGGAGTTCATGATCTCGACATCGGTCACTTGTCCTTGCTTGTTGACGCTTATCTGCAGGAGAACTTTTCCCTCTATTTTTCCCTCTATGCAAGCTAGCGGGTAAACGGGTACGACCTTCCGGACGGGTTCCGGTATTTGGGTCGTATCTACCCGGGGAATGACCTTAGAAAATTCTTTATCCTCGTATTGGCCTGTTTTTTTGGAGGCAAATGAAATGGATAAAAAATATCGCGATCCTTCAGAGGGGAATCCCAGCACATAAGGCGTGTCCGTGCTCATCACAATTTCTGTATCGAGCAGCCTGCCTTCAGGATCCTGAGAATCTCTGGCTTCACCGGGCCTGGAAATTTGAACCCGCATGCTGAGACTGCCTTGAGCCAGCATTTTCGGGCTAAACTGAAGAGGATAGGAGGTTTCCTCGAGCAGGATGAGTCCGCTTAGATGATCCTGCTTTCCATCCCACTGCATGATGCCTGATGCCAGATGTTCGACGTTTTCGATTTTGTATATTTTCTGGAGTTCGTTTATCAGGCGGTAGACCTCGATTTTTTCCAGCTGCTTGTAAGCGGGATGAACAGGAATAAATACTGGGACCGAGTATAGTGAAACGACGATTTCGTGATTTTGAGTCTTTTCTCGAGATATGGTTTTGAAGAGCCCGGACTTGATCACATAATCATCTCGGTTGAGGGAATAAAGGACAGAGGAAAAAAGGAAGAAGGCGAGACAAAAAGACAGCCAATATTTTCTCATTTTAGTCTCCCTCTGGTTTCGATTTCTCGAACCAGACAAAAAATCTTTCCTGAGTTTGATAAACAAAAGGTTTGGCTTTCTTCCCCTCGATTTCCGCATGCATGATGACGATCCTGGGTGTTGTGGAAGTGGCGATGAATTCTCCCTTGAGTGCATTTTGGCGGAAATCCTGTTTGATCAGCAGGTATATCCCCACCAACACCAACAGGATGAATCCTGCAAGTGCCCACTGCCAACGAGGGATCAAAAATCGCTTTTTATTTTGGAGAGAAGGAGAAGATGGAATTCTCTGGGTAGAGAGCTTTTCTCTTATATGGGGCCACAGGCTCTGTTCTGATTCGATCCATTCAGGGGCCTTGAACTTTTCTTCATATAAAGGCTCGATAGACAGTTCGTTCTGGCATATAGCACATTTGATGAGGTGTTTTTTGATTAAAAAAGCTCGAAAACCACGAATGGGAATCAAGTCGTATAAAAAAGAGATAAGTTTACACATCTTTATTTTTCTCCAGGATTTTTTTTAATTTTCTCTTGGCGTTGAAAATATAGACTCTAGCCGTACTTTCCTTGCAGCCCAGCACCTCGGAGATCTCCCGAGCCGAATAACCTTCGATCACTTTTAGAGAAAACGCCGTTCTTTCCTTTCCGTTCAATTTGTTCAGAAGCGATAAGTACTGCTCGGATTCGTCGACCTTTTTTTCGGGATTTTCTTGATGATGGATAAATAATTGTTCTTTGCTGGCCCTTTCGAAAACCCGTGACCTGGATTTTTTCTCTCTCAGCTTGTCCATGCATCTGTTGTAGGCAATGGAAAAAAGCCAGGTCTTGAAGCTCCTTTTTCTGTCGAAGGACTTCAGCCGGAAAAAAGACCTGATGAATGCCTCCTGGGTGGCATCTTTCGCTTCATCCTGGTCACCTAAAATTCTCCATGTCAAGTGCAGGATTTGTGACTGATATCTATTCACGATCAATTCGAATACCTCTCTATCTCCCGCCAAACTCCGAGAGATCGCCTCTTTTTCATCCATCACTGGTATTTCATCATTATTACGGATGAGTCACCTGAAAACGTTTAATCAATTGATTTTCTTCCGTTCTGTAAAGACACAAGTTTCATGGAGTGTTTATCCATCGGGTTTGCCCTCCGTTTCGTTTCGAATTCTTCGTCATCCTTTTTCATTATAAGGTGTTTCGATGAAGAACAACATGATGGCGGCGACAAGCGTGAGGGCGAACGAAAAGGCGAAGGGAGCGAAAACGCCTGCGGTCTCCCAGAGCAAACCGGCCAAAAGGCTGGCCGGCAGGGCGAAGAGACCGATGACCATTTGAAAACCTCCCAGACAGCTAGCGCGGAAATCGCAGGGCGCCAGCTCGCTGACAAAGGTCTTTTGGACGGGATCCAAGGCCCCCTTGTGAGCTCCGTACAAGACAAAGGTTAAAGCGATCAGTAGGTGGTTTTCGACAAAGATAAAGCTGATACAAACACCTCCCCAGAATATAAATGAAAGCAACAGCACGTTTTTTCTTCCGATCTTATCCGATAATTTACCGAATGGGTAGGAAAAGAGAGATGCCGAGGCTACGTAGATTAAATAAAGAACCGGGACAAAGGCCATCTTGAATCCGGAATTTTTAGCGGATATCAGCAGAAAGGAATAACTGAAAGCGCCCAGGGCAAATACAGCGCTCAGGAAGAGGAAGCGTCTGAAGTCTTTACCGAGGTCACTCAGTGATATTCCTTTGTATAATTTTATCTTGCCGGTCCTTTTTTCCTTGATCACAAGAATAATGAGAAAGGCGCTTATGAAGGAGGGAAGGGCAGCTAGGTAAAAGAGAAGCCTTATTCCGATAATTTCCACCAGCACGATGCATATGACGACACCTGCCACCGCTCCCAGATTATCCATGGCCCGGAGAAGACCGAAATTTTTTCCTCTGGCTTCAGCGGTCGATAAATCAGCCACCATGGCATCCCGGGGAGCACTCCGGATTTTCCCCATTCGGTCCATTACCCTGAAGGGGATGAGGTGAGGCCATATCGATGAGATGGCGTAACCGAGCCTGGAGAGAGCTCCCAATAGATAGCCTATCCAGATGAAAACCTTTCTTTTTTTGATCCTATCCGAAAGATATCCTGCTCCCGCCTGCGAAATCGATACGAACGCTTCTCCCAATCCATCCAGAAATCCCAGAACCGTCATGTTTGCCTTGAGAATCGTGGTGACGAAAAGGGGCCAGATAGGATAGACGATGTCAGAGCCCATATCGTTTAAAAAAGAGGCCGCCGCGAAGGCCCGGATAACTCTCTTTGTTTTCATTCTTTGTTCTTTCATGTTTTGATCTCTCGCTGGATATCAGGATGAATCGTGCTCGTTTGCATTGAATATCTTCCTAACCAGCTTGCCTGACCGTTGAGGAAATTGTCAAGGAAATATGGATACCTCTGTGAACACTGTAAGCGTCCTCATTTCCATGACGGATCTTTTTGAAATTAGGTAGGCTGAGGAAACAACCTGCCTGACTGTTTTTTGTCATAGAGATGAAGATGCGCCGGTAAACCTTCAGCCTGTTGCTTCGAAAGAATGGCTATGATATTTTATCTATCCTAAGGAGAATTGGATGATGAAACATATGAAATTTTTTATGGTTTTCGTGCTCCTTCTGATGGTTGGGCTTTCTTTCCCTGACGAAGAAGATAAAATCCTCCTTCTTCAAATCGGAGATAAAACACTCAAAGACAAAAGGATGGCTGTATCGCCGGGAAAGATTTATTCAACCAAAAAAGGAGTTTCCATTCCATTCGCCCAGATGATTCAGGAAATGGCCAAGAGCCGTCTTGTCTACGTGGGAGAAACGCACAATAGCCTTCCCATGCACCAGATACAGGCCAGAATCATCCAGGCTCTCTACGAACAAGATAAAAACCTTTCTGTCGGACTAGAAATGTATCCTGTCACTGATCAAGAAGTCTTGAACAAATGGAGTTTGGGAATCCTCTGCGAGGATGAATTCATTCGGGAAGGGCAGTGGTACGTGAACTGGAATTTTCATTTCGGATTTTATGAAGATATATTCCGGTTTACGAAAGAAAAAAATATTCCCCTTTATGCCCTGAATGTGCCCCGGGAAGTGATTTCTAAAGTCAGAATGAAAGGTTGGGACTCTCTTTCGGCGGAAGAAAAGGAAATGGCGCCAGAACCCGATCTTGCTCAACAGGACCACCGGGCATTGATCCGTACCATTTTCGAAAGCTCACACCTTCCGCCCCAGATGAAAGGGAAAGGGCTGGAGATGGCCTTTGAAGGTCTCTATCGGGCGCAGGCAACCTGGGATGAAACCATGGCCTTCCACGCTCTCCAGGCTCTGGAGAAGGAAGAGGGAAAGGTGGTCGTTCTGGCCGGTTCCGGGCATCTTCTTTATAATCTAGGGATCAATTTCAGGGCCTATGAAAAAAACCGCCTTCCCTTCAAAACGGTTGTTTGCGTCGTTGTGCCCAAAAACGGAAAAAGCATCGAGGTATCCCGCAGTCTAGCAGATTATGTCTGGGGATTACCTGAGGAGGAAAGGCCCGCTTTTCCCTCTGTGGGATTGAGTTTCAAAAAATTCGATGGACTGAAGAACCTGGTTATCGAGAGGGAGCCTATCGACGGTGTAGCCAAGGCGGCCGGTTTCGAAAAGGGGGATGTGGTGCTTTCTGTGGAAGGGCGAGAATTTACGGAAATCAATGAATTGAGGATTTTTTTAGCCCGGTACAGTTGGGGAGATCATGTGGAGTTTCGTCTATTACGTGAGGGGCAGGAAGAGAAAATTGTCCTGCCATTCGAGATGACCGAGGCTGAGAACGAGAAACAACCTGAATAAATCAAAATAATTCGCCCGAGAGGAGGATGCTATGGGCTCTATCAATCCAAAAAAAATTGGGGTTGCCATCTTTTTGATCGCATTTATTCTGCCGACTCTATCATTCGAGCAAGACCCTCAGACACTGAAAGGGATCGAAAGACTGAGGAAACAGATCGAAGGGGTTATCATTGAAATCGAGGGAGAAATCGGAGTGGCTGCCAAGCACCTCGAGACGGGGGAGGAGCTAGCCATCAATGGGGATGCCTATTTTCCCATGGCCAGCGTCTTCAAAGTGCCCGTTTTCGTCGAGGTCATGGCTCAAATCAAGGAGGGACGTTTCAATTTGGAGGATGAGATAAGCATCCAGAAGACCGACCAGCACATGGGAAGCGGATACCTCAGCGACCTGGATGCTCCGGGAATCATCCTTTCTATCCGGAACCTTATCAATCTCATGATGATGATCAGCGACAATTCGGCCACGGATATATTGTTGACCAAAGTGGGAGCCGAGAATGTGACCAGCCGGCTCAGATCCTTCGGGTTGGAGAGAATCACGGTCGATCGAACCTGCCAGCATCTGATCATGGATGCCATCGGATTGGATTACGAGAAGCACAAGAACCTGCCCTTGCAGGAGACGATCGAGGCCTACAGAAAGGAAAGGGCGGCAAATCCCCAGGTCTTTGAGCAAGCCCCACAGCTATTCACCCAGGTTATCAAAGATCAGAGCTCTCCCCAAGCCATGAACAGGCTTCTGGAACTCATTTTCAAGAAGCAGATCCTTGATGAAGAGAGCTGTGACTATATCGTAAACACCATGCTGAAATGTCAGACCGGTGGGAAAAGACTCAAGGGGGACTTGCCTCACTATATCAGAGTCGCCCATAAGACGGGCACGATCGGGGGAACGGTCAACAACGCGGGTATCATATACCTTCCGGACGATTTGGGGCATGTGGCCATTACCGTTTTCTCTAAAAACACAGAAGCCCCGACAGAGGATGTGGAAGATATCATCGCTCAGATCGCCCGTTTCGTCTACGATTACTTTTACTTCACGGCAGACATTCCCAGGAATTGAGGGCAAATATCGGTCGTGAAATAGGAGATTGAAACGATGAGAACACATAAAGATCGAGTCTTTGTTGGAATTATGGGATTGATTTTTTTCGGATTGTCCCTTCAGGCAGGAAGTGTCGAAACACCTGCGGAGCGAACGAATTTTGCCCAGTACTCTCAGCATGAAGAAATCACACAATTCCTGAGCGAGCTGGATCATTCCTCCGGGGAATTAGCCGTACAGATTATCGGTCAGACGAAGGAAACCCGTGAATATGGGCCCAAGGACCTGTATTTGTGCATCATAACCGACGAAGGATGCGGCAGCCCTCAAGAGATAAACCGGGAAAAGCCGACTGTTTTGCTTATCGCCTCCCAGCACGGAAACGAACAGTCGGCCAAAGAAGCTGCCCTACAACTCCTCAGGGACTTCAGCGAGGATGATCTGAGTCCTCTGCTGGAAAGAATAAATGTCTTGATCATTCCTCAAGCCAATCCCTACGGAAACCAGCTCGACCAGCGCCGGAATGAGCAGGACTTGGATTTGAACAGGGACCATGTCAAGCTCGAATCCCCAGAAGCGAGAGCCATCCATAGGGTATTCCGGGATTGGATGCCCGAGGTCACCCTGGATATCCACGAAAAGGGGGATGATTTTTACAGGATTTCCATCGGTTGTGTGTCCAATGCCAACATCCACCAGAGCCTTCAGGATTTCTCCAGGAATACGATTTTGGCCGAGGTCGAGAAGGGGCTGGAAAAGAGAAAAATCACTTTTTTTGAATACTTGGTTACTCAGAGAATGGGAGTCGACTCATCGGCAGGAGTTAGCTATCGTCCTGAAGATCAGGGTCAAGAGGAGACGATGAAGCGTTATAGCACCACGGACATCAATGACGGAAGGAATAGTCTGGGCATTTACGAAACCCTCTCTTTCATCCAGGAAGGCGCTTCACGCCATGATTTAGAGACGCTGAAGGAGAGAACCCGCTGGCAATATTTCGGGATCCGACTTTTTGTAGAAAGCATAGCCCGCCACGCCGACGAAGTCAGGAACATGGTTAACGGTTTGCGGGCACAGTTGTACGAGAAAAATAAGACTTTTGTTGAACAGGATGTCGTCCATTTGAGGATGGATTATGCCCGGGATGAACAGCATCCTGTTCTGAAACTTAAGAGATTCGAACGAGCGGAATCGCCCATCAGAGGAATCCTCAAGGTGGACAAAAAGGCCGGCGAGACTTTTTCCCTGGAAGATGTTTCTCCTTACCTTTATCCATCGAGATACGAAGTCGTGGAGGAGATCGTCCGAAATTGGTTCCCCATAGTAATCCCCACGCTGAGCGTTTCCCGGCCTCTGGGGTACGTGATTCCGGCCGGTCACAGGGATATTCTGGAAACCCTGTTGGACCATGGGATAGAGGTCGATACGTTCACCGGGGATAGCCGCATGGTTGTGGAAGCCTATCTAGCGGGAGAAGTTCTCCCTTCAAAATATGATTATCTTCCTCCCGAAAAGATCGAGGTGGAAAAGAAATCTCTCCAGACGATCATAAAAGAGGGAGACTTCTATGTCTCTTGTTCGCAGGCAGCAGCTAATCTGATTCCTTGCCTTTTAGAACCCCAGTCTCAATACGGTCTCATTCGATACTGGAAGTACAAGATCGTTCCCAAGAAAGGGGATTTTTTTCCCTTCTACCGAGTGGTGGCGGTGGGCGAATTGCCGGTGATCCCTTATAAAAACTGGAAAAGATAGAGAAGAGGATTATCCCGTCAATGCTTCTTTTAATTTTGCGCCGATTTCTGCCGGGCTCACGGCGACATGAACCCCTGCGTTTTTCAGGGCTTCCATTTTTTCCTTGGCCGTACCTTTTCCTCCGGCGATAATAGCTCCGGCGTGCCCCATCCGGCGTCCAGGAGGCGCTGTTTGCCCAGCGATAAAGCTAACGACAGGCTTGCTGTATTCTTTCCCGATGTAATCGGCAGCTTCTTCCTCGGCCGTGCCCCCGATCTCCCCGATGAGGATCACCGCCTCTGTCTCAGCATCCTCCTTGAATAGTTTCATCAATTCGATGAACTTCAATCCGACGATCGGATCCCCTCCGATGCCGATGGCTGTGGATTGTCCGTATCCCTGTAGGGAGGCCTGCTGCACGGCTTCATAGGTGAGGGTGCCTGATCTGGAGATGATGCCGACCGTGCCCGGAGAATGGATGTGCCCGGGCATAATCCCTATTTTGCATTTTCCGGGGGAAATGATACCGGGGGTGTTCGGCCCGATGAGGCTACAGTCCTTGTCTTTAAGGAATTGTTTGACCTTGATCATGTCGAAGGTTGGAATGCCCTCGGTGATGCACACCACAAGCTTGACGCCCGCATCGGCCGCTTCCATGATGGCATCGGCAGCGAAATAGGGAGGAACGAAAATGGCTGAAGCGTTGGCTCCTTCTTTATTTACGGCGTCGGCCACAGTATTGAAAACCGGAACATCCAAATGCGTCTGTCCCCCCTTTCCGGGGGTAACACCGGCAACGATCTTTGTCCCATACTCCTGCATTCTCTGGGTGTGGAAGGTTCCTTCACTTCCGGTGATTCCTTGTACGACGACTCGCGTTTTCTCATCTATAAGAATACTCATTTTCCACTCCTTTTATTGGTGCTGAGCAGCAAGAGGAACAACCTTTTCCGCCGCCTCTTTCATGCTCGAAGCCGAGTAAAAGCTTAGCCCTGATTCTTCCAGAATTTTTTTGCCGATTTCGACGTTTGTTCCTTCTAGCCTCACCACCATGGGCATTTTCAACCCCACTTCTTTAGCGGCCTTCACGATGCCGTTGGCGACCAGGTCACAGCGGACAATTCCGCCGAATATATTGATCAGGGCGGCCTTGACATCCTTGTCGGAGACAAGAATTTTAAAGGCGTTTTTAACCGCTTCTTCAGAGACACCCCCGCCCACGTCGAGAAAGTTTGCTGGCATTCCTCCAGTATGCATGATGATATCCATGGTTGCCATGGCCAAGCCTGCTCCATTGACCATACATCCGACATTCCCATCGAGTTTGATGTAATTCAAGTCATAATTGGAGGCTTCGACCTCGAGAGGCTCTTCTTCGTCCAGGTCTCGCATCTCTTGAATTTCGGGGTGGCGCTGGAGGGCATTGTCGTCGAAATTCATCTTGGCATCCAGGGCCAACACATTTCCCTGTTTGGTCACGAGGAGGGGGTTGATCTCGGCGAGTGAAGCGTCGGTGGCCTGGAAAGCTTTGTACAATGCGGTTATGAATTTGACTGCTTGTTTCAGCGTTTCACCTTTTAGTCCGAGTCGGAAGGCCAACTTCCTGGCTTGAAAACCTAGAAATCCTGTGGCGGGATTGATATATTCCTTGAAGATCAACTCAGGCTTTTCGGCCGCCACCTTCTCGATCTCTACGCCTCCTTCGGTGGAAGCCATAACAACCGGGGCTTCCTTGGCTCTGTCGATCACAAGCCCGACATAGAGCTCTTTCTCGATATCCAGGGCTTCCTCAACCAGCAGCCTCTTGACTGTTTTTCCTTCTGGACCGGTTTGATGGGTGACGAGAGTCATTCCGATCATATCTCGGGCTAGGGATTCCGCTTCGTCAGGGCTGTTGACGATTTTGACCCCACCGCCTTTACCTCTTCCTCCTGCATGGATCTGGGCTTTCAATACCACTTTTGGGCCGATCTTTTGGGCAACAGCCTTGGCTTCTTCAGGAGTAAAAGCCACTTCTCCGCGGGGGATGGCTACTCCGAATTTGTGGAGGATTTGTTTGGCTTGATATTCGTGTATTTTCATTGCACCAATCCTTTTAAGAAATAAGATAAATTGAGGAGCTTCAGCTCGATGCTCAAAAAAAGATAGAAAACAACTCTCCTTTTATAGAAGCGAGTTTGTTCTGACCTGACGCTCCTGGTCTATTCTTTTTTGTATTTCTTTTTACCTTCTTCGTACAGGTCTCCGCCATACATGTCATTGATGACGATACAGGGAAATTCCTTGACGTTAACACGCCGAATCGCCTCAGGTCCCAATTCGGGATAGGCGATGACTTCGGCTCCTTCGATGCTCTTCGAAATCAGGGCTCCGGCACCCCCGACAGCCGCCAGATAGACGGCTTTATACTTTTTCAGGGATTCTTTGACTTCTTCGTTTCGTGATCCTTTCCCGATGGTGCCTTTTATACCCAGCCGATGAAGAGTCGGCGCATAGGAGTCCATCCTGTAGCTGGTCGTTGGCCCGGCCGAACCGATGGGTTTCCCGGGACGGGCGGGAGTGGGACCGACATAGTAGATGAGCTGTCCTTCCAGCTCGATGGGCAGATCCTTTCCCTCGTTGACCAGATCGATCAATTTTTTATGGGCAGAGTCCCTTCCAGTGTAGAGATATCCTGTTATGTAGACCGTATCGCCTGCACGGAGCTGTTCGATAACATCATCCGTTACAGGGGTCGTGATTCTGTGTTCGGCCATGGTATTGGTTCCCTTGAGGGATCAGATGCCCTGAGTTTTGCACTCGTTGATGGTCTTCTGCACCGCTTCTTTAGTTGTCTGGAGCATGGCTTTTTCTTCATCGGTAAGTTTGATTTCGATAATCTTTTCCATGCCCTTAGCGCTTATCAAGCAGGGTACGCCGATGAACAATCCTCCCATGTCATATTCTTCCTCACAGAGGGCGGCGCAGGGAAGGATGCGTCTTTTGTCTTTGAGGTACGATTCGGCAATGACGATAGCGCTCCAAGCAGGGCTGAAAAAGGCCGATCCTTTTCCGAAAAGCTGCACGATCTCGGTCCCCGCCTTACGGGTGCGGTCCACGATCGCATCGATTTGTTCCTGGGTGGCGAGTTCGGTCAAAGGAACGCCTCCCACTGTGGTTAAACGAGGCAGAGGAACCATGGTCGGGCCATGGCCACCAAGGACCGTTCCGGCAATATCGGCCACTGAAACCTTCAACTCCATGCCAATAAAGGATCTGAATCTTGCAGTATCAAGAGTTCCGGCCATCCCGATGACCTGATGCTTGGGGAAACCGGTGATCTTATGGAAGCAATAAACCATGGCGTCCAGTGGATTGGTGAGGACAATACAGAATGCATTGGGAGCATTCTCTTTGATGCCCTTAGCCACCTGCTCGATGATTTTTATATTCGTGTTGAGCAGATCCTCGCGCGTCATGCCTGCTTGCCGGGGCTTGCCTGCCGTTATGATACACACATTGGCACCTGCAATATCCTTATAATCCGATGAACCTGTAATATTGGCATCATAATTGCCGTGGGGGGCCATTTCCATCAGATCCAAAGCTTTTCCTTTGACAGGATTGACGTAATCGGGGATGTCGAGGATGACGATATCTCCCATTTCCTTCTGGGCAGCGAGCATGGCCAGAATCTGTCCGATTTGTCCGCCGCCGATTAAAGCGATCTTTTTCCTCATTTGAACCTCCTTTAATTATGACTGTTCTTTAAAACAACAGGAAGCAGTATTCCTGATAATTCACTATCCCTTCACATAGCCTTCCCAACGTTCTTTGAGGTTGGGATCCTGCATGGTCTCCATGATGTAGTTGGTGTATTCATCTCCGGTCGCACCGTTGTCTCGGCCGGTCATGACCAGTTTTTTTTCGTAATTGCCGCAGATATCCAGTGCCATCTCCAGCATCTTGGCTCTCTCTGGGTACCCAATGTGGTTGACCAGCATGGCCGCAGCTCTGATCATGCTCGCCGGGTCGGCGTATTTTGCACGGCCTTCCTTCACCATTCGGGGCGCAGAACCATGGATGGCTTCGAACATAGCGTAGCGTTTTCCGATATTTGCGCTTCCCGCCGTCCCAACGCCGCCCTGGAACTCTGCGGCCTCATCGGTAAGGATGTCCCCATAGAGATTGGGGAGAACCAAGACCTTGAACTGTGTTCTTCGTTTGGGGTCCACCAGCTTCGCCGTCATGATATCGATGTACCAGTCATCGACTTCAACTTCCGGGTATTCTTTGGCTATCCTGTAGCCGATATCCAGGAACTTTCCATCCGATGTTTTGACCACGTTGGCTTTGGTCACGATAGTCACTTTGTTGATCTTGTTCTTTTTGGCGTATTCGAAAGCCAGGCGGATAATCCTCTCAGCTCCTTGGCTGGTGATTACTTTGAAGTCCATGGCGATATCCTCTGTCACATGGATTCCTCTACTTCCCAGAACATAGGCTCCCTCTGTGTTCTCTCGGAAGAACATCCAGTCGATTCCTTCTTTGGGAACCTTGACGGGTCTGACGTTGGCAAACAGGTCCAAGTATCGCCGCATGGAGACGTTGCAGCTCTCGATATTGGGCCAGGGATCTCCTTTGCGGGGGGTGGTCGTCGGGCCCTTTAGGGTCACATGACATTTTTTTATTTCTGCCAGAACATCATCAGGAATGGACTTGTTATGCTCCGAGCGATTTTCGATGGTCAGTCCTTCGATATCACGCATCTCGACTTTTCCGCTGGCGACTTCTTCCTTGAGGACGAATTCCAGGACTCGCCGAGCTTCATCTGCGATGTAGGGACCGATGCCATCCCCGCCTATGATACCGACGATGATCGGTTTGAGCTGAGAATAATCGATCCAGTCCAGTGCCTCTTTCATCTCCTCGACTCGTCGGAGCTGTTCTTGCACGATTTGGCCAAAATGCTCTTTGGCTCTCTCGATAGCGGCATTATCCATAATTATTCCTCCCAGTAATAGTTTTATGAAAAATTGGAGGTAGAATATTACCCTTTTTAATTGTGAAAATCAACTTTTTTTAATTTATGGGGACGTTCCTTTAGGTAACACCCTAATGCTCATGTTATCTACAGATTCATATTTGAACTGTACAACTATAGGGTGGTACCTAAAGGAACGTCCCCGCCCTTGCTTTGACAGCGAAAAGAATTTAAAATCTTATTTTCGTTTTTTCATAAGGGAGTGAAAGAAATGTTAGATTCTTATTTTGAGCATGAAGAAGAGAGAAAAAAGCAAAACATACCTCCTTTGCCTTTGAGCCCTGACCAGGTATCGGAGGTCTGTCGGTTGTTGGAAAATCCTCCTGAGGGGAAGTCAGAGCTTCTTTTCGGGCTGCTCAGCCAGCGCGTATCTCCTGGGGTCGACCCGGCAGCGGAAGTGAAGGCCGAGTGGCTCACAAAGGTTGCTAGGGGTGATGCGGTATCGCCGGCAGTGTCACCGGAAAAGGCGGTTTTCCTGCTTGGCACCATGCTCGGAGGCTACAATGTAGAGTCTTTGATCGATATGCTAAGGGATAAGCAGTTCGCTCCACATGCCGCTGATGCGCTAGAGAAAATCATCCTTATATACGGTGCCTTTGACCAAATGGCAAAACTGGCGGAAACGGATCTCCATGCCGAGACTGTACTTAAATCATGGGCCGAAGGAAAGTGGTTCCTCTCTAGACCCCCCTTTCCTGAAAAATTCGTCTTGAGAGTCTTCAAAGTAGAGGGGGAAACGAACACCGACGATCTCTCTCCGGCAAAACATGCCTGGAGCAGGCCCGATATCCCTCTCCATGCACTCTCTATGGGAGAGACACGTTTTCCCGGAGGAATAGAGATGATCAGGCGCTACCGGGAGCAGGGTGAACAGGTGGCCTTTGTCGGAGACGTAGTGGGCACGGGGTCCTCCAGAAAATCGGCCACTAATTCCTTGCTCTGGCATATAGGGGAAGATGTCCCCTATGTGCCCAACAAAAGAAGAGGAGGAGTGGTCATCGGTGGCTTGATCGCACCCATTTTTTTCAACACCGTAGAGGATTCTGGCGGATTGCCGTTGATGACTGATGTAAGTAAAATAAAAAGCGGCTCCGTTATCCATGTGGATGCGCAAAAGGGAATTATTTCTGATGAGGCAGGGGAAACTTTGGCTTCGTTCAAGATTCACCCCCCAACGCTCAGGGATGAATTCCGAGCTGGAGGACGGCTGAATCTGATCATCGGCCGTTCATTGACCGGAAAAGCCCGGGAAGTCCTCGGACAAGAAGAAGCAGATTTTTTTGTCAGAATCGAAAATCCCAAGCCCAAACCGGGTCAGGGATATTCTTTGGCCCAGAAAATCGTAGGCCGTGCTTGTGATACAAGTGGAGTGCTTCCCGGTTCGGCGTGCGAGCCCAGGATGACCACCGTGGGGTCCCAGGATACTACAGGGCCGATGACGGCGGATGAACTCAAGGAATTGGCCTGTCTGCAATTTCAGGCGCCCCTTTTCATGCAGTCATTCTGTCATACGGCTGCTTATCCTAAGCCCGCCGATGTAAACATGCATGAGTCGCTTTCCCGTTTTATCGTCGAAAGAAAGGGATTGTCTCTTAAACCAGGGGATGGCGTTATCCATTCCTGGATAAACCGCTTGTTGGTTCCTGACGCCATGGGAACAGGCGGGGATTCTCATACGCGATTTCCTATCGGTTTGAGCTTCCCTGCTGGATCGGGCTTGGTGGCTTTTGCCGGAACTCTGGGATTCATGCCTCTTGATATGCCCGAATCGGTCCTTGTCAAATTCAAAGGGAAATTGAATCGAGGAATAACCCTGAGGGATGCCGTCAATGCCATACCCTATTTCGCGATCCAAAAGGGATTGCTTTCTGTGGCTAAAGAGGGAAAGAAAAACATATTCAACGGTCGGCTTCTGGAGATGGAGGGCCTGCCTGATTTGACAGTGGAACAGGCCTTTGAGCTGACCGATGCCACCGCTGAAAGATCGGCAGCCGGAGGGACCATTTCCTTGAGCGTGGATAGTGTCGCCGCGTTTACGAGAAGCAATGTAGCCTTGATGGAAAAGCTTATCGAAGAGGGTTACCGGGATGCCGATACCTTGAAAAGACGCATAGAAGCCTGTAAAAGCTGGCTGGAGAATCCTGTTCTTTTGCGGCGGGATGAGAATGCCGAATACGCAGCTGTGCTGGATATCGATCTGGGAGATATCAAAGAGCCTATTCTTGCCTGCCCCAACGATCCGGATGACGTCAAGCTCCTCTCCGAAGTAGCCGGTGATAGAATCGATGAAATCTTCATCGGCTCCTGCATGACCAATATTGGTCATTTCCGCGCTGCTGGAGAAATTTTCGATGGAGCTGGCTATTTGAGCACTCGAGTCTGGCTGACTCCTCCGACTAAAATGGACAGAACCCAACTGATGAGAGAAGGATATTTTTCCATCTACTCAAGTGTTGGAGCCAGGACGGAGATTCCCGGCTGTTCCCTTTGCATGGGCAATCAAGCCCGGGTAAGGCCGAAATCGACGATCATATCCACCTCTACTCGAAACTTCGATAACCGGATGGGAGATGGAGCCCGCGTGTATTTGGGTTCGGCAGAGCTTGCCGCTGTGGCCGCTTTAGAAGGTAAATTACCTTTGCCTGAAAGATATTTCTCGGTCATAGAAGAGAAAGTGATCCCCAAGGCTTCAAAGATCTACCGGTATCTCCAGTTCGACGGGATGGAAGACTTCTCGCTGGATTATTCTTGAGGAGGCTCGAGCTAGACAATGCCGCTGAGTCCAATTCTAAAGGCTCGGATTGTTGATCAACCAGGTTTTTTCTCTCGCCTGAAGGGAAAGACAACGGATTAGATGTAGGCTGAAGATATAAATGAACTTCTGCTATTTATAAAACCGCAGGCAGGCGAAAAACTGGTGAGGGAGGAGAACCCATGATCAGTTTAGATGGAAAAAAGGCCTTAATCACCGGAGGTTCCAGAGGGATCGGACGGGCGACGGCTGCCCTCTTCGCCCGGGCAGGTGCTGCCGTCGCTGTGAATTATTGCCGGCGGGAAGCGGCCGCCGCTGGGGTAAAAGAAGAAATAGAAAGATTCGGAAGAGAGAGTGTAACCTGGCAGGCTGATATCGGCCAGAAAAACGAAGTGGAGAAGATGGTTAGGAGTCTTTATGATAGATGGGGCCGAATCGACATCTTGGTGAATAACGCTGGAATCTGGACTTACGGAGAGATGGGGAACATGGATGAGTCCGTATGGGCCGAAACCATGAAATTGAACCTCGATGCTGTTTTCTATGCCTGCAATGCTGTGGTTCCCGGGATGAAAAAAAATAAACAGGGCTGGATCGTTAATGTAGCCTCGACGGCGGCAGTCAGGGGAGAAGCTTTTCACTCTCATTATGCAGCG
The DNA here is from genome assembly GCA_964400735.1 of uncultured Eubacteriales bacterium. Taxonomy (GTDB): domain Bacteria; phylum Acidobacteriota; class Aminicenantia; order Aminicenantales; family Aminicenantaceae; genus CAYNVQ01. The sequence goes on along the minus strand of CAYNVQ010000001.1, from coordinate 660,650 downwards.
AGCAAGGGAGCCCTGATCTCCTTTACTAAATCCCTTTCCACAGAGCTGGCTCCCTTCGGAATCCGGGTCAACTGCGTGGCTCCTGGTTGGGTGGACACAGATATGTGCGAGGAGGTATTCCTTGACCGGGAATACAGGAAGCAGGTGGAAGAAAGCATCCCCCTCAGAAGGATTCCTCCTCCAGAGGAAATCGCAGGACCGATACTCTTTTTGGTGTCGGATCTCGCCCGGCATATCACGGGAGAGGTCCTGAACGTAAACGGAGGATCCGTCCTCTGTGCCTAACAAAAACTGCTACCTGCCGGACCTAAAAGGAGAGGGCGGAAGTATCTCCAAAACCGTGATAAAACAACTGTCAGGGAAGCTGAAACGTCAGCCCGCTGGTTTTCCCCAGCAAGGAAAACCAGCTTATTCCTCGGCTCGCTCTCCAACCTGCCAGCAAAGCTTGCTTTCCATGCCCGCTCGCCTCCGGATGGCTTCCTCTTCAGCTTCCCTGCCAGATTTAAAGTCATCACGGTTTTGGAATTGCGAACGGAGAGGATTAATTGACTTGATAAACGACGATGAATTTGCTATTTTTAAAAGACGTGCAACAAGGAGGAATGAATGGAGGAAGAAATAGGAAAAATAACCCATTTTTTCTCTAAGATAAATGTGGGTGTTTTAGAGCTGACAAATGGTCATCTCCATATCGGGGACACGATCCACATCAAAGGCCACACGACGGATTTTTATCAGAAAGTGGAGTCCATGCAGGTCGAGCATGCACCCGTTGAGTCCGCCGACAAAGGGATGGAGGTCGGCCTCAAGGTGGAAAGTTCGGTTAGGGAGGGAGATCAGGTATTTAAAGTGACCGAAGATTGATTCCTTCCGGATCACATCTGTCCTTTCGAACACAAAAATTTTAAGATGCAATAGATTCATACTTGAGAGGTCTGAGATTGAGAGACAAATCTTCGTCAAAGAATGAATTGAGAAAAAGATTCAAGGAGTGGCAGAAAAAAAAGTATGAAAAACCGTTGAATCAATCTTGCCCAGTGAGGGTACCCCATACCACGGTTTCCGGAAAAGAAATCAAAGAGTTGTACACTCCTTTGGATTTGGGAAACCTTGTCTACCTGGATGAACTGGGATTTCCGGGAGAATATCCATTCACTAGAGGGATCCATCCGACCATGTATCACGGACGCCTTTGGACTATGAGACAATTTTCAGGTTTCGGAACCGCCGAACAAACCAATCAACGCTACAAATACCTTCTGGAACACGGACAGACAGGTCTGAGCGTTGCCTTTCATCTTCCAACCTTGATGGGGATAGATTCTGACCACCCCTTGGCTGAAGGAGAGATCGGCAAGTGCGGGGTGGCCATCGATTCTCTGGCGGACATGGAAATCTTGTTCGAGGGCATCCCTCTGGATAAGATTTCTACCTCTATGACCATCAATCCTCCGGCTTCCATCCTCTGGGCTATGTATATTGCGGTAGCCGAAAAACAGGGCGTATCCTCAAAGATTATCTCGGGAACCATCCAGAATGATATGCTCAAGGAATATATCGCCCAAAAAACTTTTATATTCCCTCCCGAACCCTCGATGAAGCTGATCGTTGACACCTTCGAATATGGAGCCAAAGAGGTTCCGCGTTGGAATACCATCTCGATCTCCGGTTATCACATCAGAGAGGCGGGCTCCACCGCCGTTCAAGAACTGGCGTTTACTCTACGTGACGGGATTGAGTATGTGGAATGGGCTCTACAAAGGGGACTCAATGTCGACGAGTTTTCCCCGCGGCTCTCCTTCTTTTTCAATGCTCACAATGATTTTTTTGAAGAAATCGCTAAATTTAGAGCAGCCCGAAGAATATGGGCCAGGACCATGAAAGAACGGTTCGGGGCCGAAAATCCCCGCTCCTGGCTTTTGAGGTTTCATACCCAGACATCAGGAGTCTCATTGATGGCGCAGCAGCCCTACAACAATGTGGTGAGAGTTGCTCTTCAGGCCATGGCCGCTGTTCTGGGTGGCACTCAATCTTTGCATACTAACTCCCTAGATGAAACCTATGCCCTGCCTTCGGAAGATGCGGTCACAATCGCCCTTCGGACACAGCAGATAATTGCTCACGAAAGCGGAGTGACAAACTGCATCGATCCTCTTGGAGGATCATATTTTGTGGAAAAACTCACGGAAGAGATGGAAGAGGAAGCCCTGGATTATATACGTAAAATCGACGATATGGGAGGCATGGTCAAGGCCATAGAGATGGGATTCCCTCAGAAGGAGATCAACGATAGCGCCTATTGGTACCAAAAGGCCGTGGAGAAAAAGGAGAAGATCATTGTTGGCGTTAATGCCTTTCAAAAAGAACATGAGCCTATTTCCATCCTCGAGATCGATGAATCTGTGGCCAAACAACAACTCGCCCGACTAAAAGAAGTTAGGAGGACGAGAAATTCAGCCCAAGTTTCTGCCGATCTGAAGGATTTGAAAAAGGCGGCTGAAGATGAAATCAACCTCATGCCTTATATTCTCAAATGTGTCAAGAGTTATGCTACCCTGGGAGAGATCATCGATACTTTAAAGGAAGTTTTTGGAGAGTATCAGGAACCGGCGGTTTATTGAAGATGGTAATTCTGGATCACCTGCCATCAAAAGGTCAAAGACAGGATAAGTGGAGTGCAGGCCTTTAACTGAAGGGAGGCAGAAATGGCGGAAAAGAAGATAAGAATCTTAGTCGCAAAGCCTGGTTTGGACGGTCACGACAGGGGAGCAAAGGTGGTGAGCAGAGCTTTGCGGGACGCAGGGTTCGAAGTCATATACACGGGGCTTAGGCGTACGGCCGAGGAAATCGTGAACGCGGCCATTCAGGAAGATGCGGATATTATTGGGCTCAGCATCCTTTCCGGAGCCCATAATGTTTTGTTTCCTAAGATTATGGATCTACTCGCCCAGAAGGGAGTGGGCGATATCAAAGTTATAGCGGGAGGAATAATTCCTGAAAAGGATATTGAAGAGTTGAAAAAAATCGGAATCGCTGAGGTGTTTCTTCCTGGATCGTCGACACAAACGATTGTCCAATGGATCAAAGATAACCTTCGTTCTGAATAATCCGGGCAGAGGGCGATAACTTAAAGAAATTAAAAAGCTTGACATCGTTTTTTCAAATGTGTTATTCAAAATAGATGCCAATGGAGAATAAACATCTGTCTATAATCATCATCCCCCATAATAAAGCCAAATCTAAAAACATTTCTTTTACCAAAAAAACGATAAAGATTGCATCGGGCTTGGGTATCGTCGCTTTTTTGACTTTAACGGCTTTCCTTATCGATTATTTCACGATGAACGTAACCCGGCAAAAATACAAAGCCCTTCTGGATGAAAATGCCCAACAAAATCAGGCGATTGCGCAGTATAAAGAGACGGTCGACAAACTTCAGACCACTATCGACCATTACGAAAGTTATGCCAAAAAGTTGAATGTGATGGCTGGCCTGAAATCCGAGGCTCAGATAGAGGGAGAACCGGGGGTAGGAGGGCCCAGTGGAAGCCAAGAAATCGGCGAACTGAATTCGAGCCAGAGCATCGACCTCAATAATTTGCAGGATATAAGCCAGAAAGCCGAGCAAATCGAAAAAAATTTGAATACATTGACCAGTTTCTTCGAAGACCAGACCCTCGAACTGGCATCCACACCGACCATCATGCCTACCAAGGGTTACATGAGTTCGGCCTTCGGATGGAGAGACGATCCTTTTACTGGAAAGCGGGCCTTTCATCAGGGGGTCGACATCGCCACTTACCATGGAAATCCAGTGTATGCCACAGCCGATGGGATTGTGATCCAGGCACGATTTGATAAAATCGGTGGAAATACAATTAAAATCAAGCATATGTTCGGCTACACCACTGTCTACTGTCATCTGAGTAAATTTCTGGTAAAGGTCGGACAAAAAGTCAAAAGGTGGGAGACCATCGGTTTGGTCGGGAGTACAGGAAAGGCTCGAGGGCCCCATGTTCACTATGAGGTCCATCTCAACGGCAAGGCTGTCAATCCCTACAAATACATCTTAGAGGAATAATCCTCGCCCCTTCTTATCCATAAAATTTGAGAAGATTTTCCATTCGATTTTCAAGGTAAGGCCTCGCTCTGACGATGGTAATTCCGACCCGCTAGGTTAGGATCTCGAAACAAGGCGCCATTTTCTATGGATATTCCGGATTAAATAAATCTATCTCCTGGCTTCATTCGGGCTCCGAGAGCAAAGGCGTAGGCGCTAAGGGCTTTTTTCCCTTCCGGCTGAAGTCCTTCGATGAGATAAACGCTTTTTTCTCCGCATCCCACCTCGACCCCCTCTTTTTTGACTCCCAAGATTTCGCCGGGAAAGGAAACAGGCAGTGGACCACTTCTCGGAGTCCCCTTGAGGATCTTTATTCTTTTTTCCCCATAAAAGGTGAAGGCCGAGGGCCAGGGGTTGAAGGCTCTCACTTTCCGATCTACCGAGGCTGCCTCTATCGTCCAATTAATTCGCCCATCTTCCTTTTTGAGAAGAGGTGCATACGTAGCTTGAGAATGATCTTGCTTTTTATGAGGGATAGTGTCGATTCGTTCTATGGTTTGACAGAGGATTTCAGCTCCTATTTTTGCTAAACGGTTTTCCAGTTCAAAGGCGTACTCTCCGGGAAGAATTTTAATTTCCTGTCTGGCTAAGATGTCCCCTTCATCCATCTTTTCGTTCAATTCGAAGATGGATACTCCGGTCGTGTCCTCGCCATTCAATATAGCCCAGGACACAGGGGATGCTCCTCGATACTTGGGGAGCAGGGAAAAGTGAAGATTTATGGAATTGTATTCAGGAAGATAGATGAGAGGGCCAGGGATGATCTGCCCATAGGCCACCACGACATTCAAGTCGGGGTTGATTACCCGGAGCTGTCGCAAGGCTTGAGGATCTTTCCGTATTTTCGCAGGTTGGAACACTGGAATGTTTCTTTCCTGAGCGAACACCTTGACAGGAGAGGCAGTGATTTTTTTTCCTCTTCCCGCAGGTTTATCAGGCTGGGTGATGACAAGTCCGACTTCATGGCTGCTCTCCAGGATTTTTTTTAGGGACTGGACGGCTACAGCGGGGCTTCCGAAGAATACGATTTTCATAAAGGGAATATCCTATGCTTTTTCTTTTTGCAGTTTCTTGCGGATGAGGCTTTTTTTAAGCGGAGAGAGATGATCGATAAACAGCTTCCCGTTGATATGATCGATTTCATGGCAGAAAACCCTTGCCAGCAGGTCTTCAGCCTCGATGACCCTTTCGTTACCGTCAAGATCGATACCTTTGACAACCACCCGGAAAGGCCGGGTGACTTTTTCATTGATGCCTGGAACCGAGAGACACCCTTCCTCCAGGACCGCTGAGCCCTCTTGATGCAAAGTTTCCGGGTTTGCCAGGATAATCAGGTCTGAGCTGTTCTCACCTACCGAGAGGTCGATCGTGATGAGTTGTATTCCGTGATCTACCTGGGGAGCAGCCAATCCGATTCCAGGAGCCGCGTGCATGGTTTTTGTCATAGATCGGGCCAGATCACGTATTTTTTCATCGATGTTCTCGATCTTTTCGGCCTTGCGGGAAAGCACAGGATTGCCAATGGTCACGATTTCCAGGATGCTATCTTCTTTTCTTTCCATATCCCTTACTCATTATTCTAGAAAAAATTTTTGCTTCCGTCAAAAGAAGAGATGCCTTTCAACGGACAAGCCCATCCGGTATTAGAGGTAACTCGTCAAATTTTTGAAGGTAATGAAGCGGTTTTTTTCCAGGTTCTGGAGGAAAAGACTGAGGCGTTCGTACAACGGATCTACCCTGGAGCCAAAATTCTTCTTAAGTTTCTCTCCTATCTCCTTGACCGTGTTTTTCCCGTCACAAAGGCTCCATATGAAGGATCCCACTTCATCGAGATTGATTTTGTAGTGCGGCTTTTTCAGCCGGGGAAGAAGGTATTTGACCAGCACAGGATGAGAGTATTTCGGTTTGAGGAGGACAAAAAGTCCGTTTTCGCTCTTAATGCTCCGAATATTTTGGGCTGGAATCAGGTCGAGAAGGTTGATCTCGGCGGGCCCGAGCTTTGTCCTTTTCACAATCGAAAGATTCCTGTCATCTCTGGAATTAAGCCTCTGTTTCTTTGTTCTCCTGGCCGTATTCTTTGGAGGCTACGAATTTTTTATACGGGAAGTAGATAAGGATAAAGCCAAGGATGAAGAAAATAACCAGGCCAAGCCAGGCATTATCCAAGGATTCTGGCATTTCAACCTTCAATCCCTTTATGGCGGCGGTTATGATTCCCAGGATGGCCTGTCCCGCTATCAATCCGGAAGCGAGGAGAAGGCCTATATTCTCGACGATTTCTTTTCCCTTTCCAGTCGGTTTTTTCTTGGCCACCCTCCTATCAAGAAAATATTTGATGACGCCTCCGAAGAATATGCAGGCTGTAGCTCTGAAGGGGAGATACATCCCTACAGCGATGAGCATAGGAGACGGAGATCCGATCAAAATGAGGACGATCGCCAGAAGCATTCCAGCGATAACCAGCGGCCAAGCCATCTCTCCTCCTACGATTCCCTTAGCCATAGTCGCCATCAGTCCGGCCTGGGGGGCAGGAAGGTCGTTGCTGCCGATCCCCATTGTATTGTGCAAAAGTTGGAGAGAAAAGGTCAGCGTCAGCGCAGCGGCTGTCACTCCGATTATCCCTCCGATTTGCATGCGCCAGGGCGTACCGCCGAGGATATGCCCCACTTTCCAATCTTGAATCATGTCTCCGGCTACGCCGGCTACACAGCAGACAACTGCCGCCACTCCCAAGACGGCTGCAATTCCTTCATTCCCTTTTTGCCCCAACAGAACCATCATCAAGGCTGCAATAAGCAAGGTTGTCAAGGTTAATCCGCTTATCGGGTTGGAGGAAGAACCGATGATGCCAACCAGGTAACCGGCTACCGCAGCGAACAAAAGTCCCATGACCACCATAACGATGGCCGAGACGAGAGCCGATCCGATGTTATGGGTGAAGATTTGATAGAGAATGATCATAGGGATGATCAGGGCCAAGATAGCGATGACGATAGTCGAGAAGGGGAGGTCCTTATCGGTTCTGATCGTTTCACCTCCGCCTGATCGAGCCTGTTTAACATCGGAGATGGAGCGGCCAATTCCAGTGATCAGGCTTTTTCGCATTCTAAACAGCGTATAAAACGCTCCCACCAGCATGGCGCCCACAGCAATGGGCTTGATCAAAGCGTTGTAGGCAGAAGCGGCCATATCGGTCCAGGTCCAGTCAGGATTGAGCGCGATGACCTGTGCAACGACGCCTGCTAGATTGTCTCCGTACACAAAGAGCATAAAGGGCATGAGAAAAAGCCAGCCGAGTATCCCTCCGGAAAAAGTGAGGGCGGCCAGCTTGGGTCCGATGATGTAACCAACACCCGTCATGGCTGCGTTAGCAGCCGGTGATTCGATGAACATCCTTCCCTTGATTGCAGCGATCTGATCCGAAGGGGTGCCTTCGGGGGGATAAACCTGTACATTGTCCTCATTCAGATATCTGATTTTCGAGAGGCCTGGTATGTTGAATACGCTGTTGACATATGGTTTGATAAGCCGAATGCCGTTGCTGCTGGTAAAAAATTCGATGAGTCCTCCCAATCCCATGGCCCAGAACATATAAGCCGCGTTCGATCCGCCTTTTTGGCCAGCCTTGACCATTTCGGCACAGGCAACGCTCTCTGGAAAGGGCAGCTCCGCGTCTTCGACCAGAGTACGCCTGACGAGGATGATAAAGAACACGCCCAGGATGCCGCCTACCAGCATGAGCAGCGAAGATTTGACAAGATCGAATTTTTCCCATACCCCTGTCATCAGGAAAGCCGGTATGGTGAAAATGGCCCCTGCGGCCAAGGCCTCTCCGACCGCACCTGTGGTTCGGGCAAGATTTTCTTCGAGAATCGTCCCCTTGAATATTTTTAGAACGGCCATGGCGATAACGGCGGCGGGGAAAGTGGCGGCAACGGTCATCCCCACCAGAAGTCCCAAGTATGCGTTGGCGGCTCCAAGAATAATGGCCATGATAATACCCAGGAAAATGGCTTTGAAAGAGATTTCCTTCATGGCTTGATCTGCCGGGACATAAGGTTTGAAGGCTTGGTCGCTCATTCCTACCTCCTTCTTCAAGTTTTTTTGAATATATCCTCTGCTGTTTCAAAAATCAAGAGAAAATTATTCCGGTACAATCTATTGGCGGCGAGAGAATTTTGTCTGTGATTCCATCCGGCATGAAAATCGGATTGAGAAATTTCGTTTGCGATTGAAAGGAATTTATGTTAAATAAAATCAGTAGATAGAGAAGGATACGGATGAGTCTTTTTAATTGGTTCAAGAACAGGCTTTTTTGCGATCTTGCCATTGATCTGGGAACAGCCAATACGCTCGTCTTTCTAAAGGGTAAGGGCATCATCGTTCAGGAACCTTCTATTGTTGTGGTGAACAAGCAGGATGGAAAAGTCGAAGCCGTGGGAAAACGGGCAAAAGACATGCTGGGAAAAACGCCTGCCACCGTGATTGCCATCAAACCCATGAGAGATGGAGTCATAGCTGATTTTGAGATAGCTGAAAAGATGCTCGATTTTTTCATAAAAAAAGCTACGAATAATCGAGGCTTTTTATTGCGGCCACGTATAGTTATCGGGATTCCCACCGGAATCACACAGGTCGAGAGACGGGCAGTTAAAGACGTTGCATTGAGGGCCAAGGCCTCGGAAGTTTATCTTGTGGAGCAGCCCATGTCAGCTTCGGTCGGTGCTGATCTCCCTATTTCAGAACCCACGGGCAATATGATTGTGGATGTCGGGGGGGGAACCACCGACATAGCCGTAATTTCGCTTAATGGGATTGTTTTTAATCATTCGATCCGCATCGCTGGCAATGAAATGGACGAAAGCATCATTCAATACATCAAGAAAAAATACAATCTTTTGATCGGGGAGAGAACAGCCGAACAAGTTAAGATGCAAATCGGCTCAGCCTATCCGCTTGATGAGCCTATGACTTTGGAAATCAAGGGGAGAGATTTAAGAGAAGGAATCCCCAAAACCATAGTGGTAGACGATCAGGAGATAAGGGAATCCCTTGAAGATGTGGTGGCTGCCATTGTCAATGCGGTTCGAATAGCTCTGGAAAAGACACCTCCTGAACTGTCTGCGGATATCATCGATAGAGGAATTGTCCTGACAGGAGGAGGATCCCTCTTGAAAAATATCGATAAAAGAATTCGAGAAGAAACCCAACTTCCTGTTTTTATCACCGAAGACCCGCTTACTACGGTCGTTCTCGGAGCGGGAAAAATGCTCGATGATTTTGAGCTTTTAAAAAAGATATCTTTGATATAGCTTATCTAAAGATTGACTCTATTCCTCTATTTTTTATAGAATATCTGTTGATTTTTCTTGAGAATGAACTAACTTAATATTCCTATGCCCTTCTCCTTGAAAAAAAGAAAAAGCATCATCATTCTTGCTTCTCTAATTTTATTCCAATTAGTTCTCGTGTCCATTCAGGTGCCAAGAGGAGAAGAGCCTAATTATCTGGAGAGATTGTTCTTTGCTGTATTTTCACCTCTCAAGCAGGGGACGGTTTCTTTTTTCCGTGGATTGGGCAATCTCTGGAAGGATTATGTTGGGCTTCACCAGGTCCAAAAGACTAACCAAAAACTAGAAAAAGAGTTGTTTTATCTCAGGCAGGAGAACAGCCTTCTTCGGGGAATGCTTAAAACATATAAGACTGAAAAAGAGATGATGGAGCTTCTTCTCGATTTACAGAGGAAAATTCTACCGGCTCGCGTGATCGGGATGGATTCCAGTAATCCTTGGCGTTCAGTGGTGGTCAACAAAGGATCTTTAGACGGCGTGAAAAAGAACATGGTCGTGCTCGATAAATGGGGCCAGTTGGTAGGCCGGATCATCGATCCCATAACCTTCAAACAAGCCCGAGTACAATTGGTTACGGATACGGCAAGTGGCGTTTACGTCCGTCCGGAAGAAAAAAACGTACAGGGCATTTTGAGCGGGATAGGTAATGGTCGTTGTGAATTGGAATATGTCCTTTCTACGGATGCATCCATTGAGATAGGTGACAAGCTGATCACGGTTGGTGCTGATGGAATTTATATGCCAGGAATTGTAGCGGGACGTGTCGTTTCAATTGTCCAAGAAGTTTCGCTCTTTAAAAAAATTGAGATTGAGCCTGCCTTCGAGATCCAGAATTTGGATATTTTGGCTATTATTACAGCGGATGCGAAAGAATTCTTCTAGGATAATGGGATGAAAAATTTCTTGTGGATTGTTCTTTCGGTCATAGCCGCTTTTATTTTGACGACATTAGTTGCCAAAATTTCATTATCTCTTTTCCATCTCTTCAACTTTTTCAGCCTTGTGGTTCTCTATTTCGCGATTGAAGAAGGCGAGATCTATGGAGCTTGCTTAGGTGCATTCTGCGGACTCATCCAAGATTCATTCTCCTTAGGTGTTTTCGGAGTATCGGGAATAGCCAAAACGGTTATGGGCTATTTGGCAGGATATTTTTCAAGAAAGATCAATGTCGTACCCTTCCGACGAAATTTTGTCTTCAATTTTATCCTCATTTTTGTGGAGTTCGTTATATGGGCCGGTCTGAGTGCATTTATCTTTTCAGAGAGGATTTATTCAGGAAATAAGTTGATGTTTTTCCAGCCTCTAAGCACGGCCGTTTTGGGATCGCTGATCTATCATTATTTAAGGAAACTGAAGAAACAGGAAACCTAGCGTGATGATGAAGGAATACAAGAGCATATATGAAGATCTCTCTCCCCTTCAAAGAAAAACTCATTATACATTTTTTCTAGTCAGTGTTATTTTTGGGTTTTTACTGTTCTCTTTCTGGAAGATCCAGATCCTTGACCACAAATATTACTGGAAGCAGTCTGAAGCTAACAGAATCCGGGAGATTTCACTATCATCGCAGCGAGGATTAATCAGAGCCCGTGGGGCGGAAATCTTGGCCACGAATATCGCGTCATTCAAGGTCTCCATCATAAGAGAAAATTGCCGGGATTTTGAAGATTCATGCCGCAAAGTCTCGCAGTTACTCGGACTCGAGACCTCTGTTTTAAAGGAAAGGATCGACAAGCACAAGGATTGGCCTATGTTTCAGCCCATCGTGGTCAAGGATGATTTGTCGTTGGATGAAATCGCCAAAATCAAGGCGAGAACGGCGGAATTCCCTGAATTGCTCATTCAGGCGGAACCAAAGAGATATTATCCTTATGCATCGATGGCAGCTCATGTGCTCGGTTATCTACAGGAAATATCCGAAGAAGAGATAAAGACTTTGTTTAAAGAACGAAGGCCTGGCGATTTAGTGGGAAAAACTGGGATTGAACGAGAATACGAACAGAAACTGGTGGGAAGTGAGGGCCGTCTTCTTGAGGTTGTGGATAGCCTGGGCAGAGAGAGGGAGGAGATTTCCAGGTTAAATCCTGTCCCTGGGCAGGATATCACACTCTCCTTGGATTTCGATCTGCAAAAAAAAAGCGAAGAACTTCTGGAGGGTAGGGAAGGGGCGGTCGTTGCTATGGATACGAAGTCCGGAGAAATTTTAGCTCTGGCCAGTTTTCCCACTTTCGATCCCAACAAGTTCATCAGCCGTTTCACCCCTCAGGAATGGCTGGATTTGTTAGGAAGTCCCGAATATCCGCTAGAGAACAGGGCCATTAGAGGATTATATGCACCCGGATCGATATTCAAACTTGTCCTGGCCCTAGGAGCGCTTGATTCCCAGCTGATAAACGAGTGGAAGACGTATTATTGCACGGGTTCCACACGGATTTATAATCATCCATTTTCCTGTTGGTTCAAGGGAGGACATGGGTCGGTAAATCTCTATGACGGCATCAGATACTCCTGTAACATCTATTTTTATCAACTCGGCAAGTCTATGGGAATAGAGGAAATTGCCCGGTACGCGAAGATTCTCGGTTTCGGGACCATGACGGGAGTCGACCTGCCAGGAGAAAAGCAAGGATTGGTCCCTGATCCCGAGTGGAAAAGAAAGGTAAGAAATGAGCCTTGGTATCCTGGAGAAACTATTTCTGTCTCTATCGGGCAAGGGCCTATTAGCGTAACTCCTTTACAAGTGGCCAATTATACGGCAATTATCGCGAGGAGAGGAAGCCCCATAACTCCTCATTTGTTTAGAGCGAAGGAACCTGATGAAGGAGAAATATTTCGAGTCGATATTAAAAAATCAGTTTTTGAAAAGGTTATTAGAGGCATGTGGAAATCAGTCAATGAAGGGGGAACGGGAAGGGCGTCCATGATTCAAGGATATGATATTTGTGGGAAGACAGGATCAACCCAGGTAGTCAGCACGGCCACAGCTGAAAAATTGGAGCAAGAGGAAAGAATCGTCAAGACGCATTCGTGGTTCACAGGATTTGCTCCGAGAGACAATCCTGAAATTGTGGTGACGGTTCTTGTAGAGTATGGAGGGACGGGCGGTGCGACGGCTGCACCTCTCGCACGGGAGATCTTCCGCCTGTACAGGGAAAAATATGCTAGATAGAAGCCAAATCAGGAGTATAGACTGGATCTTGATAGGATTGTTGATCCTCAACTCTCTGATCGGGGTGGCTTTTATCCATAGCAGTTCGCACTATCTGCACGGGAATTATGCTTTAAAACAGTTCTTCTGGATCCTCGTGGGACTGGCTGCCCTCTTTATTTTTCTTTCTTTGAATTATCAGTCCCTGGTAGCCTATTCTCTTTATTTTTACGTCATTGCCATTTTAATCCTATCGGGCGTACTTCTTTTCGGACGCCTGACAGCCGGAGCTAAGAGTTGGATCATTTTGCCCTTTTTCCAAATTCAGCCTTCAGAGATCACAAAAATCGCAGTCATTCTTGTTTTGGCTCACATTTTTTCCTCATATAGAAGAGAATATCTCACCGTCGGGCACGGTTTGCTGAGCGGCCTTATCGTGGGAACTCCAATATTATTGGTAGCCCTTCAGCCAGACCTTGGAACAGCCTTGACCTATGCGCCATTTTTGTTGGGAATTTTTGTATTGGTGGGTGTTCAGAGAAGAACCGTGATCGTATTGATCATTTTAGCCCTTCTCCTAGGACTTTTGGGGTGGAATGTCTTTCTGCGTGAGTATCAAAAGGATAGAGTTACCACGCTCTTATCTCCGGAAAAAGATCCTTTGGGCTCGGGGTATCATACGATCCAATCCAAAATTGCCATCGGTTCGGGAGGTTTTCTTGGAAAGGGCTACAAAAAAGGAACACAAAGCCAACTGAGATTCCTGCCTGCACGGCATACCGATTTCATATTCTCTGTAATAGGGGAAGAGTTTGGATTCTGGGGAGTTATAGTCGCTCTATTGTTTTATTTTCTGTTTCTTGCTCGTCTTTTTCAATCGGTGACAAAGTCCAGAGATAGGATGGGTATATACATAATTTATATGGTCGCGGTGATGATCTCCTTCCAATTTTTTATCAACGTTTTTATGACTATCGGACTTTTTCCGATCGCGGGAATCCCGCTTCCTTTAGTGAGTTATGGAGGGTCGTCTTTGATAACCAACTATCTGGCGGTTTCCCTTGTCATAAACGTCAAAATGAGACGGTTTGTCAACGTCTAAAAAGCTTCGAATTTAAGAACCATGGAACAGCTCATCTCATGATGAAATTGAAGAAGATATTTGATCTAGAGGAAATTTTGGAAGGTGTCGAGAAGCCTGGCCGTTACCTGGGAGGAGAATGGAATGCCGTCAAAAAGGATCCCCGTCAGGTCAAAGCTAAAATTGCGTTGGTTTTCCCCGATCTTTATGAGCTAGGAATGTCCTATCTAGGGCAAAAAATTCTCTATTCCATCCTGAATGAGCGGCCCTCTATCCTGGCCGAGCGCGTTTTTGCTCCCTGGAGAGATATGGAAAAGGAATTGAGGGCACGAAAGGTGCCACTTTTTTCGCTCGAGAATAGGATTCCTTTAAATCGATTCGATATAATTGGTTTTTCCCTCCTTTATGAACTCAATTATTCCAATGTATTGAATATCCTTGACCTAGGCAACATTCCCCTCTTTTCTCAAGAAAGAAATCTAAAAGGACCACTAGTTATAGCCGGTGGTCCAGCTGCATTCAATCCAGAGCCCATGGCTCAAATATTCGATCTGTTTTTGATTGGGGATGGGGAAGAGAGCTTTTTGGAGATTGTTCAAAATTATTTATCACTCCGCAAGGAATTCAATGATAAGAACGCAGTGCTGACTGAGATGGCAAAAATCGAAGGCGTTTATGTTCCTTCCCTCTATATTTCTTACCATCCTCGAGGATCCTCGCTTTTGGCCGTGAAGCCCAAGAGCCGAGCTCCGTCCAAAATAATGAAAAGAGTGCTTTTCCCTCTCCAAAAGAGTCCGCTGCCAGAAGACATCGTTGTGCCTAACACTCAAGTGATTTTTGACCGAATCGCAGCGGAAGTGGCCAGAGGGTGCCCTCAGAACTGTCGCTTTTGTCAAGCCTCGAGTATATACTTTCCCTATAGGATAAAAAAACCCTCATCAGTGGTGAATGGGATTTTGAACAGCGTCCGTTCGACTGGATACAAAGACGTTTCTCTGGCCTCGCTCTCGGTGAGCGATTACCCCTATTTAGAGCAAGTCCTCGATTGCCTGATGGAGATATTTGAACAACAGAAGGTATCTCTATCCCTTCCTTCTCTACGGCCCAAAGGATTGACTTCTAAAGTCGCGAAAAACATAGTCAAGGTCAGAAAGACAGGATTTACTCTCGTTCCTGAAGCAGGAACAGAGAGATTGCGGGCGGTGGTCAACAAAAGCCTAAAAGATGCCGAGATTAGGGAAGCGGTGCAGCTCGCTTTTAAAGAAGGATGGATAAGGTTGAAGCTTTATTTCATGGTCGGCCTTCCGACAGAGAAGGATGAGGATCTTGAAGGAATTGTATCTGTGGTTAAGGAAATTCTGGGTATCGGAAGGTCCATACTGAAAAGGTCCCCTCAAATTAATCTCAGTTTGTCCTCTTTTATTCCCAAACCGCATACCCCATTCCAATGGATCCGAATGGAAGAAGAGCACATCCTGGAAGAGAAACATAGGTTTGTGACATCTCGTTTAAAGCGCTTCTCTTCGGTGAAATGGAGCAAGGATCCGCTGGAGAAATCAAAACTTGAAGCGATATTTTCCAGAGGTGACAGAAAATTGACCAGCGCTTTGTTCAATGCCTGGAAGAATGGTGCGAGGTTCGACAGCTGGAAAGATGAATTAAATTTTCCGATTTGGAAAGGAGCGTTTGAATCCGAGAATATCGATGTCCATGAATATCTTTCATCTTTGGATCCCGACATTATTCTTCCCTGGGATCATATTGATACAGGTATTAGGAAAAAGCATCTGCTGAAAGAGCTGAGGTTGGCCCTCAAGGGGATTTCGAGCCTTCCCTGCAGGGAGAGGAAATGTAAGGAGTGTGAAGGGTGTAACCTGTCGAAGTTGCATGATATTAATTCCGATGAGAAAGTCTCTTTTGTAGAACGTGATTTGCCGATTTTGGGAATAAGGACAGAAAATATTCACCGCTATAGGGCATCCTATAGGAAGGAAAAAAAAGCACGCTTCCTATCCCAAATAGACATGAACAATACCTTCCAACAAGGATTCCGAAGAGCTGGAATTCCGGTAAGCTATTCAAAGGGATTTCACCCCAAAATGATGATGTCATATCTCCCCGCTCTTCCCCTTGGAATGGAAGGGAGGGACGAGCGTGTGGAATTCAAATCCCGAAATATCTTTTCGGCAGAGGAGTTTTTAGCCAGGATCAATCATTCTTTGCCGGAGGGCATTGAATTTTTCGATTTGGAGCTTTTATCGGATAAAGAACCCTCGATAAACAAACAGATCGGATCATTTATCTACTCGCTCGATCTAAAAGCTCTGAGGATGAAGAAGGCCGTTGAAAATCAATGCCAGGATGAGAATAGTCAAGAAGAATATTACTCTGTCGTGAAAAGACTGGCCGAATCGTTTAAGAAGAAGGATCCTGAAGGTGCCCTTGAAGCGCTCTCTTTAGATAGGGAAAAGGGAAAGCTCTATCTTAACATAAGACAAAATGCTAGAAAATTCTTGAGGCCGCAGGATTTGGTCAGAGAGATATTTGGTGTAGAAAATCCTGTTTATTTAATGGCTCGGGAAAAGACCGTGCTGACAGGAGAACGATCCCTCTCCAATTGACAGGGGAGCCAGTTTTAAGTATAAGGTTTTAGGCAATAATATCATATGATTTATTGTATAAATCCGATACAAGGAGGAAATTGTGATTGAATTCAGTTTAACTGAGGAGCAGTTAGCCCTTCAGGAGATGAGCAGAGAATTTGCCCAAAAGGAAATGAAGCCCAATGCAGCCAAGTATGACAAAGGGGAGGAGTTTGCCGAAGATGTGATGAAAAAAGCCTTCGAGGTGGGATTCCTTACCTGTATCATTCCCAAAGAATACGGAGGAGGCGGCTTGTCTAATGTGGATACGGTCATCATCAGCGAGGAGTTAGCTGCAGCATGTGCAGGAATGTATACCACAATGATGGTCAATGCTCTAGCCTATACACCGATCATCCTCTATGGAACCGATGAACAAAAGAAAAAATTTTTGATACCCCAAACAGAAAAAATGTCATTCGCTTCCTTTTGTCTGACAGAAAGGGAAGCAGGATCTGATGCGGGTACCGTAAAAACGAAGGCCATCAAGCATGGCGATGAATACGTGCTCAACGGGTCCAAATGTTTTATATCCAACGGAGGCTTAGCTAGTCAGTATGTCGTATTTGCCTTGACCGATCCGGAGAAGGGAGCCAGGGGAATGAGTGCATTTATTGTTCCCCGAGAGACACCAGGGATTATTATCGGCAAGGAAGAGGACAAGATGGGCCACAGAGCCTCCAATACCGTTGAACTCTTTTTTGAGGATGTGAAAATACCGGCAGAGAATATTCTGGCGAGGGAAGGCATGGGATTTATCATCGCCATGAAGACATTGGACCATACCAGGGCACCGGTCGGTGCGGCTGGTGTCGGTGTGGCAAGGGCCGCCCTTGAATACGCTGTCGAGTACGCCAGAACCAGGATCCAGTTCGGCCGGCCCATCGCATTATTCCAGAACACAGCCTTCAAGATCGCCCAGATGGCCACAGAAATAGACGCCGCCCGGCAGCTGGTCTGGCGCGCTGCCTGGTTGATGGATCAGGAAAAGCCTTGCGGGAAGGAATCGGCCATGGCCAAAATGTACGGTTCAGATGTGGCCATGAAAGTGACCACCGAGGCCCTTCAGATTTTCGGCGGTTATGGTTATATGAGAGATTATCCTATGGAAAAGCTAATGCGGGATGCCAAACTGCTTCAGATATACGAGGGTACGAACGAAATCCAGAGGCTGGTTATTTCCCGAGAGGTCATCGGACCCATTAAAAAGTAGAGGTTATCCCAAGGTCACAGAAAAAGGGCCTTGCTTTTGGGAGCAAGGATATTATGATCAATCTCAAACACTGAAACCTTAGCCGTCTTAATCCCTGATCCCACCCCTTATGCAGGGACTTCCCCTTTGGGGATACCCTCTATTTCAATAATTGCTTTTTATCGATTATAAATTATAGAGTGTTCCTCTATGGAATGTCCCCTATGGTTACTCTCGAATGCTGGTTCCAGAAGGCTGGGTTAGGTTGGGTGGGAGTCTTCCGTGTCGCTTCGACATTTCCCTTCACCTTGATTTGCATTTTATCCCCATTCACTCGGGGACAATGTCAAATAGATGATCCTGAGTTGTATATTGTCTGAATGATAAAGTCAGAAGATGAATACGAAATTTTGAATTAGGGTGAACAAAAAGGTGAACAGGATTTAGTCTTGTCTTCGATTAAAGCAAGGAAGATTTAAACAGTTCCCCTTAAGCTTGCTATAAAAAATGAAAAATAGAGCGGGATTGAATGCTTTTACGGCGTTAGCTCTTCTTCGAAAATTTCGGGGATGAGACCTAAGACTTCCACGCCAGCTCCTCTTGCGATATCCATAAGCTCGATTATTTTGCTGTAGGGAAGGCTGGCATCAGCTCTTATGAAGGCGATTTTTTCCTGCCGAGTGGAATAAATCCGCCTGAGTTCATCTCCGACATCGCTTAAAGACCACTGGATTTTGTTGATGTCCACTCGATCACCTTTATAAAGGGTTAGAACGATGAGGCTTCCAGGAGTTGCGCTGGTGTCTTCCGTTGTTTCAGGGAGCTTGATATCGAATCCCTTTTGGACGGTGGGAGTAAGAACCATGAATATGATAAGAAGCACCAACAAGACATCGCACAAAGGAACGACATTGGGTTCCGCATGTGTAGACATTCCTTCCTCCTTGTTTACTCCATTGGTTAGCCATTCATTTTAAGATAATCCCCACGGGTTGTCAATTTAAATTTCCTAAAGAAATCACAAAGAGAAGGGGAGCCTATCTCATTGCTAGAGAGGCAATCCCAAAATCATGAAGGCTCATGGACGACCTATGACAAGGAGAATCGGAAAAAACCTTCTATTTTAAAGGATAGGTTGCTTTTTTATTAAGTCAAATGTATATTGAGACTATCGAGGAGGAGGAGGAACAATGAAGGACCTAAAGGTCGAAGTCGTGGAGATTAAAGACCGGTGTGGAGCCAATCATAAAGTCGGTGACTTTTTCTTTATCAGAGGGGGCGGTACAGTCGAGATACCTGACAAAAAAAAGGTCTGCTTGTATGCCCTCAACAGCCTCTTTCCATTTCTGACTGCCAAGCAAAGGGAGGACGAGCTTCCTCATGATGACTGGATCGGAGAAACAGAAATACTCTGTTGTCCTGACCCAAAAGGAGTTGTTTTCAAAGTCAGAACAATCTAAACGAATTGATCTTTTAACCTACTTGTCTGGAAAGGGGGATTGGGCTGTTTTAAGGTTGAAGAGTAGGCCGCGTGCTTCGAAAACGATGAAGAGGGCCAGGATAATCAACAGTCCACTCACCACAGCTAAAATATAACTGCGATCCTTTAAAAAGTTGAAACCCTGGTAAAAAAGGGCGGCCAGGGTCGTCAACAGCATGAAATAGGCGGGGTAAAGAGTGTATTTTTTGGGGCGTCTTATGGCCACCAAATAGGAAGAGACGACAATCAAGGCAAGGGCAGCCACCAATTGATTCGAAGCTCCGAAGACCGGCCAAATGGCCTTGTAGCCTTCCGTTACGCCCAAGAGGCTGGCAAAAACCAAAATGATAGCAGAAGCTACCCATCTGTTTTTGAAAAGGGCGACTTTTCCTGTCATCTCGGAGAAGATAAACCTCCCAAGTCTGGTTCCGGTATCCAGAGTGGTGAGAACGAAAGCGTTAAGCATTACCATCCCGAAAAAGGAGCCGATGGTCAGAGTCAGCCCTGGAAGCGAGGAGACCATTCTTCCATACCCGGTGGCAAAGGCCGCTATAGGGTCTCCCACTGTGGTCATCAAGTACTGGAAGCCGAATGGGCTCTCGAGCCCCGAGGGATCCCAAACCAGTGCACCTGCGGCGATGAAGATAACCAGACCTGCCAACGCAGCCTCTGTCACCATGCCCCCATAGCCAATCAGCTTTCCTGAGGCCTCATCCGGCAGTTGTTTGGATGTTGTCCCGCCTGCCACGATGGAGTGGAATCCAGAGATGGCCCCGCAGGCGATGATAACGAAAAGCATCGGCCAAAGGGGGCCTCCTTTGCTGGTAAAGGATACAAAGATAGGCGCATTGATAGGGGGGTGAAAAACGACCAGTCCGAGATAGCCTATTCCAAGGCCGAAGAAAAGTATCCACGTGCTGATGTAGTCCCGGGGTTGGAGGAGGAACCAGACGGGAAGCGAAGAGGCCAAAAGGCTGTAGATGATCAAGACAAAGAACCAGAAATTCTGGGCGGATATGCCCAGCACATGAGCGGGCAGTTCTACGGGAATGAGCTCTCCAAGATAGATCAGAAGAAAAAGGATAGCGATGGCAATCAATGTAGCCGATGCGATAGGGACACCCTTTTTATAGATCAGCCAGCCAAAAATCATGGCCATAAAGACAAGGCCGAAGGTAGGAATCACGATTTCCGGCTGAGAGACAAGGGTTCTGGAGGCCACCACAGCAAAAACAGCGATGACCAGAGCAAGAGTCAACCATAAAAACACAGAGAATATGATCTTGGTTCGCTTTCCCAATGTTTTTTCCGATATATCACCCAAAGATGTCCCTCTATTCTGAACAGAGGTCATAAGGGCGGTGTAGTCATGGACAGCTCCTAAAAAGACGCTCCCCAATCCCACCCAGAGAAGTGCACCCAACCATCCAAAATAGAGCACGCCCAAGAGGGGGCCCAGGATGGGGCCGGCCCCGGCTATGGAAGAGAAGTGATGTCCGAAAAGAAGAGGTTTTTTAGCCGGAGAATAGTCCACTCCATCATAAAACTCTCGAGAAGGAGTGGGCCGTGTATTATCTATTTTAAGGATTTTTTTCTCGATGAAGCTACCATAGACTTTATATCCCAGAATAAGCCAAAGAATAAGGATTGAAGCGATGATCAAGATATTCATTTTTTACTTTCTTGTTTTGTAGATAATGAAGGCCACTAGGCCAAGAAAAGCAGCCAAGGCCACGAAATCTCCCAGATAGCCTGGCCAGACGAGACCGATCCCCTCAGGCTTCGCTTTTTTGATAAAGGCATATATGGCTACCCCGACCATGGCAATTCCTTCTCCGGCGATAAAGCCTGAGCCGAGAAGGATCCCTTTTTCCCCTCTTTTTTTCTTGAGCTTCTGTTCGGCGCCCGCTCTTTTTTCGACGAAATGCCTGACGAGACCTCCCACATACAGAGGCGTCATGGTGGAAAGCGGAAGATAGATCCCCACAGCAAAGGGCAGGGAGGGGATCCTGAGGAGTTCGGCTGTAATGGATATGGATCCTCCGATCATGACCAAGCCCCAAGGGAGGTTTCCTCCTAAAACCCCTTCAATCACCGTTTTCATCAAGACGGCTTGTGGAGCGGGTAAATCGACAGATCCAAAAGAAAAAGACTCCCCCAGAAGCCAGACGGCCGCCGCTATGGCAAAAGCAGAGGTGATGACTCCGACCAGTTCTGCCGATTGTTGGCGTTTCGGTGTCGCTCCGATGATATAACCTGCCTTAAGGTCCTGGGAGATGTCGCCGGCTATGGAGGCCCCTACTGCCACGACCGTACCTATGGTAAGGGCAGTTGCCTGTCCTATGGCATCGGTCCAGCCTATAGCATAAAAAAGAAGACTGGTTCCGAGAAGAGTCACAATGGTCATTCCGGATGTCGGATTGGAGGTGACCCCTACCATTCCCACAATCCGGGAGGATACCGTAACAAAACAAAAAGCGAAAAATGCAATGCTTAGAGCAGCCACAACCCTGATAACGATAGACGTGCTCACACCAATAATTTGGGGGGAAAAAACAAGAACGGCCACTACGATGAGAACGCCGAGGCCAAGGACCGTGATGGGAAGATCGATTTGCGTTCTTTTCCTCTGAGCAGCCGCTGTTTCTTTGTTCACCTTGAAATCTTTAATCCCCATTTTCAGAGCATTGTACATCGTGGGAAGAGATTTGATGACGGTGATTATTCCGGCCACAGCGACGGCCCCCGCACCAATAACCCTTATGTATTTGTCCCAGATTTGGTAGGGTGTCATCTGGGCGATAGATAGTGATTGTTCCGGAAACAGAGGGATATTCAAATTTTCACCGAAATATGCCATCAGAGGAATGATCCCGATCCAGGAAAGCAGCCCCCCTGCCACCATGATAGCCGCAATACGCGGTCCTAGGATGAAACCTACCCCTAAAAGCGCAGGCATGGGTTCTCCGCCGAGTTCAGCTTTCTTGAGCACCGGAAGATTAAGCTTGATTTTTTCGGGCCAGAGGTGCAAGAACCTGACGAGGCCTGTGTAGACAGCCCCGATCCCCAATCCAATGAATATGTTTTTGGCCTTTGTGCCTCCTTCTTCGGCAGAGATGAGCACATGGGCAGCCGCCGTACCTTCTGGGTAAGGGAGTATACCATGCTCTTTGACGATCAATGCCCTTCTTAAGGGAATCATGAAAAGCACACCCAACACACCACCCAGCAGAGCAAGGATCCCCATTTTGAATATCCCGGGATTGAAACCCCACAAGAATAACGCAGGTATGGTGAATATGATGCCCGAGGCAAGGGAAGAGCTGGCAGAACCCGTAGTCTGGGCAATATTGCTATCCAGAATTGTGCTTTTTCCCAAAATGGGTGTCAGTACTTTAAACACAGCCACCGCGATGACCGCCAAAGGAATGGCGGTGGAAATGGTGAGACCTACTCTCAATCCCAAATAGGCATTAGCGGAACCGAAAACGACGCCAAAGATGGCCCCTATGATCAGGGCCTTGAACGTGAAGTCCTTGAAAGATGTTTCATCCGGCACATAAGGTTGAAATTCCGACATTTCGGGTTTCCTTTTTTTGATTTAAAAACCTAGTGCAGTCTACCATACAAGAAAACGGAGTGTCCACCTTGGATCTTTTTTTCCATGAATCCTTAGGAGAATTTCATTTCAAGCCTTTCCAGGATAAAAGGCCGAAAATCCGGAGGTTTGGACGAGATAACGCAGGCTCTTTTGAAATCGTTATCCGCATCGTATTTTTTAGGATCCTCCGAAAGAAATGTTTCGGCGATGGGATCTCCTATCTTTAATTTGTCTCCGTATCTTTTGAGAAGTGCGAAACCGCTTCCTGGAAATGATGTGGAAAACTTATTTTTTAAAGTCAGGAGAGTATTTGGATTCCAATGGTGCAAATATCCCTTTTCAGGCGAATAGATACGTTTCTTTGTTTGAGCGAAGAGATAAGGAGAGGATGTGCCCAAAATCCCTTGAGCAAGGCTTGAGGCTTTACCAGACAGGATCTTTTCTTTGAGGAGGATGTGGGCGTCCATTTTGTGTCGTACCCTTTTGGTCAAAAGCAAAAAATCCGCTCCAATTTCGAGGGCGAATTTGACGAGATCAGCCGGTCCTTTTCCATTGAGCACCTCACTGGCTTCCAAAATCTCGAACGGGATTCCCAACAAATTCCCCGGTTGCTGGCTGCTGCTGCTCAAGATAACAGACGAACTTATATGCTGGAGGCTACAGATGTGCTGTAGGGAGTGGGCAAACTCCCGCGATTGTCTGAGTCTATGGAAATCAGGCCAATCCTGAACCCTTAGGTCAAAAACGATCGCTTTTCCCTCTACGTTTTGGATGAGGCGTTTGATTCCATCAAAAAAGGCTCTTGAGGGAATAGGAGGAAAAGAGTGTTTCCTATAACAGCCGAGAGTTATATCGACCGATAGAAGCAAAGGGTAAAGGATGAGCGGTATTTTTTCATCGATGGATCCCAAGGAAATAAGGCCCACATTTTCCAGACCTTTTCTTTCGGGATTTATCCATGGATATACGGAAGGCATGGTGGTCTCGAGTGATGGGATCCGTTTCTATCTCAGGGTTTCGAAAGCCTTTTTGTTATCGCTCGTATTGAAAATCAAGAAGGCTTGGCCTTGCCCTGCAGACGATCCGTAACAATGGATGACATCGATCACAGCATTTCCGAGAAGCGCGCCTATTTCAGCTCCGGCACCGATCCTGTCTTCGACAAGAACAGCCACGACTGAACTGGAATGAACCTTGTAACCGAGAGCTTGAAGGCATTTTTGAGCTCTTTTGTTGTCTGAAGTAACCAGTAGGAAAATGCCTTTTTTCCCTTCCGAATAGGCATTTAATGCTTTTAAATTGACTCCAGCATTGGCTAACGTACCGAGAACCCGCCCCAGAATTCCTGGCTCATTGGGAGTGGCCACATGGAGTTCGCTGTCCAGCTTAACTTCATACACGTCTTGTCTCCTTTTGAAAATGCATTATACAAAATTGTCCTAGGAAAAACAAAGAAAAAATAATCGAGAAGGACTGCATTGTTTCGACGACAGTCAACCGGTGCTCGTGACTTTGAAAAGAATAGAGTTCCTCCCCCCAGCAGGGTACAAATTGAATTTTCCTGTTGGTTCTCTATAATAGGAAAGGAAAATTTCGGTGAAAGCGATCAATTTCGGTTACCTAGGTTAAACAATGAGAACAAAAAATATTAAACTGGCTATCATCGACAATGCGATCGATCATTCTGTGTATGATCCTATCCGGCATTGGAAAAGTTGTCTCAGCGCGGATTTTGAAAAATTCAGAGCATCGGAATACCATTTTCCCGATCTTAAAGATTTTACTCATCTGATCTTGACGGGGTCTGAAGCATCCATACTGGAAAGGGAACCATGGGTTTATGAGGAGATCGACCTTGTTCAAAAGGCGGCAGATAAGGGGCTGTCCCTTCTTGGAAGCTGTTACGGTCACCAGCTAATCGTCTTCGCCCTAGCGGGTGCCAGACACGTTCAAAGATGTACTCACCCTGAAATCGGATGGATTCCCATTCAAATCAACCGGCATAATGGTTTTCTGGGAAAAAGCGGACAGGCATTTGCTTTTTCGTCTCATTTTGATGAGGTGATCGATTTACCTGAAAATTATCGGGTGCTGGCTTCTTCTAAGAACTGTACGGTCCAGGCCTTTAGGGTAAAAGAGAGGCCGATCTGGGGACTTCAGATTCATCCTGAGATAAATATCTCAGAGGCCCGAAGATACTTGAGGAATCTGGTTAAACGAAATCGTGATCCTCTTCAACTGTTCAAGCAGGCTTTAGATTCAGAACCTCGGGATTCAGGCCTTATTCGATACGTAGTTGATAGATTTGTCGAACCTTTATGAAGAATGACTGAAGCTTTTTCCTTTTGCATCTTTTTTCTTGACAAATTATCTTAATTATTATTTATATATCTATTATCTATAGCCATTAATCGTTCAAAAAAGATACTTTTAACTTTTTTTTGGAAGGAGGTAGGTATGAAAAACAGAAAATTAGCGTTTTTGGTTATCGGCATTCTCTTTCTATTCTCTATAAGCGGTTTTGCAGAGACCAAGCAGTTGAAGGAAATAGGGCGATATACTCTAGTGAGAATAAAAGGTGAGGTCCCCACCCAGGAAGTCATGAAAACTCTTATAGATAAATATGCTGGAGATATCAAATATGGTTTTGATTTAGCCGGCTACGGAGATCTCTACCTTCCCTTTTTGGATCAAATCAAGGATTCAGCCTTCAAAGAAAAAGATATCGCCGTCGGCGAAAAGTTCATGTGGATGCTTTTTCGTTCCCATGGCAAAGTAAAGGTTGTTCAGGACCTCGAATGGGCCGGCAAAAGTCCTTTACCGGTATTTTCCTTCACTGTGGTGAAGGAGTTTATGCATTATGAGTTTGTCATGCCCAGACCCTGTGGAAATATTTCTCTTTTAAAGGCGGAAGAGGTCATTCCTGATGCTATCTGCGACATCAAAGTCGAACCGGCTAAAGCCAATATAAACGATCCAATTTCTGTTGATATGAGCGGGACTCAACATGCGAAATCCATGGAGGTTGAGGTTTACAATGCCGAAGGCAAAAAGATAGCTACGAAAGCTCTTTCCCCCGATTCTCCGAAGTGGCAGACGAAGTTCGATAAACCAGGAGAGTATGTTTTTAAGGCCAAAGCCTACAATATGAAGGATAAGCCTTCTAGCAATCCTTGCGAAGCAAAGACCTATATCAATTATCCGCCTACTTGTGCGCTGGAAGCCATGCCTCTCGAGGATTACATCACTAAACCCTTCTCTTTTGATGCCTCTGGCTCTAACGACGCTGACGGTGAAGTGGTCAGGGCTAGTTTCGAAATCGCCGATAGCTCCGGTGACGTGGTGGATTCTTTCAACACAGAAAAACCCTTCACCTGGGAAAAAGTCTTCGATAAGCCTGGAGTCTATGCGATAACGGTTGTGGTAACAGATGATTTTAATGCCATGTCCGAGCCTTGCAGGAAAGAAATCACGGTTAAGGAAAAAAGACTCTACGGATTGGGCGATGTTGGAATCTTGGAAGCCCGGGGCAGCCATGGAACATACATTGATGGACGTTTGGGCATCCTCTATATGCTCGTTCCAGAAAAATTTAGCCTCTCAATAGAGGGAGGGGGAGCTTTAGCTCTCAAGGATGCTCCCTGGAAATCCTTTTTCATGGCACAAGCCTTGTTAAATTATCACTTTGATCCGGCTTACATCGGTGCTGGGATAGGATTCAGCTCCCAGGTAAGAGAGGATCGGGATGAGACAGACTTGTATCTCGTGGGAAATATTGGGTTTAACGTATTCAACCATTACACGACCATAGGCTCGATCTTCCTCGAAGGGCAGGGGCCCATCGGCGAAGGTCGCTCCTTCTCCAAACATCACAAATTCTCGCTCGGATTCAGGTTGCTATTCTGAAGATCTAAGAAAACTTACACTTCTTATTACAGGCTTTTAGGCCGGGAGAAATCCCGGCCTTTTTTTTGAGCTAAGATAACTTGTTATCGGAAAAGGAGAAGACTTTTTTCAGAGAAGTTTTTTAATTATGTCGGGAGGAAGAGCGCAAACATTTGACTTTGAATCAGTGGAAATGTGGACAGTATAACCTGTGGCTACTAATTTTTTATCCTTTTTTGTCAGCAATTCATAATCAAAGACGGCTTTTTTAGGGGTTATTTCTTTTAGAGACACTCTGATAAGGAAATCTTCGTCGTATCTCAAAGATTTTTTATATCGACAGGAAGCTTCCACTACGACCAAATAATATCCGCGAGCTTCTATCTCTTTATAAGGGATTCCTCTATGGCGGCAGTACTCTGTCCTGCCGATTTCAAACCATTCAAAATAGCACTTGTTATGAGCCACCCCCATCTGGTCGGCTTCCGAATAGCGAACTTTTTCTTCGATCTCGAGGAATGGAGTTTTTCGACCGTTAAAGGGCAATTTTATTCGATGAATTTCCCGAGTTTGGCTATTTCTTCGTTATAATATTTTCGATAGAGGATTTCCCATTCACGGCTTCCCTCTTTGATTGATTTTTTCTGTGACTCTATTTTTTCGATAGCTTTCTTGTCGATCAGGTCATACAGTTTGAGTTCATCTTCTATACTTCGGACGATGCTTAGCCTGATTTCGTTGGATTCATCGAGAAACTCAACCTCTTCATCCTCAAAAAGATAATTAAGAATCTGCCGGGCCAAGAAATTCACTTTTTCTCTTGAGAGTCTTATGCTCACAGGACAATTTTCCTTTCTTTGGCAAGCTTTGTTTTGATCATTCTAAACATTGTCTGGTATTCGATATTTTCTTTCCTTATTTTTTCCATATGTTGGCTAAGTATTTCGCGTACTTCCTGGTCGAGCTTATCTTCCCTCTGGAATTCTTCAAATATCAAGGTTTCCAATTCTTCGATAAGTTTGTTCTTCTTTTCTGTTATGATTTTCTCTTGTTTCATAAGATTGCGCACAATGATAAATGCCATGTGCTCAATTTGAGTTTTTGACAAACGCATTTCTAAAATAAAATACACTACCTTGTTTCAAAATTCAAGAATAATTAGCCTGGATTATTCACGGGTCGAGGCCAACCCCCCAGCCGGCAATAATGTTTCGTCAAAGGGTAATACCGATGCCAGCCCACCCTGCGCCTATATTAAGGCATAAGGAAAGGCTATTGAGATTTCTGCTTTTTTCTGTGGCAATATCAGCATTGATTCCTGATATGGATGTGATAGAAAATGCTAGAGACATTTTTTACGAATAATTCGGGTAAGATGGCTCTCCCGAGGTTTATCCGGGAACCTTGATACAAGACGTCCCCGGCCACCTTTTTCTGTCTGGCTGAAATCAAATAGAGGATGATTTTAATGGGGGTTCCGCCGGATATTTGTCAGCGGCTGGCGCTTTAGCCGCTGCTTTTGTTTCCTTCCTCGAAAGCGATATTTCTTAGGATTGTTGTTTTTGGCACGGAACATTGGAATGAAACTTGAAGCAAAGTTTGAAGAAACGGTCATCGACGAGCTGCGGAATGGACTTTGGAACAAAAGACAAGAAAGGGATGCAGAGAATTCTTCTCGGGATTCATCTTCCCCAAGGCCAGCAGAATGCCCTGCATATCGTGAATCCTGAATAGACTCTCTTCGGCGCCTCCCATTTCTAATCCAGTCGATGATGGAGGTTCGCTTTTGATAATTGAATCCGAAGATATATCGTTGCCGTCCTTGATGAGTGCGACGGCCTTTTCCCCGACGATAACGGCAGGGAGTTCCGGAAGAAGTGTTTCTATAGATGAGAGGAATTTTTCTGTTTCTCCCCGCTCGTGCAACCTTTGTATTTCATCCAGCGTATGCGATTTTGTGAGGCTGAAATAACCGATGTGTGTCCTTTTCAGCTGGATCAAATGGGCTCCGCAGTCCAGACTTTCACCTAAATCGTTTGCCAGAGACCGGATATAGGTACCCGAGGAGCATTTCACTGTAAAATCTATATGGGGAGGATTATAATTTTCCATCTTGAAATAATCGACCGTCACTCGGTTTGTTTTCAATTCAAATTTTTTTCTCTGGCGGGTCAATTCATAAAGAGGTCTCCCCTTATACTTTTTAGCAGAAAACGGAGGAGATACTTGGTCGATTTCACCTTCAAACTTCTTCATATGGACCAGCAATTTTTTTCTATCCGGATAATTTTCCGATTCTTTCGATGTAAATTTCCCATCAGAATCGTAAGTGTCGGTAGAAATCCCTAACCTTATACGTCCCTCATATATTTTGGTGTAGAGCAGGAAAAATGGAAAGAGTCTGGTGACCTTTCCCACAGCCACGAGCATCAGTCCTGTGGCCAGTGGATCGAGCGTCCCAAAATGTCCAACCTTTTTTTCTTTCAATATTTTTCTGACATGGCTGACCATATCATGGGAAGTGATACCTTTGGGTTTGTCTACGAGGATGAGACCGTCCATGGGAAAATTGTCAATCGGAGATTTATGGATTCGCTTTTTCTTTTTTACTCGGAAATTTTTTTAAGAGATCCTGAACTTTTTTGGGAAGACTATGAATGAGCTGATCATGATTTCCGGAGACCGTGAATCCAGCTGCATGCTGGTGCCCTCCACCTCCAAAATACTCAGCAATTCTGGCAGCATTTGCGGATCCTTTTGAGCGGATACTGACTCTGAAAGTACCTTTGGTCATTTCTTTGAAGAAAAGGATAATTTTTACCCCTTCAATGGATCGAGTCAGCGTGGTGATATCTTCCGTATCGATTTCTTTAAGGTTCAGATTGTCTAGATATTCTTTGAACATGGTGATAACGGCGATTTCACCGGTTTCATTCAATTGTAAAGTGGAGAGAACGAGCCCAAGAAGTTTTATTTTCTCTGGGGGGTTATTGTTGAATAGCCGCTCTGAAATCTTGATCGGGCTCGCGCCAAGCGAGACCAGCTCTGAACAGGCTTGGAATGAATCTGCGTTGGTGTTGGAAAATTGGAATGAACCGGTATCGGAGACGATCCCGCAATAAAGATGATTAGCAATTCGGGGGGTAAATCGAATGTTCAGCTTCTTGCCGAGTTTGAATGCCAATTCGGCCACAGCCGAGGCACCGGGAACTACCCAATTGATGTCGGCGTAGTAATCGTTCGAGAAATGGTGATCCATATTTATTTTAAAGTAATCATTAATATGGAGTTGACCGGAGCGATCGACATTAGCACATTCAAGAAGGATGATGGCATCGTACTTCTGGGGCGCAATCTGGCCGATTTGTAGGATATCCACGTCCGGAAAATGATTTAAGGGGAAAGGCGTGTTGTCTTTGTTGATGATGGCCATATCTTTTCCCAACTGCTTACCCATGAAGTAGATGGCTAGGCCCGTACAGATGGAGTCTCCATCGGGTCTTAGGTGAGATGTAATAACGATCCGTTGACTTTCAGCTATTTTTCGGCAGATAGATTCGACACGATCATTTTTCATCGTTTTTTAATTTTTTGATGACGTCATCGATTCTTTTTTCGATTTCAAATCGGTCATCGAGGGAAAAAAATAGCAAGGGATTATACTTCAATTTTGTTTTGGAGGCAATCATTTTTCTGAAATAGCCCTTCCTGCTGTTTATTAGCTCGAGGATATCTTCCTTGGGGGAGTCGCCAAGGATGCTTAAATAAATGTACGCCGCTTTCAGATCTTTACTCATCGATACATGAGTGATTGTGATGAGGCAGGATGAAACATCTTGAATGGATTCGATAAACAGCCGGCCGAGTTCTTCACGAATGACATGCGAGACTCTCTTTTGTCTTCTGCTTTCTTGCAATTTTTCTCCGAGTAATCGAAGGATATTTTACTCTCTCGCTGCTGTTATCGCACGAAGCACGATAGAATTATCTAAAAGAAAAAAATTTCTTTTTGGAGAATCTCACCCTCTATGATTTCTTCGGCTTCAATTATTATCCTCTGGAACACTCTATCGATCATGTTTTTTTGTATGTTCAAGGTCACTATTCCAATTTTTGAACGTTGCCATTTATTCAGGAAATCTACTTCGGCAAACGATATGTTGTATCTATTCTTCAATCTATCCTTGAGTTTATTGAGAGTTTTGCGTTTTTCCTTCAAAGAATGGGAATAGGGAAGATAAATTTCTAAAGTTAGTAGTCCGATAATCATCGGATGATTCTGAGAAAAAAATTATTCCGGCTTTACCAGCTCGATGGTAAAGGCTTCGATGATATCTCCTTCCTGTATTTCTTTGAATTTTTCTAGGCCAATGCCACACTCGTAGCCTTTTATGGCCTCTGTTACATTTTCCTTGAGGTGTTTCAAGGAGGAAATTCTTCCTTGAAATATAACCTCGTCTTCCCGGATTATTCTTATTTGCGCATTTCTGGTGATCTTCCCATCAACTACTAAGCATCCTGCTATAGGGCCGATCCTGGGAACCCGGAAAATTCTCTTGATTTCTGCTCTTCCGAGATAAACTTCTTTTTTCGTGGGTTCGAGAAGTCCGCTTAATGCGTCTTTAACGTCCTTTGTCAGCTGGTATATAATATTGTAATTTCTAACCTCGACGTTTTCTTTTTTAGCCAGGTCCAATATTTTTTGGTTAACTTTAGTGTTGTACCCTATGATGATAGCCTTCGAGGCTGAAGCCAATAGAATATCAGATTCGCTGATATTTCCGGTGGCAGCGTGAACAATATTTATTTTAACATCCTCTGTGCCGATCGAGGGCAAGATATCCATCAAAACTTCCACAGAACCCTGAACATCGGCTTTGATTACCAGGTTCAATTCCTTGACCTCTCCTTCTTCAAATTTCTGAAAGAGTTGATCCAGAGTAAGGCGTGTCGGTTCAGGGATTTCTTTTTTTTCTACCCGGGAAAGTCTTAACTGCACAATCTTTTTAGCTGTTTCGATTTCAGGAATGACCTGAAAAATATCTCCTGCTGAGGGGACATCATTAAACCCCAGGACTTCGACCGGGACGGATGGGCCGGCTTCCTTTAGTGGTTTCCCGTTTTCATCGAACATAGCCCGGGCCTTCCCGTAGGTTTTGCCAGAGATAAAAGCCTCGCCCCTCTTAAGCGTCCCGTGGAGAATGACAACAGTTGCCACAGGCCCCTTTTTTGTATCTAAGCGCGCTTCTAAAATAACACCTTGGGCTTCGACGGATGGGTTGGCTACGATCTCCGTCATTTCGCTCACCAGGAGTATCATCTCGAGAAGTTCGTTCAGGTTGTTCTTTTCTTTAGCGGAGATATCGACACTGACGATATCTCCGCCCCAATCCTCAACCAGAAGGCCTTCTTTTGAAAGCTGTTGTTTCGTCTTCTCTACATCTGCATCTTTTTTATCGATCTTATTGATCGCCACAATGATGGGCACTCCAGCCGCTTTAGCATGATTGATGGCTTCCTTGGTTTGAGGCATCACTCCGTCATCTGCCGCAACGACCAAAATGACTATATCGGTTAAATTGGCTCCTCTTGCCCTCAATTGGGTGAATGCTTCGTGGCCCGGCGTATCGATAAATGTAATGGGTTTGTTATCATGAATAACCCTGTAAGCCCCTATATGTTGAGTGATTCCGCCGTGTTCTTTTCCTACAATATTTGATTTTCGTATCGCATCCAGAAGGGTTGTCTTTCCATGGTCTACATGCCCCATTATGGTAACCACTGGAGGGCGGGTGACCAGTGCTTTTTTATGGCTCATGGCCCTTTCTAAGGCCGCTTCTTCATAAGAGATTATCCGAATATTCAGACCGAAATGTTCCGAAATGGCTTTGGTGATTTCCTCTGTTGCCGTATCGTTGAGACTGAGGGTGAATCCTTTTTCCTTCAAAACCTCGATGATTTCCTTTGTGCTTAGACCCGATTTTTCGGCCAAATTCTTTAAACTCGTGCTTTCCAATAGTAAAATAGATTGAGAGGAATTTTTTGCCTTTTTTTTTGAAGAATCGCTTTTTTGTTGCTTTTCCATGTTTATCCTATTTAATTTCGATTTTCCAGCCTACGAGTTTGGACGCAAGCCTGACATTGATGCCTTTTTTGCCGATGGCTAAGGAAAGTTGATCCTTGGGGACTACTGCCTGCATCTTTTTTTCTTGTTTGTTGAGAATAAACACCTTGTCGATTTTCGCTGGACTTAGGGCAGACTTTGCGTATTCAAGGGGATTCCCAGACCATTCGATAATGTCGATCTTCTCTCCATTCAATTCTTTACTGATAGCCAGTATCCTGTTCCCCTTGATCCCTATACAAGCCCCTACAGGATCGATGTCTTTTTCATCCGTAAACACCGCGACTTTCGCCCTCTCTCCGGGCTGTCTGACAAGGTCTTTGATTTCTATGTTTCCATTGGTTATCTCTGGTATTTCGATTTTTAAGAGCTTTTCTAAAAATTTCGGATGAACCCTTGAAACAATGACTTGAGGACCCAAATTTTCCTTAAGAACATGAAGGATAACGGCCCTTACACGATCTCCCCTTTTGAGCACGTCACTGGGGAGTTTTTCGCGATGAGGAAAGAGAATTTCAGTCTTGTCCACTTCGACAATCATATTTTTATTGGGTTCGAATCTTCTCAAAACACCTGTGACTATCTCGCCGACACGCGGAGAGAATGTGTTATATATTTTTTCTTGCTCGGCATCCCGGACTTTCTGAAAGATCACCTGTTTCGCTGCTTGGGCGGCAATGCGGCCAAGAGTTTGGGAGGGGAGTTCGATTTCTATATATTTTCCTAAAGTCGATGTAGGGTCGATTTTTTTGGCCTCTTCTAGAGAAATTTCTTTGGCTGCATCCTGGGGTTGTCCACAGATCTTCTTGATGGTGTAGACGCGCAGAATACCTTTCTCGGGAGTGAAATCGATGTGAATCTCTTCATTATGGGAGAAATATTTGGCTGAGGCTACCCTGAGGGATTCTTTGATCGCGCTGACTATAACCGCCGGCTCGACGCTCCTCTCCTTGCTGAGCTGGAGGATAGTATTCCACACATTTACCTTCATCCTTTTCTGCCTCGAATTAATGTTTCAATTATATCAGGAAAATAAGGAGGGAGGAATTATATCGGAAAAGCGATACAATATCAAATCGCCTTCTCGATAGAGAAACCGTATGATCACATTATCAAAGGAGCGAAGACCAGGCTGACGACAGCCATGAGCTTTATCAAGATGTTCATGGAGGGTCCGGCTGTATCTTTGAGCGGATCTCCGACCGTGTCTCCGACCACGGCAGCTGCGTGGACCTCCGTTCCTTTTCCTCCTAGGTTGCCTTCTTCGATCCATTTTTTCGCATTATCCCATGCGGCGCCGGCGTTGGCCATAAAAATGCCTAGGAGAACCCCCGAGGCCGTGGCGCCGGCGAGAAAGCCAGCCAGTGGTTCTGGACCCATCAAAAACCCGATAAGAAGTGGGGCAATGATGGCGAGTAGACCGGGAAGGATCATCTCCAGCAGGGCACCTCGAGTGACGATATCGATGCAGCGGTCCGAGTCAGGCTTGGCGGTTCCTTCCATTAAACCTTTGATTTCCTTGAATTGCCTGCGGATTTCGATGACCATTTTATTTCCTGTTCGGCCCACTGCTTCCATAGTCAAAGAGGCGATGATGAAGGGCATAAGAGCCCCCAAAAGCAATCCCACTACAGTCCCCACATCTGTAAGGCTGATGGTGAGCAGTTCCTTGCCTGCCTGCTTCAGATATTTATTAACTGTTTCCTGGTAAGCAGAAAATAAGGCCAAAGCCGTGAGGGCAGCGGATCCGATGGCGAATCCTTTGCCGATGGCTGCGGTGGTATTTCCCAAGGAGTCGAGCTTGTCCGTTATTTTTCTTATTTTTGGGCCGGCATTGGTCATTTCTGCAATTCCTCCGGCATTATCCGCAATAGGACCATAGGAATCAGTGGACATAACAATGCCGATCGTGGCCAGCATTCCCACGGCAGAAATGGCAATGCCATACAGATTGTACAGCTTGAATGATAAAAAGATAGCGGCAGCTATGGTCAAAAGGGGAAGGATCGTGCTTTGGAAACCCACAGCCAGTCCTGTGATGATGGTGGGCGCGCTTCCTGTCTGGGCTGTTCTTGCAATGTTTTTGATGGGAGGGCCTGAAGTAAAAAATTCACTCTCCAGGCCGATCAATATACCGGCCACCATTCCGATGAGTACCGCCCAGAAAATATTCATGTGCCCCGCAACGCTTCCAAGAAGGCCCTTGATGGAGAAGAGTGCTCCGACAATGAAAACCAACCCGCTGATATAATAGGAATTTCTGAGGGCAGATTGTGGACTTATGTTTTTAAGCCAGGATATCGAAATAACTCCGATGATCGAACTGACGAGTCCGACAGCAATCAACAACAGAGGAAGAGCCATATGGTTGAGACTGGACTGCATCGTAGCCCCTATGGCTAAGGAAGCGACCACAGAACCGACGTACGATTCGAACAAGTCTGCTCCCATTCCTGCTGTATCGCCGACGTTATCCCCAACGTTGTCAGCAATCACGCCAGGGTTGCGAGGATCATCTTCAGGAATTTTCGCTTCCACTTTTCCCACTAAGTCCGCCCCTACGTCAGCACTCTTGGTATAAATTCCGCCTCCAACACGGGCAAATAGCGCCACCGAACTGGCTCCCATGGCGAAACCGTTGATGATTTCCATATTCTTGGTGAAGAGATAAAATATACCGATTCCGGCTACTCCCAGAGCTGCGACAGATATTCCCATTACGGCACCACCCTGGAAGGCGATAATGAGGGCTCGGGGAGTTCCACCCTCGATAGCTCCCTGAGTGGCCCTTACAGCCGCTCGCGTTGAGCCTTTCAATCCGATAAATCCTGCGAGCATCGAACAACTGGCGCCCGTTAGAAAAGCGAAGCTTGTGTAGATGGAAAAGAACCTCCAAAGGACCAAGAACATGACGACGACGAAAAAAAAGATGTACATGTATTCTCTTTTTAGGAACACCATGGCGCCAGAATGAACCATCTCCGAAATCTCCTGCATCTTAGGACTTCCCTTAGGATATTTTTTGACCAGGAAGTACAGAATCAGGGCGAAGATCAATCCCAGTAGCCCGACAATGAACGAATACGGTACCGAATTTAACAAAGCCATCTTAATTTCCTTCGTCTGAAATTTAGTTCCCGATGTATAGCATAATTCCATTCAAAATTCAATTATTAAGGGAGTATTATTCGCATTTCCAAAACCGCGATAAAACAACTGTCAGGGATGCTGAAACGTCAGCCCCTGGTTTTCCCCATCGTTCCCTTGGAGGGGGAATTGTATTCTGTTCCTGCCAGAAAAGCTCGCGATCCATGTCCGCTCGCCTCGAAGGCTTCCTCTTCGGTTCCTCTTCCAGATTGAAAATCGTCACATTTTGCAGGTGCTTCTGTGAGTATTCAGGAGAGCCCGAATACCTTACTGTATTTTGACGGTTGGCAAAGTCCTATGAGGAAAAATTTATCAGAAACCTCTTCTTGACAGAGAAATTTTTAGAGTTTATGTTTAGGGGGCAAAAAATAGGTTTTGAGGACTGTCTGCGTCAAGCCTTTTATCATTCGAAAAAATTTCGATGACACTGAAGAAATTAACCCTAACCCACTATATTTTTATCGGTTTTTTCCTGGGTATCATAGCTGGATGGGTTTTTGGCCAGGGTATTGTTCCTTTTGCCGATCCTTTAGCTGAAATATTCCTCCGTCTTTTGCGCATGGCCATCATGCCCCTAATCGTGACATCCATTATCTCTGGAGTGGCGAGTGTCGGCAGTGCCGCCGGACTGGGTCGCCTGGGTATCAAAACATTTTCCTATTACATCTTGAGCAGCTTATTGGCCATTCTCACCGGGTTGTTTCTGGTGAATAGTTTTAAACCTGGGATAGGGGCTCAAATAGGGTTGGAACATAGCCCGACTGAGTTGGCTGCGGCCGAGCAAGGGCTAGGGGAGCTGTTTTCAAATCTTATTCCAGAGAATCCCTTTGCTGCGCTGGCCAGAGGAGATGTGCTGGCCGTCATCTTTTTTTCCATTCTTTTTGGTTTTTTCATCACCAAACTTTCCAAGAAGCCGAGAGCTCAGCTAACGGATTTTTTTCAAGCGGCCTTCGAGACCATGATGAAATTGACCCT
Source organism: uncultured Eubacteriales bacterium (assembly GCA_964400735.1). Taxonomy (GTDB): domain Bacteria; phylum Acidobacteriota; class Aminicenantia; order Aminicenantales; family Aminicenantaceae; genus CAYNVQ01. The sequence continues at coordinate 623,904 of CAYNVQ010000001.1, read as the reverse complement.
TTTTGTCGTCTGGAGCGCTCCATTTGGCGTTTTTGGCATAATTGCCCGCATTGTTGCCCAAACCGGATTCGATGCCTTCCGATCGCTCGGTTTTTACTTCGTAGTTGTTCTGATGGGATTAGCCATCCATGCTTTTGTGAATTTACCTATACTTCTTTGGCTGATCGCCAAAGTGAATCCTCTTAAACACTATAAAGGCATGCCGCCAGCACTCATTACAGCTTTTTCCACGTGTTCGACCATAGTGACCCTTCCGCTGACCATGAAAGCCGTAACCCAGAACTCAAGAGTGTCTGAAAAGGTTTCGAATTTTGTATTACCCATAGGCGCGACCGTCAATATGGACGGGACAGCTCTTTATGAATGTGTGGCAACCTTATTCATTGCTCAAGTCTATGGTTTTGATCTTGCTGTTAGCGCTCAAGTTGTCGTTGTCCTCACGGCCCTTCTGGCATCCATAGGTGCAGCCAGCGTTCCGATGAGTGGAATGGTCATGATGTCCATCATCCTGAAGGCTGTCGGCCTTCCCTTGGAAGGGGTAGCCGTCATTCTGGCTGTGGATAGGATTTTGGATATGTTTCGAACCACCGTCAATGTCTTGAGCGATAGTTGCGGGGCCGTGATTGTGGCGCGGTTAGAAGGAGAAACATTGAAAGGAATGGGAGAAAAAACTGAATAATTCAGGTTAATAGTAGTACCAGATGGTTTTGTAGTCTGCTATATTTTCCCCGATGGCCTTGAGTCTCTGGAGATATCTGTAGATCGAGATGTCTGTGTATACATAGGTGTCGGCCAAAGCCAACTTTTTTTCCCAGGGATGGAACTCGTAAACCCGCCGTCCATCAGGAAGGATAGAGATGACATCATGGTGCTGAATAGCCCTCAGATAATTCTTGCCTAGGCGGGGAACATTGAAGACGATTTCATCCGTTCTGACCGTTCCTGGCATAAGCCTTGCTTCTTCTTTTTGTTCCTGAAGAAGCCGGGGGATGGGCACACGAAAGTCGTCTGTTTCTTCTTTTCCTTTTGTGTTGAATGTATAGTAGGGAGTGACTCCGATAAGTCTCAGCTTGTGACGCAGAAAGGCGGCTTCGAATTTCCGGGAATTGAAAAAAGTGTACACCATCTGGTTATAGACCTCTATTCCGTATCTTCGGAACCTCTGGACCGCCTCCATGGATTGAAGGGTTAGTTCGTAGGGATGCTCATAATGGGTGACGATGAGGATCTCTCTTTTTCCAGGAATATGGAAGTGGTTGATATCCTTGACCAGAGCCTCGGTGATTCTCTGGGGCAGTGTCACAGGTGTGCGTGTACCGATTCTGATCCTTTCTATATGGTCCATCTTGGAGAGTCGAAAAAGCATGTTTTCGATTTTTTCATTGGAAAGGAGCAAAGGATCTCCTCCTGTGATCAGGACCTCGTTTATTTCAGGAGTGTTGGCGATCCATTGCAGGGCTTTATCCAGTTTGGGCTTGGGGAGCATGGCTTGTCGGGAATAGACATCTTCAATCTCCCAATTTCGTTGGCAATACACGCAGATTTGCGGGCAGGTCGAGATTGGCTTCAGAATGACTATTTGAGGGTAACGTCGGGTGATCCCTTCGATAGGAGAGGTGTCCCTCTCCAACATGAAATCCATGGAAATTTCATCATGCGTCCTGAATTCTTTCAATTTGGTGATGTAATGGAGAGAGGGGATTACCTGAGCACGTATGGCATTGTCACGGCCTTGTCCAGATTCATAGTCCATAAGGGATAGATAATAGGGGGTGATACCGAAAGGAATCCTATATTTTCTTGCAAGGGTGACCGATTCGTATTCTTCATCTGTAAGCTTGATTAGCTTGCTCAGAATCTCTGCATCCCTGATGATATGTTTTAGCTGCCAGCGCCAATTGCTCCATTCAAAATCGGCGGCATTGAAATAGCGGAGAATTCTTAGTTTATTGTTGTAGCGGAGCCTTTTGATATCATTGTCCAATCCAGAGGGATATTTCTCGTTGTATTTTTTCACGACCCTGGCCATTCGGGAAAGATCGGCCGACCGCAAGATCGCTGCCTTTCTGCCTGAATGCTTACTGAAGGCCGGAGCCTGATTCGGATACACATCGGCCTGGCCAGCGATTCCTTCAAGGAGATGCTTGAGTTCGGCGAAAAAATCAGCCGTGGGTTTGGCCATGTTTTTTTTCTTGCCTCTTTGTATTAGATCATCAAGATATCCAAGGAAACTGAAACCGGCCAGCTGTTCGTTCCGGCGTGATATGATGTTGCGAAAGACCAGGATAGCGTCGCGTGCCAGCAACCACTTGAGGGGGGGGAGAGCGGGATTGTCATCGAAAGTCCCTATCAATAATTTGTTCAGCAACTCCTTGGTTTTATTCCGCTTTTCTTTAAGCGGGATAGGACTGACCAAAATTTTCTTTAATAGAGGGACGGTATCCAGAATTTTTAACAGTCGGTCTTTGGTTCTTTCTTCCATAATCGTGTACGACCTATCGCGCGTCATTGGATGACCAAAGGCTCTGCCGTACTATCATACAATTCATTCTTTTTAGTTCGCGGAACGATAAGATCTCGTTAAAAAAGCCCATTGTCCGCGATAATACTTTTGCTTATTTTAGTGGCGAATAATACATTCGTATTATATCATTTATTCTGCATCAAGTAAAAAACCAGGCAGCCGGGTTCCGGTTTTTTATGTCTCTAATCCTTCATCCTCGTATTCACAAACCTGGCCCGCCCAGGTTCGGAAGAGGAGTTTTCCATCGCGATTCTGGTTGATCAGATAAGTAGGGGCCATGGGAGTTTTGCCTTTTCCCTCGGGTGCAGTGATTATGAAGGTAGGAACTCCCAATCCCGATGTGTATCCTCTGAGATTTTCCATGATGTTGAGCCCTTCTCCCACGGAAGCCCGAAAATGTTGAATTCCCTGAAGTTTTTTGCAGTTGAATATATAGTAGGGCCGCACTCTGATCCTTAAAAGTTCATGGACCAATTTTTTCATGACGTTCTTGTCATTGTTGATACCTTTGAGTAGAACTGATTGGTTACCGACCAAAACTCCTGCCCCGATCAGCCGGTCGACCGCCTTCTCGGATTCCGGATTGATTTCTAAGGGATGGTTGAACTGGGTGTTGAGATACAGAGGTTTGTGCCTTTTAAAGATTTCACAGAGATTCGGCGTTATCCTTTGAGGGAGGGTGGCCAACATTCGCGATCCAAGGCGTTTTATCTCCACATGGGGGATATTTTCCAGCTCGGTAAGAATCCAATCGAGGTTTTCATCGGACAACATAAGGGCATCGCCGCCGGTTAATAGCACATCCCGGATCTCAGGGCATTCGGCAATATAGGCCAGGGCAGCCTGGATGTCTTCTCGAGGATAGATCATATCTTTCAAGGCGATATCCTTTTTTCTCAGACAGTGACGGCAAAACATAGCACACATGTTGGTCACATTGATGATCAGACGGTCGGGGTAGAGACGAGTGATCAGTGGGGCAGGAGAATTGTACACGATAGCATAGGGATCCTTTATGTCTTCCTGATCAAGGTACTCAGCGATTGTGGGAACCGATTGCATGAAAATAGGGCACTCTCGATCCTCGGGATGCATCAGACTCGCGTAATAGGGCGAGACTTGCCAGCGGTATTGGGAAGCGGTCTTTTCGATAGATCGGATTTCTGGCTGTGATAATCGGATGATACGGCTGAGGCTGTCGGTATGACGGATGGCATTTTTGTAATGCCACAAATAATTCGACCAGTCCTTTTCAGTACCGCCTAGCACTTTCAAGATCTTTCTTTTTTGATCTTGAACACGGTCCCATTGGTTATAACCCGTTGGGATTTTATCTTTGACTTCCAAGTAATCGGCTATCATATCTGTGTGTTGCCGGGCTCGCTCCCGTGCTATCTCCCGGTTTTTTTCCGGGACATACATGGGAGATCCTGGATTTTGTACGACCGACATAATTGCCTCCCTAAAACCTAATGTTTGTTACTGAATTTTTTCTCTTCGCAATGATTATCCTGGGAAAAGAAATCAGGTTCTTCTTTTGCATAACGCTGGACAGCCACCTCGATGATCTGATTGACGAGCTTATTGTAGGTGTATCCGGCCTCCCTTGCAGCTGTGACAAAAGAGGAATTGTTGTTAAGGCTGGCCATGGAGTTCATCTCCAGGATGTAGGGTTGGTTGTACTGATCCAAACGAAAATCAACCCGGCCGAAGTCGTAGTTATCCAAAACCTCGAAGGTAGAAACCGCCAGCTTCTGAATATAGGCGGCAGTTTCCTTCGGCAGTTCAGCCGGACAGACCTTTTTCACTTTTTTCCCGTGGTGCAGGTGAAATTTCGTTTCATGGTCGTAGATGGTATCTTGCTTTTTTTCAAAGACCAGTTCCAACACCGGAAAAGCCTGAGCAGGGCAGTTGCCCAAGATACCCACATTTACTTCCCGGCCTTCGATGAATTCCTCGGCCAAAGCGGGCTGCTTGTATTCTTTGATGATTTCAGCTACTGCATCCTTGAGCGAGGTGTCATCCCTGACGATCCTCAGTCCAAAACTTCCCGCTTCTCCTCTGGGCTTGACAATGACAGGGTAGTTCAGGTAGGGAGCATCCAGTTCCGGTTCCAGATAGACATGGTAATTCGGTGTGGGTAGGTTCGAAGCCATAAGGATCTGTTTAGCGACGACTTTGTCTTGAGCAAGAGTATGTCCCATCGGATTGGAACCCGTATAGGGAATTCCGGCCAGCTCAAGCATAGCCGGCACATGGGTGTAGCGGCATTTTCCCTGAACTCCTAAAGCCAGATTCAGAACGATCCCATTAGGTCGTCTTTTGGAAAGTTTCGGCAAAAAATGGTTCAACTTTGCTAAGAGGAAACGATCCGCCGGAATGTCCTGAACCGTATGTCCACCTGACTCTAGAGCTTGGATAACCTTATGGATTGTCTGTTCCGGGTACCATTCCTTGTTCTGCATACCGAAGACATTGATTGTCCCTTTTTTATCGCGATTGTAAACAACAGCTACTTTCATGAATATGCGTAACCTCCATCCAATTCCGGAACAAAATATTCAGTCGTTTCGGTGATATCGTCATAGAAGATGACATTCTTATTATGCTCGTTTTTCTCCTCATACGAAAGTCCGCTTTACTGCCAGCCCTATTCCATACGAAGCTTGTTAGGAAACGAGAAGCTTTTCTGTAAAACTCAGAACCTTATCTTATATAATCTTCCTTTAGGAGTTGTCAAGGAAGACCGAGAGCCGCATGGTTTTAGCTTGCCGATAGATGGGCTGTGCTCTCGATGCAAATCTTATGAATGGTCATGGGGCTTTTTCATTATTAAATTGAGCGGCATTCTTTCCTTTCGGAAGCCGAAATGCCCTCCTACTCGTCCACTTTGGCAGTCGAGATGGATTGGTCTTGACTCGTGACTAACACAGGTTAGGTTACCGTTCCGAATAGGCTGTAGGGACCACAAGAACTGATTTTTACCTCGACAAACCGGTCTATGACATTTTGATTTGATTTGAAATTGACGACCTGATGACCTTCGTTCCGACCCGAATAAACCAGGGGATCTTTCTTGCTTTTGCCAACGCATAGCACTCTCTGTGTCTGGCCGATAAAAGTCGCATTCGTCTCAAGCTGTATTTTTTTCTGAAGGGCTTGAACTTCGATGAGTCTGGACTTCTTTTCTTCAAACGAGACATTGTCTTCATTGCTGGCTGCCGATGTAAAGGGACGCGGGGAATACCGGAAGGAAAAAATATTGGTGAAGCGAACGATCTCTAAGAGGCTCTTCGTTTCCTGGAATTCTTGTCGCGATTCATTTGGAAATCCAACGATGATATCCGTGCTTAAATGGATTTTAGGCATCACTTGACGTAAAAAGACGACTTTCTTGAGGTATTCCTCTCTTGTGTAAGACCTGTTCATCCTCGAAAGAACGGATGTGGAACCGGATTGGACAGGAAGATGGAGTTGATGACAGACCTTTTTGGCCTCGCTCATCGTCTTGGCGATTTTCCTGATGAAATTTTTGGGATGGGAGGTTATGAACCTGATCCATTCAATACCATCGATGGAATCGATCTCTTTCAACAGGAAGGAAAAATCCTCCCCTGTTTTCGGATCCAAGTAGGAATTGACGTTTTGACCCAAAAGCTGTATCTCTTTGTATCCCCGAGAGGCCAGATATTGTGCTTCGATTAGAATTTTATCTAAAGGCCTGTATTTTTCTCTTCCCCTGGTGAAAGGGACAACACAGTAAGAACAAAAATTATTGCACCCTTCCATTATGGTGATATAGGCACTTACAGAACTATTCCGACAATCAGGATAGAGAGGAATTTCTTGCCATTGGGTGTTCCATTGTGTGGATATGTATCTCTCGCCAGGTCCGATGGGAAGAATCTCAGGGATTTTGGAGTAGTTATCCGGGCCGATAATGAAATCGATGAAAGGCTTATCATCTAGTAATTTGGCGCGGCGGAGTTGGGCTACACACCCGACGACTCCAATAAGCAGGTTTTGTTTCTTTTTTAGCTGCTCTAATCGGCCCAGCAAGGAATGTAATTTTTCTTCCGATTTTTTTCTAACGGCACAGGTGTTGACGATGATCAAATCGCTTTCCTCTGGATAAAGAGCTGGTTCCATTCCTGAAGCCATAAGCAATCCTGCTATGCGTTCAGAATCGTTTTCGTTCATCTGGCAGCCGAAGGTGTGAATATAAAATTTCATTTTTTCCTTTTTGGGGCTCTACGGACACTATAATACATTTTGAGAAAGTTTTTAAACAAGGGGTATTCGCTCCTTTGAGACTGGAATCGATCATTGGACCGAGATAAGCTTTCAGGTTTTGGAGCTTAGATTGAGCGTGAGCATTTCTTCAGCATTTTTGAGCGCCGTATTTGTGACGCGGCTTCCGGTGAGAAGACGGGCGATTTCTTCGACTCTCTCCGCGAATGAGAGCTTTTTTACCTTGGTGAAGGTTCTGTCCTTGATGACTTGCTTATCGACCCTGTAGTGATGGGTGGCGTAGGATGCGATTTGCGGAAGGTGAGTGATACAGAGAACTTGATGTCGATGCCCGAGGTCTCTTAATTTTTGGGCCACGAATTCCGCTGTTTTGCCGCCTATTCCTGTATCGATTTCGTCAAAAATCAAAGTTTTCAGGTTCTCTGTTTCTTTACCTATGGATTTAAGGGCAAGCATGATACGCGATAGCTCTCCTCCCGAAGCTATGCTCCGCAGCGGTCTCAATTCCTCTCCCGGATTAGGACTGATGAGGAATTCAACCTCATCTGTTCCGCTGTCCTTGATTTTTTCGGTGTCTGTCTCGGAAAGAGGAATAGAATTGATCTTGATTTTGAATCGGGCTCGTTTCATCCCCAACAAACTAATTTCCCTTTCTATCGCCTTTTCGAGGATAAGGGCGTTATTTTTTCTTTCTTCTGAAAGCTTTCTAGTCAGGTTGCTATAACGGGAAAATTTTTCTGAGATTTCCTTTTCCAAATCGGCCAATTTTTCGTGGCTCGTGCTTAAATCTTGGAATTCCGTCTGTGCTTTTTCCAAGTACTTTAAAATGTCGGCTATGGAATTTCCGTATTTTCTCTTCAGGCTTTCTATCAAGCTCAATCGTTCTTCCAACCTCTCCAGTCTTTCAGGGGATCCAGTCTGCTTATTCTTATATTTTAGAAGACTGTCGGAAAAATCTCCTATGGTGATGGCGAATTGACCGAGGGCTTCTTCTGTCGGTTCGAAAGTCCTGTCAAAACGCGATAAGTCGTGGGTGATATGTTGGAGTTTGGCCAATAGCGTCGAGATGGAATTTTCCTGCTCGTACGCGATGTTCAGCCCTTCATCGATCAATCCCTCGATCTTTTCGGCATTTTTCAGTATATTTCTTTCCTGGCGGATATCTTCTTCTTCTTCTGGTTGGAGCCCTACCTTCTGGATTTCTTTGATCTGATAGTCCAGGAAATCGAGTCGCTGTTCCCTTTCTTTTTCTCTGGCCTCCAGGAATCGTTTTTCTCGAAGGCATTTCCTCAACTGCTGGGCGGTCTCGGTGACCAGTTCCCGAAGAGAATGGGTGCGGGCATAGAAATCCAGATAATCCAACTGATTCTGCACTTGACGGAGAAAAGTGTGGTCGTTCTGACCATAGATGTCAATGAGGTCGTCGCGGAGAGATTTGATTTTTTTAATAGGGACAATTACGCCGTTGATGTATCCTTTTCTCGTCCCCTTTTCTACAATTTTTCTATGGATGAGCCACTCGTTTTTTTTATCGGAAGGAAACTCATCTAGTCCATTCTTTTTCCTGGGGAGGAAAAAAACAGCCTCCACCACAGTTTCTTTTTCCCCTGTTCGAATAAGTTCAGAAAATGCTTTCTCACCCAACACTAACCGAATGCCGTCGATGATGATGGATTTTCCGGCGCCGGTCTCGCCGGTCAAGATAGAGAAGCCTTTTTCCAGGTCAAGCTCTATCTCTTCGATCGTTGCCAGGTTTTTGATGTGAAAGGATTTGATCATATAGAATTTAGGGCTTTGTTATTTAGACCGGCTTAATAAAATTGGCACGAGGGCCTTTTCCATGTTGATCCTTCCATAGCCGATAAATTCATCTTTTCCCGGATAATCGGACTGGTTTACATCGTCGGCTGAAAACCGGATGACGTCCATGACTTCATCTGGAGTGAGCCAAGGTTTTACGCTCCTGATGAGGGAAGCGAAACCAGAGACAATAGCCGCCGAGGCAGATGTTCCATCTCCAAATCCGTAAGGAGGGAGGGTGAAGTCATCCCATACCAGTTCTGGCAGCCAAATGGGGACAAGGCTGACAACTCTCTTTCCAGGGGCGGCCACATCCACTTCGGGCCCAAAGTTCGACCAGGAAATTCTGGAATCATCATAGTCTGTGGCAGCCACGGCTAGACAGTAATCATCGTATACGGCAGGAGCAATTACACCCGAATTCTCGTTTCCAGCCGATGCAACGCAGACTACACCCTTTGAATTTGCGTATTGGAGAGCCTGTTCAAGCTCTGGGATAGACTCTCCGGGCGTCAGGGGAAAACCCAGGCTCATATTTATTATACTGGCCCCCTTATCAGCAGCGTAAATGATCGCATCGATAAGATCGTCAGTATAACCTTCTCCATTGGCCTCTATTGCTTTCAAAGGCAAAATCATGGAATTCCAGCTCACTCCCGCTATTCCTTCCTTATTGTTGGTTTTGGCGGCGATCAATCCAGCGATAAAAGTACCGTGTCCGTGGTCATCGACCGGTTCGTTGTCATCGTTCACAAAATCATAGCCATCTGATGATATTTTTCCCTCCAGATCCGGGTGATCGAAGTCAATCCCGGTGTCGATAACGGCGACGACAACGCCTTCGTCTCCTTTGGTCTCTTCCCAGGCTTCCAGGGCTTTTATATCGGCCCTGGATTTTCCGCTGGGCCCAGGACTTCCTATCTGTTGGCCTTCATTGAGAAGGGCATATTGCCAGTTGAAAAAGTTGTCATTAGGTTTAGGTACAGCCGATATATAGACTGTATAATTTGGGGTCGCATATTCAACATCAGGATTCAGTGCCAGGGTATGCAGCATCTCCTCGACTGTCATATATTCAGGGATCTGGAGAAGATGAATGTTCAAGACTGGTATCTTTTTGATCCTTCGAAATTGATAGGCATTCACGTTGCTTTGAATGGCTTGAGCAGAGAGTTCGGCTTTGAACTTGACCAATATTTGATCCGGGGCATACCTTTGTTCTTTCATCCGAAATGGCTGTCCGCTATTGATCCCGCGGAGCTCGTGGCGGGATTGGCGAACGGGAGAGCGTTTCGGTTTGCGAATTCGAGGGTGGTCGAAGTTCGATAGAGAAAAAAAGATGAGCAGGACCGAGAGGGAAAGGCCTATCCTGTATTTTTTCATGATTTCCTCCGATCAGAACGAAAAGGCGGCCACAAGGACGAGTCCGAGATCCGTCCCGCCACTATAGGGCGATACGTGGATTTCGCCTCTGAAGAAAAAGCGGTCGGTCAGATAGAAAATGCTCCCGGCAGATATATCGATAAGGCTTTTGGATCTCAGGTCTTTTTCTTCCGTTCCTTTAAGATCTTGAACTTCCTGAGTCATTTTGAATTTGCCCCAAAGATTATTGTAGCATATGGTCAGATAAGGGGAGAAATAGTCGAAACCGGTGTAGGTTATCCTGGGGCCTATGGAAGCCCTCATCCAGGTCGGCTTTCCGGTAACCGTTCCTGGGACATTTAGACCAGGAAGGTCCCACTCCTTTTCTTTTCCCATAAAATAGATAAACTGTCCGTAAGCGCCCACTTCGAAATTGTTATTATAAAGGAGGCTTTTTCTCAGCTCAGCGCCAATAATGAATCCATCTATGTTGCCCACGTCCAGTTCTACGGAGAAAGGAAGTTGTCTAAAAATCAATAGATCGAAGTTGGACAAGGAGTATCCGATGATGCCGTGGATAGAAAAGCCATCCTCTATTTCAATTTCTGTATTCAAAGCGAATAGGTAGGTTTTCAGATCTGAACTGTATTGCTTATCGTCCCAGGTCATCTTCCGGTTGAAGTATTCAAAATGAATGCCCGGTTGAATCTTCAAGCCATCGGAAAAAGAAACATCCTGCGCTTGAACGAGAACCGACAAGGGAAAACTCAGGAAGAACAGGATCCCGAGAAAATAGACACTGAATTTTTTCATTAAAACCTCCACATGCATTTCATTACGGTGCTTTCTTTTCGATTTCTTCCAATCTTTCTTGGGCCTTTTCAATATATTTGCTTTGGGGGTAATCGGAGATCAATTTAGTAAAGTAGGGGATGCTTTCTTCTTCTTGGTTCGCTTTGTAGTAGGAATCGCCCAGAAGAAAGAAGACTTCATCCAACTTAGAATAAGAAGGATAATTGGTCAAGATATCCTTGAGACGACTAATCGAGGCTTTGTAGGCCTTTCGTTTGTAATACAGCTCACCAATACTGAGGGTGTGTTCGGCCAATCGTTCTTCACAGATTTTAATTTTTTCTCTCGCTGTATTGGCTTCATCGGTCAGCGGGTAATCGTTGATGACCCTTTTGAATTCGATGAGGGCTTGTTCGGTTTTTGTCTGATCTCTACCCGGTTTCATAGCTTTGTTAAAATAAGTCAAGGCTATCTGGAGTTGTGCGTAGGGAGCCGAAGGGCTTATGGGAAAGTTGGAGATGAAGTCCCTGTATTCTGCTGCAGCGAGGATCATACTACCCTCATCTCCCTGACTGAAATAGGAGTCGGCAATGGCCAATTTGGCCCGCTGCGCGTAGAAACTTTGAGGGAAAGAATCTATTACCTGCCTCAGGTAAAGCCGGGCTTTTTCAGGATCCTTTTTTATAAACTGTTCGCCCATTTTGAATAGGGCTTCGTCGGAGGAAGCGATCTCTGGATCTATCTCCACGCTTTTCTTTTGACAGGCTGGACCGGCCAGCGCCATAACCAGAACAAAAAAACAAAAAAGTATTTTTATCCTCATTTTAAATTCCTCGCCATCGATTCATTTTGGATAGGTGGTCTGAATCCATTTCCATTCCTCATCGAGTCCGTCTTCGAGTGAAACCTGGGGGACATAGTTCAGGTCTCTTTTTGCCTTTTCGATATTGGCGAATGTGTGGCGCACATCTCCTTTTTGTCCCTCCTGGCATTTTATTTTAATCTTTTTTTGACATATTCTTTCGAAAACGGGGATGATATCGTTTAATTTGATTCGCGTGCCGCCTCCGATATTGTAGGTCTCTCCAGGCTTCCCATAGGTTAAAGACGAAATGTTGGCCCGAATGATGTCATCGATATAGGTAAAATCTCGGGTCTGTTCTCCATCCCCATAAATTTTTATTTCCTTATCTTTGCCTATGGCTTTGAGAAATCTGTGGAAGGCCATATCCGGCCGCTGTCCGGGGCCATACACCGTGAAAAACCTTAGAGATACACACGGGATTCCATAGTTTATATGATAAAGAAAACAGAGGTTTTCTGCAGCCAGCTTGGTCACGCCGTAGGGAGAAAAGGGATGCAGAGTTTGATCTTCTGTCATCGGGAGTTGAGGACTTAGCCCATAAACAGAAGAAGAGGAAGCGTAGATGAATTTTTTCAGCGGAAGATTCTTGGAGATCTCAAGGATTTTTTGGGTGGCGTCTATATTATTTCTGGTGTAGATGGAAAAGTCATCGCCCCAACTGGTCCGGACACCTGGTTGGGCAGCGAGGTGGAAAATCGCTTCGATATTTTCTAATTCCCTTTTCAAATCTAAAGTGCAAATATCCTCAGAAAGAAATCTAAATTTTGGATGATTCAGCAAAGGCTGGATGTTTTTTTCCTTTATCCAACGAGGATAAAAATCGGTAAAGGAGTCCACGGCAGTAACCGACGCATCCTCTTGTATGAGAGCACGGCAGAGATGAGATCCGATAAATCCTGCCGCTCCCGTGACGAATACATTCATGATTTTCCGAGTTTTCCGACTATTTTCTTATCTTTACCTGCTGACTTCAAACGTTATCCTGTTTCTTTTTTGAATTTTTGATCCCGGTGGAGGATGTTGATTGATGATCACACCTGAGTCGAGCCCGTGGTAATAGCGATACCGGATATTTCCCACATTGAAATCTAGATTTTCTAACTGGCCGATGACGATTCCGGCCCTCTTGCCGATCAAGTCAGGCATCAGATACTCGACTTCGTACTCCCCTTGACTGACGAGAAGGCTGACCGGTGTGTCCCTCCCCACCTCTGCTTGAGCAGGTGGATATTGACCGATGATTCTACCGGCGGCGTATTTAGGAGTGTGGACGTGGGATATTTTTCCGGCTCTGAGACCCGACTCATCTAAAATAGGTCTTATGGTTTGAAGATTTTTTCCCAAAAGCTCCGGCACTATGACTTTTTCTTTGCCAGCACTCAACAATACCCTTACCTCGGTATTGAGTTTGACCTTGGATTCTGGCGGCGGATCCTGAAAAAAGATTTTTCCCCTTTCAAGTCTTTCATGGAGGCGCACGCCGCTTTGGACAAGGTGGATTTTTTCATCTTGGAGTTCGATTTTTGCTTCATCTATTGTTTTTCCGACGAGATCGGGAAGAGTGACCATCTCCCCTTGAAGGGTTATTTGAAAAGAGAGGATAGCGCTTATGAAAAACAAGTCGAGAACGATCAATGTATAGATAACATAATTAACGGCTTTTTTTATTGACATGAATCGATTTTTCTCTCACAGAGATAGGATTATTAATACCATAGATTAATAACCAAGTAAACCTTAAAAAAGTTCCGTTGAGCATGGCTCAGGGGGGCCGAGTCACCCATCCTGGAATTTTAAAAGATATGAATCACATGTCATTATTTGGGATATTATCGAGCTTGAAGGGCAATGAATCGCTTCCTTGATGTATAAGATTTTTTCTTGTACAAGCATAAAAGACAAATAACTTGGATTATTCACGAGCCAAGGCCAACCCACCCCACGCCAACCCACCCCACGCCAACCCACCCCACCCTTACAGTTAAGGTATAAGGAAAACATGAAGAGATTTCTGTTTTTTTCTATAGCAATATCAGGGACTTATCCTGATATTGCTTCAATAGAAAATAGCATCGGCATTTTTTATGAATCTTTCAGGATAATTAGGGATGGTTGCTTGATGGGCGGTATCAGCTTTAAAAATGGAGATTAATCCGAGGAGCTGGTATAATAGCCGTCTTACTTGAGGAGGTGTAAATCGATGCCGGAATATATGACTGAGTATTCGGATTTCAGAAGCGATACAGTCACAAGGCCTACTGAAAATATGAAAAAGGCGATGTTCGAGGCTGTGGTTGGAGACGATGTTTTGGGAGATGATCCGACAGTCCAAAGGCTAGAGGAACTGGCAGCCAGCATCATGGGGAAAGAGGCTGCTCTTTTTGTCCCATCGGGCACCATGGGAAATTCCATCGCCATAAAGGTGTGGACCAGGGAACTCGAGGAAGTCATCGTGGAGTCGCGGGCGCACCTGTATAACATGGAGTCTACTCACATGACATTTATCGCCCGGGTAACCCCTAGGCCGCTTGCCTCCGATAGGGGAGCCATGGACCCCCAAGAGGTGGAACGCAATATTCGAAAGCCTTCGGTCCATATTCCGAGAACTTCTCTCGTCTGTGTGGAGAACAGCCATAATAATTGGAGCGGAGCGGTCGTTCCGATGGAAAACCTCAAAGCCTTGAGAGAGATTGCTGACAGATACCAGATGAAAATCCACTTCGATGGTGCTCGTGTTTTTAACGCCAGCCATGCCTCAGGCATTCCCGTTAAGGAATATGCCAAGATAGGGGATTCCTTGATGTTTTGTTTATCGAAAGGATTGGCGGCACCTGTCGGTTCGATGTTGGTCGGGCCAAAGGATTTTATCGAGTATGCGCGGAGGGTGAGGAAAGCGCTCGGAGGAGGGATGAGGCAGGTCGGAGTGCTCGCCGCCCCAGGGATTGTTGCCCTTACCGAAATGGTCGATAGATTGAAGGATGACCATATAAGAGCAAAAACTCTGGCAGCGGCCATTGCTGGGTTGCCCGGGATCGACCTCGATCCGGAAAAAATTCAGACCAACATCATCATTTTCGGGTTCAATCATCCAAGGTTGACTATTCCTGAGTTTCTGTCCAAGCTGAAAGAGAATAAAATTTTAGCCCTGGCCACCACAGGCGGTATTCGTTTTGTCACCCATAAGGACGTGGATGATGAGGATATCGAAAGAGCCATTCGAGCGTTCAAGAGAATCCTTCCCTAACCACAGTATCCTGTTCTGTCCGATTATTCATTCTTTATTTTTTTTCCCTTGGTGACGTGGATGATTTTATTAGTGGAATAGGAATTAAGCTTTCGTCCGGGGAAAGAGGGCCTGATCCACTAACTCTGCGATATCCCAAATCTTGAGGCTTTCTTCTTTATCTTTGCTTTTAATGGCATCGTCGAACATGGTGACACAAAATGGACAGGCCGTGGCGATCCATTCAGGATCTGTGGCCAAAGCATCCTCCAAGCGCTGGATATTGATTCTTTTGCCTATTTTCTCGTCCATCCACATCCAGCCTCCCCCAGCTCCGCAGCAAAAGGATTTTTTTCTGGAACGCTTCATCTCCTCGAGACTCAAGGACGGAATAGCCTTGAGCACCTGACGAGGGGCTTCGTATATCCCGCTGTATCTGCCCAAATAGCATGGATCATGGTAGGTCAATTTTTTGGGAAGGGCTTGGTTTATTTTCAATCGTCCGTCTTTCAACCGGTCGGCAAGAAAAACCGCATGATGGATGACTTCGCAGGAAAATCCCAATTGAGCATATTCGTTTTTAAGAGTATTGTAACAATGGGGACAGGTGGTCAATATCCTTTTTATTTTGTAGCGTTTGAATGTCTCGATGTTCGTCTGGGCGAGGATTTGATACAGATATTCATTGCCGACCCGGCGGGCAGGATCTCCGCAGCATCCTTCCTCCATACCCAGGATAGCGAATTTAGTGCCCAGATGATTCAGGATGCGAGTCATGGCCATGGCCACCTTTTTATTCCGGTCATCATAGGAACGTATGCATCCTACAAAGAAAAGGAAGTCGATATCTTCTCCTCCCAAATCGGAAAGAGTCGGAACGTTCAATTCCTTCATCCAATCCGCTCTTGTTTCATAGCCTAGGCCCCAGGGATTGGAATTTTTCTCCAGTCCTCTGAAGGCTTCCATCAGCTCTTCCGGGAATTTGCTTTCCATGAGCACCTGGTATCGTCTCATGTCGACGATTTTATCCACATGTTCCACGTACACCGGACAATGTTCCATGCAGTTGCGACAGGTGGTACAAGCCCACAGCTCATCCTCGCGAATGATGTTTCCTACCAGGAGGGGGTCCTCGGTCGGATTTTTTTCTTGAGTGGACTTACCATATATCAGCTTTCCCCTATCATGAAGATGGGCTTTCAAGTCCTGTATGATTTTTTTGGGGGATAGAGGTTTTTCGGTAAGATAGGCGGGACAGTTGTCCTGACATCTTCCACATCGTGTACAGGCATCCAGATCGAGCAGATGTTTCCAGGTAAATTCTCCTATCTTGGCAATGCCGAAGCTTTCAGCCTCTTCGTCTTCCAGATCCATATGGGAAAGGATTCCTTTGGGCTCCAGGGAACGGAAGATCATGTTCAGGGAAGAACTGACGATATGGAAAAGTTTGGAATAGGGAATGTAAGCGATAAAACCAAGAACGAGAAAGAAATGTAGACGGAAGGCAAGAAGAGCCAAAAGGCCTTTGGTCGAGATATCCAGGCCTAGAATGCCGATTAAAAAGGATACTAGACGGCCCAGAGGCGCCCAGGCTTTGATGTCTTCTCCGATGACGGAAAGCCGGAGCCCTTCGAGAAGCAGTCCCGTAGAGAATATAAAAAAGAGAAAGAATAGGACGATGAAATCTTCCCCTCGGTTATCCAGTCTTGAAGGCCGGCTGATGTATCGCCTGTAAAAAAACAGGACCAATGCCCCTAATCCGAAAAATGCGATCGTATCCAAGGCGAGGGAAAGAGGTTTGGCGATGAAGGAAGGAAGAGAGAACTTGAATTGAACGATCACGATGATCACAAAGGGAACGAGAAAGCCGAAAAAAAGGAAAAGATGGAGAAGCCCGGGATAGAGATCTTGCAGGATTTTGCGGTGCAGAATCCCCTCTGTCAGAAAAGACTTGATCCTGTTTCCCATACTGCCTGATCTATCGTCTTGTTTGCCGATTTTGAACAGCCGAAAGCGCTTCTGCAGACCGTAAGCAAAGACGAGAAGAGTGAGCAGTATGAAAAAAATATCGAGGGCTTTAATCATCGTGTACCAATTTTCTTTTCCGGCACTTCCTGCATCTGCGCCTTTTGCGAAACGTCGTACGGGGAAGCCAAGGTCCACATTCTGCCAGGGGCCAGCATCACGTCATGGCAATTCATACATTCTCTGTCTTTGGGCTGACCGTCCATTTCGCGGTAATGGCAGTCAACACACTCAGGGATCGAAGGCCTATTGGTCCCCCCTAAAAGGTATTGATGACCGGAAGTGCGGTGACACCCTATACAATCCAACTCCTCCTGGATGTGAAAGCGGTGGTTAAATTTGATCACCTTTTTTTTCACCGTGTATCCCAGATCCAGGACATCGAGGTGACAATCCATACAGCGTTGGGTGGTTAATTCATCGTCGGCGAGGTATTCGGGGGGAACAAATTGATCTCTGGCATGAGCGAGAATGTTCCATCTGTCAGGGGAAAATTTAAATCCCTTGGAGTGGCATTCGTAACATGAGGTCGATTTTGCCGGATGGCCGCTGGAATTCTGCCAGAGCTCGATAAGCTCGGGATGACACTGAGCACAGACTCTCTCGCTCGTTGCCGAGTAGCGCACGAGATACCCCACAGCTCCTGCCACTATACAGATAACGGCACCCGCCGAAAACGCCAAGATCACCCAGAATTTTTTTTTATATTTTGACCGAGACATTTTTCTTAAAGGATCTCCTCAAGGCTTAGCAGATAGACCTCTACGTTGCCCTTTCCTTCCGGAGGACCGACCAAAAGGATCCTTTTGCCGTCCTGACTCACGATGCGCGGGCACCAGAAAGCAGGATTCGGCGGGAAATCCATCGGGATCTTGCCAGAGACATAGCCAGGAGTGTTTTCATCAAAGGCCAAGATTTCCTGCATGGTTTGTAGATCATACAAAAATCCTTTGTAAATGGATTTGAAGAGAACATAGCGCCCGTTTCCCGATAGATCGCAAAATTCAATGCGAGGGCTTACCCTAGATTCGAGGTAATAAAGCTCGGACCCATCGATATCCATCACATAGGTCCCTATACCCCTTTTTTTCTTTCCCGTATACAAAAAAACCACCTTTTCTCCATCCTGACTCAGTTCGGCCAGACTGAACCAACGGTCATGGAAATCGGTGATTCTTTCTATCTTTTTTTCCTCCCGATCGCAGAGGTAAATGTCGTAGTCGTTTGCATCATCCGAAGATTGGGCGCCGAAGATTATTTTTTCCCCGGATCCGCTGATTCCAAGAGCCCAGCCTCCCCCGGTGAGAGGATTAGAGGGAGAGGTAGCCCATTTCCATTCTTTTCCGTTGAAGCCCGGGGCCAGAATTGTGTTTTGTGAATCATTTCTTGAATCCAAAAGGATTAAGCCGCTGGCGTTTCCGTACCGAATAGGGCCCAGGTGTCCTTTGACGGCACACACAATCAGGCTTCCATCCCAGTTCACGACATAGTTGGACACCCTTTCCCATTCATCGATTTTAAATTCGAGGCTTTTATAATCTAGTGCCTCCAGCTCCCGGATAGGAAAGGAATAAATCCTGAAATCTGTTCCATCTGTGTTGATGACAGCAAGATAGTGATCCAATATGCCAGCGGGTTGTTCCAAGCTTATGGTAAAAAAGGCTTTTCGTCCGTCTCCGCTCAAACAAGGCGGTTTGGATCCCAGAAGCAGGGAAATGTCTTCGAACGGTTCCGGAGCCTTCCTGGTTCTGTCGCGGAAAAGCTCCGTTTCCTTCATCGTCTCTATATTTAATATTCGAAGGGATCTTGTTGACTCATCCCCCTCTTTTTTCTCCAGCACATAAATCATCAGCTTGCCCTCCCCGCTAAGGCTGGGGTAGAGGACAGAATCGTTCCCTGAATAGGTCAGTCTGTTTATTTTCCCTCCCTGGTCCATATCTTGCGAGAGAAGAGCTCCTACCCCCAAAAAAACGAAAATCACCATCGAAAAAAATCCCATGATTTTCTTTCTCATATACGCCTGCCTTCCACTCAATCCTCGAGTTTTTGGACTTGGACCACCGTATCTTTCGACGCTTGCCCTCCCCCCACAGGGTCCATCAGCGGCTCGATAATGGCGTTGGGATTCACGCCCCTTCCTTCCTTCCCCCACCAAATAAGCTGGGTATCATTGTCTTTGCTGCGGAATTTTTGGGCCTGGGCAACTTTCCCGAATGCGGTATGTCCCACTCCTTCAGCTAAGGCCACCGAATCGGGATGAATCCGGTCGGTGGTCAAAATCCGTGTGTTTATGCTCCCCAAGGAAGAACTTACGCGAACCTTATCGCCGTTTTTCATGCCTAAGCGACGGGCTCTTTCTTTGTTCATCCACAGTCGATTCTCATGAAGAATTTCCCGGGCCCATTTGCTGTTTTCCATTCCTCTGGTGCCAAGGTTCGTTTTGAATGGAGTGAGGACGAATCGGTCGAGGACTCTATCGCCAGAAGAAGAAGCGGATACATATTCAGGAAGGGAGGAGTTGTTCATTCTCACCAGGATTTTATTTGCATTCCCTTCCGATTGCATCTCTGGATTGATCTTGTCTCTATCGCTTATCCAGAAGCCTTCATGCTTCAAGGTCGATATGCCGAGCTCAGAACCGGTTGAAGCCGCAATCATCTGTTTTGCATAGTCCTGAGTATTTTTGAACGCAAGATTTTCCCTCCAATCGCCGCCGATCCTTTCAGCTAATTGGAGACAAAAATTTCCCACCTCAAGGGCTTCGCCCCGGGGCCGGAAGTTGTTCTCCAGAAGCTTTCCTGCCTCAAAAATCGAGGATCGTAAGGCCTCTGCCGGGCTCAAGAGAGAAACAGCGGGCTGACGGAAGTTGAGGATAGCTTGTCCATCGAGAGAGGGAGCTGGATGAACGCCCCAGCCTTCGAGGTATGTCGCCGACGGTAAAACAAGGTCAGCGAGCACGGCCGTCTCCGTCATGTGCGTATCCATGACCACAAGAAAGGGAATAAAGCTTTCGTCTTTAAGGAGGCGTGAGCTCTCACTGCATCCAGGATCGGAATAGGCGGGATTGGCTTGATAGGAGAAATAGGTATCGATGGCTTTTCCCCTATCCTTCAATCCTGAGATTGTCTGGATCGCCGTTGGAGGCTTATCGTCGAGGAAGTTTGCGGGCTCCAGAACTTTCGGGAAGCGGGGAAAGAAAAGACCCCCCTCTTTTTCTAAATTCCCGACCAGCCAGTTCAGAAGGGAAATGCATTTTGTGCTCTGGTGACCATTTTCGTGGTCGCTCACTCCCCCCCCTATTATAGCCACCGATGTCTTTTGTTCGGCGAACTCGACAGCCAGACGCTCGATTTCCTTCGCTTTGATTCCAGAGATGCTCTCTGCCCATGCCGGGTTGTATCGGGAGAGATGCTTTTTGAGGGATGTGACCGACAATCCTGTTTTCTGTACCAGGAATTTCTGATCGGACAGTCCCTTGGAAACGATCACCTGAGCCATGGCTAAGGCGACACTGCCGTCTGTCCCGGGCCTTATCGCATGCCACTCATCGCTTTTGGCAGCGGTCTCGGACATTCGTACATCAAAGGTAACAAGCTTGGCTCCCCTCTCTAGCCTAGCCTGGACCATACGGTTGGCAAGGCCGATGAAGTATTCATGGTTAGCGTAGGGATTGGCTCCGAAGTTTAATATGATGCGGCTTTTTTTCAGATCGGGGATGAGGGCAGAATGTCCAGTCATGGCCGCAAAAGCCGTGGAGCGGTTTAGATCTCTTCCTAGAGGTCTGTTTATAACCGATGGCTTGCCGATGGCGCGAATGAATCGGGTAAGAAGGAGATCGGATTGCCCGATGTCGAAGACCACCTCATCGATTCGTCCCGCTTTTATCAGGGGACGTATGCGGGAAGTCAGAATAAAATAAGCCTCATCCCAGGTGATCATTGTCCATTGATGGCTGCCTCTCGGGCCCGTTCTTTTTAAGGGATAAAGAAGTCTTTCTGGATCATTCACGAGATTGATCCCTCCGATGCCCTTGGCACATATGGATCCATTATTGTTGGGATGATCCGGGTTCCCGAGTATCTGGACGAGCCGTTCCCCGTTCAAATAGGCGATTATGCCACAGCCGGCCGGACATTGAAGACAAGTGGTGAGGATGGCCTCCAGCTTTTTCAGCGAAGTCCGCGATACGGAGGTTTTTTTAGCGTCTATGAAGTCTTGGGGAAATGCCCGCTTATTCAGTGAAGCACCGGCGGCAATCGAAAACCCGGCTTTCATGAATCTTCGTCTGGTCATACCAGTTTTTGCCATGTGCATTTCCTCACTATATCAAAGGGAGAAACTCTCCTCCGACGACAACCACATACCTCATGAAGAAAATCCCGAAAATAACGAGTAGAGAAGCGATTATCATCGTGGTCAGATTTCTGAAACGGGGAATGACGAGAAGGAAAAAGGGGACGATTTTCCCGAGCAGATTTTCCACAATCAGGAAAAGGGAAAAAAATTTGCCCGTCAGGAGAAGATGTGCGACGGCCTGGGCATCCGAGTGAGATATAAGGAGAACCAGAAGATCGCTTCCCACCAAGAAAAGGTCGAAGACGATTATCCAGGCCAGCATCTTTCCAAGATTTTCGAGAAGGGGATAGTCGACAGCTTTTTGTTTGGAAAAGAACCGGTCCTTCACGATGCAGACAATAATCATCAAGGCTATTCCTGATACGATGGCCGACACCAGAAAAAGTATGGGCATCAGGGCTGTGTTCCATAGGGCCCTGGCTTTCCCGAAAGCTAAAATAAAACCCGTGTATCCATGAACGGAGATGGCCAACGGTATGCCGATTAGCCCGAAAAGACGGGTCTGTTTTCTTTTCTCCTGGAACATGAAGTAGGCATAGATAATGCAGTTGAGGGGATAGAGAATCAAGAGGAAAGAGCCCCAGGTGATGGGAGATTCGAAATTCAAGTAAGCGAAGAGATGCCAGGCACGATGGGGAACGCCTATGTGGATGAGAAGAAAAAGAGGAGCGATAACCAGCAGAATTGTTGCCAGGACGACACCCACTTTGCCGAGGGATTTGTATCGTTCCATTCCGAATCCATAGGCAAGGGTAGACAAGATGAACGATCCCGCGCTCAACCCGGTGAGATAGAAGTAGATGGCGATGTTTAACCCGAAGGCCTCTTGATGGAAAATGTTATAGAGAACTTGGTTATCCATCGCCTCTTTTTTTAGATAGCATGTTTATTCTCCACGTTTTGAAGCATCGCGATTTTCCGCTTTCTGGCTTTTTTGACCTGGACTATTTTCTTTATCATGGTCAAGTCACCCGGCTATTCCTCTTCGATTTTGTTTGTTTCCACTGTTTCCACGGCTTCCAAATCGAGACCGATATAGAATGCTTGGGGTTGTGTTCCCATCTCGGCTTTGATGACCTGAACCGCATTTTCCGCCAGTGATTTAGCGATCGCGTTTTCAGGATCATTGAGATCCCCGAACAGAATCGCTCCGGTTGGACAGGCGATTACACAGGCTGGTTCGAGACCGGCATCCACCCGGTGATGGCACCAATAGCATTTTTCTGCGATTTTTGATAGAGGATTGATATACCTTACGCCGTAAGGACAGGCAGCCATGCAGTAGCGGCATCCGATGCATCGGTGAGGATCGATATACACGATTCCATCGGCCCTTTGAATGGAAGCTCCCACCGGACACACCGTTACGCAGATCGGTTTTTCACAGTTATTGCAGACAATAGGGAGAAAGTATTCTTTGGCTAGGGAATGCTTGCTTTTTTCCACCCTTTTTACCCAGCTTCTCCATACTCCTAGAGGGACATTGTTTTCGCTTTTGCAGGCCACAGCACAGGAATTGCACCCGATGCACTTCCGCAGATCGATCAACATAACATAGCGTTTTTTTCTAGCTTTCATGGTCTCCCTGTGTGTCACTGTTGGAAGAGACATCGGCGTCTTTCGCCTCTGGATTGATTTCTTTTTGACCCGTCTCCTCTTTTGCTTTCTTCGACTCTTCCTCCGGTATTGCCGGTTTCTTCATGCTCTCGGACCAGATGGTGATTTTCTGCTTGATCCCGCGCCGGGACTTATAGAGGAGAAAAGAGGCTGAGCCGAAAATCAACAAAAGGAACAATCCGTTTCCGGTGTAATTGAGCTCTGACCATCTGGTTGAATTCAGATGGGTGGGGCCCATCAGGGCGTTGCCTTTGGACCGGACGTCGTGACAGCGAGTGCAAAAATCTTTATAAACACGCTTTGCTCCGTGGGCCGAATCCTCATAATGACAATTGATACAAACCTTCATATCGAATTTATCGGACAGATCTCCCTTGCGGTGTCCGGAAATTTTTCCGAGAGATGCACCCTTTAAAATGGCCTCCACCATAACTTCTGGATGACATGATCCACAGGTTTCTGCAATATTCGATGTATGAACGGATGATGAAGGATTGTCATGCTTCAGTACATGGTGTTTTGTGTGACAATGGTAACAGAGAGGGAGGTCTTTTCCCGGAGTGATGATAGTGAAGGTGAGGTGGATATTTTTTTGGTATTCTTCCTCTTCGATAGGGTGACAACGCGCACAATCCACATCAATAAAACCCTCCCTGAAATGAAGGTAGGGATTGGCATTCTTATGGCAGTCGACGCAGCTCAATTTTCCCTGATGGTGGATATCTTGGTTCCATTCCTCCGGATCCACATAGAGAGTTCGAATATCCCCTTCCTTGGTGATTTGGTGTATCTCTGGTTTGCCGTGGCAATAGAGACAGTCTCCGTCATTATAGTTTAAGGATTGGGCGTGAGAAAGGCGCGCAGAGAAAAGAAAGGAGAGAAATAGAATGGCCGCCCCTATGGTTTTAAATGAATCATTCATACAGAGAGAAAGTTTGGTAGCATATTGTATCCTTGATGTCAAGTTTTCCCGTTCTGATGGGACCATCTTTTTTCCGAGTTTTTAAAAAAGTCTAAAAAGGCTTTGAAGAAAATTCTCGATCTCATTCCGCTGGCTCCGCCTCCCCAAGAAATTCTTTAAAAAGGAAAAGTGCATCTTTGGCCGGACCTGCGAGTATCGACCTCTCGATTAAAGACTTCCTTTTTAGAAAGGAATGGCGATGCCCCAATGGAGCTTGTAAAATGCCTGTTTTTTGCCCAACCGGCTTTCCTGGATGTCTTTCCATAAACTTCCGCCCAATGAAATCTCAAAATAATCGAGCAGTTTAATTCGTACTATCAGGTCAGCTAGAAAAGCCTGTCCGAGAGAAAAAAAAGCCTCGGATTGCCCGATGATCTGGAAGCTAATCCCGAAATTTTGCTGAAACCAGGCTCCAACTCTCAATCCATACTCCTGGATCAGTTTGTCCCCTGATAGATCGAGATGTCCCCTGTGATTGGTGTGGTAGAGAAACCAGGTGAAGGGTTCGATGTAGAATTCTCCTAATTGAAAGGGGAGCCCAAAGCCCAGATAGTTACGGTTGAGAAAATAGGGAGATTCATCCTGTCTACTCTGGTAATCAGAGTCGTGATTGCTGTCATGGCCTAAGATCATAACGAGATTTTCAAAAGGATTGAATCTGAGGCTAAAGTGCCAGTCGAATTTTGTCCTTTGGGTTCCGTCGTCATGGGTTACCAGCTGAGCGAGAAAAGAAATGTCTTCGGTGAGAAAAATAAGATTCCGGAATCCATAGTTCCATCGGTCCTCAGGGCCAGATAGGTCATTATAGCTTGGAAAGGTGGAAGGGGCTTGGAGCTGGCCGAAAAATTCTCCGTGCAGGGTCAATTTTTTTTCAGTAAAGAGTGGATTTTTCGTTTTATAAGGCCGGTAGACAAATATTTCATAAGGAAAAAGATTATCTGCTGAGAGGAAAGGAAGCATTACGAAAAAAATAAGGACTAACCAGAGCTGCCTTTTATTAGTATCGAACATCAATCCCTACTATATATGACCCTTTTCGTTGAAGCTGTCAAGGGGACGATTTTCTCCCAGGAGGATTCTTCATCCCTTTGATTTTTTCCATCGATGCCTTGGAGGGGGAATTGTTTTTGGGGATACACCTCCATGGGTCTCACGATTGATTTGTCATCCAAACCAATTAAAACCAGCTTATTCTTCGGATCGCTCTCCTTTTCGGGCGATCATACCCGCTCGCCTTAAAAAAGATCCGTCATAGAAAAATGGAAATAAATAAGGATGCTTCCCATCGTGCATAAAAAAATTTTACTAGAAAAGGAGAAGATGTATAATACGCTCAAATTTCGGAAAGAAGGGAAAGATGAAGAATAAATTTGATATGGCCGTCATTGGCGGAGGGCCAGGTGGATATGTCGCAGCGCTGAGAGGCGCACAATTGGAAAAAAATGTTGTGCTGTTCGAGAAGGGACCTGTAGGCGGAACGTGTATCAACTGGGGATGTGTTCCCGCCAAGTATCTCCTCCAGCAGACAAAAATATTTAAGGATTTCAAGGAAAACGAGAACTTCGACTGCCCTCTTGACTCGGTCAATTGTAATTGGACGAGAATACACCAACAGAGAAAAGGCATCATCGAGCGGTTTGTCAGAGGAATCGAGTTGCTTTTGAAAAAAAACGGCGTCCATCTTGTCAAAGCAGAAGCCTGGCTATTGAACGAACATCAAATTGAGGTTCGAAATGAAAAGGGAAAAAAGGCATTCGAAGTCGAAAGAATCGTTTTAGCCACCGGCTCAAGGCCAGCAGCGCTTCCTTTTGTCTGTCCCGATGGTCAATCGGTGATTACCAGCAAGGATGCTCTCGAACTGGTAAAGATCCCCCGGGATATGATCATCATGGGAGCGGGTGCCATAGGTCTTGAAATGGGATCGATTTACCAAAGGCTCGGCTGTCAGATCACTATTCTTGAACTACTTCCAGAGATTCTGCCAGGGAATGATAGGGACGTGACGAAACGCCTGGAAAGATTGCTCAAGTCACAAGGGATTAAAATCATAACGGGGATGGAAGTCCGGGAAGTCTTAAAAGAAAAAAACAAGGTGACGGTGAAGGGAGTAAGTTTGAAGGATTCTCAATCCTTTGTTTTTGAGGCAGAAAAAGTTCTGTTGGCTGTTGGGCGTGTTCCCAATTCAGAAGAGTTCCAAAAGATGGGCGGGACCTTTCTTGACGAGAAAGGATTTGTGAAGGTGAATCGGCACTTGGAAACCGATTTTCAGGGAATCTTTGCCATCGGGGATTTGATCGGCGGAAAGCTCTTGGCTCACAAGGCATCTCATGAGGGCGTGCTGGCGGCAGAAAATGCACAGGGTGCGCAGAAAGAAGTGAATTACGATGCATTACCGATGGCAGTATACACGGACCCGGAATTTTCCTCTGTGGGTCCAACCGAACAGGAGGCTCTTGATAGAGGAATAAAGATTCAGTCGGGGATATTTTCTTTACAGGCAAACGGGAGGGCTATGACCTTGGGAAAGCCAGAAGGAGTGGTAAAAATTATCGCCAACGAAAGGGACGAAATTATCGGAGCCCATATTCTGGCTCCTGACGCGAGCGAGATTCTAGCTGAATTGACTTTATGCATCGCCAAGAGATTGAAACTTCAGGATCTTTCCTCCACATTCCACATCCATCCTACGCTATCTGAAGCTGTTATGGAAGCGGCACTGAAAGCCAAAGGCCTTGCTCTTCATATGCTGAATTCATGAGGTCGATAGAAGACGTCATATCATTTGATGTAACCGAGGGATTTCAACATTTCTAGGCTTTTTTAGTCAATTCTGCTTCTTCTCCAAGATTGCTGGCTGTGATGATCCCCCTTTTTTTAAGGAGAGCGCTTTTCTTGTTCTTCCCCTGGATGAAATGTATATTCTCAAATTGTAATTTAACAGAATCTGGGTGTATAAATTCAATTCCATTCAGGCTTGCTCTGAATTGATCTCTTGAATCGGGAAAAAGATTCAACACTTGAAACAAGATTTGGTTTATTCCTTTCCTGAGTTTGAATTTTAAGGATAGGAGTTCGTATTTTTGAAGGGAGATTTTACTGTGGGGCTGTCCGTTAAACTCTATGCTGAGGTCAGGAGGTAAGGTAGGAGGGGCATTGGATGGTGTGGATCAGAGTAATGTATCCAGCGATATGAAAATAACATTATCGGGATTCCCAGCCTTCTCAGTTGATGTGCAACCTACAAAAAGAAAGAGGATGAGACATAAGATAGTCATTTTTTTTAGCGGATGTATCCAAGTGCTCTAAGTTTCTCCTTAAGTCTTTCATCCAATTCAACTTTTTCTTTTTTTCTTGAAAGGTTCAAATGTTTTTGATAATACTCATCAAGAAAATTCATCATTTTTTTGCTCAAATTCCTGTATTTATTAAGAACATTGACTTTCTCTCGGGGATCTTCTTTAAGATCATAAAATTCAATATTTTTGATTCCTTCTTTCGACTTTTCCAAGATAAGCTTCAATTGATCTTGATTTGTAGCGATTATTGAGGGACACGGGTCAGGAACATTCTTATAAGCGAGATCGCTTATGAATACTCTGTCTTCATGTTCTTCTCCGTAGATCATGCTCAGCAAACTTTTTCCATCCACAGCATCTTTGGGATACGAAATGGATAAGGCTTCGAAAATAGTTGGCATAATATCAACTAGTCTGCAAATTGATTTAATACTCGTTCCATTATATTCTTGATGAGGAAATTTGATTATGAGGGGGACGTGGATTTGTTCGTTGTAAACGGTGCTTCCATGGAGCCAACCGGCATGATCATAAAATTCTTCGCCGTGATCTGAAGTGATTATGATTAAGGTGTTATCGTAAATATCGAGTTCTTTAAGCAAGGAAAGGAGAGGTTTGATCAGCGTCTCATCGGTATATCTTATTTCTCCGTCATAAAGAGCAACTATATTGTTGATTTCCTCTGGCGTGAACGGATAATCTTCTCCATGTGTTTCCAGGAAAATACTCGGATACATACTGTCCCATTTTGCTTTGTCATCGAGAAACATTTCATTCCAAGGAGAAGGACAGATGTATGGTCCATGGATTTGAAAAGTATGGAGGAATAAGAAAAATTTCTTATCCTTATTATTCTTTATCCATTGAGATGTATAATTAAAGAGCTTTTCTGCCTCATCTTTAGGAAGGGGGGCATATCTTCCTCCTACGGGTTCTTCATACCAGTCGAAACCTTTTGCAAATCCATAAATATTGCTGGTGTAACCCCCTCCGGTGAAAGCGTGCGTGAAATATCCATTTTTTCTAAAAAAAGAAGCTGAGGAAGGGAGAGAATTGTCAATTTTTTGATCATTGTAGTAAACATGATGGTTTGCCGAGTTGAGAGAATACAGAATTGAGACATGGGATGGAAGCGTCCAAGGACTCTGGGCATATGTGTTTTCAAAGACAGAACAATCGTTAATAAATGCGTCGATGTTTGGACTCGTGTCTCTTTCATACCCGTAGCATCCTAGATGATCGGATCTCAGTGTATCTAACGATATGAGGATAACTTTAGGTGCTTCCTTATCGGGTTGATAGATGACAGGATTAAACCAAAAGGAAAGCGCTTTTTTCTCTGATGAATCGTCCTCAGTTTTATCTGTCATAAAAATTAATTTGATGTTTTTATTGACAAAAGAAGCGAGGTCTACCTTCTCAAGGTAGACTTGGTTTCTTTGGTTGCCAGGCTTTAATTCGCACTTTTTGCTATATATGATTTCTTGAATGTTTTTTCCTTCAACCTGGATGCTGAATGTCGTGGAGAGAGTTTCCTCTATATTCCTGTAACTGAAGATCCCTATTCCAAATTCCAATACATTTTCTGAATCAGTTTTTAAGTCAAATTCGAATCGACTCGCAGGAGACGCCATAATGGTTTCTAACGTGACGTCTTCTATCGTCAATTTCTTTTTAATGTTCTCAGGATTTTGATCGGTTTCAAATTCATCCAGTATGAAATCATATTTCATCCTATAGAGGTCCACCAACGGGTTTTCCTTTCCATTTGGATCTCTATCGGTATAGTATTTAATCGCAACTTCGCCCTTTAAAAATTCTTCTTCATTTTTTGGTGGCATAAGAAAAAGGATCAAGTCATTGTTGGCCTTAATCTTCAAATCATAGATCAGGATCCTGGGTGTAATCGATTTTCTTGTTTTTGAGTGAATTTCTTCTGCAGCCTTTGATCTGAGGCTGAGTTTATGTGTTCCTAAGGTGGTTTCAATCGGAATCTTGTACACCCTTACGGAGTTTTGAACACGTTTTTCTGCGATCTTTTCGTCATCAAGGAAGACCTCCATATGTTGAGGAATTCTATTCCTCCTAACCTTGATCTCAATTTCTACTGCCATTGAGGGCAGAATCGTTTCGAAAGCAAAATCTTCATTTTCATCGAGAATCAAACAATTATAATTTCTGGAGTATTTTTCGTGCCTCTTAATATCAAATTCTCTAGCGGTTTTCACTAATTTCCATTTAATGGAATTTTCCTTTTCTTCGCTGAAGAACGGCAGTGCTTCATTATTAAAAAAAACTTCCATATTTTGCGGTTGGTCGTCTTCTTTGAAACTCAGCACGGATTTTTTTGTGGGAGCTGCCCAGACTTTTTGTTGATTGGAGGAAAGCTCTTGAAATAACTTGAATTTCCCAGTCAGATTTTCTTCTTCGAGCGGAAAATTTAAAATTAAATCTTTGAATGGTGTTGATTTCAAATTTTTGCTGTTCAAGTGATCTATGAGTCGAAGAGAACTCCCTTTTTTTATCCTTAATGCAGGTTTGCAGCCAGTCATGACAATGGCAAAAACCACGCCTGAAAATGCAATCAGATATCTATTGGGTTTCATGGACTAATGATTATTCCTAATAATAAAATCTTTGTCAAATGAACAGACTTGCCCTGTCAAATAGGGAATTAGAGCGAAAAACATAGAATTCGCTAACCTCGCTATGGTGACGGCTATCTTTGAACCGAGGGAAGTCTCTTTTTGCCGGTGTTATGCGAAGACAATTTTTCTATCACTTGAATTCTACAGGAAGAACCGCAACATTTCTTCATCGTCTACAAGAGATTATGTAGCCTATTAAGGGAATGTTGACAGGCGTTCCGTATCTGGGATTATCCAATCAAAAAAATTTGTCAAAAATGTTTGCATCTTTCAATTGTTTTTTATAAAATCTATGCCTTTATTATAAACACATGATTGAACTATTCTTGGTATTCGTCGTTTTTGGCCTCTTAGGGGTCGTACTCCTGCTTATGAATAAGATCATGGGTCCGGTCCGGCCCAATCCTACCAAGGAAACTCAATTCGAATGCGGGAGCCCCTATCTTCAAGATGGCATCAATCCTTTTCCTGTGAAATTTTATCTCGTTGCTTTCTTATTTCTGTTGTTCGATATAGAAGTCGTCTTTTTCTTCCCGTGGGCTCTGGTCTATAAAGAAATCGGTCTGACCGGATTGATCGTTATGTTTGCCTATATTTTCATTCTTTTGATTGGATTTATCTACGCTTGGAAAAAAGGGGCCTTCCAATGGGAGCGTTGAAGGTTGGGAAGAGAAGATGAGCAAAGATAGCAGAAATGACGGATTCATCACGACAACTTTCAACTCCCTTCTGGGATGGGGAAGAAAGTTCTCCCTTTTTCAATACCCCTTTATTACTGCCTGTTGTGGAATGGAATACATGTCTGTAGCCTGTGCCCATTATGACCTGGATCGATTCGGAATGGGATGGACTCGATTCACCCCCCGCCAGGCTGACATGCTGCTGGTCGTCGGTACGATCACCCATAAAGAAGCTCCTGTACTCAAGACAGTCTATGATCAGATGACCGAGCCCAAATGGGTGGTTGCTTTTGGTGCCTGTGCGGTCAGCGGAGGGATTTACGACAATTACGCTGTGGTTCAGGGAATTGACCGGATTATTCCGGTCGATGTGTATATTCCCGGGTGTCCGCCTCGACCGGAGACCGTTCTGAATGCATTGATAAAATTGCAGGAAAAAATACAAAAAGAAGGACATGATTGGAGATGGAAAAGAAAAAGGTCCTAGAGGATCTTCAAAAGAGATTTGATGATAGCATCCTGAGCGCAACGGAGCAATTCGGCGATGATATCATCCTGGTCAAAAAAGAATCCGTTCTAGGTGTTGTGGAATATCTGAAGAATAAGCCTTATTCTTTCACCATGCTCCTCGACCTTACCTGTGTGGATTATCGCGGAGATAATGAACGCTTCGAAATGGTCTATCACCTTTTCTCCCTTTCCCATAAGTTGAGATTGAGAATTAAGTCCCGACTAACCGAAAGCGATCCACGCATCGATTCTCTCACTTCTATCTTTAAAAATGCCAACTGGTTGGAAAGAGAAGCCTATGACATGTTCGGTATCGAATTTGGGGGCCATCCCTATCTTAGGCGTCTTTTTATGTATGAGGGATTTGAAGGGCACCCCTTGCGCAAAGATTATCCTCTACGTAAACAACAGCCGAAAATTCGTTTGAGACATTGAAATGAAATACAGAATTCAACAGGAAGCCAGAGAAGGAACCATGCTTCTCAATATGGGCCCCTCTCATCCTGCTATGCACGGAACGACGAGGATCATGCTGGAGTTGGATGGAGAAAAGATCATCAACTGTGAGTTGGAGATGGGTTACTTGCACAGGGGATTCGAGAAGATATGCGAGAATAAGACCTATTTCAACATGCTGATTTACACAGACCGCCTCAATTATGTCTCGCCGTTGATCAACAACACGGGCTATGTCATGACCTTGGAGAAGATGTTGGGGATAGAAGTTCCTGAAAGAGCACAGTACATACGGGTGATCATGAATGAGTTTTCCCGCGTGTGTGATCACCTCACAGCACTGGCAGCCATGTGTATGGAGTGTGGAGCATTCACTGTGTTTTTGTACATGATGAAGGCCCGTGAGTACATCTGGGATCTGATGGAGCAAACGACCGGAGCCCGCATGACGACATCCTTTATTCGGATTGGGGGAGTGAGGTCGGATTTCCCTTCCGATTGGAAGGAGACGACCCGTCTGGCCGTGGAAGAAACACGCAAAGTGCTCAAAGACTGTCATGGTCTTATCAGCAAGAACAAGATCTTCCTCAATCGCACTAGGGATGTGGCAGTTGTTAGCCAGGAAATGGCTATTAACTACGGATGGACAGGCCCTTGTCTTCGCTCCACCGGTGTCTACTATGATGTGCGCAAAGCTTTCCCCTATCTTGTTTACGATCAGCTCGATTTTGAGGTTCCTTTGGGGGAGAGAGGCGATAACTTTGACCGCTATATGGTCCGCATGCAGGAGATGGAGCAGAGCTTAAGGATGGTGGAGCAGTGCATGCGAAAAATCCCTTCTCCCTCCGCTCCTTTACAATCTGTGGAAGAGGGAGTGGAGCCGGAGGAGGCCATAAAAAAATCGAGAGCCAAAAGGGTAGAGGATAAAATCAAACTTTCTCCTAACTTGCAAGGAGCCGAAAAAAACAAATATCCAGGAATTTTGGCTGACAAAAAAACCATCGTCCCTCCTAAAGAAGATACCTACACGAACATCGAGGGATTGATTAATCATTTTAAATTTTTTATGAGAGGCCACGGAATCCGTCCTCCAAAGGGAGAGGTTTATTTCTCTGTGGAAGGAGGGAGCGGTGAATTGGGATTTTACATCGTCTCAAATGGGACCGATAAACCTTACCGCCTCCATCTCCGTGCACCTTGTTTTCACATTGTATCCGCCCTGGAGGAACTTGTCCGCGGGCACTATGTGGCCGATGTGATTCCGACTTTCGGCTCGATGAATATGATTGGCGGGGAATTGGACAGATGAGTCCGGCTATAAGCGATTCGACTCTGAAGAAAATCGAGGAACTTGTCTCTCACTATGCAAAAAAGGAAGCGGCCCTGCTTCCGGTTCTTCATCTCGTCCAGCGTGAAATCGGTTTTATCTCTTCTCAAGAAGAAAGAAAAGTGGCCGAAATTCTGGGAATAAAGCCCATCAAGGTAAAAGAGGTGGCGACTTTCTACACAATGATCAACCAGGATCCTGTGGGAAAGTATCACATTCAAGTCTGCTCCAATATAAGCTGCTCCTTGCTGGGATCGGAATCTCTGATCGAGCATCTCAAGGAAAAATTGGGCATCGATGTAGGGGAGACTTCCCTGGATAAAAAATTCACGCTCACTACTGTCGAGTGCTTGGGTGCCTGCGAACAGGCTCCCTGCATGATGATCAATTTCGACTATTTTGGAGATTTGGATAAGGATAGAATCGACGATATTTTAAGCAAGCTAGAGTGAAAAAAGTGGATGAGAAGATATTAACTAAAAATTTCGGACTGGCAAATCTGTTCTCGATCGATGTCTATCTCAAACACAAGGGGTATGAGGCCGTAAAAAAGGCTCTCAGGGAGATGAAGCCGGATGATATCCTACAGGAGGTCAAGGCCGCGAACCTTAGGGGAAGGGGAGGCGCTGGATTTCCGGCAGGAGTGAAATGGGGTTTTGTTCCCCAAAATGTCGAAAAACCCAAGTATCTTTGCGTGAATGCGGATGAGGGAGAACCAGGAACGTTCAAGGACCGCTACATCATGACCCATAATCCCCATCTCCTTCTCGAAGGCATCATCCTCGCGTCTTTGGGCGTGGGTATACACACTGCCTACATTTATATAAGGGGGGAATATGAGTCTGTCGCCGTCCGTCTGGAGCAGGCCATATCTGAGGCCTACTCAAAAAATTTTTTAGGAAAAAACATTCTAGGCTCAGGATTCGACCTGGATGTGTATGTCCATAGGGGGGCTGGTGCTTACATCTGCGGAGAGGAGACCGCTCTGCTCGAATCACTGGAAGGGAAAAGAGGAAATCCGCGTTTAAAACCTCCTTTTCCGGCGTCCATAGGTCTTTTTGGATGCCCCACGGTTATCAACAATGTCGAGACCTTATCGAATATTCCTTATATCATTTTGAACGGTGCGGAACGTTTTTGCCAGGTGGGATTGCCCAAGGATGGAGGGACACGTATTTTCGGCGTAAGCGGAATGGTGAAAAACCCGGGAATCTATGAGCTGCCTATAGGAACGAGCTTGAAGGATATTATCATCCAATATGCAGGGGGAATGAAGGATGGAAAAAGGTTGAAAGCCGTGATCCCGGGAGGAATGTCGGCTCCAGTTTTAAAAGCGGACGAGATCGACATCAAAATGGATTTTGATTCGCTGGTCGAGGCCAAGTCAATGCTCGGTTCAGCGGCCATTGTGGTCATCGACGAGGAAACCTCCATGTTGGATGTCTTGAGGCTTGTGTCGAAATTTTATTCCCATGAATCGTGCGGACAGTGCACTCCCTGCCGGATCGGAAATTCTTGGATATGTAAAATCGTTCGGCGGATGGTTGAGGGCAAGGGAGAAAAGGGCGATTTAGATAAAATCATCAAAATTGCCAATAATATGCTGGGAAAAACTCTGTGCCCCTTAGGAGATGCAGCTGCCATGCCCATTCTTTCCATCGTAAACAAGTTTCGTGGAGAACTTGAATCTTATCTAAGGAACTGAGGCCAGGAGAAACAGAGGAGATGGTGAAGATTTCGATTGACGAGATAGAGTTGGAAGTCCAAGAAGGAATGACGATATTGGAAGTGGCTGAAAGTTGTGGTTTGCACATCCCCCATCTTTGCTATCATAAAGCGTTTGTTCCCGAAGGCAGTTGCCGCATGTGTTTGGTCGAAATAGAAGGACTGCCGAAACTGGAATTGGCCTGTTCCACCCGCGTGCGGGAAGGAATGAAGGTCTCGACCAGGAGCGAGAGAGTTATCGAAGCCCGAAAGGGTGTATTGGAATGCCTTCTGGCTGAGCATCCCATCGACTGTCCCATCTGCGACAAAGCCGGAGAATGCAAGCTTCAAGATTATTACGAAGAATACGGGCTTTTCGAGAGCGAGTTCAAGGAATATAAGGAAAAAAGGGAAAAGAAGGTCGATATAGGAAAGAATCTTGTTCTCGACCAGGAGAGATGTATCCTGTGCACAAGATGTGTCCGGTTTCTACGTGAGGTCACAAAAACCGAAGAGCTGGGTGTTTTCCAGCGAGGTATTCATGCCGAAATCGGTACTTATGACGGAGTACTGGTCGATAATAATTATTCGGGAAACCTTGCAGAGATCTGTCCGGTAGGGGCCATCACGGATAAGGATTTCAGGTTTAAAACCCGATCCTGGTTCTTGAAGGGCGGAGAATCTATTTGTCCTCTTTGCAGCCGAGGATGCAATATATTTGTAGAGTCTCATGAGGGATTTTCCCGTTTTTCGCTGCCTAAAAAAGTATACCGTATCCGTTCTCGGGAGAACCAAAGTGTAAATGGACTGTGGATTTGCGACTTAGGCCGCTATGGTTATTCTTATCTGAATGAAAATAGACTCGATAGAATCGTCGTGAACGATTATTATCAAATCGATAACTGGACGGATTTGATCTCCCGCCTCGCAGAAAAGGCAAAACGGTTCTACAGCCGAATGAAAGCCTCCCGGATAGGTGTTATCCTTCACTCCTGGCTTACAAACGAGGAGCTTTTTCTGGTGGATAAATTATTCCGGAAGGACCTAGGTGCCAATAAAATAATCTTTCTTGATCCCGCAGAAGAGGAAGGGGACGGCAACCTGCTGACGAAGGAACGGACGCCAAACAAGAGAGGAGCCCAAGAAATCGGATTTGATACAAGCCCTGGTAATTGGGGAAAATTTTTTGAAGGCATCGAATTGTTATTTGTGTTTGGTTCCCCTTTTATGGATAGGCTAGATATTGATCCTCTGGAGGCATTCCTGGAGAGGATAAAAACAAAGGTGCTTCTGACCTCCCATCATCGGGACCTAAGTGCACACTTCAATGTAGTTGCCCCTACGTCTCTTATTGCTGAAAAAGAGGGGTCTTTAACTAGCGTTGATGGTCTCATTCAGGCCTTTTCGCCATCTCTCGATCCGCCAGGAAACAGCCAGCCTGAATGGCGATTGCTTATGGATTTTGCGAAACAGTTGAGGATAAATTATAAATTCTACAGCCCTCTTTCATCTTTAGAGGATATAAGAGAAGAGATGAAAAAGGAGATTCCATTTTTCGAGAAAAACAGTGAGTGAGTGGTTAATTATTCTAATCAAGATCGTTTGTGCTCTGGTTTGGTTTCTCGTGATCGCCCTCTATCTGACCTGGGTAGAGAGGAAAGAAAGCGCTGTCATCCAGGATAGAATCGGAGCCAACAGAGCGAATATCTGGAAGTTC
This sequence comes from uncultured Eubacteriales bacterium, assembly GCA_964400735.1. Classification (GTDB taxonomy): domain Bacteria; phylum Acidobacteriota; class Aminicenantia; order Aminicenantales; family Aminicenantaceae; genus CAYNVQ01. The sequence continues at coordinate 587,790 of CAYNVQ010000001.1, read as the reverse complement.
AGAGTCATCGGTCTCTTCCAGCCCTTTGCCGATGCCATCAAGATGATCTTCAAGGAAGATTTCACCCCTAGATTCTCGAGAAGGTTTCTCCATAACCTTGCTCCTTTCATCTCCTTTTTCTTCGTGGCTGTCACTATCTCTGCTATTCCCTTCGGGGATGTATTGCGGATCGGCGGGCGGGAGATAAAACTACAGATCGTCGATTTCAACGTCAGTCTATTGTTCGTGCTGGCCATGTTGTCCTTGGGAATCTACGGAATTATTTTGGCCGGCTGGAGCTCGAATAACCGTTACACCCTGCTGGGCGGCATGAGAGGCGCTGCCCAGCTCATCTCCTACGAGGTGGCATTGGGCCTTTCTCTTATCGGCTTGATCATGGTCTATCCCTCCTTAAAACTTTCGGAAATCGTTCACTATCAGGGCGAATTGCTTTTCGGTTGGCTTCCCAAGTGGGGAGTATTCCTTCAACCGCTTGGCCTATTGATCTTTTTCTTTGCAGCCCTGGCCGAAACCAAAAGGGTTCCCTTCGACCTCCCGGAAGGGGAAAACGAAATCGTCGGATTTTTCACCGAATATTCAGGCCTTAAGTGGGGACTTTTCATGTTTACAGATTTCATGGAGGTTCTCATCATTGCTTGTCTTTTAACCACTCTCTTTTTCGGCGGTTGGCAAGTTCCATGGATGTATGCCGATGGATTCCATTTTCCTTGGGGTGGTCAATGGTTGCTGCCTCATGGAATTGTGGTCTTATTCCAGGTCCTGGCTTTTAATCTGAAGGTCTTTTTCTTCTGCTGGCTCCAGGTGTTGATCCGCTGGACATATCCTAGATTCCGTTATGACCAGGTCATGGATTTGGGCTGGAAACTTCTCGTGCCCCTTAGCCTGATCAACATATCCGCCACAGCGATTTTGATGAGTTTGATAGGATGATTAAAGCACTTGGTTATTTTATCGAGATCATAAAGGGTAGCCTGATCACTACCCGTCATTTTTTAGTGAACATGTGGTTCCACACATTGAACCTCTTTGGAATCAAGACCAAACGGAAGGGCGCCGTTACCATCCAGTATCCAGAAGAAAAAAGAAAGATCGCCTACCGACATAGAAGCCTGCACAGGCTTCTGAAACGAGAGGATGGAAAGCCCCGTTGTGTGGCCTGCATGCTCTGTGTAACGGTCTGCCCATCAGAGTGTATCTACGTGGAAGCCGCCGAGGATGCCGATCCGGAAATCCAGAAGTATCCCTCGACTTTTATCATCGATCTAAGCCGGTGCTGTTTCTGCGGATTTTGTGTCGAAGCCTGCCCCGAAGATGCTATCCGAATGGATACGGGAAAGATCGAGTTCGCCGAGTACACACGCGATAAGCTGGTCTATGATCTCGAAGAACTTCTCGGATGACCTCCTCGAAAATTTCTCTAGGTCAATTCACTATTTACGGCCTCCGAGACGGCTATTTTTATTTAGATGGGGGAGCAATGTTCGGTGTAGTTCCTAAGGTTCTATGGGAAAAAATATATTCACCAGACAATCAGAATAGAATTCAAATGGGACTCAATTCCCTCCTGATCGAAACCCCCAAATCTTTGGTGCTGGTGGAGACCGGAATCGGCCCGGAATTGGATCCCAAATTTCGAAATTTTTATTCTGTCGAGCAAGAACCGGGCCTGCTCGGTGAACTCGAAGGTCTCGGGTTCCGTGCCCAAGATGTCGGCTTTGTCATCAATTCCCACCTTCATTTTGACCACTGCGGCGGCAATACCATGAGGAATAGAGAGGGCGAAATCATTCCTACATTCCCCACTGCTCAATACATCATCCAGAAGGGCGAGTGGGATTATGCACAAGAGCCCTGTTATAGAGATAAGCCCAGCTATATGCCGGATACGTTTCTCCCTTTAGCCGAATGTGGGCTTCTTCGGCTTGTCGATGGCGATACCCAGGTTACAGAAGGGGTGGAAGTCTTGTTGGCGCCCGGTCATACATCCCATCATCAGTGTGTAAAGATTGTTTCTCAAAACGAAGTTCTTTTTTTTCTGGCCGATATGGTTCCGATGTCCGGTCATGTAGGCCTCTCTTACATCATGAGCTATGATCTTTTTCCGCTGGAAACACTCGCGAACAAAAAGAAATTCTTCGAGCTGGCTATAGCCGAAGATTGGACTCTCGCTTTCGTCCATGATCCTCAATTCTTCTTCGGTAAAATCGAAAAGAAAAACGATAAATATATCTTTTCTTCATTAAAAAACTCCGCCTGAGTTCACCTGTCCTTCCCTTTCAGCTATAATAAGCAAGAAAGGATTCATAATGAATGAACAAGAAGAAAAAATTGCCTGTCATGTATGTAAAAAGATGATTCCCAAGGCTTCAGCCGTACATGCCGAAGGAGAGGGGTACGTGCTTCATTTTTGCCACTTGGACTGTATGGATTATTGGAAAAAAGAACAGCAAAAAAAGGATAAAGAATCTCAATAAGAATTGATCTAATTTTCAACTCCAACGTTGGATTGGGGCAACATTCCAACTTTGATGATTAATACCAGTTAATATTTAGAATTTTAAGCCTTTTAAGTATATATCTGCCTTTCCCTGGAACCGCAATTGATTCTATCGATCGGTCTGAATAATTCGCTGTTTCATTAGTCCAGCTTCATCGTCCCTGATAGTCATGACTAGTGGAACTTTTTTTTTGCCTCAATCGTATACAATCGTGAGAAGTCCACAAGAGGAGGCTCCTATGTTCAGAAAGATCTTAATACTGATCATCATCCTCATCATCATAGCCTTAGCGGTCTTTATCGCGGCAAAGACCAAAAACAATAATAGTGAAAACTCCATTCAATTGGTAAAGATACAAAGGGGGGATATCATCGAAAAGGCCCTGGCCATCGGCCAAATCGAGCCGGAAAAGGAAATCTCGGTAAAATCCAAGATATCCGGGATTGTCAAAAATGTTTTCGTCAAAGTAGGAGATAGAGTCGAGAGCGGACAGCCGCTGGTAGAGATCAAACCGGACCCTACACCCCTGGAATTTGCCGAGACCAAGAGGAACTCCGAGATCGCTTTAGCCAATTTTGAGATCGCCAGAAGCGATTTCGAACGAATGAAAAAGCTTCTGGAATCGCGGTTGATATCTCAAAAGGAATTTGAAGTGGCTGAAAATGAATACAAACAGTCCAAGTTAAGACTCAACATGGCTCAGGAAAAGTTGGCTTTGATCGAAAAAGGCAGTACGAAGGTCGCTGACCGTCAGGTGGATACGATCATCAAATCCCCAGTAGGTGGAACTATTCTGGAGAGAAGGGTCAATGAAGGAGATCCTGTTGTCCCTTTGACTTCTTATCAAGCAGGAACCGAACTCCTTATCTTGGCAGACATGAAAAGTCTTATGTTCAAGGGGACGGTGGATGAGATCGACGTAGGAAAGCTCGAACAAGGCATGGAAGCCAGGCTAAAAATAGGGGCTATCCCGGATGAGGACATTACAGGAGAGCTCGCCAGGATATCGCCGAAAGCCAAGAAACAGGAGAATGCGACCCTTTTTGATGTGGAGATAAAAATAACAAAGAGAGGCCAGAAAATTATCCGGGCTGGTTATTCAGCCAACGCGGAGCTCTTGATCAACAAATCAGAAGAAACCTTGTTCGTGCCAGAGCGGCTCATCGAATTCGAGGCGGATAAAACATTCGTGGAAGTGCAAAAAGAAAGCGGTGAGATCGTAAAAAGAGAAATCAAAATCGGTTTGAGTGACGGAATAAACGTTGAGGTTTTGGAGGGTCTCGAAGAAGGAGAAGAAGTCGTAGAGAGACCTCCTAAAGAAATTAAGTGAATTTGAAGAAGCCAGTTTGATGAAATTCTTCATGTTTGTTTCTCAGTTTTTTCGGGATATGAGATCCCAAAAACTGAGGACCTTTCTGACCATTTTCGGGATCACCTGGGGGACCATTTCTGTCGTGCTTCTTTTGGGATTCGGAACGGGCCTTGGCCGGCAGATGAAAAAGAGCTTTCACGGAATGGGCGAAGGATTGCTCATTCTTTGGCCCGGAAGAACCAGCCTGCCTTACGAAGGGCTCAATAAAGGGAGGAGGCTGAATTTTCGTGAGGAGGACGCCTTTCTTCTTCAGCGTGAAATCTCCCAGATAAAACATGTAAGTCCTGAATACGCAAGGGGAGGGGTGAAACTGAAGACAGAAAAAAACACCTATTCAGTGTATCTGCGGGGAGTTTACCCTGTTTATGGGGAAATCCGAAATATCATCCCCGAGAGAGGCGGAAGATTTCTCGATTCCGTAGACATCGAGCACAGAAAAAGGTCCATTTTTCTTGGCTCAACAGTGAAAGAGGAACTATTCGGGGATGAGCCGGCCGTTGGCCGCACGGTTGCCCTGAATTCTATTCCCTTTCAAGTGGTCGGGGTTTTGATCGAAAAAACGCAAAATTCTAGCTATGGAGACCGGGACGAATTCGCGGCCTTTATTCCTGCCACAACCTTTGCCACTCTCTTCGGGCATAGATACCTCAACAACATCGTCATACAAGGGAAAAATCCCGATCAAAATGAGATCATTCTGAAGTCTGTTTTGGGAGTGCTGGCCAAAAAGTACAGGTTCCATCCCCAGGATAAAGAAGCCATAGGGGTGTGGGATATGACCGAGGGAGAGAAGCTGTTCACGGCAATCATGCTGGGATTCAATATTTTCTTGGGTGTTGTCGGAGCGTTCACTTTGATAGTGGGAGGAATCGGAGTTTCCAACATCATGAACGTGGTCGTTGAGGAAAGGACTAGAGAAATCGGGCTGAAAATGGCGGTGGGCGCTAAAAAAGGATTTATCCTTTCCCAATTTTTGTTCGAGACTCTTCTGATAACACTCATCGGAGGAGCTTTCGGATTGGGTCTCTCTTATGGGATTATCAGCATTTTCCCCACGACCGGAATTGAGGAGGAAATCGGACGGCCCACTTTCTCTTTGGAAGTGGCTCTAGTGACGGTAACCCTTCTCGGATTGATCGGGCTCATCTCTGGTTTTGCCCCGGCGCGTCGGGCCTCGAACCTGGACCCTGTCGAAGCCTTGAGGATATAGAAGGAAAAAATGAAATTATTTTACCTTTTCAGGATGTTCAGCAGAGAACTCCGCAGGCAGAGGAAGAGAATCACCCTGACCATATTAGCCCTAGCCTGGGGGACTTTCTCCATCGTCATACTCTTGGCCTTCGGAGAGGGATTGAACCGGCAAATGAAGATCGCCAATCGCGGCCTGGGCGAAGGAATAGTCATTGTAAGAGGAGGTCAGACTTCCAAGCCCTATAGAGGATTGGGAAAAGGGCGCCAGATCCTTTTGCACAAAGAAGACGTGGAGCTTCTTAAAAACAGAATTCCAGGAATCAAGCATATCAGCCCCGAAGGGGATAGATACGCCAATACTCTGACCTATGACCGAAAGACCTTCACCGAAAGAGTTATCGGAGTTTATCCTTCTTTTGAAGAGATGAGGACTTACTACCCTCAGAAAGGTGGACGATTCCTCAATCCTCTCGATTTAAAGAACAAAAAAAGAGTCGTTTTTCTGGGAACCGAGATAGCAGAAAAGCTATTCGAGGCCAAAGATCCGGTCGGCAAAACCATCATGATCAATGCCATACCGTTTCTTGTCATAGGTATCATGCAGGATAAGATTCAGAACAGCATGTATAACGGGCCGGACGCAGAGAAAGCCGCCATACCCTTTTCTTCCTATCAAGCCATTTACGGAGATGAATATATCTATCGCTTGATCTATATGCCGGAGGATATCTCGAATGCGGCAGGTGTGAAAAAGGATGTGTACAGGATCCTCGCTGCCAAATATAAATTCGACCCATCGGATACACAGGCGTTGAGGATTTGGGATACCATCGAGGATGAGGAAATATTCAAAAAGATTTTTCTGGGCATCCAAATCTTCATGGGAATTATCGGAGGGTTGACCTTGGTTGTGGCAGGAGTAGGAGTGGCCAATATCATGTATGTGTCGGCTAAAAAAAGAACCAAGGAGATCGGTATTAAAATGGCCCTGGGTGCCAAGAAAAGATATGTGCTCCTCCAGTTTGTTTCGGAAGCGTTGATGATCGCTTTCATCGGAGGCACGGCTGGAATTTTGATCTCTTTTCTGATTGTCAGCCTATTCAACACTATGCCTTTAGAGGGAGACGTGGCTGATTTGCTAGCCCATCCCGTCATTTCTTCCCAGATTATGATCTTGACAGCCATTATTCTCGGAATTATCGGATTTCTAGCTGGGTTTTTTCCAGCACGGAGGGCCGCATCCCAAAATCCTGTGGAAGCTCTCAGGTATGAGTAGCAAGGAGACACAAGATGATTCGATTGAGCAAGATAAACAAAATTTATGGGATAGGTGACATCAAAGTCGAAGCCCTTAAAGAAATCGATCTAGAAGTCAAGTCGAACGAATTCATCGGTTTGATTGGGCCTTCAGGTTCAGGAAAGTCAACCTTGATGAATATCATAGGATGCCTGGATACCCCCACCTCCGGAGAATATTATTTAGAGGATCAAAACGTCGAAAATCTTAACCACAACCAGCTGGCTGAAATCCGCAATGAGAAAATCGGATTCGTCTTTCAGAATTTCAATCTTCTTCCTTACGCCACTGCCTTCGAAAATGTTGAGCTGCCCATGTTGTTCAAAGGCTTAAAGACCAAATCCAGGAAAAAGAGGACCTTAGACCTGTTGGATAAAGTCGGGCTGGCGAAACGGGCTCACCACAAGCCGAACGAACTTTCTGGAGGCGAGATGCAGCGGGTGGCCATCGCTCGTGCCCTTTCCAATAATCCGAGCCTGATCTTAGCCGATGAACCGACAGGGAATCTGGATACCCAATCCGGAGATGAAATCCTGGCTATTTTCGAAGACCTTTGGCGCCAAGGACACACCATCGTTGTCATTACCCATAATCCTGGTATATCCGAACGTGCCCAGAGGGTTATACGGCTGATAGACGGGCGGCTGGAAAATGGGGGCTGAGATTCATTTCCTATTTTGGTCGATCCACCCGGCGATATCCGCAATAACGGCTTCGTCCACATGACCGACCTTAAGGTATTCTTCCGGCGTGCATTTCCCCTGTCCAGGGATAAAAAGATGGTTGTCTGTGGGGTAGAGCTTGTAGATAACATTCCCTCTTGAACCGAGCGCTTCTTTCCAGCCATCAAAGTCCTCCAAAGTGACCTGATAATCCCGGTCTCCCTGAAGGATCAAAAGGGGCTTTGTTATGGCTTTTGCTGTCTCGGCAGGATTATAGCCTTTGAGATCGAGCCAGTACTCGGGATATGCACCGAGAATATTTTCCCTGGGAAGATTTGGGGCCGAAGGGTCCAGACGTTTGATTTTCTGTACAGATCCCTTGATTTCATCCAATCTTGCCGATTCCTCTTCCGATAGTTTCCCATCCAGCAGATAGATATACTCCATCTGGTCTATAAATAGGTCTTCCAGAGGTCTTGTCGGTCCGGCCATCACGATAAAGCCGGCGCATTTTGAATCAAGACCGGCTATTCTTGGGATGAGGGCTCCTCCCAGACTGTGACCCAGGATGAAAATGTTTTGAGCGTCGATTTTATTCCTTTGCCGCAGAAGGTTTGCTGCGGCCAGTGCATCTTGAATGGTTTCTTCATAAACGGTGAGCCTGGCCTCCTTATCTGAGACCATCTTTTGTCCATAGACTTTAGTCCGTTTATCATAACGAAGAACGGCGATATTTCGAGTGGCCAATCCCCAAGCGAGATCGCGGAAGGGTTTGTTGGGCCCCAGAGATTCGTCCCTATCATTGGGGCCAGACCCATGCACAAGGACGAGGGCGGGAAACGGGCCATTGCCTTGAGGAATGGTCAATGTTCCAGGTAAATGCCATCCTTCCACGCCGAACTTTACCTCTTCTTCCTTGAAGGAATCTTTGTCCACATAATTCGGCGGGGAATATTCCGCATCAGGTTTTGAAGGGACAAAAAATTGCCCGGCGATTTGACCGTCTTTGTTGAAAACGACTTTGATATCCAGACTCGCCATTTCGAATTCACATGTCACATACACGATATCATATTGTGAGATAGATTCTGTTCGAATGCCCTTCTGTTCTTTGAAGCGGCCGACTTGTTTGATAATAGCTTCCCAGACTTCTTTCATTTTCTCGGGCGGGGCAAGTTTGGCCATGGTTTCGTCGAAGTATCTAACCGAATCGCCAAAATGGCCTTTTTCGAGAGCCTGGACAAATTCTTTAGCCCGCGCTGTGAGTAAATCCATGTTTTTTTGCTGTGGTAGAGCAAAAATGGGAAGGGCAAGAAAAAAGATCAAAGTTATTTCACGACTGTAATTTCTCATTTGGCCACCTATTCAATCCTTTTTTAATTTTACATTTTACAACAAATTTTTAGCACTCCATATAAAGATAATACACATGGCGTTTCTTTTTTATTCAATTCAATTATTCTGAATGATTCTCTTCCATTTAGTGTGGATAAGATTAAAGGTAAAAGACATCAGGCATGTCAGAAGCGAAATCTGAGGGCCCCGACCAATTCGTTAAAAGATTGGTTCTTTTCGATTCTCTACGGGCAACGTTCGTTGAAAAAAGACATTCGATAGGTCAGGTGCGTCCGTGGTGGACATACCTAAGAGGTTGAACCACGTGGAAAAAGATCCCCATACGGCAAGAAATAGATCAAGAATATAAAAGTTTGTTTCCTGCTAAAGATTTATTTATAATGAATCGAAATTTCGATTTCTAGGTGGTGAAGACAACATACGGTGGTCAAAAGAGGCTAAGGTTTTCAAGAAGCGAATAGGAAAATTTATTTGGAATACATGAAGGATTTGAAGAGGGCCCATCAGATGTCTGCCATTATGTATATCGCTTTCATGGTGTCCCTTGGGATCTACGTAGTCGTAGTGGAAATCTTACATGCAAATTTCAAGGACTTCCAGAGAGTAGTGGAGAGTCATGAGTTATCCTGGATTCGTTATGTTTTCTATGGTCTCGCTCTGGCGCAAATCTTTATCATCCGTTTGATCCGGAAAACCCTGACCAAGGGATTAAAAAGCACTAAAATAGAGGCACTGATCGCGCATCTCAACAAGATATCCATCCTGACAGCGGCTTTTTGCGAGGCACCGGCAATTTTTGGCCTGGTGCTCTTTTTTCTCCGTGGCGATCTTAGAGACTTTTATGTGCTGACAGCCATGTCTTTCGTATTCTTTTTTCTGTATTTCCCCAGGTATTCCAATTGGGAGGAATGGGTAACCTCCAGGATCAGGAACTGAGGCAACAAAGTGGATAAGAAAAGGAGAGATATGAACATGCTGCTTCCGACCATCATCATGGCTATATTGGCCCTTGTTTTTCTGGCGGTGGGGTATTCAAAAGGCGAGGGTCAGCACATACAGGGACTGCGCTCCAGTCTGAAAATGATTCTGGAGATCCTTCCTCTCCTGATTTTTGCTTTCGTTGTGGCTGGCATGGTTCAGGTGCTTTTGCCTCAAGAGATATTATCCAAGTGGATAGGGGAGGAGTCGGGATTGAAGGGAAATTTCATCGGGACACTGGCCGGGAGGATGACACCCGGAAGACCGTACGTCAGTCTTCCGGTCGTGGCCGGACTCCTTAAGGCTGGAGCCGGGATCGGAACATTGGTGGCCTTTTTGACGGCTTGGTCTCTCTGGGCTGTAGCCAGACTGCCTTTGGAAACAGGAATCCTGGGCTGGAAATTCACCTATATGCGCCTGGCATGTACTTTCTTCTTCCCACCTCTCGCTGGTTTGATGGCGCAACTGCTTTTTTCAGGAGCAAAATAGATGAAATTGAAATTTATAGGAGCCAATCAGCAGGTCACCGGATCGTGCTACTTATTGGAATCGGAAAATCTTCGGGTGCTCATCGACTGCGGCCTTTTTCAGGAGAGGGACTATTTGGCGCGAAATTGGGAACCCTTTCCTGTTTCTCCCGACTCGATCGGAGCCCTGCTTCTTTCCCATGTTCATCTTGACCATTCAGGTCTACTTCCTAAACTCGTCCGTGACGGATTCAACGGCCCCATTTACCTTACTCCTCCATCGAAGTCCCTCCTTCCGGTCGTTCTTCTCGATTCTGCAGAAATTCAGGAAGAGGATGCGGCCTATAAAAAGAAAAGGCATAAAAAAGAAGGGAGAAAAGGTCCTTTTCCTGAAATTCCCCTGTACACGGTTGAGGATGCCGAAAGAGTTTTACCTCTGGTCAAGGAGAAGCCATATAAACAGGTTATTCCTTTGAATGGTCACGGGGAGGCTCGATTTCATGATGCGGGGCATATTCTGGGAGCAGCCATAGTCGAGGTGATCCTCAGAGAAAAGGGGCGGCAGGAAACCATCCTTTTTTCCGGGGATATCGGCCAGTGGAATCGTCCTCTCATGCAAGACCCGACCCTTTTTGCCCGTGCTGATTACATCGTTATGGAAACGACTTATGGAGACCGGGATCACGAAGATCCCGCTGATGTGGATGAAATCCTGAGTCAGATAATCAATGAAACCGTGGCTAGGGGGGGGAATATCGTTATTCCGACCTTTGCCATCGAACGGGCGCAAGAATTGCTTTTCCATTTGGGTCGGTTGATCCGACAGGATAGGATTCCCTTTTTGATGACTTTTCTGGATAGCCCCATGGCCGTGGATGTTACGCAGGTCTTTGCTGAATATCAAGAGTATTTGGATGGCGAGGTAAAGAAACTTATTCGCCAAAATAAACAGCCCTTTGACTTTCCAGGCCTGAGATTGATGCGAACCGCCACCGAGTCGAAATCGATTAATTCTATTAGAGGATCCTGTATCATTATGGCCGGTTCAGGGATGTGCACCGGAGGCCGCATCAAACATCATCTCGTTCAAAACATCACCAGACCTGAGTCCACCATTCTTTTCGTAGGGTATCAGGCAAAAGGGACTTTAGGTCGACAAATTATAGAGGGCGAGCCCGAGGTAAGAATATTGGGGCATAATTATCCCGTAAAGGCCAGAATCTGCCAGATCCACGGATTTTCGGCTCATGCAGGAAGGAAGGATCTTATCCGATGGCTGAATGGTTTTCAATCTGCTCCGGCCCGTGTCTTCCTCACCCATGGAGAGAAGGAGGCTTCACGCAGTTTAGCGGAATTCATCCAACAGAAAAAAAGATGGAAGGTGACCATCCCACGTTATCTGGACGAATGGGAGCTTTAAGTGCTCTAAAATTTCAAGGTGAAAATGGTTTCCTTTTTTGGCTCGGAATGGGCTGTGATGGAGCCTCGGTGAAGACGCATGATCTGCCTGGAAAGGCTGAGCCCGATCCCTGAACCTCCCTCTTTGGTCGAGTAAAACGGAATAAAAATCTTTTCCATATTTTCCCTTGGAATTCCAGGGCCGTTGTCTTTAACCTGAATATTGGTCCGTCCTCTTCCGTCCAGATAGGCATTCAGGCAAATCCAGGCATTCGCTTGTTTTTCCAAAGCTTGAAGGGCATTCAACAGGAGATTGATCAATACCTGTTCGATGAGTTCGGGATCGGCAGAAAGCTCCAAGCTTTGGGGATCTATTTTTATCTCAAATCGAATGTTTTTTTCCTTCAAATTCGTCTGAAGAAGTTTCTCCACCCTGTCGAAGAGTTCCTTTACAGGGAAAATCTGAAAGTTAGGCTTCTGGATTAATGTCAGATTTCTGTAGGCATCCACGAAGTGGAGAAGCCCCTGGCTACGTTTTTGGATGGTCTGAGCCGCCTCATGGATGTCGGATAAAGATTCCGTATCTATGTTTTCTTCAGGGAGACGCATCTGACAGCTCTCCTTGATCAGTTCATTGATCGTTGAAGCTAAAGAAGAGATGGGAGTAATGGAGTTCATGATCTCATGGGTGAGCACACGGATGAGCTTTTGCCAAGCATCGATTTCCTTTTCTTCCAATTCGCTGTGGATATTCTGTATTGAGACGAGAGAAAAATCATACCCCCTCAATCGAAATTCGGTAGCATAAAGAGCGAGATGAAGTAGCTCGTTTTGGTCCTCAACTTTGACCAGGGCTCGCTCTCTCGGCCTAAGTTTGAAAAGCGCGTCGACAAGAGGTTTGCTGAACGATTCAAGTGATTTAATGTTTTTGAGGGAGATAATGTTCAAGAGACGCTTGGCGGCCTTGTTAATTAGTTCCACGTCCCCATTTGGCTGAAAGGCGATCAGTCCTATTCCTACGTGTTGAACCACTGTTTGCAGATACCGGTAATGTTCTTCTTTTTCTGTCCTCGTTTGGCGGAAGGCCTGTATAACTTCTGAAAAAGCTCTCCTTAATCCATCAAAGGAAGGTCCAAGTCCGTCGTCTTTGAAAGTCTGTGAAAAGTCACTGTACCGGATAGAACTGAAAAAACGAGTCAAGTCACGGTTGGTCTTTTCGACATAGTGAATCAACGAATAGGCTTGGTAGATAATGAAAACTCCCAGAATGAAAAGCGCTGCATACAATGAGGTTTCGAGTAAGATATAGAAAAAACCAAAAGTGGAAATCATAAGGACTGAAACCCTTATGACACAGTTGGTCCGGAAGCGTTTATAGACCATATTTTTCCAATCTTCGATAAAGTGAAGCTCTGGATAATCCCAGCTCCTCTGCGGCGTGGGTTATATTTCCTCCATGTTTGCTTATAGCGCGATGAATGACCAATTTCTCGATATCTTCCAAATTGTATTCATCGAAAACCAGAGAATCTCCTTTTTTTTCCTGCGAGGGGAAGAAGAAATCCGTCGGTTGAAGCACTTGGGAGTCACTCATGATGACAGCCCGTTCGATCGCATGCTGAAGTTCTCTCACATTGCCAGGCCAGTGATATTTCTCCAACCTTTTGAATGTCGCTGAACTCAGCCTCCTTAAAGGCTTGTGATATTTTTTACAGTAGATTTTGAGAAAATGGTCCGCCAAAGGCTGAATGTCTCCAACTCGTTCCCGAAGGGGCGGAATCCGGATTTCTACGGTATTGACACGATAGAGCAGATCCTGTCGGAATTTGTTGTCGATCACCATCTCGTGAATATTCATGTTTGTGGCGCAGATCAGACGAACATCGGTGTTAACCGGCTTATTCGAGCCCAAACGGATAACCTTCCGGTTCTCGATAACGGTCAGCAATTTGGCCTGGAGAGTAAGAGGCAAATTCCCGATCTCATCCAGAAATAACGTTCCGCCTGAGGCGATCTCGAACCGCCCAGCCCTATCTTCTCTTGCGTCCGTAAAGGCTCCCTTGACGTGGCCGAACAGCTCGCTTTCAAAAAGAGTTTCGCTCAAAGCGCCCATATCGACGCTGATGAAGACCTCCTCAGCACGTGAGGATTGACGATGAAGCTCTCTGGCCACCAATTCCTTTCCGGTGCCATTCTCGCCTAAGATTAAAACATTGGCGTCGGTCTTTGCGACTTTTTTGATGGCATCAAACACGGTTTCCAAGGCCGAGCTCTTCCCGATAAAATTGTGAAAGGGTTGATCGAGGTCGGCGCTCAATTGCTTTTGTTTGGACCGGAGTTGAGTTGCCTCTGCTCTGGACTTTCTCAAATTCATGGCAGTAGTGAGCGTAGCGATAAGCCTTTCGTTTTGCCATGGCTTGAGGATAAAATCCGTTGCACCTTCCTTAATAGCCCGGACCGCCATGTCCACGTCCCCAAAGGCCGTGATTAAAACGACCACAATATTGGGGTCGATTTCATGGATTTTGTCCAACCATAGAAATCCTTCTTTTCCGCTGGTGGCACCTTTGGCAAAGTTCATATCCAAGAAAATGACATCATAAGCCTCATTTTTAAGTAGAGAAGGAAGCGCTTCAGGACTCTTTTCCGTGTGAACGAGGGTAACGTGTTGTTTGAGCAATAGCCGGGCAGCTTGAAGGATATCTTCATCGTCGTCGACGATGAGAACTTTTCCTGTCTTTTTATTCATGGTCGTTTTCTCCGTTCATCGATTTAGCCGGTCTAATCTATAGATGGATTAACTAGTGTGTTTGGCTTGAAAGAATTTGCTGCAAGATATGTGCCTTTTGAAACTTCTGTATTTCCTTCCCAATCAATTCGATCCTTCTATGCCCTATCTATGCGCTCATGTACGAGCAAAGGCCATAATGTCATCACATTTATATATTGGCACACGATACTTAAATTCATTATAATACAACTGTTCGATTTTGAACAGCCTGTGTTTTGCAAATGAACACTTTTGGACAGAGACTGCTCGAATAACAGGCAAAGGACTTCTGGTTTAAGATACTGGCACAATACTTGCAAATGATTTGACTGATGCATCAAAATGACGCTTTTTTTAAAAGAATAAAATGATGGATACAGATTTGAAACAGCCACAACAGAAGGAGAGCTCAAATGGGAATGGATCGTAAAATCGAAAAGAAGAAATGGCCTCCCAAAAGGATTGCCCTTTTTGCAGGTTCGGCGATTTTTATCGCTTTTGTCATATACATTTTCGTGTTTGGAATCAGCAAATCTTCTCTCAATGTCAAGGCCGAAAGGCTTACTATCTCGGAAGTCGTGCGCGGGCCTTTTCAAGAATACATACCGGTTATGGGAAACGTTCTTCCTTATTACCATTATTTAACTGCGGATGAAGGGGGAACGGTCGAAGAGATTTTTCTCGAGGCCGGAAGCCAGCTGAAAGAAGGAGACCCGATCATCCGATTGGGCAATACCAATCTTATGATCAATTTAATGTGGAGAGAGGCTGAGCTGTTCCAGCAGGTCAACAACTTGCGCAGCACCCGTTTGGCGATGGAGCAGTACAGGCTGCAATTGAGTCAACAACTGGCTCAGGTTGACAATAATCTTCAACAACAGAAGCGGACTTATGAACGATACAAGGAGTTGATAAAGGACGATTTGATTTCGCAACACGAGTTCGAGTTGGCCAAAGACCAATATGACTACTTGGTGAAAAACAGAGAATTGACCATAGAAAGTCAGGCCAAGGATCTAGAATTTCGTCAGAGACAGATCGAGGCTTTGGAGAATCAAGTCCAGCGCATGACAGAGAACATGAATATCATCCGGGAACGGCAGGAGAACCTGACCATAAAAGCCCCGGTGGCCGGTTATTTGACCTCTTTGGATGCCGAAATCGGACAGACCAAAGCGCCGGGAGAAGAGTTCGGAACGATCGATACTTTGGAAGGGTACAGAATTAGAGCGGGAATCGACGAGCACTACATCGCCCGAGTTGAGATCGGAAGAAAAGGCGAGTTCGAATTTTCTGGGCAGACATATAATCTCGTTGTCACAAAGAAATATCCTGAAGTTAGAGAGGGGCGTTTTGAAGTGGATATGGAATTCGAGGAAGATGAACCGGCGGGGATCACGGCGGGCCAAACCTATCATATCCGTCTAGAGCTGGGGGACATAGCCGAAGCAGTTCTCCTCGCCAGGGGAGGATTCTCTCAGACGACCGGAGGCAATTGGGCCTATGTATTGGACAATTCCGGGAATGTCGCATTGAAAAGACGGATCAGACTTGGCCGCCAGAATCCTGAATATTTCGAAGTTCTGGAGGGATTGGAAGCTGGCGAAAAAGTGATAACATCTTCCTATGAAAGCTTCGGCAACATGGAAAGACTTGTATTAAAGTAAACTAAAGTGGGTGTTTTTACGTCTATTATTAAATAAAGGACAAAATAAAGAGAAGAGATAAAGGGATGGTGTCTAAGAATCAATGACGAATAACACCTGAAAAACTGATTAGGGAGGAAAATATGATTCAAACCAAAGACCTCAAAAAGGTTTACCGGACCGAGGAAGTCGAAACGACGGCACTGAACAATGTGAATCTGAACGTCAAAGAAGGGGAATACGTGGCGATAATGGGCCCTTCAGGCTGCGGAAAATCCACCCTTCTCAATGTCCTGGGAATGATCGACAAGCCCAGCGATGGAGAATATCATTTCCTCGGCGAGGAAGTAGGCAGGTATTCCGAGAGACAGCGGGCAAACCTTCGCAAGAACAACATCGGGTTTGTTTTCCAGAGTTTCAATCTCATCGATGAATTGACCGTGTATGAGAATGTGGAGCTTCCGTTGCTTTATCTGGGTTATTCTTCTTCCGAACGCAAAAAAAGAGTCAATGAGGTTCTCGAGCAGATGGAGATCATAGCACGGTCTAGCCATTTCCCCCAACAGCTATCCGGAGGTCAACAACAGAGAGTGGCCGTAGCCCGTGCCATTGTGGCTCGACCCAAGTTGATCCTTGCGGATGAGCCGACAGGAAATCTGGATTCGGCACACGGTGAAGAGGTCATGAGAATAGTCGGCGAGCTGCATGAAGCGGGAACGACGATCGTGATGGTCACCCATTCGCCGGCTTACGCGGAATATGCCAACAGGATTATCCACCTCTTTGACGGGCACATTGTCTCGGAAAATATCCAGGAAGAATTCAAGATCTAACCGACAGGATTCGGGCATCTCCGCTGGTCATTCCTTTAAGGCCTCCATCTGTTGGCTTAGAAAAAAAATGAGAAAAATTTCGATAAAAAGTAACTAAATGGCAAGAAATTTCGTCTAATATATATAGAGGCCTATGTGAAAAGCGAGGATACCATGAGCTTAAGAGAAATACTGGAAAAGATAGTTGCTAGAGGTGAGCCGTTTCTATTGAGCGACAGAGAGAACAAAGATTGGGAAGCCAGCACGCTATTGCAAAGACTTTCTGAACCGATGCTCAAGAGGAGAGCTCATCTTCAGCCGGGATTGTATATTGCCGAGATCAATGATGGCGGTTACCTTGGCACTGTCCTTTTCAAGGTGAAACAAAAGGCGTAGCCTTCGAGTCATAAAATAACTTTATATTTCTTCAATATTGAAGCTTCATATCTGTTTTTTCCTTGCTTCAAATCGCCTCTCTCAAAGATTTCTAAAAGTTAGAAAACGGGTAACCTTTTTCGTGTTTTGTGCGTATTCTAATATGTAGAATATGCAAGGCAATGTTTGAAGGCAAGGAGAATCCATGGAATTTCTAACAAAATTGGAGGAACTGATACTCCTTTCTGTCTGGCAGTTGGGAGATAATGCCTACGGCACTTCGATCTACAAGCATATCGTTCGGGTCACCGGAAAAAAAGTTTCTCTGGGAGGAGTCTATTTTCCTCTCGATAGATTAGCCAAAAAAGGTTATCTCTCGGCCTATATTGGGGATCCGACACCAGAGAGAAAGGGATTGAGTAAAAGATATTATCGAGTCACAGAGAAGGGATTCAAAGCATTAGAGGATGTAAAAAGAGTCAATGAAATCATGTGGGCCGGATTTCCGGATATGGCCTTGTCTGTATCAGAAAGTAAATGAGGAACAAAAACGTACATCCTCCAAGATTTGGCCACTGGCTCCTCTCTCGGATTTATGGAAAAGGAGACCACTTCACCCTTATCGGTGATTTTGGGGAGATCTATGAAGGGATAAAAAAGGAAAAAGGCAAGTTATCTGCCTTTTTCTGGTATTGGGGTCAGATCATCAGGCTTTTTCCTAACATTATCTCAAATAATATTTATTGGAGTGTCCAGATGGTAAAAAACTATTTAAAAGTTGCTTTCAGGAATATCCGGAGGTACAAGGGATATTCTTTTATCAACATTGCTGGTTTGGCTATCGGGCTGGCCTGCTGTCTCCTTATCACGATCTGGGTTCTGGATGAACTGAGTTATGACAGATTCCACGAAAATGCGGCTAATCTGTACCGGGTCGAGGAAGACCAGCATTACTCAGGAAGAATTTTTTATGTTTATGTGACGCCCTATCCCCTCGGTCCTGCCTTGAAAGCTGAAATCCCGGAGATCATGGATGCCACTCGAGTGGTATGGACAGGAGGTGTGTTATTCAAACATGGAGATGACGCGTTTTTTGAAGACAATGGGAGGGCTGTGGATCCTTCGTTTTTGAAAATGTTCACTTATCCGCTTCTCAAAGGAGATAAAAATACCGCGCTTGATTCTCCGACTTCTTTGATCATTACGGAGGATTTGGCGAAAAAATATTTCGGAGATGTTGATCCCATTGGAAAAGTCATCACTTTGAACAACCAGCACGAATTCACGGTAACGGGAGTGCTGGAAAACATTCCCCACAATTCCTACTTGCAGTTCGATTTTCTTATCCCCTACGAAGTCCTTAAAAACTCGGGACAGACCAGGGAACAGGATTTTGGGACCAATTCCATCTTCACCTTCGTTCAGCTTCCGGATGGGATCCCTCTCGAACAGGCAAATCAAAAGATATTCGGATTTATACGGACGAAAGTTACTGAAAGCCGTACAGATTTGAGGCTCATGCCCCTCACCAGGCTCCATCTCCATGAGTTTTTCGGGTATGAAAAAGGTGCGGGAGCTATTCAGTATGTCTATATCTTCTCTGTGATCGCCTTTATCGTGCTCCTGATTGCCTGTATTAATTTCATGAATCTGTCTACAGCCCGCTCAGCCAACCGGGCAAAGGAAGTGGGATTGAGGAAGGTAGTCGGTGCGGTCAGAGGACACCTCGTGAGACAGTTTTATGGAGAATCGGTGGTGTATGCATTTATTGCCCTCGTATTTGCTGTTGGGATCGTCACCCTTTTGTTACCTGCATTCAGCCATCTTTCAGGAAAAGAACTATCGTGGGGGGTGGCAGGTATCGCGACAGTTTTGATCGGATTGGCGTGCATCACGTTGTTCACGGGGCTGGTAGCCGGAAGTTATCCGGCAATGTTTCTCTCCGCCTTCCAACCGGCCCGGGTTCTCAAAGGAGGTCTGTTTTCAGGTTCAGGAGGCGCCCGGTTCCGCAGAGTCCTTGTGGTAGTTCAGTTCGTGCTGTCGATCCTATTGATCATCGGAACAGTTGTCGTTTACCAGCAACTCAACTATATCAAAACAATGCGTCTGGGATGGGATAAGGAGCATCTGGTGTACATCCCTTTGAGAGCGGATACCAAAAAATCTTACAGCGCTCTCAAACAGGCGCTGATCCAAAATCCACAAATATTGAACGTCACCGGAACTTCCCAACTCCCCACCTACATCGGCAGCAATTCCGGAGGAGCACAATGGGAAGGCAAAGACCCAGAGCTCCAGATCTTGATCGGTTTTAATGCAGTGGATTTTGATTTTACCGAGACATTGAAGATAGAAATGGCAGAGGGACGAAGCTTTGACAAGGAATACTCAGCCGATCATTCCAAATCATGGATCGTCAACGAAGAAGTGGCGAAGTTGATGGACAAAGATTCTGTCATAGGAGAGCAATTCAGACATGTGGGAGTGGACGGGACGATCATTGGAGTGATGAAAAATTTTCATTACCAGACCCTTCGGAATAAAATCGAGCCACTGGCCATTCTGGTGGATCAAGATTCGCTCAATTATATGATCGTCCGTATCCCCCCGGAAGATGTATCCGGCTCCCTGGGACTCATCGAGAAAACCTGGAAACGGATAATCCCCAACTATCCGTTCGAATACCGGTTTATGGATGACAGGTACGACATGATGTATAGAAGCGAAGAAAGAATAGGGACACTTTTGAGATATTTCGCGATCCTGGCGATATTCGTCGCCTGTCTCGGTCTTTTTGGCCTGGCTTCTTTTATGGCTGAAAAACGAACCAAGGAGATCGGAATCCGCAAAGTTCTGGGCGCGAGCGTTCCACAGATCACCCGGCTCCTGTGCAAGGAATTTTTTCTTCTTGTTTTGGTAGCTAATGTTATCGCCTGGCCGGCGGCCTATTTCATCATGAGAAAATGGCTGCAAAGTTATGCCTACCGGGTAGGTCTGGGATATTTTGCATTTATTGGGGCCCTGCTGTTGGCTTTATTCGTGGCCATTTTGTCCGTGGGTTATCAGGCCATCCGGGCGGCGCGGGCCAATCCTGCCGAATCGCTCCGGTATGAGTGAGGAAGCATCCTTATTTCCGGGACAAAGAACCAGCCAGTCAGGCTGGTTCCTCAGCCCGCTGATTTTCCCCAGCGAGGAAAATCAGCTTATTCCTCGGCTCGCTCTCCAACTTGCTAGCAAAGCTTGCTTTCCATGCCCGCTTGCCTCCGGATGGCTTCCTAACCAGCCTGCCTGACTGCTAAAATGATCCGTCACGGAAATAAGAATGAAATTATTGATGAGCCCGGGTTTTTCTAAGTGGGAACGACATCGCTGACGGATATCTCTTCAGAAGAAATGACCTTGCATTAGAATATGTTTCGATCCATCAGGATCTAGTGATCAGGTCTAACCTGAAGAATCGTCGATTTTTTTCTTCATGATGTTGAATTCCTCCCAGAGGTCAGGGGGGAGATGGCCGCGATAGGGGATGAGAAAATTTTTTATCTCATCCACTTCGGTGCCCCATTCCCCCATATTCACCTCGAAAAGTTTAGCCAGATTTTTTTTAGGAACATCAATCCCTTCGAGCTCTAAGTCCTGAAGACGGGGGACCAATCCGGCCGGAGTCTCTCTGGCCCCGACCTTGTCGTGGATCCTATCTATAATCCACTTCAAAACCCTCATGTTTTCTCCGAAACCGGGCCAGATGAAACGGTCCCGCTCATCCACTCTAAACCAATTGACAGAAAAAATCTTGGGGCGATGGGACAACCTGTTCCCCATGTTCAGCCAATGACGGAAATACGTTCCCAAGTTGTAACCGCAGAAAGGAAGCATGGCCATGGGGTCTCTTCGAACGACACCCACTTGTCCGGTGGAGGCGGCTGTGGTTTCGGATCCCATTCGGGCTCCCAGGAATACTCCATGGCGCCAATTGAAGCTTTCCACTACCAGGGGAATAAGCTGAGTTCTTCTTCCGCCGAAAATGATTCCAGATATCGGAACACCCTGGGGATTGTCGAATTCCTTGGATAGGGTAGGGGTGTTATAGATAGATACAGTGAACCTGGAATTGGGATGGGCGGCTTTTCCGCCCGAAGTGCCGTCCCATAGCCGGCCTTGCCAGTCTTCGAGAGAGGAAGGCTGGGGGTCGTCTATCCCTTCCCACCAGGGCTCATTGGTCTCGGTATTCAAGGCCACGTTGGTGAATAGTGCAGGATTGAAGAGTCCCCTTTTGAGGGTTTTCATCATATTCGGGTTGGTTTTTCTAGAGGTGCCGGGAGCCACGCCGAAATAGCCCGACTCGGGATTGATGGCCCACAGCCTTCCATCCGGACCGACATTGAGCCAGGCAATGTCATCGCCCAGGGTCCAGACCCTATACCCGGGAAGAGCAGATTCCATCATAGCCAAGTTGGTTTTGCCGCAGGCACTGGGGAGGGCTGCGGTCAAGTAGGTGATACGGCCTTTATAATCTTCAACACCGATAATCACCATGTGTTCGGCCATCCAGCCTTTTTTGTAGCCGATCCAGGAGGCGATTCTCAAAGACAGGCATTTCTTTCCTAGAAGGGCATTGCCTCCGTATCCTGATCCGACACTCCAGACCAGGTGTTCATCGGGAAAATGCATGATGAAACGTCTGTTCGGGTCGAGGTCACCTATGGAATGAAAACCCTTGACGAACTCATCGCGGTTTCCGATCTTATCCAGAACCACTTTCCCCATCCTGGTCATGATTCGCATGCTCACCGCCACGTAGGTGCTGTCGGTGATCTGGATGCAGGCTTGGGCATAAGGGGAGTCGGCATGCCCCATCATGTAAGGCATGACATACATCGTCCGTCCCCGCATACATCCTTTGGAGAGATTGAAGAGCAGCTTTTTGGCCTCCTGCGGGTCCATCCAGTTGTTGTTGGGGCCAGAGGTAGCTCTATCGGGATGGCAGACATAGGTCAGGTGCTCGGTCCTTGCCACATCTGTGGGATGAGACCTGTGGAGATAGGATTTCGGCCACTTTTTGTGGTTCAGCTTACGGAATATAGGATGGCCGTAGATCCATTCCTCGTTCATGCCGATTTCGAGCAGACGGAAGGCTTCGCCTTCCGATCCATCGCACCAGTAAATTTTACGGGGCTGGGCAATTTGTGCTTGTTCTTCCACCCATTTCTCGACCGGTGTCGCCATTGCCGCTCCAGTTTTAAAAGTCCTATCTATGTTATCATCAGCCGGCAAAAATTCAAGCCTCAATCGGCTTTTGTTAGCATCTCCAAAACCGTGGTAAAGCAACTGTCAGGGAAGCTGAAACGTCAGCCCGCTGTTTTTCCCCAGCGAGGAAAACCAGCTTATTCCTCGGCTTGCTCTCCAACCTGCTAGCAAAGCTTGCTTTCCATGCCCGCTCGCCTCCGGATGGCTTCCTCTTCAGCTTCCCTGCCAGATTTAAAATCATCACGGTTTTGGAGATGTTTCCTCGGCTTTTTAAAAAAGTAGCTATTTGCAGTTTAGGAAAGGCTGGAAATATTGAGGAAATGTTGAGATGAAAAAAGGGGTGATTCCCAGAATCACCCCCTGGATCTTACCCCCCGATTCTATATGTTTATAGATGGGGAATAAGGAGGAAAGACTTCATTTTTTCACCACCTTTATGGGCGGAGCAAAGCTATCCTGACCCTCGAAAATTTTTATCAGTATCTGGGAAGCAAGTCCTGAAGAGGGATCTATTTCAAGGATTCTTTTAACGTGGAGGGCAGCTTTTTCCAATGATCGAGCATGAAAACACATGGTTGCCAGGTTCATATGGGCCTCAATGAAATTGGGCGCGTATTCAATGGCTTTCAAGAATGCTTTTTCCGCTTCTAGATTTCTGTATTGATAGACATAGGCCATTCCCAGAATGTTGTGAGCTTCGGGAAGGTCGCTTTTGACGGAGAGAGCTTTCTGGCAGAGAGCAATAGCTTGATTGACAAGATCTTTCCCTTCCTTTTTCATGGCCAGTTTGTCGTTTTCTCCGTAGGACTCGAAATTCAATTTTTTCTCCAGAATATTCCTCTTTTGGATAAAAGCTGCTGCCATGGTGCAGAGCGCTTCGGGCAAATCATGGCAGAGCTGTAAAGCTATCCCACACTCTTCTATAGCCCTGTCCAACTCGCCTTTAGCAAGATACAAGTTCCCAAGATTAGAGTGTGCTTTCACATAGGGCGGATTGAGCCGAATGGCCGTTTCATATTCTGAGATGGCCTGTTCTAGATCTCCTTTTTGTGAACAAACCAGTCCGAGGTTGAAATGTGTTTCGGGTACCTCCGGATTGAATTCTAGGGCCGATTTATATTCTGTTAGCGCAGCATCAGCATCGCCGATTTTGTTGTAGATGTTTCCGAGGACAGTGTGGATTTCATGGAGGTGCGGATTATCGTCAAGAAATTTTCGACAGATTTTCATTGCAGCTTGGGGGGCCTGTTTTTCCAGGTAAAGAAATATCAAGCTCAAGGCGATTCCTGGTTCATCTCGTTCGAGATCGTACCTTCTGGAATAGATATCTATGGCATCTTGCAAAAGATTCGCAGTAAGGGGAAATTCGTTCCGGTGAAAGGATCTCGAGCGATTCAATCGGATGATCTTACGGGTAAAATCATCGAATTTGGTTCCGTTCTGTGAGCAGTCCATGATCGAAACTTTTTCTTTGAGGTCGCAGGCTCCGAATATATGACACATTTCATGGAGAAGAACCTTGTCGGTCTCTACCTGGGATTCGGAATAATCGAGCAAGATATATCCGTGGATATAGCTGGCGATTCCTTCGGGAATGACGTTTTCAATGTCTTTTGAGATAAGCCCGAGGACGATATCACATTCCCCGGGGATAACTTGGCTTTGAAGGTCATTCAAGCGGGCGCGTCTGTTTTTTTGTTTTATGTCGGGTTGCCAATACTCATAATCATCGATGAGGAACTCGATTCCGAATTCTTTGGTGAAAATATCACTGACTGCTTTTAAGGACCGTCTGGAGTCGATTTTCCACTTTCCAGATGTCTTTATTAATCTGTGGTCTACCGCGATTTTTACCGAAACACTCCTCAGTGGCATATTCTCGGAAAACACAGGCTGGATAAAAAGGGCGGATAGTAAGGCAAGAAGCACACACCTGAACAGCTTTGAGTTGAGCCTTTTCTTCCAGGTATCTGATCCACCCATTTGTTTTCCCTGCTATATGGATAAATCTCCATAGATCACCTGTCAATGAATTTTCCCTGGATGTCCCTTCATTTCCCTTTTTGAACAAACTCTTCCCTTTTTCCTTTCATCTCGCGTTATCGAAGGAAGCGCTGGAATGTTATCAAGATTTGAGAAGGATATGGATTTTATCGATGATTTTTAGTCTGGAGGTTGGCCAATCGTCTTTTGGCATCCTTGATATCTGGCAGATCTGGATCAGCATCCTTCCATAAATTCAGGAATGTTTTATAATGGTCTATCGCTTTGCCTTCCCATCCTTTTTGCTCATAAATTTGCCCCAGCATGTAAAAGGCTTTGGCGTAGATATCTCCATGATGCAGCCTTCCTAGTGTGAGGGCAACTATCTTTTCATACTCCTTTTGTGCCCTCCCCAAGTCTCCTGTTTTGTAATAAGAGAAAGCCAGAGGACCCATATACAATGCATGATTGTTGCCATGAACTGGATGGTATTGAAATGGCATTAGCGCTAAAGCTTTCTCGAAGTGGATTATTGCTTTGGAGGGTTTCCCTTTTTTAAGTTCCATCATCCCTAATAAATGGTAGGACAGTCGAATTATTTTCTTGTTCATTGAATTTTGCAGCAATTCCGTTAGCTCGTCTGTAGTATTTTGTGCCTCGTTGATTAAACCGCTTTCAAGATAAGCGATAGCTTTCAGGTGTAATGCTTCCCTCTGGCACTGCACATCAGATTCTTCATTGGCAATTTCATAGGCTTTTGTCAGTTTTTGCAATGCCTTTTCATGATATCCTAATTTAATATCCAGATTTGCTAAAACGCACAGCCATAGGCATATCCATTCATTGTCATTGCTCTTTTTGGCTCGATCAAGCCCCTCCTGTGCCTTTAAGTATGAATCCCGGAATTTACCCTGCAATAAATACAAAGATGCTAGTCTTCTAATTCCATTCATGATCGGGCTAAGCAGCTTATTCTTCTTATATTTCTGATATTCTTCTTCTGCTTGTATCAACTTTCCCTTGAAAAGAAAAACATCCCCCTTTATTCTATTGTAAATATTATCATTTGGATTAAAAGAAATAGCTTTGTTAACTTCGATTAAGGCATTCTCCAATTTCCCAAGACAGATGAAAACATTAGCTATTGATAAAAATACATAGGTATTATCGGGATAGCTCTCTAGAAAATTCTCCAATACTTCAATGGCCTCTTTATATGCTCCTTTTGCACGGTAAGCGAAGCTCGACATTTGATACGGATTAAAACTTGGATTTTTGTTCTTTAGGAGGAAAGAAAACTGTTCAATGCATTTATTCCATTCTTCAATCGCAAAATAAAGCCATCCCAATTCCCGCCTTCCCCAGGAATCGTCGGGATAAATCTTTAAGAGATCGGTAGCCGCCTTGATAGCTAAATCGAATGTACTCTCTGATAAAGAATAAAATTCTCCTTCGATCAGATATTGTTCTCTTTGAGAGGCATGATTTCTTAGCTCGAAGGATTTACGTAAATATTTTTTATATTCAGAATATTTACCGACATACCAATTTGCTATGGCTAAAACCAGGTAGGCTGTTGCAAACTCTGGGTCGACATCAATAGATCTTTCATAAAAATGGATTGCCTCTGTTTGATTTCCTCTGGCGGCGCATCTGTTACCTTCTATCAAATACTTGTATGCTTCTGGAGAGCTGGTGGTGATCTTTCCTATCGTTTTATCAATGTCACTTAAGATTTGTTCTTGAGAAAGCCCGAAGTTCTGTTTGATCATTTTGGTCAGCTCATCTACCGAGGCAAATAAATCACTATCGCTTTTGCCTTCCACCCAATTAGAGCCGATAATTTCCATTGAGGCTGAATCTTGAAGATAGTAATTAAATCTAATGGTATCACCTGATCTGGCTATAAATCCACGGATAATATGAGTGGCAGCTAGTTGAGATGTAAGTGTTTGTAAGTCTTTGGTAGAAAAATTATTCTCATCAAGTAATTTCAAATCCATGAGAACCTCGTTTAATCTATCATCTGAAACCACATGTAGGAGCTGGGATTGGAAGAGATCTGTAATCATAAGTTGAGGGAGCATATCCTCCCACATATCAAATCTAGAATCTCCTGTATTGTTTTGAAAAGAAAGTATGACTAAACACGGCTTGTCTGAGGGAACTGATAGAGTTTCTTTCTGAGGAAGCATTTGCCATATAGCTGCGGCGATGAAAAAAATAAAAAAGGCCAAAGCAGGAATAAAAAATTTCTTTGCTCTTGGAATAATTCTTTTTTGAGAATCTTCCGATTTTTGAGTGGTTTTGACCCATTGGTCCAGCTCGTCGGGGTAGGCGAAAACGCGGGCTTTGGGGGATTCTTCGAGGCGGTGGATAGGGAGGCCTAACTCATGCTCCCACCGGCGGCAGGTTTTGACCGACCGGCCCAGATAGCCTGCGATCTCCTTCCAGGAGTCTAAAACCCGCTTTTCCTCCATGGTGTCCCTCTCTATGGATTATTTGATTTTTTTCCCTTTACGAAAATTTTATTTGTTATTTAATTATCTGTCAACTTCTTGTGCAAGCGTGTGTAAGCGATAAGAATTCGTTGTTGAAGAGTTTATGAGTTTTGTGTGAATCAGAGTAAATTCATGTTGAAATAACAATGTGATTTGGGAAAAAAAGCTTGCTCAACTTCAGCAAATTTTAATAAAGATTCTTGAAACTGAGTTCCTACCTTGCGATTGTTATTTGGCAGGTGGCACGGCTCTCTATTTTTATTTGAATCACCGC
This sequence comes from uncultured Eubacteriales bacterium, assembly GCA_964400735.1. Lineage (GTDB taxonomy): Bacteria > Acidobacteriota > Aminicenantia > Aminicenantales > Aminicenantaceae > CAYNVQ01. The sequence continues at coordinate 560,963 of CAYNVQ010000001.1, read as the reverse complement.
TTGTCTGTCGACATCGATTTTTTTGAGGGATTCTGTCAATGAGAAAAGAACTTTTTTGGGATAGAGACTGGGAATCGATCCAAAGGAAACCGCTGCCTTCAAGGATGAGTATTCTATATGGACTCCCTTCGCTAGGTATTAGACTGTCTTTATTTAAAAAAATCATCTCTTTCCTGATGTCGCTGTAGATGGAAATCCCACCTTCTTCAGTAGATCTTCGAATCTTTGGTCGCCATTAAGTCTGTGCAACCAATAATCCGATTTAAGGCTCATCATAGAGGGATGATGATTTTCGTATGCACGCTTCAAGAATTGAAAAGCTTTGTCATTATCTCCAAGAGCACCCAAGACACACGCAGTTTCATATGAAGAGTCTAATCCTAATTCTGGGGACAGAATAGCTTTTATATCCTCCAATTTTTTTAGAGCGTCCTCTCTCTTCCCCGACAAAGCCAATATACATGCTATGTCCAACATATCATATGTATCTTCCTGTACACCGGGAAAAGCTAAATTCTCCATTAGGGAGAGTGCTTCAACATGCATTCCCTTAAGGGCATTAGCGCTTGCTAGAAATATATGTGTATCTAACCCTAAGTTAATTCCTTCTTCAGCTGCCTCTATTGCATCGTCATATCGCCCGGCCAACAGATAATAATAGGGTCGTTGAGCTAACGCTACTCTCCTAAACGGGGAGTCCTTGATTAATTGCCTTTGTCCTTCAATGGCTTCGTCAAATCTTCCTATACCCGCTAGAAATGAGTAGTACTTGAATTTAGTAGTATAATTTCCTGGCTCAAGCTCGATAGCGTGAATGTAATCCATTTCAGCACCGCTGAAATCCCAATCTGCCCACTTGATACCAGCAAGGATGGCGATAGCATCGACATCGTTTTTATCCAAATCAAGAGCCTTCAGAGCTGCTTTTTTGGATTCAGCGAAAGCTACTTTTGCAGGCATTTGTTGGGTGGCTCCCAGTTCCCAATAAATTTGGCTCAGCGTAGAATGAGCGAGACCTAAGGTGGAGTCTATGGCTATTGCTTTTTCAAGCAAACTTTTGGCTTTCAAGCGCCGGTTCTTATTGCTCATATCTGTATCCATTAACAAAAGCCACTGATTTATGCCTTGAAGGCAAAGGTCATAAGCTTCGGGATTGACCTTGCGAGCGCTGGCCAATCTTGCTCTCTCCTCCGGTTCAACAGCAACATTGATACCTTTGATAATAGCCTGGACAAGGTCGCTCTGAAGATAAAGAATATCCGAATACTCCCTCACGAAAATGTCGCTCCAAAGCTGCTTGTTATGTTTGGGATCAATTAGCCTGGCGATCAACCGGACTTTGTTCCCAGATTTGAGCACAGAAGCCTCGACAATCGCTTTAACATTGAGCTCTCGAGCAATTTGTTGAGGCGATTTTGTTGTGTCTGCATAGGCCATAACAGCCTGCCGAGAGACAATTTTTACCGCTGAGACTTTATAGAATTCAGCGATTAGCCTGTCTGTCAAGGAACTAGCAAAAAAATCCTCACTTGGGTCATCGGAATCATTGACGATAGGAAGGATGGCAATGGAGTCCAACGGAGCAGGTTTTTTCTGTATTAGGAAAATGAATCCTGCGGTAATCACTAGAATCAAAAGAACTGCACCCAAAACATATAAATGAGATTTATTTTTAAAGAGATGTTTTGTTTTTAATTGATTCTCATCTGATCTTTGGGTGGTTTTGACCCACTGGTCCACTTCGTCGGGATAGGCAAAGACTCGGGCTTTGGGGGATTCTTCGAGGCGGTGGACGGGGAGTCCGAGTTCATGTTCCCACCGGCGGCAGGTTTTGACCGACCGGCCCAGATAGGCCGCAATCTCCTTCCAGGAGTCTAAAACCCGCCTTTCCTCCATATTCTCCCCGGATATATCTTGCTGTTATTTTCGGAAACAATTTTATTTTTTCCATGAATTCATGTCAATAAAAAATAACGGTCTGTTGACTTGCCTTCATAGGCTCCTTGAGGAATGGCTAAAAACAAAAATCAGCCGTCCCCGTGATCCTCAATCTGTAACGGCCTTTGGGGCTGCGTTCCTCTTGAGCTCTGCTTGCGCTTAGTCTTCATATGTCTTTATTTTTATCTTGATCTTTCCTTTTTGCGCCAATTTGGTCACGAAGTAGTAAGCACTGTCTTTTGAAATTTTGAAATGGCTGGATAGTTCTTTGATATCGACCGAGTCTTTATCTTTAAGGTACTCGAGCATTTCCTGCTCTATCTGTTCGATCCAATCTTCGAAAAGGCCTTGGACTTCAGGTGTGGCCATGGTTGCGATCCTGTGGCTCTGGCGGATAGAAGTGATCAACTCTTTGCACATTTCCCACGGCAGATGTCCTTTTTCCCCTTTTGCGTGTATTTTTCCCATCATCCCTATCATAGGACCCCAGCATTCATGTATGTGGTGCATCCATTTTTGCTTTTCTTCATCTGTCATGTCCGAGCAGCAACATTCCATCATCTTTTCCCACATCTTTTCTCTTTCATCGTGTGACATGTTGGTTTCTTTCGATTCGGCTGATTTTTGCTCACAGCACATAATTTTATCCTCCTTGTTTTTTATTTCCTTTTGTTCTCCACTTCGGTGGACAGCAAAACATAGGTTCATAAGCTCCTTCGCTTTTTGTGGAGCCGGCAATTTCTAAAAATAGCCCGAGGGCCTCGAGCAATTTCTCATTTTTTAATCTGTAATAGATGAAAGGCCCGTTCCTTTCAGTCTGGAGAATTTCTCTCTCCCGCAGGATTCTCAGATGATGAGATACCAAAGGTTGGGATAGACCCAATTCTTCAACGATCTCTGATACAGATCTTTCCTTATCTCCGATGAATTTGATGATTTTCAGTCTGTTGATATCTCCCATAGTTTGGAAGAGGTGTTGAAGTCTGTGTGCGTCATCCATCTTCAATAACCTAGATATAAGCGGTCATTTATATAAACATCTATTTATAAGATAAGCGAAAAGTTTTATTTGTCAAGTTTTTTTTAAATTTTTTTTGCTGTAAACTTTTTTGGTTTGGCCTGCGTCTATTATTATGGCAATCCTAAAAAATTGAAACAAATTAGATCCAGGAGGATAGATTGAAACTTTTAACGCGCGCAGAAGAATTGATTTTGCTGGCAGTTTGGAAGTTGAAGGAGAATGCTTATTGTATCCCTATCGGGGAACGATTATCTGATATCTCGGGGGAGAACTGGTCGCTGGGCTCGATCTACATGCCTCTGGACCGTTTAGTGAAAAAGGGATATCTGAAATCATATTTATCGGATTCGACCCCTGAACGTGGTGGCAGGCATAAACGGATCTATGAACTCACGGATGAGGGCATGAAAGAGCTTCTGAGAGTGAGGCAGGTCCAAGCCAAGATGTGGCAGGATGTCCCCGAATCTTTCAGGGAAGTTTGAATGGAAAATCACAAGAAGTCTTTATCACCTCCCAGAATGGCCGCGAGAATACTCCGGTTGCTATTGCCGGATGGTGATTGGGACACACCTCTTGGGGATTTTGAAGAATATTTTAATCATTTGGCGCTTGAAAAAGGGACTTTTCATGCTAACTTTTGGTATTGGTCGCAGATCTTCAAATTAATTCCAGCAAAGGGCATGAACTTTTTATATTGGAGAATAATTATGATCTCAAACTATTTGAAAATTGCGCTCAGGAATACACGAAAACACAAAATCTATTCCTTCATCAACATCATGGGACTAGCCATAGGCATGGCATGTTGTATTTTGGCTTTTTTGTATGTTCGTCACGAGCTGAGTTATGACAAATATCACGAAAATGAGGACAGGGTATTCCGCATCGCCCAAAAAATTCAAAAAGATGCTGCGGAATTGGATACGGCTCGAGTGGCGGCTCCGTTGATACCCGCGATCAGAGAGAGTTTTCCGGAAATCGAAAGCGCTGCTCGGTTCCAGATAGCCACATGGGACAGCCTCGTCGAGCGAAAAGATACAAAATATTACGAAGAATGGGTGATGATTGCCGAGAATGACATATTCGATGTTTTAACCATTCCTTTCATACGCGGCAATCCGGAAAATGCGCTTACCCGCCCCAGGACTGTTGTTATCACAGAGAAAGCGGCCTTAAGGTATTTCGGTCAGGATGATCCTCTCGGCCAGTCACTCGTGCTTTGGGGAAATCCTGTAGAAGTCACTGGCGTTATAGCCGATTATCCCAGGAACACCCATCTCAGGTACGACATAATCATTTCCTTGAATGGATTTGAGAGAGTCTGGAATCTCGATAATTGGGGATGGACTGGATTTTATGCTTATGTCAAGCTGGGGCCCGCCGTCGATCCGAGAGAATTCGAGGAAAAAATTCGTCATATCGCTGACCGATATGCCGGAGAAAAATTAGAGGAGTGGGGAGAAACTTTTACATTTTATCTTCAGCCTATCTCCTCTATTCATCTCCACTCCCATCTCGTCTCAGAGATCAGCGCCCCAGGAAGTCAGCGGGATATCACCATATTTTCGGTTATTGGAATGTTGATATTGCTCATATCCTGCATCAATTTTATCAATCTCGCAACGGCCCGTTCGGCTGAAAGGGCTAAAGAAGTCGGTGTGCGCAAGGTCGTAGGCGCCTTCTGTACACAATTAACCCGACAGTTTCTTCTGGAAAGCATGCTGACAGCCTTCATTTCACTTGCTCTATCGCTCATCGTCGTGGCCATTAGTCTGTCTAATTTTAATAAACTAACAGGCCAAGCCTTTGATAGACACGACCTATTCAGCCCCTTGGTCTTATTGAACCTGATCGGTTTTGTGCTTTGCGTTGGCTTCCTGGCTGGCATCTATCCTGCATTTCTTCTTTCCCGATCCAGGACTGTGAATGTTCTCAAAGGATCCAAAGGGCATGATGCCAAAGGAAACCTTCTGCGGAGACTGCTCGTCGTGGCCCAGTTCTCGATCACGATCATTCTCGTCATCGGGACCCTTACCGTTTATAGACAAATCGATTTCATGAAGAACAAATACCTCGGATTCGACAAGCATCAAAAATTGATCGTTCCTGTAGATATGGGGGACAGATATGAATCGATCAAGAGCGAGTTTATCCAAAACTCCTCCATCACCGGAGCCACGGCTTGCTGGAATGTCCCGGGGCGGTTGGCGAATTTGATCGAAGCCCGGTTGGTCGGTGAAACGGACGAAAAGACCCAAAGCATGAACTTTTATTATGTGGACAGCGATTTTATTCCTGAATACAAAATCGATGTGATCGCAGGAAGGCCGTTCCAGAAGGAAGTTCAGACCGATATCGAAAACACATTTATCCTGAACGAGACGGCAGCTAAGGCATTTGGTTTTACTTCCCCCGAGGAGGCCCTCGGAAAACGTATGTACGAGGGTGGTTCCGGGGGGATAGGGACGATTATCGGTGTGACCAAAGATTTCCATTACAAAGGTCTGCAAACCAAAGTGGAACCGCTGGTTTTACAGTGGAATCCAGATTATTTCTCCTATCTCAGTCTGAGTGTCGAAACACAGAATCTTTCTCAAACCATTTCCTTTGTGGAGAAAAAATGGAATGAACTTCAACTCGGAAGGTTGTTCACCTATTTTTTTCTCGATGAAGACTTTAATCGTCTTTATCTGTCCGAAGAGAATTTGGGCCGTCTTTACTTTACGCTTACCTGCCTGGCTGTGTTCATATCCTGTTTGGGTTTGGCCGGATTGTCGTCATTTGCCGCTGGACAAAGAACCAAGGAAATAGGAATAAGGAAAATCCTGGGAGCTTCAGTGCCGAATATTCTGATCCTTTTGGTGAGAGAATTCACAAGGTGGGTGCTGATCGCTTGCCTGATCGCCTGGCCAGTGGCTTATTTTGTCATTCACGAATGGCTTCAGGGATTTGCCTATAGGACAAATCCGAGTATTTGGGTGTTCGGATTATCAGCAGCGTTCGCCTTTTTTACCGCAGTCATTACGGTAGGTTACCAATCCATTAAGGCTGCTGTCGCCAATCCTGTGCATTCACTCCGATATGAGTAGCTCCAGTTCGAAAACAAGCGGCCACATTTTTCCTGTCACGAAGAATCTATGCTTTTCTGGATCATAGGCAATGCCGTTCAGAACATAATCGTTGTGGCCTTCAAACTGTTGGGGGACAATATCACTTAAATCGATATTGCCGATCACTCTACCTGTTTGAAGGTCGATTTTGATGATACGCGGAATCTGCCAAATGTTGGCAAAGATATCACCATCGACATACTCCAGCTCATTGATTTTGTAGACAGGTCCCAAGTTGTCATAGACTTCGAGGCGTTTTCGTTCGGTGAAAGATTCGGGATCCATAAAATAGAGCTTCGGCGAGCCATCGCTGACGATCAGATCGTTCCCATCCGTCGTGAGTCCCCAGCCTTCTCTAGGCGCTTCATAAAGAAAAGTTTTTAAAAGACGAAAGCTTTCCTTATCGAATACAAAACCGACGTGAGATAGCCACGTCAGTTGGACAATTTTATTTTCAAAGATGGTGATGCCTTCGCCGAAAACATCCCGTGGAAGCCTGTATTCCTTGAGGATCTCACCGGTTTCGAACTTTACCTTCCTCAGGCTCGAAACACCGTACTGGCCTGTCCCTTCGTATAAAAATCCGTTTTCATAAGCCAGTCCTTGGGTGAATGAGCCTGGCGGATGGGGGTACGTATGGATGATTTTATAAGGGATATTTTTAGGAGATTCCTGGGATCTGAGCATAGAAGCCGAAGGTTTATGGATCAATAGAAGTGAGATACAGCCTCCCATGATGATCATCAAATAAACAAAGTATTTGGATGGACGATTTTGTTTCATGCTCTTCTTTAATCTATAACTATTTTATCTTATTAGGGGGCTCTGTGTCTCATTTTTTTTACTTCTTTTGTCCGATTTCGGACGTTTGATGTCGCCTAAGCGGACAGTTTTGTCTCCGTAACATTATGTAACATTTTCCTCAAGCCTTAGTATTTATCCAAGAAAGAAGTGGCATGTTTTTTGCATACATAGAGACATTAGGTATCTAGCGATGCGAGGTATAAAATGATTTCAAAGGCTTTGGTGGCAGCATCCACAAAACCCATGATTCTCTCCATCCTCTTGGCGGGAGAGAACTATGGCTACCAGATCATCCAAAAAGTGAAGGATCTCTCCGGAGGCAAACTCGAATGGTCGGATGGCATGCTCTATCCTGTTCTCCACCGCCTGGAAAAGGACAGATTTATCCGTTCACAATGGAAGATTTCTGATGGGGGCAGGCTCCGGAAGTATTACCGATTGACAGACCAGGGAAGGGCAGAGCTGGAAAGAGAGCGCAAACAATGGCTCAGCGTGCACGAAGCGCTCTCCAAGCTGTGGAAGCCTCTGCCTGTATGAATTTCATGGTATGCAAAGCGAAGCATACCATGAAGTATAAATAGAATATAGAGGAGTTAAGAATGTTCGATTTAGAACAAGCGATTAACCAATGGCGAAAGACAATAAGAAAAAACGAAGCGATGGAAGATGGGTATGTAGCCGAGCTGGAATCCCATCTGCGGGATGAATGTGAGCGTCAGATAAGTCTTGGGATGGACGCTGAAGAGGCCTTTGAAAAAGCTGTCGAAGACATCGGCTCTGCGGATGGAATCGGAACCGAGTATTACAAATCCAAAACAACACGAGCCAGTGGTCGGCCACCCTGGAAAAAACCTGATTTTATGCCAGATCTTATCTGGAACTATTTTAAAATAGCATGGAGACGGATCAGACGGCAAAAGGGTTTTGCATTCATAAACATAGCCGGTTTAGCCCTAGGAATGGCTTGTGCGGTTATCATTTTGTTGTGGGTTCAGAACGAGCTCAGCTACGACAGATTTCATGAGAATAGGGACTCCCTTTTCAGGGTTGCGGCATTTGTGACTTTCCCGAACAGATCAGGTCACACTGCCCTCGGACCGCCCCCTCTGGCCTCAGCGTTAAAAGAGGAGTTTCCCGAGATTGTCCAAGCTACAAGATTTGATGACTGCCCAAGGATTGTTCTCAGGTATCAGGATAAAGCCTATTACGAAGAGAAGGGGGTGCTCGTGGATCCCTCATTTTTCGAAATGTTCACTTTTCCTTTCATCCAGGGTAATCCCCAAACCGCGTTGTCCGATCCCCTCAGTATCATTCTCACCGCAAAAACAGCAGCAAAGTATTTTGGCACGGAAAATCCGCTATCCAAGGACCTGTTAATCGAAGGGCAATTGATGAAAGTAACAGGAGTTCTAAAGGATGTGCCAGAGAATTCTCACATTCAGTTCGATTTTGTGCTGCCGTTCGAATTGAAAAGATTACTGGGAGACAATATAGACTATTGGGGCAACACGAACACCTACGCCTATGTTCAGCTCAATAAAGAGGCTAATCCCGTAGAAGTCGACAAAAAAATAGAAAATTTCTTGAGCGAGAAGTTGGCCACCATTTTTCAAATGGATACTCCATATGATATAAAGATGTATCTTCAGCCCATCTCTGACATTCACTTAAGCTCCTATATAACAGACCAAAATTATGCCGTAGTCAGCGACAGTAAATATGTCTACATCTTTTCCATTGTGGCTTTTTTTATTTTGATCGTTGCCTGCATCAATTTCATGAATCTGTTCACGGCCCGCTCGATGAAGCGTGCCAAAGAAATTGCCATGCGAAAGGTTGTGGGCTCCAAGCGCACACAGCTTATCAAACAGTTCTTGGCAGAGTCGCTGCTTTTTTCTGTAATTTCCCTGCTCGCGGCACTCGTTATTGTTCACACTTTCCTTCCTATAAGTCAAAACTTGTTGAACAAAAACCTGTCTGTTAACCTGCTGGATTTTAAATTCATTATCAGCTTGTTGTTGATCACTTTCTTGACAGGAATTTTGGCGGGGAGCTATCCGGCCTTGTTTCTTTCTTCTTTCAGCTCCATCAGGATACTCAAAGGAAGAGACCAGAGGTCCAAAGGACAGTTATGGGCACGGAAACTATTGATTATCGCACAATTTTCCCTATCCATCATCCTGATTGTCGCGACAATCATGATTTATAAGCAAATCGAGTTCATGAGAAACACAGAACTGGGGTTCGATAAAGAAAATGTGGTTTATATGCCCATCAAAGGGAACATCGGCAAACACTATGAAACGTTCAAGAATGAGTTGCTGCAGGAGCCGAGCATCCTGAGCGTAAGCGCCAAAAATTCGCATCCTTTGAAAGAAGCAGATTACACCACAGATATCGAATGGCCTGGTAAAGATCCTTCCCAGCAAATCATCATGGAGGCCACGGGTGTGGATTATGATTACATCGAGACCATGAAGCTGGAAATGAAGGAGGGAAGGAGCTTTTCCAGAGAACATCCGACCGACGTTGGCGGCGCCTTTATTTTAAATGAAAAAGCAGTGGAACTCATGGGGCTGGAATCTCCCTTAGGAAAAGAGATTAAAGTCTGGAGAAGAAAAGGGATTATCATCGGAGTCGTGAGGAATGCCCATTTCCGGTCCCTTAAGAATCAGATAGAACCACAAATCCAGTATCTTTATCCTGACCTGGATACCCAGGAAATGAATGAATCTGGAGTCATCCTGGCCAGGATTAGAGGGGGTCAGGTTCCGGAAGCTTTGGCTTCGCTGGAAAAAATCTGGAAAAAAATGGACACGAATTTTCCTTTTGAGTTCGGATTCTTGGATCAATCTGTGGACAATCAGTACAGAAATGAAAGACAAATCAGCAGGATTATCAATATCTTCACAGCCCTGGCCCTGTTTATTTCTTGCCTTGGTTTGTTCGGGCTGGCCTCCTTCATGGCAGAGCAGAGGACAAAGGAAATTGGAGTTAGAAAAATCTTGGGCGCTTCGGTATCTCAAATTCTCCGCATGCTATCTGCAGATTTTGCCAAGTGGGTTATTTTGGCCAGTGTTGTTGCTTGGCCTTTAGCTTATTTCATATTGAGGGAGTGGCTCGGACAATATGCCTACAGAGTGAACCTGGGTATCGAGGTATTTTTGCTATCCACACTATTTACCTTGTTGGTGGCCCTCTCGACGGTGGCTTATCAAGCGCTGAAAGCCGCAACCTCGAATCCCGTAGAATCGTTGAGGTATGAATGAGAAAAACAGGAGGACGACGTGTTTGATTTAGAGAAAGCTATCAAGCAGTGGCGGAAAGAATTAAGAAAAAACATTGCCTTGGAAGATGGATATATACAGGAAATAGAATCCCATCTAAGGGAAGAGATCGAGAGCAAGATCAAGCAGGGGAAAAGCTCAGAAGAGGCATTTCGAAGAGCTATCGATGATATCGGGTTCGCGGACCAGATAGGAGCCGAGTATTTCAAAACGGATACACGCCATCTCAGCGGCTCACCTCCCTGGAAAATCCCTCGATTTATGCCCGAGCTGCTCTGGAATTATCTCAAAGTCGCCCTCCGCAGGATCAAGAGAGAGAAAGGTTATTCATTCGTCAACATTTCTGGATTGGCCATCGGGATGGCCTGTACTATCCTTATTTTTCTCTGGGTTCAATACCAGAAAAGTTTTGACCGGTTCCACGAAAATGCCGGCCAGATTTGCCGGGTGTATTACACGAATGAAGCATTTGAAGGGAGCGCGATATACCTGCCGGGTCCTCTGACAGAATATTTGAAGGAAAATTATCCAGAAATCGTCGAGGCAACCAATTACAAACAGTGGAAAAGAAAAGTCGCTGTCGGAGATAAAAGCTATCTGAGCACGGGAAGCTATGTGGATCCATCGTTCTTGAAGATATTCACATTTCCCCTTGTCAAGGGGGACCCGAACACAGCTCTGAGCAATCCGAACTCCATAGTGATAACCGAAGATCTGGCCCAAAAGTTTTTTGGAGAAGAAGATCCGTTGGGAAAGACCATCAGCTATTATGTTTTCTCCCAAAAGATAGATCTGGAAGTCACAGGAGTCGTCCAAAATGCGCCTCGAAATTCTCATCTGCAATTCGATTTTTTGATCCCCTATGAGATCGGCTACAATTGGATGAAAACCTGGAATAACAATTCGGGATGGATCTATGTCATGCTCAATAGGAACAGTTCTTATCACGATTTGAGTGAAAAGGTCGCAGGCGTTCTCAAAATCCATCGTCCGGAGAGCGCCGACGTTCTTCATTTACAGCCTCTGAAAGATATCCACTTGTATTTACCGGGGGGAACGGGCTTGATCGTGTATATTTACATATTTTCCGTGATGGCCTTGATCGTGTTGATGATCGCTTGTGTGAATTTCATGAACCTGTCGACGGCCCGTTCGGAGAAGCGATTCAAGGAGATCGGGATTAAAAAAGTGGTCGGATCGAGCAGGACGCAGCTGATCAAACAATTTCTGACGGAATCCATCGTACTGGCTTCAGCGGCCATGCTTGTGGCTCTGATTCTGATCCAGATAGCCCTCCCGACCGTCAATGCCATGTTAGGGACCCAGCTGGGGTTGATTTTCAGTGCAAAATTCATCTTGATCTTGATGGCAGTTGCTCTATTCACAGGCATCGTTGCGGGAAGCTATCCGGCTTTTTATCTCTCGGCCATTCAGCCGATAGCCATAATCAAGGGGCAGCTTTCACTCAGGACTAGCTTAAAAACCGGGATGAAAGGAAAGACAACAGCACGTAAGAAGGGAGCGTCTTTGAGAAAAATCCTTGTCGTCGCTCAATTCGCCTTGTCCATATTTTTTGTAATTTCTGTTTTGGTTATCCACAAACAGTTGAACTATATCAAAAATAGAGATTTAGGGTATGATAAACAGCATGTCGTTGTCGTAGAATTTATGGGGGAATTGAAACAAAGAAATCAGATCGTCAAAGACGAGCTTCTTAAGTTTCCAGAAATCCAGAGCCTGACTTTCGGAGCATTCAGTCCCTTTGATTGGGAAAGCGCAGCGAGCACTGTTCGTCTGAACTGGACGGGAAAGACGACCGATAATGAATTCGCCATTGGGCAGAACTATGTCGATTATGATTATGCCAAAACAATGGGATTGGAAATAACCCACGGACGGTTTTTATCCAAAGATTTCCCGACGGATGCGCAGCAATCTTGTGTCGTGAACGAAGCTGCCGTAAAGGCCATGGGTATGGAAGATCCGGTCGGCAAAAAGATAACCTGGGATCCCGGCACCGACCGAGAAAGCTCAAGAGTAATCGTGGGAGTGGTCAAAGATTTCAATACCCAAACCCTTCATCACACGATCAAACCCTTCGTGCTGTTTCCGATAGGACCTGTCAGCAAGGGTATGAGCAACTATATGTATGTGCGGAGAGGGACGGAAAACATCTCCCGGACCATCCAGTTGATAAAAGAGAAAATCAAGGAATTCGTCCCCAACGATCCTTTTGTCCATTATTTCCTGGATGAAGAAATGAATAAGCTTTATGGTACCGAACACCTGACTGCCAGGCTTGCCCGATACGTTTCTATTTTGACTATCTTCATTTCTTGCCTGGGATTACTGTCTCTGGCATCTTTTTCAGTAGAGAGGCGCACGAAAGAAATCGGGATACGGAAGGTTTTGGGATCATCGGATTCACAGATCATTTATATGCTGACCAGAGACTTCACCAAATGGGTGATCTTTGCCAACATTATTGCCTGGCCTTTAGCCTATTTTGTCCTCAGCAGATGGCTGAAAAATTTCGCTTTTAGAGTGGGAATCGATTTATGGATTTTTGTTCTATCGGGCATCTTGGCGTTGGTGATCGCGTTTTTTGTCGTCAGCTACCATATCCTGAAGGCCGCAGCTGCCGATCCCGTCAACGCTCTGCGCTATGAATGATCTCATTTCTCCTTTGTTCGCAAGCGGACACTTGCTGTTGCCATAATGAACACTTTTTTATAGAAAATCGCACCTATCCTTCCTGTTTATCCTGATAATCAAGATGGCATAATTTTTGCTCTATATTTTTAAGTAAGAGAAGATATATGTTCAAAAACTACTTAAAAGTTGCGCTAAGAGACATCGGGAGGCACAAGCTCTATTCGTTGATAAACATTGTCGGACTTTCGATCGGAATAGCCAGTTTTTTGCTGATCGTATTTTATATCCAGTACGAGAACAGCTACGACAGTTTCCATAAAAACGAAAAAAATATCTATCAGGTGGTTCGCATAAATAAACTCGGAGATAGAGAGGAGAGAAGGGTGAATATAGGAGCCCCTCCGGCTCCACTTATGCTGGAGAATTTATCGGGAATCGAAGCTGCTGTTCGATTTACGTGTTTCCAGAATGACCTGGTGGGAGCAGGAGAAAACCGGTTCATCGAAAGGCGTTTTTTCTTTGCCGATGATTCGGTATTCGACGTATTCACCTTCCCTCTGGCCGTAGGAGACTCCTCCAGCGCGTTGAAAGAGCCATTCTCCGTAGTCTTGACCCAGGAGACGGCCCAAAAATATTTCGGCGATAAAGATCCCATCGATAGGGCGTTGACTTATTACTCCGGAGGTAAAGTCTACGATTTCCGGGTGACGGGGGTGCTGGAGAAAATTCCCTTGAACTCCCATCTCGAATTCGATTTTCTGGCCTCCTACAGCAGTGTCTTACCCATTTTTGGCGAATGGTTTATGACCAAGCACTGGGATAGCCCTACATGGACCTATCTCCTTTTGAAGGAAGGCATCAATCCAGAGACGATCGGCAGCCTGATGCCGGATTTTTCGGAAAAACATGTCGACAAATGGGGCTTCGATTCCGTCAATTTCGAATTGCTCGCCCTGCGGAATGTGTATTTTCGCTCGCCCGGTCCTTACGTTGGAAGAAGAGGAAATGCTCAGTACTTGTTTATCTTCACCGTGATTGCTGTCTTTATTCTGCTTATCGCCTGTGTGAATTTTATGAATTTGGCCACTGCACGATCGGGTTCGCGGGCCAAAGAAATCGGCATGCGAAAAGTTGTGGGGGCTCAGAGGGGGCAGCTTGTGCGCCAGTTCATCGGAGAGTCTATGGTCTACAGCTTTTTAGCCTTAGTCCTGGCCATTATTCTGGTCGAAGCCTTTCTCCCTTATTTTTCCAGACTTATCGGACAGAAACTGTCAATAAATTACCTGAATAATATTCCCTATCTACTGATGGTTCTTTTAACGGCGGTTATTGTCGGGGCTATCGCAGGGAGCTATCCCGCTTTCTTTCTGTCTGCCTTCAAGCCCACCTCTGTCTTGAAGGGGGAGCTGCGGAGCGGGGGAGCGGCCGTATGGATTCGTAAATCCCTCGTGGTCGGCCAGTTTGTCATCTCGATCGCTTTGATTGCAAGCTCTGTATTTATCTTCCAACAGATTAGCTACATCAAAAACAGGGATTTGGGTTTCAATAAAGAACAGTTGATTACGGTCCCTTTACGCGATCGATCGGTGCGCGAGAAGTATGAGCTGCTGAAAAACAAGTGGCTTCAGAACACAAACATCGTCAGCGTTACCGCCTCGTCGATGGAGCCTGGAGTCACTTCCCAGAATGGAATAAACCTGAAGGCAAGGGGAATAGAGGATCAGGAGATCGGTATCATCTATGTCGATCCTGATTATGTTCGAACCCTGGAAATCGAGATGGCCTCCGGCAGGGATTTTTCCAAGCAGATCACAACGGATGCTAATGAGGCCATCCTGCTGAATCATACGGCAGAGGAAATGCTCGGATGGGAAAATGGCGTGGGAGAAGAGATGGAACTGTATTTCAAACAGGAAGGCAAGATCGTTCCCATGTACCAGGGAAGAGTGATCGGCGTTGTCGAAAATTTTAATTTCCGGGATCTTACCACGCCGATGCAGCCGATATTGATAAAAATCGATCCCAGACGATTCCATTTCGCCCTGGTCAGACTCGGCGGCTCGGATATAGCCGGGTCCATCCAGTACCTGAAAAGGAGCTGGCAGGAATTTGGGTTCGAATTTCCCTTTGAGTTCACTTTTCTCGAGGATGATATGAACGGAGTCTACCGGAATGTGGAGACATTCGGAGCCATCACCCGTTACGGCACGTTTTGGGCCATTTTCATCGCTTGCCTCGGCCTGTTCGGATTGGCCTCTTTCACCGTCGAGAAACGGACCAAAGAAATAGGGATCAGAAAAGTTCTAGGTTCGTCTATTCCTGGGATCATGGCATTGATCAACAAGGATTTCCTCAAACTGGTGGGCCTCTCTAACCTCATCGCTTGGCCCATCGCCTACTATGGAATGACCCGTTTTCTTCAATATTTTGCCTATAGGATGAGCATCCAGGTTTGGGCTTTTCTATTAGCGGGAGGATTCGCCCTCCTTGTGTCTTTTATGACGGTCACCTTTCAGGCTGTCAAGGCGGCCATAAGCAATCCTGCGGAGGTCTTGAGATATGAGTAATAAAGCGTTATGGATTTTGGCCATCATCATTGTGCTGATTCTCTTTTTTTTAGGATAGGCAGGAGCAGAAATGAATATGAAGAAAAATTCAAGTTAGAATGATTGGAGACAGATATGTTTGGGAACTACCTTAAAGTTGCCTTGAGAAACATCATCAAGCAGAAAATCTATTCTGTCATCACAATCGTCGGGCTGGCTGTAGGCATTACCTGCTGCCTTTTGATCATGCTTTATGTCAAACAGGAGCTAAGCTACGACACGTTTTCTCCTCATGCAGATAAGGTCTTTCGTATAGGGACCCGGACCGTTCGTCCCACGCGCACCGATATAAGTGCAGCAACGCCGGCTCCGGTGGCGCCTGCTCTCGAAGAGGAATATCCGGAAATCGAACATATCACAAGAATATATTTCGATTCCCAGGTGTTGTTCGAATACGGAGACAAAAAGATTTATGAAGAAAATGTGATCTATGCAGACCCCGATTTTTTTGATGTTTTTCCCTTCAAGGTGCTCAAGGGAGATCCTGCCCGTCTCTTGGGTACTCCTCAATCGATGGCTGTTACTGAGTCGGCGGCCAAAAAGTATTTCGGGGATGAAAACCCGGTCGGAAAAGTCTTTCGAGTCAATAAAGAATTCGATTCTGTAGTGACGGGACTTATTGAAGACATCCCCGTAAATTCCCATTATCATTTCGATTTTGTCATCTCTTTTTTGGCTAAAAACGAACAAAACTTCGGAACGTGGCTCAACCTCTGGACCGGATTCACTACACTCTACACTTATTCTGTTTTGCCCGACAACCTGGATATGGCAGAATTCGAGAATCGAATCGCAGGTCTTATCGCTCGCCATACAGAAAAGAGGCCCGGTGTGGAGAGGGAGTTGTTCTTGCAGCCTTTGAAGAGCATTCATCTCCATTCTCACCTCGAGGATGAGATCGAAGCCAATAATTTTGTATCCAATTTGATCATCCTAGCAACCATAGCCCTTTTCATTTTGATCATAGCTTGTATCAATTACATGAATCTAGCCACTGCCCAATCGGCCAGGCGGGCCAGAGAAGTGGGGATGAGAAAAGTGTTGGGAGCCCAGCGTTTCCATCTCGTCAAACAATTCATGGGAGAATCGGTACTTCTTACCCTGATCGCCTTATTCATCTCTTTGGCGACGGTCGAGCTGCTACTGCCTGCGTTTTCGTCTTTAGTGGGAAAACCTGTCGATTTCGATTATGGACAGAATCTGGTTTTTTTGGGTGTTTTTTTTCTTTTGGCTCTTTTTGTAGGGATAATATCTAGCCTCTATCCGGCGCTGTTCCTTTCCCGTCATCAACCCGTCAAGACATTGAAGGGTATGAAGGAATCCTTTAAGGCTTCCTTCGGTCAGTTGTTTTTTAAAAAGTCATTGGTTATCCTCCAGTTTGTCGTTTCAATCCTGCTGATCGTATGCACGCTGATCATCGACCAGCAACTGCGATACATCCGGAATGCCAATCTAGGTTTCGATAAGGAATACATGCTTGTGGTTCCTATCCAGAGTGAATCGGGACAAAAGCAGTATGAATCGATAAAGCAGGAACTGATGAGTTATCCCGGTGTGATAGGGGCTACGGCCTGCATGAGAGCGCCCATATCCGGCACCGTCATCATAACTAATGGACGTCCTGAAGGAGCATCCAGGGAACAATCTTTTCATATCTACCATAATTTTGTGGATATGGATTATATCGATAATTTCGGAATAGAAATAGTGGCAGGAAGAAAGTTTTCCAAAGAATATTCGACGGATTTGAAAGAAGCCTTTATCGTCAACGAGGCCACGGTTCGGAAATCCGGATTTTCTTCAGCAGAAGAAGCGATCAATCAAAGGTTCCTGACGGGGTTGGGAATTCAGGGGACGATCATCGGAGTGATGAAGGACCACCACATATCATCTTTTCATGAAGAAATCGAGCCTATGGTTCTTAGCTATGACCCAGAATATTTCTGGGAGATGGACATAAAAATCAGGTCGACCGATATCCCGGCAACCCTAGCCTCGATCGAAAAAACCTTCAATGAATTCGATCCTGGATATCCGTTCACTTACAGTTTTCTGGATGAGAACATCCAGTCTCTTTATCAAGGAGAAGAACAGACAGGGAAAATCATCCGGACTTTTTCTATTATAGCCATTTTTATCGCTTGTTTGGGGCTGTTCGGGCTAGCCGCTTTTGCTGCCGAGAAACGCACCAAGGAGATCGGGATCCGAAAAGTGATGGGTGCAACATCCTCCCGTATCATGCTGCTGCTTTCTACCGAATTCACCAAATGGGTCTTGCTGGCCAATCTCATAGCTTGGCCAGTCGCATATTATGCTATGAACAAGTGGCTGCAGGGATTTGCTTTCCGCACGCAGATTGTCGTCTGGCCCTTTATCCTCGGGGCTGTTTTCGCTTTTGCCATTGCTTTAATTACCGTGAGCTATCAGGCGGTAAAATCTGCGCTGACCGATCCCGTAGAAAGCCTGAGGTATGAATAATGAAAATAGGGACGCTCCTTGAGGTACCACCTTATAGAGGTTTTTTTGAGACATGTTTCTCTGAGAAAAATAGACTGTGGCATTCAAGGGGACATTCCCCAAAAAAATAGGGTGGTACCTCAAGGAGCGTCCCCAAAAAGATAGGAGGAAAAAATGAAAGAAGTCGTTCTGCAAATACCGACTCTGGAGTCCGAGCAAAACATCGATATCGAAGTGAAGATCAACGGAAAAAAAAGAACTTTGCACTACAGAGTGGAAATCGTCGCTTGGGAAGACTATGACGGAGAGACCGTGGATAAAGTCGATGTGATCAAACGGGTCATAAGAGGATATGATAAGGACTGGAGGCTGATTGAGATCGGTATGCCCACCGATACCCACATCCCTATCATGTTTAGAAAGCGCAGGGAGATCAGGCCAGAGGAGGCCAATGCTTAGGAACTACATCAAGATCGCGCTCAGGAACCTCTCCAAACAGAGGCTTTATTCGTTCATCAATATCTTCGGTCTGGCTGTGGCCATCGCTTTTTGCCTTTTGATTATGCTTTTTGTGCGCAATGAGATGACCCACGACAGTTTTCACGAGAAGGCAGACCGTTTATATCGGGTGAACGTTTTGACCAAGAACGATGAGGGCCGTCTTTCTTCCTCTACCTTGTGCCCTCCTCCTTTGGGGCCGGCATTTCTTGAAGAATTCCCGGAGATTGCCCACATGTCCAGGTTTATAAAAAGGGGAGATGTGGTCAATTATCAGGGACAGTCATTCAGGGAATCCATCGCTCTGGCCGATCCTGATTTTTTTAAAATGTTCAGCTTCCGGCTGAAACAGGGGGATTCTCAGACTGTGCTCACAAACCGAGACTCAGTCATATTGAGAGAGGAGATAGCCAGGAGATATTTCGGGGATGAAAATCCCATAGGCAAGGTTATATCTATTAAGATGGGTTCCCGATTTTTCGACTTCGCCGTATCTGGTGTAGTCCAAAACATTCCGCAGAATTCCAGTATCACTTTCGATTTCCTCGTGCCTTATGATCGAGTGAGAGACTATATTCCGGAAAGATATCTGAACCAGTGGACGGGATTCACGACTTCGACCTTTATCGAACTTCAAAAGGAAGTCCCAGCGATCGAACTCGAAAATAAGTTTTCTTCTTTCGTCCGGAAGCATCTCGGTGAGGTTATCGAAAAATATGCGGGAGGTGATTTTTCCGCTTTCCAAATCGAACTGCAGCCCCTTCAAAAAATCTATCTGAGTACAGAAGGCCGTTCTGCTTATATGGCCAGCAGCAACCCGCTTTATTCCTATATCTTGAGTGGCATCGCCCTCCTTATTCTCGTCATCGCTGCTATCAACTACATGAACCTTGCTATCGCTAGATACACGACGCGGCTCAGAGAGATCGGCATGCGGAAGGTCCTGGGGGCTGGGCGGAAAAATTTGATGCGTCAGTTTTTCGGCGAATCCATTTTTTTCAGCTTTCTCTCTCTCTGCATGGGAATCGCTTTCGCCGAATTGTTCCTTCCCGCATTCAATAATTTTGTGGGCAAGAAACTTGCGATCGGCTATTTTTCCCATTGGGCGACCGTGGCCTCTATCATTGGCTTGATGTTCGTTGTCGGCCTCGTTTCCGGAAGTTATCCTGCTCTTTTTCTCTCCAGATTCCGCGCTGCCGATGTATTGAGAAGCCAACTCAGAATAGGAGGAAGAAGTACATTCAGCCGATGGCTGGTCGTCGTTCAATTCGCTCTGTCTGTCTTTCTCGTTGTCAGCACCCTCATCATGAGCCATCAACTTACGTATATGAAAAAAAGAGATTTGGGAATCCAAGGTGAACAAGTCGTCGTCATTTCCACCCAAGGAAGCCCGAAGGGAACTCAGCTTGTGGATCGATTCAGAAACGAACTGGTCTCTCATAAAAATATCCTCTCTGTATCCGGGTCGGGCATGGCTTTGGGAAGTGATGGGACCTATATTGTCAGCGCGGTTAGAGACCAAAACACCAAGACCATGGCGCACTATTTTTTCATAGATTACGATTTCTTAAAAACGATCGGAGCTCAGGTGATAGAGGGAAGAGATTTCTCGAAAACATACACATCCGACCCCCAAGAGTCGGTTATCGTCAATGAATCACTCGTGAAGGAGATGGGTTGGGATTCGGCCCCCGGCAGACAGATAAGAACCTTTATGGGAAGAAAAGAACCATTGACGGTCGTAGGAGTCGTCAAAAATTTCCACTTCGAATCGATGCATTCCCAAATAAAACCTGCGATATTCTATATCGAACCGCGCAATCAGCTCGAATTTATCTACGCAAAAATCGGCCCGAATGATATTCCGGGCACCCTGAATCTATTGGAAAGAGTCTGGAAGCAAGCCGCCCCCAACTTACCGTTCATGTATTCTTTCCTCGATGAAGAATTCCATAAATTCTACATGGCTGAAGAGCGGTGGAGTTCCATCGTGGGCTATGCTTCGATTTTTGCCATCATAATTTCCTGTTTAGGGCTTTTTGGCCTTTCGGCACTCGCTATCGCCCGGCGTACCAAAGAGATCGGGATTCGCAAGGTTCTGGGGGCTTCCGTCACAGGTCTAGCCCGCATGATGACCGTGGATTTTCTGAAATTGGTGATTTTGGCCAATCTCATTGCATGGCCTCTGGCCTATTATGCCATGAATCGCTGGCTTCAGAATTTTGCCTTTAGGATAGATATGAAAATTTGGATATTTCTTCTATCTGCGGTTTTGAGCGGCGGCGTAGCTGTCCTGACGTTGAGCTACCAAGCCATAAAAGCCGCTTTCGCCTATCCTGTAGAGTCCCTAAGATATGAATAGAATAAATTAGCCATACAAAGTAAAATAGCAGAGAAAATTCTTTAATTGGAGTACGACATGATCAAAATGAGAGACATCACCAAGTATTATTCGACAGGTTTTGTCAAAACCTTTGTTCTGCGCAACATCAATGTAGATGTGAAGGAAGGAGAATTCTTGACCATCATGGGGCCCTCGGGGGCAGGTAAATCCACCCTGTTGCACATCCTTGGGATGCTGGATACGCCTTCGAGCGGGGAGTACTTTTTCTATGATAGGCCCGTCCACAGGATGAGCGAACGGCAACTTTCCGACCTCCATAAAAACCATATCGGTTTCGTGTTTCAAAGCTACCACCTCATCGATGACCTGACCGTCTATGAAAACCTCGAAACGCCTCTGTTGTATAAAAAGGTCAAAGGATCAGAAAGGAAAGGAAAAATTGCCGATATGCTGGACAGGTTTCACATGGTGGCCAAAAAAGATCTTTTTCCCAGTCAATTATCCGGAGGACAGCAGCAGAAAGTGGCTGTGGCCCGGGCCATCATCATCAATCCCAAGCTTATACTGGCCGATGAGCCTACAGGAAACCTGAACACCAAAGAAGGAGAGGAAGTCATGGATCTGCTGAAGGAGCTGAATGAAAGCGGCACCACGATCATCCAGGTGACGCATTCGGAGAAAAATGCGGCCTATGGTCAGAAGATCATCAATCTGCTCGATGGGTGGATCGTGGATAATCCATGAATGCATGAATGAAATTTTCCCATTGGAGGATATAAAATGACCAAAAAGAAAAGACTCCTCAATCTTGTCCTTGTTATCGCACTTGCCCCTATGCTCTGGGGACAGCAGCCGACAGAAAAACCCATGTCTTTGCAAGAGTGTATCGTGGGCGCCTTGAGGAATAACCTTGGTCTAAAAGTTGAGGTTTTGAATCCCCAACTGTCCGACCTGACGGCTGCTCGAGCCAATGAAATCTTTTTTCCCAGCTTGACCTTCGGATATAACAGGCAGGAAACCAATACTCCTTCCTATTCCTGGATCGATGCGGCTGATCAGGTTATTCAGAAGTACTACGATTATTCTGCTCAGTTAACCCAGCTTATCCCTACCGGCGGTAACTTTGATATTTCCTTTTTTTCCTATTCTGTCGATACATCCCAGAGGTTCCAGACCATCAATCCTAGATACGGAAGCCGACTGTCCTTTACCTTTACCCAGCCTATCTTGAAAAATTTCGGCTTTAAGGTCACCCGTCGGGAAATCATCATAGCCAATAATAACACCGAGATATCGGAGAACAGATTGAAGCAGGCCGTTTTGGATACCGTTTACAGCGTGGAGGAAGCCTACTGGAATCTTGTCTACAGTGTCGAAAACCTCAAGGCCTTGCAGCGGTCTTTGGAGCTGGCGCGGGATTTGCTGGAAAAAAATACCAGAGAGGTGGAAGTCGGCATGATGGCACCCATCGAAGTCCTGAGCGCCCAGGCCGAAGTTGCAAGAAGGGAAGCGGATATCCTCCAGGCTGAGGTGATGATAAAAAGCAACGAAGACCGCTTGAAAACGATCATGAACCTTGCTGCAGAGGAAAAAATAGAATTGATCGAGATCGTGCCCAGTGAAACTCCTTCCTATGAAAAGAGAGAAATCGGCCTCGAGGAAGCTCTGGCTATGGGGAAGCAGTATCGGCCTGACCTTCAGGTTGGGCGGGTCGAACTTAAAAGCAGAGATTTGGACCTGAGTGTGGCCAAAAACCAGCTTCTCCCCACTCTTGATTTGCAGGCATCTTATTGGAGCCCTGGAGTATCCGGTGACCAGGTTCTCTATCTGAATGATGATCCTCTCACAGAGGTTATCGTTGGAACTGTTCCTGGTGGAGCTTCGAATGCCTTGAGGGACGCCTTTAATTTTAAATACAAGAACTGGGCGGTTGGCTTAACCTTATCTATTCCTATAACTTCCGTTTTTTCCCGGGCTCAATACGCTCAAGCCAAAGTCAATATGGAACAGGCAGAGTTGAACCTGAGAAATACAGAGCAGCAGGCTCTATTGGAAATAAGAGATGCGGTGCGGAACGTGGAGACAGGTTATAAGCGTGTCCAGGCCTATAAGGTCGCCAGAGAGCTAGCCCAGCAGAACTTGGAAGCCGAAGAGAAAAAACTCAAAGTGGGGCTCACCACTAATTACCAGGTTCTTTTGCTCCAGAGAGATTTGGCCGATGCGCACAGCCTGGAACTCCGAGCCACCATCGATTATAATCTGGCTCTGGCAGCTTTAGACAGGGCCATGGGCATAACGCTGGATAAAAAGAACATCAAGATGACGCAAGTCTGGTCGCGAGACGAATAAAAGAGATACGCGCCCTGGTTTAGTCCCCTCAGGTTCAGCTTTGAATGGCTCAACCTCAAGCCAGGGCGAAATTTCTGAACAAAATCTTATTTAGCGGTCCTGAAATCTTCGTTTTTTTTTGCTTTAGAAATCTGTCTGTCATATAATGACATTTCATCATTTTTCCTGAATCATTCAAATGGGCTTTATAAGGATATTCAAGTCACAAGGGGACATGGCCATTACACGCATCTTCGATTTAAAGGCAGCGGCAATCTATCCCTTGGATTTATCTGCCCTTAATTTGGACATCGATTCAGGAGATCTAAATTAAAATGTGAGGTCGAGCATGAAGAGATTCAACGATTTTTTGGTGAGAGATATTCCTCGTCGGAAATTCCTCCAGATGAGCATGAAAGGAGGGATCGCTCTGGCGGCGACACCAGCTCTCATGACGCAGCTTCTCTCCTGCAAAAAGTCAGAGACCGTAAGCGCCAAGCTGGAATTGGGCTCCGAGGTTTTTGACCGGACAATTCGCAAAGCCCTGGAGAGGGGAGGCGAATTCGCCGATGTGTACGTGGAAAATAGAATTTCCCGTAGCATTCTTATGGAAGAGAGCAAGTTCAAAAGTGCGGTATTCGGTATCGACCAAGGAGCAGGTGTGAGAGTTATTTCCGGGGATAAGACCGGGTTTGCCTACACGGATGAAATCACAGAGGAAAATTTATTGAAGGCAGCCGAAACCGCTTCCTATGTCGCACAGGAGTCTAAAACCATCGTTCCTGTAGCTGTCGAGCCGAAAAGCCGAGAATCCTTTATCACGGTCCAGCTCCCTCTGGGAGATGTCGCTGATGCGAAGCGTCTGGAAGTCATGCAGAGGGCCAATCAAGCGGCGTTGGATTATGACCCGAGGATAAAAATGGCCTCGATCAGCTATTATGATGAAGTTCGGGGGAGAACCATAGCCAATAGCGAAGGATTGCTGTTGAGCGATGAGCTGCCATTGCTGTTTTTCATCGTCCAGACTCTGGGTGTTGGAAATAACACCAGACATATGGGACGGGAGAGGTTGAGCAAGCACTCTGGATTCGAAATGTTCGATATGGCCTCTCCTGAGGAAGTCGCCACCACCTCGGCCCGTGAATCCATCGCCATGCTGGATGCGAAAGACTGCCCGGCGGGGAAGATGGATGTGGTGATGCAAAACGGCTGGGGAGGAGTTCTTGTGCATGAGGCCGTCGGTCATCCCCTCGAGGCAGATAGTATTGCCAAAGAGATCGGCGTTTTCACGGGGAAATTGGGACAGAAAGTGGCCAGCGATGTGTTCACCATGGTGGATAATGGCAGTTTGCCCAATTTCAGAGGAACGACGAATTTCGACGATGAAGGCACCCAGATGAAAAAGAACGTTCTGATCAGAGAGGGTGTGCTCGAAAAATATATGTCGGATATTTTATCTGCCAAACAACTGGGAATGGAGCGCACAGGAAACGGCCGGCGCGAAAGCTTCCGTTATATCCCCATTCCCCGGATGACCAATACCTACATCGATAAAGGCAAGGATAAGCCCGAGGATATATTGGCCTCGACCAAGAGCGGCATCTATGTTCAGAGTCTCAGCGGCGGAAGTGTTAACCCGACAACGGGAGTGTTCAATTTTACCTGCCGCGAAGTCTATCTTATCGAGGACGGAAAAAAGACCGTTCCGGTCAGGGGAGCCACTTTAATCGGCAATTGCCTGGACATCATTTCCAACATCGATGCGGTTGGCGATGACCTGGCATTCGGACCTGGAATTTGCGGCAAAGGACAGGCAGCCGAGGTCTCGGCTGGCCAGCCAACAGTCAGGATCCGGGGCATCAACGTGGGAGGAAGCAGGGCCAGAAGAGGATAGGCTCTTCAGAAAAAAGGAGATCAACATGGATTACAAAGCATTAACTGAACAATTGGTTAAACGGAGCCTGGATAAAGGGGCGGATATGGCCGAGGTTTATCTCGAAAATGGACGCAACCTGAGCATCGAGGTCAGAAACGGAGAGATCGAAACCGTGCAGGAAGCGGCCTCCCATGGAGTGGGATTCAGAGTATTTGTCGGGGGAAGGATGGCCTTTGCCAGTTGCAACGATTTTTCAGATGCTTCTTTGAACGGTGCCATAGAAAGTGCCATAGGATTTGCGGGAAAAACCACGGCCGATGAGAACAATGTTCTTCCCGATGAAAAAGGGATAACCGAGGTCTCTGGCCTTTATGACCCCCAAATCAGTCAGGTATCCATGGACAAGAAAATAGAATTGGCAATGGCTGTGGAAAAAACGGCCATGAAAGACTCGAGGATAACCAAAAGCGCAGGGGCAGCTTATTCAGAGGGCGAAGGAGAGACCTATCTGGCCAACTCTAATGGCCTGTCCAAATCCTACCAGGAAGCTGCCTGCTCCTTCGGCGTTTCGGTTGTGGCCGAAAAGGGAGACCAGAAATCTTCAGGAGGCGAATACTGCTCAAGGCGGTTTTTCAGCGAGCTGAAACCTGTTGAGGAGGTCGCTCAGAAAGCGGCCAAGGATGCCTATGAAATGCTGGATCCACGAATGGTCAAGACCCAAAAGGCAGCGGTTATCTTTGATCCGGATGTCGCACGGTCTATTTTGGGCGGGATATTGAATGCTATAGACGGAGAGCGTGTTCTTCAGGGAGCCAGTTTCCTGGGAGATAAAGTCGACCAGAAGATTGCCTCAGAGCTTGTGACTATCATTGATGACGGAACGCGTCCCAGAAGCCTAAGGAGCAAGCCTTTTGACGGAGAAGGTGTTCCGACTCAAAAACGTATTATCGTAGAAAAGGGAATTTTGAAAGGATTTATGTACAACACCATCGTAGCCAAGAGAGCAGGAGTGAAGAGCACGGGAAACGCCTCCCGGGGAGGATTCAAGAGCTTGCCCGGGATCGGTGCTCACAATTTTTATATGGAAGCAGGAGAGATGACTCCAGAAGAAATCATCAAGGCAACGAGGACAGGACTTTACCTCAAAGGTGTTACGGGATACGGGATCAATCCTGTCAATGGAAATTTCAGCGGAGGAGCTTCGGGTTTTTGGATCGAAGAAGGAAAAAGCGCTTTTCCGGTAAAAGGGCTGACCATAGCCGGAACAGCCTTTGAAATGTTCGATTCCATCGACATGGTAGCCAATGATCTAGACTTGAACAGAGGATTTACGGCTCCAACTTTCAGGATCAAGATGCTTCAAATTGGAGGGGATTGATAAGCCCGGTCTCCAATTGAGCATAATATCGATGCCCCTAGCTATAAACTAGTAGTCATTAATTTTATTAATTAACAACCTTTAGTTATATAACTATGAGTTAGCCAATTATATTTTTTACGCGAGGAGAATTTCATGGAATGGATCAAGTGGAGAACTTTATCTATCCTTTTATTAATCCTGATGATCTCTATAGCGTTGACGGGATGCCAGCCGGCAAAAACAACGACGATCACAGAAAGCATTGAAACGATCAAAACTTATCCTTTTTCTGAACCTGATCCCGTGCCCATCCTTACCCGTTCCAGCTTATGGGGGAGAGGAGCACGTCTCTACCCTTATTTTTTCTTTGATAAATTCACCCAGGCTGCTGTAGATAAGGAATGGAAAGTCGTCCGTATGGAGAACCCCTATATCGAAGTCTCGGTCCTTCCCGAGGTGGGGGGAAAAGTCTGGGGCGCTGTTGAGAAATCAACTGGCCATGAGTTCATCTACCAGAACCATGTGATGAAGTTTCGAGAAATCGCCCTACGAGGACCCTGGACTTCAGGAGGCATCGAGTTCAACTTCGGCATAGTAGGTCATACCCCATCCACTGCCACTTCGGTCGACTATTTGATACAGAAAAATCCAGACAGGAGCGTGAGCTGTGTGGTTGGAGCCTTGGACCTGCCCTCCCGAACCCGCTGGAGCGTAACCATCCACCTGCCTAGAGACAAGGCTTATTTCGAGACCAAGGCCTTCTGGTACAACCCATCTCCCTTTCACCAGTCCTATTATTCCTGGATGAATGCGGCCGTAAAGGCCACAGAGGATCTCCAGTATATCTTTCCAGGGACCCAGCACATCGGGCACAACTACTCTGTACCTTTGAGCCCCTGGCCTGTGGATGAGCAGGGGCGTGACCTATCCTGGTATAAAAACAACGACTTCGGCTCCTACAAAAGCTATTTCACAGTGGGAGAGTATGAAAACTTTTTCGGCGCATACTGGCATAATTTGCGCTTCGGATTCGGCCATTGGGCTCTGTATGAGGATATCCCAGGTCACAAGATCTGGATCTGGGGCCTTTCACGGCAGGGCATGATCTGGGAGGACCTGCTCACGGATACAGACGGCCAGTACAGCGAACCCCAGGCCGGCCGATACTTCAACCAGAGCGATCATGGGCTTTTTGCTCCTTACACAGCCGACACCTGGAAGGAAATCTGGTTTCCCTATAAAGATATCGGCCCTATGGTCAAGGCCTCGCCGTTGGGAGTTCTGAACGTGGCTCAAGAGGAAAATTCTATCAAGGTTTCCATTTTTCCGCTTCAAAAATTGAATGACGATTTGGTGTTGAGACAGGGAGACAAAGTAATTTACAGAGAGCGTCTCGACCTGGAAACAGCCCAGACCTTCACCAAAGATATCCCACTGGATACTGGCGAGCTTGATAAAAATCGAGCTTATGAAGTCGAAATTACAAAAAAATTGACCTACTCCAGCGATCCTGAGGCCAACGATCTGACCCGGCCCATCCGGTTCCATCCATTCGACGAGACAACGGCCGAGGGCATTTTTCTCTCTGCCAAACGTGCCGAACAGGAAAGGAACTACTACACGGCACTGGAGCAGTATTTGAAATGCCTGGAAAAGGATCCTCTCCACACCAGGGCCTTGTGCAGGGTGGCCGAGATCTACTGCCGGAGAGGGGAGTACGATACAGCGCGATTCTATGCCCACAGAGCCCTTCTCAATGAGATGTATGATCCGGAAGCCAACTATATCTACGGGGTCGTAGCCCGAAGACAAGGGAATAACCTGGATGCCAAAGAGACGTTGGGTTGGGCGTCCCGCTCCCTGGAGTACAGCTCAAGCGCCTATTCTCAGATGGCCGAGATCTATTTTTTGGAAAAAGACTATGATTTGGCTCTGGATTATGTCAATAAGGCCCTGTCTTTCAATACGACCAACATCAACGCTCTCCTCTTGAAGGCCGTGATCCACCGTCTTGAACACGAGCCCTTCGAGGCTCAAGAGATACTTGCAAAGGTGCTAGAGATCGATCCCCTCAATCACCTCGCCCGTTATGAACTCTATCTTCTATCCCCGAGCCAAGTCCTCCTGGACGAGTTTCGCACCCTGATCCGCAGTGAGCTTTCCCATGAGACCTATGTCGAACTCGCCCTCTATTATGTGAAGCTGAATTTACAGGATCAGGCCGTGGAGCTTTTAGAATTTGTCCCGGATTTTCCTACGGCATCCTACTGGTTGGCCTATCTTCTCTGTGAAGAAGATCCCAAGAAAAGCAAAATTCATCTGGAGAAGGCGCAAGACCTTTCTCCCTGGCTGGTTTTTCCATTTCGGGAAGAATCTATACCGGTGTTTGAATGGGCCGCCCAGACCGCTCCGAGCGATTGGAAGGCCAGATATTACCTGGCCTTGATCCTTTGGAGCAAGGGGAGGACCGGGGAAGCCCAAAGCCTTTTCGATTCCATAGATCATACGGACTACGCGCCTTTTTATCTTGCCAGGGGGCACTTTTACAAGTCCGTCGATTTGAATCTGGCCCAGGCCGACTTCGAGAAAGCGGTCGAGATAGACGAGAAATCATGGAAAAACTGGAGCACCCTGACCGATTTTTACATCCAGCAGGGATTAGCAGAGGAGGCGTTGGCTTCCTCCCAAAAAGCATTCGAGCTGTTTCCGGAGGAGGATGCCGTCAAGGTCGATAGGGTCCGCTCCTTGATGGCCAATGACCGCTATGAGGAAGCGGCCCGCATCCTCGATGGCCTGGTCGTTCTTCCCTACGAGGGAGCGAGCGACATCCATCGCCTCTTTGTCCTCACTCAGGTGCATCTGGGCCTGGATAACATCCAGGAGCGCAATTACGATCAGGCGATTCAGCATCTGGCAAAAGCCAAGACCTATCCTGAGAGCCTTGGTACAGGAAAGCCCTATGAGCCGGACCAGAGAATGCAGGATTTCCTGATCGCTTATTGCTATGAGAGGTTAGGGGAGAGGGAAAAAGCCGAAGAGATGAGGAAGGCCATCTACGATCGAACGATGGAAGACCCTTCCGGCAGTGGAGAAAACCGATACTTCGGCGGCCTGGCCCTTGTCCACTTTGGACAGCGCAGAGAAGGACGGGAACTGATGAGAAAAGCCCGACTCCCCGAGGATTTCCTCCGCAAAATCCGTACCATCATCAGATAATGGGGACGCTCCTCAAGGTACCACCCTATCCCTGTAGTCCGATATTAGCGATGCCCTAGAAACATTTGCGACCTATCCCTATAAAAATAGACGTATAAATACCGGTATGTTTCATTTTCATGGGCCACTCCATCGCTAATCCTTTGGTGGAAGGGTGGGATAGGTAGGTGTTGGGTTTTGGCCTTGACTTGTGAACAAGCTATGTTAGATCGTTGTTATAAAAAACTTGCAGGATTAATCTTAAATGATATAAATTTTCGTTATGAAAGAAATACAGCCAAACCCGGAAAATCTTTGCCGAAGGATCGACCTCAAGATTCCCGTCATCGGTTTCTACGACGCGCCTGACCCGACTCCATTCGAGCCTCTCGTGAAGCCCAATCCAGGAGACTGCGTGTTTGTCTTTTACAAAGACTGGCTTAAGGGAAAAACCCTCTATATCACCAAAGAACACTATGGATGTGGAGGCGCCGGACGCTGGATGTGCGGGGTGGAGATGCGATCGAGAAAGGAATTCATCAAATTTCTTGCTGACGATGAAGGATTGAAAGCATCCCATGAACTGATGGAGAAGTGGATCGACATCGGCAAGCCATACCGATCCACACACACCCATATCTTGATCGGTCCGCTCAAGGAAAGCCAGTGGACATACGCCAAAAGCATCACTTTTTTTGTCAATCCCGATCAATTGAGCATTCTGGCCATCGGGGCTCAATACCACAGCGCCCCCGGGGATCTGCCCCCGGTTATCGCCCCTTTCGGATCGGGATGCATGCAGCTTCTTCCTTTCAAGGATTTGACCATTGCCCAGGCCTCGATCGGTACTACAGACATAGCCATGCGGCAGCACATCCCGCCGGACACTTTGGGTTTCACCGTCACACGAAAGATGTTCAAACAGCTCTGCGAACTGGATGAAAGGAGCTTCCTGTATAAGGATTTTCTGAAAAGGCTGAAAAAGGCCAGGGGATTGCCCGATCTTTGAAAAATCAGGAAGTGTGCAGAGATTCAATTCTTGACTTAAAAAAAAGCCACGATCGCAGAATTTGCTAATGAGGTCAGTTGAGCTGGTGAGGAAGCCAAATACCTGACTGATTTTACATCATGATTTTGGATATGTTTGCGATGTTTCTGATTTTCGAAAAAAGGGAGGGAAAAACAATGAGCCTCAAGATCCGATTTTTAGTTTCAGCCTTGGTGATGATGACGGTGGCTCCTCTGCTCTGTTTCCAGGATATTCGTTATGGCATAGGATCGTGGGATGAGGATCGATACGGTAACCACAGGGTGGTGATCCAGGTCGAGGAAGAGGCCGATGCCATCTGGGTTCATGTCCCTTGGCGACGAAGAGACCTCTATCCCGAGAAAAAAGAGGCCATCCTCATCGATGCCCAGACTGGAAAACGGGTCATGAATCTCTTCCGGGCAGAAATCAACCGGGAATTCGGGAATTTCGTGTTCCAGCCAGCATCTGGGGTCGGCACGTATTACCTGTACCATCTTCCCAACCAGATGACAGGCCGCAGCAATTATCCCACCGTGATCTATCCCGAACCCGAACAAACCGCCGATCCTGACTGGCTCGCGCGCTTCGGACTTTCGGTCGATAATCTCTCCGCCATAAAACCCGAAGACTTCCCTCAGGCTCAGGTCATCGAGATCCAGGCCATAGACACACTCAACAGCTTTTATCCGATGGAGGTGATTGCCACGGCCCAAGAAGTCAAAGATTTGCTCGAGCGGTTTCCTGAGTCCTCCTATCTTCTCTTCCCAGAGGATCGATTTTTTCCGGTCCGGATGAGTGATGATTTGCCCCTAAGATGGATCCGCAGCGGCCCCTTCAATATCATCGAAGGGACAGCGGCGCTCGGCGAATTCTTCGCCTATCAGATAGGTGTCTTTGCCTGCCGCTCGGAAATATCAGACCTGGGCGTCCAGTTCAGTGGTCTTGAAAATACTCAGAGAGAAGGCTTAATTCCGGCTTCAGCTTTCAAATGTTTCACCACCGGGGGGACCGATTGGACCGGGAAGCCTTTCGATAAGGTCTATTCGCTCGAAGAAGGAAAAATCGGGGTTCTTTGGTGTGGAATCCAGATCCCCATCGATTCGCCTCCAGGAGAGTACAGGGGATATGTGACCATCATGCCCGAGGGCCGAGAAAGCAGCCGGGTCATGGTTCAGCTCAATGTGACAGAGGAAATTCGGGGGGATGCCGGGGACAGCGACCCCTGGCGTCACTCCCGTCTGCGTTGGCTGGATTCTACGATTGCTCTGGACGACGGCATCGTTCCTCCTTTTATTCCCGTAAAATTTAACGGCGGCCATACGGTGAGCTGCTTAGGCCGGGAAATGGCCATCGCCGAATCAGGTCTTCCCCAGAGCATCCGGAGCTATTTCACTCCGGAGGTTACCCGCGTCGGGACAAAAGGCCGTGATATTTTAGCCTCACCCATAAAACTTATCATCGAAGATTCTGCAAAGTCCATTCTCCCCTGGGTTGAAGAAGGTGTCAAAATCACCAAACAAGCCGAAGGAGTCGTTTCCTGGGAATCCAGAAACACGGCAGGCCCTCTGGTCATGCGCTGTTCCGCTCGAATGGAGTTCGATGGGTATGCTGAATTCGATATCAAGCTAACGGCTCAAGAAGACCTTGACCTCAATGATGTTCGACTCGAGATACCTATTCGTCAGGACGCCGCCAAATATATGATGGGAATGGGCTTCAAGGGAGGGTTACGGCCCGACCAATTCCAGTGGAAGTGGGATCCCCAAAATAACCAGGATTCGATCTGGATAGGCGATGTGAATGCCGGATTGCAGGCTAGCTTCAGGGACGAGCGTTATTCCCGTCCCCTGAACACGAATTTCTATCAGCTCAAACCGCTCATCATGCCTCTTTCCTGGTGGAATGATGGAAAGGGAGGATGCGATTTTTTAGAGGCGGAGACAGATGCTTTCTTAATAAGGGCTTACAGCGGAGCGCGAACCATCCAAAAAGGGGAAGAGCTCCACTATATTTTTTCCCTTTTGATTACTCCCTTCAAAACACTCGATACAAAAGCGCAGTGGAGCACACGATATTATCATCAGTATAAGCCTGTGGAGGAAATCGCTGCCACAGGCGCCAACACCATAAACATCCACCACGCCAATGCCATCAATCCCTACATCAACTATCCATTTCTCCGGCCCCTGGAGATGAAACAGTACATCGACGAGGCTCATGCCCGAGGGCTGAAGGTAAAGATCTATTACACCGTGCGGGAGCTCACCAACAGGGCTGCGGAGCTTTTTGCGCTGCGCAGCCTTGGGGACGAGATTTTTGCCCCGGGTCCGGGCGGCGGATTTTCCTGGCTTCAAGAGCATCTGGGAGGCAACTACATCAATGGATGGTTCGTGCCCGAATTAAAGGATGCAGCCATCATCAACAGCGGCGTTTCCCGCTGGCACAACTATTACTTGGAGGGATTGAACTGGCTGGTGGAGAATGTTGGAATCGACGGCCTCTATATAGACGATGTAGCCTTTGACCGGACGGTCATGAAGCGTCTGCGGAAGATCCTGGACAGAGGTAAGGAAGGGGCCTTGATAGATCTCCATTCAGCCAACCAGTTCAACCCGCGGGATGGATTCGCCAACAGCGCCAACCTGTATCTCGAACATTTCCCTTACATCAACCGCCTGTGGTTCGGGGAATACTTCGACTATGATTTTCCACCCGATTTCTGGCTGGTGGAAGTGTCAGGGATCCCTTTCGGCCTGATGGGAGAGATGCTGCAGGGAGGCGGCAATCCCTGGCGGGGCATGCTGTACGGCATGACGGCCAGGCTTCCCTGGTCGGGTAATCCGGCGCCCTTGTGGAAATTCTGGGATGAGTTCGGGATGGAAGAGACGGAAATGGTCGGATACTGGTCCCCGACCTGTCCTATTAAGACAGACCATGAAGACATCCTGGCCACGGCCTATGTCAAAAAGGACAAGGCCCTCATTTCCCTAGCCAGTTGGGCCGAGGAAGATGCGAGCTGCCATCTTCGGATCGACTGGCAGAGTCTGGACCTGGATCAGGAAAAAGCCCGCCTCGTTGCACCCGCCATCCAGGATTTTCAACCCTCTGATTCCTTCTGGATCGAAGATGCTATTCCTGTCCAGAAGGGGAGGGGATGGCTGTTGATCCTGACCGATAAAAATGGGGACTCCCGTTAGCATCCTTCTTCAGTAGCTGCACGCGCTAGAACTTGGATGTTTTCCCTTTTGGTGTGAGGGGCAATAGAACAGGCTGTGCTCAGGATATAGCCGCCGCCGGGCCTGCCGATCCTAACCCGCTTGATGGCATCCTGCTCGACGGTTTTGATGTCGGCTTGAAGAAGGACGTTCACCGGGTCGATATTGCCCTTGATGAAGACTTTGTGTCCCACACGCCTTTTAGCCTCCTCTAATAAGACATCTCCTAAAGGAGGAGGATCCAGACATTCAAGTCCTGAGATACCGCACTCAGCCATCATTTCCAAGCGGTCGTTGATGGCTCCGCAGGTGTGGAGATAGACATGAATGCCACGAGAACGGATAGCCTGGGCGATCTGGCTTTCATAAGGAAGGACAAAGCGGCGGTAAAAGGCCGGTGAGATAAACCCAGACCCGGCAAAAGGGGAGGAGATCTTGATGGCATCCACACCCTGTTCAGTCTGTTCGAGAGCGATCTTTTTTATCCCGTCCGTGTAGCGCTGCAAGATTTCCTGGCACTTAGCGGAGTCTTCCATAAGATAGATCAGCGCTTGTTTGAACCCGAAAAGGTCCAAGAAATAATCGAAAGGCGAGGTGACCTCACCGTGTATGGAATAATCTGTTCCGATTCTTTCATGAATGATCCGGAAGATATCGTATTTGTGGTCCGGATCCAAATGAAATTTCAATCCCTGGGATACGGGGATGTAGTCCACATCTATGGAGATCTTTTGCGGATCGATACCTGAGAGAGGCCGGGCAGGGGGAGGTTGGCAGGGATAATGACGGGGAAGATCATCTCTGGGAAATTCGGTCCGGTCGCCGTTCTTCCAGATGATGACCTCCTGGCCTTCTTCCTTTTTAGACTTTTTGATATTTTTTGCCCAATCCGGAGAATGACCATGCAGGCTGATCAGAATTCCGTCGAATGTATAGATCTCTCGAAGACGGATAAGTCCTTCGGCAAAGAGCTCTGCCGAAAACCAGAACTCGGAAGGGGAGACCCCTGTCTGAAGGAGCATATGCCCTATGCTCATCTGACACATCACCGGAACCCTGTCTGGCACTTCCAAGTTCATGGCTTTAGCCATCTGCTGTTTTGGGCTGAATCTCATAACGATGGTTTCTCTTGTTTTCTCTTTATAAACCTGCATTATTCGCGAGTCAAGTAAGCCCCCTCTCGCGCCGCAGAAGAAAGAGGGGGATGGGGAAAATTAGCGGGCTGAGGAATCAGCCTGCCTGACTTCGAAAAAATCTGTCACGGAAAAAAGGATGCTTATAGCATGAGCGATGTTTTTGACCAGAAGCTCTCCGTGTGATATCCTGATAAAAAATGTCAGCTAATCGATGTTTCAGGATCACGGGCACTCTTTTGTCAATCTGCTTTTTTTCTTCCCTCCTCTGCGCGCAGAATGTCATCATTATCGCCGTCGACACACTGCGGAAGGATCAT
Organism: uncultured Eubacteriales bacterium; assembly: GCA_964400735.1. Taxonomy (GTDB): domain Bacteria; phylum Acidobacteriota; class Aminicenantia; order Aminicenantales; family Aminicenantaceae; genus CAYNVQ01. The sequence continues at coordinate 525,786 of CAYNVQ010000001.1, read as the reverse complement.
CTGGGCAGCTATGGATACCCGAGAAATACGAGCCCGAATATCGACCGATTCGCTCTGGACGGCGTGAAGTTCAATCATTGCTATACACCTTCTCCACTGACGACGCCAGCCTTTTCTTCCATGCTCACTTCTCTTCCTCCGCACAAGCACGGAGCCAAACGAAATGGGATGTCCATCTTCAACCGAACGAATACACTGCCCGAATTTTTAAAAAATCATGGGTACTATTCCGGCGCATTCATCTCCAACTGGACGCTCAATAAAAAATTGACCCATCTGGATAGAGGGTTCGACACCTACACAGAGGTTCTTAACAAAAGAAGATGGTTTGGGATTTTTGACAAAGAAGGGGAGGCTCCCGCAGTCAATAAAGAAGCGATCAAATGGCTGTATAAGAATAAAGAAAAAAGATTTTTCCTCTGGGTACATTATACAGAGCCGCATGAGCCCTATGTTTATCATGAAGAATTCGACCATGATTATGATGAGGTCATTCCCGAGATTTATCCGGAAGGGAGTCATCAAAAAAAGATCAAAAAGTACGATACGGAAATCGGATTTGTCGATTTTTATATCGGAGAGCTCCTTCGAAAAATAAAGGAATACGGCCTCTATGAGGATTCTTTGATCATCTTTATGGCCGACCATGGAGAGAGCCTCGGGGAACACGATTATTACGGTCATGGCCGGAAGCTTTACAACTCCAGCCTCCAAGTCCCTCTCATCTTGAAGCTGCCCGGTAATTGCGATAGGAATACGGAGATGAACGATGTCGTCTCTTTGCTGGATATTGCCCCCACTGTGCTGGAGCTGCTTGGGAAAGAAATTCCCGAGGAAATGGAAGGGGAGAATCTATTCGGTCCTGGCATGAAGGAAAGAGTGCTTTATTTCGAAGCCTACAAGGGGGCCGTCCATCGTGAAACGGATATGAATTTCAGCCTGAAGGTCAAACCCATAAAATACGGCCTTCTCAAAGATAGCTATAAATTGATCTTAGATGACGAATTCGAAGCCTACAACCTCGAGGACGATCATTTTGAACTCCATAATATTTATAAAAATCCTGACCGAAAGTTTGCAGAGATGACGCAGTTCCTCGAAAAATTCAAGAAGGATGTCCTGGACTTCATCGAATACAGCAAGAAATATTACAGGCAACGCTCAAAGCTGACCGAGGAAGAACTGAAAAAGCTCAAGGCTCTCGGCTACATCAAATAATCCTTCTCGATAGAAATGTCCCGCCTTTTGACTATTGACTCCTACCAGGTTCCACAATATACTTTTCTCATCTGGATAGGGAAAAGAAAAAGCTAGGGAAAGCAATGGGAATGAAGTGCCCGAAATGTCAGCATATGAATCCTGACGATGCGCTTTATTGTGGCAGATGCGCAACTTCTCTAAGAACTGCAGATGGTGTTTCCGTTTCTGTGACAAAGACCATCGTGTCGCCTGTTCCGGAAGGGAGCATCCTAGCCGGGAAATACAGGATAATCGACAAGCTAGGCGAAGGGGGGATGGGTGTTGTTTACAGGGCTGAAGATGTGAGGCTGGAGCGGACTGTTGTTCTGAAATTTTTACCATCTACTTTGACCCAGGATGCTAAAGCCCGGGAAAGGTTTATCCAGGAAGCCAAAGCCGCATCAAGTCTGGATCATCCCAACATATGCACTATCCATGAAATAGACGAGACTGAGGATGGCCAGGTGTTTATAGCCATGCCTTGTTATGAAGGAGAGAGCCTCAAAGAGAGAATCTTACAGGGTCCAACGGAACGAGAAAAAGCCTTGGATGTCGCCATCCAGGTGGCTCAGGGGCTCGATAAGGCACATAAGCAAGGCATAGTTCACCGCGATATAAAGCCTGGCAATATCATGATTACTCAGGATGAAGTGGTGAAGATCGTCGATTTTGGCTTGGCTAAGTTGAGCGGACAGGCTAAGTTGACCCGAACAGGGACGGCTATAGGCACTTTGGCCTATATGTCTCCAGAACAGGCAAGTGGTGAGGAGGTCGATCACAGGACTGACATTTGGTCTGTGGGAGTCGTGTTGTATGAGATGTTGACAGGGCAGCTTCCTTTCGGGGGAGAACATGAGGGCTCACTTGTATATTCAATCGTCTACGAGTCTCCACAATCGATGAGAAAGATTGAGCCGAAAATCAAGCCGGAGCTTGAGAGTGTGGTGGGGAAGGCACTGGAGAAAAATCCTGCCGACCGGTATCAGAGCATGGGTGAGCTTTTAGAAGACATAAAGGCAATAGCCGAGGGGCTTAAGCCTTTAAGAGCTAAGGGGAGACTATTCCGAGGACGATTACTGGGGATCAGAAAGCCTTATTTTTATGCTGGCATTATTGCTCTGTTGGCTCTTTCCATTGCTGGCATCTTTACAATTTTCCCCAGCCGGAGTGAAGCGCTAGATTCGATCGCTGTGCTCCCTCTCATCAATTATTCAGGTGATCCGGAACAGGAATATTTTGTCGATTCCCTTACTGACCAGCTGACATCCGATCTGTATAAAGTTTCAGCTCTTCGTGTAATTCCGCCCCAATCAGTCAAGCAGTACAAAAAAACGGAAAAATCACCGAAAGAGATCGCAAGAGAGCTAAATGTCAAAGCCCTTGTCCAAGGATCTGTGCTCAGATCGGAAAACAAAGTCCGCATAAATGCATTCCTTATCGATCCTGCTCATGACAGACAGATATGGTCGGAGACTTTTGAACGGGAAGCCTCTGATATCTTTTTCCTGCAGAGTGACCTCTCTCAAGCCATTATCAACGGCATTAAGGTTATTTTAACTCCTGAGGAAAAAGCCCTTCTAGCCGCTGCCCACAAAGTCGATCCTGAAGCCTATGACCTCTACATGAAGGGATACAATGCATACCAAGTTTTCTCTTTTGATGAAGCTTTTGATTATATTAATAGAGCGATCATCAAAGATCCTGATTTCGCTTTAGCTTATGCCTCTCTAGGATGGATGTACTGGGGTCTGGGAATTAGCGCGCACATTGCCGAAAAGGAGGCCTACCCAAAGGCTAAGGAGGCTATCCTGAAAGCTCTTGAGCTGGATGAAAATCTTGCTTTCGCTCACTCAAACCTGGCCTGGCTCAAATACATATTGGATTGGGATTTTCAGGGTGCTGAGCAGGAATTTAAGAGATCCCTTGAGCTCGAGCCGGGAAATAAAGATGTTCAAATGAATTATATTATATTTTTGAGAGTGATGGGGAGGTTTGATGAGGGGATCGATAGATGTAAACATTTTCAAGAGAGATGGCCTGAAGAGTCCTGGCTACTTGTCTCTCTATATATGTGGGCAGGTCGCTATGATAAAGGGCTTGAGGAAGCCAAAGAAGTCTATAAAAGAGATCCCGCTCCATTCAACAAATACTGGCTCGCTATCGCCTACCATTTAAAAGGAATGTACGAAGAGGCCCTTTCTTTACATGAAGAGCTGTTGGCTATCCCAGACTATTATGAGTCGAGTTTGCTAGAGATGCCCAAGATCTACGCTCACTTAGGGAGAATAGATGAAGCTTATGCAGCAATGGAGAAGGTGAAGTCAAGATTTGCCGAAAAAAATATAGATCCTTCATTTGATATGGCAATTTTCTATACTGCTCTTGGAGACAAAGAAAAAGCTTTTGAATTTTTAAACCAAGCTTATGAAAATCATATGGGAATGCTGATGAATATCAAAACTTATCCAGATTTCTTCGACCTTCACAGCGATCCTCGTTTCGAAGAACTAGTGAAGAAAATGGGATTTCCTGAAGTTCAGACACCCGATTAAAAATAACCTGCCTCAATTATTGAGATATATTGGTTATAGACATGCTGTTAATTCTTTTTTTGGAGTGCGCTGACAAAACTATTTAGAATTCCAGCCTGAGTCCGATTTGCAGCCGCCTGGGATAAAAGATAGAATTCGGTTCTCGGTAGGACTCAGACCAAGTGTTATAAGAGGCATATCCCAACACAGTATTTGAATCGAAGACATTGAACACATCAACAAAAGCATAAATCTTCCATGTCTTATAGACAATGAATGTTTTCTGTAATCTCAAATCGAACAAAGTCCATGGTTTAAAGCGCTCATTGCCTCGAGGTTCAGCAAGGATTTGTCTTACACCTTGGTTCGGATAGACTCGTAGAAAAGCAGGAATGGGCACCCCGGTTTGGTAGATAAAATTGGTGCTGGCCATTATTCCCCATGGAAAAGAATAGCTGGCTGAAAGTTTGAAGATCCAGGTGCGATCATTGTTCATGAATCCCTTGGCGTTGATTAAATCATTCGGGTCCTTGCCAAACCCTCCCACATACCAAGTCATTGCTTGCTGATAAATAGAATGGGCAGACATATTCAATCCATCAGCTTTCGACCAAACCAAAGATGCACTGAGTTGCCAGTTATGAGCATACCTTTTCTTAATTTCAAATTGAAAACTCTTGTATACTTGTCCAAATGTCTCACCAAATCGCGATGGGTTGGTAAGCCAATAGTCATTAGTTCCTAAATCGCTAATTTGATTCCACACACTGTAGGTTTTTCCATTGTCGGGAGATACCATATCTGTTTTCTCATAATCAGCTCCCCTGTCTTCAAATCCGATTAGGTTTTTCTCGGTTTTATAAATAAAAGTGGCGCTTATAGAAAAGTTGGGGAGAAATTCTCTTTCGATTCCCAAGGAATATTGGTCAGCATAAGGATTTTTTAGATTGGGGTCTATGGCGTATCCCATCTTTCCAGGGACCATATCCCACAAAACATACTCCTGATTCTCTTGATCCCATTTGTACATAAACCAATCAGTCACTCCAGGCCCAGGATACTCCCAATTAGCAATATGGAGTGCGTCATAATAACGGCCGAAAGAAGCCCTAAGCAAGGTTTTTTGATCCGATGTGAGTTGAAAGGCAAGCCCTATTCGAGGAGATATCGAATTCCACGTGATCAACTCATCAAGCCGAGGCGTTTTCCCCGATGTTTCCCTCCACTCCTCATAAACAGGATAAGAAGGAATGTGGCCGTTGCTGTGATCAAACCTCAATCCCATGTTGACCGTCACTCGATCTCCAATTTTCCAGGAATCATCTATAAAAGCTCCTATGGCGTTGACGACTCCTCCATAGGAGAAGACATCCTGTTCGTACATGTAAATAGGGGAGCCTGCATAGTTGTAATAGCGTCTACCTCCTGAGTATCCTCCGTGTGCCTCTGATGTGCCCCTGTTGTACTGCACCCCGACCTTGAAATCATGATCACCGCCTAGGAAGTCTTCTGCAAAATGGGTAAAACTGACATTGGCCTGGTGTCTTGTTGCCACATATATCCAGGGCCACCAGGGTGCACCAGAGGTTATTCCTGTGTATCCATCATAGATAACCGGATTATTGATGTTCCCTCCGAGAGAAGGCAAAAAGTCATCGTCGGTCCAGAAGCCTGAGTATTTAACCTCTAATATGGAACTACTATTGATGAACCAGCTATAAAGAAGATTCCAGGTTGGCGTATAACCCCTTTCAGCACATACGGTTTCTGGAAGGTTATAGGGATCGGCGTTATAGAAATAGTTGAAGATTTCATAATAGAAGGAAGCAATAAGCCTATGATCTTTGGCGAGTGAAGAAGACATTTTGAAAAATGCTTTATGGCCGTTGGTATTCCTTGGATATTCAGGATCTGAGAGCCAGGGCGAAAAAGAATCTTCATATCTTTGGTAAGAACCGAAAAACCACAGTCTATCTTTGATCAGGGGACCTCCTAAACTAAATGAAGCGTCATAGAATTTATCCCGGTTGTAGGAGAAATATTCTTTTGGATCTCGGGGATTGTTATCGCTTGTTAGTTTTTGGAATTGACCATAATAGTTAAGGCTCCCTTCAAATCTATTCCCTCCTGATTTGGTAATAATGTTGACCACAGCCCCAGTGAACTGGCCATATTCGGCGGGAGCCCCGATCCCTAGGATTTCCACTTCAGCAAAGACCTCAGGATTAATATATAGCCATGCTGAACCAATCTCAGGATTGCTCATATCCACACCATCCAGCTGATACATGCTGGATTCCCAGTTCGAACCATACCCAACCAATCGGCTATAAAATTCTTGTCCCCCCTGAATCACACCTGGAACCTGCTTGATGATATCAAAAAAGGAATGGCGGCCAGAAGGAAGCTTTTCAATCGCATCCCCATCTATAATAGTTGAGATGCTTGATTTTTTGACATCCACGATAGGAGTCTCAGCTGTAACTGTAATAGATTCCTCCATGGTTGAGGGATACATAATGATATCCTCAGTTATAGTCCCACCAACTGTCACTCTGAGGTTCAACCTCTCGATTGTCTGGAAGCCTTCGAGCTTAAAGACGAGTTTATAAACTCCAGGAGGCAAATTGACGAACCTGTACGTCCCCTTATCAGATGTTGAATCAGAATAAATCCCACCTATCAATTCAGGGCTTGAAACCTCGACAGTTACACCAGGAAGGAAGGAGCCTTCATCATCTGATACCTGGCCGATTATCTTTCCAGTAAGGATTTGTCCGAAAGATGGACCAACCGCCATGGAGAGAATGAGGATAGCTATAATGCCAAATTTTTCTAAAAGTTCCCCAGCTTTCATTTGACCTCCTTAATTATTCAAAAAATAATTAAAGGTATATAGCAGCTAAGTTATTGATGTTGCTCTAAAATCATTTGGATCTAACCTTTTTTGCAGTTTAATTCTTATGTAAATCTTTTTTCCGCTGGTGTCAATAAATTTAAAATGTATAGCTCACTCAAATAGCTTCACCTTGAAAGGGTTGGTTGCTGCATCCATCCATTTGACTCCTTCATGATTCCTTTATATACTTACCCCGACGAGAAAGGGAACATTAGGGAATAGCAATGGGTATCAAGTGCCCGAAATGTCAGCATGAAAATCCTGATGATACGCTTTATTGTGGCAAGTGCGGCATACCTTTAGAACATCCTGAGGATATTTCTGTTACCAAAACCTTAGAAACGCAAGTTGAGCAATTAGATCCAGGTTCCACTCTTGCAAACAGATACAAAATCATTGAAGAACTTGGAAAAGGGGGAATGGGGAGAGTCTATAGAGTACATGATATAGAGATAGTCGAAGAGGTTGCCTTAAAGCTGATCAAGTCTGAGATAGCCTCGGATGAGAATACCATCGAACGATTTCGGAATGAGCTGAAGATTGCCCGGAAAGTATCCCACAAGAACGTCTGCCGTATGTATGACATAGGCAGAGAGGATGAGAAATACTTCATCACCATGGAGTATGTGGAAGGTGAGGACCTCAAGAGTTTGATCAGGAAGAAAGGAAATCTATCCACAGAGGAGGCTATTGGCATTGCCCAGCAGGTGTGTGAAGGATTATCAGAGGCTCATGAATTGGGTGTGGTCCACAGGGATTTGAAGCCCCAAAATATTATGATCGATGAAAAAGGAAGAGCGAAGATCATGGATTTTGGGATTGCACGCTCTGTTGAGGCTCCTGGAGTGACCCAGACAGGAGTGATCATAGGAACCCCAGACTACATATCTCCAGAGCAGGCAGAAGGAGAAAAAGCGGATCAAAGATCGGACATTTATACATTAGGAGTCATCCTGTATGAGATGGTCACGGGGAGTGTACCTTTCAAAGGAGATACTGCGTTCAGTGTTGCCTTAAAGCACAAGACCCAGTTGCCCCAAGACCCCAGGAAGCTTAACTCTCAGCTTTCCGATGATTTAGCCCGTTTGATCCTAGCGTGTATGGAGAAGGAAAAGGAGAGGCGATATCAGACAGCCGTAGACCTTCTTGCTGACCTCCGTAATATAGAGGAAGGCCTTCCCCTCGGAACCAAGATCAAACCTAGGAGAAAGGCTTTTGCAGCAAACATAACTCGACTGAGAAAGTACACCATCCCGGCCATAGGAATGACCGTCCTTATTGCTGTCGTTATCGGCCTTCTTAAATTCGTTGTTCAAAAGGAATCCCTCTCTCCAATACCTATGACTGGCCAGCCCTCTGTGGCTATTCTCTATTTCAGGAATAACACCGGAGAGAGGGATTACGACATATGGAGAGAGGGGCTAAGCCTGTCTTTAATGACGAAGCTATCTCTGTCCCAACAGATTCGTGTACTAGACCAGAGTCAAATCTACAGCATTCTTAAGAGATTAAACCTTCTAAAACAAGACAACCTCACTCAGGAAGACCTAAAAAAGATCGCTTCAGGTAGCATGGCCAGCCATATCGTTCGGGGGAACCTTTCCAGAGCTGGGGAAAAATTCAGGATTGATCTTACACTTCAGAACGCTTCCACGATGGAGATCATCTTATCTGAAAGCGCAGATGGGATAGGTGAAGGGAGTCTATTTGCCTTGGTGGACAGCTTAGCGGAGCGTTTGAAGACAGGTTTGGGATTGACGGCGCAGCAAGCGACTGGGGAGCTCTCCAAGAAAATCGGGGATGTCACGACGACTTCCATCGAGGCCTTCAAATATTATGTCCAGGGCCAGCAACTTTACAATGCAGGCGATTTCAATAAGGCAATTTCTTTTTTCAAGAAAGCCGTGGCCATTGATCCGCAATTTGCAATGGCTTATCTTTGGATGGGCCTTACGTTTTGGCTCACGGATTGGAAAGAATGCCGCCTTAGCCTTCAAAAGGCTTTTGATTCAAGGGAAAGAGTCTCTGAACGGGAGCGTCTGCTCATCGAGGCGGAGTACTTCCAACGAACCTCCGAAAAGACATGGGATAAGGCTATCGATTCCTTTTCCAAACTGATTGCGATCTATCCCTGGGACCTAAGGGCCAGCGGGGACCTTGCCTTTCTTTATTGGATGATGGATGAATGGGATGAAGCCATCAAGCAGTATGAAGTACTCAGAAGATATAAAGATGACTCCATAGTAGTTTATCAGATGTTGGCCTGGAGTTACCTTTCCAAAGGACAGACTGAAAAGGCCAGGGAGGTTTATGAGGAATATCTCAGCACGTTTGGCAACAACGCATTTATCCATGGCAATCTGGGAATGGTCTACTGTATAGAGGAAAATTACGAAAAGGCTGGAGCGGAAATAGAAAAGGCTTTTTTGCAGGCTCCGGAGTCCTCCAGTTTTTTTAAATATTTTTATCTACTGTGCATAGAAGATTTCGTTTCTGTAGAGGAGCTAATTCAGAAGATGGAATCCTCACAGCCTGCGGGCTGCGTCGGTTATCGTAGTATGTCGCTTGTGCTTCAGGGCAAAATCAAGGAGGCCGGAACAAGGTATGATTCCGAGATTATCAAATGGCAAGATGAACTCGATCTGATGGAGCTAGCCCATATTTTTTGCGACTTCTCTGGTTTGCTTGAAGGATCTGGCGATTTTTCCGGGGCATTCTCTGCCTGCGAGATGGGTTTGCAGAAAGCGGAAGAGGTCGGGCTTGGCAAGCTGGAGTGTATAGCTCTTTACCGCCGGGGAGTCATTCAGGCCAAGGTGGGTCAATTCAAAGAAGCCGAGCAGACTGCCCAAGAGCTCCTTCGGAGGGTTGAAGGCGGGCTGGCAAAAAAGAGGTTTAGATATCTGGAAGCCTTGCTTGGGGCGATATCGCTTCAAAAGAAGGATTTTGTCAGTGCACAGGACCATCTTCAGAAAGCCCTTTCTCTGGAGTCTATCAATGATGGGATTTATTTTAATCTTCGCTCAGAATTCCTTGATTATCTTGGGCAAGCTTACAAGCAGGCGGGACAACTGTTAGAGGCCAAAAAAACATATGAGAATATTCTCTCTTCCAGACGGGGTAGTCTTTCGGGCTATAGTGCCGGGGCATTGGTTTTTGCCAAGAGTCATTACAAACTGGGGGTGATTCTAGAGCTTTTGGGCGACAAGAACGGAGCCATAGAAAGATACAACAGATTCCTCGACCTCTGGAAAGACGCTGATCGTGGCATAGCTGAGGTGGAAGATGCCAAGGAAAGGCTAGCTAGACTTCAGAAATAATAATCCTCATTAATATTCTATCACACAGTTTCATTTCAATTTGACACCTCTCCTGTTCATGCATATACTTTCATCGACAAGATAGGGAATATTAGGGAATAGAAATGGGTATCAAATGCCCTAAATGTCAGCATGAGAATCCAGATACATCAACTTTCTGTGCAGACTGTGGGATAAAGCTAATTTCTTCTGAGGGAATTGTAGTCACAGCTACTCTGGAAACGCCCAAAGAAGAGTTGACTCGAGGAACTACATTTGCCAATAGGTACGAGATCATCGAAGAGCTGGGTGCTGGGGGCATGGGCAGAGTCTATCGAGTGTTTGATAAAAAGATCAAAGAAGATGTGGCCCTAAAGCTTTTAAAGACTGAAATTGGCAGCAATAGAAAGAATGTCGAACGCTTCGGCAGCGAAATAAGGTTTTCCCGGAAGATAACCCACAAGAACGTCTGCCGGATGCACGATCTCAATGAAGACGATGGAACTCTTTATATCACTATGGAGTATGTTCGGGGTGAAGACCTAAAAAGTCTTATAAAAAGGACAAAGCAGCTCACAGCAGGCACAGCCATATCTATCGCCAAACAAGTTTGCGAAGGTCTTGCCGAGGCTCACAAGTTGGGCATAGTGCACCGGGATCTCAAACCGGGAAATATCATGATTGACAGGGAGGGGAATGCTAAAATCATGGATTTTGGAATTGCCCGATCCATCTGGGGAGAAGGAGTGACGAAAGAGGGCGTGATTATCGGAACCCCAGAATACATGAGTCCTGAGCAGATTGATGGTAAACCGGCAGACCATCGCTCAGATCTCTATTCACTGGGGATAATCCTTTATGAGATGGTCACCGGCCATCCTCCATTTGAAGGCGAGACGCCTCTGAGCATCGCTCATAAGCACAAGTATGAGTCTCCTTTAAATCCGAAAAGAATCAATGCTCAGATCCCTGTGGAGCTCGACCACCTTATTTTGCTCTGCCTGGAGAAGGATAGAGAAAAAAGATATCAAAGCGCGGCCGAGCTTCAGATAGAGCTCGAAAAAATCGAACAACGAATGCCGTCGGCTGGTAGGATCCTCCCCGAAAAAAAACTCTTTACTTCCAAAGAGATCACGGTAAAATTCACGCCAAAAAAACTCCTTATTCCGGTTCTCGTTCTCATAGTAGTGGCAGTGGTTGCATCCATCTTTCTTTTAAAAGGTCCGAGCAAAAAAGCACCCTCAGCTGCCTCTGTAAAAAACTCTATTGCTGTCCTTCCTTTCACTGACCTCTCGCCTGAAAAAGACCAAGGGGCCTGGTGCGAAGGAATCGCTGAAACGATTCTCAACTCACTGGCCAATGTGAACAGCTTCCAGGTCCGGGGCAGGCATTCCTCATTCCAGTTTACAGCCCAGGATGACCCGCGGGAAGCTGGAAGGAAACTGAACGCAGACAAGCTCCTAACAGGAAGCCTTCAAAAAATCGAGGATCGCTTGCGGATCATGGTACAACTTGTCGATTCAGCCACAGGCGCTCCTGACTGGTCCGAGAAGTTCGATGGAGATATAAGTGAGATATTCGATATACAGGACAAGATCGTCTTAACGACGATAAGCAGAATGAATGTCGAACTCCCAGGTCAGGAGAAAGAAAGGCTTGAAAAACGATACACAAATAATCAGGAAGCCTATGACCTTTATCTCAAGGCTAATTATATCACCCGACGAGGTCACAGCGAAGATATTCTCAAAGCGATACCTGTTTATATTGAGGCCACGCAGAAAGATCCGGAATATGCTATGGCTTATACAGCCCTAGCAAGATGGTATGCATCGCTCTATAACGCTTATGGGATTTGGTCCGAGGAAGAGGCTTATAACAAATCAAAAGAAGCCTTGAACAAGGCCTTTGCCCTCGATAGTGAAATCGGAGAAGCCTTCTCTGTTCGTGCTATACTGAAATTTTTCCATGAAAATGATGCTCCAGGAGCTGAAGTCGATTATCAACGTGCTTTTCAGCTGAGTCCAAGAAATCCAGCCATTCTTAAAGACCGTCTTGACTACCTGACAGCTAGGGGACAGATGGACGTTGCTGTCTCTGAAATGAAGCTCCTAACAGAAATTGATCCTTTGGATCCCGAAGGGTATTGGATATTAGGTTATCTTTTTTATTTACTGCATAGATACGAAGATTCATTAAACGCTCATCTTAAGGCCCTTGATCTCAGTCCCGATTACCTTGCTTCCCAAGGATGGATCGTCTTCACATATCTGGCAATTGGCCAATATGAAAAGGCCCTCGATATGGCCAAACGTTTTGAGTATACAATGCCTGATCAATACCTCTTTTCTATCACTATAATCGAAGCTTCACGAGGGAACAGAGAGGAAGCGGAGAAAGATAAAAAATCTCTCGATGAATATATGCAGAAATTTAAGCCTACTCAAAATTATGATATATGGGATGCCGCATACTTCGCCGTTTTGGGGGAGAAAGAAAAGGCGCTTGCATCTCTAACAAAATTTTGTGAGGCAAATCCGTTTGGGCACCTCATTCCTTTTTTCTGCTGGCATTATTTCGATAAGTACCGCTCTGACCCTGGGTTTATCGCACTTTACGAAAAAGCCGAGGCCCAGTTCTGAATATATCAATTTATCATAGAAATATGTTTTTAAGGCTGGCTTGTTTGAAGAAATAATATTCATCATAAATATTCTATCTCACAGTTTCATTTCAATTTGACACCTTTCTGTTTCCTGCATATACTTTCATCGACAGGATAGGGAATATTAGGGAATAGCAATGGGTATCAAATGCCCCAAATGTCAGCATGAGAATCCTGAATATACGCTTTATTGTGGCAGATGCGCAACTTCTCTAAGAACTGCAGACGGTGTTTCCATTTCTGTGACAAAGACATTGGTGACTCCGATTGCCAAGGGGAGTACCATAGCCGGAAAATACAGGATTATTGAAAAGCTTGGCGAAGGGGGGATGGGGGTTGTCTACAAGGCTGAAGATACTAGGTTGGAGAGGACTGTTGCCTTGAAGTTTTTGCCTTCTGCAGCGACCCAGGATGCTAAAGCCCGCGAAAGATTCATCCAGGAAGCAAAGGCCGCCTCGAGTCTGGACCATCCTAACATCTGTGCCATTTTTGAGATTGATGAGACAGAGGATGGCCAGGTCTTTATTTCCATGCCTTGTTATGAGGGGGAGAGTCTCAGGGAGAGAATCAAAAGGGGGCCACTAGAACAAGAGGAAGTCTTGGATATCGCCATCCAGGTGGCTCAGGGGCTCGATAAGGCGCATAGGAAGAGCATTGTCCACCGCGACATAAAACCTGGAAACATTATGATTACCAAGGATGGTATAGTAAAAATCGTCGATTTTGGATTGGCCAAGTTGAGTGGACAGGTCAAGCTGACAAGGACTGGAACTGCGATAGGCACTTTGGCCTACATGTCTCCTGAGCAAGCAAAGGGTGAGGAGGTTGATCAAAGAACTGACGTTTGGTCAGTGGGAGTCGTGTTGTATGAGATGCTGACTGGTCAGCTTCCTTTTGGGGGAGAACAAGAGGCCTCACTTGTATATTCAATCGTGCATGAGTCTCCACAGTCGATGAGGAAAATTGAGCCGGAGATTAAAACAGAGCTTGAAAGAGTTGTGGAGAAGACGCTGGAGAAGAATCCTGCCGACCGCTATCATAGCATAGGTGAGCTTTTAGAAGACCTAAGGGCAATAGCTGAAGGGTTTAAGCCATTGATTGCAAAAGCCAAACCCCTTAAAGGTCTAAAGCATGTCATAAAACGTCATTGGATTTGGGGAGCGGCTGTTGTTGCGATGGTTGCTGCCATGACAATAGTTGCTTTTATTATCTTGGGTGGTCACAAAGCTCCAAGTATCGATTCGATCGCTGTCTTACCACTAAATAATCTTTCTGAAGATCCAGAACAGGAATATTTTGCAGATGGAGTGACTGAAGCGCTGATAACCAATTTAGCCAAGATAAGAACCCTAAAAGTGATATCGACTACCTCTGTTATGCAATATAAAGGTGTGAAAAAGTCTCTTCCGGATATCGCCCGTGAACTGGGAGTCGATGCAGTAGTAGAAGGCTCTGTGCAACAGGAGGGGAATCGAGTGAGGGTGACAGCCCAGTTGATTAACGCATTGACAGATCAGCATATGTGGGCGGATACGTTTGAGAAAGATGTCGGAGATATTCTTACACTGCAAAGTGACCTTGCGCTGGCTATTGCCCGTGAGGTTCAGGTCCAGGCGGCTGAGCAGCAAACTCTAAAGGGTTCCTCCCGTTCTATTAACCCTGAGGCTTACAAAGTATATCTGAAAGGATTGCACGCATTTCAGATAGGCGGGATTCCAGGAGAAAGTATCAGGCTAATCGAACATTCAATAGAAATAGATCCAGGATATGCTCCGGCTTATGCATATTTGGCCTCCTTGTGCTTCTGGCAAGCCGAGATTTCACCGGCAAATACCCAGGAACTCTATCGTAAGGCAAAAACCTATGCCATGAAAGCCATAGATCTCGATCCTGATCTTGGCCAGGCCCACTCAGCCCTAGGATCTTATTTGATGACATGTGAATGGAATTGGACTGAAGCTGAGAGTGAGTTTCAGATGGGGATTGAGCTTAGTCCTAACAGTGTCCATGCTCATGATGATTATCGGATCTATCTCTTTGCAATAGGCCGCTTTGACGAAGCGTTTGAGGAGGTTAACAAAATACTAGACCTTGCTCCGCTTACACAACTTTATCGACGTCTACCAGCTGTACTCTGTTATGGGGATCGCCGATATAATGAATCCATTCGTGAACTCGAGAAGCTCCCTGAGCTACGTGAAACAGGAGGAGATCCTCTTGTGAGACAGTACCCATACGTATTATTGGCGTCGAACTATGTAGCTGTTAAAAGATACGAAGATGCGCTGGCTATATGCAAAAAGCTGAGGTCTTTTATGCCACTTGGAAAGGCTGATTGGGTAGATGCAAAAATAGCTTGCATATATGGAATAACAGGTCAAAAAGATGAAGCGATTGAGATTATCGATCATTGGAAGAATAGGGAAGACTATGATCCCTTTAATATTGCAGTTATGTTTGCAGGCATTTGTGAGAAGGATCAGGCATTCAACTGGCTAGAACTAGGTTATAAAGAGCGTTCCCCAACAATGATTTGGATCAAATTTGAACCATTACTGGATCCTTTGCGCGATGACCAGCGCTACCAAAGCCTGTTAAATCGGATGAACTTCCCCAAATGAGAATCGGATTGAGATTACTCTCTTTTTATCAACGGGAAGACGGTGAGACGGAGGCGGGCGCAGCCCATAGGAATCAGGGATATTTCTTCGACGGATAAATTGGATTCAACAGGGCTGGGGGGAACTTTGCCGACCATTTTTCCCTCGGCCCTCCACTCTGGAATTTTTTTCGCTTTGGCTTTCAGGATAATAGGCGCATTATCCGGTGTGAACGGTTGATAAGCGAGAGGATTCTGGCTGTCTAGAGTTATGGAGTCGACCGGACTTTTCGGGTCGACCACCAATCCGTAATTCCAGGGCGAAGCCGGGAGAATCTCGTAAGCTGGCCATTCATCCGTGCCTCCATATCGGTTCCATTCCTCTTCGATTTTCAGCGAATACCAGAGAGGTCCCCGTTTGACCGAGACGGCACCGCCAATCTTTTCCCAGGTCTTGACCTCGATTTCCATGGGAAGTTCAAGGCGGATTTGATCGGCGTTTTTCCATTCACGTTTGATCACGGCATAATGGCCTGGTTGAAATTGCGCTTCCGAAGGGATCCCGTTTACAGAAATTCGAGCATCTTTCGACCAGTCAGGGATACGCAAGTAAAGAGGAAACTCCACAGGTCTTTCTGTCCAAAGCGTGAGATGGATAAGGCCGCTGAAGGGATAAGCTGTGTCCTCTGAGATCCGTATTTGAGTGCCATCAGCCACTTTGGCCGTCACTTCTGATGCGGAATAAAGTACGGCCGCCAGACCGTTATCCAGAGTCGCCATCCAGAGATGTTCGGCATAATAGGGCCATCCAAAGGCTACGTTGTGCTGGCAGCAGCGGTAGCGCCAGGGATCATAGGAGACCAGTGTGCCGGAGTTTTCGAAATCGTGCTGGTCTGAGCTGTCGCAGGAGATGAGGTTGGGAGCCGTTAGATAATGCAAACCTTTGAGGTCCGGCGTCATGGATGCCGGTAGGGAGTTGAAGGCAATGTCTTCGGCCCTTTCGGCATAGCGCGAAGCCCCTGTGATCTTCAGCAGCGACTCATTCGAATACATTGATTCCACCATGGAACAGGTCTCTGCTGCGTATCTTGGATCGATGTAACCCGGCCGGATATTTTCATCGGCGTTGAACATCCCTCCAGGCTGCTGGCCGTACTCATCCATAATCATCTTGTAGTTTCTTTCGAGGGCCTCGATATACTTTTTATTCTTGGACTGCTGGTAGTACACTCCGGGTTGACGGAATCCCATGCTAATGTTCACCCCGTGGTAAAAAGAACTGACCTCCCAATTCTTATCCCTCTCTGGAGAGAGGATAGAGGAGGTCCAGTCCGAGGTCCGCCGGAAGATCTTTTCTCCCAGCTCCAGAAGGAATTTATCTCCTGTTCTGTTGTACAGCCAGTAGACACTTTCCAAGTTGTCGCCGCCTCGGAGTTTCTGCCAGCTTTCTGGCAGGAGATACTCCTCTGGCAGTTCATACTGATATCGGAAGTACCTGGTCATGAAGGGAATGACGCGTTCGTCTCCTGTGGCCTCATGCAGGCTCTGGAGGATAAAGAGTACGACCATGTTGGGCCAGAGATCGTGATTTTCCTTATTCTCCGCAGGTCCGAAGTATCCGTCCTTGTCCTGGGTGGCAAAAATAGCATCGATCCACTTTTTGGATTCATCCAATATACGCTGGTCCTTGAGGATGTATCCCAGATCGCCGAAGCCCTTGAGCCAGTAGGGCATCTCTTCCCATCCCCGTCCTTTCAAGGTCAGCCAGCCGCTGTCTTCCTGGAGGAATTTGCTCAGTTCGGGGAGGTTTCCTGTGAATCCTTCCCGCATCAACTGAAGCTGACTCAGCAGCCAGCCTTTGGGTTGGATATTCCCGATGGGAAGCTTGATCAGGGGGCTGGGGAGCAGGGGAGCGCGGTTCGAGATATAATGGCTATTCTGGCCTTCGACAGGCGGGGTTTGTACTGTTGCAACAATAATTTCAGAATCTTCCTTCATGCCATTCACTTTTAAAACCATGAACACAATCGATGTAACCATAATCAAAAGAATGAATAAATATTTCATCTCTCGCTCCTCAAAAAGCTCCCAGAAAATGCTTGAATATGTTTTGACATTCAGTATTTGGTTTATACACCAATACCTCATTCTTATCAATAAAACAGTCGGGTTTACTTCCAATTTGTGTAGGCAACACCCAATGGAAAAAGGCATCAGGTACAATACAGAGGGATCCCCTGATGAGATGTCCTCTTATTTCACTATAATTTATTTTTGTCAGAAACGCATTTCGTTTATATAGGGTGGTACCTTAAGGAACGTCCCCATGAACCTTTTTGCCCTAACATCCGTCTATACTGAAGAAAGCAGTAATCCAAGATTGTTAATAGAGGAGGACTAATTTGAAAATTTTAAGAAAAAAGATTTTATGGCTCGTTTTGTTCGTATTCTGTGTGTCCCTTGCTTATTCTTTCGAGACAAAAAGAAATCTGAGCCTGTCTGCGGAGGGAATCCAAAAGCTGGAGATAGATTGTGGGGCTGGTTTCTGCTATGTCACCGGTGATGATTCCCTCAGGAGCATCGAGGTTGAGGCTGAGATCATCGTGGATGGGAAGAGAGAAAGAGAAGCTGAAGAATACATCAAGGATAATGTCAAGCTCGAGTTGAGAAAACAGGGGAGCAGGGCCGTTTTGACCAGCCAGTTTGATAATCGCTTTCGCGCCATAAATTTCAGGTCAAGGGTAATCAACCTGACTGTCAAAGTGCCCAGGAATATGGACGTGTCCATCGACGATGGTTCTGGAGAGCTGAGAATCGAGCAAATAGCCGGCCGGATTCAGGTCGATGACGGCTCTGGAGAGATCGTCATCCGGGATATCCAAGGAGATGTCTCTATCGACGACGGTTCGGGAACCATTGAAATTTCGGACGTTGTCGGGAATCTCTACATCGATGATGGCTCAGGGACAATCGAGGTGAATAATATCGATAAGGATGTCGAGGTGAGCGACGGTTCAGGCTCGATCTATATAGACGGTGTAGGCGGCGATGTCATCATCAAAGATGATGGAAGCGGAAGCCTGCATATTCAGAACGTAAAAGGCCGAGTCAAAAAATAGAACGAAATACTTTCTGTCTGTTAGATTAGCCTTGACAAATCAATCGCCAAGGCCAATCCACCTAACACTTCAAAATAGGCTCGCCCTAGTTCAATTTCTACTGGAGATTTGTGGTCGTGGTGTAATAGCCTCCCTTTAGGGAATCATAGATGAGCTTCATCTCGCCTTTGCCTTGAACAAGAAGGCGATACACAGGCCGGCCGAAGCCGGGAATGCCTGATTCGATCCACACGGCATTCTGCCGGGTTTCTATCTTTTGCGTGAGACCCCTGAATTTGTCGACCAGACGGCCGGCAGCCAGCAATTTGACATTTTTGCCTTCGATCTTGAATTGGTCGCCTCTGTGTAATTTTTTCTGAACGGCTTGGAAAGAGATGGTAGGGGTGACGCGGCTGTTTTCGATGGCTACATCGACTTGGTAGAGGTCATTTCCCAATTTTTTGACTTTCACCTCATCAAAAGTCAGGTGGGGAAGTTGGTCTGCGTGATAGAGACAGAAGGCAGCATTGCGGTGGCAAGTGTCGGCAAGCTGAAAAAACGGAGGCACCCGCTGCCCGAATTTTTTCACACCGCCTATCTCGATATCCCCGTAAAGCGGATGTTTATAGGGCTTCCAATCGGTGTATTGCTCTCCCATCAGGACTAAATCGTGGTAGGTCATTTCATTGAGCATCTGCTGGTAGGCTCTCATCCTGGCCACATCTTCGTCCTCCTCTTCATCTTGGCTTCTGGTTATTGCTCCAAGAGTTTCAAACGGGTCCAAATCCAATTCGTTGCTGTAGGTGTAGATCCCAAGCACACTGTAGATCCAGTCAATGCTTCCTCCGTAGACCGTGTACAAGTCTTTATAAACGGTGATATATCGGTAGCCGGGAAGGATCTTTTCACCTTTTTTGCCGATGTAATCATAGACCTGCTTATCTGCGATCGGGTACTCCCCCAAGTTCTTGGCCCCGGGACCGACCAGGATCATTCCGCCTGAATTGTGGAAGTTCTGGGCACCCAAAATATTGGGATGGGAGAGGAAGAAATCTCTAGTGGCCTTGGTTTCGGGCCATTTGAAGGGATAGGGGCCTGATCCGAACTGAACATAATTGGGCTGCCAGTTGAAGCCGTAGTTGCGATTCATGTCATAGCCACCGACCGGGTCCTCGTTTATGCGTCCGTCCCCGTCGTTGTCGATTCCTTCCTGGCCCAACATGATGTATTCGCCCTTTTCTCCGGGGCGAACAGGAATCATGACTCGGGGGTCATCGGGGTGGGATTTCATGTTTCCATTGGGATCCTTTTTACGCATCATGGTGAACGAGCCATCTCCATCCAGATCATCAGGCCCGTCCTCATCGGCCACTCCGTCTCTATCGTCGTCATAGGGAATCATTCCCGTGCGTGGAGAGTTGGGGTCAGTCGCCCGGTTGATGAAATGGTCGCGGCTGTCCGGGTTCATGGTCGGTATGATGTAAAAAGCCTTCTCGTCCAGCAATCGGGTGGCATATTGGGTCTTGCCGTAGTTTTCGAGCAGGTACCATATGGCGTACAAAGCCACTTCTGTTCCCTGAATCTCGTTCCCATGGATGTTGCCGTCGATATAGTATCCGGGCTTGTGTTCGGCCGGACCTGTTTTGGGGTTGTTGAGTGTAACTCCCCAAATATCCCTACCTTGATAGGTCTTGCCCAGTGACTTGACGGTCACGAACTCGGGATAGGCCTTTTCGAAGGCCCTGAGTGTTTGGGTCAGCTCTTCCTGGTCATAGAAATGGTCGAAGGAAAGCTTTACCTTCTGGGCGTAGGTAACAGCAGGAGCTAAAAGGAATAAGCAAAAACATATTCCCATGAATGCCGTTAGGGTGATTGATTTTCTCATCGTTTCCTCCAATTTATTCCAGAACAATGTTCGTGTTCACCGATCCCAGTCTTGGAGATTTGGCCGTCACCATAAGCCTGGAGCCTTTATTCCCCTGGATGATCCATTCCACTTTTCTGGTGTCTCCGCTTCCTCCTATAAAAGGGATGTTTTCGACCTTGCGTCCCGAGAATAGAGCTAGATTTTCAGGGCCTTGGAGTTCCACGCGAATCGGCCAAGCCACGCGGGCCCTCCTTCCTTGGGCTGTGGAAGTGGGAAACCACCCCTCATTGGTGAAATAGACCGTAACCTTATAGGTGCTGTTCCCCAGGGATTCGACTTCGGTTTCTTTGATCTGGAGTTCTGGGAGCCGTTCCATTAAGCCGATATAAAAATCCGTATGAAAAGAAATGGTATCCTTCATCTCGGCAGGGGGTGGGGTGGTTTTCACAAAAGGAGCGAATCCACCGATCTCCACCTCTCCAAGGGTCGGATGACTGTAAGGTGTCCAATCCACGTATCCCTTGCCCTGAAGGGTGGAATCAGCCCACTGAAGGATATAGGCCTCAGGGTGCTCTCCTTCTTTGACAGACGGTTTTTTGGGCATTTTTTCGATCATCTCGGCCATTTTATCGGGAGTGACCTTTCCGGACTCCACCAACTTTTTGACCATCTCTGCTTTGAAGTTTTCCGGCGCTCCCTGTTCTTTGAGGAAAGACTCGATGGTCTCATCGCTCAAGGCCAGAAATTCCTCCGAAGACATAGCTTTCAATTTGTCCACGGTCAAGGCATCCTTGGGAGGTTCTTTTTTGGGCTCGGGGACTTTCCATAAATCCGTGGAGAAGACCGGAACTCCGTACTGGAAATAGCAGTAGGCCACAAAAGAGCCCTTTCTTACGCCTTTGGGCCCTTTCTCGAGGCCTTCGAGCTTGGCTTCCTTGAGGGCATCCTTGTAATCTTTCTGTATCGCTTCTATGTAGGGCATATCCTGGTTGTCTATGGTCATAGCCGGTCCTAATCCCAAGATCATGGCCACGAGGCTTTCGTCTATCTCTATGCCTCCGCCGATATTCATACCTTTCAAAATGTCGATGAGTTCCTGCATGGTGTATTCTTTCTCCGGATCTAAGCCCAGGAAAGAGGCGAATCGTTCAGGGACTTTGAACTTGTCTCCGGCTGCCATTGCCCTTCCTGTTTGCTGAAGGTTGAGTATGGTGTTTTCTGTCGAAAAATTCAGGACCATATCGATGTTACTTTGAGATGTGAGGAACTCAAGAAGAGCGATGGTTTCTTGGGCCGAGGCCGGCCACATCCCGGCGGATTTAACCCCGTATTCGAAATCGTGGGGAAAATTACGGTTGATCGCTATCCCGCCAGCCGGGTCTTCGTTATATTCCCCGTCCTGGTCATTATCCAGGCCTTCGGTGTACATCTTGTAGAGGCCTTTTTCTCCCTTTTTCGGATCGGCCATTTTCATCAGTCGCGGTTCATTCTGGTCGGCCAACCATTTTCCCTCTGGATCTTTGACTCTCATCTGGGTGATCAGACCATCTCTATTGAGGTCGTCGGGTCCATCCTCGTCCAACTTTCCGTCCGTGTCATCGTCCACGGGTTTGGAATTGGTGTTGTGCTCCCAACGCACCTCAGAAAAGTAACTTTGAGCGGCATCGGGGTTGAGCAAAGGAGCCACGTATACTGTCCTTTTTTCTAGGAGAGCGGTTATTTTTTCGTCTGTATTGTACTTGGTCACAAGTTTCTGGATGAGCATCAAAGCGGCTTCGGTTCCCACCAGATGGGCTCCTTCGGAATTTGCCGAGACAAAAATACCCGGCCTGGAATCCGGGTCCACACTTCCCTTGGCTGCAAGGCGAAGAACGAGAAGTTCTGTGTTTCCTGCGCTTTTTCCGATGCTGATGATCTTGGTGAGCTGGGGAAATTCGCTATTCCAAGCTCTAAGTTGAGCGTTCACTTCCGCCGGGGTGTGATAGGCATCGAAACTCAACTCTTGAGCTGGCATCGAGTGGCCAAGACCCAGGCCTAAAAATAGGATTAAAGAGCAGAGCAGAAGTCGTTTCATGAATTCCTCCTTTGATGATTACTAAAATAGAAAGCGTCCATTTATCACTTCTACGAATAGAAAGAAAAAAAGTTATCACGAATCCTCCTGCTAGTAAAGGGGGGACGCTCCTTAAACTAAAGGGGGACGTTCCTCTAGGTACCACCCTATCTTTAATTCGTGTGGAACAAATTTACCGGATGAACTGAGGAGGTACCTTGAAGAAAGACTCTATGAGACTACTTGATGGTTTTGGATAGGGTGGTACCTAGAGGAACGTCCCTATAAACATAATTCCTTTAACTTCTTGATCTATTTTTATAAAATGGATAAAAGTTTCATTCCTATAGAAGAGAGGAGGAATCATGTTTACGAACCGCTTATTTGTCGTCCTCAACATTTGTGTTTCCCTTTTTCTGGCGACTTTGTTTTCCTACGGACAGAGCGCTGAGGAGATAGGGGATCTATTCGAAAATCTCGAGTGGAGATGTGTCGGACCGGCCCTCATGGGGGGAAGGACGGTGGATATAGATGTCGTGGAAAAAGAACCTTGGATCATCTATACGGCCATCGGCCCAAGCGGGGTCTGGAAGTCCGATAACAACGGTACCACCTGGAAGCCCGTGTTTTACAAAGAAAAAACGGTCTCGGTGGGAGACATCGCCATCGCTCAGTCCCATCCCGACATCATTTGGGTAGGGACAGGAGAGGCGACAAGCAGAAATAGTGTGACCATTGGAGACGGCGTGTACAAATCTACAGACTCGGGAAAAACGTGGATCAACATGGGGCTGGAGGATACCCGGCACATCAGCCGGATCGTGATCAACCCCGGGGACCCCAACATCGTCTTTGTGGCGGCCATGGGGCATCTCTGGGGGCCGAACCAAGAGCGAGGTGTCTATAAAACCACAGACGGCGGAAAAACGTGGCGGAAAGTCCTGTATATCGACGAAAATACAGGATTCGCCGATTTGGCCATGCATCCTGCCGACAGCCTCACCCTGTATGCTGCCGCTTACGAGCACCGCCGGCTTCCCTTTTATTTTTCCAGCGGAGGGCCAGGAAGCGGGTTGTACAAGTCAACAGACGGCGGAGAGACATGGAAAAAATTGACCAAGGACCTCCCCGAAGGAATCATGGGCCGAATCGGAATCGATGTGGCCCGCAGCAAACCGGATGTAGTCTATGCCCTGATCGAGCATCAGGATGGAGGGATCTGGCGCTCTGAAGACAGGGGAGAAACCTGGGCCCGCACCTGTGACAACGAGACCTATGAACGCATCAATTTCAGGCCATTCTACTACAGCCAGATCCGTGTCGATCCCAGCGATGACGAAGTCGTCTATGTCTTCTCTGGAGGAACCTATGTCTCCAAAGACAGAGGCGCCAAATTCAGGGCCATTTCTTCCGGCACTCATCCCGATCACCACGCCCTCTGGATCGATCCCCAAAATCCTCTGCATCTGATCGATGGGAACGACGGAGGAATCGACATAACCTACGACGGAGGAAGGACATGGCAGGATATCCAGCACATGGCCCTGGCCGAGGTCTACCAAGTCGGCTTTGATATGAGGTCACCTTATTATGTCTACTGCGGGCTTCAGGATAACGGAGTCTGGGGCGGCCCCAGTGCGACTATGGACACCCAGGGTATCACCAACTGCGACTGGTTTATGGTGGGATATGGGGATGGTTTCTATGCCCAGGTAGACCCGTCCGATTACAACATCATCTACGGGAACTCTCAGATGAATGGATTGTACAGGTATGACCTGCGGATAAAAAAGAGCAAGTCGATCAAACCCATTGCCTCCTTGCAGAATCTTCCCTACCGGTTCAATTGGAATTCTCCGATCCACATCTCGCCCCATGACCCAAAGACCGTTTATACGGGAGGAAATTATCTGTTCAAAACCACAGATGGAGGGCAAAAGTGGGAAGTCATCAGTCCCGACCTTTCCACCGATGATCCTGAAAAGCAGAAGGATTCGGGAGGCCCCATAACCTGGGACAACACGGGAGCCGAGATCCACTGCACCATCATCACCATCTCTGAATCTCCGGTGGCGAAAGGTGTCATCTGGTGTGGGACCGATGACGGGAATGTGCAGGTAACACGGGACGGCGGTAAGACCTGGGAAAACGTGGTAAAAAATATCCCTGGCCTTCCGGCGAATACCTGGTGTTCCAGGATAGAGGCTTCGCATTTCGAAGCGGGCACGGCCTATGCTGCTTTTGATGGGCACCGGCAAAATGATTACGGCACATATGTTTATAAAACGACGGATTACGGGAAAACATGGTCATCCCTCAGAGGAAACCTTCCTTTCGGCTGGGTTCATGTTGTTCGTGAGGATTTGAAAAATCGGGATCTCCTGTATGTAGGAACCGAATTCAATATCTACGCTTCGCTGGACCGAGGAAGGACCTGGTTTTCCCTTCGAAACAACCTGCCTACGGTTGCTGTCAGAGATATTGCCGTTCATCCACGCGATAATGATTTGATTATCGGCACCCATGGAAGGGGCATTTGGATTCTGGATGACATCGTATCCCTTCAGGAAATGAACTCGGAAATTTTCCAATCCGACAACTATCTTTTCAGCCTTAGGCCGGTCACGCTCTATGAGATGTCCAGTTCGGGTGAGTCTTCAAGCTTACCGGTGTATGCGGCTGATAATCCTGATATTGGAGTGGTTTTCTACACCTATTTCAAAGTCAAACCCAAAGAGAAACCGAAAATCATCATCAAAGATGCGCAAGGGGATCAAGTCTACGAAATGTCTATTCCCACAAAAGAAGGGCTCCTGAGACAGGTCTGGAATCTGCAATATGTTCCCGAGACAAAGGAAGGGAAAAAGATCAAGCCATCAGGTATGGGATTGGTGGCGCTTCCCCTGGTTTTTCCCGCTGAATATTCGGTGGAGATGACGGTGGATGGAGAAACGACGACCCGGAAGCTAATGATCCATCCTGACCCGCGTTTGGCCATGGACAAAAAAGAAAAGCAATCCCAGGTCGAAGCCCAAGCTGAAATCATCGCCATATCCAAGAAGATGGGACTGGCTGTGACGGCCGTCAATAGAATCCGGAGTCAGTTGCAGACGTTGGATAAGGCTCTCAAGGAAAAGGAGGGGTTGCCGGAAGAGCTTTCCCTTCAAGTCAAGACGTTCAAAGAAACGTTCGAAAAGGTAAAAGAAGAAATCACGCCCGAAAGATTCGGCTACAAAGTCTCGATGGAAACAGCCCTGCGGGGCGGATCGATTCCACAACAGATCTTGATGCTGGGGATGTCTTTGGGAAGTTTTCCGGCG
Source organism: uncultured Eubacteriales bacterium (assembly GCA_964400735.1). GTDB lineage: Bacteria > Acidobacteriota > Aminicenantia > Aminicenantales > Aminicenantaceae > CAYNVQ01. The sequence continues at coordinate 500,219 of CAYNVQ010000001.1, read as the reverse complement.
GCTCCTACAGAGACAGATTGGCTTCAAATCCGGGAATTGAATAAGGAGGCGGACCTTCGTGTCGGGTTGATCAATCAGGTTATTCTCGTCGACATGCCGGCTCTTAATAAGGTTTTAGAGCAGTACGGGTTGAAACCCATGAAAGTGCCGGACAAAGTAGAACTCGAATAGACAGACTGATGTCTTTTGTAAATTGGATCTTGCCAGCACAAAACAGAAGAAAACCGATAAATCAGATTCAGACTCGTTAGTCTGGCAGTTTGGGAAGGCTGGAAATGCCGTTGGCCTGGGCATCGGCCATCATAATTTTCTGCAAGTCTTTACGGATATTTTCATCTGGAAGATGGGGCGGAGTCTTGCCCAGTATCTTCTCCACTTCTTCTGTAGCTCTGTGGGCTAATGATTTTTTACCCATAGCAGCCCATGTATCGAAGGTGTCACGATCGATAATGAGGGGGTAGGTGTGTTCCTCTTTATACCATTTGCGGGTGTGGTCCAGGGTCAAGAATTCCTTTTGCTGGGTGAGGTTTTCGAACAGGTCTTGAACCAGCGGGGATTCTCTTTGAGCAATGCCCCTGATCAGCCGATAGGCCATGCCGCAGATCTCGTTATCGATAACGAGTTTCTCGAGGCTCTGGCAGCTCTCGAAATTCAACATACCTGGGCCTGAGATGACGTTTATTCCGGAGAGTGCAGCCAAGATGGCGCCGATTCCGGTCTCCAGACCAGCCTGGCTGTCGTTTATTTTAGAATCGCTCAATCCCATGTAGGCATGGGTGGGAAGGTTCAGATACTTTCCAATTTGGGCGTAGGCCGAGTCGATCATCATGGTTTCGATGGCTCCCATAGGAGTCGTACCTCTTCTCATGTCGAAACTGGATGGAGACCCGCCGAAAATAACCGAAGAACCTTTTTTAGCCAGCTGGCAGATCACCAGGCCGCACAGATTTTCGGCCACGTGCTGGACCAGTGTTCCAGCCAGAGTAACAGGCGATGTGGCCCCAGTCAAACCCATAGAGATGAGCTCCGACGGAATGCCCGCCCGGGCAGAATCGATAAGGCTCTGGGCGGTGAGATTGCTCCATTTGAGGGGAGGGGAGGGGCAGGCATCGAAGATGGCCAAGGGCTTTTCGGCTAGAGCTTTGGCATTCCCCCTGATGGCTACCAGCATATCGAACATAGGCTTGAAACCTTCGACCCGAAAAGTCCCGGTGACGATGGGCTTGGCTGAATACTGAAGGCCGACATAAAGCCGGTAGCTATCAGCGATAATATCCGGAATATCCCCGCTGATAAGTCCTGTGCTCTGAAAATTCAGGTATTCCAAGGAGTCTGTCAGCCGCACGAATTTCACCAAATCTTCAGTCGAAGCTTTCCGCTGCTCCTGACTCTCGTGATCGAGAATAGCAGTGGCTGCCGATCCAGGATCGAAATGAACCTCATCTCTACCGACGATATACTCCTTTTTTCCTGTCCGGTCATAGAGCTTTATGACCGGTGGAGTCAAGCCAAGGCAGTCTTTTACGAGTTCCTGGTCGATATACACTCTGTGAAGGGTATTGTCTATCTTCATACCGGCTTCGGAGAATAGAAACAAGGCCTCTTTGTTTTCCACAAAGATTCCTGTATTTTCTAGGATGGTAAAGGCCTCATCGATGATTTTTTCTATGAATGCCTTGTTGAGAAGTTCGAGCTTAGGTCTTTTCGCGGGTATCATGATGTCCTCCGTTCTAGGGTGCTTCTTTTTTAGAGAAACTTGAGGTTATCCCATAAAGCGTAGCGGCGAGGCTTTTCTGTGTTGGCGCGGATACTCGTATAGCAATAGACGCAGGTGTTGTTTTTACAGAAATCCTCGATGAATTCCTCTCGAGTTTTATAATCGGTGATAATCAGGCCGCAGGGAGAAAGAGTCCCGTTGGGATTGACATTATAAAATCTTTCCCCTGTGCGGCAGTTGGGCATATAGCCCTGCTCAAAGTATTTGACCATATTCCATAGAACATATCCGGATGTCCGGATGTTCTTGTATTTTTTCTGGTAATCGAGCAGAACCGGAATGATCTCTTTAAATTCTTCTCGTTCGTCCTTGGAAAGCATATATCCCTGGTCATGAGTCCTGAGGGTGTTATAAGCGCTGAAATTGAGCCTGACATCCCATTTTTTAGCCAATCCCGCCATCTGAGGCAGCAACCGGAAATTGTCGCTTTGGATAACACAGCAGAGCGATATAGATTTATCCCTCTTGTTGCCCAAGTCATCGATGAGTTTTTCGATCTTTCGGAAAAGGCCCGGGACACCCCGGAATTCATCATGCTGCTCATCCGGATAGTCCAAGGAGATGGAAAACTCATCTACTCCTGCTTGCTTGAGACTAGAGTATCTATCCAGACTTAGCAATGTCGCATTGGTGGTCACGACAATGAAGGGAGCCCGGTTAGGCACCCTCCAAGCCTCAATAATCTGTTCCAGGTCCTTTCGTAGCAGCGGTTCTCCTCCCGAGGCTTGGGCAACCACAGGACTGAGCTCTCGGCAGATCTCTCCCAATCTCTCAGGGGAGGCTCTATCCTCTTGCACTGGCCCGTGGAGATGACAGTGTTTGCATTTGGCGTTGCAGGAATGTGTGACCTCGAAAGAGATGCACAAGGGCCTTTTGGTCAGGTAATTTCTTCCCCCGCGGGCGGCTAAAGACAATGTTCGTACAAAAGATTCCATTATTTCAAACCTTCAAGACAATAATCATCAAGATAGGTTATGATTATGGAAATCACACTTTTTGTCAAGCAAACAGCAAATGGGGACGAGCAAATGGGGACGTTCCTTTAGGTACCACCCTATAATGAATATCGAGAAAGGAATTGTTCCTTTAACAAAACCTTTGCAGAATCCCCCGCGGCTTGCCGCGGGAAGCTTCACATGTCATCAAGTTTCATATGAATAGATTTTGCACGGACATGCCAAGAACTAGGATCACATTATTATTGTGTTACCGATATCATTAATCACATTATGTATCTTTTACACAATAGTATAGGAGGGTCTTACAGAGATTATTGTGTAGGGTGGTACCTGAAGGAGCGTCCCCCAATTGAAATGATCGGGGTTTTGTGATAGAGGAGAGGAAAAACGTCGAAATGATTTTCAAAAAGCTAAGAGCGAAAAAATGAGAGGAAATTTGAAAGAGGTTTTTAAATTCGTCATTTTGCTTTTATTTGGTCTTCAAATATCCATGGGCTGCAGGGGACCTTCGGATGAATTTTCTGTTGAGGATGCTTCCGAAAGCAAAAAAATGTTGCTCGAAGCGGAAGATGCATTTTGGATCCATATGTTGGAAGAAAGCATCTATTTGCGCTGGAAGAAGGGCCTTGAGATTCAAAAGCTGCCCGATCTATCTTATGCATATGCCAAGTTCGAATACGATTTTGCCGCCTCCCTTTTAGAAAAAATCGATAAGGTCAACCCAGATCTTCTCTCCCACGAAGAGCGGCTGAATTATGAGGTGTTGAAATGGGAATTGGAAATGGGCCTGGACGGGATGGCCTATTTTTGGCTGTATTTCCCTGTCACTCCTTATTCATCGCCTCTTCCGATCGTGCATCGTGTTTTTTTAACCTACACATTCAAGGGGGTAAAAGACCTAGATAATTATCTTAAGCTGATGGAAAAATATTCTCTATTTATCGCTCAGGTGCAGGATAATATCAAAATCCAACACGAGAAAGGGATTGTTATTCCCCGGGAAGAGCTCGACCTTGTTCTTCCTTTCTTGGAGTCCTTCATCCGGGAAGGAAAAGGAAGTCTTTTCTACGTCCAGGATGAAAGGCTGGAAGAGTTTGAATCGGGCGCACACCTGGATTTTCAGAGAAAGTCGCTGGAGATCATTCGCTCCGAAATCAACCCTGCCCTTCAGGATTTGGTGAACTTTATCCAAGGTGTCTATTTTCAAAAAGCACCCGAATCGGTCGGACTTTGGCAGTATCCCGATGGCAAGGATTATTACAGGTATCTTATCCGTTATTATACGAACCTCGATCTTTCACCCGAAAAAATTCACGATATAGGTTTGGAGTGGGTGAGGAAAAACAACGAAAAAATTGATGAGATCCGTCTGTCTTTAGGATTTGAAGAGAACCTGGCCCAATTTATCCGGTATCTTAAAACAGACCCAAAGTTCGCTCCAAAGAGTGCAGAGGAGATCGGGGAAAGATTGAATGCGTATACCCATGCTGTCAGCGAAAAATTGCCGGTCTATTTCCTCAGATTGCCCCAGGCTCCCTATGGTATCGAGAGATTGGATCCCGAATTGGAAGGAGCCATGACTTTTGGCTATTATCAGGAGCCGAACGTGAACGATCCCCGGGGTATTTATTATTATAATGGTTCGAATTTGAGCAATTTTTACTCCATCGGTGCAGAAAGTCTGATCTATCATGAGCTGGTTCCCGGCCACCACTTCGAAGTGGCCTTCCAAAGAGAAAATGAAACACTACCTGCTTTCCGTAGGGAGATATTCCATTCTGCTTATTCTGAGGGGTGGGCCGAATATTCCTCATGGTTAGGTTTGGAGATGGGACTGTACCAGGATCCCTTCAGCCGCTGCGGCCGATATCTGGCAGACAGCTTTTTTTCGGCCCGGTTGGCGGTGGATACCGGCATGAACTATCTGGGCTGGCCTCGATCCCGCGCCCTAAAGTTCATGCAGGCCAACTTGCTGGAGTCCGATGAAGAGATTCACACGGAAACGCTTCGATATTCCGCCGATATACCCGGGCAGGCCTTGGCCTACAAATTGGGGTGCATCAAGATGTTCGAATTGAGACAAAAAGCGGAAAAGGCGCTGGCTGATAAATTCGATATAAGAAAATTTCATGATGCCATTCTTGGATGCGGTTCTGTGCCTTTGCCGGTTTTGGAGAGCCACATCGACTGGTTCATCCAACAAGAGCTTGAAAAGAGGTGATGAGGATGAAAGAAAAAACAGACCGGATAGATGATCGGGTGGCCATTGTCACCGGTGCGGGCCGTGGCATCGGCAAGGCCATTGCAAAGAGCCTGGCCGGGGCCGGAGCCAGGGTGGTCGTTGCCGATATCGACGCGGTCAGCGCACAGCAGACATCGAATGAGATAAATGATCGGCAAGGGATCTCCATGGCCATAAAGGCCGACGTTGCGGAAACGGATTCGGTGAGTTCTCTTCTGGAGAAAACCTTGGAAGCCTATCAACAGGTGGACATACTGGTCAATAATGCCGGAATCATGTACCGCACCAGGATTCTGGATCTTGATGTGGAAGAATGGGAGCAAACGATCAGAGTCAATTTGACAGGCCCCTTTCTCTGCTTAAAGGCTGTTCTCCCTTTGATGAAGGAACGTGGATTTGGGCGGATCGTCAACATGTCTTCTTCGGCTGGACGAAGTGTCAGCACCCTAGGCGGTGCCCACTATACGGCCTCCAAAGCAGGGCTTTTAGGGCTAACCAGAGCTGTAGCTAAAGAGATGGCTCCTTTTGGGATCACCGTGAACGCTATCTGCCCGGGACTGATCGACACCGAAATGGTCCGAAAAACCACGACCCCCCAGGAGCTCCGGGCATTTCTGGATTCATTCCCTGCCCGCAGGATCGGAACGACTGACGAGATCGGAGACCTCGTGGTTTTCCTCTGTTCAGAAAAAGCATCGTACATTACGGGCGCTTCCCTGGATATAAACGGCGGAGACCTGATGATCTAACGAAGCTGAATTTTTAAAAAAATATTTATGCCTTTGTATGATACAGCGATATCGAGATTTTTTTCTGAAAATGAGGTAAAAATAATCGCTGGAAACAGGCAGATCGGCCTTGACTCATTGAATAATTAAGCTTATTACAAAGTTTATGAGAACAAATTAAAGCGAGAGAAGATAAGGAGATAAAATGAAAAATAATGGCCCGGAAAAAGCAAAAATCAAAGACGACCGGACAAAAGTTATCACGAGACGCGATTTTATCAGGGGAACTTCTTATGCATTCTTGGGGACCGCAGCCGGATTATCGCTGCGGGCTCAAGAGGGAAAAAAATCGAGGGTGGTCTTGATCCGGCACAAGGATGCGGTGGATGAGAGTTTGAGGTTCAACGAAGAGGTCATCCAAAATATGCTGGATGAGGCGGTCATGACCTTGATGGGGAAGGATGATCCCCTCAAGGCTTTTCAGGAACTAGTTAAGCCGGGCGAAATTGTGGGGATCAAGAGCAATGTTTGGTCCTACCTTCCCACACCCGCCGAACTGGAAAGAGCGATCAAGAAAAGGCTGATAGACGTGGGAGTGAAGGAAGAGGATATCAGTATCGACGACCATAATGTCAAACAGAATCCAATCTTCCAGAAGTCCACCTCCTTGATCAATGTAAGGCCTTTGCGAACCCACTATCTGGCAGGCATGAGTGGATGCATGAAAAACTACATCATGTTCGCCGACTCCCAACCGGCTTATCATCCCAACAGCTGTTCGAACCTGGGCAAGCTTTTCTTCCTTCCCCAGGTCAAAGGAAAGACAAGGCTGAACATTCTGGCGGTCTTAACGCCTCAGTTCCACGGCCGGGGGCCTCACCATTTTAGCCGCCGGTATGTCTGGAGCTATAAGGGATTGATTGTGGGGCAAGATCCCGTGGCTGTCGATGCCACCGGGCTCCGGTTGCTCATAGCCAAGAGGACTCAGGTCCTGGGCAAGGCCCAGGCCATTCCTCCCGTTCCCCGGCACATTAAGGTGGCGGATGTCGAATTCGGTCTGGGAACGAGCGATCCGGCGAAGATCGACCTGATCAAACTGGGCTGGGACGAAGACATTTTGATCTAACCTGAATCTTTCATAAAAAATGCCGATACTTTCTGCCATCGCAGCAATGTCAGGAACTTATCCTGTTGCTGCGGTAGAAAAACAGAAACATTTTTTCTATCGTTGTACTAAATTGGGGGGTGGGTGGATTGGCCTTGGATCGTGATTAATCCAGGTTGGTATAATTTGTTTAAAGGGAGATTGTCAAATGAGAAAGAATGAATTTAGATGGGTATGTTTCGTAATGGTTTTGATTGTCTTCACTGCTTTTTGCCAGACAGGAGCCAAATCGAAGCTCGAATATGCCGGAAGCATTCTGTGGAGCAAAGCTTATGATATAAAGATAGAGGGGAGCTATGCGTATTGCGCTTTTTTGAACGGTCTTTTGATCCTCGATATTTCAGATAAAAGCGATCCGGCAGTTGTTTCTCGCCTTTTCCTGGGAGGGGGATTCGGTATCGATAAAAAAGATAACCTGGTTTTTGTGGCTTCCAATGAGAAAGGATTGAATATTGTGGATGTCTCCGATCCCCACCACCCCCAGCGTCGATCCACTCTCGAGATTCCAACCGGGGCCAAGGATGTTGTGGTGCAGGGTGATCATGCCTTTGTGGCGGCGGGGGAATCGGGATTGCACATAGTCGGTATCCACAATCCCTCGTCACCCAAGCTCATTGCTTCGGCGGACACACAGGGAATGGCGGGAGGACTGGCACTGAAAGAGGATTTGCTTTACGTGGCGGACGGAGAATCCGGACTTCAGATCTTCGATATCAGCGATCCTGCTAGTCCTTCCTTGATCGGGACCTTCGATACACCGGGGATGGCCGAATCCGTCGTTATTAGCGGCAACAATGCTTTTTTGGCAGATGGCTCCGAGGGATTGCAGATTATCGATATCACGGAGGCTGCCTCTCCAGAACGGAAGGCCTCATTTGTGACCTCCGGCTATGCCCATGCTGTGGCCGTTTCCGGAAATCTGTGCTTTGTGGGCAATTTGTATGATGGAGGATTCCAGATTTTGGACGTCAGCGATCCAGCCGATCCACAGCAGGCGAGCTGGATGAAGTACACCATGTATAATGAAGCCTGGAATGTGGCGATTCAGGAAAATTATGCTTACATCGTCGATTACTTTGCCGGGATACATATCGTTTCCATCGATAATCCGGCCAAACCTCGGCTGGTCGGGAGGTATTTCACGCCCAGTTCGATCATCGATGCGGCGGACAGCGGGAAATATTTCTGCGCTGTCGGGGACCTTTCCGGGGTTCAGGTCATCGACATCAGCCTACCGGAAAGTCCCGAGATTTTGGGTTCAGGAAGGATTTTTCGAGGTGTGCATGGGCTGGCGGCCAGCGGAAACTATGCTTACATGACGGATCGCTGGACACTTCGCATTTTCGATATGACCGATCCCTCTCAACTAAAACTGGTCACAAGCTTCCAAATACCTGGAGTGGCTAGGGCGGTCGTGGTGCGCGGGAACTATGCCTATATGACAGCGGATCATTCGGGTTTCCATATCCTGGATATCAGCGATCCTAAGCATCCATCCATCGTCGGATCCCACGAGATGCCCGGCTTTGCCTATGGCGTAGCCGTTATGGAAAATCTCGCTTTCGTGGCCAACAGCGAGGTCGGCTTCCAGATCATCGACATCAGCGATCCGGCTTCTCCCCAGCCTCAAGGTTCTTTGAGAACGCCTGGCATGGCTTATGGAGTCGATATCGCCGAAAAGCTCGCTTTTGTGGCGGATGGCCCATCAGGACTTCAAATTATCGATGTAAGCAATCCTTCTCATCCGGTTCTCATCGGAGCTTTAGAGGAGGAAGGTTTTGCCAACAATGTTGCCGTCAGCGGAAAGTATGCCTATGTCACGGATGAAACGTATGGATTAAAAAAGATCGACATCAGCGATCCTCGAAATCCGAAGCTTGTGGATTCATATGACACGCCCGGCGAGCCCGCGGATGTCGTCGTTACCGAAAATTGCGTTGTCGTGGCGGATTCATTTTCCCTGATAATCCTCAAACAAAAATAGGATTGTTGACATTGCTTGTATTGTTACATAGAATCGGAAAAGCTTCGTGAAGGAGGGAATCATGAGCAATGCACAAACTCCTCAGGTCGTGGGCAACGATGCCTCCCGGCAGGTTTCAGGTCCAGCTACAGGCCTTCTGGTCACAGGAGTGATCGGTGCTTTTTTTGCCGGGATAGGATTGATCATGAATATCATAGGCATGGGCATCAGTCCTTTCCTCCGGGATGAAATTCCTGATCGCTACGCCGAATTCTGGGAAGGATCCGCAGGGGCGGCCAGCTCCTTCATCGGAATTCTGGTGGCGGCATTCATCATCTTCGCCTCCTTGAAAATGAGGGAGCTCCGCCAGTATGAATTGAGCGTCGCCGCGAGTATCGTCGCCATGATCCCCTGCATAAGCCCCTGCTGTATCATTGGCCTGCCTATCGGGATTTGGTGTCTGGTGATCCTATTGAGGCCAGAAGTTAAAGCAGCATTTCAATAGAATAACAGCCTCGTTCCAACCGATTCTTTTTTGATGAGACAAGATTTACTTCCCCATCTGGCTGTTTTTGTGATTTGTTTAGGTATTCTTGCTGGAGCTTTCATCCTTCGTCCTCCTTCTGATGAAGTTTCCTCCATCCAGTTATTTGGCATCCCTTTGCCGGGCCTTTGTGTATTCCGGAGCGTGACAGGAATCCCGTGCCCTGGATGCGGGTTGGCCCGTTCGATGGTTACCGCTGTACATGGAGGAGTGATCAGGAGCTTGGAGTATCACAGACTGGGATTCATCATTCTGGCGTATGTCTTTGTGCAATTCATCTATCGTGGATCCGTTCTAGTCTTTCCGAATTTCTGGATGCGTTCCCTCCGTTTCGCATCCCTTCTCAACAAAGGGATGATTATCCTGGCTGTTCTCCTCGGTCTGAATTGGATAATCACCCTTATCTTGTTGATATGACGGAAAAGCTCTGTACTCCGAACTATAGAGGAAGAGGGATCCGCTGAAAACAAACACATGGAGATTCCCTAGCGCATGAAAAAGAAAGGGTAGGATGAATTTTTTTTTGGTGAAATAAGAGATTTTCCTTTTCTTTTGGTGTATAATTTAAACGTCAGATGTTCCTCATAAGGAATTTAGCGGGGAGGACAAATCTAAGGGATATTTTTAATCTAATTCTCGTCATTTTTATCCTCATATTTTTCATCGGCCCCAGTATGGCCTTACCTGTCTATGATACATCTCAGTCTGTGCAACCGAAGGCACTGATCATTCAAAAAGCCTTGAAGGATATCCATGATGAGGTCATCCAGATGGGGAGCTATGGCGGAGATGACTTCATTAAAAGGGAGTTCTGGTTCGAACTTGACGGAGTAAAGGAAAACAAAGAAGAACACGTGCTGGTCTTGGAGCATAACGATGGTCTGAACCTGCGGATGACTGTCCAAGTCACGTATTTCACCAAAGATAAAAGCCAAAGATTCATTCGCTATGCTGAAGACACCCGGACGGTCTCTTGTTGGGTGAAGGGTGAGTGCTTAGAAATCGATAAAAGCGATTACAGCGACGAGGAAATGGAAACGCTTCTTCCTGGAATTTTGAAAGGGATACGTTGCGAGAAAGAGATTCTCAAACTTATTGAAAAAAAGAGGTTGTCCCAAAGTGACAGAAATGACATAAAGCTCCAAGGTACAGGGAAATGTCTTCGCTTTAGTTCAGATTTTTAACGCCATTCCTTCACCGTCCTTCTCGGCGCCTGCGGAACTGCGCATATTCACTCCATTCACTGGCCCATTTCCTATGTTAATCCGGATCCATTCTCTTCTGTTTCCTCGTGCTCAATACATCCTCGTCGACAATATGGGGGCGTCCCATTCAGGGACACCATATATTTCAATATTTGCTTTTTTATCAATGATAAATTATAGAGTGTCCTGAATGGGACGTCCCCTATTGTTCCCCTCGCAGGACGGTTCAGAAAGGCTAAATCTTCAATGCCGCTTCGACATTTCCCTGTACCTTGATTTGCATTTTATTTGCCGTCGCTTTGGGACAAGACCGAAATGAAATTATTGCAGCTAGCGAAAAATATGCCTTTCTTTTTTTTCCTGCCTGAATTATTTATAAGCATGATTGTTTTAAAACGGAGTTTATCGACGCAGGCATCGAAATCGCGGAAATTGGAGTGGAGATCCAGAAAGATTGACATGCCTGAAGCCAAAGAAAATGCCAATTGAACACTATTCCGGCTGTTTGTAACAAATCAATAAGGAGGGAGCGAGCCATGAAAGGTTTCAAGTATCTGGCTTTTGCAGGATTGGGGATTCTTTTCTTTGTATGTTTGAATACCATTAAGTCTTCGGGAATCGAAACGACCGGAGCACAGAGGGCTTATGCTTGGGACGCTTGCACGGATATCATAGTCGGGAAAAAGGCTTCAGTGGATGGATCGGTGATTACTTCCCATACCGGCTGTTGTCCCGAATGCCGGGTTCATGTGGTCCCTGCCCAAACTTTCGATAAAGGGGCAAGGGCACCTGTTTATTATGGGCTCCAGGACGTGAAAAAGCCTTTGCATGAGTATGGGAAGGTCATTGGTACTATTCCCCAAGTTCCAGAGACCTACAAATACTTCCATACGGGATATCCCCATATAAACGAGCATCAGTTGGCCATAGGGGAAAGCACGTTGAGCGAAAGAAATGAGTTGAAAGTCGATATCGAATCGGGAAAACAGATTATGACTATCGAGCAGGCCATGTTGTTCGCCCTCCAGAGATGCAAAACCGCGAGAGAAGCGATCCGATTGATAACTTCGCTGGTGGAAGAGTATGGATTTTTGCCTTCCTGTGGACCTGAATCCGAAGGTCTCTGCATCGCTGATACGGAAGAAGCTTGGGTTCTGGAAGTGTTTTCCGTGGGGGAAGACTGGGAGCCGGGCAGGGGAGAGTTGGGGGCTATCTGGGCTGCCCAAAGAGTCCCGGATGACCATGTGGCCATCGTTCCCAACTGGAGCATTATCAAAGAGATTGACCTCTCGAATCCCGATGATTTTATGGCTTCAAAAAATTATAAACAGGTAGCCATAGAACATGGCTGGTACGATCCTGCCAGCGGCAAACCTTTTATCTGGCAGGATGCCTATTCCCCTACACCAAGAGAATGGGCTATAAGTCGTTTTTGGCTGTTTTTCACCACCTTCGCTCCAAATAATAAGGAATGGCCCGATAAAAAACTAAATGCGCCTTTTAAAAACTACGACGCCTACCACCAGTATCTTGAGCCTCTCTCCACCTATCCATTCTCTATAAAACCAGAGAGGAAACTTTCGGTGCAAGATGTGATAGCCTTCCAGCGTTCTGTCTACGAAGGCACCATTTACGACATGACGGCTGATACGGATTGGTTGGTGCCCGATAGTAAAGGAGGCATGGTAAAAAGCCCCTTGACCACGCCTTTCCCTACCCGGGACATGAGGGAGCTGCTGGACATCACCTATCGCCGTATGGTCTCCAGGGGAGGCTACGGAATGGTGGCCCAGCTGAGAGGCTGGCTTCCCCCGGAAATAGGAGGGATTTACTGGTTCTATCTGGACAACCAGCATGTCAGCACCTACGTGCCCATCTATACGGGGGTGGAAGAGATATCCCCCTTATACAAGACTTATGATCCAGATCGGTTCAGCGAGGACTCGGCACGTTGGGCCATCGATTTTGTGGATAATTTGTTGTACCTGCGCTGGCAGCAGGCCATAAAAGATCTTCGAGCCGTGCGGAATCCGATGGAAGCGCAATTTTTCAAGAATATGGCAGAAATCGATACCAAAACGCTTGAACTATTGAAGAAAGACCCTGGGCTGGCCAAAAAGTATTTGACGGATTACACGAAATCCAATATGGAAAAGGTGGTGGAGATGTACAAAGACCTGAGAAACCATCTCATCACAAAATACACCAACAACAGACTAGGGCTTTAGAGGATTTCCTGGAAGTATAGTAAAAAGCTCGCAAAAAATTGAAATCTTATAGACCGATGCTGACTTGATCAGGGATTCTAAATCACTGTATCGAGTCAAGAAAGAGAAAGGAGTCTAACCATGACGAGAAAGCGTTTCTGGGCCACAGGTTTTGTCCTTGCGATCGTGACTATGAGCATAGCTTTTGTCTTGGCCTTCGCTCAGGATCAGGATCGGCTCGACCTGGTCACGGTGGCTAGGATCCGTAATGAGGGGCTCAAACACTCACAGGTAATGAAAATAGTTGGTTACTTGTCAGATGTGATCGGGCCGAGGCCCACCGGTTCTCCCGAAGTGACGAGAGCCTATCACTGGACGGCTGATAAATTCAGGGAATGGGGGCTTCAAAACGTGCATCTCGAACCCTTTGATTTCGGCGTGGGATGGGCTCCCAGGTATGTCTCTGCCCATCTTCTCCAGCCCCATTATGCGCCGCTGATCGCGATATCTGTGGAGTGGGGAGATAGCACCCGGGGAAAGGTGATGGGGGAGCCTGTCTATGTGGAAATACAAAAAAAAGCTGATTTCGAAAGATACCGGGGAAAGCTTAAAGGAAAAATAGTACTTTATGTCCCGCCACAAGCGACACCGACCAATTTTACGCCCGACGCCCGGCGCTATGACAAAGAAACCCTGGATGAGCGGGCCAAATTCCCCATCCAAGCAGAACCTGAAACCTGGAGGGATTATGAGAGGAGCTTCGAGGATGACCTGGAGGATTTTTTCCGGTCCGAGGGAATCGGCGTACTGGTCCAGCCCAGTTCCACTCGTTCCCGAAATTACGGGACGGTCCATGCCGCAGGAATCCGTTCCGCCAGGCTGCCGGAAAGGCCGCGGCCTCTTCCTGAAATCATTCTGGCTGCCGAACACTACAACCGGATTCATCGGATTCTCGTTGATTACCATGAGCGTGTGGAGATGGAAGTGGAGGTGCGGAACGAGTTCTATAAGGATGATCCGAATGGATATAATGTGGTGGCAGAAATTCCGGGAACGGATAAAAGGGATGAGGTCGTGATGTTAGGAGGCCACATCGATTCCTGGAGCCCTGGAACCGGAGCCGCCGACAATGCGGCCGGATGTGCTGTTTGTATGGAAGCGGTGCGCATTCTTCAAACCCTGGGATTGAAACCGCGGCGCACTGTAAGGGTCGTCCTCTGGGGGGCTGAAGAAAAGGGATGGCTCGGTTCCAAAGCCTATGTTGTCCAGCATTTCGGTGATGTGGAAACCATGACCTTGAAACCCGAACAGGCTAAAATTTCGGCCTATTATAATTACGACAACGGCAGCGGACGAATCCGTGGAATCCACCTTCAAGAAAACATTCAACTGAAACCGATATTCGAGGAATGGATAAAACCCTTCGAAGATTTGGGCATGACCCATGTGGTGACCCAGGCTACCGGGGGATCTGACCATGGGGCTTTGGATTATATCGGTATCCCCAGCTTTCAATTCATCCAGGATCCTCTGGATTACGGGACCCGGATTCACCACACCAATATGGATGTCTACGACCATCTCATGCCCGAAGACTTGATGCAGTCGGCGGTGATCATGGCCGCTTTTGTATACCAGACAACCATGCGGGACGAGATGTTTCCCCGCAAGCCTCTCTACGACCCCTTCAAATATCCCATAAGAAGATAGGGACGTTCCATGAGGAGCCACCCTATATCGCCGAAATGGTATTCAGAAAGAAACAAAACATAGGGTGTCCCCTTAAGGAGCGTCCCCATCGTTGTCTTTACGTCATTTTGTGACAATCTCTAATTTTGAATATGGTTTTAGATGCTAGCTAAGTGAAAGGATTTGTTGACAGAGGCAAGGTGTTGGGATAATTTATTCACAGTAGTTTAATTTGAGTCGTTTTGTTTGAATGGAAAGGGAGAGTGGGATGAACATGGAAAAACACGTGACTTTGGTGGCGGTGCTGAACATCGCTTTCGGCTTCCTGGGGATATTCCTGGGTATTTTCGTGTTTGTCGTCTTAGTGGGAGCAGGCATTATCAGCCAGGATCCGGAAGCCCTGACCATCACCTCGATCGTGGGAATTGCCGTAGGCTTTTTCCTGATCTTGACCTCCGTCCCTGAAGTCATTGGTGGATTCGGGCTGCTGAAACGGCGGCCATGGGCCCGGGTTTTAGTATTGATCATCGCTGTTCTGGATCTTTTTATGATACCGATCGGGACGATTATCGGGATCTATGAACTATGGGTGCTGCTCAACGAGGAGACGGCCAAACTCTTCAAAGCCTCAGCCAAGGCCTAAACTAACCCCCGAAGAGAGAGAAAAATTCCAGGGCGTGCTGAACCCAGACCAGCCATCTGGAGGTCCATTTGAGAGCCCCCAGTCTAAAGGGTTTCATCATCAAGCTGTTGTTTGTCCGGTCTACGTCCGCCACCAGTTTGAATTCTGGGTCAACCACAGCCGCTTTGATCCGGGCAGGGGAAGTGTATCGGAATTTTTTCCATCTGTATTGACCATCCCATGATTCCAGGATCTCAGAGCCATCTTCGAAAATAATGAGCACTTCAACAGGAATTTTGACCTCGCCCAGTCGCCTCACCAGCACTTCTGACTCGAAAATTTTCGTCTTTTCCTTGGAAAATTTTTCTTCTGAATATTCACCGTCAATCCAACCTCTGGGCTGTCGAGGAGGATGGCTGGAAATACTTGTGGCTGCATAATCCAGTTTACCAGATCCATATACGAATTGATCCAGGAACCAGCTCATATCCTGACGGGCAAATTCAGAGACCGTGGCAAAGAAATCCTGAGGTCGAGGATGTCGGAACCAATGCCGCTGCGAATAGGCCTTTATCATACGGGTGAAAAGCTCTTGTCCCATGAGTCTCTTTAGGGTTCTCAACATCAGTTCAGCCTTGGAATAGGAATTGGCCCCGTAGCTGCTGCTGTTCATGAAATGCCAGGTGAAATTCTGCATGATATCCATGTCATACGTCTGTCGATATCTGGAGATGCCGCTCGATTCGATGGGGATTCTGACTTCTTCGAAGACAAGAGGAATGCCAAAATAGGACCTCGAATAAAGAGATTCGTCGTAGGCGGCCTCGTAGACTTCCGAGTCGAGGAAAGAGGTGAAACCCTCGTCCATCCAGGCATCCTCGAACTCGTTGGAAGCCACCAATCCGTAAAAATAGCCATGTCCGAACTCATGGATGGTAACACCCTCCGGCCTAGGGGTGCCTTCAGCTGTGAGGAAATAGGTGCCCCCAGTGAAGAGAGTAGGGTATTCCATGCCTCCTGTGCGGCTGTTGTAAGCAGGATCCACACAGGTGATGGTGGTGTAGGGGTAATCGTCATACCAGAGGCTGCAGTATTTCAATGCGTTTTTAACGGCATTCACATAGCGGTCCTTCTGGTTTTCATGATAGGGCTGGAGAAGGAGGGTGATCTCGGTAGATTTTCCTGGGGCAAAGGCGAAGGTTTCTGAGTACTTCAGGTAGTAAGGGCTGGCTGTCCAGGCAAAATCATGCACGCTGTGCTGCAAGAACCGGTGGGTAGTGGTGCCATCACTGTTTTGCGTTTGCTCAAGATGTTCTCCTGTAGCTCCGATGATATAGGAGGAAGGGAGAGTGATAGTTATGTCATAGGTTCCGAAGTCGGCATAAAAATTAGTGGTGGCATGGAACTGATGGCAGTTCCATTTTCCCCTTTCGAATACACCTATCTTGGGGAACCATTGGGCAACGAAATAGTAATCTTTATGGGTTCCTGTACGGTGTATTGGCCGCGGTACCTGAGAATGGAAGGCGATCTGCAGGTGGATTGTTTCTCCCGGTTTTACAGGTTCTGTCAACCGGACGGAAAAGACGGTTTGATCATAGATGTTGTCATCGTCGGGATGGCGGAACTTCATGGATGGCTTGAGGTTCGTCGCGGAGAAATTTTCATCCTCGATGATTTTTATGGAGTCCACCCGGCAGTAGCCCCAGTCTTGTTTTTTATTCGTACGGAATATCCGGCCCCATCTTTGGGTCCCTTCCACCAGAAAATCGCTCCTATTGTTCTGGAAACCGCTCCAGTAAAGGTGAAACCACAGCTCATCGGTGGGAGTTTCGGTGGGATTTGTCCAAGAGAGAAGCTCGGTGGCTGTGATTAATTTGTTCTCCGTATCGAGTATGACATTCATCTTGTAGGAGGCGATTTGTTCACAAAGCGGCCCATCTTCAGCGGAAAGGGAAGAAGGGCCGATCAAATGGATAAAAAGACAAAGACCTGCTAACAACAGAAAATAGAAGCCGTTTTTCATAAGGTCCCTCCATCCCGGGCAAAAGAGCGATCAGCCATGGCAAAATGAATAGTATAAAATTATCGAATGATGTGCAAAGAAAAATCCTGCAATCAAAGGTTTATGCCGAATCTCAGAGGCACGAATTGATGGGCTCGTTCAGATTGATTTAGCGGCTTTCCTGTGATATTTAATATCTGACCTGAATGATTAATTAGAAAATGCAAAATGTCATTACGAGCGTCGGTGAAGCCATCTCATAAAAATCTTTACCTTTCTTTAACCATTGATGCAGTAATGGAGTGGGTTGACATCGTGCGGGTTGGCGTCAGTTCGTGAATTATCCTGAATAGAAAATATTTGATTTAAGGGAAGCATAAGATGGAAAAGCTTTTCAAAGCCTATTACGACTCGAAAATCGGAACACTCGAAATCAGCGGAACGGAAAAAGGAGTCACGACTCTTCGTTTCGTGAAGAAAAAGGCCAAAACGGAGGGAACGGTCCTTCCTCCTATCATGAAAGAGGCTCTCCAACAGCTTGATGAATATTTTTCAGGAAAGAGGAAGAACTTCTCCGTTAAGCTGATTTTGAAGGGGACGGATTTTCAAAAAAAAGTATGGAAGCAGCTGAGAAAAATTCCTTACGGGGAAACCGTCTCCTATAAGGATGTCGCCCGGGCTATCGGGAACGAGAAGGCTGTGCGAGCCGTAGGCGGCGCAAACGGAAGGAATCATATCGTGATTGTCGTGCCCTGCCACCGGGTTATCGCTCATGACGGAACATTGGGAGGTTTCGGCGGAGGATTGTGGCGGAAAGAATGGCTTTTGAAACACGAGAAAAAACATGGGGGACGCTCCTTTAGGGGACACCCTATTACATAAAAGGGATCCGGAGGATTATTGAAAAAATAGGGTGTCCCCAAATGGGACGTCCCCACAGGAGGTGCGTTTATGCCTGTGACATCGTATAAAATCGATGCCTATTCCGTGAAAATTTTCGCCAATGACAGCAAGGGCCGGAGAACAAGATGGGGGGACCGGACTATCCTTCTTTATTCAGGAGGAAAGGAGGTGGCCCAGGCTGTTTTTTCCAAACCCGGCCATAAATCTCCGGAGCCCTATTTTTCCGGGGGGAAGATTTATTATTTTGCTAATAGCGACCAGTTCTCCGATGTCCTCTACTTGCTTCGTCAAGAAAAACCGGTTCATATCGCTTGGGAGCCCGTGTTCGACCCCAAAGAACCGGAAGACGGCGATGCCTATTTTTATACGGATGCCGGAGAATAAAAAGACAACATCCTTTTGAGAAGATACCCTATCAACGGCTGGCTTTATGATGGCCTCCTGGAGCCTGCATTAAGAAATATCAAAAAGAAGGTCACTGAATTTGTCCTCACTCATGATTTATTTCCTGTAGTGGATATTTGCTGCGGTACTGGTGTTCAGTGCTATCGAATCAGCCAAAATAGCTCAAGGATAGCTGGGTTGGACCTGGATTGGGAAACGATACATTACGCCAAATCGAAATTTCCGTCTATCCCGTTCATCTGTGCTGATGCCGTCCGAATTCCTTTCAAGAACTCATGTTTTAAAGGGGCCATTCTTTCGTATTCGATCCACGAGAAATCGAAGGAGAATCGTTCCCTCCTTCTGCAGGAGGTGAGCCGGATTTTAACCTCCGAAGGAAAGGTCATATTTGTCGATTTCAATAAACCCTGGAGCCGAAAGTCCAGGCTAGCGAGTCTGTATGTCTATGGCATAGAACGAATAGCGGGCAAAGAGCATTTCAGCAACGGAAGGGCCTTTCTAAAACAAGGGGGCTTGAATGCGTTTCTCGAGCGATTCGGGTTGACAGTTGTCGAACGTCATGATGTCGAGCTGGCCCAAACGAGCATCGTCCTCGCCCGTTTCGGAATAGGAATAGGGGACGTTCCTTAAGGAACCACCCTATTTTAATGGGATTCTTAAAAATTTTAACCTAATTGGAAATTTATGGTTTGCTGCCTATTCCCGACTGCTTTTTTATAAGGGAGCAAAATGTATCCTTGATTCACTTTGGCTGTTTGTATCATGATAGAAAGAAGAGGAGAGGCTGACAAATGAACGAGAGTTTTACCATTTTCCGTGAAGTCCAGCGTTTTCGACAGTGGTGGGTTTGGCTTCTTGTGCTTTTTGTGGCGGGCCTTTCCTGGTATGGGGCCGTCCAGCAGATCGTTTTGAAAAAGCCATTCGGTTCCAATCCTGCGCCTGATGCGATCATGATCATGATCTGGGCAATATTCGGATTACTTTTTCCGCTCCTGTTCTTTTCACTGCGGCTTGTAACGGAAGTGCGGTATGATGGGCTGTATATTCGCTATTTTCCGCTTCAATTTCATGAGCACAAAATTTCTTTTGGAGAAATAAAAAAGTATGAGATCCGGACCTATTCGGCGTTTAAAGAATACGGCGGCTATGGGATTCGATACGGGAAAAACGGAAAAGCTTACAATGTCAGCGGTAATAGGGGAGTCCAGCTCGAGTTTCAGGACGGGAAACAGCTATTAATCGGTTCCCAGAAGCCCGAAGAATTTGTCTCGGCCCTAGCTAATATGGCAAGATGAAATCCATACAACTTTTGGGAGTGAGGATGAAAGATCGGATATTCAAAGCATTGTGGGTTGCTATATTCGTAGTTTCATGGGGAGTTTTTCCTCCGGCTATATCTTCAGATCCCAATCCCGATCCGCCCGTTTCACCGGTTAAGCTTATTTTTATCCATCATTCCTGTGGAGAAAACTGGTTGGCAAATTATGACGGAGGTCTGGGTATCGCCCTGAGAGACAATAATTATTTTGTCAGTGATACAAATTACGGTTGGGGCCCCGATAACATCGGGGATTTGACGGACATCGGCCACTGGTGGCTGTGGTTCAGGGGGCTCAACAGCACGACTTATTTGAATGCGCTTTACTCAGAAAGTGGCCGGCACTCGGATTATTCCCGGCTGAGGCAAAATCCAGGAGGGCCTAATGAGATAATCATGTT
The DNA here is from genome assembly GCA_964400735.1 of uncultured Eubacteriales bacterium. GTDB lineage: Bacteria > Acidobacteriota > Aminicenantia > Aminicenantales > Aminicenantaceae > CAYNVQ01. Next base: position 480,086 of record CAYNVQ010000001.1, on the reverse strand, counting down.
TAAGTCTTGTTTCCCCAATTCTCACTTGGAGGGGAATCCTGACGATCCTCCCACAACCGGAGATAATCCATTGAGGGGAGAAGACTGCGGATCGAATCACCACACAGTTGCCAATGCCAAGGGCATATATGGTGACCTTCTATCTTATTTCGCCACCCGTCAGGATAAATTATTTATCGTTATAACCGCTCCACCATTGTGCGACAATAGCACCGACACCCTTCAGGCTGCCAATGCCCGGGCTTTGAACAACTGGTTGATAGCTGAGTGGCTACAAAACTATCCCTTCCATAATGTTGCGGTCTTTGATTTCTATAATGTCCTCACCAGCAATGGGGGGAGCAGCAATACGAATGATTTAGACATCCCATCAGGAAATCATCATCGTTGGTGGGATGGCGATGTTCAGCATATCCAGACTGTTGATCGCAATACCAGCGCCTATCCTCAAGATTCTTGGGACAGCCATCCCACGACCGCAGGCAATAAAAAAGCCACACAGGAATTTATCACCCTTCTCAATATTTACTATAATTGCTGGAAGGGAACCGGTGACTGCCCGGGTGTAACTTCATCCAATCTAGTTCCCATAATCGACTCCTTTACAGCCGATCCTTCCTCCGGCAGGATGCCATTGACGGTCAGTTTCACCTGCATTGCGCATGACCCAGACGGGACGATCACCGAATTCCTTTGGGATTTCGACGGCAATGGACAGATCGATATGACAACATCTCAGGGGATTTCTAGCTACGCTTTTCAATCGGTGGGTTCCTTTCAAGCAACCTGTTCAGTCAGAGATGATTCCGGCGCAACTGCTCAATCTCCAGTAATCACAATCACTGTCACCCAGGGAAAGGGCGCTTACATCCGCAGGTGATAATACACAAAGATTTTTTTTCGTAATTTTACGCATATCCGCCCGCCAACCTGAAATGCAAGTGTCAAAGCAAACTACAGCAAAATCAATGGCTTCTTTATGTGATCATGATCATTCTCAGGGCTGTATTCGGTCGGTGTTAAAAGAATACGTACGCTTTATTTCGATCAGGCCCCTCTTGCAGGCATCCTGCAGCTCTGTGGGACGATGATCAATGTTCCTCCCGGAAAAACTAGGTCTTTATGGTTTTATTTTTTTTCGTTAAGAGTCCAGCGGGGGACAGCCTGTCCTCCATAGCCGTCAGGTTGATCTCCTGTCAACAAGTAACAAGCATAAGCAACTTCTGCTTTTTTTGGAATTTTTCCAATATTGGCCGCATTGCAAAAGGGGCTTTTCAATCGGCCGAAATTACCGCTTGACCAGTATTTCTGGTAACAATCCTTCAAGTTTTCAGCCCCTTCCTTGGCATTTTGTCCCCAGCGTCCGGCATAAACCAACCACCATATCTGCCCCACATCGACTGCGCTTGGATTCAGCCAGCCGTTTCCTGCGTAACGGATAAGTCTATCTCCCGCCAATCCATAACCGTTGAATAGATAATTCTGTAAATCCTGGAAAAGTGGAGACCTTGCTGCATCCTGAGATGTCGGGATCTTTCCCTGGAGGAGACGATCTTCCTTACAAATGAGCTCACGGGTGTTGACCACGCGCACAAGATTGTAGTAGGCTTCCTCGGCTGAACGGGTATAGCGGGCTAATGACTCAATAAAAAAACGACAGACCGCCCCATTGAGCTGTGGCGAGACCGACACCTTCCAGGCTAAATAAGCTTTTGCCCTAATAGCGTTTCTTAGATGCTCTGTATCATCCGTATAGCAAGCGGCCGTAAAAAAGAGGGAATTGTTAAAAGTGACTGGCCGCGCCACCAAGGCCTGTAGATAATTCCAAAAGGGTGGTTTTATGGACACAAACCAGGCGCTATCCTGGGGAACCTTGAGCCCGAGTTCGACGGACATCATACCCACACCATCGCTGTCGACCAATCGACGGTGACCGGCGCGTCGAAGACGTTCCTTAAATTCTTCAAACTTCTGGCTTGCTTCTTGCGGATCATCCGTTTCGGTCAGTTGTTCACCAGTGCAAAGCGAACCGCTACTTGTACCATGGGTGTAAAAGATGACGATGCCCGGATCCTTCAGGTCAGTAAAGGTTTCGATCAATTCCTCAACAGTAACGCTATCGTCCAAAAGCTCCTTGCTGCTGTATCCCCGGTTTGTCAAACGTTCCTCAATCTGATCCCAGTCAAACTCATCAGACAACGCTTTCGGAACAATGCCGCTTTCTCGAGCCCGGTTAAAAATCCCATCGAACCAACTGATAACACGGGTAGAACTGAAAGGGGAAACGTACAGCACGGTCTTGTTGTCGGGATCGCAACTCGTGTCATTGCTTGGTTCCGCATTCAAGTGCACACGGGGATCATTCACCAGCCTTTTCGGTGTGAGGACAAGTGCCCCCGAGGGAGGCGGTGACCAACTGAAAAGCAAAACCTCAACTTTTCTTCCATCCCTGTATTCCACTTCGATCCCGTTTTTCAAAGCTTTGACTTTTTGGGGGAGGTTAGGCCAGTCGTAATTTGATTGATAAGGGTCCGCTGAATTTGGCCCGTGGATACGCTCGGAGAAAAATGGCTCTATCTGTTTTTGTCGGTCATTTTGCCCGGCTTCAATGATAGCATTGACATAGTCAACGGCACGGCCGATTGCGGTATCGGCATCTACGGTTGCGGCTCTATTGAGGACCTCCCCCCCTGAAAATAAACCTAACTGCGTGTTCCACAACGACAGGATGGCGTTTCCATTTCGATGATCCTCTTTCCGATGAAAAAAGGCGGAAGGGCATCTCTATCTCATCCTGTTCGAGATCGAGGCCAAATGTAGTATTCACTTTAAGGGCCTCTGCATCAAACTGTAGTGAAAGCTTTCCCTGCTCGTACGACCAGTTCCCCTTGTTAGCTATCTGGTCTTCCAGACTTTGAACATAAACCAGGGCCTCCCGTGAGGGCTCGAAGAGTAAAATCACATCGGTACCTTCGGTCGGTTTGGTTCCGTCATCATCGGAAATGTGATAGTACATGTTTTGAATGGGGGAGACGACCCGAACCTGGGCCGTAGCAGCTCCCGTGGTCAAGAAAATTGTCCAGACAACGAAGGCTATCCTTAGCAGCAGAGCTTTTTTCATTTTGATCACCTCAATTCTAATGGTCGGATATATCATACTCAAAATCAGCCGTCAATTTGTTCAGGAAAAAAGGAAGCATTTCCAAAACCGTGATCGAAGATCCAGAGCATTAGGAAGTGCTTTCTCTCCAGTCGGATTTTATACGCCATTTCCTCACCTTCTTGGAGGGGGAACTGACTTCCCCCTTCCAACGCTCATCCTCCGGACTCGCTGCCTCCCCTTCTCGGGCTTCGCCCTCCGACCAAGGGGTCATACCCCCTTGGATTCCCCAACAGCGTTTCTCCAAACGCTGTCGCTCTTTTCGGCGGCTGCGGAACTCGCACGCCAATCTGAGCCACTGGAACTTAAGCCATGTTAATCCTGATCCCCACCCGTTATGTGTAGTCATGCTCAAAACATCCTCGCCGACAATATGGGGACGTCCCATTTGGAGACACCCTATATTACATAGATGTGGCTTTTTTTAAATAAATTATAGAGTGTCCCTGAATGGAACGTCCCCTTATTGTTACCCTCGAAGAGCAGCTCGGGAAGGCTGGGGTAGGTTGGGTCGGGGTCCTCCGATGTCGCTCAATCCCTTCCTAATGCTCTGTTCTATGTGTGGCAAATATGTCATCACGGTTTTGGCAATGCTTACAGGAAAAGAAGGCGTTCGGGAATTCGACGCCTGTTATATAGACATGAGCTCTCGGACATGGGCGGGGACAGCCTCGGCTAAGCCTTTGAGGCTATAGCCTCCTTCCAGTATAGAGACAAGGCGGCCATCCGAATGGTCCGAGGCCATCTGTTTCATTATTTGGGTAAGTCTCTCAAAACCGGAATCCGTGACCCTGAATCGGCCTAGAGGATCGGTGTTACGGGAGTCGAATCCAGCCGATATCAGGACAAAATCCGGCTTGAACTTATCGACGTGGGGCCGCAACCTATTCTCGAAGGCCTCTACGATATCTTTATCTCCTGAGCCGGCCGGAAGGGGTGCGTTGAGCGTCGCTCCTTTGCCTGGCCCTTTACCTGTCTCCTCGACGCTCCCAGACCAAGGATACCAAGGCCACTGGTGGGTGCTGAAAAAGAAAACGCTCCCATCCTCATAAAAAATGTCCTGGGTTCCGTTGCCATGATGGACATCCCAGTCCGCGATCAGGATTCTTTCTAAATCGTATTTTTCCTGAAGATACCTGGCAGCGATAGCTACATTATTGAAGAGACAGAAACCCATCCCTCGATTGGGCGTGGCATGGTGGCCAGGAGGGCGCACAGCGCAAAAGGCATTCTTTGCCTCGCCGGACATAACGGCATCACAGGCCCTCAGCACACCCCCGACTGCCCATAAGGCAACCTCGAAAGAACGGAGGCAAATGGCCGTATTTCCTGATTTAGTTGAGAGGAAGTGAGCACCGCTCATCACATCCTGGCGCACAGTCTCTATGTAGTCCTTTTGATGCACCTTTTCTATCCAGTGCAGGGCTGCTTCTTGGGGGGTAATGGATTGCAGCGAAGAGAGAAGATCGGCCTTTTCAAGGCCAGACAGGATAGCTTGAAGCCGTTTGGGATTTTCGAAATGAAATTCGCCCGTCTCGTGTTTGAGATAAATAGGATCAAAAACTAGAGAGGTCCTGGGAGCGGATTGGAGGCCATTCACTATTTTGGGGGGGATGACTAAGGCGAGAGCCGTACATCCCGCCAAATGGAGAAAATCTCTTCTTTTCAAAGAATCATTCATGTTTTTCATGTGTTATCTCTCTTAATGATCATTTTTGATGATCATTCTTTAGCTCCTGCCTTTTTAAGGATCTCATAGTTTTCCGGATCATTCTTCGCTCTTTGCAATACAGGAATGCCTTCGTCGTCGGTTGCATCGAAATCAGCGCCGGCATCGATCAGGAGGCGAAGAATCTCAGCGTTGCCGTCTGCGGCCAGCATGAGGGGAGTCAATCCTCCCTCAATCCTGACATTGACGTCGGCACCTTCATCGATCAATGCCTGAAATGTCTTAAGATCGATATCATTCTCTGTGGTGAGAGCTTCTATGAGAGCCGTTCTTCCATAGTTATCCTGGGCGTTGACATCCGCGCCTTGTTCCATCAATTTGAGTGTCAGATCGTTCGAACCTGTTATAGCCGAAAACATCAGACACGAGACTCCGTAAGAATCCTTGGCATTTACATCAGATCCTGCTTCGATCAAAGCTAAACCAACCTCCGGATATCCTCTCCTGCAAGCTTCCAGCAATGCAGTCATGTTTTCCTCAGCGACATTCGGGTCCACCCCGGCCTTTATGAACAAATTCACCATATTGGGCTGGTTTTGGACGACATGGGAGAAGAAGCTTTGTTCACTGAACTCTACTCCCATTTGGGCCAGCTTATCCTTGGCCTCCCGGACCTCTTTGTCAGAAGAAGAGCAGGCGGCAAACATCAACAGCAAGGCACAGAAGATGAATGATTTCTTGTGCTTCATTGTACAATCTAGCCTATCAGCGCAGGACTTCTTTTGTCAATGAAATGTGTACCTTATTTCTGTAACAATTACTTTGGATGTCAGAAAAGCTGGTCAGGAAGCTGTCCGGTGGCAGGCGGACATCGCTCCTCGAGGAAGAGAGCGAGACGAGGAATAGGTAGTGTTTCGAAAGACTTGGTATTAGATTGAAGAATTAATCAATCCAAACCCATTTTCTTCAATAAAGCCTTGAATCGCGGATCCGAACGAACATCGTCAAAAGTTGGATCTATCTTGATGCGAACAAGCCAATGATCACGGCTCTCGTATGCTCTCTCAAGCCAATTGAATCCCTGCTCTATTTCTCCAAGGACAAAATACAATGAAGCTAAGAAGTAGGGCGGAACATATGTTTCATTCGATCGATTCAATAAAGAATCGAGCACCTTCAATGCTTCAGTTCGATTTCCCATTCGCAAATAGGTTTTTCCGATAGAAATTTCTTGATTAGCTTTTAACACATTTGAGAGGTCCTTTTCTTTTTGTATCTCTCCCAGAGCTTCTTCATACATGCCCATCTCTATATAAACCCCACCAAGTGAAATATGTGCCAGGCGAAAATAAGGATCCATGGCCAAGACTTTCTTGAATTCTTTTATAGCTTGATCGAAGCGGTGCGCGTAAAAATAGACTTGTCCGGCCACTCTAATTGTGGCTAATGAAAGAGGATCCAGTTCCTTGGCCTTCTCTATCTCGAAAATGGCCTCATCAAATCGAGCCATAAGTGATAAAACATCTCCATACCATAAGCGAGCCAAGGCATATTTCGGGTTGAGCTCGATGGCTCTTTTAAACTCTCTTTCTGCACCCTCCCAGTCCCATTTATCAGCGTTGACGGTTGCCATTGAGCAATGAGTTTCAGCAAGGGTATCATCGATTTCTAATGCCTTAAAAGCCGCAGCCTCTGCCTTTGGGGTAGCCTCTTTTGGCGACATATCACCGTAAGAAATGAGTGAGGAATAGGCATTCGCAATCCCTGCATACGCCAGTGCAAAATCAGGATCCTTTTCAATCGCCTTCCCGAAATAATCAATAGCCAGAAACTGATCTGTTTTCGTCCTTTTGTGCCAGTGATAAAGGCCATTCAAATACAAATCATAGGCTTCTGTATTTTCCGTATAGCGCTTAAAAAGCCGCACTTTTTCGCCTGCCAGAAGCTCGACTTTTAGTTTATCGATGACCTCTAGCGAGATCTGGTCCTGGATATCGAAAATATTCTCTTCGACATCCGTGTACGTTTGCCCCCAGATTTGAGATTCATCGGAAATCCTGATTATTCTTGGGGTGATGCGCAGCATGTTTCCTTCCTTCTGAATCTTTCCGTCCAGGACGAAATTAACGCCTAAAGTCCTCCCTATTTCTTGATAATTTTTTTCTTTCCCTTTGAACGAAAACGCAGAGGTCCTTGCGGGGATATAGAGATTATCTATTTGGCTGAGGGCCGATATCAATGTTTCTGCCAATCCTTCACATCGGCTTTCTTGATCTTGGAGCAGGCTCAAATCATCGAATGGAAGGACCGCAATCGAGGGCTCTTCCGGAAGGACCTGCCCTGCTCTCTTTTGGATAAAAATCTGCCACACGGCTACTCCGATCAGGACAAGAGCGACAGCCAAAACTGGGATGACTATTCTTTTTTGGACTAGGTCAGATACAAAAGTCGGCCGCTTAGGCCTTATCTTTGTTCCAAGAGGAAAACCTTCCTCAATATTTCTCAGGTCAGAAAGAAGGTCCTCTGCTGTCTGGTACCTCCTCTCCCTCTCTTTTTCCAGGCAGATGAGTATCAAGCGATTAAAATCTTCTGAAATCTCGGGATTGAGCTTCTTTGGACTTCTTGGGAGCTGAGATTTGTGCTTTAAAGCCACACTAAAGGCGGTCTCCCCTTTAAAAGGCACACTCCCGGTGACCATTTCATACAGGATAACTCCCAGGGAATAGAGGTCTGACCTCTGATCGGCTTCCTTCCCCTCCGCCTGTTCTGGTGAAATGTAATCAGGTGTCCCTATGATTATGCCGGTTGCGGTGACTCCTGGAGCTTCGACCGAACGGGCTATCCCAAAATCCATTATCTTGGCCTGCCCTTCTCTGTCGATCATGATGTTCTGGGATTTCAAATCACGGTGTATGACTCCCAGCCTATGGGCCTCAGCAAGCCCTTCGCACACCTGCTTGGCAATACGGATGGCTTCTGCTGCCGATAGCCGTTCTTTTCTCCTGATGTGAGTCTTCAGATCTTCTCCTTTTACATACTCCATGCTGATAAAAGGCTTTCCTTCCATTTCCATGAGCTCATACATTCGGCATACATTCCTGTGTCCTATCTTGCGTGCAAGTCTCAATTCGTTTTTAAAACGCTCGATTATCCTTTTATCGGCGGCGATCTCGGGTGAGATAAGTTTGAGAGCGACCTCCTCATCAAGTTCTTTATCAAGAACTCTATAGACCTTTCCCATCCCCCCTTTGCCCAGCACCTCGATAATCTCAAATCTTTCTGCAAAGACAGTGCCCCTGGTATAGTCTTCATCAGATGTTTCTATGGTTTTTGTGACACCGATATCTTTTGAGGATTCAATAGGAGCTGCACAGTTACTGCAAAACCGCGCAGTATCCGTGTTTTCAGAATGACATTTAGGGCATTTGATTGCCATTGCTGTCCCCTTATTTTCCCGATCAATCGTGTAAAAGGATATCAAGGAATGGGGAAAGTGTCAAAGTGTTGATTTTATTGCTCATTCCTCTTCAGGAAAGTTCATCCGGCGGAGCAGATCCTTGAACCTTGGGTCATCGCGCAAAGGATCTGCCTTGGGTTCTACCTTCAATTGATGCATGAAATAATCTTGCTGTTCAAAACCTCTCTCCAGCCATTCAAAAGCTTCATCCTTCTTTCCCATCTGTGCATAAAACCATGCAATTACAGTGGGAGCGAAAACTCCCCATCTTTTGGATACTTCTTGAATCATTCCTTGTGCTTCATCCATTCTTCCCATCCTTGCATAAGTTCCCAGTATTCCCAAATCGATGTATGGCCCTGCCTTTTTGCTGGCTTCCAGGGCTTCCTCAAACATCGATTTTTCTATGTAGGCCATATAAAGGTATGCATGTGCCAAAGCGAAGGCGGGGTCAAACTCGGTTGCTCTATGCAATTGCTCAATGGCTTCATCGTATTGTCTTGCAAAGTAGAGTAAGATTCCATATTGGGTGTTTGTGTCAAGCGATATTGGATCAAGCTCCAGTATCAGCTTCGATTCGGCGATAGCTTCCTCATGGCGTCCTAATGCTGAGAGATATCTGGCGTAATAACGATGAGCATCCACACAGCCTGGATTAAGATCTATGGCGTGCTTAAGGTTTTTTTCGGCACCTGCCCAATCCCAGTCGTTTTGATATTTTATTGCACCAAGGATAGTATAAGCCTCAGCGAGCGAATCATCTAAATCCAATGCTTTTAGTGAGGCTTCTTTCGCCTTAGGTAAAGCTTCATAAGACGGGATTATGCCCCATATCGGAAGCATAAGATAAAGTTCTGCCAGTCTGGCATGGGCCAGCGCAAAGCTTGGGTCTATTTCAATCGCTTGCTGGAGATACTCGAGGCCGAGCTTAAACCCCTCCGGAGTCCTTTTGCGCAGATGAAAACATCCCTTGCTGTAGGCCTCATAGGCCTTAGGATTGACTTGCCTAGCACTGGCCAACCGTTCTGCTTCCTCCGGTGTGAGCATGGCATCAACTTCTTCCGCAATAGCCTTAGCTACTTCCTTTTGTAATAAAAGTATGTCGGCCATGTCGCGCTCGTAATCCTGGGACCATAAATTCCTTTCTGTTGCTGCGTCGACGAGGTTTGTCGTTATACGGATTTGTTCACCAGAACTCCTCACAAATCCTGTCACAATTCCTTTTACATTTAATTCTCTGGCTATTTCTGGGAGAGACTTTTGTGAATCCTTATATCTCATCATCGAATAATGATTGATGACGTGTAGCGCTCGAATTTGTGATAGTTGAGAAATTACTTCAACAGTCATCCCGTCTACAATGTGTTCTTGTTCTGGATCACCAGACAGGTTCACCAAGGGCAGGACCGCTATGGAATCGATTACTGTGTGGCGACCGGTTAAAAGATTCAAAACTATGAGAGTCAATATGGCTATAACGATCACTATACCTGCATAAATGATCGTCCTTTTTATCCAAAAAAGCCCGGTTTTCCTTGGTTTTTCTTTTACCCTTAAAGGTTCAAGCCCTTCTGAGATCGACTTCAAATCGTCTATCAGCTCATCCATAGATTGGTATCGTTTTTCGCAGCTCTTTTCCAGCGCTTTGTGGACAACCTGCTCCAACTCTGGGGAAACATCGGGAGTTATTTCCGTCATCGGCCTGGGAGTCTTGTGAACGATCGAATAAAGGAGTGAAGCCTCCTGTTCCCCTTCGAAAGGCAACTTTCCAGTGAGCATCTCATAAAGGACGACTCCCAGAGACCAAATGTCGGTCTGATGATTTGTTGTCTTGCCCTCAGCCTGCTCAGGGGACATGTAAGCAACCGTCCCCATTGTCGTTCCTGTCCGGGTCAACCTGGCCTGGCTGCCGAGCTTGGCCAGACCAAAATCCACTATTTTAACCACGCCATCTTCAGTGATCATGAGATTGCTGGGTTTGACATCTCTGTGAACGATACCTTGATTGTGGGCCTTGGCCAAGCCCTGGGCAGTTTGAATGGCAATATCGATGGCCTGTTTCGGATCGATGGTTCCTTGGTAAATCTTTTCTTTTAGGCTCTCTCCTTCATAGCAGGCCATTGCTATGAATACCTGCTCTTCATCGGTCTCGTCGATTTCATGAATCGCGCAAATATTGTTGTGTTCGAGGGCAGAGGCTGCTTTGGCTTCTTGGATGAACCTCTCCCGGGCATCAGAATCGTAAGTCAATTCCTGTGGCAGAAACTTCAAAGCGACCGTTCGCTCCAGCCTTAAGTCCAGAGCTTTGTACACGACTCCCATGCCACCTGCACCAAGTCTTGCGATGATTCTGTATTTGCCGGCTATGGTTTTCTCTCCATCCAATCCTGCTGCTGGGGTTTTGATCGTCTTTGTGAGAGAGGCTTCGTCTGAAGGATTAAGCAAGTATGAGCATTTTTCACAATAAGCCGCATCATCAGGATTATCATGATGGCATTTGGGGCATGTGATTGGCATTGCTGTCCCCTTATTTTCCCGATCAATCGTGTAAAAGGATATCAAGGAATGGGGAAGGTGTCAAAGTTAATTTTTGTGTAGACTGCCTTATACCGGAGCTCTCATGATATAATGAATGGCTTGACTTGAAAGGAAGCTCATATGAGTATACGTTATGCTATTTTCGGAGCAGGAAGGCAAGGGACAGCTTCGGCCTATGAGTTGATCGTCCATGGTGAGGCTTCGCTAGTGACGTTGCTCGACAAAGATGAGGAAGCCGCTCAATCAGCAGCCAACCGAGTAAATGAATTAACAGAATCCCGTTATGCTGTGGGACGCAAGATCGATGTTAAAGACCGGCAAGAAGTCGAAAAGGTGTTAGAGGATGCAGACGGCTGTATTAGCGCCGTGCCGTACTACCACAATCTGGAAATCACCCAAGCGGCCATTAAAACAAATACCCACATGACCGATTTGGGAGGGAATGAACAGGTGGTTCGAGATCAACTGGCTCTGAACGAGGATGCAGAAAAAGCGGGCATTTCCATCATTCCTGACTGTGGAATGGGCCCGGGGTTGACCGGAAGTCTGGCTGCCTACGGCATCCATATGCTGGATGAAGCCCAGGATGTCTATATCTGTGATGGCGGTTTGCCCCAAAATCCGGCTCCTCCCTGGAATTACAGGGTCACTTTCCACATCAACGGACTGACCAATGAATACGATGGAGAAGCTACTTTTATCAGGGATGGGAGGGTGATTCATCTGCCGACCCTTACGGAATACGAAACACTGAATTTTCCTCCCTTGGGCGAACTGGAAGCCTTCGTGACTTCCGGAGGGACTTCCTCGGCCATCCTTACTTACAAGGGAAAGCTCCGTACCTACCAGAACAAGACGCTCAGATATCCCGGTCATTTCGAGCAGTTCAAGGCCTATAAAATTTTAGGGCTTTTTGATCAGGATCCTCTGTCAATTGGCGACACTCAAACGTCCCCGAGAGAAATTTTTCACACCCTCCTGGAACCTAAGATCAGGGCCGATGAGAACTTTCGGGATATCTGTCTGCTCAGAGCTCTCGTCAAGGGTAATAAAAATGGAAGACCGCATGAGTTCAGGGTGGATATTGTGGACAGATACGATGAAAAGACCGGGTTCACATCGATGCAACGGTTGACAGGCTGGCACGCAGCCATCATGCTGGAAATGGCCATACAGGGCAGAGCCCAAAAGGGAGTCCACGGCTTGGAGACAGCCGTCGATCCCGTCGAGTTCATGGATGAAATCAAAAGCCGAGGCATCGAAACCTCAGAGAGACTCGATCCCTGCTAAAGCGGGATATTACCAATAATTTCTTTGCCTGGAGGAAGAAAAATGCAGCTATTCGCTAAGACAAAAAAATCTGTGCTTATTATTTTATGCATTGTTTTCTTGGGTGGCCCCGCGTTTTCGGACAATACAAAAATACCTGTCATTCACGCCAAGGGCACTCATTATGAGGCGGGATACCAGATCGGCACTCAAATGAAGGTCCAGCTCAACGAGATTATTCAGAGCAGTAAAGAATACGTCGAGAAAAACATGGATGTGAGCTGGGAAGACATCAGGGCCCAGTCACAGATCTTTTTGGAATTCAGCAAAAAACATATGCCTGAATACGTGGAGGAGATTCGGGGGGCAGCGGATGCGGCCGGAATCGACCTGGTGGACCTTTTCAGCGACATGTGCGAGGAGATTTTTGCCACAAACTATGTTAAAGGATGCAGCGATTTGATCGCCTCCGGAGATGTCACGGTCGACGGCTCCGTTCTTGCGGCCCATAACAATGACACAGGCCCTGAGCTCGAAAAATACGGGGTAGTCGTGCACTACGAGGTGGAGGGAGAGCCCGAAATACTGGCTGTGGGATACGGAGGACTAGGCATAAGCTTTGGATACAATTCCGAGGGAATCAGCCTGACCGGCAACGAACTGAGCATGAATGACATGAAAATGGGGGTTCCACGAATGCTGCTGGTGCGTAAAATATTAGCCGCCCGGACCATGAGCGAGGCGATCGATGCGGCCATCTTTCAACCCCGGGCGTCGAACTACAATCAGGTCATAACCGATGCCAACGGCGAGATCTACAGCATCGAAAGCTCTGCTACGGATTATGAAGCCATCTATGCAGAGGATGGATACCTTGTCCACACCAACCATTTTGTTGCGCCAAGGATGCGGAAGTATGAGCTGGACCGCCAGGATATCACGACCTCCATGTTCAGATACAACAGGGCCAACCGTCTGATGAAAAACAACAAAGGCCGGATTTCCGTGGACTTGCTCAAGTCGTTCCTTCAGGACCACGCCAATCGCCCTGGATCCATCTGCCGCCATGGGAAAGGGGTGAAAACCACGCTGTCCGTCATCATCAATTTGACGACGAAAACCATGTTCCTGGCCCGGGGGAATCCCTGTGAGTCGACCTACTACGAATACACATTCTGAAATCGTTTATCTAGAGTATAGTATAGTTTGGAAAACAGGCCTGTCACTTAAGTTTTCGCGGCAAATTTGCTATTTTCGTGTTTAATGGATAGGCTCGTGCCTGATATATTCAGAAATCACCTCAGAGGTCCTGAAAGAGTCAGGCTAGCTTCAAAGAAAACAGGAAATTGGGGGAATCATTAGAATCCGCAAGCCAAAGGAGAAACGAGATGAAAGGATTAAAGGATAAACGCGTTTTGATCACTGGCGGCGCCAGCGGCATCGGTAGATCCACGGCCCAACGGTTTATGGAGGAGGAGGCCCAGGTTGTGGTTCTCGACCGGGATGAAAAGGCGTGCCAGGAGCTAATGAACGAGATGTCAGAACTAAAAGAGACCTTAATTGCCGATGTCTCAAAACCTGAACAAGTGGCCAAAGCATTCGATCGACTGGATGCAATGTGGAATGGTTTAGATATCCTGATCAACAATGCCGGGATCAGTTTCCGGAATCCATTCATGGAAATCAGCCCAGAGCAGTGGTTGGAAGTGATGGACGTCAATCTGAATGGCCTCTTCTACGTCGCACAACAGGCAGCGCAGCGCATGTGGATAGGGGAGGGGGGTGTGATCCTAAACATGGGATCGACCAATGCCTTGACTGGATATCACCATTATGCCTCCTACAATGCTTCTAAAGCCGGAGTCATCGAATTGACACGCTCCATGGCCCTGGAGCTCGCACCTAAAGTGCGGGTGAATGCCGTCTGTCCGGGTTTCATACTCACTCCTATGCAGGAGACAGAATACACCGTGGAAATGCTCGATGCCTTCAGGAAAAAGGTCCCGCTCGAAAGGGTGGGGAAACCGGAAGAAGTGGCAGCCCTATTCGCTTTCCTCGCCTCGGCTGAGGCCGCCTTTATCACCGGACAGACCTTCGTGATCGACGGGGGCGAGATCGCCGGAGGCCTTGCCAGTCAAAAGTGACTGGTGCTAGCTACTGTTCCTAATACTCTGTCAATCCGAATCTCACACTTTTTTCCTCGTCGCGGTCAATACATCCTCACCGTCTGATTCCGTAAGATTCCCTCGAAAAGCGGTTCGTGAAGGCTGGGCTAGGTTGGGTCGGAATCTTCCGATATCGCTACGGAGAAGCCTGATGTTTTACTGATTTTTAGTTCGCTCCTGCGAAGTGGAAGATGACCAGGCAGATCAGGTGGAGAGAGAACGCTTTTTTGACTTTCTGCGCCAGTAAAGGAAGGCTGGAATTCCGGCCAGGAGGATGAGCAATCCCACCCCTGATTTCAGCGGTTGGGCCATGACTGTATTGACGAATACGGCCAGATTGATAAGCACGAACAGAAGGGGGAGAACAGGGTATCCCCAAGCCCTGTAAGGCCGATTAACGTCGGGGGCCTTCCAGCGTAGGACCATAACGGCCAGGCCTGTGGCAGCGAAAAATATCACCAGGGCAAAAACGACGTACTCGAAAAGCGCTTTATAAGTGCCTGTGAAGCAGAGGATGGAAGACCAGACGGCCTGCCAAATGATGGCTTTGGTGGGCACCTTGTAGCGGGGATGGACATAGGCCATGCTCTTGAAAAAGGCCTTGTCTTCTGCCATGGCGAAATAGACCCGTGGCCCGTAGATGATGGTGGCGCTCAGGCACCCGAAGATGGAGATCATGATCGTAGCAGATATAAAAAACGTGGCCGTGGTCCCGAAGAGATGGGTCGAAGCCAGCTCTCCTATTCGCGCTATTCCTTTCATGCTATCTACCGGTAAAGCAAGAATATAGACGATATTCATCAGCATGTAGATAAGGGTCACGGAAAGGGTTCCTAGGATCAGACTCAAAGGGATATTCCGTTCCGGATTTTTGACCTCCTCTGCCGTGCAGTTGACCCCGTACCAGCCGTCGTAGGTCCACAGGACGGCGATAAGGGCCAGGCCAAAAAGTCTGAAATCGAATACTCCTCCTGAGGGAAATAATCCTTCCACATTTCCAATTCCCGATTTTTTTCCTATGGCCAGACCAAGGATAACGAGGACGGCGACAGCGCCTATCCTCAAGAAGGTAAAGATGTTCTGGACGGTGACTCCGCTTTTTATTCCGAAATAATTGACTGCCGACAGAATCACGATCGAAAGAACGGCGATCAACTGCCCTGCCGATAGAGAATAAGTAGTGTTGAGGATGTGGAGTTGTACCAGATAAGTTTGGGTCGATAGGCTGGGGACAAAATATCCGAAGTATTCCGCAAAACCCACGGCCAAGGTGGCTATTCCACCGCATTCGATAACCCAGAAGAATCCCCATCCGTATAGAAAGCCCGCCCACGTTCCATAGGCCTTCCTCAGATAGACGTACTGGCCTCCTGCCTGGGGATACATGGCCCCAAGTTCCGCGAAGGCCAGTGCTCCGCTGAGAGCGATGAAGCCGCCCACCAGCCAGACCAGGAGGATGAAACCGGGGGAGGGGAGGTACTCGGCGATGAATCCCGTGGTCATGAATATTCCCGAACCCACGATAGACCCGATCACCAGGAAGGTGGAATCGAGGAGATTCATCTTCCGGAGAAGATGCGGTTTGCTGCTGTTTTCTTGTGTTATGCCTGTTTCTCCCATTGACGGATTTCTCTGCGCATCATTCTACCTGTTTCGTCAAACTTTATTCAATGGTTTTTATCAAGGAATCGATTTCCGCCTCCGGAATCGTCTCGCATTTTCTTCCTTCTCGCCCTTTTACAGGAGAGGCGAATAGAAGAGAATTCACCAGCGCCTCCAACACAGCCTCCCGGGCCGCAAGAATGATTTTAACTTCAGACGCAGCATTGATGGCTAGAAAATCATGAACCAAAGGCCCGTTCTCCTCCATGGTCATCGGGTTGGCCGTGGTGAAGAAAACGCAAGTGATATCGTCCGAGTGGCCTGGGGAATGAAAAAGGAAGCCTGGACTGAAAATTAAACTTTTGACGATGGAGTTGATCTGGTGAGGGACCATAGGAATATCCATACCGATAACAAGAGTAAACGATCCGCCTCTATTCAATTGGCTGTGGACGCCATTATTCGATGAAAAAGCTGAGAAAGGATGGCTATGGTTCGAAGCGACAAGGACGCCGCATGTAAAATTCCGGCCGGCCACTTCGATCATCCTGGAAGCTGTCCCGATTCCTCCCTTGTACCCATAAGCGCTTAAGCCTAATCCTACTCCTACGGATCCCTGTTCAACCGGTCCTTGCGATGCCTTTTGGAATGTGTCCAGGATGTCCTTTTCATCCAGATGGCTTGCCGTTATATCGTTCAGGTAAGAGTCATCGATTCCGACGATCAGAGGAGGCCAGATTTCTACTCTATTGAGCGAAAAACCGTAGGAAAGCACCGCATTATAAGCAGCCCCGACATTGATGGAATTGGTCAGAACAATGGGAGAATTCAGGTAGCAGAAATCATCGGCCACTTCATAGCCGGTTATTTCATTCTTTCCCCGGAGACCGAAGCTCCCCATGAAGAGCCGCATTTCTTTTTCCATAGGGTAGGGGAGAATGGCGGTCAAGCCTGTCCGGATGTTGGCTTCTTCGCCCCGGGGAGTCAAAATGTTCTTGCTCACTGTGAGATGTCCGACCTTGACGCCTTCGATGTCGGTGATCGAGTTTTTTTCACCCGTAGCGAATTTTCGCGTTTTTTCCCTATTCATAGCTCTAGTCTCCTAACCTGGAGTATTTTTTCATGATTTGTAGAACCTGATCCAGTGGAATGCCGTAAGCCGTATTCCCGTCACGGCCGGTCATCGTCCGGGCTGAGGTCAAGGCATTCAGAATGGCTTCTTGGGTTGCCTCGACTGCCGCTTGATAAAGGGGACTCAGGGCGAAATCGTCTATGGTCCGCAGAGGCGAAAAAAGCCGTGAATCATTTCTAAGAATTTTGTTCCCAGTTGAGAAGGCGAGGATGAGGTCACCGCTTTCGGTGTGGGAGTACGAGCCGGTTTGAGCCAGACCCATGGCCACCCTTTTGGCGATTTTGCGAAGTTGATAGGGGAGAAGCGGAGCATCGGTAGCAGCGATCAGGATGATGGATTTGGTCTTTTCGGTCCTGTACCGGTATCCTTTGATTTCTTTTCCCACGGGCACACCGTCCATTCGCAAATGATCCCGGCTTCCGGTATTGGCCATCACGAGCACGCCTACACAGAAATCATCCAGGACTTTTCGGGAAGAAGTCCCTATGCCTCCCTTGAAGCCGAAAGCCGTCATTCCTGTGCCTCCGCCTACGGCTCCTTCCTCGACCGGCCCCCCTTTGGCCTGATGAAGGGCTTCGAAAACATCATCTTCAGAGATCTGGCGGCTTTTCGTATCGCTCAGAAAATCGTCGAAACATTCCGCCACGATAGGAGAAACAAAGGCAACGGTATTCCCCATCTGGGGGTTGAGCTCTGTGAGATATTTAAGGGCAGCGCTGTAAACGATCCCTACATTGTAGGTCCCTGTAAGGAAAACAGGGGTTTCGAGCCTTCCTGATTTTTCCAACCTCGAAATGTCCGTCATTTCTCCCCAGCCGTTCAGGTTGAAAAAGGAGGCGAATAGGTTTTCCTCACAGATGTTCCCTTCATGGGGAAGGATGACCGTGATGCCTGTTCTCACGGCTTTCGAGGCTTCACCTTTGATGATTGTCTTATGCCCGACCTTCACGCCTTGGATGTCGGTAATGGCATTATTGGGACCTGTTTCCAAGAAACCGATCTTTATCCCGAGGTCACGCACTCTGCATCTGCGCGTGCCGGCGGATAGACCGGTCTCCTGACTCTTGGACTTATCAGTGGAGAGAAGAGACTTTCCAGAAAGCAGGGGAAAACCGATCAATGTGCTTTTGACGAAATCTCGCCTTTTCATGGTGGATCTCCTTATCGAATGCCTTTTTAAAAACCGAGCGGTTGATCGAACTCGCTCACATCCTCACTTTGTGCATAATATAAAAGATACGTGGGTGAGGAAAATTATAGTTTATTCTTCATATAGAAGAATCGAAGAAGCATTTACGAAAATGGGCTTTGATTCCTATTTAATTAATCAACCGTTTCTTGGCAAATGAAAATAAAGCATAAGCAATTATGATGATATAGCTAAAAAGAAACGGATAGAGAATATTAATAAGTCCATTAAAATAGATGCCTTTAATCAATCGAGGAAGTATTTCTGAAGAAGGAGTATCATAATGTGCAAATATTATGAATGAAAAAGCTAGCCACAATAGAATAAAAAAGGGAATCCAAAGATGATAAATCTTAAAAGAGGCTTTGGGATTTTTTATCTTCAGATATATTAATGAAATACCCGCAAGTAACGTAGCTATCAAAAGAATGGTTTGGTACCGCTTCCGCATCTCATACATTTCATCAAAACCTGCCCCAATTCCTATTAAAGCCCATAACAGCATGATGACGTCGAAAATAACCAGGAAAAATACTTCTTTATCTTTTGTCATATCCTTTTGTTGTATAAATATTATCCAATACTGATGGCTAAGAGTCAAAGCATCTTTCTAGAGAGTCAATCCATCGCTTAAGAAATATCATGAGTGATCCGAATTTGGCTGAAACGAAACAAGCTGTATTTAACGGATATTTAGAGCATTGGTGATTTGATCGAGCTTCGAAGTCGCTTTTTTTACGGAATTTTCGAGAAGGAGCAGCGCTTGCTGTATCCCTTCTGTATTTCCTTCCTCAGCGGCTTCGGTCAAGGCAGGGAATAGAAGGTCGTCATAGGTGAAACGCGCACCGAAGACGAGGTGTTTGTACCATTTTCTTTTGGGGATTCCTTCAGGGTGTGTGAAATCCCTTTCTATTTGGATCAAAAGCCGGTTGGCTTTTTGGATATTTTCTTCAGAGACGTTTCCAGCGAGCTCCTTTTTCCCTGACAAGTAAGGGGTCAGGACCGAGGCCCTTTTTTCCATATCCATAAGCAGCGCATTCAATTCATTGGATTTCTCATGTTGGGGATCGTACAGCCCTGCCCAATCTTCAAGGTAATTCCTCAGTTCCTGAGCGTAAACTTCATAATCCAATGGGATGATAGGCCTACAAGCCAGCTCGATGATCATATGGGCCCACATTTTGGCCAGCGCAGCCGTGTAAAGCATTCCCGGATCGCCGAAATGGCTCATCCAGTAGTAGTTATCGTACATGGAGTGATAGACTCCGTAATCACCCGAAAAGACCATGTTCAAAGCAGGGGCCCCGATGTGATTCAAGAAAACGGCATGATCCGTTCCGCTT
This sequence comes from uncultured Eubacteriales bacterium, assembly GCA_964400735.1. Lineage (GTDB taxonomy): Bacteria > Acidobacteriota > Aminicenantia > Aminicenantales > Aminicenantaceae > CAYNVQ01. Next base: position 460,562 of record CAYNVQ010000001.1, on the reverse strand, counting down.
CCTATTGGATCGATCTTTCCGCTTCCGGAAGCTATCCCGATCGTCCCCGCCTCTGTGGGCCCCTTCAGCCAGCAATCGAAAACCGTCTGGCCGGTGGCCGGGTCGTTGACTTCTTTCATGGTCTGGAGGATCAGGGGAAAAAGACAGGGAACAGCCTGCACGCTGAAATTTCTCCCGCAGGCCGAACTATCCACATTGATATATGCCACCAAATTCTCTGCGAGCCAGTTCCGGTTATCCTCCCCCCACTCGGTCGAACCGGTTAAGGTGAATTCTTCGGCGTCCCAGTTGCCAAAAACGATGGTCCTTTTCGGCTCCCATCCCGCTTTCCTGGCTTCGGTAAAGGCCCGCACCAGCTCCACAATACAAGCCGTTCCACTCGAGGGATCATGCCCCCCGAAAACCCAGGCATCCCTGTGGTTCCCGACTACGATGACCTCCTCCTGATTTTCCGATCCTTCGATCGATCCCAAAACATCATAAATTCTTTCGATGGGATCTTTCATCTCCACGGAGATGTGGACTTTGCTCTCACTGCCCTGAAGACGGTATTTTACGGAAAGGGCTCCCCTCCATGATTCCGGCGCTTCTTCGCCATCCATGGACTCGAGAAGAGGGAGGGCATCTTCGGCCGAAATGGGAACGCAGATGATTTTGGGAATAACCGGGGATTCTTCGAGGGGAATCCTTCGGCATCCGGGCGTAGAAGCCCATTCGGGAGTCAATGGATCCCCTGGATAGATGAAATCATAGGGAATCCCACCCCGCTGGATATGACTCAAGGGGCCCCAAGGACCTTCCGGAAAAACCGGCCCTCTTGCGTATCCGTCTTCCTTTGGGTCTGAAAAAATCAACAAGGCGGCCAGACCTCGTTGCTCTGCCGTGTAGGCTTTGAACCCTCGATAGCTGTAGGGCGCCGAATACCTGACCAAGGCTATCTTCCCCTCAACGTCTATTCCTTGGCTTTCCAGATAATCATAGTCCTGGGGATTGCCGGAGTTGGCGTATATCAGAGAAGCCGTAACGTCGCCAGACCGTGAATAGGCGTTGTAAGGGATGCCCACATCGGTTCTTTCTGTATCCGGGTCTTCTTTATAACTTTTCTCTCGAAGGCTCAAGGTGTATTTTTCAGGGCTGATGAGTTCGACATGGATTTTTTCCGGGAAAGAGAGCAGTACATCGTAGGGAACGAGGCGGGCATCTTCCACACCGAATTTTTTCCACTCATCGCGCACAAAATCTGCCAACTCGTTATTCCTGGGCGAGGCGGCTACATGGGGCACGGACGTCAGGAATTTTAAGGTTTCATCGATTTTTTCCGAAGAAATGACGCTATCCACCACCTTTTTATAAGAGTTGACATCTGTATGAACCTGATCCTGAGGTTTGGAGCAGGAGGTTGAACAGAAATAAAGGATAAAGCCGAAAAACCAAAAGGAAAAAAACAGCTTTCTGGGAAATGTCCTTGACAAAAAAAATCTGAACAAAGATAATTTCGACATACGGAACATCATTTTACAATGCGGAATGGATAAATGGCAAGCATTGATCAACAAAAAGACCGAAAATTTATATCCTCTCTAGCCCGGGGATTGGCTGTACTCGAAGCCTTTGACCAGTCCCAACCAGCCATGGGCATTGCCGATCTAGCCAAAAAAACCGGTCTTTCCAAAAGCACAACGTACCGGCTGGTCTATACTCTACGGTCATTGGGATATATCATTCTTGATGGACAAGACAACAAATACACCCTTGGTCCCAAGGTATTGAGCCTGGGGTATGCCGTCCTTTCCAGCCTCGAGCTAAGGGAAATTGCGCAATCCTATTTGCTGAGGCTTTCCCATCTGGTTAAAGAAACCGTGAATTTAGCCGTCCTGGATGAATGGCAGCTGGTTTATGTGGAAAGAATCAAGACCCAGCAGATTATAAACATCAATCTTCACGTAGGCTCTCGTTTGGAACTTTATAATACAGCTATGGGTAGGGTTCTGGCTGCTTTTCGGGAAAAGGCATGGATTGATCAATATGTGAAATACCTTAAAAAAATTCCCGAGGCAGAGCCGTACTGGAGAGATAAAGGTAAAAAGATGCTCGAAATCCTCGAAGAGGTGAGGGAAAATGATTATGCCGTCAACAATCAGGAACTGACTCCTGGTCTTTTATCCGTTGCCTCTCCTGTGAAAAACAGGGAAGGTGAGGTTATCGGAGCCGTCAACATAGCCGTGAGTTCGAGCCTCTATTCCTTGGAGAGATTGAAAAAAGAGCTGATTTTGCCCTTAAGACAGACAACCCAGGCCATTTCTCTGGCACTGGGCTTTAAAGCATAGTATGGAGTATAGGGACGTTCCCTTAGGCGACACTTCATATTTTTTATGAGGAAACCTATTCGATAATACAGGGTGTCCCCAAATGGAGCGTCCCCAATGGAGCAAAATTCGATGAACCGTCGCTATCCGAAAGGTTCGGTTTTTTATCGCCATCTGCACCGCTCCTATCCTTTGATAACCTATGGGGAAGGAGCCTATCTTTATGACGAGGAGGGCAAAAAATACCTGGATGCAAGCGGGGGAGCGGCGGTGGTGAACCTGGGGCATGGGGTGAAAGAGATAGCCGCAGGTCTCGACGCACAGGCCCTTATGGCCGGTTATTTGAATGGTATGCAGTTCACCCATGCTCCGGTCGAGAACTTGGCAAGGGCCATTTCGGAGTTTCTCCCCTTTAGGGATGGAAAAGTCTATTTTCTCACCAGCGGATCAGAGGCTGTCGAAGCCTCTATCAAGCTGGCCCGTCAATACTGGGTGGAACAGGGGAAGTCTTCCAAATACCGAGTTATATCGCGGGCGCCGAGTTACCACGGAAACACGCTAGCAGCTCTGTCTCTTTCGGCGAGGGAACGCTACAGACAGATATTTCAGCCCATGCTGTCAGACTCCCTGATGATTCCCGCCCCTTACTGCTACAGGTGCTATCGAGGAGAATCCTATCCATCTTGTCAGGTCAAGTGCGCTCGGGAGCTGGAGTCAAGTATAAAAAAATTAGGAAAAGAAAATGTTTCGGCTTTTTTGACCGAAGTTATCGGGGGTGGATCGACCGGCGCCGCTGTTCCCCCTCCAGAATATTTTCAGATCATACGCCAAATTTGCGATGACTACGGAATCCTTTTGATTACGGATGAAGTGATGACAGGAGCAGGGCGGACAGGGAAGTGGCTGGCCGGCCATCACTTCGATCTTGTTCCGGATATCATCGTCATGGGGAAAGGTTTGACCAGCGGTTATTTTCCTTTGAGTGCTCTAGCTGTTAAAAAAGAAATCGTGGATTCGATATACAATAAGGGAAAGAATTTTCTCCATTTTCAAACCTTTGCCCACCATCCTGTGGGATGTGCTGCCGGGGTAGCAACCTTAGCCTATATAGAAAAGCGCAATCTTCTGGAAAAATGTTCCAAAACCGGAAGCTTGCTGCGCCAGGAGCTTGATCCTTTGCTGGATCACCCTCAAGTCGGAGATATCAGGGGAGAGGGCCTGCTCGTCGGGATAGAGTTTGTTCAGGAGAAGAAGAATAAAAAGCCCTTTCCCAGAGAGATGAAATACGCGGAAAATTTTGTTCAGAGAGCCATGGAAAATGGTCTGGTTCTTTGGCCCAACATTGGGCATGCCGACGGAACAAGCGGTGATCTCGTTCTTCTTGCTCCCCCATTTATCATCAAAAAAGAGGAAATCGCTCAAATTGTGAGCCTTTTGGGGAAGACTCTGGAGGAAATTTAAAATAATTTTTAAGGAGGAGGGAAAATGAAAAATGGAGCCAAATTTAAGGTGACCTATTCCACTTCGGATTCAGCGGAGATGGAGGCTTTCCATAAGCTCTATGATAAGGCCGTCCAAGATGTGACGAAACTTTTCGATCAATCGTATCCGATCTACATCTCTGGTGAAGAGATCAAGAAAGCGGATGAATTCGTGGATATCAGCCCCATAGACAGAGACAGGATAATAGGACGGTTTCAGATCGGGACAGAAGCCGAACTCAATGACGCTGTGGATGCGGCCTATCAAACTTTTAGACCCTGGCGCGACTTGGGTTTTGAAGCCCGCTCCCGGATCATGAGAAGGGCGGCCGAGATAATCAGTGAAAAAAAATACGAGATAGCGGCTATCATGAGCTATGAGGCCGGAAAAAGCCGCTTGGAATCCATGGGAGATGTGGAAGAGTCGGCCGACCTGATCCGTTACTATTGCTCCCAGATCGAAGATGCTCAGGGTTTTTTGCGGCCCATGGGAAGATTGAGTCCGAATGAGGATGCCACCAGTGTTCTGAGGCCTTATGGGGTTTGGATGGTTATATCCCCTTTCAACTTTCCTCTGGCCCTTGCGGCGGGGATGAGCGGCGGAGCTCTGGTTGCCGGGAATTCGGCTGTGTACAAGCCTTCCTCGGATACGCCACTCACCGGACTCAAGCTGTATGAGGCTTACAGAGAAGCTGGTGTTCCTGAGGGAGTTTTCAATTTTGTCACCGGCCCCGGAAGCAATTTCGAAGAGGCCATATTCCGGAATAAAAAGATCGCCGGATTGGTGTTCACCGGATCCTCAGAGGTCGGTATGAAGATTTTCAATGGATTCAGCCGCCAAATCGTACGCCCGTGTATTCTGGAAATGGGGGGAAAAAATCCGGCTATCGTCATGGAGAGCGCTGATCTGGATATGGCGGCCGAAGGCGTGATGAAATCGGCCTACGGACTGGGTGGTCAGAAATGCAGTGCCTGCTCCCGGGTCTATGTCCACAAAAAGGTCGAAGCGGAGTTTCTGGAAAAACTTGTGGCCAAAATCAAAGAGATAAAGGTCGGAGATCCGACAAAAAGAGACGTGTATCTGGGACCAATGATTAACGAAAAAGCGGTGGATAAATTCAGATTATGGTCGGAAATCTGCAAAAATGAAGGAAGGATCCTTACCGGAGGAAATGTGCTTACCGAGGAAGATTTCGGAAAGGGATTTTTTGTCGAGCCGACATTGGTCACAGGAATGCCCAAGGATCACACCATATTTTTCGAGGAGCTGTTCCTTCCGCTTTTGACAGAAGCTTCCGTGGATTCTCTCGAGGAGGCGGTCCGAGAGTGCAACAAGGCGGATTATGGCCTGACAGCAGGAATCTTCTCGCAGGATAAAGAGGAGATCGACTATTTCTTCAATGAGATAGAGACAGGAGTGTTGTATGCCAACAAACGTACCGGAGCGACAACGGGCGCCTGGCCAGGAGTTCAGCCCTTCTGCGGCTGGAAAAATTCGGGCTCTACAGGAAAAGGGGGCTGCGGTCCCTATTATGTCCAACAATTTATGAGAGAGCAGAGCCGAACGATCATGAAATGACCCGGTCTATCCACATAAAAATGCAAATACTCTGCTGTTTAATGCAGCTCCATGAGCCATTCCCTGCTCATGCCGCATCCGGCCCCAATTAAGTTGGAAGATTAGCGAGACACTTTCCTGTTCGCTCTATCTGTGAATGACTCAGGACTGGGGTTTGGAGGTGGAAAGCAAGAAAAATGAGGAGATCGCTAGAGAGGGAAGACGGGAGACAAAAAGACAAGTTCAGAGGAAAGGAGAAAGCGAACAATGAGTCCGGATAAAGAAAAGGTGATTATTTTGAGCGCGGTCAGAACTCCTGTCGGAAAATTCGGAGGAAGCTTCAAAGATACGAATGCCGTCACGCTCGGTACTGCAGCATCGAAAGAGGCCTTGAAGAGGGCCGGTGTCAGGACGGATCAGATTGATGAAGTCATTTTTGGCCAAGCCCGTCAAGCGGGAAATGGTCCGAATCCTGCCCGCCAAATCCTTTACAGGACAGGAATTCCGGTGGAAAAAACAGCTTTTACCGTCAACAAAGCCTGTGCATCGGGCCTCAAGGCTATCAGCCTCGGATACCAATCGATACTTTCGGGCGAAAACAATGTTGTACTGGTAGGAGGCATCGAAAACATGTCCCAGATTCCTTTTTTGCTGGACAGGGCTCGATGGGGATACAGATTGGGCAACGGAATGCTTATCGACGCCATGTACAGGGATGGTTTGTTTTGTCCTCTGGCCGAAATGATAATGGGGGAAACAGCCGAGATTTTGGCGGAAAAGTACCAGATTAGCCGTGAGGAACAGGATGAATATGCCTTAGAGAGCCAAAGAAAGGCCAAAAAAGCGATGGAAGAGGGAAAGTTCATGGATGAGATTGTGCCTGTGCCGGTCAAAGACAGCAAAGGAAAAGAGCTCGTTGTGACAGAGGATGAACATCCGCGCCCTGGTACGACCATGGAAAAATTGGCCAAGCTGCCTCCGGTCTTTAAAAAGGGTGGATCGGTCACGGCTGGGAATTCTTCTGGTTTGACAGACGGAGGAGCAGCCCTCGTTTTGACAACTTCATCTTGGGCCAAAGAGAGAGGTCTGAATCCCATGGCTGAAATATGGGGGTTCGCATCCGGAGCTGTCGATCCAAGAGAGATGGGTATGGGACCGGTTCCAGCGACTTCTAAGCTATTGAAAATAATAAAGTTAAGCCTAGATGATATCGATCTTGTAGAGGTCAATGAGGCTTTTGCCGCTCAGGTTCTAGCTGTGGAAAAAGAACTGAAATGGGATAAAGAAAAACGGAACATAAGGGGCGGGGCCATAGCCTTGGGGCATCCAATCGGGTGTACAGGAGCCAAAATCACAGTAACCCTTCTGCATAGCCTCATCCAAGAAAACAAAGAATTAGGCCTTGCGACATTGTGCGTAAGCGGAGGGCAGGGAATGTCCCTCCTGTTTAAAAGATTACATTAAAGATTTATGGAAGGTGATCGATGGACGAATTGTTACCCTGTATCAAAACAGTAATTCCTGGGCCGAAAGCAAAAAGAATCATCGCTCAGGATAAGCGCTTTGCCTCGAGTTCTTATATCAAGGAGTATCCGCTGGTTATGGAAAGGGGAGAGGGTGCTTTGGTCGAGGATGTGGATGGAAATCGATTCCTGGACCTTATGGGGGGTATCGCGGTCAATGTTACAGGCTATGCGCACCCACAGGTTGTGGCCGCGGTTCAAAACCAGGCTAAAAAATTTTTCCACATCTGTTCTACAGATTTTTATTATCCGTCTTTCTCGCGACTGGTTGAGAAACTTGCCCGCATGGTTCCGATTTCCGGAGATAAGAGCGTTTTCCTCACCAATTCCGGAGCCGAAGCCGTCGAGACCGCAATAAAACTTGCGCGTTACCAAACAAGGAGACCTTATTTCATCGCGTTCTTAGGGGCTTTTCATGGAAGGACCATGGGCGCATTGAGCCTGACGGCCAGCAAGGCCAAACAGAGGAGTTATTTTGGGCCATTGATGCCCGGTGTATTTCACATCCCTTATGGTTATTGCTTTCGATGCCCCTATCATCTCAAATATGATTCTTGCCGGATACATTGTGCGGATGCTATAGAAGATCTCCTCTGTGAGCATCTCGTCTCACCCGATGAAATTGCCGCTGTTTTCGTGGAGCCAATACTCGGAGAAGGAGGCTACATCGTTCCTCCAGTCGAATTCCACAGAAAAATCCGTGAATTCACCGAAAAGCACGGTATCCTCTTGGTGGTGGATGAGGTCCAATCGGGTATGGGACGAACAGGGAAATTTTTGGCCATCGAAAACTTTTCTGTCGAACCAGATGTTGTTCTATTGGCTAAGGGATTGGCCTCAGGGCTTCCGTTGGGTGCTGTGGTCGCTCGAAAAAAATACATGACATGGAAAGCCGGTACCCATGGCAGTACTTTTGGAGGCAATCCCATCGCCTGTGAGGCTGCCTTAGCCACACTTGACCTAATCCAGGAGGGATTGGTAACCAAGGCTGCAAAATCAGGCTCCAGGCTCCTTAGAGGCCTAAATAAGCTTAAAAGAATGCATCCTCTAATCGGAGATGTGAGAGGCCTTGGTTTGATGATAGGCGTGGAACTGGTAAAGAACAGAAAAAGTAAAGAGCCTTATCCCGATGCGGCTCATGAAATCGTCCAGAGAGCCTTTAAAAAAGGCCTTTTGATGCTTCCTTGTGGGGAAAGTGTGATTCGGTTTTCTCCCCCCTTGATCATCCAGCCATCGCAGTTGGATAGGGCATTGGAAATTTTCTCTGAGGTGCTGTCCGGATACGAGAAGGAAAATAGTCTGAAATGAAAAACAAAGTCATGACCATGAAAGAAGCCGTGGGCAAGTATGTTCATGACGGTGAGACAATCGTTATCGAGGGGTTCACCCATCTTATCTGTTTTGCAGCCGGACACGAGATCATTCGCCAGAATATCCGGGATCTAGTGATCTGCCGTCTGACTCCGGATCTCATTTATGACCAGATGATCGCAGCGGGCTGTGCAAGGAAAGTTGTTTTCAGCTGGGCCGGAAATCCTGGAGTAGGCCCGCTTTATGGTCTGAGACGGGCTGTGGAGCAGGGGATACCCAGGTCGATCGAAATAGAGGAGTACACTCACTTTGGGATGGTGGCCAGGTTTATGGCGGGTGCTTCCAAATTGCCTTTCATGCACCTGAACACGTTTTCAGGAAGCTCCCTAATCCAGGCGAATAAAAACATAAAAAAGGTGAAATGCCCCTATACAGGCAGGAGTTTTTCGACTGTTCCGGCTCTGAATCCTGATGTGGCCATTATACATGTCCAGCGTGTGGATGAAGAGGGAAACGCTCAAATATGGGGACTCATGGGCGTGCAGAGAGAAGCCGCCTTCGCCTCAAAAAATGTGATCATCGTAGCCGAAGAGTTGGTGGATAGATCTGTCATCCGCTCTGATCCCAATCGGACCATTATTCCAGGCATGAAGGTCGAGGCAGTCGTCATCGAACCCTTTGCTGCTCATCCGAGCTATGCACAAGGATATTACGATCGTGACAACCAATTCTATGTGGATTGGTACAAAATTTCTAAAGATTTAAAAGGTATGGAAGCCTATATCGATGAGTGGATCCGTGGAATTTCAGGAAGAAGTGAGTATATCGATAAAATGGGAAAGAAGTTCGATGAACTAAAAGCTGATCAGAGGCTGGCTGCGCCAGTCAACTATGGCTATTAATCTGACTTATTCATAAAAAATGCCTATTGCATTTTCTATTACAGCAATCTTAGGAAATCGCTTAGATTATTATGTGCGATGGGCTCTTGAAAAATACGATTGGAGATTGGAATGAATTCGTTCACACCTGGAGAAATCATGGTGACTCGGGCTGCCAAAGAGCTTCGGAACGGTGAAGTCGTTTTTGTAGGCATAGGGCTGCCGAATCTGGCTTGCAATTTGGCGAGGCGTCTTCAGGCCCCGGATCTTATTCTTATTTATGAATCCGGCGCAGTGGGAGCTGTTCCTTCCAGGCTTCCTTTATCTATAGGCGATCCCTGCCTTGTGACAGACTCGATTTCGGTCTGTTCTATGGTGGAGGCTTTTTACTATTACCTTCAGGGTGGAATGATCGACGTGGGATTTTTGGGCGGAGCTCAAGTAGATAGATTCGGAAATATCAACTCTACGGTGATCGGAGAATATTCGAAACCGAAGGTCCGCCTTCCTGGAAGCGGAGGGGCCTGCGAAATATCCATTCATTCGAGAAAAATCATCATTATATTGAAACAAAATAAAAAAAATCTACCTGAGAAAATCGATTTCATAACCAGCCCCGGATATATCGATGAGAATAACCAGCGCGACAAATATGATATGCCTGGCAAGGGACCTGTTTTGGTTATCACGGATTTAGGAGTTTACGAATTTTCTGTTGATACTCATGAAATGGTTTTATCTGAGATTCATTCGGGTGTCACCCTTGATATGATAAAGGAAAACATTGGATGGGAATTAAAAATCAGCGAAGCGCTCCAAGCGACTGAGGCTCCTTCTGAAGAAGAAATGAGGATTATAAGGGAAGATCTTGACCCAAATAAAATATATTTACGTTGATCATAGCGCCATTTAATCGATTTTTCTTTATTTTTATTATATATTTTATTTATTATCAAATAGTTAAGGAAAATTGTCGGCATGCCGACATTTAAGCAGATTTTCCTTGCCATTTTATTTCTTTTCCTATATCTTACAAAAAGCGAGAGATTTGGAGTGAGAGATTGATCATTGCCGTAACCAATCAAAAGGGAGGAGTAGGGAAGACGACTACAGCGATAAACTTATCAGCAGCTTTAGCCTTGATAGGACAAAACACCCTTTTGGTCGATACGGACCCTCAAGCCCATAGCACAATATCTTGTGTGATCGATCCTGCTTTGTATGTAAAGTCTCTATATGATGTATTGGTAAAAAATGAAGAAAGCATCGAAAATGTCATCGTGAAATCGACAATTCCTGGCCTCGAAGTTGCCATTTCAAAAATATCAATGGCTAAACTCGAGCCGGCTTTAATAGGACAAATAGACGGGCATTACAGGCTTAAAGATATTTTAGAACCAGTGAGGAAGAAATATGATTTCATTATAATCGATACGCCGCCGACGCTCGGTTTGATCACGCTAAATTCGCTTGTCGCTTCAGATAAAATATTGATTCCTATACAGGCTTCCTATCTGTCTTTAGAGGGAACAGATGATCTTTTGGAGACAATAGACAAGGTGAAGAGATTCACAAATTCTGGGCTTGAGATAATAGGAGTTGTTATCACTTTGCATGACAGAAGAACAAACATATCAAAAGACGCGGTCAATAAAATTAAAAAGGTTTTCGGTAGAAAAGTTTTTAAAACGATCGTATCGAAAAGCGTAAAGCTGGAAGAAAGCCCGGCTTACAAAGAATCGATATTTACATTTGCGCCATATTCAGTAGGTGCACAACAATATAAAAAATTAGCAGAGGAGATCATCAAGCGTGCAAAAAACTAGAAAAACAGGTCTGCCAGATTCGATGAAGATGAGGCACGATACTCATTTCGTAGAACTTATTACATCAAGGTCCACGGGCCCTAGAGTGAGGATGATTCCTATAGGTTTAATAGATCCAAATCCAAGACAAGCTAGAAGCGAACTTGGTGATATTCAAGAGTTGACGTTGTCAATTAAACAAAAAGGCGTTCTAGAGCCAATACTGGTAAGGCCAAAAGCAGGAAGATACGAGATAATTGCGGGAGAAAGAAGGTATGTTGCCTCAAGAAATGCCGGCTTGAATGAGATGCCTTGCATTGAAATGAGCGTAGAAGATAACGAAGCTATGGAGATAGCGCTAGTTGAAAATCTGCAAAGAAAAGATCTCGATGTTTTCGAGGAGGCAGATGGATTAAAAGCGCTTGCTGAGGTATATGGATACAATCATGGAGAGATTGCAGCAAAGATAGGAAAAGCGAGATCGACTATAACAGAAATTATTAATATAAGCAAAATACCGGCTAATGTACGAGATTTATGTAAAGAATACAACATAATAAGCAGAAGTACTCTTATAGAAATTGCTAAACAAAAAAACATTGAAGTTATGGAACAGTTGGTGGAGATGATAAAAGTTAGAGAATTGCGTAGAGAAGATACGAGAGAGTTATCAAAAGATTTAAAAGGATCTAAAAAAAGACATAAATATTTCATCTACAATTATAAGCCAAAACAAAAAGATGCTTTTAGGCTGAGGATAGAATTCAGAAAAGAAGATGTAACAAAAGATGAAATAATAGAGATACTAAAAGAAGTTATACGAAAGCTGAAAAGTAATGAAAAGAAATAAAATGGAAAATATTTGATAAAATGGAAAAAAGTTTACATAATATATCTTATGCGACACAATATTAGGCCTGAATTTAAATAGCTGATAATAAATAAGATGGGAATTTCCTCAGGCTGTGGATATCTTCCCCGCCCATATTTTGTGCAGTTGTGGGAATTTTTACCACATGAATCCGTATTCTCTACGAATACTCTTTGATAATCCATCAAGATCAGGAAAAAACGATCTGTGAGATATTCCTAATTGTAGTAGTTCGTCTTTGATTGATTGCTTATTTGTTTTTTTTATCTCGAACTTAATAATATCATCTATATGATCTTTATAAGCATCTGTATGGTTTAGTGGTGGAATGATGTTTTCTGTTTTTTCAGGAAGAGGAAAAAAAGTAAAGCTACTTTCTTGTGAAATAATTCTTGGATTAAGGTCATCTGGATAGTAAGAAAAAAAGTTATTAAAATTATCTCCGTGGATTGCACGCAATTTCGTTAAACTATAAAAAGAACCCTTGCGCCTAAAAGCCCATAATGCAGCATCATTAACACAACAGTAATGATCTTCAACAGAAAAAAATAAGGCTTTCAAAGGATTGGTAGTCCAATCTAAAACGCGAGTCGGTAAGCCATGATGTTGAGCTATTAAAATCCATTCATATTTATTTTTTGGCTCGTTATTTAAAAAAGGCTTTGAGAATTTTTGGAATTTCTCAAGCAGATCTTCTTCAAGATCTAACCATTTTGGATAGTATATGTATTGATTTCTAGTACGTCCTAAAGTTGGAACTAAATTCCATTCCAATTTGGAATGACCTCTATAAAAAAAGTCAATTAATCTGCGTTCTTTAATCTCTTTCAGTAAATCAATTACAGATTCAATTTTGGTTGTATTTTTCATATCTAACATCCACCCCCTCTTGTTATTGATAATATTCCGTATAACCTCAGAATATCGTATAGATTTTTAGAGATATAATTCGGATAACATATTTATTTTATGATATTTTAAGCTTTGTACCTAAGGGATAGCCCAGCTTTCTTTTTCTAGTATTTTCATTCACATCTATTCGATCATTTCGTTCGAGTTCCCTCAGAACTTTCTTATACTGACCAGAATGATAGTCAGTAGCATCAGATGACACAAATTCCTGTATTTCTTCGATTCCGATCCATCCCTTACCTCTGAATTGATTTAAGATTAAGTCTTTTAATGGATTAAGATCAGGCTCTTCCAATCCCAATGTTAATTGACTAGAATGGACGCCCCTAAAAGTAAAGTCACCAAAAGGAGCTACTTTCCAAATGGCTTGTTTCATTCGATCGGAACCTAATATATGTTTTGTCCCAAAGAATATAGAATAAATCAGCCTATTTCCTTCAAAAAGATCAAGATGAACAACAAAATTTGCACCTGCTTCACGAATCTTCCTTTCGTATAAATTGTAATAAAATTTTCTTCGTTCATTGCTATCTTTAATATCAATCCCTGTTCTCCACTCAGTACAACCAAACAACTCATTCAAATGTGGTTCAAATTCTGGATTACTTCTGAATCGATTTATATAATCATACATAAATGATATAAACACTTCACTTTGTGGGTTCCTCAAAATACGGGCAATTATCGCCATAGGAGTTTCAGAGACTCCAAAAGGATCAACCATTATAAAAGATGGGGCCAAATTTTTCTCTTGTTCATCTAATAAGTCCATAATTTCATTAATCATGCCATCAAATTTTTTATTTATTATATCTATACTGCAATTTGATGGAAGCCCAGATCTCAGTGGACTAATTAAAGACTCAAGATAATTCGCTCTTCTCTCATCCTTTTCGATAAAAATGAAGACAACCTCTGCACTTATTTTATCTCGTGCACGATGTTCGTAAAAAGCATTCAATGCAATTAAGGGAGAGCCTTCTTCACCATCTTGATATTTACCGGGCCCTGCAAAACCGTCAATGAATAAAATTCGCCCACTATATCGGCCAAGAATTGGAAGCCAGGCATCGAGATAGTTCCTGAGAACTAGGTGTTTTCCTTTAGTGTGAGGTTCTAATCTCCATAAAGTTGTTAATGGTGTCAATCGTATATTCCTTTTGGATACTGGTGCCAAATTTGTCCTTCAAGCAAAGCTTGATCCCCTCCCCTCTTATTCTTTTTTCCCCCAAGCTGTTTCAAAAAGAAAGTTATTTGATTTTTTTGGCACATCTCCTTTATTGTGAGAGCCCAATCTAAATCCATTGGACGAGCTTTCAATCCTGATTCGCCCCCAACTATGATCCAATCAATTTTGTTTAAAGGTAAATTTTGGATTGGCCCCAATAGAGGTTCCAAGCTTAAAAATCTAACGCTAGCAGGTATTTTTGATAAAATATATGATCTATATGAATACTTTTCAAGTTCAATGGTTGTTCCTATCCAAATATTTGAAGTCCAATTTAGCTTTTTATGAATTTTGAATAATCTTTCAGTTCTTTTTGTCAAAATTTGAAATGTATGCCAACTTGCTTCATTCATTGTTTCAAACACTTTTATTATATATTCAATTGGAACTTCTTTATGAAACAAGTCACTCATTGAACACACAAATATTTTTTTTGGTTTTTTCCATTTCAGTGGTTCATCAATTTTTTTTGTAACTATTCTTAAATCAAAACCCTGTTCATAGGGATGTCCAAGCACTCCTCTGAATCTTTCGGCAAATGTTTGTGCATAGCAGTTTTTGCATCCTTCAGATAATTTTGTACATCCACGAATAGGATTCCAGGAAGCGTTTGTCCATTCGATTTTTGATTTAATGCTCATTGAACCGCCCTACTTCTTTAATTCTATAATTATTAAAGAGAAAGAGAATTAATTTCCAATTTAAATCTTTTATAACACAATTATCTTAAAAAATAATTAAATTAAGATGCAAATAATTTTTGGCGCTATTGGACTTAAGTTACTTCTCTTTTCGGACTCCCTTAAATGGATTTTTATCAGCCTTTTGATTTTTAAACCTCCCTGTTCCAGTATCTCTTTTTACCCATCTGTTGGTCTTAGGATTGTGAGTCTGAGATCGATCTCTCACAGAACCGATTCGACGTCCATCTCCATAAGGTTTATTTTTTGCCATTTTGTAACCTCCTATTTATGATTTCCATTTCTTAAGCCTTTCAAGGCAATCACCCCTGGGCAACCATGGATTTATCTCCATGAGAGCTTTTAATTTAGTTTCGGCCTTCCGGGGTGTAATTTCTTCTTGATTTATCAACTGGTCAAATACCCAAAATATTCCATGAACTGGAATTCCTTTTTCAGATGCCGCATTTCTAAGCTTCCCATCACTTGTCAGGAGTATTGCAGATAATTGTTTACATAGCCAAAAACAAGAGCAATCTGCCATTGAAAGAGCTGGGTTTTCAATTTGGATTTTTACTACTTCCTCCCAATCTTCACCTGAAAAACTGCAAATAGTAATCATTTTCTTTTCAACATATTCTTGAAATCGTTTTGCGTTTTCATCCCTTATCTCTGCACTTACCAGATCCGTTGTTTGCATTTTAAAAGGAAGATGGAAAAATTCATCAGATAAATCAATCTTCAATAAATCAATTAGAATGCTCGCATCATTGACAACAATTATCATACGGCAGTCCGTACATTTTCTATAAAGTCAGGGAGGTTCATGTTGGCCAGCTCCGCTCCACGGCTGAGGGTGATAATCTCTTCACTCACGCCATAATGAAGAAGCTGTTTAAAACGTATCGCCTCTTCCCTACCCTTATATTCAACAGGTTCTTTTTTCTTCCATCCTTTTCGATTCAACATTACCTGGAAATTCCTATAATAAAAATCTGAGACAATCCCCAATATATGAGCTCTTTTCACAATTGCCTGTATAGAAATTCCATAAAATTGTTTGATCTCCTCAAGTTCCCAGAGGGTTATTTGTTCTCTTTTTTTCATCAATTCCCTTTCCAGGATGGTCTTTGGCAGCAGGAAAGCTCCTGCGAATGCATGGCAGAGCTTTTCTTTTTGAGAACCTTTTGGAAATTCACAAAGAATATGGGCTAACTCATGAGCTGCAGTAAAACGGATACGGTCTGTAGATAAATCTTTATTGATGACTATGACATAAAGATCTCCGACACGGGCTGAGAGGCCGTCAAAATCATCGATATTCTGAACTTCATAGACCCTTATGCCGTTTTCTTCAAGGAGCTCAAGAAAATTTGATATAGGCGCAAGCCCTAATTTCCAAGCTGTTCTTAGTTTCAAGGATGCATTCTCAACATCTTGGGTGTTCATAATGGCAAAATTGCTCAAAGGATTGCAGAATTTTCCTTTAATTCCCAAAACGCTCTCCAGCTCAATGTAACGCTCTAAAAAGTCAATAGTTCTCTGTTTGAGAGACTCAATAATTTTGACTGGGAGTTTTGCTCTTTTGCGGAATTGCATCTTGGAGAGCTCTATTAAAGTGTGGCGGAAGAAAAATTCTGGTTTAACTCCTAAAACCGAGGCTAAGCGGATCAAAACATCACTTGAAGGCTTCATCATCCCCTTCTCGTATTTACTAATGGATTGCTTAGATACTACTCCCCCTGCTCTTTTAACGAGGTCCTCCATGCTTAAGCCTGCCATTTTCCTTGCCGATTTTAATCTATTCCCGAAATCTATGAGATCTT
Source organism: uncultured Eubacteriales bacterium (assembly GCA_964400735.1). Lineage (GTDB taxonomy): Bacteria > Acidobacteriota > Aminicenantia > Aminicenantales > Aminicenantaceae > CAYNVQ01. The sequence continues at coordinate 444,180 of CAYNVQ010000001.1, read as the reverse complement.
TATTTTTTGGCATCTAGCCTCCTTTAAGTTGACAATATACTATTAATAATGTAATTTGTCAACCAGTAAAAAATTTTTTTTTCTAAGGACATTCTAAGATTTTTGCAAGGATTATGCAGTTATCATCATGACGGTTGCTTAAAATCTTCCTACTATCATCAAAAACAACAGGATTCAGGAATTGAGAAAACAGAAGAACCCTTGGATCGTGACCCAAGGGTGGCTAGTGAAATTATTTCACTAGGGATGATTCTATGAATTAACCTGAATAATTCATGAAGAAGCGACTGGGTGTAAGGCCATTTTCGGCCTTTCGATAAGACGCTTAGCGACTCGTCCCAGACGCATATTAATAATGGCGATTTGATTTATAAAAGTCAATAATAATCTGAATTTTATAGAATCAATCACTCGATAAAGAAAGCTTATGAGATCATCTTCAGGTCGTGCGATACGCAATTGAATAATCCTCGTTCTCGTCGTATCCGTACTTATCTAAAAACGAAGGAATTGCGCTGTAATTCTCACCAATATATTCGGCCAGCTTGCCTTTGGATATTTTCCCAAGATAAAAAGCTTTGATCGCCAAAGATATGTATTTAGTGGAAAGATATGGTTTTTCAATTTCTGCCCAATCCGTGTTTCGCAGTTTTTTGTCTATGTCTTTTATGATCCCCCTTTTTTTCAAACTGACTCTTCTGGTTCCTTTATTGGATATTTTTCTTCCTCATATTGCTCAACTAGAGTAACCAAAAGCTCTAATTCTTCTCCTTCTGGAGTGTTTGGTTCTGCATCCATTAATTCATCAATTCGAGATAGTGCTTTCTGGTAGTCTTCCTCTGTTTTAATCGCTTCTATCGTCATCATTTTCGTACTTTTCGGGTTTTACTATTCCAGCGCTAGCTGAATTTTGAGAGCCCGATCGATTTCTATCATTTTTTGCTTTTTGATGTGGCCTATTTGTTTAATGATTCGGCGCTCGGCATCTATGGTTCTTATCTGATTGCATTGAGCAACACTGTCCTTTTCCAATCCGGATTCATCTTTTTTCAAATTTACCAGGCAAGGGTACCATTTTCTGACGTTTTTTGCATCAGTGACCGGGATGATGTTTGTGACAGGGGAAAATTTATTTGCTATATCATTTTGAACTATGATGCAAGGCCTTACTTTCCCCTGTTCTGATCCCCTGACAGGCTCCAGATCAACCAGGACAATATCGCCTCTTCTGTATTCTGTGTGCATTAGATGTTTTCACCATCAACGAATTTGAATTCTTCACAGGTTGCCCGGTCGAGTTCTGCGTTGGCTTGATACCCATCTTTCAACTCCTTTTCGAGTCTCTCATTTTCTATTCGTTTCAACTTCTCATAGATTGCGTCTCTCACGAAGTGGCTGAAATCGACACCTGATTTTCTTTTTTCTTTTTCAAACCGGGATATAAGATCCATGGGAAATATAATGTTTTTCCTTATGGTGTTATTCGCTTTCATCACTATCTCCTAGACACTCATTGATGCATACATCTTATATACATAGATGATATACATTTATGTATGTATTGTCAAGACCCCTTGATAATCGTTTCATCCTATCTGTATAAACGAAAGATTTGCACAGCAATTCTCACCTACATATTCGGCCAGTTTGCCTTTGGATATTTTCCCAAGATAAAAAGCTTTGATCGCCAAAGATGTGTATTTAGCAAAAAGATATGGCTTTTTCTATTTCTGCCCAAGCCGTGTTCCGTAGTTTTTTGTCTATGTCTTTAATGATCCCCGTTATTATACGCAAACAATCGCTTAAGAAATATCATGAGTGGTCCGAATTTAGCTGAAACAAAACAAACTGGATTATATAAACCTTTCCGCTCTACTTACAGTCTATATCAATAAATGTGATGTGTTGGCACGGAGGATGTAATGATCAGAAACTATCTTAAGGTCGCCGTTAGAAATCTGCTCAAACATAAGGGGTACACCTTTATTAATATTTTAGGATTGGCTGTAGGGATAGCGGCCAGTGTGCTGATCTTTATTTATATTACACACGAGATGAGCTATGACAAGTTTCATGAGAATGCCGACAGGACGTATAGGATTACTGCCGATTGGTCGAACAATGGAGATTCCCGGATCCATCAGTTGGGCACACCCTATATTTTGGCCCAGACCATACGGGAAAAATATCCTCAGGTCGAGTCGATCACCCAGCTCTCGGGTCCTGTGGGCGATTTGATTCTGAGATACAGAGATAATGCTTTCAAGGAAACTGATGCATTCTGCGCGGAGCCTTCTTTTTTTGATGTGTTCAGCTTCCCTCTCATCAAGGGAAATCCTGAAACGTCGCTCAGAGATCCCAATATGTTGGTTTTAACTCAGTCCCTCGCTAAAAAGTATTTCGGCGATGAGGATCCCATGGGCAAAACCATCGAGGTGCAGGCATCGGGTGATAAGTTATTTTTCCAGGTCACGGGCGTGATGGAAGATATCCCAGAGAATTCTCATTTTCGGTTCGATATGCTCATTTCTATGAAAACTGTATATCCAGAGCCTAGCATGGGATGGACATGGAATAACTACACGACCTATGTCACTCTTCAGAAAGGAGTGACACAGGGACTCATGGAGGAGAAACTTGTAGAGATAGACAAGGTCCACTTCGAAGGTGGGCAGCAGCACATCCCCTGGATATGGACATTGGAGCCAATTGCGAGGATTCATCTTCATTCGGATTTAGTGACAGGTAATCAGCCCAATGGGAGCATGGCTTATGTCAGATTGTTCACTGGTGCGGCAATCCTCATCCTGTTGATAGCAGGGATCAATTTTGTCAATTTGGCAACAGCCCGGTCGGCACAGCGGGCCAAAGAGGTGGGGATGCGCAAAGTCGTAGGATCGCAGAGAAAGCATCTTGTCCAGCAGTTCCTGGGCGAATCCGTTTTGTTAAGCTTCCTAGCCCTGGTTTTTGCGATCATTCTCATCCAGGTTGCCCTCCCCTTTTACCGCAATCTTACGGGAAAGATGCTGGCACTCGATTATTTCGGAAATCCGTTTGTTATTATGGGGCTTTTGGGTCTGGCTTTGGGAGTTGGAATTCTTGCCGGGCTTTACCCGGCATTTTTCCTCTCTTCGTTCAAATTAATCCATGTTCTGAAGGGCACTCCTCTTGCCAGGAGGGGGCGTGGGGTCCTCTTTTTGCGTAATGGACTGGTCGTTTTTCAGTTCGCTATGTCGGTTCTTCTTATCATCGGATCGCTGGTTATTTTCCGGCAGCTAAAGTACATCAAGAATCAAAGGCTGGGTTTTGATAAGGAGCATGTGGTCGTCGTCCACAATGCCGACAGCCTTGGCGGCCAGTTGGAGCCCTATATGGAGCAACTGAAACAGCAGTCGGACGTTTTGGGTGTGACAGCGGTGCGATCGGTTCCAGGGAGAGGCACACCCAATTGGGGAATCGGAGTGGAGGGTGTCCCGCGCGAACGGCCTTTGAACATGAATTTTATGACTTGCGACCAGGATTTTGCCGATGTTCTGAGCATTAGAATGCTGGAAGGCAGATTCATGTCCCGGGATTTTCCCTCCGATGTCGACGCCGTCGTTATCAACAAAAAAGCCGCAGAGTACTTCGGGATAGAAAATCCAGTCGGAAAAAAGTTGCGAATCTGGTGGACACAAAAAAATCTGACCATTATCGGAATCATCGACAATTTTCACTTCGAGTCCCTGCACCGCAATGTCAAAAGCATGGGATATCTCCTCCCGGAGGCCATCGATTCTGATCGGAAACCTTTTTTACTTGTCAAAATCAGTTCACAGGTGACTTCGGATGTAATCTCCAATATCCAAAGGACCTGGGAATCTATGTCGGGAGGCCTTCCTTTTGAGTTCACTTTCCTCGACGATAAGGTGAACAGTCTCTACCAGAATGACAACCGCGCCGGGAGGATTGTGACGCTCTTTTCGTGCCTGGCTATTTTTGTTTCTTGCCTCGGCCTTTTTGGCCTGGCTGCCTATGTGGCTGAACAAAGGACTAAGGAGATTGGCGTCCGAAAGGTGCTGGGCGCTTCGTTATCCAATATTATGTGGTTGCTGACAGGGCAGTCTGTGAAATGGGTGATCATTGCGAGTCTGATCGCCTGGCCGGTGGGCTACTGGGTAATGAACCGATGGCTTGAGGGATTCGCCTTCCGCTCGCCTCTTTCTGGCTGGATCTTTTTGGTTAGTGGAGCGGCAGCACTTATAATCGCCACCCTGACCGTCAGCTCTCAGGTAATCAAAGCAGCCCTCACCAACCCCGCCCAATCCTTGAAATATGAATAATGGGTGTTTAGATAATCCAAAAATAGAACTTAATTTATGAACTTTGACTGATGTCTTGCTTAATGTAGCCCTTCCAATGCATTCCAGAATTCAAAATGTCACCATTTTCCTTGATATTCACTGCTTTTATTTAAAAATCCAGGGACTAGAGATACTTATCCTTTTCGTATCCGTACTTTTAAAACGAAGGAATAGAGCTATAATTCTCACCCACATATTCGGCCAGCTTGCCTTTGGATATGTTCCCAAGATAAAAAGCTTTGATCGCCAAAGATATATATTTATGGAAAGATAGGATTTTTCTATTTCTGCCCAAGCAGCTTTTTTTTCGATAATAAATGTTTATTCATAAACCTTTCAATTCTTCTGTATTCATCTGTCCAGCATTCAGGATCGATAAAAGAATGACTTTCACTGGGATATATCATAAACTCAAAATCTATACCTGCCTGGATCAATTTTTCTGCAAATTGAAACGTATCCTGCACAAACGCAGTATCATCAACTAGCCCGTGTATTAAAAGCAGCGGACGTGTTAATTTTTCCGCATAAGTGATGGGGGCGCTTTTTTCGTAAACTCCGGGATTTTTTTCAGGCAGACCGAGAATTTGATGTATATAATATGCATTATAATTTTTAAAATCCGTGGCCGGCCGGAGTGCAGCGCCGCAGGTGAAGTATCCGGGTTTAAGACACAGTCCCATCAAGGTAAGAAAACCGCCCCCGCTTCCGCCGTAGCAGCCGACTCTTTCCGGATCGATACACCCAAGCGATTTCAGATATTCGATACCACTGACAACATCCACCAGATCATTCCCCCATCCGAATTTTTTGTGGATGTCTCTGCTGAATTCCCTTCCGTATCCGGATGTGCCTCTGAAATCTATGTCCAGAACCACATATCCTTTGTGCGCCATAATGTGGTGGAACATGTATTCCCGGTGGTAATACGTCCAGGATCTCACCACATTCTGTATATAACCTCCCCCATGCAGAAAGATGAGCAAAGGATACCTTTTATTTAAATCCCTATTGGGAGGAATAAACAGATGCGCATACACGGTCTTTCCATCCTCTATATTTTCATAGGTTATATACTCGGGCTGTATCCAGTCAATTGACTTAAACTTTGAGGATATCGTGTCGGTTATTTGAACAGGCTTATCCGAAGGACCGGTGCCTAGGATAAAATAATCATACGGCCTGGAAAGATTTGAGTGCTGGTAGAGAATTTTGGTCCCATCCGGTGAAATGATAGCGTTTTCATTATGTCCCTCCTCGGTGCCGAGCTTTATTTTTTCCCCGGTGCTCATATCGAGCTTATACAAATGAAGCTCGGATGGCCTGACTTCATGGGTAGGATAAATTATGCTTTTTCCATCAGGATGGATGAAGAACATCTTTGGATCTAAATCCGAATCACCACCATCTAATGAATAAGTGTGAATCTCGTAATTTCCGGTTGTGAGCTGTTTTATCTTTCCTTTTTTGACATCCAGTTTATAAAGATGATTGAATCCGTCTTTTTGCGACATAAAAATGATTGCCTTACTATCCAGTGTCCACTCAAACTGCTGCATAAAAAAATCGAACCAGGTATTTTCTGTTTCTTGGTACAAAATACTGACTGTCTCTTCTCCGGGTCTGGCTATCATTATCCGGCGCTTGCCCGCAATATTGGAGAGCTTATTAAACGATAGATAATTCCCGTTGGGTGACCATTTTATATTGAGAATCCCTTGCTGCCGGTCTTCATTTTCACCATGATCTATCCAGGTTGTTGTCCCTGTATCCATATTTAAAACACCGATCTTTTGAACAGAGATAGGATCTCCGGCAAAAGAATTTCGGGCAGGTACATACTTGACATACTTGTCCAGATAATGTGCGACAAATATGTTTCTTTTTTCATTTATCGGTTTATCGATGATGAATGCAAGATGCTGGCTGTCTGGTGACCATTCGACGGTTCTGAATCCGTTGAAAAAATAGATTGCTTTCGACATATCCCGCGCATGGGAATCAATGGCTCCTACTAACCAACCGTTTTTTGTGTCATAGACATACAATCTGTTCTGAGAAATGAAGCTTAAATAGTTGCCGTTGGGTGACCATTCCAACATATATCCGGGTTTCAGGAAAAGAGTTCTTACCTTTCCGGTCTCAAGGTCATACATGCTGATACCATCACGGCTGGAATACGCTATTTGGTTTCTTTGATTAGACGGAACAAAATAGGCCGGGAAAGATTCCGTATCTGTTATTTGAGTGATATCTTCTGATTCGGTGTTGATTTTATACAGATTTTTTTCTTTAGCATAATAAATGTACTTGGAGTCACCGGACCAGAAATAAGAATCCCCCGTTAGTTCAACTAGACCTCTATTGTTCTTTCCATCTGATCGCGAAATCCAGAGTCGTTTTTTGTTGTCCACGTCCACATTTTTCCATATATACGATATGTAGCGGCCGTCAGGAGAAAACGTGGCTTTAAACGGTCTGTGCCCTTCTATGGGAGGATCACTCATTATCTCTTTTATGGTCACATCAACCTTTTTATCCTGTGCACATAACGCGCTTTTAATCATAAAACCGCCAAGGAAAGTAAAGGCCAACATTGCAAAAACACACAAAAAACATACTCTTGTTTTTTTCATTAAAACCTCATTAGACATCACTCAGGTCAATCTGATCAAAATCAGATGTCATAATATTTTTTCCATTCCATATTGTAAGCCCGGATGGATCCCTCATCAGCACCCAGAATTCTTTCAAATGCCTTGTTGTACAATCTTATTTTCAACTCAACTTTTTCCACATTTTCCGGATGGTCTTTTACGTTGATTATCAATTGGGCAATCGCTTCATTAAAAGTATGAACCATTCTTAAAAGGATTTCCGCGGTTTCCTCCGGAAACGAACACCGGAATAGATCCTCATTTATTCCCTGTTGAATGATCCTTGCAATCAATGGAATAGACCTCGCACAGTCTTCTTTAAAAAATTTTTGTCTCAGCACTGAGTTCTCTTTTTTGTATGTGTAACCGAGAATGGTCTGGGTAATTTTTTTCCTGCTTATTTTGTACTCTCTAAACTGATCATTCATATGGTTGATTTTTTGAACAGCATTTAAATCTTTTCTGTTAAATACCTCTTTCATCCACTTCTCGGCTTTGGTATAAAATCTCTCTGCAATCTCCTCTAAAAGCTCTTCCTTTGATGCGAAATAGTGATAAAAAGTCCCCTTTGAAATACCGACTTTATCAATAATCAGATCAACCGATGTTGTTTCGTATCCTTTTTTTTGAAAAAGCTTTTCCGCCATATCTGCTATTTTATTCTTCTTTACATGATATTGTTTGGATTTTCTCATAAGCCGACTATTAGTCTAGACTGTTAGTCTATCATATATCTGATTTGTTTTTGCTTGTCAAAAAATACTAACTCACTTATATCTCCCCTCTCTTTTCCTTTTCAATAAAGTGTTCTACATGCTTTTCTAACAGAAACAAAGGCAAGTTACCGCTCCCCAAGATGACATCGTGGAACTTACGAATATCAAATTTCTCACCCAGAGCTTTTTCGGTTTTTTTCCGCAGTTCCCACATTTTTAAACTGCCGATTTTGTAACCCAATGCCTGTCCAGGAATGCTTGTGGAATAACGCAGGGTTTCGGTTTCAAGTTCAAGTTCCGATAACAGTAAGTATTTTTTCATAAACTCTTTTGCTTTTTCCCGGGGCCATTGAAAATAATTCATCCCGGTATCCACCACCAGGCGAACCGACATAAGTAAGTCAAAAAAGATGCGGCCGCACCGTTCATAAGGATCTTGATAAATATTCATTTCCTGGCCCAATTGGGAAGCGTATTCAGCCCACCCTTCGGAATAGGGGACGAGATTATACTCATGTCTTAAGGGTTGCAAGGCTTCATTTTCCCATTGCAGGCTGACCTGGAGATGATGACCGGGCCAAAGCTCATGTAAAACAAGGGCCGCAGAGGCGACAGCAAAAATATTTTTACTTTCCAGGTTCGAGCCGTTGTAAATGTAATACCCTTTGGGATCAGAAGCGGTGGGCACCTGGTAGTAGCCCCAAGTCATCAAATCTTCCAACCTCGGGTTCAATCGTTTGATCTCACAGGGAGCTTTGGGTAATTTTGAGAAGAAAAGAGGAAGTTTGGCTTCTGCTTGCTCTTTAAAATGATTCATTCGTTTTCCCATCTCTTCTGCTGATTTAGGTTTAAAACGAGGGTCGGTTTTTAAAAAATGAAAAAAAGCTTCAATATCTCCTTTAAATTTTACATCCCGGCGTATTTCATCCAGTTTTTTCATCAATTTGTCTATTTCTTTCAATCCGGTTTGATGGATTTCTTCCGGTGTCAGGTCCAGAGATGTATTTTCTTTAACCAGGAAGCGGTAATAATCTTTGCCCCGGGGATACTGCCAGAGTCCCACCGTTTCAGGCGCTTGTTTGAGATAATCTCCCTGGAGGAAGGACAGCAATTTTTTCAGTCCGGGATTGATACGGGAAGTAATCACCTGGGATACTTCCTTTTGAAATTCAGTAATTTCAGCTTGATTCTGGGAAAGCGCCTCTAAACGGCTTTCCGTGACATAGAATTCACTTTTTTCTGCGGGTTTGATAAGGGGGTCAAGGTTGGAAACCATTAACATCAGTGCTGGTTTAGGAAGGATTATTTTCTTTTCATACTGCTGTTTTAAATGATCGAGGATATTCTCGATAAAGCCGGGATATTGGTCCAACAAATCAAGGTATTGCTTGATGTTTTTGCTTTCCTGGAATTGAAACTCGGTAAACACATAATTGACAAAAGTAACCAGTGAACGGTAGGTAGAAATGGGAATTAACAACCAGAAATAGTCATTTCTGTTGATATGATTTTCCATTTCCCATTGCAGGATTTGCAGGGTTAGACCTTCATCATAGGAGATTTCATGGGACTTGACCTCTTCTAATCTCTGCAGCAGGGAGCGTAACTTGCGGGTGCCTGCTTCGATATTGTTAAGACTCAATTGGGGAAGTTTTTTGACTTCCAGGCCCAAATTTTGGCGATAATAAAAACTTTCTATATTGTCTTCCAATAGGAATTGCCAATACTCATCCTCTACCTCTTTTAAGATTTTTGCGCTGTTGGAAGAGCCGGTCTCAACCGCTTCCGCTCTTCCATTTGCTAAAATCATTAAAAAGATGATGGATATAAATATAAGTGCTTTTTTTATCATTTTACCTCCTGTTTATTTTTCAGTCACATCTACGATTTTATTCTTCGCATGACATTGTTTTGATTTTCTCATAAAGAATCCTTGATATTCGACTTATAGTCTAGACTGGTAGTTTATTATATGTCTAATTTGTTTTTGCCTGTCAAGAAAAAATCTGAATGCCTTCACATTTCCATTGGCATGACCTGTTTCTTATGGGTATGATTGATGACTCGGTTGTCCAAAAAACAATAAGAAATCTAATGAGACAGACCAAACTGCGATCAACAAATTCCGAAAAATCCTTTTATGAATTTGTGTGAAACCTGTCATAACTCAACTCATCCGTGACATACAGCAGGATCAGGATGCAGCACGCCATCCCGATGGCAAGGCCGGCCATGTTGATAAAAGAATAGCCTTTGTGCCTATTCATATTTCTCAATGCGATCTTTAAGTAATTTCGAAGCATGTCCAGCCTCCCCAAGATAGTTTTAGGTAGAAGATATTTTGCAATAAATATACCAAATCGATATCTTGGGCGTTCCAAAGGCTTCAAAGACCCATCCTGTGCAATCCTGAACATTAAGTGTCCAAATCTGGACAATTTTGTCGCTTCCAGTCATCGAAGACGTCGCCCTCGCATTTTTTTAGTCCGGAAATCCTGTAACTACCAGATAATCCCTGGGAAGCACCTTCATCTCCTTAAAGGCCACCAACCTATCAGGATAGACATCGAGGAATTTTTATTCTCGATCGCTTTCATACCGGAGTAATATATCTAGCACCATTTCTTCAACGACATATTTCCTACGAGGGGGTGCAAAACTTTCCTCGCTGTTGTTTATGGTGTATGTTATGATATTAAAAAAAGTCCTCAAAGTAGTATCAAATAAAAGAGAAAATGGAGGCTCAGTGACGCACATACGAAAACCACTTTTCCTGTTGATCCTCTCGGTCTGTTTCTTGCTGACTGGGTCCGATCGCGATCTTAAAGCACAGGTGAATACACCTGACGGGTACTACCTCTTAGGCGGCCCTGCTGTTGAACAGGGTCATTCGGTGGCGGTGATGCCCAATGGTTCGGGCTTCGTGATCGCCGGTGATATTCGAGAGAACGATCATGAAGACTGGGACATCATTGTTATACGGCTCGATAATAGCTTCCGACAGGTATGGCAGCGCCGGATCGGCGGTCCAAATGATGACCACAACTGGGGACTGACCGGAACACAGGACGGCGGGGTGGTGATATCGGGTGCCACCTCATCTTTCGGAGCAGACGGAAATGACATACTCATCGTCAAACTGAAAAAAGATGGAACCGAGGCATGGCGAAGCCTGCTGGGCGGTCCGGGAGACCAGGGACGTGGCTCGGTCCTCGAGACACCTGAAAATGAGCTTATTGTTGCCGGCTGGTCCCGCTCGGGTAAGAAAGGTGATTTCTATGCCGCGAAATTGGCGTCTGCCGGTAAAATCGTCTGGGAAAGAACCTATGACCACTGGTATCTCGAAGGTGTAAACGATATCGCCAGGGCCCCTGACGGTTCGTTTCTCCTCTACGGTGAAGGGATTCAACAAAGCGGAGGAGAAATGATGAACGGCCAACTGGTTGTGATTGATGTCGCCGGCGACCTACAAAATCGTATCTGCCTGCCAGAGGGCATGTATCGGGAAGGTTACGGCGTCGCAGTCACTGCCGATGGGCATTACGCAGTCACCGGGCCGGCGCGCACGGATAAGGGCTTTCGGGCCTATGTGACAGGATTCGACAAAACCGGAAATCAAATCTGGTCGGGATACTATCCGGCCGAGAGCTGGGCGATTGGCTTTGGGATCTGCTCGATCCGCAGCGGCGGATTCTGCCAAACCGGGTGGGGCCGGACTGAGGGACGTGGATCTGATGCCACACTCGTTAAGATCGATGAGGATGGTTCACAACGCTGGATCCGCCATCTGGGAGGAGCAGAGGATGAGAACGGTATTCGTGTGGTCGAGAAACCTGACGGCGGATTCCTAATCGTCGGGACCACCGGTTCTTTTGGGGCCGGGGGTGGAGAGGATATCCTCCTTATCAACACCGATGCCGAAGGTCATCCCATCAATCCCGGACTCCGGTAATAGCGGTAGCCATTTCCGCGCCTCCACCGCCGCTCCCAGCTGTGCAACTTTTCGATAGCCAAATTCGTAGATTATGTCGGAATCCGTAGTGGAGAACAGCCATGATGAAAAATTTGATAGTCACATTGTTCTTTTTTCCATCTCTGTTTTCTGTCGCCCAAAGCGCACAACAGCGACTGCCGGCGGATCGTTTAGATGGACCTCCCATGGCAGAAGTCCTGGTTCTGGGCACCTATCACATGGGAAATCCCGGTCGAGACATTTTCAACATGGAGGCCGATGATGTGCTCGCTCCCAAGCGTCAGGCTGAGATCCGCGAGCTCCTCGATGTTCTAACCCGCTTCCGTCCTACCAAGATCGCGATCGAAGCGAATTCGGATAGCCCGAGGATCAAGCAGTATCAGGACTACCTCACCGGAAAATACGAACTCGGACGCGACGAACGCGATCAGATCGGTTTCCGTCTCGCCAAGGAACTGAACCTGCCCAAAATTTACGGCATCGATGCAGACGGTGACTTCCCTTTCCTCGCTGTGCAGGATTACGCCAAAGCACACGGGCGCGAAAAGGAGCTGAAGTCCCTGATGGCACAGGCCGGGAAAGCAGTGGAGGACGAAAACGAGTTCCTGAAGTCGCACACCGTGCTGCAAATGCTGCTGCGGATGAATTCGGGTGACGTTGTCCGTCAGGGCCTTGCCGGGTATGCCCTATTTGCCCACTTCGGCGAAAAATACAACTACCCCGGGGTGAGACTCCTCACGGAGTGGTACCAGCGCAACATGCGCATCCATACGAACCTGTTGAACATCCTAGAGCCCGGGGATCGTGTGTTCGTCATCTTCGGCGCCGGGCATCTCGGCCTTTTGCGGCAGGCTGTGGAGGCCGATCCGACGCTTACGCTGCGTACGATCGAAGAATTTGTGTCCGGCACGAGGTAACTAAGCCCCGAATGTGAGGAATGTCATCCATAGGAGGCGACATCCTTATTTCAACGACAGAAGTCTTCGATCCCGGCACAAACTCGTGGGAAACCCTCTCCCCTCTTCCCACCCAGCGTGTTTCTGTCGGATGCACTGCCATCGGCGATTTGATCTATGTCATCGGGGGTTGGGACGAGCATTATAAGGCCACGTCAATTGTCTTGGAAGGGAAACCGGTATTACTCTTTCGATGATCATCGAACTTGCCAATTTGAGATATCCATTTCTTCTGAAGAATAGATATTGCCATTGGGAGATTCGAGGCGATTTCGCCAGATAATTATTGATATCGATTGAGTAGTGGTTTCAGAATGGCTGATTTGAAGCCCTGAGAGGCCGCTAGAGGAAAATTTTCGATCTTTCCATCTATTTGTGTTTACATGATTGTTCAAGAATGGACACAACGAGCTGAACGAGCATCGGAAAATCCCATAGGAATCATTCATCGTAACGGCCTCCCCTATTACAGACGGGGAACGTATTTATGCCTTCTTTGGATCGAGAGGGCTTTACTGCTACGATTTCGACGGAAAGCTCGTTTGGGAAAAAGATTTCGGTGATATGGATAAGGGTGGAGATATGGGAGAAGGGGCTTCATAACTGATATAAAGGTAAGATGAGGGAGGAATAATTTTCAATTGCTTTTTCGATTTTGCTCTGATAGTCTTTTTTAAATATTAAAAATGCTCCATTTTTATAGAGGGAGTATCATGAATGTCAAGAGACTTCTCAAACGAAAGATCATTGTATTTATCCTGCTTGTTTTAGCCGGCCCGTCTTTTTTGTTTCCTGTGGATTTAGAAAAAATCATCCCCATACGGATCCAGGTCAATATTGAATGGGACCACCCTCCAAAAAGCGGAGGAAATCTCAGGAGCGTGGGAACTTTTATGCTTCGGGTGACCGGAAAAGCCAGGTTGTTTGAGGAGGAAGACGAACTGCTGAGATACGAGCCGGTTGATATGCAGGCCTCTGTCAGGGTTAAAAGTGAGGATATTATGGAAAATCCTGATAGTAAATGTTACGGCCAAGTTATAAACAGAATAGAGGGTTCTGGCACTGTTCCCGTCACTCTAGCTTCACAAGGTTCTAGTAGTTTCCTTATGGACGTTCAATTAGGACAGCTAGGAAGAATCGCGGCTCTTCAGCAAATGGGAAGAGCTTCAGAGGTGACGGAGGCAATACTGGGGGAAGAAGATAAAAAATCTTCCAGTGACAACTATACCGTTATGCTTTCCGGAGGATTCAATGCGACATTCCTGTGGGGTTTGTGCGACGGCCCGGTCCATACTGAGAGAGGGGTTATTCCTTTTCATGTTGGGATTTTTAAAGAATTGACTGCTTCATCAATGAGCGGTTCTTATACATGGGAATCAAATGAAGGCTTCAATGATGTGGATATCAAAGACTTCCAGGACTTCAAATTGTTGGGTCCGCCTCAAGGTGGGAATGAGGTCAAACTTCAGGTTAGTTGGTCGTTTGGAAACACAAAACCCATCCTTCAGATCTGGTACAAAGATCAAGAAGGGGAGGAGATCGATATCACGGATAAAAAAAATCAGGATGTGAAAGCAGGCGAGAAGATTGAATTGGAATGCAGAGTGCTTCCTGAATCCGCAGGCAAACCACAGTCCCTGAAATGGACTTTTGACGATGGCAATCCTGATCAAAGGAAATATATAAAGAGATTTGAAGCTTCCAAAGAACAGGGAAAAGTTATTCGTCTGAGCCAGGAAGACTTGAATCAACCGACTATTGTTTTTTACTGGACAGATAAAGGAACCGGAAAAGTTCAATGTGAGGCTGAGATCAAAGGACAAACCATAACAGCAGAAACCGAGTTTAATATCAGCAGGCCGGAATATAAACTTACAGTGGAGCCATCAAATGGTTCTACTTTTGGAGAACTGACAGCAGGAGCAAAACTATCTGCAGAAGAATGTTGGATTGATGAAGCTTATGAGACACCCAAAAAGCTGGTAGGGCTCCAATACAACGGTATTACTTTTGGATGTGAGTCTAGCGATGAAGGAGAATTCCAATGGGTGCAGCTTGTAGAGGATTATTTGGAATATGAAAATTTCACAAGGCAAAAATGGACAGAAATAAGGAAGGGATTGGACCATTGTTATCCTTACCAATCCGGCAAAAAAGCTTTGGATAAACCCGCAATCATAGCCCCGGAAACAAATGAAGGTGAGGACATGCTGTTTGAATTCAAAAAACGTCAGAAAAGCAAGATGTATTTGATGTACAGGCCGGTTGGGGAAGGCAGTGAATGGGTTCCGCTGAGTATTGTTGATTGGGAATGGATGGGATCTATAGTCTATAATGATATAAAAAAGCGTTGGTGGTATCCAGAGAATTCAAAAGCTGAAGCTCATGAAGGAGAAAAAACGTCAGAGTACCCTGAGTGGGATCAAAACAGCGGCGACAAATCAAAGTGGAAATAGATGGTTGGCAACAAATAATACTCAAATTATTAAAATGGGAAGGGAGACCGAAGAAAATGATCAATCCATCTTATAAGAAAAAAGGGGCTGTTTTTGTAGGGGTGATGCTTTTATTTTTTTCTTTTGGTCGAGCAGGATCCTTTAGTCCGGACGACCTTGTAATCTGGCGGGAGTTTGTTGATTTGTTAAAAAGCGGGAACTTGACGCAAGATCAAGTAAAACCGCATGAGCATATTTCGAAGGAGACTCTGCTTGGCTTTCTGGAACAGCTCAAGGAAGCCTCAGACCGGGCTTCATCCTGGCAGGAATGGGAGGCTGAGCCGGAGGTCTTTCCGGTGGAAAATCATGTTCATTTTCTTATTCCGCTCGGATTCGGAGGGGAACAAAAGACGGTTTTCTGCTTCACTTTTCTCAAGGAAAAGGACACTTGGTATTACAGGCATATGGAGAACATCTTTATCCGGCTGGATAAGACTCCGCTTCCTCCGACTTCTGATTTCCCGGACCTTCCCGAAGAAACCAAGGCGTTGCAGCGGGCTGAGCTGTACTGGTCCAAAATGGTTTATTTTTTCACTGTGCTCACCGAGGAAAAAGGGAGAGAATTCTTTTTCAATCTGATGAAAGACGGCGCAGGATATTTTCTAGCATCAAAGGTATGGGTTCCGTTTCTGCCACAGGAGAGGGCATTCATTCTCTATCTCTGCTGGGAGCAAAGCCGGTTGCAGGGGAATGATGTGGTTCTTCAGAAACTCACGGAAAGAGAGGCTGTGGTCAATTTACAGAGTCACTTCTTTTTTCTTTACAAACATGCAGGCCATCTCAAAGGACAGATAGCTTTTGATGACTACAAAAAGATCTTTGAGACTATCTGGCAGGACAGGGCGAAAAATGCCGGCTGGAACCTTGAAATTAGTTACAAGGATACCGAATGCCTGCAGTGCGTTTTTCGCTTTACCCGCTTGAATAAATGAAATACGGCATGGTCCCCTCCCCTGCCCCGCTTCAGGGGGCTTTCATTTATGCCGTCGCGGAGAACACAGCCATCAGCGAACGAAACGGTCGAAGAATTCGATAATGCGGTTCAGACGGTCCATACGGCGCTTGGGATTGCCTGAACGGGAAAGCTCGTGGCCTTCCTGAGGATAGCGCACATATTCCACCGGTTTTTTGAGGATCTTCAGACTCCTGTAGAGCATCTCCGATTGGATCACGCCTGCGCGATGGTCCCGGTCAGCATGAATGATGAGCAGAGGGGTTTGGATATTCTCCACATACGTCAAAGGAGAGTTGGCGTCCAGATACTTGCGCACCTCTTCCTCCCAAGGGTACCCTCCGTAATGGGTGGGCACCAGGCGATAGGCGTTGGATTCTCCAAAAAAGACCGATATCTCATACACTCCGCGCTGGGCCACCGCCGCCTTAAAGCGGTGGTCCTGGGTCACCAGCCAGGCCGTCATGTATCCAGCATAACTTCCGCCGGTCACGACCAATCGGTCCGGATCCACCCAATCCAGTTTCTCCGTTTCGGAGCACACGGCGAGGATGTCTTCCCCGGGCCCTATTCCCCAGTTACGGTAATTGGCTTTTTTAAAATCATACCCATAACCGCCGCTGCCTCGGGGATTGCAGTAAACCACACCATAACCCCGGCTGGTTAACAATTGGAATTCATGCCACAGGGTATACTCTCCCGGTCCCCACATGGCGCTGGGACCGCCGTGGATCTCCACGGCCAGAGGATAGGTCTTCCCCGGCTCCTGTTTTGCCGGAGGCATCACCCAGTACTGAATCCGCCTGCCATCGGGCCGCTCCAGCCACTTTTCCTCTGGAAATACCAGTTCCCGTTCTTTGAGCCACTCGGAATTGAAAAAGGTGATCTGCCGGGCATTTTTTCCCTCGATATCACTGACATACATCTCGAAGGGATTCTTGACCTCTGTCAAAGCATACACCAGTCTCTGGGCAGATACATCCAGATCCCGCACGCCCTTATCGCCTCCGACAACGGTCTGCACCTCCCCGCCGGCGGCAGGGATGCGAAACAGCGGAAAGTCGCCCCGGTCGGGTGAGACAAAATACACAAACCGCCCATCCGCCGACCAGTAGTAGTCCGAAACACTGAGGTCAAAATCGAATGTCAAAGGATGGGGTTCCTTTGTGGCCAAATCCATGGTGGCCAGGTGTCTAATGGCATAGACATAGTCGTTCTTATCAGCCGCCATAAAAAGCAGGGTTTTGCCGTCGGGTGAAAAAATCGGAAAGTAGACCATGTATCCTTCCCAATCCAATAACAAATGGGCTTCAGAACCATCCGCTTTCAGGATCCAGATGTCGCCATCGATGGTGCGGTCTGGGTGATTTTTATACTTCACGGAGGAGCACACGATGCTCTGGCCGTCTGGCGACCAGTCTGCCCCATAAAAACTCTGCATTCCTTTTGTCAATTGTGTGGCCTGGGCATCCGCTTCAGCCGGGCAGACAAACAGATGCGAAAAACTGATTCCCGACTGGAGCTGTAGCTCTCCTTGAAAGTTAGTGCGGGTGATGACCTTGGGATCTCCCAGGTGGAGTTTTTTGCCAACCAGGCCCGGATCTCCTCCATTGTACCGTCAGGATCTGCTTTTATAGGCTCCTCCTCAGTCTTTCTAGCTTGCTCGCTGGCAGCGGCCTTTTCATCAGCTTCCTTTTTCTTATCCTGCTCAATTTTTTGCCAATTGGGAGCATCTCTCCAATCCCGTCCCGGCCGTTCGTAGGGCCAGGTCGGAGCGCTTTCCGAGCCCCATTCCGGTACTGAAGCCGAAAAAAGAAGCTTCGTTCCATCGGGCGACCATTGAGGTGCATAAGCGCCGAATTCAGAAGAGGTGACCCGGTAGGCTTCTCCTCCCTGCATTGAAAGGATCCATAGCTGAGGTTTACTCTCGTGTGTTCTCACGAAGGCGATTCTTGTAGAATCCGGTGCCCAGACCGGAGAGCTGTCATTGCGTTCCCCGAAGGTGAGCTGACGCGGGGGTGTCAATTTTTCCAGGTCGATCAACCAGAGATGGCTGTTGTAGCGGAATTCCTCTTTTTCGTCCTTGTCCATGGATGTGACCACGAACACGACGCGTTTCCCATCCGGAGAGATGTCGATCTGTCCCATAGTCTTGATCTTCAAGACGTCCGATGTGACGACCGGTTTTTTCTCCTCTGCAGCCGCAGTCGTAGACAAAAGGATTACGCATAAACCGAGAACGAAAAGCCGTTGTGGTTTGCTAAGCATATCTGACTCCTTAAACGATCCGTGAATATTAATGAACTCTTATTTATAGGAAATTCCCTGGAAGATCAAGAGTCGGCCCGTGGAGCAGGAATCACGGCACCTTTGAAGGGATACATGTCGACCAGAAAGGCGGCATCATGCACGCTTGCTGTGATCCTCGCAGATGCAGCAAGGCAGAAAGCATTTGATCGTCCAACCTTCTATTGTCAAAAGAATTAATGAATCTTTGGATAATACCTCAGATTTGATTGGTGGGAAATTTTCGCCTAATAATAATATCACATAAGCATCAAGTCAGCATCAAGTAGTACGATACAAACGCATTCGGCAAGCCTGTTTTTTATTTACTTGATTTTCCTGCTGGGGCTAAGTTGAGAAAATCAACGGCGTATAAATTTAAGCTTGTCCACATCTTGTATGATAGGGCCAATAACATCGGAAGGAGCGGCAAGTCCGGTCGAAAGAAACTCTCTCAATTCTCCGGCGATATAAAAATCAGAGGTGGAATCAATCACAAGTTTTGTATCACCAATCCATTTTCCGTTAAGGCCGACACCCGCATCAGCAGGTCCTGAATCAATTATAATTTCCGGATATTTAGCCTTTATTTCCCCGCCGATCTCGCTTGAAAAACTTAACTCTGCATGCATTCCTCGGACTCTTAAGGCTCTTGACAACACGAGATGTCCGTTGACTAATAAATCTTTTTTGACAATATTGTCATCCGAAAGAGACAGTATCTGTTGTCTAAAAGGACCGGTAATAATGTCTACCCATTGAGCAGAATTTACTTTTACACTTATTTTTTTTGCTCTTTTTAATTCGATTCCAAGATCGCCTGAGATAGATACTGCACTCTCCAAGGACAAATCTGCACCAATAGTTGTACGGCTCGACTTCATTCCCTCGCATGAAAAAGTCTGACCGACGTTTATTATAGAATCTGGATCGGAAGAAAATTCACTGAATAGGTGGCTGACCTGGATGCCTCCTCCTCCTGTTGTGAATTTTTGCATAATCGTTCCTGGACCGAGGTTGTTGGACGGCCCAAAAAAAAGAATGTCTTTTCCCAGCAGATCATTCTTGGCACATTTTTTTATCACAGATTTCCATATGGCCCTGGCATCGTCTTTGCATCCAATAAAAAGTAAGAGAATCAGAAATGTGCTGGCAAAAGCCAAAACTCTCCTCAATAGTTGTTTTTGTCGTTTCATTTTTCCCCCTCTCTAAGAAGATTTTATCTAAGCTCAAGAAATTTAATTGGATCAAAATAGAGCTTAGCATATCCCGTTTTATCCGGATCACACGATTCTAATAACCGTTTACATAAATCAAGCCCCCATCCAAACAGAGGAGGGTTTCGTTCTATTATCACTTCTGCCGCGGCAATCATCCATGCAACGCGAGGAACCGCAAAGCTTGTACCACAAAGATTCTCTTCGATACTCAAGAGTCCATCATATGCAATTGCCATGGCTGTTCCAACAGCCTCCTCTGCAAGCTTTGAGGAGTTACACATTAGTTCGAGTTTTTGTGGATCCATATTCATCACTGCGACTGTGTCTCTGTGGCTGACGCATCTTTGGGCAAAATCTCTTCGGCAGATATTGATGTTTTCGTTGTTATTGCCAGCGGCTGCAATTACAGCCCCTGAAATCTCAGAGGGATAGTAGACGAGGAGACTGTCCTCTCGGACAGTCCATGATTCATTGATCAAAAAGACTGTGGCATTTTTTCTTGCATAAAAATTCCCGATTGAAAGTAAAGCATCCAAGATGACTTTATCGGTTATCAGCTCAGAAGACGAATCCCCTCCCCAATCTCTAGGAAAGTCATTCTCGACAGTACTTTCTGCTTCGCTTTTCGCTTGATCGATTATATCCTCCGGGAGTGGCGCATTTCCTTCTTTTTTTAAAACATTAAGGAGATAGTGGGTTTGTAAGACGGCCTCAAGAAATGGAACCGCCTGTTGCTCTTTTGACGTTGGAATATAAATGACTTTAATCCTGTTTTCAGGATCAAGCTCCCGAAATTCTTCAAGCACTCTGGCAATGTACTGGCAATGCGGATGAGAAGGATTCTCAAATTCTTCGTTTTCAGATAAACCTGGAAATGATATTTCAGGATCAGCAATAATGTTCCAGATATATTCAAGGATCTCTCTCATCTGAGAATAGGACTTGCCATAGCTCTCTAAATCCGGCCACCCAGTATCGATAATAAACAATAAAACATCGCGGCGAGCTTGATCTCTGAGGAGAGCCTCTATTTGATCTCGATCGGAGAGCTCCAGCACATAGTGATCTTCAATTGAATTCGCTGTTTCAGAGCTTTGCGACCCGGATAAATTTATGGTCATGGGAAAATTGAAAAAAGATACGTAACTCATAAGCTCTTCGTCCTCTGATATTTTTCGAGCTTCATCCAAGGGAACTTCGAGGTCTATTAAAAAATATTGAGATGCATTTCTATCCAGATCCAGGATTTCAGGAGTGCCTCTATACTCCAGTTCTTGACGAGTTAGGGGGACTGGTTCCCTGCGGACTATTTTCTCTGAATCGAACACGGATATTTTCGGAACATAATTTAAGGGCTTGAACCTATTGAAATTCTTGATTGCTTTTTTAGGAATGTAAGGAATGAGAAGAGTTCCAGCTTTCAATTCGTCAGGCTTATCCACATCATTCAAGGCAAGAATATAATGTTCCAAAAGAGAATAGGAACGAGGAAGATAGCTGACAGCATCTCTTGTGTAGGTCGATATTCTATATTCATTGAGTATCAGTTCGCTGAGAGTGCTTTGGCTTGGAAAAGGGATCTCCCGGACTGGGAGTAGTTTTATAAGATTTGAAATCATTTTGATGCTTTCATCAGAATCGTCATAATCGGTCTTGACCTTAACCTGGACAAGGACATCTCGCTGTTCCGCCTGGCTCTTAGGGATAAATACGAAATTAAAGTTTGCAAAAAGAAGGATAATTGAGACAAATTTCACCAAAAGTGTCATTTTTTTTCCTGATATTGATTTCCACATCTTGCCCCCTTTTTATTTCATTTCGAAATAGCTGATAAAAAAAGCCTTTTAAGCATATTCAATATAGAAAGTTGAAATTTAATTATCAAACTAAACAAGCGAGCTCATTTAATGATTGCCCCTATTAAAAATACCCCATATTTGTTTAATTACCTCAATCGGGTTTTTGTTACTCATGAGAATACCGAATTGTCACTTGTTGCCCCTCTCTTTTTATGAATGAGACATGGTAGTCCATATCCGTCCGATAGTAATGAAAAGGAGTCAGTCGGAAAACATCGAGTACATCCTGATGCGGAAAATCGAAACGATTCGGAAAGTTGGGATGACAGCTAATACCCAGATAAGGATTAATCGGGAAATTGCAAACTCTGTCTACCCATGGAGTTTGGCCGTGATAAATGGTGCCGTTGCGTGAACCATGATGGGGCACCTTAAAAACCTGCGTGTTCTGTGGTATCTGGTTGGAAATTTGATTCCAGACTTTGCCCTCGGCATCCCCGGTCAGAAGAAATGTCACTCCGTCCAGCTCCAGTGCAATCACGATAGAATTATTATTCGGATTCGAATCGATCGTATTTTGAGGCGGCCATAGCACTTTCATGGCAACATCCCCGAGGTTTCCAGCATCCTTGGTGTTATCTAAAGCTTCATTATCGATTCGAACCGCAGGATGATCCGCGTAGGCCTGCAGACTCGTAAGTACAACACTTTCTTCTCTATTCACTTTGGGATACCAGAAGTTCCTTGTCCCGTATTTTTGCATGATGCGCTTCAAACCGGATCCGTGGTCAGAATGGTCATGAGAAAGGATGACCGCATCGAAGAAGGGCTTTGTCACGGTGAACTGGTCCTCGCGCAGACCGAAGTGTTTGCGCAGGAAATTCCACGAGGGCCAGTAGTCCTTCTCAGCATTGTCATTGGAATCGATGAGCATAAATCGCGGTCTCTGTCCACCAGCATTTATATCAGAAGCTTCAACAAGTATGGAATCCCCCCATCCCACATCGATGAGTGTTACGCTTAGATATTTCATTTCAGACTCCCTTTGGGTTTCAAACGCCTCTCTTTATATGATTCGTGGTGATATCGCTCATAAGAACTTTGAATCTGCTTCTGGCGCCACTCCCGAAAAGCCAGCGTCTCATCAGGCGAAGGATGAATTTCTTCAGATAAAGACAGGCAGTGATCCAGCCATTCTTTTTCTGCTATCATTTCCGCCACAAATAGATAGCATTTCTGAAAAAGTCGTGTGGAGAGTCTGTAGACATCCCCGATTCTGATTCTTTCATTCTCGGGCTTAACGCCGAAGATCTCATTGGGGAGCCATATGTATCCAAGATCCAAGAAAAGTCCCTCTGTCTCCTCGATTGTCATAAATGTCTTTCTTATTGATTCAGAGGAGAGAAAAAGATCCTGTTCATCGACTCCGACGGTGGGGCCGGTGAGCACAGCCCAATTCCCCCAGGCCGCAACTCGCAGCTTATCTAAGCCCGAGGAAACAGGAAATGTCCCGGTAAAAGGCCCCTCCGAGAACTCGATGCGGAAATAGTTGCACCTTGTTTTCTGAAACTCTTCAAGGTGCCTGATATCATCGATTTGCACGGGAATAATTAGATTCTCCATCATTCACCTCCTATTTTTATGGAATCGATTCCCTTGTCTGTCTCGTATGTGAACAGTTCTATCCCGTTGAACCGTTTTTGTCCTCCCTCTTCATCCTCGAGCCAGCCTCCAGTGTTAAACATCGGCACATTCAAGCTTTGATCTTCGAAAGGACGAACGGCCAGCCGGCCCGTCTCATTTATCCCGATCGGCCTATGAGAGTGACCGAAAATGATTATGTTGGGGTTGGCGGGAATATTCAGGTTGTCCTCCTTGTTCAAGCTTTCGATTTCCAGCGTACAGGATTTGTAGTAATCGATCATTCTTCGATGGGTATCTGGTTTGTACTCCCACTCCTCATCTTTTCGGGGTGACGACTCCGGCCTTTTTTCTATCCATTTCTTTATTTCTTTTTTGGCCAAATATAGGCCTAGTTTGATACCCCAGTGATAGGGATTGTACCACTTGAACGTTTCTTTTCGCAGAATCCTTTCCAGATTATCGATGTTTCCCACTATTGTTTTTGACCTATGGCCTTTGAATTCATATTGAATATCCCTGATAACATCGGATAAAGGACCGGCCTGACCGACTCCGGAACTCGAAAGCTGGGACAGAGGAAAATTCAGGTGTGTCAGATTTTTTATCGTGAGAGGCGGTTCTCCTATTTCGAGTTTCTCACTAAATATCGGGGGAGCGTAGTCACTGAGAAGCGACCAGAACTGCTGGAAATATTGGCCATGGGTCATCAGGATGCATCCCTCTCGGGCTGTAATCAGGTAGAGATTGGGAAAGGCCACATAGAATTCGAGCTCATTATCGACCATATAATCCAGGAATAAGCCTCCGTAAGGTTTTTGTATATCCGGCCTTCGGGTGACATTGGCCAGGAATATCTCCGGACCCACACGACCTTCTCTATCATCCAGCACGGCGGGAACGGACATTTTAAAAAGGGATATATCCTTTTTCGGCTTATCCGTTATCCTCTTGATGATGTTGGTCTGGTACTCGACGGTGTGCCAGAGATCATAATCATGGTTCCCTGGAATGTAGAGGATTCTTTTCGTGATTTCGTCTTTGGCTACTCGTTTGAAAAAAACCTTGGCCACATTGTATGCATCTTTGTAGTCCTTTATGGCCACATCGATCACATCCCCTAGAATGACAAGGTAGTCATTGTTCATGCCGCAGGCCTCTCTGAATTCAGGATATTTTGGCCCGAGAGTCGGATTGCCGCCTGAATCGAGAGCTGCCAGCTGGCTGGTCCCATCCCCGAAATGGGTGTCCGACGTGATGACGATTCTCATCATACCCTCCTTTGCTGGCATCCAAAATAGAGATCTATTTAGATTAGTTTTTTATCCCTTTGGACTAAAATCCCTCAGTTGCTGCTGAACATATAAAAAAATATGCCGTTAATTGCAAAATGTCAAGAAATTAATTGGAATAAGGATAAGTCCAGCTCTTTTCTTCGATTGAGATTATACCCCGGATATCACCGTTAAATATCATACAGAAAATGATATAATACAGGACAAATTGAACAAGCTGGAGGCAAAAATGAGGAAATCGGCAAAATATGCAGTTTTTTTGCTTATCTCGGCTGGATTATTCGGCCGTTCGCTGTATGGGGAGGAAGGGCTGTTCAAAGCGATTCGAAGCTACCGCAATGCCCATGAGCACCAGATCATCCGCGAGTTCACGGATCTTCTCTCCATCCCGAATGTTTCGTCCGATCAGGAGAATATCCGGAAAAATGCCGTTTTCATCCGGGATATGATGATAAAGAGAGGGATTGACACCCGGATCATGGAGACAGCCGGTAATCCCGTAGTTTTCGGAGAACTGCGCGTTCCGGACGCTTCCCGTACGATCCTGATCTATATCCACTACGACGGACAGCCGGTCGATCCCGCCAAATGGACCGACACCAAGCCTTTTGTGCCAGCCCTCCGGCCAGGAAAGCTGCAGGCTGGAACCCACGAACCACAGCCCATTCCGTTTCCGGATAAAGGCGAACCCTATGAGGAGAACTGGCGGATATATGCCCGCGGTTCCAGTGATGATCGCGCCCCGATTATCGGATACATGGCTGCCCTGGATGCCCTTGAGGCCGCTGGAATCCCGCTTAGCAACAACATCAAATTCATCCTGGAGGGCGAGGAGGAAGCCGGGTCGACCAACCTCCGCCCTTTCCTGGAAAAACACCGCGACCTGCTGAACTGTGACGTTCTCTTCATGTGCGACGGTCCGGCTTACTATTCGGGCGATCCCACCCTGTTTTTCGGCGTTCGTGGCATTACAAGCCTGGAAATCACAGTCTACGGTCCTAATACCAGCGTGCACAGCGGGCATTACGGCAACTGGATTCCCAATCCGGGGATCCGGCTGGCCCATCTGCTGGCCTCGATGCGTAACTCTGACGGCAAGGTGAAGATTAAAGGCTGGTACGATTCCTGTATCCCAATGACAGACTCTGAGCTTGAAGCCATCGAGGCCATCCCATCCTTCGAGCATCAGATTATGGCCAATTACGGTTTTGCCCAACCGGAATCAAAATGGGAAAGTCTCATGATGGCCATCCAATATCCGGCCCTCAACCTCAACGGTCTGACATGCGGTTGGACCGGGGACCAACAGAGGACCATTATTCCACCTACTGCCACCGCGGGGTTAGATATACGTCTAGTTAAGGGAAACGATCCCGAACAAATGGTGGGATTGGTCGTCGATCACATACGGGAGCAGGGTTATCATGTGGTGATGCAGGAACCGGATGCGGAAACCAGGATGAAATATCCCTTGATTGCCCGAGTCCTGCATAAAGAAAGCGGATATAAGGCCGCGCGAACTCCTCTGGACCATCCCATCTCCCAGGCTGTGATAAAGGCCCTTTCCGAGGAGAGCGAAAAGATGCCCGTTCTGCTCCCTTCTCTTGGAGGATCTCTTCCTATCTACTTGTTCAGCGATCTACTGAAGGTTCCTGTCATCGGAGTTTCAATCGCCAATCATGACAACAACCAGCATCAGCCGGATGAAAACTTGCGTATCGGCCACCTCTGGACCGGCATCGAGACCTATGCTGCCCTTATAACGATGAGCGACAAGTGACTGACAAGAGATATTTTCTGGCAAATATCGTCGAATAAAGATAAAAAGTTGCGCAATGAGAACAGGGCATTTCGAGCGCCGTCTTTTAGTTAGGAAGCTTGAGGCAAAATGGCCAAGCGGTAAGCATTCATGATAACTTGACAAGATCGCCTATTAGATGTATATATATTGTATATACATGGAGGCTTGACATGGTGACAAAAATACAGAAGTGGGGAAACAGCTTGGGACTGCGGATCCCCAAATCCTTTGCCGAGGAAGCGGGTGTTAAAGATGGTTCCGCTGTAGACATATTCCTCGAAGGAGATCGTCTTGTGATCCGGCCACTGCGTAACAGAAAATATAAACTTTCCTACCTTCTGTCTCAGGTAAGAGAAGACAACGTACATAAAGAAATTTCGACCGGGGATGCAGTGGGTCGGGAAGCCTGGTAATGGTTCAAAGTTATATCCCTGAACGCGGAGATATCGTGTGGCTTGAGTTCAATCCCCAGGCAGGATACGAACAGGCCGGGCATCGTCCTGCATTGGTGGTCTCGCCCAAGGCATATAACGAAAAGGTGGGGCTGGCTTTATTCTGCCCGATCACATCCAGCGTTAAAGGGTACCCATTTGAAGTCGTTCTTCCGGAAAAACTCGAAGTATCGGGGGCAATCCTATCTGACCAAATCAAAAGTCTTGATTGGCGGGTGAGAAAAGCGAAGCTTCTTGTGGGCGCGCCCGAGGATGTGATCGAAGAAGTTATGGCAAAAATATTATCATTATTAGGATTGGAATCCCGTTAGATAGATACTCCAAAATAAAAAATCGCCCCTGCCCTACCCCAAGATTAAACGGATTGTTTTTATCTGCGCTTTTATTCAGCAGAATGTAAGCGAATACCTGGTAACACATCTAAGGTCAGAAAATCTATTGACAGAAAAACTCGCAATGCTATAATATCGGTAGTACCGATATTAATGCGAGGCCGGAAATGAAAGAGTTGACCAAACTGGAAGAGGTGGTCATGGTAGCTATCTGGAGGCTGGGCGATGAAGCCTATGGCGTCGAAGTTAAAAAAAAGGTCAAAGAAATCCTGGGAAAAGAATATTTTTACAATACCCTCTATACGACTTTCCATCAGCTCGTCCAGAAAAGATACATCACCAAACATTTCGGAGAGCCTACCTCTGTCAGAGGAGGGAAAAGAAAAGTTTATTTTCAGCTCACCAAAAGCGGCATGGACATCCTGGAGAAGGCTTTTGAAAGGCAGAGAAAGGTCTGGGCTGGAGTCTCCAGGGAATCCTTTAAAAAAGAACGAGCCTTATGATGCACAAAAGGCCCCGTCTCCCCCGGATCCCATTCCGACTTTTGACGCGGATGCACTTTTCCGGTCTGGATGAGGGATTCGAGGGCGACATCGAAGAAGATTTCGAAGAGAGGGCCAACACTCTCGGCCGAAAAAGGGCCGTTTTTTGGCTCTGGATTCATGCCCTAGCGGCTATTCCCAAGTTTATCATGCAGCACACTCACTGGAGGTTTTATATGTTCAAAAACTATCTCAAAATCGCGCTCAGGAACATGCGAAGGAACAAAGGATATTCCTTCATCAACATCGCAGGCCTTTCGGTAGGAATCGCCTGCTGCATCCTGGTCTTCTTTTTCGTTCAAGATGAACGAACGTACGATCGATTTCACGAAAACATCAACCGCATCTATTACATCATGGGAGATGTAGATTTGGGCCGTGTCAAGATCGGGGTTTCCCCTGAACCCTCTCTGGCCGAAAGGATGAGTGATGAATTCTTAGAGGTCGAGAATGCCGTGAGGCTGAAAAGGGAGACATTCCTAATCAAAAATGTAGGCGACGCCGTCAAAATGAACGGCTTCTCCACCGATCCCTCGTTCCTGGATATTTTCACTTTCCCTCTGGCGGCTGGGAATGCCGATGGCGTCCTCGACGGTCTGTCCTCCATAGTTCTTACGGATAAGGCTTCACACGTCCTATTCGGTGGAAAAAATCCTGTGGGCGAAACGGTTTCCCTCAATATCGATGATGAATATGTGGATTTTATCGTATCCGGCGTAACCCGCTCCATCCCTGACAATTCGAGCCTGCGTTTCGACTTTCTAGTAAACATCCGATCCGTGCGGCGTGAAGATATCGAAAACAACCAGGGCTCTATGCCGACATTTTTGCTTTTATCTGAAAAAGGAAATTACGGACAGTTGATCGAAAAGTTTCCGCAGACGATAGATAAGGATCTGTCCGAGAGATACAAAGGCAAAGGAGCCTATCAGCTTCATCCGCTGGCCGGCTATCACTTGGACGAGAAAAGCTTATCGATCGTGCTGCCGGATAAGGGAAATATCGCCTACCTATATATTCTTTCGGGTATAGCCCTGCTGATCTTATTGACGGCGTGTTTCAACTACACCAACCTCTCCATCGGTCGTTTCCTGAACAGGATGAAGGAAGTTGGTATGCGCAAAGTTTTGGGAGCGCAGAGGAAGCAGATTGCCAGACAGTTTCTGTTCGAGTCGGTCGTCCTGTCTGTGTTCTCTTTGGGGCTGGCCATTATCCTGGCCTCCTTACTCCTGCCTTCTTTTAATTTTCTGGTCGGAAAAGAACTCGCTTTGAACCTTTTCGACAATGCGCTTCCTGCCGTATTTTTGTTCCTTTTGACCGTTTGCGTGGGGTTTGTAGCGGGAGCCTATCCCTCTTTGGTCGCCTCCCGCTCTCAGTCCACAGAATTATTCAGGGAGCGATTCAAACTCTCCGGCAAAAATATTTTCAGCAGGTCACTGATCGTTTTCCAGTTTGCCGTATCCGTATTTTTGATCATCGGAACGATGTTCATGGGCAAACAGATCAACTTTATGCTCTCCAGGGATCTGGGGTACGAGAGTGAAAAAGTCGTTAGAATCCCCTTGGAAAATATTTCGAAGGATATAAAAAAGAATCAATCATTTTTCGCCAGCTATAAAAACAAGATCGAAGAGTTTGGCTTCATAAAAAATGTCTGTGGAGCCAAATATTCCCTTTCTTCTTCCTGGATGAAGTGCGTTGCAGACACAAAAAAAGATGAGAAACGGTTCATTTTTGATCAAAATTATATCGATCATGATTATATAAGCGTATTCGGCATTCAGATGTTGCAGGGGCGCAATTTTTCGACGCAATTTCCCTCCGATTTGACGGACAGCGCGATCGTCAATGAGAAGTTCGTCGAAGAAATGGGGATAGCTGAACCTGTCGGGAAAAATCTGGGTGAATTTCTTAAAGAAGCCATGAACTTCGAGACTTTCCGGATTATCGGCGTTGTCAAGGATTTCCATTATGAATCTTTATCGAAGAAGATTCTTCCTATCGTGCTCCTTCTGAACAAGGATGAATCCTATGGTTACGCCTATGTAAAATTTTCTGGCAGCATTCAGGACGCGATCAAGACTCTGGAAAAAGAATACAAAGAGCTAGCGCCTCAAATTCCGTTTGAATTTTCTTTCCTTGATGAACAGGTCGCGCTGCAGTATCGGAAGGAAGAAAAGTGGCGAGGCATCATCTCGTGGGCATCTTTCTTTGCCGTTGCCATAGCCTGTTCGGGATTGTTCGGATTGACTCTGCTTATCGTCACTAAGCGGACCAAGGAAATCGGGATCAGAAAGGTGCTTGGGGCACCGGTGTCTGCTATCGTTCGATTGATCAGCAGAGAGTTTATCTGGCTGATTGTGCTGGCCAATTTCATCGCCTGGCCGGCGATTTATTACTGTACGCAAAAATTCTTACAAAATTATGCCTACCGGATCCCGATCGATGTATTGACTTTCTTGAAGGCGGGATTCCTGGCTTTAGCGATCGCGTTTTTAACCATCAGCATTCATGCCGTTAGGGCGGGGGTAAGAAGTCCGGTGGATGTTATCAAGCATGAATAGCGATCGATTATTCGTACCTTAAAGAATCCATGGATGAAGTCTTGGCAGGGATCTTCCTCCACAACGGTGTCGAACAATCTCCGAAAAGGTGCCATCTTCTGAACAAGCGCTCGGCCCTGTCTTTGCTCAACATTTTCATAGCAGCCTGGGTTCCTCTATAGAACAGCTCTCCAATCGTATTGACATCCTCGTCATAATAATATTTCATGAACACTTCTTTTTGAGCGGCAATACAGGCTAGAGGGTCCATCGATGTGGCCCCACCGAGAAATGCGATAGCTCCTGCAGGTTTTTCGATCGTACCAGCCTTCATGAATGCTTCTGCCAGGCAATCCCCATCCTCGATCCAGAAGCTGCCGGTGCTGCATGCGGCTCCATGGATGATGGGGAATCCTGTATGGATATTTTTGAGGTTTGCCGCATCTTTTCTGGAAAAAGGGAGGCTCCCGAAAGCCGTTTCGCTCCCATGGCCGTGATGGGCGATGAAATTGACTCCGGTTTTTTCTATCGCTTCGCGGATTTTTTCTGTGATGTCGCTGTCCGAATCCATGATTTTTATCACTTGGTCAAAATAATCCGGATGGGATCTCAGACTCGTCACCAGTTTCTCTGCATGGTCGATCCCGTCAAACCCCGTCATCGAGGCAACGACAGCATGGCGGATCCAATCGAAATTCTCGAAATCACCTTTCTCGTATTTCAAAATCTTGTTGATTTGATTTTCAAGTTCATCCGGTGTGTTGACCGATATTCTCGATATCAAGGCGTCCCCGATCAAGTCTTCCCCTTCCAGCAGGGTGTAGCTGGGATCTGAAGGATACCCTTCTTTTCTGTAAGGATTAGACTGGTAGGCCGGAAGCATAACGCTGGGGACATCGGCGATATCTCCCACAAGAACGATATAAGTGAGGCCTTTCTGATCGTATTTATCCTGAATCTTCTGTTGGATCGTTTCAGCACCTTTATCGGCGGATTGGATATCCAGTTCGACATCTAGCCCCCTTTTGATCTTCCAATCAATGTATTTATCCAAAACTTTCGCATATCTCGGAGTTGTAATGATGAGCATCTTGTTTCCATCCATAGCCTGGCGCGCATTGGGAGCGTCGAGAGGGGGCTCGTTCGATTTATGCGAATGATGCCCTTGACCGACTGCGGCAAAAATAACCAGAGCGCTCAGCAAAAACCCGAACAAAAGTAAAGAAAATAGACATTTTTCCTTCTTCATAGGCAAAAATACTCCTTTATTCCGATGTCACCCTTTATCGAGCAAAAAATATGCCATTATTGCTTCATGGGGGGATGAAGGCTTGTTCGAAAGTATATGTCCATTCTCGGACAACTTATGTACACATCTGGACGGAACAAAATTTTCCCTGCTTCTCTCGATCATGGAAGTTCAAGTACTCGGAAATGCCTTCTTCACCATAAAAAGGGGATTAACTTGTACTTGATTTTCTCTGTGTATTCAGCGTATCCCGTTAGCTCTTTTTTCAATGTGGCATCCTCCAGTGCGGTCCGTACGATCAATAGAACACAAGTAATTCCGGAAAAAATCAATCCCCAAAATGTACCCAAAGCAACCGGTGTGGCGAAAGTAAAAGTCATATACCCAAGGTATCCAGGATGACGGATATACTTATACGGGCCTTCAGTCACGACCGTGTGTTGTCGATCGGTTTGCAATCTTACCATAGTCGAAAAGAATTTATTGGAAAGCATAGACCATGTGAATACCATGGATCCAAGAAAGATGAATACCAAACCTGCTATATTTATGATGATAGGAACCTTCCCCGTCCAATCGAATCTATGATCGAGCCCGGAAAAAACAAACATTAGAATTACATGGAAACTGATGATCGAAGTAAGCATTTTGTCCCATTTTTTAACATTTTCTTTTTTTCTTCCCCGTTCTTCGATCAGCTCGGCTGGCAGCAAAATCCAATTGATCATGAGAAGGAAGACGCTCAAAAGCATTACAGCCCAAGCCCATTTCCAAGAGAGCGTCCCTGCAGCGATAAAAAGAACGGCACCTTGCAAAATCAGAACCGAAAAGACCTGGATTAAACGGCTAATTATATTTTTGTTCAAATCATCATGCCTTTCATTTCAAAACTTCATTACGTTCTCGGAAAGTTATTAGATTTCATTCGTGCCTCTGCGAAACAAGAACTTGATTTTTGATTTTTCTTATAAAATCAGCTTTTACCCAGTAGATATCGAATTTTCTCGTAAAGAACAAATATTCTCCGTCAGGGGTAGCAAAGGCATTCGTTTCCATGGCCGAGGTGTTAATTTCTTCACCAAGTTTTACTGGGTCAGTCCAATTGTCCTCTGAGTTGCGAAATGTGATATATAGATCGGCTGGGTTCCCTTCAATCATTGGCCGCTTATCAAAAATCATGAAACTCTCATCATCAGAAATAAAAGGGTGGGTTCCTTTTATATCGGGTTTCAATCGTTCCGGCGGCTGGTATTTTCCATCGGTGAATTTTAATCGAATGATACCGGATGCATACATATTTCCGTTTCCGGCTACAGAAGGGGCATGCACCGTCTGATTTACGACCGGCTCTCCAAGATGGGATGGCTTTTCCCATGAGTCGTTTTGTTTCGGGGAAACCCAAACATTCAGAGCGACTTTCGCGCTGGGAAAAGGATCTCTCGAATTGAAATAGATTTTTTTGCCGTCTTTTGAAAAAGAAGTTTCACCTCCAGAGAAAGACAATGGAGAGGGGCTGCTCCATACCCCATTTTGACCCTGTTTTATTATGTATATTTTCATCTCGCGGCTGAATACAATTTCTTTACCTGATACAGATATCTCAAAACATGAATCATCATCATCGGTCGAGACAATTCCTGGCGCAAACTTTATAGGAATATTCCCAGGCAGTTCCTGCCCGAGATAATCGCACTCGAACAGAGATTTTTCTCTCGAATCAATCTTCGTCGTTTCCTTGTGCCTCGAATTTTGATTATCCGCTTGTGTTTTTTGCTCTTGATAACCCTCATTATTGCTTGAACAAGAAGCGATCAAAAATATTGAAAAAAGAATAAATAAGAGTTTAGGCATTGTTATATCTCCTTTTTTTTAAGCGATTGAATCTTCTGACGTGTTCTTTGTATGGTCTCTCAGCAGATTTATCAACTCATTTTCTCCCGATTCTATGGCCAAATCCAAAGGAGATTTTCCTTCCTTATTCCTGATATAAGGATCTGCTCCCTCTTCCACTAGTATCTTTACGAATTTTTTGCCGTAGGGAAGATATAGTTTGTTTTCTAATACATTGATTAAGGGATAATGCAGGGCGGTATTTCCATCGTTATCCTGAGAATTAATGTCGATCCCATTTGAAACCAATAATTCGATGTATCCTATCTGGTGTGAGCCGACTGATACCAGGAGGGCATTTCTCCCTGTCGGATCAAGGATATTCATGTCTGCCCCATGCTGAAGGAGAAGCTCGATCGCCTTTTCGTTGCCCGGCCTTTGAACCGCCAGATGAAGTGGCGTGTAACCTTCCGTGTTGATTGCATCGATCTCTGGATTTGTCTTCAATATTTCCTTGATGTTTTCTGGGTGCCGGTATATTACGGCGATAAAAAGGGGGGAGTTCCCGTCAGGATCACTGACGTCAAGCTTCGCCCCGCCGGCCAACAATAATTTTATGCTTTCGGGATTTCCGTATAAGGAAGCCAGGTAAATCGGCGCCTGCCCTTGGTCATTGAGTGTGTCGATATCGGCTTTGTGCTGAATCAAAAGATCGACTATTTCATCGTGACCGAATATCGAAGCAAGATGCAGCGGAGTATTTCCACTCTCATCCATGACGTTCAAATCGGCTCCCCGGTCGATCAGGAACCTCGCTGCTAAAAAAGCGCCATAACGCGCTGCTGAATGAAGGGGTGTACGTTGGTATTTGTCCTTTTTCTCGAGCCAATTCTCATCAGCCGACAGCAGTTCTTGCAGTTTATTCACCTGATCTCGCTTTGCCGCTTCATGGAATTCATCGAACAGCACGGCGGAAAGAGTCTTGTCGATCTTGATGATGAAGGCGTCTCTAGGAGATGTGTTTAGGTTTTCTTCTTCGTCGTCAATAACATTGCTGAACTTTTTAAAGGCAGCGCTCTCGGTCGTGGGAAAATCCGAAGACAGCGTGTAACTGGCTAAGTATATTTTTCCGGTTCCATCTGTCGCCATCCTGTTCCATCTTTCGGACCTGCTGCCACCGATGAAGGTGGACAGCAGGACTTTTGACAAATCTCTATCCATTTTCAGGATATATGTATCACCCTTTCCATTCTGAGTCTCATCATAAACACCAGGGGTAATAGGAAAATCTATGGGGTCAACCCAACCGGCCGATAGGACATGACCGTCTTCTGATTGACACAAATTCAGAGAACAAATTCGGCCTCCTCCCAAAGCATAGCTTCCCGGGATCAAGGTGGATGATTTCAGTTTTGACAAATCGTTGCTCAAACACGATATGAATCCTTGGTCGAAAGCCTTATCGAAGACTTGATGGAAGGCATTTGATGTCGTTGTAAGATTTTCCGCGGCGTGCCCTCCGACATAAATATCTCCATTATCGTGAATCATCATGCAGTAGATCCACCCGGCCTTCAAGATCGTCGATGCGGTCAAAACTTTTAAATCCATGCTGAGCTTAGATATGAAACCATCGAGATTTCCGCTGATCTCTCTGCCGTACGCATCTTGGCTGATCGGAAAGTCCGGCGAATAGGTGTAGCCTCCCACACAGATCTCATTTTTTTTAACATCAATACAGAGACTTCTCCCCAAACTTTCATCACCGCTGCCTCCCAGAAAAGTCGAGGCTAACAGCTCTTTGAGGTCAGGATCGAACTTGGATAGAAACACATCACGCCTACCACCCCTATATTTCTCTTGAAAAACTCCGGTTGTTGCCGGAAAGTCGTCCGATGCGGTGTTGCCTGCAATATAAATATTCCCGTCGCCATCCTGTACCAGCTCCGGACTCCGCCAATCTTCTTCCATATCGCTGCCACCTAGGTATGTCGATGACACAAGAGTTTTTAGGTCTTTATCCATCTTCAAGATAAAGGCGTCTCCGTCACCTCCGTTATAATCCTCATCATAGGCATTCGATGTCGTCGGAAAGTTTTTCGAGGATGTATAACCTGCGACGTAAACATAGCCTCTGGGATCGAACAACATGGTATAGGCGCATTCATCTTCGTCCCCACCGATGAGAGTAGACGCAAGAAGTGTTTTGAGATCG
Source organism: uncultured Eubacteriales bacterium (assembly GCA_964400735.1). Taxonomy (GTDB): domain Bacteria; phylum Acidobacteriota; class Aminicenantia; order Aminicenantales; family Aminicenantaceae; genus CAYNVQ01. The sequence goes on along the minus strand of CAYNVQ010000001.1, from coordinate 408,883 downwards.
TTGTCGAACTTAGCTATGAATACATCGCTCTTACCTTTCGGGTCCCGATTGTATGCACCCTGCGTGGTCGGAAAATCAGAAGCATGTGTGTTCCCGGCTATAAAGATATTCCCCTCATCATCTAAAGCGATTGCTTCACAAAACTCGTTTCCGTTCCCTCCCAGGTATGTCGATGCAAACTCCGGATTCCTATGATTTCTATCCACACGAACTCCTTCGTTACACATGGCAACAAACAGAATGATAATAATAAGGATTAATTTTGCACCGTTTTTCATGATGATTTTCCTTTCATCCGATTTCCTATCTTTCAGAGCAAATATTATACCAATACTATTTTATGGGATTTTCGAACGCGAATAAACCGCCTTATTTATATTATCAAACACCGATTTCCGCATTCATAGAAGACACTTTTAAGGAAATAATGGGCAATGGAGAATCCCCTCCAGTTCCCCTATCTGATAGAGAATTCAGCGGCAAATTCGTGCAAATCTCCCCCTCCTAGCCTTACCTCTCATCCGACGGAGCCTTGGTCTTCCAGACATCCTGAGTCAACGGAAGCAGTTAATGCAAATAGCATGTCTGGAATACTTTTTGCTGAAATAAAAGTATATATGTATAGATGTCGCTATAATATAATTTATTTGAAAAGAAGAATGGATATCAGAGGAAAAGAAATATGAAAAAATCGGTTCATCGTGCGTTTTTAAGTCTGATTGGCAGTTTGCTGGTCATGCTTTTTTTTACAACTGCATCTTCTGAGCCAAATCAGGGACGAGAAGATGTGGGGACGCTTGCCAGACAAATTACTGGAAACAGTGGGAGTACTCTTGAGAGGGCACGAAAACTAACTTTTTGGATACATGAAAATTTCGAGTTCGTACCCACCGATTATGAGCAGAGAACCGTTGAAGAATTGATGCAGCGCCGGGCTGGCAATTGTGCGGAACAGGCAAGGGTGCTTCAGGCATTCCTCAAAGCGGCAGATGTGCCGTTCAGATGGGTTGCAGAAATAAATATTCAGCCGAAGAGCGAACGAAGAAAAAAAGACGCTGAGAGTTTGATCGCCGAGCAGGGTGTTAAAGCCAGCGTATTCGGATACATGCATAACGACCATCGATGGTTGGAAGTGTATGATGACGTCGATAAAATTTGGGTTCCTGCCGATCCTTCTTTGGGGATTTTTGGGACCGATATATGGGTTAAAACTAGGGTTGGTTTTGATGAGCGGCCTGAGGCTATTAAAGATATGATCGTCCCTTTTGTAGTCGTTGTGAGGAAGGAGAACAAGACTGTGGAAGATAGGAGCGAATATTATTTGATCGATGGATTCAATTCCTATTATGGTCACCAATTGGAAAAATCACCATTATGGCAGGAATGGGTTTTCCTTATCGGAAAATTATCCGCCTATGGTTCGTCAGCTCTTGGCGGTGAGGTCAATTTACACAACTGCACCTATCTTATGGAGCGGCTGCTCGAGGTCTATACCGGGCTGAATAATGAGTTCACGAAGAATCAAGCCCAAGATATTAGTCCGTTTCTCGAAAAAACTTTCTCAAAAAAAATAGACTATGATATTTCTTTACGTTATCTGATTTTTTTACCCGAGGGCTATGCTGGCTCGCAAGAAAAATGGCCCTTGCTTCTCTATCTGCACGGCGGTATGGGCCGGGGAAACGATTTCAAGAAGCTGTATTGGTATCCCGTGCCCAAGATGATTCTCGAGAAAAAATACCACCTGCCGTTTATCGTACTCATACCTCAATGTCCGGAAGAAAAAATATGGTCGGACCTGGAGCTGATCGAGGTCACAGAATTGTTAAAAAATACCATTGAATCCTACAAGGTGGATAGCGCAAGAGTCTACGCGGTCGGATACAGCATGGGCGGCAACGGAGTATTGGCTCTGGCTAACTATGCTCCCAACGTGTTTGCAGCGATCGCTCCGATGTCAGGCATGAGCAACACATGGTGGGCGTCCAAAATTAAAGATATACCGTCATGGTTTTTCCATGGTGTAAATGATGATCATGTACCCGTTCGTGAATCGGATGAAATGGTAGAGGCTTTAAAAAAAGAAGGGGCGGAAGTTAAATATTCACGCAGTAATGACAGGAGACATTCGCCACCGACCGAAAAAGAACATCTTGAATTGTTCGAATGGCTTTTGAAGCATAAAAAGAATCAATAAATAAAGATTCCTGGACAAAGATCTGCTCCCCATATATCCTGCTCCTCCTCCCCTACCCTTGTATTCCACTGAATCTTTAGACCTACATATATTTTTGTTCAGATGCGTTCGTCAATTGTCCGAAAATGGACATCTAGAATTGAATATGCGTTGAACAATCTCAAGAGAGTTTATGGCATGTTTTTTGCTCTCAAAAAATATGGAAATATGGGAAAATGTAGCATTAATAGCCAGCTTTTGGAGAATCGGCAATGTTTAAAAACCACATGATGATGGCTTTGAGGAACATTAAAAAACACAAGGCCTATTCTTTTATCACGATCCTCGGACTTGCCATCGGGATTGCAGTCTGCATCCTTATTTTTCTTTTCGTAGAGTATGAGCTTGGTTTTGATTCGCATGTTTCAGGCAAAGACCATATCTATCGTGTTGTAACTGATATAGATAACACCGAAGGAGAAAGCTATTCTGGGGGCACACCATATCCGACAGCAGCGGCCTTGCGGAGCGATTTCCCGGAAATGGAACACACCGCCCAGATTTATAGAGATTCCGATGTGATGATCACCGTGGGGGAGGATCGTTATGACGAGGACACAGCATTGTTTGCGGAACCCCAGTTTTTTAGTCTGTTCGATACGCAATGGCTGCAGGGAAATGCATCCCAGGCATTGAATGGTCCCTTCGCGGTAATCCTGACGGAGCGGCTAGCCGTCAAGTATTTCGGTAATACGGAAGTTATCGGAAAGGTGATTCAGCTAAACAACGAATATGATCTTCATGTCGCAGGAGTCGTATCCGACCCGCCCCGCCGGACGAGCTTACCCTATGACATGTTGATCTCGTGGAAAACATTGCGTTCCCTCTGGAGCGGCAAACGGCTGGATCAATGGGATCTACTCGATAGCAATAGTCAAACATTCACCCTGCTTCCAGAATCTGTTGAACCAGAGAGCCTGGAGAAACGCTTCGAACAATTTGAACAGAAATACATGGAACCCGACTACGCCAATAAATGGTCCCTTCAACTGCAGCGTCTGGGAGACATCCACTTCAACCCCCGTTACGGATCCTATAATTACGTAACCAGCCGGGTGGTTCTGTTTGCCTTATCGGCCATCGGACTCATGATTCTGGTCATCGCGTGCATCAATTTCATAAATCTCACCACTGCACAGGCGATGAAGAGGACCCGGGAAATAGGCATGCGCAAGGTCCTGGGAGCTCAGCGTGTTCAACTTATCCGGCAATTGTTGGGCGAAACAAGTCTGTTTACTTTCATATCCATTTTGGCAGCCCTCTTGTTTGCTGAGAACATTCTGCCTTACCTGATTCGATTTTTGGGGAATAAAACGGAATTACAGATTTTCTCCGGCAGCAGCGTTTTCATTTTTCTGGGCATTGTCTTTTTGGCGGTAAGCGGTCTCAACGGATTGTATCCTGCCGTTGTGCTCACCCGGTACAAACCGGCCGAAGCATTCAAGGATAGATTGGCCTATATCGGGAAAAGATCTCGTCCATTCAGGAATGGTCTGTTGCTTTTCCAGTTTATCATCTCCCAGGTCCTGATCGTGGGAACACTGGTCATCGCTGGGCAGATGAGGTTCATGTCCGAAAGCAGCCTGGGATTTCGCAATGAAGAAATTTTGACTGTGCCGATTCCTGCCTATGAAGAAGCCCGCTGCGAGGCGCTGCGCAGCCGGTGGATGCAGGATCCCGGCATCCGGGAAGTCAGCTTCGCCTGGTCAGCTCCGATGTCCAGATCCGCTTATAATACGTCTTTTGTATACAAATCATCCGGCGGTATTGTTGAATTCCCGGTAAACATTAAAATGTGCGACAAGCGATATCTAGATGTTTACAAAATTCCCCTCGTTGCCGGAAGTTTCTTTGCGCGGAATGTCAACGATGAATCCAATATTCAATGGGTGGTCAGTGCATCGGTTGTCAGCCGGATGGGATTGTCCGATCCCCAGGAGGCGGTCGGTAAGCGAATCGCCGTGAATGATATGGAAGGAGGCATCATCGGTGTTACTGGTGATTTCCATGGATCTTCGTTGCACAGAGAAATCCAACCCACCGTTTTTTTCAATTTTTGGCCTAGCAATTTTCGCGAAGCACAAATCCTTTTAGACATAAACAATGTCCACGCAGCTATCGGCCATATACAGGAAGCTTGGACCGAGCTCTACCCAGAATCCATATTCCGGTATGAATTCCTCGATGAGTATGTTAAAAGCTTGTACGAGACAGAGTCCAAACTTATAGTCATGATACAGAGCGCATCCTTTCTCTCTATCCTGATCGCATGTCTAGGATTGCTCGGACTTGTTTCATTTATGGTGGTTCGGCGGTCGAAGGAAATCGGTATTCGAAAGGTACTGGGTGCAACAGTTACGAGTGTCTATTTCATGATATCCAAGGAATTCTTCAAATGGGTTGTTATCGCAAATATCGTCGCCTGGCCTCTGGCTTATTATCTTGCCCATGAGTGGCTAAAGGAATTTGCTTATCGCATTCCTTTGGGTGTTGCCTATTTCATAATCGGAGGATTTATATCCCTTGGGATTGCTGTCTTCGTGATGAGTTATCAGGTGTTGCGAGCGGCCACAGCCGATCCGGTTGAATCGCTGAGGTACGAATAATCAAAATCAATGGAATTTTGATTCTCTGTCTAGAGGAGTTTCATAAGCTGAAGAATAGGGCGTCTGCCTAAATCAGAAAATCCGTCGATTTTTCCTTGCGCTTCTAATATGATGGAGTGCTGTAAAACCATGTTCAGAAGAATCACGAACCTCTACCGCCAGGCCTACCGAGGCCTCCCCCGCCAGGCCTGGATTCTATTTTGGGTACTGCTCATAAATGCTGCGGGAATGATGGTGCTCTTCTTCCTCAGCCTCTACCTGACGAGGAAGCTGGGCTTCTCGGTAACTCAAGCAGGCCGGTCGATCAGCATCTTCGGCATAGGTTCACTCGCCGGCGCCTTTCTAGGCGGCTGGCTTTCCGATCGAATCGGCTCCACCAATGTTCAGAAGCTCAGTCTTCTGCTCAGCGGCATTCTTTATATCTGGCTCGGACAGCTTCGCTCTCTCTGGAGCATCGACCTGATAATTTTTGTCCTGGCTGCTGCTGCCGGGCTGCTTTATCCGGCGAACAGCACCTCCATGGCCAGAGTTTGCCCTCCCGAAATCACCACTAAAGGTTTTGCCCTTAACCGTCTGGCCAATAACATCGGCGCCACCATAGGACCGGCTGTGGGAGGTTTTCTGGCTCTCCGCAATTATGGCCTCCTCTTTTGGGTCGATGGCCTGACCTGTCTGGCGGCAGTCATCCTGTTTTCATTGATCTGGAAGAAGCCTGAACAACACCTTCGGGCCAAGGCACAAGAAAATATCCAGCAGACCAGCCGTTCTCCCTGGCGTGATGCTCCATTTCTCTGGCTGCTCCCCCTTTTTGTGATCTGGGGATGCATGTTCTTCCAGCTTTTCGCCACTTTCCCTCTCTATATGCGGGAGGTCTATGGAATGGCCGAAAACCGCATAGGTCAACTTGTGATGATCAATACGCTTTTGATCGTGAGTTTGGAAATGCTCCTCATCCATTGGATAGGAAAACGGACATTGACTCGATTTATCGCAGTTTCTTTTCTTTTAACCGGGTTTGGCTTTGCCTTGATGCCCCTCGGAAGGGGTTTTCTTTATGCTGCATTGACCGTTGCGGTCTGGACCTTCGGGGAAATGCTGAGTATGCCGCTATTGGGTGCTTTGATCGCTACCCGCGCCGGTCCGGAAAGCCTGGGCCGCTACATGGGGCTGTTCAGCTTTGCCTTTTCCCTATCGATGATTGTCGGGCCTGTGATCGGCACTACGGTCTACGGAAGGTTCGGGCCCTCTACGCTCTGGTTCGGCTGTGGTGTGACCGGCTGTTTCCTGTATGGGGCCTTTTCCCTGCTCAGCCGGTCATTGACAGTGGAGGAAAATAGGAGATGACACGCAATAACCTGTAATGTATGGAATCTGAGCCTCTAGGATTTATCTTATCGCCTTTCCCCTATTTGATTGCCACTCCAATAGTGTCCCGGTGCATAAGGATCAGCGTCCGCATGTACGGGCCAATCAGGTCGGGGCCCTCGAATCCAGCCTTGATCGCGGCCTCTTCGCGTTTTTCTTTGGGTATACCGGAACTTGCGGCCCAGTGGTCCATATCCTTGTAGCACCCCAAAGTAAAAAGATCCCATGCTGCCCCTTGGTCGCGAGTGAAGATCAGGTTCTCAGGTCTGCCAAGATAGGCGGCATAGGCATTCTCCATCTCACGTTCCTTGAAAAGTTTCTCATGCTTTCCCGGAAGAGCGATGAAGATCTCGCAGTGATAGAAAGATGTGCCTTTGAAGACGTTTTCCACAATTTCTAGGGGCGGGCCCATCACGAAGATATCCTCATACCAGGAGGTGTATTCCTGAAAATTCTTTTTGAATTCCTGTTGAGATAGTGTAGAGCTCTTCTGGGCTTGAGTTCGGCGTGCGATCCTCTCTTTCGAGTAATACTCCGTATAGCTTTCCATGGGATAGATCATCATCAGATCCCATTGGTCTCCTTGGGTATGGCGCCACCAGAACGGGCGCTTGTCGCCCGAGGCATCATACACAGCCATCCGGTCCTTGAAAAGGCCTATCAGGTCCAGAAGCTTTCCAGGGGCCGCTCGTATGAATGTCGTTCTATACAGGTAGGTTTGCTCTGAAGAGAGCGGTCCTTTTGCGGCAGAAAAAGTTACAGAAGAAAAGGCCAACAGCATTAGGCAAAGCGTCGGGATAAATATTCCTGTACAATAATGTTTCATTAATTCTCCTTTCCCCTACCCTTTTTCTTTGATAGCGAGTCCAATTTTCCTAAAGTGAGGGTAGCTCTTCGCTTTTTGTCTTTAGGCATCCGTGAAAATAAATATGTCTGAAATTATATAGTATGCTAAAGTCATCTGCAACAGATTGATATGTGATTGCATGGCTGCAATTTTTTTCACGCAGAAACGATTTTTAACAGTAGAGAAATAGAATTTCTGAAATGTCCGGATATGGACGCAAATTGTTCAAAAATGGATGAATAGTGGCTCAATTGTCTTGAAAAATCCCATAAAAACGAAATGGCATAGTTTTTGCTGCAAAATAAGACAACTGCGATTTTGGAGTGGAGCGATGATAAAAAATTATGTGAAAACGGCATTTAGAAATCTAAGGCGGCATCCCGGATACTCCTTTATCAATATTGTGGGGCTTTCGATCGGAATGGCCTGTTTCATCCTCATCGCCTTGATCATCAGGGGTGAGCTTAAAGTCGATAAGTTTCACGAGCGGGCTGACAGGATCTACAGAGTGATACGCCTAGACGATTTGGGGGGGGAAAGGCACAGGGTTGCTATCACTCAAGCACCACTAGCTGCCGCCCTGAAGCGCGATTTCCCGGAGGTTGAAAAAACCGCCTGTTTTAATTACTACGGGCAGGCTTTGATCAAATTAAAAGATAAAACGATCAAACAAGATTTCGTGAGTTTTGCTGAGCCGGATTTTTTCGAGATCTTTTCTTACACATTTCTGACCGGCACGCCCGAATCGGCTCTGAGCCAACCCCACGCGGCCGTTCTGACAGAAGACGTGGCCGAGAAATTTTTCGGCACAGAAGATCCGCTCGGAAAAATCCTCCACATCCGCGGCATGCCCGATGTGATGGTGACAGCGGTCATCAAGAACCATAAAGACTCCCATCTCCGTTTTTCTATCATTTTGCCCTTTTCGCTTTACCGAGAAATAGGTGTAGATATCGACACCTGGAACCGCTATAATTACAACACCTATATCCAGCTTCAGGAGAATGTCGATCCAGTAGCTTTCGAGGCTAAGATCGAAGATGCCTTAGATCGCTACATATCTCCCGAGAACAAGTTCAAACTGGAGATTCAACCTCTAAAGCGCATTTATCTCCATTCCGATTACGAATACGATGTCCATACTAACCATATTGACATTGCACTGGTTTATGTGCTGGGTCTTGTGGCCTTTTTCATCCTTTTAATCGCCTGCATCAACTTCACGAATCTTACGACGGCCCGCTCTGTCCGACGGGCACGAGAGGTGGGACTGCGCAAAGTAGTGGGAGCCAAACGCCGCCAGCTCGTCTACCAATTTCTCGGGGAATCCATGATGTTCACTTTTATATCGTTGGTGTTTGCCGTTGTGATCGTTGAATTTCTTCTCTCTGTAATCAACCGCATTCAACCTATAAAGTCCTATACTCTTTTTAGGTCCAATGATGCGGTTCTGTATTTTGGGCTCCTCATGGTAGTCATCTTGACCGGGTTCATATCCGGGAGCTATCCATCTTTTATTCTGTCGCGATTTCAGCCTGCCAATGTTTTGAAGGGTTCGATAGCGCAGAGAGCAAAACGGGGTCTTTTGCGAAAGGTTCTGGTAATCAGCCAGTTCTCTTTCGCCATTCTCCTGATCATCGCCACATTGACCGTTTTCAAGCAGATGCGATTCATGAGAAACCAGGATCTGGGATACGACAAATCCAATCTTTTGGTGTGTAACTTGCCAAAAAATATGCACAAAAATTATGACGCATTGAAAACAGATCTCCTGAGATACCGGGATATATACAATGTGACGGCCAGCCTGAATTTACCCACCTGGGAGGGGCCTTCCTATTTACTGACCGATTGGGACGGCCGGGACACTGACAAAGAGATATACATGTATAACGGCAGCGTAGATTATGACTTTTTCGAGACATTTAATATACCGATAATCCAGGGAAGGGCATTTTCCCGCGATTTTGCCACTGACCAGGAGACAGCCCTGATCGTGAATGAAGAGGCGCTCCGGGTCATGGGAATGCAGGGTCCGATCGGGAAAAAAATGGGACACTTCAAGCGAGATGGGGTGATTGTCGGGGTGATGAAAGACTATCATTTTGCCACTTTGCGCGATAGGATAGGCCCTCTGGTCCTGGATCTGGATCCCGAAGCCGCGAATTTCATGATTATCAAAGTCGCGCCCGAAAATATTGCTGCTACCTCAGCCTGGATCGGACAGGTATGGAATCACTATGATCCGGATCAAATATTCGAAGCAGAGCTGTTGGATGAGATTATAGAGAGAGTATATTTAACCGAGATTACCATCGGCCGCTTTTTCAATTATGCAACCTATCTAGCGCTGCTGATTTCCTGTTTGGGATTATTCGGTCTGGCCGCCTATTCTGTGGAACAGAGGATAAGAGAGGTCGGTATCCGTAAGGTGTTCGGTGCTTCGACGTCCGATATTTTCAGGCTGCTGTCCAAAGAACATCTCAAGCTCATCGCCATATCCAATATCATCGCCTGGCCTTTGGGATATTTTGCCATGCGGGGTTTTCTGCAAAATTATCCATTCCGCACGTCTCTCGGCATCGAGATTTTCCTTTTGTCCGCCCTTGCTGCTTTCGGGATCGCTTTCATCACTGTCTTTTCCCAGACTTTCAAGGCCTCTCGGGCCAATCCCGCCGAAATATTGAAATACGAGTGAGCGCAGGGAGCCGCTTCTTCAAAAAGGAGATTACAATCCAAATCTAATCCGAAGTAAAGATTTTTGGGACAACTCTCCCCTACCCTAATACCCGAGAGTTTTTTTCCAGACCTCTGTTCTTAAGCTTTTAAATCATTTTTCATAAGAGGCATTCGGCAATCCTTTTACTTCAGTACCAACTATTTTCTAAATCGCACATCAAATCAAACCTCACATGTGGGAAGCTTTTGAGAAACATTTCTGGATTTTTTGAGTATATTAGGATAAACAGACATCATGAGATAAAATTTTTTCTGGACATGCAACCAGCATCGCTTCGCAAAAAGGAGGTTTGAAATGATCTCACTCTATTCTAAGCTGCGCAGATCAGCTCTCAAAACTTTTCTGCTTATGGTCGTTTTTTCCATTTTTAGTAATCCTTCATTCGGATTCGCTCCGCAAAATGGAAGATACGCAGAAGAGATAAAGATGATCGAGGACTGTGTCAAGAAAGAAATGGAAAGACTAAAAATCCCGTCGCTCAGCATCGCTTTTTACAAGGATGATTTTCTCTGGAAAAAAAGCTTTGGTTATGCTGATCTGGAACTTAAAATTCCTGCCAATCCGGATACCCGTTACCGTCTCGCATCCATTTCGAAACCCATCACGGCGGTCGGGATCCTGAGGCTCGTGCAGGAGGGAAAACTCGACCTCGACGATGAAGTACAAAAATATGTCCCCTATTTCCCGAGGAAGCGATGGCCTATAACCATTCGGCATCTTTTGGGCCACCTGAGCGGCATCAGCCATTACCGGAACTATGATGAAGAAGGCCATTTCACCAAACATTTCACCACGGAAGAGTCGATCGCGGTGTTCAAGGATTGGGAGCTCGAGTCGGAACCCGGCACCAAATACAACTACACCACATACGGCTTCAACCTATTGGGAGCGGTCATCGAAGGAGCATCGGGCAAGCCCTATGCTGAGTACATGAGAGAAAACGTATGGAAGCCGCTGGGAATGACCAACACGACTATGGATATAGCCGACGATATCATCGAGAACAGGGCTAGCGGATATCGGAGAATCAATGGGGAAGTGAAGAATTGTGAATTCGTGGACATCAGCAGCCGATTCGCCGGAGGGGGGATAAGATCGACCGCCACCGATTTGATCAACCTGTCCAGAGGTCTGGACGAAGGGAAAGTTCTTTCCAAGGAAAATCAATTGATGATGTACACGAGCATGGTGACCAAAGAGGGGCATGTGACCGGATATGGAATGGGTTGGGGCGTTGACTTCATCCAGGGATTCTGGAATGTCAGCCACGGGGGCGGCCAGCAGGGAACATCGACCCATCTGCTGAGATTCCCCGGAGAGAAATTTGCCGTGGCCGTGATGTGCAACGAAGAGAACCAAAACACCTCCAGATATTCTTACCTTGTCAGTGCCCTGATCTTAGGAGCCTTTCCCTATCGGATGGAGGCCCCTTCCCAAGATAGCTACTGGCAGCTTCGAATGACTTTCCTTGTAGGGCTTGGGTACTACAGCAAATTCGGTACGAGTTTTGCCGTCGATCCCGAAGATCTAAAGGAAAGCTTCGCCTATATCAATAATCTGGATCCCAAAGCAAAAAATGTCTGGCAGCAAATAGACGATGGGGCGGATTTATTCACCGGAGCCCCTCTGGTCAAAGTCGGCACATACATGGCAGAAAAGATAAAAGAAAGCTATGGCGAGAGCAGGCTGGCGGAACTGCGCAGAAACGGCTCCATCCCCTTCTTCAAAACTTATATCGACCTCTATAAAAGCGATGATTCAATCCCAGGAGTGTACAAATTTACAGAGGATTTCGAGAAGATGGTGGAGGATTGGTATCGTTCATATCAGAAGACCTGGACTGAGGAAACACGTAAGTATTTTCTCCTACCTGTCATGGATTTCGGAGAATACATCGACGACATCAAGAATCGGTTCAGAGGTAAGTTAGTCTATCCCCGGCTGAATACCCACTTCAATTCGTACGCCTATTACCTGAAAGGAGAAAAGAAGCTGGATGAAGGCCTCCAGGTGCTTCTGGATGCTGTCGAACTATTTCCCAGTGACGCCAACCTCTTCGATTCTGTCGGGGAGTTCTATCTTGCCAAAGAAAATAAGGGAAAAGCGATCGAATATTACAAAAAGGCACTGGAGATAGATCCAAATTTGCGCTCATCGAAACAGGCGCTTGAAAAACTGAAAGAATATCGCCCGCTGGATTATTTGATCAAGCACACCCGGGTCACATCCAAGAAGTAATTTTCGATTAAACTTTCTATTTATTCTCTTTTTACAGCCGCGTGCTGGGTGTCATTGTATCGGCGAAGATCGTAAAATCAAAAATATGGTAGAGCCGAAAATTTTTATCTTGGAATAAATCTTCTTAAGGGGTGTAGTATTAAAAGAGCGAGAACTTTTGATCATTATGATACAATAAATGTCCAAATACGAACATTTTTTAGGATGGTTTCCATAAAATATTTGGTCCTGTCAGGGGAATTTTGTTGGCACGTAAATTGCTAGGCTTTTTTCAGTGAGAAAAAATCAATGATTGACAGATATTTGATAGCCGCATGGAGAAACCTTAAGGGGCACAAGCTGTACACGGCACTCAACATAATCGGTCTGGCCGCAGCCATGGCCTGCGCAATCGTGATTTTCCTCTTTATCCAATACGACTGGAGTTTCGATCGGTTTCATCGGGATAGCGATCGCATCTATCGACTTGCAGTGACTATGAAATTGGATATCGGAGAAAAGGGCTATTCCATAATCGCCTCTGATATCGGGCTTATGATGAAGGAAGAATTTCCTGAGGTCGATGATGCAGTCAGGCTTTGCGAGAGGTTTTCTCCCCGTGAGATCTTGTTTAACGGCCAGACATACCAGATCAAGGGGCTCGATGTTGATCCAAATTTTCTCGACATTTTTGATTTTCGACTTCTCAAGGGGAGCCGTGCTGAAGCCCTCAACGATCCAGATTCTCTCCTTTTGACAGAATCACTGGCCCGCAGGATCTTCGGCGAAGCTGAGCCACTAGGAGCTATCCTTACTGCTCCTCAGGGTGCCGCATTCAAAGTGACCGGAATTCTTCAGGATGTGCCCCAGAACTCTCATATGAAGTTCGAATTTTTAACGGCGACTAATGCCCTGCGCAGCCTTGGAAAAGATAGATCAACTTTTGATCTAATTCACACCTACCTCAAACTTAGGCCTGGAGCTTCCGCATCGATCCTGGAGGAGAAGATCCCGGATTTTATTAGGCGTCAAATCAGTGAACGCCAAGCACGGCATCATTACTTCCTCCAGCCCCTGACTTCTATCCATCTGAAGTCCCATCTCTTCGGAGAACTCGAGGAAAACAGCGATATCCGTTACACCTATTACCTCAGCTTATTGGCGATTTTCATCCTTCTGCTGGCCGGTGTGAACTACATGAATCTCTCCGGAGCCCTGGCTTTTAACAGGGCCGGCGAAGTGGGTATCCGAAAAATTGTGGGTGCGGAACGAAGGCATATCCTGATGCAGTTTTTCAGCGAATCCATTCTGACAGCCTTTTTGGCTGTGATCCTGGCTGTATCTCTGGCGTCGTTCCTTCTTCCTTTATTCAACTCCGTGTTTCGTCACAATCTTCAAATCGATTTCGGTCAGAACGTCCACCTCTATGGAGCTCTTTTCGGGATCGCACTGGTCATGGGACTGTTTTCAGGAAGCTTCCCTGCCCTACTGGCATCTGCTTTCCAGCCCGTTCAGGTTCTGAAAGGAAAAATCGGCCTAAAAACTGGTCGATCCGGTATCCGCACCGTCCTTGTGGTATTCCAGTTTGCTGTATCCACAGCCTTTATTATCGGAACCTTGGCGATCGTTCGGCAGATGCACTTCATCGAGACCAAGGATCTGGGATTTGTCAAGGATCAAGTCATCATTCTGCAGGTAATGCGCCAGGGCGGTCAATCTCTCAAGCAAGAGATCCTTAGGGATTCCCGGATTGAAAAAGCCACACTCTGCTCCTACACACCCGGAGTCGATCTCAACTGGCCTACCGTCATTGTTCCCGAAGGTACTGTCAAGAGCGAGACATCACCCAAAATGTCAGTAATTACTGTTGATGCGGATTATTTCGATACCTTCAGGATGGAGCTCGTCGAAGGGCGATGTTTTGTACCGGAGATGGATACCGGCGACAGTGAATCGGCCCTCATCACCGCCACAGCCGCCCAAGAACTGGGCTGGACTTCTCCTATCGACCGCCAGATATATATCGAAAGGGAAAACAGGACATTTACCATAGTCGGCGTGGTCAAGGATGTTCATTTTGAATCCCTTCGGCGAAAAATCGGATCTTATATTTTCGTCCGTGGGCAGAAAGAAGACGACTTTTATAATCTGGCCGTCCGTATAAGTGATAGGAATATCCAAGGGACACTCGATAGTATAGGAGAAAAATGGCACAATTTATATCCTAATCGAGACTTTACCTACCGCTTCCTCGATGAGGAGATCGACCGCCTTTACGAAGAGGAGACAAAGAGCTTCTCAGTTATTTCCTTTTCATCGATCTTAGCTATTATCATATCGTGCCTGGGTCTTTTCGGGCTGGCATCGCTGGCCGCTGAGGTCCGCACTAAGGAAATCGGTATCCGCAAAGTCCTGGGGGCTTCCCATAAGGCTTTGATTCTGATGCTCACTGAAGACTTTCTCCGCTACGTCTTGCTGGCTAATCTTATTGCTTGGCCGGCGGCCTACTATTTTGTAAACCAGTGGCTTAAGAATTTCGCTTACAGAATTCCTCTGCATCTCTGGATTTTTCTGGTAGGTGCCATTACAACCGCGGCCATAGCGCTCATTTCGATCGGATATCATGCGCTGCGGGCGGCATCAGCCGATCCGATCAAAGCCCTCCGGTATGAATAGAATTTTATGATTTTCCTCTTCAAGAATTATTGAACCAAACGAATTACTTCTTAGGCGTATAGGTTCGCTGCGACTACCACCAGAAAAATCAAAAACATATGTTTTTTCTTTACCTTTCCTCCTCAGGTTCATTCATACCGGATTGAATCGATGGGATTGGCTGATGCGGCACGAAACACCTTGAAGGATACTGTGATGAAGGAAAATATAAGGGCCGTTCCCGCTGCCAACAGAAAAATGCCGATCCCTGCTTGAACACGGTATGCGAAATTCTGGAGCCATCTGTTCATCACATACCAGGCCACAGGCAGAGCTATGATGTTGGCTAAAACTACCCATTTGGTAAACTTCCAAGACAGCAACGCCACAATATCCAAAACCGATGATCCAAGAATCTTTCGGATACCAATCTCTTTTGTTTTTTGTTCGGCAGTGAAAGAAGCCAGCGCGAGAAGACCCATGCAGGATATGACAATTGCCAGCACAGAAAAGATTCCGAAGAGACGTCTGCTTTTCTCCTCGTTTTGATAAAGACGCTCAAAATCTTCATCGAGAAACGAATAAAGGAATGGCTGTTCACCTCTATACGGCAGGAGTTCCTTTTCCAGGTATCCCAATGTCCTGTTGATATTTTCAGTCCTCATTCTAACAGACATCTGGAACAGCCAAGGTCGATAGACATAAAGGGCAACGGGCTCGATTTTGTGATGCAGAGACCGGAAATTAAAATCTTTCACCACACCGACCACGGTTCCCCAATCTAAATCACCAATTTTGAACTTTTCTCCTATGGGGTTTTTCCATCCTATTTGCCTGGATAGGGTTTCATTGATGATATAGGACCGGCTGCTGCTGTCGTCGGCATATTCCGGTGAAAAATCTCTGCCTTCTAACAGCTCTATCCCGTAAAAGGACAAGAAATTATAATCCACTGCCATGTAGGGAGAAATCCACTGTTCTTCAGGATTTTTACCTTCGAAGAATATTTGATTTCTCCACAGCGAGGTTCCTAGTTTACGCGTCGATGCTGTGACTCCTTTTATTCCTGGAAATTTTGAAATGTCCTCTTTGAGGGCGTCAAAATGCTGCTGCATCTGTTCAGTCATAGGCAGGATGACAACTTGGGCCTTATCGAAGCCCATGTCTTTATTCTTCATGAATCCGAACTGCTTGGAAATCATCAATGTGCAAAAGATCAGCATGATGGAAACAGCGAACTGCACCATTACCAGGACTTTTCTCAGTTTGTCGGATTTTTTCTCATGGGAAAAGGAACTTTTAAGAACGATCACAGGTCGGAAAGAAGAGAGGACAAAAGCAGGATAGATACCGGCTAATACTCCAGCTCCAACCAGGAAAAAAAGTATACCGACCGCAAATATCCAATTGTTTAAATACTCTGAGGACAAGTTGATACCCAAAACTCTTTCCAGAACCGGTTTGATCGTTTGAACTATAGTAATGGCAAGAAAAAATGCACAAATAGAAAAGAACAACGACTCCCCCATAAACTGCCGAACCAGCTGCAGTTTGTTCGCGCCGATAACCTTGCGGACTCCTACTTCTCGAGCACGGCTGACAGATCGGGCTGTAGAAAGATTGACGAAATTTATGCAGGCGACCAGCAGGATGAAGCCTATAATTATGGAAAAGAAATAAATATACATTATGTCGCCTTTCAACCAGTTGATTTCCCACATGATGTGTTTGGAGCGGAGGTGGATATCTCTCAAGGGCTGAAGGGATAAAGAAACGTGATCTGCATTTAGCCTGAAGTACTTCCTGGTGTGTTCCGGGAGCTTACTCTCCAGTTCTTTTGGATCCGCATTTTGTTTGAGGAGGATGTAGGTGGGTGAATAGTGATCGTAATTATCCCATTCGACAGGTTGACTCCTCATTTTCATGATTGAAACCAGCATATCGAACTGGATATGAGAATTTTCAGGTATATTTTCGGCTATGCCTGTTATTGTGTAAGTCTCGGAATCAGGGCCCTGCAGTGTTTTCCCCACGGGGTCCTCCTCCTTGAATACACGCCGGGCTGTATCCTCTGTTAGGACCACTGAGTTCGGCTCTAAGAGTGCAGTCTGAGGGTTGCCCTGCAACAGTTTAAAAGAGAAAACCTTGAAAACATCCGGATCGGCGATCAGAGCTCGGGGGATTTCAACCATCTCATCATTGTGCTTGGCCCAAATGGTTCCCATATCGACGAAATTGACGGCCATGCTGACTTCTGGATATTCCATAAAAGTCTCGCCCATCCAGGGAGTAGATTGCCCGAGATTCGTCTCATCCTGTCCTTCGAAAAATTGTTTCTCTACCAAACGAAAAATACGGTTTCCGTTTTTATGAAAGATATCGAATGAAAGCTCGAACTGGATGTATGACGCAATCGCAATGCAGCAGGCCATACCGAGGGCGAGTCCAGCGATATTGATGAAAGAATACCCTTTGTGCCTGGTTATATTCCTCCAAGTGGTTTTCAGATAGTTATATAACATTGTCAGCTTCCTTCGAATACATTTGTTATTCGATTCTAGAGCAAAAACTATGCCAATATGTCTTTTTGGGTGTGTTAAAAGCTTGTGGCATGAGATATGTCCGTTTATGAACAATCGATGTGCGCGATTGAACTGAATTGAATATTGCCGCCTGCCTTTTTACTTCTCCGGCTTTATCAAAAATACTAGATTTCGTACATCTGATGGGCTGTTGTTGGCGGCACTTTCAAAATCGATCGGGGGCTGGATTGCCCCATTTTCCAGCAAATAATCTAAAAAAGCATACCTTATCTCATAATGAAGAAACATAGCGGCCTGGGCTTGTGTTACCATGCCGAGGATGTTTTTCATCTCTTCAGAATCGGAAAGCTCTATGGTTTGGGCATAAACCTTTTTTGCCATCGCTTCCAGTTTAGAGGACCAGTCACTCTCAAAAATGGGAATCGTTAAATTTCCTTTGTCATCGAATAGATCGAATGCGATGAGGGATTTCTTTAATTCCAGGTCATCCACTCTGTTATCGGCCGCAACGTCTTTCACAAAAGCGCTGATCTGCTTGAAATCAAGTCTTGGTACGTAGGCTGCAGAGACGATGTAAAGTTGATTTCCTTCAACTGGGAGCGCTGTAACGCTGGTGTTAAACTTTTTGACGGGATAAATAGCCCATGCAAATCCGTTCCAGAACGGATGCTCTTCGGATAGCTGGGGTTTCCGGTAAATCTCATCTCCGAACTGCTCCATCGCATAGCTGTGGAGAACATAGGCATAGAGAATGGCGAACAGGCTTTTTTCCCTGTCGATTTGCTTTAGATAACTTCCGAGCGATACTAAGTGGGCATCTAACATGTCTGCCAGCTTTTTTACCGCAGTGTTGACCTGCTGACGGATTGCGGATGCTTTATCAACACCATAAACATGTATCGTCGTTTTGTAGGTTTTGTGTTTTCTGTCATATTCAAGCAACTCCCAGTCGACCAAAAGCTCCATCTGGCTTTGAAGGAACTTTATACCGTACGAGTTCAGCTCGTCGGCCGTTTTTGGCTCCAAACAGGCGATAAGGATTTCCCCGTTGTTATCCATCCGGGCGATCTGCACGGGACGATTTCCTCGATTCTGTGACATCTTTCCTCGTGCGACCAGGTCATATACGTCAAGATTTGAAAGATCGTCTCTTTTTTCTGAAGATTTCGGGGAAAAACTCGGATTGCATAACAGTACAACCAGACCGATAACCAAGGCGAATGAAAAATTGTGTTTTTTCATTTCTATCCTCTCCAATTTTCCTTTTAGCCTATTTTCCAATCTTATCTAAAATGTCCTCGATTTCATCCATAGCCCTTTCCATGGCCTCCATTGTTTTATTGAAAGGATCCGGCGAGGTCATATCCACTCCTGCTTTTTTCAGAATACCGATCGGGTAATCCGATCCTCCGGCCGAAAGGAAATCCAGGTATTTTTGTACAGTATCAGCCTCTCCAGCCAGGATTTTTTCGGCCAGCATTGTGGCAGCGGTTTGGGATGTGGCGTACACATAAATCCTGTAAGTTTCAACGAACAGGAGACGATCGAGGCTCCATGCCAAATCTACAAAATCTGGAACAATACAAACCCCCTCGTCGTGTCCATAATATTTTCTGAGTGTTTCGAGATAAATTCGAGAGATGGAATCGCCGGTCAATGCATTCCCCTTTTCCGCTTCCTGATGAATACGCCATTCGAATTCGGAGACCTGGGCCCTATCAAAGAGTGAACTGTCGATGCTTCTCCATAGAAGTGAAAGCCTTGTTTCATCGTCTTTAGTTTTTTGCAGGACTTTATCCATCAAGAGTTTTTCATTCAACGTTGAAGCCACCTCCGCCACAAAAGAGGAATAATTAGATGTAGGAAAGGGCTGGACTCTGTCTGCGAAATATTGATGGAGGACGTGGCCAAGTTCATGCGCCAGGGTGGCCACATCGCTGTACAGACCTGTGTAGTTCATCAGGATATAAGGATGTTCGGCATAAGCGCCAAAATCATTGTAACCTCCAGACCTTTTATCTGGGGTGGGAAAAAAATCGATCCAGCGGCTTTCTAAAGCTCTTTTGATGATGGATGTGTATTCCCTTCCCAGAGGTTCAAGAGATTCCAGAATAAGTTCCTTTGCTTTCTCTACATCATAATTCAGGTCGAAATCCTTGAATACCGGAAGGGAAAGATCGGTAAATTCCAACTTATCCACTCCCAGCAAACGCTTCCTTATGTTCAGATAGCGGTAAAACGTATCCAGGTGTTTATTGGAGTTTGCGATGAGATTATTAAAAACAGCAGCCGGAATATTGTCTGGCTCCAGCATCATCTCCAAGGAATTGTGATATCCCCTTACTCGGGTATCGAATATGTCCGAATTGACCTTGGCATTCATCAGGGCACCGAAAGTGCTTCGCCATTTGTTCAACTCATCGTAAAATATTCTGTAAGCATGCTTCCTGTCTTCTTTGTTGGCAAGTCTTCCGTACCTATTGAAGCCCGGCTGATCCAGTTTGACGGTTTCACCTGTGCTGAGCGTGATTTCAGAGTCGACCAAATTTGAATTGATGAAAGTATTGTAAATGGAAGACGGAGCGAATGACATCCTGCCTGCCTCGGCTATGACTTTTTCCTCGCCCTCTGATAGGGTGTGCTCTTTCCTTCGTATGAGATCATTCAAATAGAAATTGTAAGGCTGCAGCCCAGGCTCAATTTCCATGAATTTCTGGATAGTCTTCTCGTCTAAGGCTAAGATTTTAGGTTCAATAAAGGAAGATTTGGCGCTGTAAGCGGTGAATAATTGGTTTGTTTCCTGGTCCATCGCCCTGTAATTGGGATCTCGCAAATCCTGATTGGTTTTGTTATAGGAATAACTGCTCATGCGTCTCAATTCCATCGCAATTTCGGTAGAGAATTTTAAACAAGCCAGTAAATTCGATGCTGACTCTGTCAGCCTTCCATTGAAAGAAGGCATTTTGTCGATCTGGGCAGCTACTTTCTTTTTGGCCTCTGTCCAAGCCTCGTCAGAAGGATAGAGATCAGTAAGATCCCATTTGTATTTATCAGGCAAATTGGAGCGATCCTGAATTTGTGAACGCACTTGGGAGAGAGTCGAATTAAGTATCACCAAAAAAACTAAGATGGTACCTGTGATTTTTCGCAATGCTGATCCTTCCTTATTTCAAACGTAATTATGACTATCATTAAAGCATACGTTTAGGTGATGAAATAGTTCTAGATGTTGACAGTATTACTTGGTAACAGGATAATGATTTCATCAGTAAAAATTCTGAAAAATCCAAGAATTTAAAGTCATAAAGATTTTCTGAGAGACAATGTGTGATTTTCAAAGGAGGGGTATCATGGAAATCGTCGATTTGTCTGCGGAATACCAGGATAAATTTTTTGTCTGTCTTGAAGATTGGTCAGAGGAAGTGAAGGAGGCGGGAAACCACAAAGAACTATGGTGCGAGAAGATGAAAGACAAGGGACTTCGGGCAAAATTGGCTCTGGAAGGTAATAAAGTCTGTGGTATGATTCAGTATGTTCCTGTTGAATCTTCTAATGTGGAGGGCAAGGAGCTCTATTTCATTCAATGTATTTGGGTGCATGGCTACAAAAAGGGTGTCGGGAATTATCAGAAAAAAGGAATCGGCAAAGCTTTGCTTCAAGAGGCTGAAAATGATGTAAAATTACTGGGTGCCAAGGGTATAGCCGCATGGGGAATATCCTTGCCGTTCTGGATGAAAGCCTCCTGGTTTAAAAAGCAAGGGTACACAAAAACCGACAAGGACGGAATGGCGGTTCTTCTATGGAAATCTTTTGACAAGGATGCTGTTCCGCCAAAATGGATAAAAGAAAAAAAGAAACCGGGAAAGATAGATGGCAAAGTTACGGTCGCTTCATTCATAAATGGATGGTGCACCGCCCAGAATATGGTATTCGAAAGAGCGAAGCGCGCAGCAGCTGAGTTCAGTGATGCCGTCGAATTTCAAGAGATCCACACGTTTGACAGAGATGTTTTTATGGAATGGGGGATCTCAGATGCCTTATTCATCGATGGCAAACAAATCAGAACCGGGCCGCCCCCTTCTTATAAGAAAATCAAAAAAAAGATAGCCAGAAGAGTAAAGAAATTAGGAAAATCATAAAAGGTAAAGAACTGCGGGCGCAAGAATTTCCTCTATGTAAACTTTTTTTGTCAATTATACGTCTTTACTAGAGATGAGATACTGTGATGTCGTTTATGCTTTTTTAGGGAATAAAAACGACAAAAGGAGGATATTATGAGAAGGTCATCCGCAATAATTCTCGCTTTTCTCTTTCTCGCCGGTTCAGCGTTTGCCCAAACTCGCGTCAACGCTAAAGACATCTTGAAAAGCATCGACTCGGGGAAGGCCGTCAATTACAAAGGAGTGGAAATCGTCGGGGAGCTAGATCTGACCTCCATTCAGGATAAGGAAGCGGACAAAGACAACAAGCGCTCCCGGAACAGCACAAAAGTCTTCTGGTATCATGTCCGGAATCCTCTGAGCTTCGTCGACTGCATCTTCAAAGACGATGTCATTGCCTATTATCATGATGACTGGAAAAACGAGACGCACAACGCGGTTTTTCATGCCGATGTCAGTTTCCGAGGATGTGAGTTCCAAGGAGAATCCGCCTTTAAGTATTCCAGATTTTACCAGGAAGCGGATTTCACCAATACATCTTATCGAGAAGAGGCGCTCTTCAAATATACGGAGTTTTCCACGGATGTCAGTTTTGCCGGTTCCACTTTTTCCAACGATGCAAATTTCAAATACACGGAGTTTCCTCAAAAGGCCGATTTCACCGGTGTGGATTTTCAGGAGGGTGCGAACTTTAAGTACACCGAGTTTCCCAACGGGGTGAGCTTTAAAAATGCCGTCTTCCAGGGCGATGCAGATTTCAAATACGCTAAATTTTATGAACCTTTCGATTTTGAGGGTGCAGAATTCGAAGACTCGGTCGACTTCAAATACACCAAATTAGAAGGAAAATCGTTCACGCTTTATTTGCTGAAAAATAGAAAATAACGGTTTTATCTTTTTTCGGCAAGAACGATAATTCTGTATTCTGGTCTATCGAGAAAATAGAACAATAAATTATCGCCCCTTTTTTTCACAAAAAAATCTCCTCCATAAATCCAGTCTTCGGATTTGTAAAAATATTTGGCGACCAGGTTCATTTCCGGATCGAATTCAAGAATTTCTATCAGGGGTTCATCATAGGATCGAAAGAATATAAATATTCGATCTTCTAGGACTTCGATATCCTCGATACAGGTTTGAGACCTTCCCGGTTCACCCATTTTTTTTGGTGCTGTGATCTGTTTGCGGTTGAACTTGGCCCTTTCTTCCATGACCGGATGATCGATGGTGTATTCAGCGATCAATTCGCCTTCGGCGGTGTATTTTCTGATTTCTGGCCAATGCTCGAAAGCTACCAAGATTTCATCCTTGTAATTAACGGCCAGCCTCACCATGTTAAAAAAGGTTTCATCGATATCTTTGGGCTTTCCGAAAGACGACTTCAATTCTCCTTCCTGGCTATAAACATGAATAAGGTCTTTTTCTTTTCGTCCCGGGAATGGATAGAGCAATGGCGCTGCATAAATATGGCCGCTATCAGTGATGACGAAATCCCAGTAGGTAGATTGAATGATGAAACTGATTAAATACTCGCCTTCGGAATCTAGGATTTGGAATTTCCGGCTAAAGTTATCCAGAACGATGAGTTTGTCCCTCCAGGGAACAACATGATTGGGGCCTTGGAATTCGCCGGGCCCCTGCCCTCCCGATGATCTTGATGAATTTGCCCTCATCATCGAATTTGAATATGGAGTGATTTCCGATACAGGAAAAGTAGACATGGCCGGCTTTATCGGCAGAAACTCTCTGAGGCCTGTCCAGATAGATCTCTTTCTCCTCTTGTTCCTTATCAGGAAAAAAGAATCGCAGTTCCAGTTCATTTTCCTGAACTTGAACATTATTTGGATCTGAAATGGGGTAAGAAAAAACAAAATTCAGAGATAAAATGAGGAATAACATTATAAACTGCCCTGTGAATTTCTTTTGAAACACCATCACTCCATCCTAATATACAGGCCAAAATAACAATATATTCCCTTTTATATCAATCTCTCGATGCCGAATTTTAGCTATTGATTTGAATATTACAGGTAGTTCATCAGGGGTCAGAAGAACAAGTTTCTACCGGCTGTCAAAAATTTCAGGGAGGTTTTTAATCCTGTACTCCACATAGACGGGAAAATCATCCACAGTCTCCACCGTTGAGAAACCGAAATCGTAAAAAACAGCCCTATCGAGATTGATATTCTCAGGCGTCTCGATTTTATACATATATCTCCCTTGTTCATCGAAGATGTCGACTTCATATTCTTTCGGTCCGGAAATCCTGTAGACAGCTAGATGCCCCTTAGGAAGGACCTTCATTTCCTTGAAGGCCATCAATTTATCCGGGTAGGCATCTAGGAATACTTGTTTGTCTTCGCTTTCATGCTGCAGAACCACGTCGAGCATAATTTCTTTCTCCTTGCCCGATAGCGACACACGAGGATAAGGTGCTTCAATTACATAGAGCGTATTTCCCTTTTCATCTTTTGCTTGAATTTTGTACTCTTCCTTTAAAGCAACATAGATTTTTTTTGTAGTCCGGTCGACAGCATATTCGATATCCGGCGTACCCCAAGGTTCCATCAATCCTCCGTTAGGGGGAATTCGGATTTCGCCAAGATTCATTCCTTCCATGAGAACAGGCCCATCTTCAACCTCGTTTGTTTCGTTGATATGCCTGATCATGATTTGTTTATGCAGATCTTCCCCAACTCTGGTCCTTTTATCGGTAACGTAGGTGTTTTGGTCGATGAAATCAGCAGTCGAATCTCCTAACTTAAATTCTTCCATAAATTGTCCCTTCATATCGAATTTAGCCAGTTTTTGCCGGCCAGTTACCCAAATCTGGCCGTCCATGAACCGGACATAGACAAACGAATATTGCGAAAACTCGCCAGGTCCCTGGCCTTTTCGAAATAGACTTCCGATGTAATCGCCATCTTTTGTGAATCTTTCCGCTTCGGCATTGTTCATATCGAAAAGGATGACTTCGCCGTCTTTGTCTTTGACTCCCTCAAAGTTACGTAGCCCGACTTCTTCATGCTCGTAGGGATCGATCTCCAGCTTTTTTCCCAATTCGAGACGCACCGCTCCCTTTAAAGGCGTATCCGGATTCTTGACATGCCGCACTCCCTCAATCACCTCCACTCGAACTTCCGGTTCATCCATCTTTTGCCCGCATGATACAAAAATCCATACCAATGACAAACAGAAGATCCAAATATATCTTTTCAATTTCTCCCCCTCACACAAACTGATTATACAGAAATTCGATGCAGATTCAAGCCTATATTTTCCCTCAATTCAACTTGAGTTCATTTAAATTCACTCGTAACGAAGGGCATCTACCGGATCGGTGCGGGCGGATTTGAAAGCCTGATAGCTGACCGTCAAGAAGGCAATGGCCAGAGCCAGCATTCCAGAAAGCAGGAATACCCACCACTCTATCTTGATCCGGTAAGCGTAATTTTTGAGCCAGGCGTTCAAAGCCAAATAGGCAGCCGGCCAGGCGATCACATTGGCGATAACGATCCATTTGACGAACTCTCCGGAGAGAAGGCGCACGATGTGTCCGCCTGAAGCTCCCAAAACCTTTCTCACTCCGATTTCTTTGGTCCTGCGTTCAGCCATAAAAGATGCTAGGCCGAACAAGCCCAGGCAGGAGATCAATATCGCCAAAAGCGAAAAATAGTCGGAAATAGTCCTCATCTTCATTTCGCCCTTATAAAACTCATCCACTTCCGCATCGAAGAAATGATACTCGAAAGGATAAGTTGGATTCACTCGTTTCCACATGTTCTCGACGGCGGCGATTCCCTCCTCTATGTCCCCTCCCCGCAGCTTTATGAGTATCACCCCGTACAGATTCAATTCCTCGTTTTTATAATCAGGAATTAAACGATAAACCTCAGGCTCGATCTCGAACTGGCGTGACCGGAAATAGGCGTTTTTGACCACCCCGATGATATGCCTTGGGCGGCTATCCGGGAAAGTTATCCGTTTTCCCAGGGGCGATTCGAGGTTCATGCGCTTCAGTGCTTCCTCGTTGACAATAGCGGCCTCTTCGATATCCGAGGGGAAGGCTTGAGAGAAATCACGGCCTTCTATAATTTCCATATTCAGCGTTTCGAAGTAATCATAATCGACCCACGGAAATTCTACCTCCAATTTTTCTTCCTGATCCTTTCCTTCCCAATCTATCATGCCTGTATCGAAGGCCCGGGTCGGCAGCCTGTCCTTGGCCGTTACGGAAACGATATGGGGATTTTGCATTAAATTGGTTTTTATCGGCCAATAATTAGACCCGAGATTCTCTTTCATCGGAATATAAACGATATTTTCTTTATCGAAACCCAATTCCTTGTTTCGTAGAAAATCCAGTTGCTGATGGACGACCACCGTGCAGATGATCAGTCCCACAGAGAGAGCAAACTGGGTAACGACCAAAATCCTCCGGAAAGCAGCTCCTTTTAAGCCTGAACTCGTGTGCCCTTTCAAAACTTGAGCGGCAGCAAATGTAGAAAGATATAGCGCCGGATAACTGCCCGCGACCATACCTGTGAAAAAGACGATGGCTAGGGAAGCAAATATAATTCTAGGATCGAAGAAGCTGACGTTTATCGTTTTTCCTGCAATTTGATTGAAGAGAGGGAGAAAAATCTTGATCAAAACCAGGGATAGCAAATAAGCAAAGAATACAAAAAACAGGGATTCTCCTAAAAACTGTTTGGTCAACTGGCCCCTGTTGGAGCCCACCACCTTGCGCAAGCCCACTTCCTTGGCACGGCTTGCAGAACGTGCTGTGGCCAGATTCATATAGTTGATGCAGGCAATGAACAAAATGAAAAGCGCGATAATAGAAAAAATATACACATATTTTATAGTTCCGCCCCCTCCCACAGCATGAAGGTGTGCCTGGGTGAGCGGCTGAAAATATATACTTTCTTCGAATGGAGAATGATGGGGATATTTGTTATCAATGGCCTCTGTTATTTTGCGTCCCAGTTCTTCTGAGTCTGCCTCCTTTTGGAGCTTGACATAGGTCCGGAAGATCTTCCACTCCCACTGCAGACCGGCCAGCCAGGAATTCTTCATCTGTTCGGTGTTTATCACCAGGTCGAACCGGATATGAGAGTTTTGGGGAATGTTCTTTACGACCCCTGTCACTCTCCGGTCCAACCACTTGTTCCAGGTCAGAGTCTTGCCCAAAGGATCTTCATTTCCGAAATATTTTTTAGCGATATCTTCTGTGATGACGATGGCATTTCCATCGATAAGGGCTGTATGAGGATCACCGGCGATGAACGGGAAGGTGAGGACTTCGAAAAAGGAAGGATCCACCTGAACCAAGCCTTCCTCATAGAAAGCCTTATTCGCGTGTTCGAATAAAACCCGGGGGCGGCCGTTGATAGCGGCGGCAGCTACTATTTCCGGAAATTCATCCCGCATAACACGGCATAATTCCGCCGAAGTATAAGTCGTATGGAAGGTATGCCCCGGTTCGTGAACTTCGCGTACTACCCGGTAGATATCCTCCACATCCTCGTAGAAGCGGTCATAGCTCAGCTCGTCTTGAACCCACAATAAAATCAACATAGCACAGGCCATGCCAACGGCTAAACCGACGATGTTGATAAATGAAAAACCTTTATGCCTGCGCATGTTGCGAAAGGCGACTTTTATGTAGTTTTTGAGCATGACAATCCCCCAGAAAATAGAAAAAAAGAGGGAAGCTATAATCTGACGCCAGAGCCATAGGCTTGCTTTCAAAGCGCTGCCCTGCTCTACCAGGCGAGAGTAAAACTCCTCATAATCACCCACAGCCGTATGTCCCAGATAACCCGGCAGCAAATTTTTGATAGCCCAAGAAGCATATCTGGGCAGCCTTTTGTTTTCGGATTTCATTTTCTCACTCGTAAACAATACCCTCGATGCCTTCCCACATGGCTTTTTCCACTTTGCGGGTGGCCCTTAAAGCCTCTACCCCAGACAGAGTCACCTTATAGAACCTTTTACTTTTTCCTCCTCTCTCTGCTGTCGGAGTGCCAAGTTCTGATTCGACATAATGTCTTTTCTCCAGGCGATGAAGAGTTATATACATGCTGCCTAAAGTCCACTTTCTACCAGAAACCTCCTGAACCTGATCCAAAATAGGCACACAATAAGCCTCTTCACCCAGCCTCCATATGGCCAGTAAGATCAATTCTTCTGCTCGGGTAAGAATTTTCATGTCGACCTCTCGACGCTATTTTCCTTTAATTTAAGGGAATATATTCGAAAATGTCAAGAATTATTTTCCTTTATTTTTAGGAAATATTAAAATTGAGGTATTTTCATAGAATTTTCTTGCCTATCAGACTCTGGAATTTATCTTTTTTTCAAGAACCTTTCCTGGAAGGTCGGGGCCTCCCCTGCCATGGTGATGAAAACATCCAGGGGCACAAGCTCGAACTCAGGGCCGAGCTTGTCGATGATGCTTTTAACCCGCTTCACGTTGCTGTATTCCCGCACATGCATCAGGAGAAAATAAGGCCTGCGGGCATTGATGGCTGCCAGTTCATGCAGGTCGGTGACCGCCTCGTCTTCTGTTTTGGCAGGAGACAGATAATAATCATAGGAGACGAGCGGCCGTTTATCGTGAACCGTGAAGGTGAAAGCCGGCGCATAGCCGTTGACAAAACCGATGACATCGGGCATGCCGGCATAGTAGGCGTTTACAACCTCATCGGTGAGTTCGGTATTGCCTTCCACCGTGGCGCCCTCCGAGTAGTCCATAATCTCGAAAACCCGAAGGTCCAAGAGATCCATCATTTCTCTTGCTTTAGCTATCAATCCGGGAAGCGTGTCTTTTGGGACAGCCTTGGGATAGATGTAGCCGGGTCCGCTGAGCGCTCCGATGAAGTAGTCGTTGGGTGTGGCCATAGTGTAAAAATATTCCATCATCGCAGGCGCCAGCCAACTGTAGTTCATGATCACTTCCCAGGCATAGGGGATCTCTCCCCTCCCCGGTTTATGCCACGCTCCGATCCCCAGGCCGTCGGTTTGAATACAGGAGATGTAGACCTTGTCCAGTGGAGTATAGGTTCGGCCCGGCTCTATGTTGTGGTGATTGCGATACTCAAATCCCGGAGTGGCCGGCACATGGTGGCTGAAACTGAGATTGGGCAGGGTGTGGAGACCCTCTACGCGCAGGCCGTAGCTGGAGACCAGGCTGACATGATCCCTCTCCAGGTCTTTTTTGTAGGAATGCCACCCCATAACCATGGACATGGGATTCATCTGGCCGAGAATTTTATTGGCAAGACTATATTCCTTCTTGTCGCCTGGTTTTGTGGACAAATCATTGAAGAAGACCCGGTTTATCATGCCCCAATCAGCAACACCTGGCTTCATGAGTTTACCGTGTTCCCCACCCAGCCAGATGACGAAATCCCGGCTGCATCCCTCCCAGTAGCGGTCATAAGCCCACTGGTAGATCTGGGCGTCGGGCCATCGCGTAAACTTTTCCCGCAGGTCTTCGACGGCTTCCAGACCGTTCTCTTTCATCAACGGAATCAAAGATTCGTCGACAACCACCGCATTCTCCAAACCGGCGATCGTGAAAGCTACTATCAGGGAGGTTCTGACCTTCGGATCCCAAACCACATAACCCTTAACAGAATCCTTAAAGGTCTGCAGAGCCTGTTCCAGCGTGGAAAGCAAGCGGAAAGTGTAATATTTTTTATCCCGGTAATAATCGAAAACATGGGGTGTGTAGTTGAAATTCCAGCTTTCCGGATAGATGAAATAGAGTCTTGCTGTTTCCCTGTTGGCGTTACCCTGAAGGCTGATCAAAAATGCCTGTTTTTCGAGCCCCTCTCCTATGGTCCATTCATCCTCAAGCCGCATGTAATAGGCTTCACGGCTTCCCTTTCTTTTTAACACATAAGATATGGGCGCTTCTCTGGTGGATCTCGCGATGGCGTAAGTCATGAGATCCGGGCTGAGGCCGGCATGGAAATCGTGTTGGCAGCGGATAGAAAGCTTTCCCTGAGATGACAAGATATCAGAAGTCTCCTCCAGGCGCAGATGGGAAGTCTTATCGATCCAGTAAGCTTTTATGGTCCTTTCAGATCCCACCGCCATGGATAATCCCATGAATACATTGGTGGGAAACACCCTGTCGCTTACGGATACCCTGTTGGCGAATCCTCCGATTTTCAGCGTCAAGGATTCCTTGAAAAAGCGATTTCCTCCAAAGGTTCGGATCAGAGTCAGCTCGCCATCATGCTGGGCGATTTCAATCGCGAGTGTGCCGTACAGATCGATCTCTGTGCTCGCTTGAGGGATGAGTACCCACTCCCCTATTGTGGTCATTTCTTCGCCTCTGAGAACAGCCACCCAGCAGAGCAAAATGACAAGGGTTATGCCGAAAAGTTGAAATTTTTTCCTCATAATGGCCTTCCTTTAAGTAAAATGCGATGTCATTTTATCCTTCCCTATGGAAAGGAGTCAAAATTTTGTGAAATATAAAAAATCTTGAAACTTATTTGTCCAACAAACGTATACATATATGATGAGAAAAAAATGAGACTGGTTTCACGCATTGAAGAGATTATCCTCCTGTCCGTTTGGAAGCTTCAGGATAAGGCTTACGGGATAACCATTCTGGAAGAAGTAACCAAGGCAACAGGAAAAACCTGGCTGACAGGATCCATCTATGCCTCCTTGAGCCGGCTTTTGAAGGCTGGTTTTGTTGTCTCCTATGAAGGAGATCCCACACCAGAACGGGGAGGAAGACGTAAAATTTTCTACAAACTGACACCTCAAGGACAGCGTTCGTTACTGGAAATCAGGCGTATCCATAAGATTTCATGGGCCGATCTTCCAGCATTTGACGTGGAAGAGAAATGAAAAAAAACTCCCCGCCTCTGCTTGCCTCCTGGATTCTGGAGCGAATGTTGGACACCAATGTGAGATACGCTGCTCTGGGAGATTTCGAGGAGCGCTATTTTTTCATCGCAGAACGCAACGGGGTACTCAGAGCCCAGCTGTTCTACTGGTTTCAAATTTTTAACTTGCTGCCTTCTTTCCTTAAAAATCTTATCTTCTGGAGTCTGGAAATGTTTAAAAATTATTTCAAGGTGGCTTTCCGGATCATCAAACGGTATAAAGGTTTTTCTCTTATCAATATTGTAGGGCTGGCCATCGGCATGGGTAGTTGTCTGCTTATATTCCTGTACGTGCAGGACGAACTGAGCTATGACCGCTACAACAAGGATGCAGACAGGATATTCCGTGTTGGCACCTACATCAAAATGCAGAGCAGAGAAATGAGTGTGGCCAGTGTTTGCGCACCAATGGCCAAAGCCCTCGTTGATGAATTCCCTGAAGTCGAAACCGCCGTGAGATTCCGGGAAGGCGAGAGCAATTATCTTTTTAAGGCCGGAGAGAATAGTTATAGAGAAGGACGGGTGGTGTTCAGCGAACCATCCTTTTTCGATATCTTTTCCATTCCGCTCTTGAAGGGCAATCCCGACACAGCGCTGGAATTTCCCTATACTTTGATTCTCAGCAAGAAGACAGCCGCAAAATTTTTCGGTACCGAAGATCCCGTCGGCAAAATCCTCACTGTCGATAACAGCCAAGACTATGAGGTGACTGGCGTGTTCAAGGATATCCCCAACAATTCCCATTTCCATTTCGACATTATCGCCTCTCTCTCTTCGCTGGAGGAAAGCCGCGACCCCTCTTGGTTTAATATGAATTTCCCCACCTATATGCTTCTCCGAAAGGATGCCGATTATAAAGCCCTGGAGGCCAAACTCCCAAGCCTCCTCAAGAAGTTCGTAGCTCCGAGGATCGAAGAAAAAACAGGCCATTCCTACGAAGAATACCTGTCGAAGATGAATTTCGAGCAAGAGTTCTTTATCCAGCCTCTGCTCGACATCCATCTTCATTCTGGCTTTCTGTACGATTTTGAATCCAGTGGCGATATCAAATACGTCTATATTTTCATGGCCATCGCCCTGTTCATACTAGCGGTCGCATCCATCAACTTCATGAATTTATCCACCGCGCGATCCTCGGGAAGAGCTAAAGAAGTAGGCGTCAGAAAAGTTCTAGGCTCCTATCGAAAGGACCTGATCAAGCAGTTTCTGACCGAATCGATGATGTTCAGCCTGATTTCTTTAATCCTCGCTCTGGTTATTGTCTGGCTAGCACTTCCAGTATTCAACAGATTTTCTGGGAAAAGCTTGGCTCTGTCTGGGCTGAACCACTGGTTCATGGTCAAGTCCATTATCGGTATCGCCCTGTTTATCGGGCTTCTCGCAGGAAGCTACCCGGCTTTTTTCATCTCGGCTTTCCGGCCGGTCAATGTCCTCAAGGACCGTTTAAAAACCGGATTCAAGACAGGTCCCTTTCGTAGCGGCCTCGTGGTATTTCAGTTCGCTGCATCGATTTTTTTGATCATTGGAACGCTTATCATCTTCAATCAGCTCCATTATATCCAGAACAAAAAAATGGGTTTCGACAAGAAGCACGTCCTCATCCTGAACAAAGCCGATTTGCTTGGGAATCAGGCGGAGGTCTTGAAGAATGAAATGCTGAAACACCCTCAATTCGTCAAAGCCACCGTGACCGGATTTCTTCCTGTTCCTTCCAGCAGACGGTATATGTCCCTTCTTCCCGAAGGAGAAACGGACAGCAGAAAGAAACTGCCGATAAGCATGTGGCCCGTCGATTATGATTACATCGACACTCTCGGTATGAAAATCGTCGAAGGGCGGGATTTTTCAAGGGAATTTTCGACGGATAAAACGGCGGCCATCATCAACCAGAGGGCTACGCAGCACTTTGGATTCGATTCGGCATTGGGAAAAAAATTGATTCCCCAGACTTCATCTCCTGGAGATCCTGATAGCTACACGGTTATCGGGGTCGTCGAAGATTTTCATTTCGATTCTTTTCGGAACAAAATCGAACCCCTCGTTTTGCTACTTGGGCAGAGCGACAGCCTTATCTCTTTCCGGATACAAACGGAAGATCTATCTGGGGCGATCGATCTTCTCAGAAAGACATGGAAAAAATTTTTGCCTGATGAGCCCTTCGAATACTCTTTCATGGATGAACGATTCGAGAATGTATACAGATCCGAAATGAGGATCGGCCAGATATTCGGTGTTTTTGCCGGTCTGGCTATCTTTATAGGCTGTCTCGGTCTTTTCGGCCTGGCGTCGTTTGCGGCAGAAAGGCGCACCAAAGAAATCGGTATACGAAAAATCCTCGGCGCCTCTGTTCCGGCGGTCGTTCGGCTTCTCATAAAAGAATTCGTGATTCTTGTGGCGATCGCTAATCTTATCGCCTGGCCAGTAGCCTATTCCGTGATGAGACGTTGGCTGGAGAATTTTGCCTACAGGGTTTCTTTCAGTGCAGTCGTTTTTCTGATCGCAGGGACTGTCACTCTGCTCGTCTCCCTGGCTACGGTCGGGTTTCTGGCGCTGCGCGCAGCCTTGTCCAATCCTGTGGACTCTTTGAGGTATGAATAAAATTTAGCCTTTTTTCTATTTTTTCTGAAAATCAGCAACCCTTTTGAATTTCCTGCGTATATTTATTTAGAGAATCAGAAAAAATGGAGGACAGATCATGGAATTACTCACAAAGCTAGAAGAGTTGGTCCTGATCGCCGTTTTAAGGCTCAAGCATAATGCTTATGGCATTTCTGTTTACAATTATATTGTCGACCTTACCGGAAATGAAGTCTCGGTGAGCAGTGTTTACTTTCCTTTAGAGAGATTGGTCAGGAAAGGCTATCTCCAGACTTCGATGGGCGAGCCGACTTCCAAGCGAGGCGGCATGAGCAAGAGGTACTATAAGCTAACCAAAGGTGGCATCAACGCTTTACGGGAGAATCGGTTTCTCAATGAAGTAGCCTGGAAGGGAATTTCTGACATTTTAAAGTCCACCGAAGAGGTTTGAGGATGAAAAGGCCGCCAAAATTGGCTAAGTTTCTATTAGAGATCCTGTCATCTCGGGAAAAAGACGAAGCCTATCTGGGGGATATCGAGGAGCTATTCCATTATCGCGCAGAACATCAGGGGGCTTGGCGATCGAAAAGATGGTACTGGTGGGAGATTGTAAAATCCGTTCCCAGGTTTGTCAAAGAATCTATCCGCTGGAGGATGACCATGTTAGGAAATTATCTAAAGATTGCGCTGCGCAACATAAATAGACACAAAGGATATTCTTTCATCAATATTGCCGGCCTGGCAGTCGGCATTGCCTGTACTGTTTTTATCCTTTTGTGGGTGCAGGATGAATTGAGTTTTGATAGTTTTAATGGAAAAGCAGACCGGATATACAGAGTTGTTTTTTCTACCTCTGACGACGGATCCCCCACCAATGCGAATGGTGCCTTTGGCGTGGGCCCTGCCCTGAAAATGGATTTTCCCGAGGTCGTAGAAACAGTGCGCATCCGCAAAATGGGACAGGGTGTAAAGAGATATGTCGGGTATAAAGAAAAAAAATATTATGAGGGCGGATTCTTTTTTGCAGAATCATCCATCTTTACGGTTTTCGATTTTCCATTAGTCAAGGGTAATCCCGCTAATGCTCTGGCTGAGCCGAACTCTATCGTGTTAACCGAAGAAGCAGCCCATAGATATTTTGGGGATGAAGATCCTGTCGGGAAGACTATCGAGGCCGATCCCTATAACGATGGAGAACTCATGCTCTTCCGAATAACCGGAATTGCCAAAAACGTGCCTCATAACTCACACCTACATTTCGATTTTCTGGCTTCATACAGCAGCTTAAAAGAGAACACCAATGAATTTTCCGGTTTTTATCAACATTTCACATATCTTCTTCTCAGCAGCAGCTCAGTGGCTGAATCCCTTGGGGGAAAACTCCTGGACTTCATCCATAGAAACTGGAGGAAAGATCCTTGGTACACGATAAGTCTCCAATCCCTCCTGGATATCCGCCTTCATTCAAGGTTGAAATCGGAAATAGAACCCACAGGAAACATTCTTTATGTCTATATCTTCACTGCCATCGCTTTATTGGTGCTGGCAATTGCCTGCATCAATTTTATGAATCTGACCACTGCTCGCGCTGTCAAACGCGCCAAAGAAGTCGGAGTTCGAAAAGTCGTGGGGGCCCGGAAAAATCAATTGCGTCGCCAATTCCTGGGGGAATCTCTTTTGCTCAGCCTATTTTCATCATTGGCTGCGGTTTTGATTGTGATAGTAACTCTGCCGCTTTTCAATAGGCTTGCGAATAAAGGCATCGTGTTATCTGCAATCTCAAATCCTTCTATTGTTTTGGGCATATTAGCTATCGCTTTTGTTGTCGGGATAATCGCCGGAATCTATCCGGCTTTCTTTCTGTCCGCATTTCAACCGGTGCATGCCCTGAAATCCAGGACAGCACAATCAGCCGCCGGTTCTCTATTGCGCAAAGGGCTGGTAATCTTTCAGTTTGCTCTTTCCATAGGGATCATCTTTGCTACTTTGCTCATCCTTGAGCAGATGGAATACATTCAGTCCCGGAATCTAGGATATGATAAGGACCAGGTCATGATCATTCCTTTGAACAAAGAACTTCGGCAAAATTATGAAGCGTTTCGGAATGAGCTTAAGGAATATCCAAGAATAGAAAACACCACGACATCATCATGGGTTCCAACCAGAGGAAGCGGTCACCTTTCTTTCCAGTTCGAAGGCAACGAGGAATACCTCAGCCAGGTGATATACGGTATCGACAAGAATTTCGTCGATACGTACGGAATTAAATTATTGGCGGGAAAAAACATCCAGAACCTAGCTTCCAATGAAAAAAACTTAGAATTTTTGGTCAGCGAACTGACAACCAAGGAAGCCGGCTATTCGTCTCCTCAAGAGGCGATCGGGAAGAGTGTGAGCGTCGAAAAATACAAAGGACATATTGTCGGTGTGGTCAACGATATCCATATCTATTCTCTTCATAGAGAACCCTATTCCATCAGTTATGTGCTCACACCGATCGAAAATCACAACTATCTTTCCATCCGTGTGTCTCCCCAAAACATGCAGGAAACCATCGCCTATATCCAAGAAACATGGCAGAAAATGATCCCCTCCTATCCCCTGGATTATTTTTTCTTGGATTCCAGTTTCGAATTGATGCATATCGCTGATAAGAAAATGGGCGATATCTTTTTTGTCTTTTCTATCCTGGCTATTCTGGTAGCCAGTTTAGGGCTTTTCGGTCTGGCCGCTTACACGGCGGAACAAAAGACCAAGGAAATAGGTGTGCGGAAGGTTTTGGGGGCATCGGTATCGGGCATCTATTTGTTCCTTTCACAGGAATTTCTCAAGTGGGTGGCACTGGCCAATGTAATTGCTTGGCCTGTTGCCTATTTTGCCATGCATAAATGGCTGCAGAGTTTCGCCTTCAGGGTCAAGATCGGCTGGGAGATATTTCTCTTATCAGCCGGCATAGCATTGGCGATTTCTATGCTGACTGTTTCCTATCAGTCAATCAAAGCCGCCACTGCCAACCCGGCTGAATCCCTCCGCTATGAGTGAACAAAAAGGGAACAATCAGCGATTCAGTACAGCCAACTTCACGACCGGAATGACTTCATGCCAGCCTCGGCCTGGATGGGCATCGCAGCAACCATTCCGCATACATAGTTTTGGTTGTCCTCCTGAGGGATGGTCGTCTTGCCGGGGCTTAGTATCTCACGGATATCGAAAGGTTCCGATTCCCATTTATGCGGGAACTCCACAAGCATGATGTACAGATTTTTTTCTGCCCAATGAAATATTTGTCATGCAAAGAGCCTTATCCGGAAAGCTTCGATAGGAATCAAGATAGTTATGAATTCATGGAAGAATTCGGCCAACGGCGTGTCTAATATTACTAAAGGAGGCATTCTATGCAGTGTACATTCTCCAAACACGGCTGGCTTTTTAAAGCTTTATACTGTTCGTTCATCTTTATGATCGGAACATCTTTAGCCTTGGCCTTTCCTTCGCAGGATTCGGATCAAGCGAAGACGACATCTAAGGATAAATCCAACCAACAATCCAAAAAAAAAGAAGCAGTCCAAACAGAGACGAACATTGAAATAACGGTCACGGCACCGCGTGTCGAGATTCCGCTTAAGAAAAATCCAGCCGCGACCACAGTTGTCGAAATTCCAACCCTCCTGACGATGCCGCGGACAATAGGCATCGACGAGGTGATGAAGTTCGTTCCCGGCGTTAAGGTAGATAACCAGGCCGATGGCGAGCGGGTCCATCTCTCGATACGTGGCGAAGGTATCCTGACCGAACACGGCACCCGCGGTATTAAAACGATCGTTGATGGAATCCCCCTTAACGATCCCTCTGGGTATGTTTCCGACTTTTATGATGTCGATTGGGCAACGGTCCGACGGGCCGAGATCTTGCGAGGCCCAGCTGCGGCCTTCTACGGAAGCGGCTCTTCTGGCGGGATCATCAATATTCTAACCAATGATGGGGGGCCTGATCCTCTATCAGGCGGCGCCTATCTCATCCGGGGCGCATACGGGCTCAAAAAAGGCTTGGCCGAAATGGGGGGAACGACCGGCATCATGAACTACAGCATCACGGGCTCGATGCTCTCAGGCGACGGGTACCGCGACCAATCGGCCTACAAAGCCGACAATGCACGAGGCAAATTCGCTTTTACCATCAGTCCGGCAGTGAAAATCACAGCACTAGTCGGTTGGACGGATTACTTCAACCAGAATCCGGAAGGGCTTAACCTCGGCTGGTTCAGCGCTGACCCGAAAGTTCTGCGTCGCAGAGCGAATCCCGATTCCTACGCGTTCAACGAGTACCAGAAAACACAGCGCGCGACAGGCGGCTTGATAGGTTCGATCAGTCTGAGAGAGAACCTCGACCTCGCTGTGACAGCCTATTACCGTCATACGAAATACGAGGAAGCTGTCCCCTCCTCTGTCATTCACCGGGACTTTGACCTTCCTGGCATCACATTCCAGGTCAATCACAGCTCAGACCTGGGTCATTTTAAAAACTACTTGAGTGCCGGGATCGACTACTCCTGGCAAGCGTTCGACGAGCTCAAGCATCCTAACCTCGGCGATGCTGTTGAGGGGACGGACATACTGTCCGACCAAACGATGACCCAGACTGGAGCGGGTATTTTTCTCCTCGATAGGCTCGAGATCAACCCACAATGGGGAGTGTCGGCGATCGGCCGCTACGACCGGATCACCAACAAACTGGAAGATCATCTCCAGGCGGGAGGGATCGACTTGTCCGGCGAT
The DNA here is from genome assembly GCA_964400735.1 of uncultured Eubacteriales bacterium. Lineage (GTDB taxonomy): Bacteria > Acidobacteriota > Aminicenantia > Aminicenantales > Aminicenantaceae > CAYNVQ01. Next base: position 371,247 of record CAYNVQ010000001.1, on the reverse strand, counting down.
GTCGTTTACAAGAGGCTGACAGGACGGATCGGAGTGACCTGGAATCCGCTTGACGATTTCGGGCTCTACGCTAGTTGGGGTTCAGGATTCCTGCCTCCTGGAACCGAGGAACTCGTCAACAACCCCTATTCGCTGGGAGGATATAATACCGAACTCGTTGCGGCCACCTCGAGCGGAGAGGAGATCGGAGTACGGGGATTGATCAACCAATCGTTCAGCTACGATGTCGCCCTATTCTATCTGACCACCAAGAATGACTTCGGCCGTTACCGCATCGTCACGCGGCCTCTAGAAACGTTCTACGGAAATGTCGGCTCGTCCGACAGGTACGGTCTCGAAACGTCGCTGGCTTGGTATCCTATCGAGTCTCTGGTCATGAGAATGGCCTATACCTATTCCCACTTCAAATACGATACTGTCGAAACTCTCACCGGAGAAACCTACACCGACACCTGGCTCCCCAATATCCCCAAGCATCAGCTCTACCTCAATGCAGAATACGGTATCACCGACGCCTTGACAGCCGGGGCTGGGCTCGAATACGTAAGCGCTTGGTACATCGACTCGACGAACAGGATCCTAGAAAATGGCTACGGCCGTACGGATCCATACACACTCGTGCACGTCAGGCTCGCCTATACGTTCGAACTTGGACAGACTCCTGTGCAGCTTCTTCTTTCGGGGCGCAATATCTTCAATGTCCTTTATTACGGGTTTACCGAACCCGATCCGGACGGGAATTCCTATCAGCCTGCGCCGACGGCTGAGTGGTCGCTAGGCTTGAGGCTGGGATTCAAGTAACCGCTGGTTATAAGCCTTTTTAAAGTCTGGGGATCCAAAAACCTCCAAACAGAAGTCTGTCTCAGAATGCGTAAATCGGCATCCTTGGGAACTTCTTCTTGAAAAAATCGTATGAATTATATGAAGTAGTCAATTCTGCATGATTTGTAGCTGTTGGCGGAATATTTTTTGCCTTTTTGAGAGCATAAAACCATAGAAAAATGCTGAAAAACTACATAAAAATAGCCCTACGGAACCTTGTTCGGTATAAGGGATACACCTTTATCAACATCTTCGGTCTGGCGGCGGGAATCGTCTGCTGTCTTCTCATCCTGGTTTATGTCCAGGATGAGCTGAGCTATGACAAATATCACGAAAAGGCTGATCGGATTTACAGAATCGTCAATGCCGGGGTGATCCGCGGCAACCAGATCGAGATGCCTTTGGTATCCGGGCCCTGGGGCCCTGCGATGGTGGAAGAAATCCCGGAGGTCCTGAAGGCTGTACGGATTAAGCCTCCTGATTCGAGGTGGGTGATCGCCAACGGAGAAAAGAAATTTCCTGAGAAAGGAGTATATTTCGTAGATCCGACATTTTTTGAGATCTTCGATGTCGAAATGGTCGTGGGCGATCCTGATACGGTTCTTGACGCTCCGTATTCTATGGTGCTGACCGAAGAAATGGCTCAAAAATATTTCGGTGGAGAAGATCCTATCGGCAAGATTTTGATCGGTGACAATTGGATGAATTTCAACATTACCGGAATCATGAAAAAGCATCCGCCATCGACCCATATGGATTATGATTTTCTGGTCAATTTTGAGACCCTCAACCGAGCTGTTGATCCCATAAATAAACAGCCTTATTACGGCGATCTTTCCCAAAGCTGGCAGAATTTTCGAATTTATACCTATCTTTTGCTGGATGCCAACGCCGATCCTGGCTCGGTCGAAGCCAAGATGCGCCCCCTTATCGAAGAGCATCTGGGGAGGGTTTTGAGAACTGCCGGGGTTGAACTCAATCCTTACCTCCAAAAATTGACGGATATTCATCTCAAATCCAATCTTGAGGGAGAGCTGGGGCCAACGAGCGATGAGAGTTATATTTATATCTTTTCTGCAGTGGCTGTCTTTATACTTCTGATCGCGTGCATCAATTTTATGAACCTCTCCACTGCGCGTGCGATAAACAGGGCTAAGGAAGTAGGAATACGGAAAGTTGTCGGTGCTGATCGGATCCAATTGATCGGACAGTTTCTGGGTGAATCGACGATATTCACTTTTTTTGCCTCTGTGGTTGCCATTATTGCCGTTTTATTTTTATTAAATCCATTCAATACCATTTCTGGCAAAACCATATCCTCATCGAGTTTAATAAGCGTTCAGACGGTTTCATTGTTGGTCGGATTAATCATTGTTGTCGGCTTTATCTCAGGAAGCTATCCATCGTTTCTGTTATCGGCATTCCGGCCGGCTGAAGTCCTAAGGGGAAAGAAACACATGGGGGCTTCAGGCGGTTTATTGAGAAAGATCCTTGTGGTGGTGCAATTTGCCATTTCTGTGTTCCTCATCATCAGCCTGAGCGTGATATTCAGCCAGATGCGATTTATAAGGAACAAACCTCTGGGCTTTGATAAGGAGAATATACTCGCTATCCCGCTTTCCGATCCTGCCCCGAGATCCACATACGATTCATATAAAACGACCTTGCTATCCAACAGCCAGGTAATCAATGTGTCTGCTGCCTCGACCATACCAGGAGGGTTGTTCGGGATTGGATTGTTGAGACCATTCGGCCGGCCGGCAGATGAAAATTTAACCGTCCAGGTGATGAACGTGGACTATGATTTTGTGGAAACCTTCGGACTAAAGCTTTATGAAGGCCGGGATTTCTCCAGGGAATTCACGACGGACATGAACTTGGCTCTGCTGCTGAACGAAGAAGCCGTCAAACAGTTCGGATTCGATTCAGGTATCGATAAAAGGCTTACACCCGGGGGACCCAATGCCCTCCCTGTAGTCGGGAGCATAAGGGACTTTTATTTCAAATCTCTCCATCAAAAAATCGAACCGTTTATCATGATATTAGGATCTGAGCAGGCTTTTAATTGGGTGTTCATAAAAACCACCTCGGAGAGCATGTCTGCGGTTATGCAGTTTGCTGAACGGGAGTGGCGCAGAATCAACCCCGGCCATCCTTTCGAATACACTTTCGTGGACAGGAATATCGCCTCCATGTATCAATCTGAAACGAAACTGAGCAGATTATTCAGTATTTTCACTGCTGTCGCCATTTATATTGCCTGTCTCGGTCTTTTTGGCCTGGCATCCTTCACCGTTGTGCAGAGGACAAAAGAGATCGGCATGAGAAAAGTCCTGGGCGCATCAGTGGGGGGAATTGTCGTTATTTTATCCAAAGAATACATTAAATGGATAGTTCTTGCCAATGTCTTTGCCTGGCCACTTGCCTATTACTTTATGCACAGATGGCTTGAGGGCTTTGCCTATCACCTCAATCTTAACATTTTGGTCTTTATTGTTTCGGGCATGCTGGCTTTGATCGTTGCCCTTTTAACGGTAAGCCTCCAGACATTCAAGGCAGCTACAGCCAATCCCGTAGATTCCCTCCGATATGAGTGAGGAATTTCTCATCCTATCCCGGTTGCGCTTAGTTGTGTGAAGGATAGCGAATAAGATGTTGCTGGTATTATTGCCAATCGGGTGAGGTTTGACTGGGATAAAATAGCAGTTGGAAAACAAAAGGATTGACGTCTGATCCGGATCGCTTCGAAAATAGGATAAAGAAAAAATGGAGAAGAAAAAATGGCCGGTGTATGGATGGACGGGATTAGCTCTAATCGCCGTTTTCTGGATTTTGAACTGGTCGCTGTCCGGCAACCGGACACATTGGGGATTTTTCCCTTTGTGGCTCGGATACAGTCTGGCGGTCGATGCGCTGGTCAAGGTGCGGAAAGGAACATCCCTGTTGAGCCGCAGCCGCAAGGCCTACGTCGGTCTATTCCTGATCTCTGTGCTGGCCTGGTGGCTGTTTGAGCTTCTGAACGACCGCACCCATAATTGGATTTACCTGGGGCGCGGCGAGTTCAGCATGCCCGAATATTTTCTATTTTCCACGCTGAGCTTTTCAACGGTCATCCCTGCTGTTTTCGGTACGGCAGAGCTGGTCGGTACATTCTCGTGGATTCGAAGCGCTGAGCATGGGCCGAAAATCTTCCTGACTCGCATTGTGCACGTTGTTTTTTTTGCCGGGGGCTGGATGATGCTCCTGATCCTGTTGCTTTGGCCGCGCTATTTCTATCCCTTTGTGTGGTTATCCGTTTTTTTCATCCTGGATCCCTTGAACGCCTGGCTGGGGAATCGGTCGTTGTTGTCTGCGACCGCGAGGGGCGATTGGAGGCCTCTGATAGCCCTTGGTCTGGGTTGTATGATCTGCGGATTTTTCTGGGAGTTCTGGAATTTCCGCTCCTTTCCGAAATGGACCTACAGCGTTCCAATTTTTGGCTTTGGGCACATCTTCGAGATGCCGGTTCTGGGATACTTTGGATACATCCCCTTTTCATGGGAACTTTTCGCCCTGTACCACCTGGCAACAGGCTTTTCTAAGAAAAAAAATCTTCCTCCTTATGTTCAGATCATCGATGAAGGCCAGGAAATATAGGATCAAAACTTTCTGCCTTTAATTCAGTTGGGATCATCTTCTATTTAACCGTGTTATAAAATCCAGAGATTCCTAACTCTTTTTACAGTTATTTTAGCCATATTCATTTTAAAAAATGCAATAAGTTATATGGCCCGTTTCATTCGTAGCGAAGTGAATCGATCGGATCGGCTAAGGCGGCCCTGATTGCCTGATAGGATACGGTCAATATGCCAATGATCAATACGATAAGAGAAGAACCAAAGAATATTCCGATGCCGATATTCACCCTGTAAGGAAAATTCCGAATCCACCGGTTCATCACGGAAAAGGCAAGCGGCCAGGCGATAAGGTTAGCCAATAAGATCAGCCCGATAAGTTCTTTCCCCAGAAGAGCGATAATCCCGGGAATCGTGCTGCCCAGCACTTTACGGATACCGATTTCTTTAGTTCGCTGCTCGGCTGAAAATGAAGCCATTCCGTAAAGTCCCAGGCAGGCGACAAAAATAGCCAGAATAGAAAAATAGGAGAAAATTTTTCGGGAGCGTTCGATTTGCTGAAACTGCGATCCGAAAATATCATCCATAAAATAATAAACAAAGGGAAAATCGGAAAAGATTTTCTCCCATTGCTTTTTTATAAAATCCAGGGTGCCCGCCACATTATCAGGTTTGATTCTTACTGAAATCACATCCATATAGTTATATGGACGCGGAAAATATGGATCACAACCGATAAAAACAGGCTCGATCTTCTGAGTGATAGAACGCAGGTTGAAATCCTTAACGACGCCGATGACAGTCATGTCTTTATATTGTCCAGCGGTTTTCCTGGGATCCAAGGATTTGATCGTCTTGCCTAAAGGATTATCCCATCCAAACTCTTTCACTGCCGTTTCATTGATAATAACGGAGTACAGCTCATCGGTGCCGAATTCATTGGAGAAATTTCTACCTGACACAAGTTCAATGCCCATGGTGGGCAAAAAATCGTGGTCCGCATTAATCTCATCCATCAAAACAGCTTCCGATTCCGCATGACCTTCCGGGATTTTCTTATTGTTCGGATAACTCCCTCCGGGGATAGTCGAAGATGCGGCGACGCTGATGATGTTCTGATCCTTTTTGAATTCTTCTTTGACCACTTCCAGGAATTTGCGGATCGCTTCATCGTTTGCCGGGATCACCACAACATTATCCTTGTCGAAACCTGCATCCATGTTCTGCAAAAAAAACAACTGCCGGACAATGATAAAAGTGCAAATTACAAGGGTGATGGAAATGACGAATTGCAGCACGACAAATCCGCGCCGTAATTTCAGATTAGATTTATCCGAACTCAGCTTGGCTCTCAGCACTTTAACAGGAATAAACCGGGACAGAAGAAGGGCCGGGTAACTGCCTGCAGCCAGGCCGACAAAAAACGTCAACAAAATGAACCCGGGTATGATCCAGGGCAACTCTCCGCCATCAAGTTTCAACACCCGTCCGGTCAGAGAATTGATGGAAGGCAGTATTAACTCAACGAGTATAACCGCCAGCAGAAGTGAAATAAAACTGAAGAAAAGCGATTCTGAAAAAAACTGGCCTATGAGACTTTTCCTGGGGGCCCCGAGGACTTTCCGCATGCCCACCTCATAGGCCCGGGTCGCTGAACGGGCTGTGGATAGATTCATAAAGTTGAGACAAGCGATGAGAAGAACAAGTCCGGCCACCACGGAAAAGATATAGACGTAGAAGATGGGGCCCCGCGATGTCCAGGGTGGATTTAAATAGAGCTGCCTTAAAGGATGAAGAAATAAGGATTCCGTCGCCCCCCTTTCCCTCATTTCATCCCCTGCGAATCTCTCGAGAAGAGCGGGAAATTTCTTCTCCAGATCACCGGGCCGGACTCCCTTCTTCAGGAGCAAATATGTACTATAATTATGGGATAGCCAATCAGTCAAAAGCGGCTTCAACGATTGCGTTGCTGCTTGTCCCCCTGAACTCATATCCTTCACGTTCCGATTGAACACCCAAAGCATAAATCCGGTCGGCGTTTTCATGGAATGTATCAAAGCTCAATTCGGAATGGATATACAAAACCATAACGATGCAGCAGGCCATGCCAATAGCCAATCCTGCGATGTTGATAAAGGAATAGCCCTTCTGGCGTTTGATCTTCCTCAAGACAATCTTTGTGTAGTTCCAGACGAGAGCCGGCATGAAGCGGCCAAGGCGAAGGGGCGAGTGTCGGTCGAGCTTGACGAGCCGGTTTTTATCATATTCGCAAGCGATTTGATCGGCCGTTCCCACCTGGGCTACGGCTTTACAGAACGCCGTCTCCTCATCTAGCCCTTCTTTTCTATATGCATCATATGTGTCCCTAAGATGGAGCTCGATATCGGCCATAAGTCCATCCTCGAACACTTCATACTTTCTTATACTTTTTTTCCATTCTCTTATTTCTTTTTCCAGTTTGAACGTGGTTCTTCCTTTCGCTTTTAGTCTTCCTATCCTTCTTTTCTCGTCCATACCTCCTCACTCGTGCTTCAGGCTGTCAGCCGGATTGGCCCGGGCGGCCCGCCAAGTTTGCAGACTGACTGTGAGCAGGGCCACAGCTAGACCGATTGCGGCAGAGAGAAGGAATATCCATATTTGGATTTCAACCCTGTAGGCGAACTTCTGGATCCACACCTTCATAGTGAAATAAGCGACCGGCCAGGCGATAAGGTTGGCGGCAGCTATCCACTTCAGGAATTCCCGGTTAAGAAGAGCCACGATGCGGGTTATGGAAGAGCCAAGAACCTTGCGGATCCCTATCTCCTTGGTTCTTTGTTCGGCGATAAAAGATGCCAGGCCGAAAAGTCCCAAGCAGGCGATAAACACAGCCAGGGCCACAAAGGTTTGGAAGATTTTCCCCAGAGTCGCTTCTTCTTTGTATAGATCTTGGAAATCCTCATCCAGAAACCGGTACTCGAAGGGATACCCCAGGTTCATCTCGTTCCAGGTTTTTTCCAGGGAGGCCAGGGTAACGGCGACATCATTAGAGTGGAACTTAACGTACATACGCCTCAGCCAAGAGGGAAACATTTTAAAGACAAGCGGCTCGATCTTGTAATGGAGGCTCTGGAAATGGGCATCCTTCATGACGCCGATTATCTGTCCATCGATACCCCAGAATCCGAACTTCTTTCCTACTGCTGGTTTTTCAAGTCCCATTCGCCTTACAGCCTCCTCATTGACGATGAAGGCGGTTTCAGCGTCGGTCGAATATTTTTGCGAAAAACTCCGGCCTTCAACCAGGGGTATTTCAAAGGTTTCGATGTAATCATAATCCACGAAGTCCGCCTTGATCTCCATTTTTGCATCGGGGGATCTCCCTTCCCACATCGGGGTGCCGGGGGTGCTCTGGATGTTGGTGGGAAGCGCCATGGAGGCGGTGACGTGGAGGACATCTGGATTTTGCAGAAACCGGTCACGGATGGAGCTGTACTTTTCATGAAGATCCCCGTGGATACTCAGGTGGATGATGTGTTCCCGGTTAAATCCCAGGTCTATGTTTCTCATGTAGGAAAGCTGTTTTGAGATGACGAGAGTCCCGATAATGAGAAATAGTGAGAGAGAAAACTGGAAGATAACCAAGACCTTTCTAAAAAGGGGGTTGGCCCCGGAGGAGTGTGTGGTGCCTTTGAGTATCCGGATAGGCTGGAAGGAGGATAAAAACAGGGCCGGGTAGATACCGGAGAAAATTCCAGTCAGAAGGGCTAGCCCGATGAATCCGAACAAGTAAGGGGGAGGTGTTCGCCAGGCTGAAGTAAGCTGTTTTCCTGAGAGGGCGTTAAAAAACGGCAGAAAAAGTTCCAGCAAAAAAAGCGCGGTCACCAGAGCGATAAAAGCCATGAGGACAGATTCACCGAAGAATTGCCTGATAAGCTGTGGCCTTCCTGCCCCCACCACTTTCCTGAGGCCCACTTCCTTGGCCCGTTTGGCTGAGCGGGCCGTGGTAAGGTTCATGAAATTGACGCAGGCGATGAGCAGGACGAATGCGGCAAGGGCGCTGAAGATCCAGACATATTTAATGTTGCCCCGGTTCCCGTGATCATGGCCCAAGTTGGAGAAAAGGTGGATGTCGGTCAGAGGCTGAAGAGACAGTTCGTCTGTGTCTTCCTCGTCATATTTTTTTAGATAGCCTTTGAGTTTCTGGTTTAGAGTTTCGGCAGAGGCGGAATGTTCCAGCATGACATAGGTGCCAAAGGAATTGAATCCCCAATTATCCGCATTTTTTTCTCCGATCGATTCCTTGAGGAGGATATCGAAGGGGGAAAGGAGGTCGAATTCCAGGCTCGAATTCAGCGATTCGTTGTGGATTATACCGGTGACAATGACATCGAAAGCTTTGTTGACTGAAAGGACCTTGCCGATAGGATCCTCGCTTCCAAAATACTTTGCCGCTGTATTTTCTGTGAGGACGACGGAGTAGGGATTGGAGAAAACGCTGTCAGGGCTTCCTTTCACAAGAGGGAAAGAGAACATGGAGAAGAAGTCAGGGTCAACATGCATGAACCTGGTCTCGTTGAAGCTTTTGTCATTATAGGTGACGAGCTGCCTCTGCCAGGTGCCGAACCTGGTGGCCATGATGATTTCAGGAAAATCGTTTTTAAGGGCAGAGGCCATAGGCGGAGGAGTCAGGGCGCTGGTGGAATTCGTTTGTATGGCCGATTCATCCCGGTAAACCCGATAGATTCGTCCGGCGTTAAAGTTAAACCGGTCGAAGCTCCACTCATCCGCCACCCAGAGAACGATGAGCATACAGACGGTAAGACCTATGGCCAGTCCGGATATATTGATAAGGGAGTATCCTTTATGACGGCGTATTACGCGCAGGGTAGTCTTGATGTAATTCCAGACCAAAGCGGGCATGAAGCGTCCGGGGCGCAATGGGGAGCGACGGTTGAGTGCAACGAGTCGATTTTTTTTGTATTCAGCGGCAATGCTTTCCGCATTCCCCACAGAGGCAACAGCTTGGCGGAAAGCCTTCTCTTCTGTATGCCCCGCTTGCCTCTGGGCATTGTAGACATCGCGGAGATGAAGTTCCATGTCTGCGACCAGCCCATCCTCGAACACCTCGTATTTACGTAAATTTTTTTTCCATTCTCTTATTTCTTTTTCCAAATCGAACATGGTTCCTCCTGCTGTTTTTAATCCTCGGCAGGAAACGGCTTTGCAAGTCGGGTCAGTGCCTGCCAGACATTTCGCCAGCTAATCAATTCGGAGGAGAGCTCCTTGCGTCCCTTATCCGTTATGACATAATATCGCCGTGGGCGGTTTTCTCCCGAGAGTTTCCATCGAGATGCGATCAGACCGTCCATCTCCATCCTCTGGAGAACCGGATAGAGCATGCCATCCGTCCATTCGAGATGCCCTCCTGAAATGTCTTTGACTTTTTGGATGATGCTGTAGCCATAGTCCTCTCCTCTGGAAAGAATAGCCAGAATGATCGGTCTGGTCGATGCCGCCATCAGTGTTTTTGATATCATTCTTTACCTCGCAATCGAAGATACCTTCGAAATCTATGTATGCACATTTCGTGCCAGTGGAAGGCTCCAGGGGTGAGCCGAGAGAATGATGCTATAGATGTGTGGAGGTTTGTTCGCCACTGAGACAGCGAATGTTCGATTTTGGACAGAAAAGCATAATTAGCTGTCTTAGATTGCAAGACATGCATAACTTGCGGAGCTGCGTCAATCATTACGTTTTTTTAAGAATCAATTAAGTTGTTTTCTACCTACCTCTCTGTGATAATGAGGGAAAATGGAGAAGACAATGGATAAAAAATGGATTTCCGGACTTTTGCTGCTGCTTCTTGCGGTGATTTTCAGCATTGGCCTGACTTTTGCCTCGGTCGAACTACCCGGTCTTTTGAACAAAGCTCTGTATGACAAAGTTCCTGCTCTCGATGGCGATTCCCATGCGGATGATTCAGCCAAGTTGCGCACCGAGTTGTTCATAAGCCATTACCATCTTCGGCTCGTCGGATATATCTGTTTCGGACTCATGATTGTTCTTATCGTAGTCGGTTTTATATCCGGCAAAAAAGGACTTGCCTCTGCGGGGGCCCTGATGATTTTTCTTCCTGTTTTTGCTCAGTTCGCTACGGTCATGTTCTTTCTCGCCGGATTGGGTGTACTCAATGTTCTGTGGATGCCGGTTCTGGATATCTCGTTCAATGCTGGGCAGTTGGGAGATATTGTCTATCTTCCCTACAGGCTATTGAGGTCTCTCTTTCTGAAGATGGGAATCGATATTCATTATCCGCTGGTCTATCTGCTGATAGGGTCAGGTCTTCTTCTCTTTATCATGGGCACTTTCGCTTGGTTCGTCTCAAGACAGCGAAAAAAGGATATGGCTGATTTTTGGATATACAGAATTTCCCGCCACCCTCAATATTTAGGGTGGATTATTTGGAGCTACGGAATGCTGCTGGCCTTGATGAGGGTGCGGTATCCCAAAAGATCCTGGGGGATTGCCGCCTCCCTTCCCTGGCTTCTTTCAGCTTTAATCATTATAGGCGTTGCGCTCCTGGAAGAAAGAAACATGAAAAGACAACTGGGGGAACGATATGTAAGATACACCCAAAAAACCTCTTTTCTCTTTCCGCTGCCCAAGTTCATCTCGGGCCTGTTTACAATCCCCTCTCGTCTTTTCTTTAAAAAGAAATTTCCAGAGCGAAAGGGCGAGATTGCGGCGGTTCTTGGTATTTATATCATTCTGCTGGCAGGACTCTCCCACTTCTATGTTCGTTCTCGCGCATTCCCCAAGATTCCTGATGAAATAAGCTCGGTCGAGTCGGAAGGCCGAGCAGAGAGATATATACAGACCCTGCGTTTGACCGATAACTGGCATTTCCGCCGTCCGTATGTTGGAGCACTTGAGAGAACAGGCGAAGAAGCGGTCGACCCTTTGATAGATCTCCTTAAAGATCCTGACCCTTCTCTGCGTCAAATCGCGGCTGCTATCCTGGGAAGAATCCGATCAGAGAGAGCTGTGGATGCTTTGATTGAAAGCCTCAAGGATAATAACAGCAATATCCGTTGGGAGGCCGTAGGGGCTTTAGGACAGATAAGGGCAGAAAAAGGGGTGGGGCCTCTGATCACAATGCTTAAGGATGAGTCCGCTCCTGTGGTCTATCAGGCAGCGACATCCTTAGGAAGAATTGGCTCACTGAAAGCCGTCGATCCTTTGATTGCCGCTCTGGATGTGAGCAACAACTGGACCCGCAAAGCGGTCGTCACCGCATTGGGAGACCTCGGTTCGGAAGAAGCAGTGGACCCTCTTCTCCATATCCTTGAAGAAGATGATCTAAATGTAGAGGTAAAGCGCGAAATTATGGTAACTTTTCTTAAGCTAGGATCCAAAAAGACAGTAAACGCTTTGAGGGAGGCTCTTAGCGATGATGATCCTGAGGTGCGCATCTATGCTCAAGAAGCGCTGAGAAGGCTGGACAACGAAATGAGAAGTACAAACAGACGTATAGGGTGGAAACGAAAACTATCCCGACAGTCAAGTAAAAGCAATGGGAGAAAAAGTGGTGAATACCAAGAAAATATTTTTTTGAGTTTCTCAAAAATAGGATTTTTGCCTATAGACAACTCAGACTCTCTTATTTATGTTTGCTGAGGAGTTAACCTGAAGCATCCAGGCTGAAAGGATAAGATATTGAGAAAAATAAGCGTCGTTTTTATTATCATTTTGCTGGTCAATCCTGTTCTCTCTCAAACAGATATAGAAAACCTTGATGATTTAAGGAGAAAATATCCAGACTTCAAAGAATATAACGAAAAAAGAAGCCCTTCCGTACTGAAAGAAAAATATTCTGTTGTAGAATTGAAGGAAGATTTCCTTCAATTCCGCAGGCATATAGAAGAAGTTCATCCTTGCCCTTATGAATTTACAACCAAAAAATCCTTTGACAGGTCATTCGAAGCTCAATATGAAAAAATCTGCCGGCCGATGACGTTGCGTGAATTTTATAATGTGCTAGTTCCACTAAAAGCCAATATCGGGGACGGACATGCCCATCTGGATTATCCAGCTGAATACAGACATACCGTTCAGGTTTTCAAATTTCCACTGGTATTGGTTTTTTTAGATAATAGATGCTACGTTACAAAAAACCTGATCGAGAATTCCCCTCTCCCTCTTTACAGCGAAATATTGTCGTTAAACGAGATCGGAATCGATGACTTGATCAAAACCTTAAAGTCAGAAATTTCAGCGGACGGTCATAACGACTTTTTTAAGACATCTGCCTTAGAGGACTGCTTTCAGTATTATTATGCCAATCATTATGGTGCGCCGAAAGAATTCAGGATCGAATACAGAACAGAAAAAAATGGAGGCATACAAGAAGCTGTGATTCCAGCTATTTCCTGTTCAGCCATCAATTATTCCAATAAAGAGTCTAAAGATCTAAATCTTCAAATTCTTCCCCAAAAAAATACGGCCGTTATGACCATAAACAGTTTCGTCTACTATGAAGAAAGGAATAAAATTTTCTTTTCATTTATCGACAAGGCATTCGGTGAAATCAAAGAAAAAAATATTGAAAATCTCATTATAGATTTGCGGGGAAACGGAGGCGGGGATCCTTTCTGTGCCAGCTATTTCCTGGCTTATATCGAAAGAGAACCTTATGTCTATTTTTCCGAGCCCTATGGGAAATATGCCGAATTATCGAAACCCATAAAGCAAGCAGACAACCGCTTCGAAGGAAACCTCTTTTTCCTTATAGGCGGGAGTAACTTTTCGACCACAGGACATTTTTGCTCAATATTGAAATATCATAATTTGGGCACCTTCATCGGCACAGAGACCGGAGGCACTTATACCTGCAACGCGGACGTTCGAGTATTTCAGCTCAAAAATACACGAATGGGACTCAAAATCGCGACAAAAAGCTTTGCCGCCGCTGTCGATGGATTCCCGAAAGATCGCGGTATAATACCCGATCATATCATTAAAACGAGCATAGAAGACTTGAAAAACAACAAAGACACGGTCTTAGACTATACTTTGAAGCTGATTGAAAAAATAAAATAACTTAGACAGAGACGCCAAGCCATTTTATGGAATTCCACTCAGGGATATCTTCTCGTTCTCTTCCCTACTGTACGGAAACGGATGACAATTGTTCGTGAACGGACAGATTTTCGTTTTGTTGATTTAAAAAAACCCCAAAAATAGAATTGGCATATTTTTTGCTTATATATGTTCGAACAATTCGATGATATATGAGAGGTGGCATAAATGGAATTTTTAGCCGTCAAGGAAGAGATCATTTTAAGTGCTTTGATGATGTTAGAAGGAGAAGCCCACGGAGCTCCTCTTAGAAAGAAAGTCATTGAGATATCCAAAAAGGAGATCGTCTACGGGACGCTGTATAATCTCCTGGAGGTTCTCATCAGAAAAGGATACGTCACTTCCCGCAAAAGCGATCCTAGGCCTGTGAGAGGGGGAAGAAGCAAAACCATATATAAAATATCCAAAAAGGGAAAAAAAGCCCTTCAAGAGACTCTAAGGATGCATGAGCATATAAAGGATAGTATTCCTTATTATGAATCGGGAAAATAGGTTATTATGGTAGAGAAAAACAGATATAAAATCCCAAGATTAGCAAGAAAGCTCCTGAGCTCGATGTCGGACTATTGCCAGAAGCATTCCATCATCGAAGACTTTGAAGAAACTTTTTCTGAAATCTTGAAATCAAAGGGAAGATTTAAAGCAAAGTGCTGGTATTGGGCCAACGCCATTAAAACATTTTTTGGTTATCTCAAACTCGCTGTGTGCTGGAGGTTTACCATGCTCAAGAATCATCTGAAAATTGCATACAGGAATTTTGTCAGGCATAAATTGTATTCGTTCATCAATGTGTTCGGGCTGGCGATAGGACTTTCCATCTGCATGATCATCAGCCTTTGGGTGCTTCGCGAATTGAGTTTTGACCGCTTCCACAAAAATGCGGATCGGATATACAGGGTTGAACGGGAATTATTCCGAGATAATTTGTACAGCAGATGGCCGGTCACAGGAGGTCGGTACAAACAAGCTCTGATCGACGATTTTCCTGAAATCGAAAACGCCGCACGCTTCTGGCGAAGAGAAATCGCGATCAAGGATTACAAAAACGATGTTCACAGGCAGCAAATGTTTGCCGTGGATAATTCCATTTTTGATATATTTGATTTTCATCTGGAAGAAGGCGACGAAAATAGTGCTCTCTCAAACCCTTTGACGGTGGTTTTGACCCGAGATAATGCCCTTAAATACTTTGGGACAGCGAATGCTGTCGGAAAATCACTCACATTTGAATGGCAGGGAGAACAGTCCGACTTCAAAGTAACAGGAATTTTGGAGGATATACCCGAAAATTCCCATATTCACTTCGATATGCTGATTTCTATATCCTCTTATAGAGAGGAACCATTTACCGATTGGCGAAGCAATTATCTCTACACCTATGTGCTGGTTGCAGAAAATACTTCAAAACAGGAGCTGGAAGAGAAGCTGAAAGCTTTTGTCATCCAAAGGCTGGAGCCCGAGTATGGGGACTTACTTCTTGATGGCAGAAGTATTCACGACGTGCTCAAAATGCATCTTTTCCCCATAACAGACATCCATTTGCATCCCACAGCCGATTGGGAAGTGGAACCGGGAGGAAATATCGCGTCGGTCTATCTTTTTTCTTGTATCGCTTTACTTATCCTGATCATTGCCTGTTTGAATTTCGTGAACTTGTCTACAGCCAGAGCCAGCAAAAGAGCGAAAGAAGTGAGCCTTCGTAAAACAGTTGGAGCAGAAAAACACCAGCTTAGATTTCAGTTTATTCAGGAGTCTGTATGGCTGGCTTTTGCTTCCCTCGTACTCGCTTTTGTTATGGGCTCTTTGTTTATTCAGGCTTTTAATATAATTTTTTCCGAAAGCCTATCGCTGGCTGCCTTTATTCAGTTGAGGTATCTGATCTTCCTCGTGGGAGCTACCTTCATTATGGGGGTAATAGCTGGTTTATATCCAGCCTTTTATCTAACCAGGTTCGAACCCGTTCAAGCTATGAAGGGCAGCCCGGTCTCAGGAGGTGGAAGGTCTGTTTTTCGCAGGAATATGGTTATCATCCAGTTCAGCATTTCTATCTTGCTGATCGTGGGTGTTTTTACTGTGTATAAACAGATGAGATATATCCAGAACCGGTCCTTGGGTTTTGATAAGGAAAACGTAGTCATTCTCCCGGTGAGAAGTCAGGAGATCGCTCAAAATTACGAATCATTCCGGAATGACCTGAAAGATAACTCTCAGATTGTGGCCGTCTCCGCCTCCTCTGAGGTCCCTGCCGATTCCCATTACAGTAATAGCTATGTCAATCCTCCAGATTCAGACGACCCCATAAGCATGATCCTCTTTTCGAGCGACCATGACTATGTACAAACATACCGGATGGAGATCCTTGCAGGGCGGGCATTTTCACGGGATTTCAGCTCGGATACCGAGGGAACCATCATTCTGAACGAATCGGCTGTCCGAAGGATCGGTTGGACGCCAGAGGAAGCCATAGGGAAAAAACTTGTGGGCGGGTATTCAGAGGGCGAGGCCCAAATTATCGGAGTCGTCAAAAATTTCAACTATAAATCCCTTCGGAGGGAAGTTGAACCCATGGCCCTATTTCTTCTGCCTAGCTATATTCGAAAAATTTCAGTCAGGATAATGCCCGGTAATATCGGAAAAACCCTTAACTTCATTAAAAGGACTTGGCAAAACACATTTCCAGGAGAGCGGTTTGAATACAGCTTCATGGATGAGCGTATCAATCAGCTTTATGTAAGAGAAAAGAAAATGCAGGATCTATTTGTCATTTTTGCAGCGCTCTCCATTCTGGTCGCCTGTTTGGGGCTTTTGGGTTTAGTCTCCTTCACGACCGAGCTAAAGACCAAAGAGATCGGCTTGCGTAAAGTGCTGGGAGCATCAACAGGTCAAGTGATTGTGTTGCTTTCCAAAGAATTCATCCAGTGGATTGTATTCGCCAATATTGTTGCCTGGCCCCTGGCCTGGTTCTTGATGAACAAATGGCTTCAGAACTTTGCTTACAGAACACATATCGGATGGATCGTATATGTATTGGCCGGTTTTGTGGCCATGGCAATCGCTGTATTTACTTTTATTTTCCAGACTATCAAATCAGCCAATGCCAAACCTGTGGACAGTCTCCGCTACGAATAGAACAGTTCTTTTATTTCATAGTCTCTTTGTCGATTTTAAGGATCGTGTGCAGGAGGACATTGGCCCCATTGGCGACATCCTTTGCTGCAGTGTATTCCTTGGGAGAATGGCTGACTCCGCCAACGGATGGAACGAAAATCATTCCTGTGGGGGCTATTTTTGCCATATTTTGGGCGTCGTGGCCTGCCCCGCTGGGCATGAAGATATAACTCAAACCGAGTTCTTCTGCAGATTCGTCGATGATCTTTCTGATCGAAGGATCGGTGGGGGTTGGAATGGCCGTCGCTTCTATGGGAGCGAAGGATATCTTTGTACCCGTTTTTTCGGCAATGGTGTCTGCTTTTTTTACAATTTCACGAAATAGAGAGTCGATCTTGGCAGGAGAGAGATCCCGGAGTTCGAGACTCATAATCACCTTTCCGGGAATGACATTAGGCGCGCCCGGTTCGGCCTTGATCCGGCCTACCGTCCCCACCTGTCGTCCAGGAACGCCGGTCACCTCTTCATTCACGGCGATGATCAGATGAGCGGCTGCTAGGAGAGCATCCTGTCTCTTGCCCATCGGAGTGGTTCCTGCATGATTGGCGAATCCCTCGATGGTGACGTCCCACCAGTTGATTCCGACTATCCCCTCGACAACTCCGATATCGATGCCTTTGGAATCGAGGATACTCCCCTGCTCGATGTGGATTTCGATAAAGGCCGCAAAGTCGCCCTTATTTCTGATTGCCCTGTCGATAGCATCCGGATTGCCTCCTAAGGCCACGATTCCCTCGCGAACCTTTTTACCGCTATGGCTGGTCACATCGAGAGCTTCGGGAGTAAGAGTTCCGATGATGGCCTTGCTCCCTATGAGCCCGCCTTCTTCGTCGGTAAAAACGATGACTTCAAGGGGATGACGCGTTTTTACGCCATTCTCTGTCAACACTTGAACGCATTCGATAGCACTAAGAACTCCTGCTGCCCCATCATATTTTCCGCCATGAGGGACGGTGTCTGTATGGGAGCCGAAGGCGATAGGTGGAAGGGAGGGCTCGCTGCCTTCCAAGCGTCCGATGATGTTCCCAGCTTCATCGAGGCGGGTTTTTAATCCAGCCTCTTCCATAAGCGAAAGAATGTGCGGACGGCTTCGAATATCTTCTTCGCTGAAGGCCACTCTGTTCACGCCGCCTTCCGGTGTTTTTCCGTATTCGGCCAGTTTTTCGATTCTTTGGGCTAGACGTTTAGAATTAACCATGAGCACTCTGGTTTGATCAGCACCGGCAAAGTGATTCAAAATCATAGGGGCGAATGTCATTAAAAAAACATTGATGGATATGAGCCATGATCTGCATTTCATGCCCTGTTCTCCTTATCTATTTTTATTCCGCTTTAGCAGAGCACAGAATGTCCATAATTATAGCTGGAGCCGTCCCATTCATCAATTCGTTTTCATTTCCCAGGTTTTGTTTTTCACGAGGTTTTTTTATAATAAAATACCTAATCAAGATCTTTATGTTAACCACAGAATGATATATATGAGACCATTTATTATCGCAGCATGTGTCCTTAGGCTTGTCGGTTTCCTATCATCCGCTCATTTTGGCCAGGACATGACGGTTGAAGAGCTTCTCAATAACCTGAAAACAGAACACTATTCGGGGAGGCCTATCGATCTCGATCTAAAAAAAGCGGGGATAGAAACGCTTTTTGACCAGTTAATGAAATCATCTGGACTTTCGTTCGAGCTAAGTTCGAGTATTGACCTGAAGACTTTGGCCAAAAGAGACTACAATTTCAAGCAGGTTCCCTGGGATCAGATTTTGTCCTTTGTTCTCATGGAATTCAATCTCGAAGCGACTCCGAAAGATGGAGGTCTTCAAATAGAGCCAAGAAAAGACAATTTAATGATGATTGTCAGAGAGGATCAGCTCAAAGCATCCAAATCCTACCGAATCCCTTTATTTCTGTATTTTTTGACTTTTTTTATCTTTGCAGGAGGGACGCTAGGATTTATACTTTACCGAAAAAGGCTCAAGGCAGAAAAAACATCATCAGATGGATTTGTCATCGATCCAGCCAAGGCCGAAGAGATAATGAAGAGAGTGACTTATTTGTTCGATGTAGAGAAAATTTTCAGAAAGGAGGATATATCTCTTCAGTCCTTATCTGAAGAATTAACCGTCCCGGCTTATCAGCTTTCTTGGGTCATCAATAAAAAAATGAATATCACTTTTTCCGGTTTGGTCAATTCATATCGTATCGAGGAAGTAAAAAAAAGATTGGCCTCCGCTCAAGATAAAGACAAGAACATTCTGGATATTGCCTTCGATTCCGGATTCAACACAAAAACGTCATTTAATCGGGTTTTCAAGAAAATGACAGGCATAACGCCTTCTCAGTACCGTCGGCGACACCATATCCAAAAAAATCTTTGATCTAGGATCTTCCCCATACCAATTTAGAAATATGTACGTTTTTATCTTTATTCCTATCAATTAATTAACAAAAAAATAGGAAACAATTTCCAAATTGGAGCGACATTCACACAGAAAGTTATCAAATTGTGTCTGGATGATAGAGGAGAGAACAATGAGGCGAATGATGAGAAAGGCGTTATGGTTTTTCTGTATATCCTTTATTATTGTGCCCCTTATTCTGTCCGAAGTTAAAAATGAGGACAAACCCTTAAGAGGCGAGTGGAATTTCAAGCCGGTTAAAGAATGGGAAATCGATGCGGCCGGTTCAGACGTTTTCGGCATACCTGCCAACATGCAGGTCTCGGATGAAGGATACCTGTATGTGCATGACCAGGAGAATAGGAAAAATTACATTTTCGACAGCGATGGGAACTTTTTTAAAACATTCGGGGCCAAGGGACAGGGCCCTGGTGAAGCCAGGGACCAGAGTTCCTTATTCCTGGTCGAGGATAAACTCTTGATCGTCGATGTGGGAAGGATCCATTACTTCCGATTGGATGGCACCTATCTTCACTCGGCCGTCAACAGCCTCTACAGCAGGCGGCCTGTTCTTTTTCTGAACGAACATGAATTTGTGGCTGTTCCCTTAGGGATATTCGAAGTTTCCGACTTCAAGGCCCAAATCAAGCTGATCAACCTTGAATCCGGCCGAGAGACGGTCATCGCCAATTTCGAGATTTTCGAAGGGGGAATCGGCCGAGCGGGGAATATGGTGGGATCGCTTATCGTTCCTGGGCTTACGCCTTTGATGACCGTGGGGTACGGAAACGGGCGCCTGTATTATGGCAGAAATGATAGTTACATGATCCAGGTTACAGATTTGGATGGAAAGCTCATCAATATTTTCTCCCTCGACCGGAAAAAAAAGAAGGTATCCGAGGATATCAAAAAAAAATATTTCGGGCGCTTCTCCAACATGAGTAAACAGGCTCTCGAACAGATAATTGCAACCACTCCGAACCAAACCACATTCTTCTGCAGGATAGAAACCCACCACGGATTGATATATGTGTTTGTCCCGGATATTTCCCGACAGAATCGACAGAAGATCGATATATTCTCTCCGGAAGGGAAATATCTTTATCGAGGAAATATAACCATAGAAAATAACCTGACCATGCTGGAGCCTCAGGCATACAATCCGTATATAAAAAGCGGGTTCCTGTATGTTTCTGTTATGGATGAGAGCGACAACGTGAAAATCATCAAATACAAAATTTCATTGCCAGAATTGGGAGACATCTCCGAAATTTCTAGGGTGCTTCAGGAGAAGGGCATAAAAAACCAATCGTAAAGGATGACAATATGCATAATACAAAAGCGATAAGGAAAAAGATTTATAGCCTGTTGTTGTTTTTTATTGTTACCCTGAGCTTTTTAAATTCCTATCCCCAAATTCTCAGTAAGGAAGATATCGTCGTCTATGAAGACATCGTTTACGCGATTCCAGACGGGCATAAACTGAAGCTGGATATCGCGGTGCCGAAATACTTGAAAGCGCCGGCGCCTGCTATTGTAGACATACCTGGAGGATCATGGCGTGTGGTGAACAAATCGCCGGAAGATGCCTTGTTTTATGCGAAATATGGGTTTATCGGTGTGTCCATCACTCATCGCACCAGCGATATCGCCATTTTCCCGGCTGCTGTGCATGACTGCAAAACCGCCATCCGTTGGTTAAGAGCCCACGCGAAGAAATTTAACATCGATCCTGATGAAATAGGCGTTACAGGTTTTTCCTCGGGGGGGCATCTGGCAGTGCTCCTCGGCACTTCGGGAGGAGATTCCTTTCTTGAGGGAAAAGGCGACTACCAGGATTATTCTAGCAGCGTTCAGGCCGTTGTGGACCATTTTGGCCCGACCGATTTTTTCAAAATGAATGATACAGAGCTGGATGATCGGATGGATCACTTTGCCGAAAATTCGCCTGAGTCGCTTTTTCTTGGAGGACCGCTCAGGGAAAAAGCCGATCTCGCGCGTCTGGCCAATCCCATTATGTATATTGATCCACAAGATCCTCCTGTATTGATCGGACACGGTGAAAAAGACGGATTGGTGGTTATCAATCAATCCGAACTTTTATATGAAGTATTGAAAAAAGCTGGTGTGCCCACGGATTTTATCCGCGTGAAAAATGCGGATCATATGTACAGGCCATACAAATGGGATGCAGAAATCAGCCCTACGATCGAGGATATGAACAGGTTGACCATCGAATGGTTCCAAAAATGGTTAGGTGAACCAGAATTGGATAGGAACAGTATCCCCAGCAGAGCGCCTGAATCAGGAGTCCAATCTTCGAAAGAAATCCATCTCTATTACAGATTGATAATCGATCTTCCTGGTCAAACCGATAAAAGTTTTTGCAGAGGCCGTTTTCAGCTACGATACGGAGGGGAAGTCCTGGCTCAAGGAAAGATAGAAATGAATGACTTGTCCTCCATGGAAAAACGAGTGTTCCAGCAGGAAATTGCTATAAAGGGAACGGACCTGAATAATGAAGAGGTCATGTGGAACTTCCGGGGTGATATTTTCGACTCCAAACTCGAAGAAACGTTCGAGATCATGTATATGCAGGGAGAAAAATACAGCCCATCCATCGAAGGAGTCGGTTATCACTTTCACATTAAAGAGGATAAAACTATCGACATTGAAAAGAAGGTCTACAGAAAAAAATAGAACTTTCTTATTCCAGTTTCTTGTGTGCCACTCTTAGCTTTTATTAAGCTCATGCTTTGTTCTCTGAAATTATAGCTTTACCTGAATTCGGTCTGAATAAAAATAGGCTCGTTTCCTGTCCTCCAAGACTCCGTTTTTTTCGGTGGAAAAAAAATATTTGCAGGTGTTTAATATATTAATATATTAAAAAAATAAAAATGAAACTAAAAAGAGCCTGGTTAGCATTTTTGATTCTTGTTTCGATGACAAATGGCCTATTCGCTCAGGAGCGTCCATTTCCCTATGAACTCAAAAAAAGGGACTTTTATCTGCTTCCTTTGGGTCTTTGTATGACAGTCCTGGGCTCAACCCTGTGTGACAATTACGGTAATGTTTCTCTTGAAGAGATAAGGCTGCTCGACAGGAACGATGTGAATGGATTAGACCGCTGCGCAACATATAATTGGTCACCCGAATGGGGAGACCGAAGCGATCGATACCGGGATATATTGTCCTATTCTACTATCCTCCTATTATCCGTTCCTCCCCTTCTACATGCCAAACTATCCGAAACGGCAACTGTGGGGACGATGTTTCTTGAGTCATGTCTCTTTTTAAGTGGCTTTACATACTTAACCAAAGCGACGGTAGGCCGAAAACGCCCTTATCTCTACAATACAGACCTGAGCGTTAAAGAAAGGCAATCTCCAGGAGGCGATGCATATTTATCCTTTTATTCGGGTCACACGGCCGCTGCCTTTACCGCAGCGACATTCCTATCCAAGGTGATCACCGATATCCACGGGGATTCGATATGGACAAAGCTTTTGTGGGGCTCGAGTTTGACCCTGGCTGCAATGACCGGATATGCCCGAGTTAAAGCTGGCAAGCACTACCCTACAGATGTCATTGCCGGTGCTATTGCCGGCTTCGCCATCGGATATTTAGTGCCTTCTCTACATAAGAAAAAAAAGGATGATCGGGTGAGTCTTATTATTTCTCCCAACCGAATTGGATTTTGTTTAAAATTATAAAGCTAACTACCTCCTCCCCTTCCCTTATGACTTAAAAATGCTTTTAGATCGAAGTTTATACCATTATAGAAAATTGTTCAAAAATGGACGCTTTCTGTACTGGTAGCGGACAAACTCTTTATTCATTTAAACCATAATCGGGCGATCTTTCTTGGCACATTTATTGCTTCATAGGTAGGGGATATATAAATTGTCATTGATTTTTCGATCCGAAAAAAACTTTTAAGCGATAATCTCCCTTTTTTCTTCGAAAGTGCAATGGAGGAAAATTTGAGCAATCTGAAGCACAGGAAAAATTTATTTTTATCCATTGTATTATGGATTCTGCTATGTATTTCATTTTATGGAGCCGAGGAAATCGTCGGTTTCGATTCGGGGCGCTGGGAGCTGGGTCCGGCAAGCCGCGTGGAGGAGTTTTTAGGCCGAAAAGCTTTGACTCTGAGCGGCGATGCTTTTCTAAAGGAAGTCGAATTTGAAAATGGGGTTGTGGAGGTAGATTTGGCATGCAGGGAAGGGAGGGTTTTCCCGACCATCATTTTCCGGCGGCAGGATGAGGCGAACTATGAAGAGTTTTATGTGCGTCCGCATAAATCCGGGCAACCAGATGCTCTTCAATACACCCCGGTATTCAACGGCATCTCGGCCTGGCAGCTCTATTATGGAGATGGCTATACCGCTGTCTGGAATCTGCCCGTGAATGAATGGATTCACCTTAAACTGGAAATTGCAGGGAAACAAGCAAGGGTTTACATCGGTGATGCGAAAATGCCAGCCCTGGTGATCGACGATCTGAAGCTTGAACAGGCGAAAGGTGGACTGGGCCTAAAAGTAACTGGTCCTATCGGACTGGCTTATTTCTCCGATTTCAAATTCAGACCTGATGACAGCTTGAAATTCGATCCTCCCCTAAAAATCGATACGCCTTTCGGTATGATCACAAAATGGGAATTGTCCCAGTCATTCCCCTATAATCTTCTGGAAAGAAAAACTTATCCTCCTCAAAACATCCTGGCTCAGGTCAAGTGGAAAAACGTAGGCAGTGAGCCGACCGGCCTGGTTAATGTTTCCCGCTATGCCATAAAAGGTCCGGTTGTTCCCGGCATCGTATTAGCTAGAACCATGATCAGCTCGGAAGAGGAAAAACCGATGGAACTGCAGTTCGGCTACAGCGATCAGGTTAGCATTTTTCTGAACGGGCGGCTATTATTCCACGCCAGCAACGTGTTTCAATCCAGAGATCCTTTTTTTCAGGGACGCGTGGGCCTATTCGATGCGGTTTATCTGCCCCTGAAAAAAGGCAGCAATGAGCTTCTCCTTCTACTCGCCGAATCCTCGGGAGGCTGGGGATTCAAGTGCAGGAACGGCGACGCCGTTTATTTGGATAAAAGCTTAACAAGATTCTGGGAGATGCCCAGTAAATTCAGCTGGCCGGAAACAGCCCTGTACGATAGACCTCGGGATGTTATGTATATCTCAAACCTTTACACGGATGGAACCCAGTACATTTCCAGGATCAAACCGGATGGTGCGATAGTTGATTTAGAGTGGATTGCCGGCCTGATACAGCCAACCGGTATGGCCTTATACGAGGATAAGCTCTTTGTGGTGGAAAGGGCAAACCTTGTCGAAATCGATATCCCTTCCGGACGAATTATCACGAAGCACCCGGTCCCCTCACCCAGATTTTTGAACGATATTGCCATAGACAGCAAAGGCAATATCTACATTTCGGACTCGCAGAAGGGACAAATCCTGAAATTCAGCAACGGGGAATTTTCGACCTGGAAGAGTGGAAAAGAGTTAGCTCAGGTCAATGGCCTCCATTACTCCAATGGAAAACTGTACGCCGGCTGTTCCTCGGACGCCAGCTTGAGATCGATCGATTTGAAAAGCGGAGAAATCAGGACAATAGCTAGACTTGATGCCGGCGCCATCGTCGATGGTATCGAAACCGATGAAAAGGGAAATATTCTGGTTTCCGACTACAACGGAAAAATTTTTTCGATTAGTCAAAATGGACAAAAAACTCTTCTTCTGGATTCAACCGCACCGAAACATTTCTGCGCAAACTTCGCCTACATTCCTGAGAAAAAACTAATCATCGTTCCCTCCTTGAATGACAATCGAGTCACCGCTTACAGGCGAAGTTCAGAACAGTAAACAGGAATCAGAAAAGCGGTCCTTGAACTATCCTTTTCGATATCGACTGCTGCAATCGTTCAGGCAATAAGATTGGTCTAAATAAAATCCGCCTGGCATATCTTAGCTTGAATTAAAAGAAACCAAGCGACTTTAGGGGAAGGCCTCCCATTTTGTCCATGATGTAAAAATGTCGAGCCGCGTCCCTGCATAAAATACCTTAGAAGTGTACAAGACTAAGGATTACCTCATGATTGTGTTTGGTCCATTGAAGATTCTAAGTCAGCGCAATAAGGAAAGCCAAGAAGATCGGCTACAGGATTGAAATCATAAAATTTATGAAGATCCTAAAAAATGCAACCTTTTTGGAGGTATGGAGTCCATAGATATGAAAGATATGTCCTAAGTTTAGAAAAATATATATGAGGCCAATATGAAACTCCTTTCACGGACCGAAGAATTCATCCTGCTTGCAGTCTTATCTCTTAAAAACGAG
Organism: uncultured Eubacteriales bacterium; assembly: GCA_964400735.1. Lineage (GTDB taxonomy): Bacteria > Acidobacteriota > Aminicenantia > Aminicenantales > Aminicenantaceae > CAYNVQ01. The sequence goes on along the minus strand of CAYNVQ010000001.1, from coordinate 345,776 downwards.
GCTTATTCTGTGCAAATACGCAAACGTCTGAAGGATGTGACAGGAAAGATCTGGTCCTACGGCGCCCTTTTTATATCCTTGGAACAGCTCGTTAATAAAGGCTATCTGACATCTTCCTTGAGCGATCCCCTTCCCGAGCGTGGAGGACGAAGCAAACGGATTTATGCCGTTACTCCAGCGGGACAAAAGGCGCTTGAAGACATCAAACAGATGGAACGCAAGATGTGGGAAGCGGTTCCCGATACGAACGGAGGATAAGTCGTGACGAAAGAGGGAAAAATCAAACCGCCGAGGGCGGCTCGATGGCTTTTCCGGAAGATTTTTCCGGACGGGGGTTTTGAGACAACAGTATGCGATTTGGAAGAAAGTTACCGGGAAGTGATCCGCGAGAAAGGTTTGTTTTTCGGCAAAACTTGGTATCGATTTCAGGTGCTGACCGCTTTGTATTTTTATGCAGGTTTGTGCCTCAGAGGAGGATTGAGCATGTTCATGCATCATTTCAAAATAACGATCCGCAATATTCGAAAACATAAGGGCTATTCCTTCATCAATATCTTCGGCCTGGCTATGAGTTTTACAGTCGTCATCTTTATCGCGCTTTTCATACGAAACGAGCTGAACTTCGACCGTGGTAACGAACACCTCGACCGGATGTACACGGTCGTGATGGGCGGGGTGTGGGAACAGCAGCACTGGAGACAGCAGCATATCATCTCGGCAGCGGCTTTAGAGCTATCCGAGAATGTCCCGGAGATCGTCGAATATACCCGCCTCAGTCTGCGGAGCGACTATGCGCTTCAATATCGTGATGCAGAGACAGAAAGCGAGAAAAATATCATGATCAAGGGAATGACCTATGCTTGGGTCGACCCGGGCATGTTCGAAGTATTCACCTATGATTTCAAGGCAGGGAATCCCGAGACTGTCCTGGATGAACCCTACTCCATTGTTTTGACCGAAGAGATTGCCCAAAACCTGTTCGGAGACGAAGATCCTATCGGAAAGGTCGTTACCCTCAACGGTCGCTTCGAGTTGACTGTAACCGGGGTGGTCAAAAAGCCTGCAAATTCTCATCTGGATTTGAATGTCTTTGCCTCCATACTGACTCTCCGTTCCATCAGCGGTCCGGATGCAGACCGCAATTACGAATACAACAGCGAGCCTACCTATGTGCTTCTTCCAGAGGAATACGACCTGGATGCTGTCAACGAAAAAATTGACACCCATATGGCCACGGTTTATAAACAGAGAGGAAAACCAGTGCAGGAGTTTTCCCTGTTCCCGGTGAGCGACATCTATCTCTCCGATATCCATTTTCAGGGAAATCACGGCAGCAAGACCCTTTTATGGATTCTGTTCACCATCTCTGTTTTCATCGTGATTATTGCCGGGATCAACTTCGTCAATCTCAGCACGGCCCGCGCGTCCACCCGGGCCAGGGAGATCGGCATCAAAAAAGTAGTTGGTGTCATGCGGATTAGCCTAATGAGGCAGTTTCTTGGGGAATCGGTGTTTGTGGCGTTGGCAGCGTTGGGTGTGGCCATGGCCTGTGCGGTCCTCTTTTTTCCGTCATTCAATCGGGCTTTTGACGTAAATCTTAGTATCAAGAGTCTGATCGAACCGGAGATGCTTATCTGCTTCATAGCTGGGGCCTGCCTTATCGGGACCTTTGCCGGTCTTTATCCGGCTTTTTATCTCTCCACTTTTCTGCCTGTCACAGTTATCCGAGGCGATGTCACGCGGGGAAGAAAAGGATCTTTTTTCCGCAAGGCTTTGATTGTTTTCCAGTTTGCGGTTTCCTTGATACTTCTGGTCGGGACATTGACTATCACCAATCAGATTCGCTTCGCCAGGAACAAAGACCTCGGTTTCAGCACCAAGAATGTGATCACTTTTCCACAGCCGCGTTTAGATTCATTCCGTCGGAATCTCGAGAATATCAAGTCCGAACTTCTCCGTCATCCAGATATACTGAAGGTGTCTTTTTCTCAAGGCTATCCAGGACGGCCATTGAACAATGAATCGTTCAAGGTCGGCGAAAATTATGTCGGTTTCACTCACTACAGCGCGGACTCCGATTTTGCCGACGTTTACAGTTTGCAGCTTCTGGAGGGGCGGTTTCTGGATTTGACCCGGCAAAGTGATCACTTGCGGGCAGTAGTCATCAATGAAACAGCGGTTCGGGAATTCGGTCTGGAGTCTCCTGTCGAGACTCATCTACCTTATGTCGCGAGAGGAAATTTAACGGCTTTTCCTGTGGAGGAGATCGAGATTATCGGTGTCGTCAAGGATTTTCACTGCCGTTCGCTGCATCAAGAAATCAATCCTGTCCTGATCAGCTACAATGAAGAATGGATGTCCCATGGCGGGATTCTCTATTCCGGGGATAATCTTACAGGTATAGTCAGCTATGCCAAAGATATATGGAAGAAATTTGCGCCTGGATTTCCGTTTGAATTCGGCTTCCTGGATCAGGAAATCCGGGAAATGTATGCAAAAGACGCGATTTTTGAACAGGTCTTCTTATTGGCAGCCGGCTTTTCCATCTTGATCGGCTGTCTGGGGCTTCTGGGGCTGGCCTCCTTTGTGGCCGTTAAAAGGACTAAAGAAATCGGCATCCGGAAAGTACTCGGGGCATCTTTGTCTCAGATTCTTCTATCGCTCTCGACAGAGTTCATGGTGGCCATCGTTCTGGCCAATTTGATCGCTTGGCCTATGGCCTATTATCTCATGAAAAAATGGTTGGATAATTTTGCTTACAGGATCGACCTGGGGATAGGGATTTTTGCCCTGTCCACCCTTTTGGCGCTCGGGGTGGCCCTGCTCACAGTCAGTTATCAATCCTTCAAGGCGGCGAGGTCAAATCCGGCCGATTCCCTTCGGTATGAATAAAATATGTAAAAAAAAAGAGGTGGGCGGACATGCACAAAAAATTGACCTTCTATTCGAAAGAAAATTAGTTGGTTTTTCGATTCTTCTCCCTTTTATTTTCTTTTCACTCGGTAGCGAATGATCGTCATGTATTTTGACGAGTCGGGGCCAGATTCGGGTCCTCTGAGGTATTCTTCCTCATGTGGACCTGCCATTTCGTAGCCTTGAGCCGCAATGAAAGCGTGAAGTTTTTCGATCGTCGGAGTTTCCTCACTGTAGGCGCCGACATGCAGGATTTCGGCCACTTCTCCGTATTCCCAATAATCGATCTTCGCGCCCTCTGCTCCTGCTGGAAGTGAATCAACCGATTCCGGAAGAGGAAGAGCATAAAGGCCTACCCACTCCTCCCTGGGGTCAGTGAGCGTGTTCAACCAGCGGGCACGAGGAGGAGCCATCTTGACACCCGACAGTTTGAAAAAGGCGCTATACAATAAGGAAAAAGCTTCTCCGGCGGTAACATTCGGATCGCCCTTCTTTTCCACAACGAGCATTTTCTGCTTATCAGGCATTTTTCGAATCTGCGGGTTTTTGAGCTTTTCGTACTGATCGAGATCCCGATACTGCGTCCAGATAAGAGAAACAGTGAATAGGACAAATAGGAGAAAAAACGCACCTTTTTTATCCATTATGATAACTCCTTGTCCTCGCCTACTGATCGATAAAATCCCGAGTGGAACGTATCACAAACTCATGAATCGGGTCAATAGGAGAAGAAGAAACTTGAAGTTCCCCCAAAAATTTTAAGGGTCGAACAGGCTCATTTGCTGATTCTCTATTTTTAGCATTTGGGTGAAACCTTCTAAGCCCTTCTGGCGGCCGAAAAGGAGTTCTCGGATGCCATCAGCTAGGGCGTAAAAGCGAAAATCGGGTATCCCGAACAGTCGTCTGGCTGCCTTGAGCACGTGACGGGCCAGCACCCTCAACTTTGTTTTTATCCCCAGATAAACCATGGCAAAATAGGCCACAGCCATCACCAACGCCATCATGTTTTGAAGTCTGCGATAAGTGAGAAGCCGGATGTCCTCCAGGTTATAACTCTGTTTGATGAACCGGATCGTCTCTTCGATAGTCCATCGTGTGATATAGCTTTGGATTATTCGCCACAACGATTTCCGGCTTTTCTTCACCGGCTCGTTGGTTAACAGCATCATCGGAGTCTGGCCGAATCCTTTGACCACAACCATACAGAGGGATTCTTTCCTTTCAGGAAGTTTTATCGGTCGATACCCAAACTCCAGATGACAGATCTTCTCTTTGCCTTTCTCTTGTTTAATGATATTTTCCGAATAAAGCATCGGGCATCTGGATGCATGTTCCAGGGCAGGCAGCTTTTTGCCTCGATAAACCAGATGACGATCCACCTTGAGCCGGATGATAAAGCGCAAGTTATTCCTCAATACGTGATGGATGATCTCCCTCCGGTCCCCACCTCTATCCAGAACCCATATGCCCCGCTTCGCTGTATGCTGAGATAGAAAGGTTATGGCTTTACGAATCTCTGCGTTTTCGCTTTGAAAATCCGGGCCATCCTGGGAATACAGACGGGTGTAGAGAGGATTCAGCACCCTCTCTTCTCCCTCAGCCCCTATCACAGAACACGTCCAGTAGCCATTGGCCAGCGTCCCTTCACTGCCATCGTGAACTCTGGCTAAATATTCCATCTTCCGGGCATACTTTTTGGCTATATCCGATATATCCAAAACCAGAAGTGTATCCTTCTTTACCCCGGAGGAAGCCATCCGGCATAGAGAGTCGCTGATCTTTCTCCACAGCCCCCACCGTCCTAACTGACGACACAACCGGTACTGGGTTTTCCGCAATGGGATCTTTTCCTCCAAAGAGCGAGCGATCTCTGTCAGCCGCACAGACTGTCGCGCCTGGATACCATAGAGCGCCTCAACGATAAATCGCTGCATTACTTTGGGCCAACCGAAAGAAAGTTCCCCCGAAAATTTCATGATTTGCTCTCGCAATTTGTGAACGGTTTTGGCATAATCCATATGGGGCCTCCTCAAGACAATAGTCTTTATGCAAGCTTGCAGGCTTGGCATCGTGAGGCCCCATTTTACGTCATACAGAGAAAAAAGTTCCCCCATTTTTTGCATTTCCACTTGTGTTTTCAGATAACAACCAGAAACAAAATAAGTTATCGCTTTTTGATATTAATTATTGGGGGAACTCCTGGAGAAGAAGAAACGAACCTGTCAATAATTCCAGACGACCTTGTACGGTTTCACGAGGTGACAAGGAAGACAATTCCTACATGAAATTTTCCTTGAACTCTTCTGTTATGGGAATAGACCTGTAATCCAGTGACGATTTATCAAACATTTTTCAAATCTATATCCTCGCATTTTTGCCGATGACGTTCCAAATCGAGCGTGCTATGAACTCATGTGAATTATCAAATAGAGATATGACTTTTTCACTCAATAAGTTTGGAGAAATAAAGTCAAAGGTCTTCGTTCAAATCCAGAATGATCTTCGTATCCCGCTCGAATTTTTTTTCGATGATCTCTTCACAAAGTTTCATGATTTGTTCATGAATAGTCTTAGGCAGTCTTTTTCCATTGATAGTGCTTTTATCCATTCTTAAAACAAATTCAGCTTTTCCTTCGGGAAGCAATCCTTCTTTTTGCAATAATTGGTGCAGCTCGAATTTGAATTTTTCTACCTTAACCCTGAGCAACTCATTCTCTAGTTTCATACTTCTCCCTTCCTCCAACAGCTTATCCATCTCTTTTCTCTTTTCTTGATCCGATAAATCCTTTCTTTGAGCCGTTTCTTGTAACATTTTTCTCAACACATTAGCAATCTCCATGGCTATTAAGTCTCTCTTTACATCCTTTTCTCTGGCGAGAGCCAATTCCTTGATCCGCTGATGGAGCGTTTTGATCTCTTCGATCTTTTCCTCTTTGGACATCTCATTCGATTTTTCGATTTCTTCGATCAGCTTTCGGGCTGCGTTTGCCGCACCAAATTCTAAAAATCTTCTTCGGTCATCTTCTTCTTTTCTCGCCAATTCCAATGCCTCGATCTTTGCGATGACTTCCTTGAGCTGTTCGATCTTTTCCTCCTCTGGAAGATCGCTCGATTCACTAATTTTTTCGGTCAGACGATTCAATTCTTCCATAAGCAAAAGTTCGTTCATTTCCTGATAGCGTCGAGCTGTGTCAGACTCTAATCCTTCCAGTCTTCTCCTCAAATCCAGCATTTCGTGAATTTTGGACTCCTCTGAGATACGCGCAGATTCTGCCCTCCGCTTGGCCCTCTCGATTTCCGGAAGGAGCCGGTCGATCTGGGGAATTTCCAGCACTTCCCGGATGATGGACTCATAACGCAAGAATTCCTCGGCAGGAAGCTTTCTGCCGTTTTCGATAACTTCGACGATCTTTTTGTCTGCATCCCGATAACGTATGACGACAGTCGATCCGGAGCGGAACCCCGAGTTCCTGATTGTTAGTTGCTTGATCTCGGATGACCGGTCTTCCTGAGTCGCATCTTGTGCTTCTCTTTCTTGAGAAGCTGGCAACGCCGAAACCGCCAATCCGAAAATCAATAGCGCACAGCATCCGAGCTTGATTGTTCTTTTCATGTTTCTCTCCTTGATTTTGTTCATGGAATTTTTTCGTATCCACAATAAATAATAAGCGAATTTCAGGATTTGAAAAGCCGGATGGCATGAAGTCCAGTATTTTTGACATCAAACCCAAAATTAAGGACAAAAAAGATAAGCTCGAGGGCCACACACACTGTTCATACCTGCATATTTCCGATTCATGCCATAAAATCGATGATTCGAAGCCACCGGCGAGATTCCATTCACGATTTATTGTATACTGGTGGGGAATCGAGGCGAGAGTTCAATCATGATGTCCAAGCTGGAAAAGCCGATCATCGTGCTTGTCTTTTTTGCGGCCTACTACGGTATTCTTTACCATCCAACTCTTCCGGTCTTCATCAATGAATTCAATACGGTGGATGGGAGTATCTATGCCGCACGCTTCGTCGATGTATGTGTCTCTCTGATCTTATTCATGTCCGTCGTTTTTTACCTGATTCCTCGCTTTTTGGAAAGGCGCCGGATCGTCCCATTTGTCGTTCTATCAATCGCTTTGATCGCTCTTCTCTCGCTGCTGAAATTCGGACTCGATCAAATCATCCTGCGCCTCTTCAACCTGCCGACTGGACCCGATGAAATCTCCGATAAGATGATCACGTTTTACCGCCGGAAATCCTACGACTTTCCGATTCTGCTCGTCAATCTGGTTGTCTATACTTTGGGAGTCCTGTACGGAATCAGCCGGGATTGGATTCGGAAATACCGCCAGGAAAGCAAAATGAGCCAGGAGAAGATGAAGGCGGATATAGATCTGCTCCGCTCCCAGATCAATCCCCATTTCTTTTTCAATGCCTTGAATAACATCTATGCCATCACCCAAAGGAACAAAGACGATGAAGCCGGTCGGGCCATCGTCAAGCTTTCCAGTCTGATGAGGTATATTATTTACGACAGCGATGTGGCGGAAATAAGCCTGGCTCGTGAATTGGAACACATCGAGAATTATCTTGAAGTGGCCCGGTTGAAATTCGATAAAAAAGACAATGTGGACATCCGCCTGGAAAAAAAAGGAAATTTCCGCCACCATAAGATCGCTCCCCTGCTCTTGGTCCCCTTTGTCGAAAATGCACTCAAGCACGGTCTCGGAACCAAAGGCGAGGGTTACATACATTTAAACCTCCGTCTAAATGAGAGCCAACTGCATTTCCAAGTCGAAAATCCGATCCTGAAGAAGGAAGAGTCTTGGAAAAAGCACGCGGGGATCGGTTTGGACAATGTGAAAAAGCGCCTTCAGTTGTTATATCCGGAGCGGCACAGGCTTGAAATTTCCCCTTCGGAAGGAAAGTTCCGGATCGAATTAATCATCCGGTTGGAGGGATAAGGGATGCTGCGTTGCATCATAGTGGATGACGAAAGCGGTGCAGTGGAGATTCTAACCAATTATGTCCATAAAACCAAAGAGCTCGAGCTGGTCGGTTCTTTTCGCGATTCTATCGAAGCCTTGACCTTCCTGGCAGATAATGATGTCGATATCGTGTTTTTGGACATCGACATGCCGAATCTAGACGGAATGTGTCTTTCTGGACTGATTCGAAACAGAGACACTCAAGTCGTTTTCTGCACGGCCTATTCGGAGTATGCCGTAGAGAGCTACGATAAAGAGGCGCTGGATTATCTGCTTAAACCGATTGCCTACGAGCGATTTCACCAGGCGGTGGATAAAGCCTTGAAAGCCCGTACAGAAATTTCTGAGGCGGATAAAATGGGGAGGCGTGAACAGAGCAGTAAATTCAATAGACTATTCATCAAAAGCGGTCCACGAATCCATCAGGTGGATATCGATGATTTGCTGTATATGGAAAAGAAAGAGCATTACGTTGTCTTCCATACCCTGGAAGGACAAATTTTATCGCGGATGAACATGAACGACCTATTGAGTGCCTTACCGCCCGAGGATTTTATCCGTATCCACCGGTCGTTCGTGATAGCTGTCTCTAAGATCGATACCATAGACAAGAATTGGGTCGTTATCCAGGGCAAGAAGATCCCTATCGGCGAGAGCTATCGAAAAGATTTTCTTGAACGAATCTGCTATACAGGGAAATGATCCCTATTCTATCCCTTCCTAAGGGTGTAGTACATGAAATGGGAAGGCAACCGGTTCTCTGAGGAGCATCTTGATCCCGGTCTTTCTTCCCGCCCCGCAGCGATGATGTCCTTCTTGGTCCATTCCCCACCGTTCGACGCAGTGGCCGAAATGAAGTTTAATCATACCTATGATCACGATCCTCATTGGTTCTTTCGGTTCCTGGAGGGATTTTCAGTTCAAAAAGATGTTGGGTTTCCCAGAAGTGTCCTCAAGGGACCTCCCTGATGATTTGAGCGGTAAATTAGGCAAAAAAATAAACTTTTTTGACCGAACCCTCGTCTTTTATAATAGTCGAAAATAAAAGAAGGATCCGTCATGATCAAAAATTATTTAAAGGTTGCCGCAAGAAACATCTTGAAACACAAAGGATTTTCTACCATCAACATTGTTGGCTTAGCCATAGGCATAGCCTGCAGCGTCCTCATTTTTCTGTTCGTAGCCCATGAACTGAGTTATGACAAGTTTCATGAAAAATCCGACAGAATTTACAGGTTGGCTGTCAGAGCCTCTGTCGGTAATACAAAAATACGCCAAACCTACTCTTCCTCGATGACCTTCAAGAGGCTTCTCGCCGAATTTCCAGAAATTGAAACCGGAGTCAAATTTTTAAATCTGGGAAGAACGCCCGTTGTGCTGGGAGAGAAGACCTATTATGAGTCAAATTTTTTTGCCGTCGACTCTACATTCTTTGACGTTTTTTCCGTTCCGTTGATCCATGGCGATCCACAGACGGTGTTGACCGAACCGAATATGATGGTCATTTCCAGAGAGACGGCCCTTAAATATTTCGGGAACACCGACGCTGTGGGCAAAATACTGAGAGCTGATTTTTCATACGGGATAGGAGGCATCGACTTCGAGATCACCGGCATCTCCGAGAACCTGCCTTCGAACTCTCACTTCCATTATGACCTTCTGGTTTCTTCAGCGACTTTCCCCAACTTTATCAACGATCCCGGCTGGTCCTCAAACAACTTTATTTCTTATTTTGTCCTGAGGGAAGGCGCGTCACCCGAACGGCTGGAAGAAAAAATCAAGGAATTCACCAGAAAATACATGGGTGGGGAAAAATACGATGCCTGGGTGGCCAAAGGAAATTATTGGGAATATTATTTGCAGCCCATCACCAAAATTCATTTGACATCAGACCTTAACGGTGAATTCGAAGCCAACGGCAACGAAACATACGTCTATATATTCTCGGCGATAAGCATCATCATATTGCTTATCGCCTGTATCAATTTCATGAACCTTTCTTCGGCAAAGTCATCCTTAAGGGCCAAAGAAGTAGGGATGAGAAAAGTCGTCGGTTCGGGGAGAGGCAAACTCGTGATTCAGTTTTTAAGCGAATCCACTTTGTTGAGTTTTATATCATTGGCCATAGGAATGGGAATCGTCATCCTGCTTTTGCCTCTGTATAAAAACCTGATCGGCAGAGAGCTCGAAGTCCATCTCTTCGACAATTTCATCGTGATCCCTTCCCTATTGGGCCTCGGGCTGATCGTGGGGCTGATTTCTGGCTCCTACCCGGCCTTTTTTCTTTCTTCTTTCAAACCCATCGCGGTGCTGAAAGGCATGACGAGTCGGAGCACGGGTGGGTCATGGATGAGAAATATTCTGGTCATATTTCAATTCTCGATCTCCATATTTCTCATTATCGGCACGTTGGCCGTGAATCAACAACTCAAATTTTTTCAGACTAAAAAGCTGGGATTCGATAAAGAACAGGTTTTGGTCTTGAGAAATCCAGGAGCTTTGGGTAACAATACAGCCTCTTTTAAAGAAGCTTTACGCAAATACCGCAGCGTCATGAATGTATCGGGATCGAACACTTTACCGGGTAGAAGTTTCAGCAATATCGGGTTCGGTGCCGAAGGTGTCGACGAAAGCTTCACTTTGAACTTGTGTATTTGTGACTACGACTTTCTTGACACCTTAAAACTTGAATTGGCCAAGGGACGATTCTTCTCTAGAGAATTTGCGTCCGATTCCCATGCTGCCGTGCTCAACGAAAAGGCTGTTGAACTGCTCGGGTGGGATGACCCGATTGGCAAAAGAATCAATAACTGGGCCGAAAACAGAGGAGATTTCACCGTTATAGGTGTCATCAAAGATTATCACTATGAATCTCTCCATCAGGAAATCCGGCCCCAGGCTTTATTCCTCTCCGGCGGCTATTACCAGAGAGGCGAGGATTACATTTCCGTTCGCCTCGACACGGAAAATATTCCTGGAACCATAAAAAATATCGAAAACACATGGAAAAATTTTGCCCCAAATAAGCCTTTCGAATACTCCTTCCTAGATGAGGATTATGAGCGACTTTACCTGAATGAAAAACAGACAAGGAAAATCTTTTCCATATTCTCTTTCCTGGCCATTTTCATCGCCTGTCTGGGGCTATTCGGATTGGCATCTTTTGTGGCCGATCGTAAAACCAAAGAAATAGGAATAAGAAAAATTCTGGGTGCATCTGTTCCTCGAATCGTCAATATCCTGAATAAGAGTTTCGTGAAGTGGGTTATTGTGGCAAACCTGATTGCATGGCCAGTTGCCTGGTTTGTCATGAATAGGTGGCTGCAGAATTTTGCTTATCGGATCGATTTATCCTGGTGGATGTTCGTGTTGGCTGCGGTTTTGGCCTTGATAATTGCAATTATCACAGTCAGTTTCCAGACAGTCAAAGCAGCTCTAAGAAATCCAGCAGATTCCCTGCGTTATGAGTAGGTTACAACTTTATTCTCATTATTTTCTATCCTTGACCAACCGCTTTAGCTGCTCGGCAGCATTGGTGTTTTCGGGATTGAGTTCCAGCGACTTTTTATAGCATCGAATAGCTGATTCGATGTCGCCCCGATTGATATAAGCTTCCCCCAGGCTGTCGTAGGCATTTGAAGATTCAGGAAAAAGAAATAAATTCATTTTGAAAACATCCAGGGCTTCCTCCTCTCTCCCCCACCAATAAAGGAAGTGGTAACCCAGCCAGTTGAGGACGTTTTCGTCGATAAGGGTGGTATTGGCAAATGACTTCTTGGCTTCTTCGATAATGGGTTTCGCCTTGTTCAGGCCCTGTTCGATGATGAGACGCACCAACTCGTTCATAGAAGGGGGAGCTGTTTGTCCCTGCTTATAATCCAGAAGAAACTCCTTATCTTTTATGTGCTGTGTCAGAGCCCTTTCCCGAAGATTTGACAGCATCCGCTGATCCCCCTTGAGATAAGCATCGAAAAAGCACAATGTATAGCGACAAATTTCCCGGTAAATTTTATGAGGATTCGATTCCCAGGGCCCCCAATATCCGGGTATGGCTTTCCTAATGCCGAACATAGAATAAGAAGAAAATTCTCCATGATTTTCTGTGGGTGCATGCAGGAGAAAACTGTCTCCGTACGGCTTCCTGTCTAAAAGGGAGGGCAGCCCGATCCTGTCCCGGAAATATTCGATGAAACGGGCTTGAGTGATATGCATCCAAGGAATGGTGAAATTTCGTTCATTGTAGGATGGATGGCTGTTGGGCAATCCCGAGGAGTGTCCGAAGAGAATCCCAGCGTCCAGACTCAAAAAGGCATTCACATCGGGATGGCGCATGCAGAGGATCAATCCAGCCATGCCTCCTAAATCAAAACCGATAGCACCAAGACTATCGGCTCTAACCTGCGGGAATTTTCTGACAACTCCTATGATAAACTCCATGTCCCGGATTTCGGTTTCGAGATCCTCCTCATTCAAATTAACGAGATGGTATTGAGTGCCGAGTAGCGGGCAGGAAGCAATCACATAGCCGTGGCTTGCCAGGAATTCACACAAAACCACATGAGAAAGCGGTGATTCATAATAAAGCCCCTGTCCCAGAATCAAGAGGGGGAAATCCCCCTCAGCGAAAGAAGCGTCTCGCGAGGCACGGGTTCGTTTTTTCATAAGCACATCCAGTTCATCCCCGGCTAAGCCTTTCAAAAACTGGACAGGAATAGGAATCGCCTTAAGATCTGTACTTTGTTCATTCCTTTCTGGGCTGAAGTCATCGGCAGCCATTCGGACATACTCCTCGAGCCGCATGGGAGTCTCATTTGTCTCTTTCGCCGGATACCAGAGGTAAATCCGAATCGGTCTCACATCCATTTCACTGGTCTTCAAAGAAGGATAAAATCGCGAAAAATCCATCTCTTCTATCAATCGAAATCCCGGAACATAGGAGCCTGACTCCCAATTCCAAATTTCATCTTGGGCTGGGAAGCCCGGAGTTCCAATCAAAAAAAGGAAACAAAATAGCAGGATCTTTAAAAATTTCATAAATTCTCCTCATCCTTGATGGAATTCGAAGCATCTATCCTATTTGCTTTGGAATAATAACTGCAGCAAGAGGTTCGCATCTTTATTAATACGACTTTTCTTGTCGATGGTTATTCCGAACCCCGGTCATACTATTCCTTCCGTTTTCTTTTCAAAGAGATCTCATGATTTGTGTCTTTTATATGAAATAAGTTCGGAAAGAATGCGGACTTTGGTCTATCGATTTATAGAGAATTTTTCCTTCTTTGGATTTAAGAAGGATTGAGGCCTCTTTTTTTCCTGCAGCCAATCTTCGAGGATGGCCGATTGGAGCGAGTCAGGATTTTCGACCGGACAGATATCGAAACTCCTTTCCATTTTCTTTCCCAATGTGACTTCGATTTCCTGTATTGCATTCCGCCTCGAAATCAAAACCCGGATCCTGTCTCCCGGTTTCTTGGAATCAAGAACCTGATCCAGCGTCCTTTCAGTGGCCCGGATACCGTCTAGGGCGATAATTTCGTCACGTGCGCTAAGACCGCTATGCTGGGCAGGAGAATCCCATTCCACTCTCGAAATCATCAGGCCTCCATCCTGAACCCTGGTTTCGGTACCGAGAAATGCTCCGGGTAATTCTTTGGAAGCTATATCTATCTCAAGCCCTGCGTAGGCAAAGTATTTCGGATAATCGATTTCCTCTGTTGTGGAGACATAGACATCAAAGATTTCATCCAAAGGACATCCGGCCGCCTGTTCGCATTCCATGCGGAACTCCTCATCTGTGAAACCCCTGCTTTTTTCTTTGTAATACTTCATATAAAGCGTACGCATTACGTCATCCAGGGAATTCTTGTTTTTCGTTTCATGCCGGATTTTTAGGTCCAGCAGAAGCCCGAGTGCCGCGCCTTTATCATAGTAAGAGATAGTGGTGTTGGCACTGTTTTCATTACGGCTGAAAAACTTCATCCAGGTGTCGAAGCTTGCTTCGGCTGCTGATTGGAAAAGACGTCCGGGGCGATTCTCGTAGCTTGCGATGAACCTTTGAACCATTTCGAAATATTCTTCGGGGGACAGTAGTCCGGCTCTTTTGAGGATCAGGTATTCGTAGTACACGGTGAATCCCTCAGAAACCCAGAGCATATTCGTATAATTCTCTCTGTCATAGTCGAATGGCCCCAATGCTGCCGGCCGGATCCGCTTGACATTATAGAGATGAAAGAATTCATGGGCGATAAAGCTCAACCAACCTTTATAACCCCTGGGATTGTTCCAGGAGGAGGCATTTGAAAACACCGCCATGGAATTCAGGTGTTCGAGGCCTCCCCCGCCTTGGTCCATCATGATGAAGGTATAATGCTTGTAGGGGATTTCTCCGATAAGTTTTACAGCCCCCTCGACCACTCGCTTGATATCGGCGATAAATTTTTCCCGGTCAAAGGTCCCCAAGTTCTCGACTGCAATAAAGTGAGGGATCCCCTGTACATAGAAGGTCAATATTTGCTGGTTTCCGATGAGAATCGGGCAGTCATAGAGGATATCGAAATCCGGAGCGAAAAACGTATTTGGACGATCTGTGACCGGATCGAGTCCGGTCGAGATAGTATAGTGATTTTGATTCGGTTTGAAGGTCACTGTCACCGGATGCTCGATCTGTCCCGTCACGTGCATGAAAACACCGGCCGGACAGATAAAAGCCCGCCGGTCGTCCAGAAAGCTGTCGGCCACTGACCGGTTGAAGGCATAAACGTCATAACTCACAATGAGGGAAGCAGCCTTTCCTGACCTAACCCTCCAGGTGTTTTTTGAGGTCTTCGTCCAGGCCAACGGACGACCTGCCTCATCGATAGCCTGGAAATTCAACACGTTCTTGGCATAATCCATAATCCAGTAATACCCCGGTGTCCAGACCGGCATTTCGAAATCCTGTGTTTCCCCCTTCAACCCATCGCAATGGAAAACAACATGATAATAATGAGTGTGCGGCTGCTCCATGGACACGATGAAGGCCATGGTCCCTTTTTGGGGCAGGCTGAAAGCGACGACCGCTGCAAAAAGGCATACAATCAAGAAGACGATTTGGCGGGTTATCTTGTTCATCATGTTACCTCCTGGATGCAGTATTTTCTTTATCCTATAAGATAATACAATCAAGTTTTGATAAAAGGCCAGGTTTTTGCGAGCAGTCTATATCCACAGCCGTGACTGGAGAACAAACGAAGGCAAATCGAAAGGCTAACGCACCATTGGTTTAACATGTGTAATTTTTATGGCGACAGGCCAATCAGGGCCCCAACTGTGGCCTCCTTTCTTGATTTCCGGATTACCTCCCGGATAAGCGATGATCTGCACCGTATGTTGATTATAAGCTGTTATGTGCAGGCCCTTTTCATCTTGATGCCATGGGCATTCACCGCTCTGGCCCAAAATGGTCACGCTGGTTTGATCTGTGGTATGCACCGAATTCAAACTGAAGCGGCGACCGGAGAATTGTCGTCCTGACATTCCTTCCTCATCGAAGTTAAAATCCAAAATGGCATAAAGGGTTAAGTCATCTCCGTTTTTTTTCTGGGTCAACCAGATATCCCCCTCGTTTGTCACAATCCAGGGACGGACTGCACGAACGGCTTCCCCGTACATCATCATCCACAAACCCAAGTCACGAAGGATGGCTTCATCGGGCTCGGCTATCCTTCCATCGGGCCTAGGTCCGACGTTAAGAAGCATATTACCTCCCCGGGCCCTGATCTTTATCAGGTTTTGGATGATTTCCTTTGAGGTTCTGAGGTCCGGATGAGGCTGGTAGGACCATTGCCAGCTGGTGGTCATGCAGCTCTCCCAGGCATGATCGGCCGCCTCTCCGGGAATGAATTGCTCGGGCGTCGGGATCTCTCCCCTTCCGATAAATAGATCCTGTTTTATTCTCCAGGCATGCTTTTTTAACGGCTCGCATTTTCCATCGAACCAGAGCATAAAAATATCGCCGTATCGGGTTAAAAGCTCCTCCACGTGACCTTGCTCGTAAGCCAAGAATTCCTTTTTTTCGGGACCGAAAGGGATTGCGCTTTCGAAGGCAGGTGTCATCAAACCCTGTTGAGGGACGCTGGTTTCATAATGATAACGAAAATCTCCCGGCGAGTAGTAAAAACCCACCAGAAGCCCCTCCTTTCGGAAAGCCTCGGCAACTTGAGCCACGATATCTTTGGCATAAGGGGTTTTGGTTATTTTAAAATCGCTGTATTTCGTGTCGAACATGCAAAATCCGTCATGATGTTTAGCCGTGAAGACGACATATTCCATCCCGGCCAATTTGGCCAGTCTGGCCCATTTGGAGGCATCAAAGTCGATAGGATCAAAAGTGTCAGCTAAGGCATAATATTTTTCAATGAATTCTTGGCTGGCATTGTTCAGGGGCCAGCTGATTTCAGATCCTATCTGGGAGTTCGGTCCCCAATGAATAAAGAGACCCAATCCGGCGTCACGGAAAATTTCGGTCTTTTCAGGATCATTGGATAATCTAACTTGATCTTCGGGGATCAAACTGGCGGGCATTTCTGAATTTTTCTCAGAAATCTTGTTGGTTTTGCATAAACACAGGATAACCATAAAAATGACCAATATGACGCCCCACAGTCTCTGATGGCTGCCGGTCTTTATTTTTTGCATGATTCCCTTTTATCCTCCTTCTCGATTTGCATGAACCTAACATTCTTTATTATCACTCTAGGCAGAAATTGTCCACTTCAAGCTGTTTCAGGTTGAATTTTCCGGATCCTTCATGAGTCTGAATTCCTTTTCAACATAAACAAGAATTCTCAATCTAAGGTTATGTTGCTTTGATTGATAACTTTGATATCATGCTGTTTTGTCCGGATATGTCTAATAATCGTTCAAAAATGAACATTTAAAGAATCATCGCGGGTGGAAATACCCATATAAACAGGTGGCATATTTTTTGCTGACAATAAAAGCATTAGAGATATGTCCTGGAGGTTTGGATGGACAGACGAAATTTCATTAAAAAGTCAACTTTAGGCTTGATAACGGGAGGAGTATTGAGCCAGGCTGGGATTTCGGTCGAGCAAGAGATAGGTGAGACCGATCCCCCTCGAATCAAAGAATACCGCACTTTTGGTCGGACAGGTTTTAAAGTCTCTGACCTGGGAACAGGGGATTTCGATGATGTCGGCCCTTTCAGAGGGCTGCTGGATGCCGGCGTGAACTACATCGACACTTCCGAGTCCTACGGCCAGCACGGAAGGAAAATCGGGGAGGCCATCAAAAACAGGGATCGAGACTCCCTCTTTATAAGTTCCAAACTCATGGCCGATACCTCCATTCGAAGAATCGGGAAAGAAGGCGTTACAAAGGAGGGCTTTCTGAAAAGAGCTTATAGAGTGATGGAAGCTCTTCAGACCGATTATTTGGATTGTCTGATGATATCAAGTCCTGAGACAGTAGAAATGTTGAAGTGTGAGGGATTTCATGCAGCCACCGAACAGCTAAAGAAAGAAGGTAAGATCAGATTCGTCGGTGTTTCCCATCATGGCTCGCAGTGGTGGATGCAAAAGCCCAAGGAACCGATGGAGAAAATTTTACTGGCAGCCGCTGAGGACGGTCGTTTCGATGTCATGTTGCTGGCGTATAATTTTCTAAAGGAGGATAGAAGCGAGGAGATTCTTGAGGTTTGCGGTAAAAAAAAAATCGGGACGACGCTGATGAAAACCAATCCTATCCGATCCTACAGCAACATGCAGGAGTGGCTAAAAAGATCTAGATATTCTAAAGGTACGGAACTGAGCAAGGAGGAAAAAGAGAATGTGGAAAGGATGGAGAGGAAAGTGGAGAAAGCACAGGAATTTATCCAGAAATATAATCTTAAAAGCGATAAAGATATCAGGGATGCAGCTATTCGGTTTTGTTTGAGCAATCCGAATGTGCACACGGTTTGTGTCACAGCGTTAAATTTTGAAGAAATGAGGGGATTTCTCAAATTATCCGGAAGCCGGCTTGAACCCCAAGATAAAACTCTGTTAGCTGCTTATAAAGAGGAGTGCGGAAGCCTCTACTGCCGTCATGCATGTGGGTTGTGTGAGCCCAAATGCCCCTATGGTATCCCGGTCAATACCATTATGCGTTACGACCATTACTTTGTTGCCCAAAGACGGGAAAAGCACGCCATGGCTAAATATGCCGCATTAAAATCAAAGAAAGCGGACAGATGCCAGGATTGTGAAGGGCACTGTGAATCGGCGTGTCCCTACGGTGTCCCTGTGCGGGGACTTTTAGTTACAGCGCATCGAACCCTCACCCTAGAATAAATTTATTTGCCGCAAATAAAGGAGGATGTATGTCTTTCGCGTTTTGTAAAAGCAGAAAAATCGAGAGATATTGTGTTACTTCAAGCTTAGCGCTGTTTTTTTTCCTTTTTATCTCTTCTTTGGCATTTGCACAATCCACCTTTCCGGGGAAAACCTGGGAGAAAGAAGAAAATCCGGAGGAATTGGGATTTTCAATGGAAAAGCTAGAAGAAGCCAAAAAATTTGCAGATCAAGGGAAAACAGCAGCTGTGGTCATTATCGTCAATGGTAAGATCCTGTATGAGTGGGGTGAAGTCGAAAGGGATTTTATAACCCATTCCAGCCGAAAAAGCTTTCTCAGCGCCTTGTACGGAATATATGTTCAAAACGGGATAATCGACCTGGATCTGACGATGAAAGAGCTGGGGATCGATGACGTCACTCCCCTCAGCGAACAGGAAAAAATGGCGACGGTGAGAGATTGCTTGAAAGCAAGATCTGGAGTTTATATCGATGCAGCAGCGGAATCACAGGGAATGAGATCTGTCAAACCACCTCGAAATTCACGCGCTCCGGGAACTTACTGGCTGTACAACAACTGGGATTTTAATGTATTAGGAACGATTTTCGAGAAATTGACGGGCAAAACGATCTTTCAGGGCATAATGGAAGATATTGCCGTTCCTCTCCAGATGGAACATTTTGACAAGGATGACGATATGACCTTCAGGGTTAAAGAGTCTCTTCACGCCGCTTATATGTTCAAAATTTCAGCAAGAGATATGGCCAGATTTGGACTGTTGATGCTTCGAAACGGAAATTGGAACGGAAATCAGATCATTCCATCCGATTGGGTAAAGGAAACCACATCTTACAGCTCCGATGCTTTTGCCTACGGGGGAGACGGTTATGGATTCATGTGGTGGGTGGTGAAAAATAACAATAAGCTTCCGCATTTTCCCTTTGTCGATTTGAAAGAGGGAGCTTACTCTGCCAGGGGTGCCTACGGCCAGTACATTCTCGTCATTCCTGAATACGATATGGTGATCGTTCACCGGGTTAACTCATTCGAGCGAGGAAACAATGTCTCCGGCAGTCAATTCGGCATGATCGTGAAAAAGATCTTGATGGCTGGCCCGGAAAAAGATTCTGATTTTTATAAAATCAACCCGAAATTGCTCGAATCCTATACTGGTAAATACAAAATTGCAGAAGACCTCTATATAGTCGTGACTCAGAAAGGAGAGAACCTGATTCTTCAAAAATCGGACAGGAATATTCCATTGGAAATTCTTCCCGTTTCAGATACGGTCTTCTATGCTCTATCTGCCACGGTAAAGGTGAGATTTGTCCCCGATGAGAAAGGGAAGGCCTACAGACTTATTATAACCCAGCCTGGACGAACAGAATGTGCAGAAAGGATAGCTGAATAAGGAAACTGTACGAATCTGGCCTAACTCAGGAATACTCCATCCCTTCAGAAGTTAAAATTTTCTTTCGTTTCACTCACTCCAATGCATAATTTTTGCTATCTTCAAGGTTAAAAGAAAAAAGCGTTGATGTTGAAAGATCAATTAGCTTATTATGAAGGGAATGTACGCGATCGAAACACTGGGACTGACCAAATATTACGGAAAAACAAGAGGAATCATCGACCTTAACCTTAAAATTGAGCCAGGGGAGATTTTCGGTTTCATCGGGCCGAACGGTGCAGGAAAATCCACCACCATTCGAACTCTTCTGGGATTGATTTATCCGACTTCGGGAATCGGCCGGATATTCGGTATGGATATAGTCAAAGAGACAAAGGAAATCAAAAAGCAGATCGGCTATATGCCCTCGGAAGTCAATTATTATGAAAGGATGGATGTGAATGAACTTCTTACCTACTCAGCTAATTTTTACGACCTGGATTTTGACAGCGGGCGCAGGATAAAAGAACTGGCAGAGGCTTTCTCACTGGATCTAGGGAGGAAAATCGTCGACCTTTCCCGGGGGAATCAGAAAAAAGTTTCCATTTTGCAGAGCCTTATCCACCAGCCTCCGCTGTTGATACTGGATGAACCGACCAGCGGCCTGGATCCCTTGATGCAGGCTAAATTTTTCGAAATCCTAAGGGAAGAAAACGAGAAGGGGACGACTGTTTTCTTTTCTTCTCACACTCTGAGCGAGGTTCAGAAGATGTGCCGCCGCGTTGGGATTATCAAAGAAGGTAGGATCGTCGCTGTGGAAGATGTGGAATCGCTCAGAAAAAAGCAACTGAGGAAAATTCTGATTGAATTTGCCCATCCTGTAAAAATTGGAGAAATCGATTACCCCGGAATTATTGCTCCCAAGGCCAATAGAAATATCTTAAATTTTATGTATTCGGGGAAGATTGTCGAACTGATCCAGAGACTGGCCGGAAAAGAGATTGAGGATATGATCATAGAAGAGCCTACTCTAGAAGAGATTTTTATGCACTACTATTCAGATAAAGAAGAAAAAAAGAGACTCTGAAAATGATAAACGCAAACATGTACTCCAAGGAGTTAAAACGCTACCGGGGTTCATTCATTGCCTGGAGCGTATCCATCGCTGTTTTGATCCTGATGGGGATGGCTTTTTATCCGGTTCTGATGGAAGGGGATATGCTCGAGCAGTTGACTGCTTTTTTCGAGAATCCTTTCATGAGGAACATGATGAATGCTTTCGGTGCGAGCATGGATGTGCTGACTAACGTCCTAGGATTTTATACCACGCGGAACGCCATTTTCATTATGCTCTTGGGCAGTTTTTTTACCATACTTCTAGCTGGAAAAATTTTGGCTCAGGAAGAACGGGAAAAAACGGCCGAATTCCTTTTGACCAGGCCAGTTACGCGGCCTGAGGTCGTATGGAGCAAATTGGCCGCCTTTTTCACCTATTTGCTTCTGCTGAATGTTATCATTTTGGTTACAGGCTTTGTGAGCTTGGAGATTTTCAAGGGAAATAGCCATTTCAGCCTGGCTGCTTTCCTTGTTCACTCCTTTTATTCATTCCTTCTGATGCTGATATTCGGAGCTGTCGGTTTTTTTCTTTCACTCTTGATAAGAAGGGGACGCCCGATCACCAATATATCGATCGGTATCGTCGTCGGAGGATACTTCATCGACGTAATATCCAAGGTAACTCTATCGGCCGATAAAATCGGATACATGAGCCCGTTCAAATTTGTGGATGCCGGGGTCCTCCGTCCCGGATACGGATTGGAGTGGTGGCGTGTTCTCTACTTTCTTGGAATTTCCTGTGTGCTCTTTATCCTCACCTTTTTCATCTACAAAAAAAAAGATATCCTGATATAGCTGCCTCGATTACTTTTTGAATACAAAGGAGATGAATCATGCTTAGTTGCAAGAAAAAGAAAACATTTCTCCCAATTTTTTACCTTGTTACCCTAGCCGTCCTTTCAATCTCATGCAGTCATTCAGCACAAACATCGAACGGTGAATTCGAAGCAAGGGTGGTTGAGTACCTCAATGCCCACTTCTATCAGAAGACCTTCAACGGCTCGATCCTCATCGCGAAAGAAGGGCAGATTCTCTTCAGCAAAGGTTTCGGAATGGCCGATATCGAGCTGGACGTTCCCAACACTCCGAAAACCAAATTCAGGTTGGGCTCCATCACCAAACAGTTCACGGCTATGCTGGTCATGCAGCTTCAAGAAAAAGGTCTGCTCAACGTAAATGATTCTTTAGCCGAATATATTCCCGACTATCCGAACGGCAACAAAATCACAATCCACCATTTGCTCACGCACACCTCAGGTGTTCCCAGTTTCACCGGATTTCCTGACTACACCAAAGTCATGGTTCAACCATTAAAACTGGAAGAAATTATCGCCCTGTTCAAAAACAGACCTCTCGAATTCGATCCAGGAACAAAATACAGGTACAGTAATTCAGGTTACATTCTCCTTGGCTATATATTGGAAAAAGTCTCTGATAAGCCATATGACCTCCTGCTCCAGAAAAACATCTTTAAACCTCTGGGCATGACCAATTCTGGCTATGATTGGAACCAAATCATCGTGAAGAACAGAGCCTCCGGATATTCGATGGACAAAGGTGAGCTGGCTAACGCATCCTACATCGATATGCATATTCCCCATGCCGCCGGCGCCCTTTACTCGACGGTGGAAGACCTCTACACGTGGGATCGAGCCCTGTACACCGATAAGCTTCTCAGCCGTGAATCGATGGACAAGATGTTTACTCCTTTCTTGAATAACTATGCGTACGGATGGAACGTCAGCGAGCTTTTCGGGCGTAAATTGATCTCCCACGGGGGAGGTATCAATGGATTCGTTACCTATATCGCCCGTTTTCCCGACGACGACGCCTGCATCATTATCCTCAGCAACCTGACAGCATCCAGAACCGGCCAAATTTATCGTGATCTTGCCGCTATTCTTTTCGGTGAACAATATGAGCTGCCGAAAGAAAAAAAAGCGGTCCAAATAGATCCAGGGCTTCTCGATGCTTACGTGGGTATGTATGAGTTAGAGGGAGACCGGTCTATCAAAGTGTTTAAAGAGGGGGATAGGATTTTTGCTGAGTTTGCGGGCCAAGGAACAGCAGAACTATTTGCAGAGAGTGAGACCAAATTTTTTATGAAAGCGGCCGATGTCGAGATCTCATTTGTCAAGGATGACAGCGGCAATGTGACACGCCTTATTATCCATCAGGGAGGAGAAGAAACCTCAGCCAAAAAGGTGAATTAAAACTGCCAGGAATATCCGATCTTTAAAAAAAGTGTTCGATCCGTCTGTGTCAGGCGCACCTCCTGATTCCCCAGATAGTTATCCGTATATCCGAGGAATACGACCGTTCGCGGATTGAACCTATAAGAGAATAAAATCTGGGCAAAAAAGCTTTTATATTTTGAATCAATCGGAAATGTATAATTTTCGATATTGTAGTCATAGTGAACATATTGAAGGATGGCCCTCAGAAATACCCTGGTATTCAAGTGATAGATGATCGAACCCTGGCTTATATGCGCTGTATACAGGGCCTGCCCCGCCGCATTCATCTTTTCGTAATTATGGTTAAAGGCAAGTCGAACCCGTTTTCCTAAATTGTAGGTAAGGCTGGGATTGAGATGCATTCTTTTCCCGCTCCTTAAGTTGGAATAATCGATTCTATCCCCGAAATCTGCTGCGAAACCGACCTGGACACTGGCGGTGGGCTGAAACATGAACATGGTGGCGGCAGAGAGCATGTCATATTCGATTCCCATATAGGCCTCTTTGGATTGTTGAGCCAGAAGGAAGAAATAGGACTGCAGCGCACCGCGAAAAAAGAAAGATACCTCATTGCTGCGATGGAGAAGACGGCCTTCATGATCTTGAGTGTAAAAAAAGTTGTATCCGAAAGTCAGCACCGACCACCAGTTGTTGGATTTTATAAAACTGTATTCCATTCCGGTTCCCCATCGGCGGAAGTCGACCATTGGCATAAAGCCGAGATCGGCTCTGAATCCAGACCCAACATCTTGATAATTCGCAAAAACATTCAGATTCCGGGATTGATATCTATAGGCCAAACTGAGTGCTCTGTCGTTGAAGGTGCCCAGTGATTGATCGAAATCCTCGGCTATGAGTTCAGGATATCTCGTGCTCGACCCCAGGAATTGGAATTCTACCCTGTTGCGGTTTGTCAAACGGGCTTCACCGTCGAAACCAAAAACTCTGTTGAAATAGTCCTCTCCGTCGCGATTGGTTAAGAGGGCTCCCAGAGTATATTTATTTCCGAAATCTTTTTTGTAACGAAAGACTCCGGCGGATGATTGCATGTTTAACGAGGTAGAGCTGGAACCCTGGTTTCCAGGAAATATAATATTGGTTAAATCGTCCTTCACGTAGTAGGCACCTATGGTATTTGACCTCTCTTTTCCTGTGAGCTTGAGTCCCCATAGAGGGTTGCGAAGCGTACGCGTGTACACAGCATTAAAGGGTGATCTGAAAAAATCAATTCCTTCGATGAAAAAGGGCCTTTTCTCCTGATAGAAAAGGGCAAAAGGTTGATTGATATCCAGTTGCCGTGCGTCGGCTTCCACCTGCGAAAAATCCGGATTTAGTGTTCCGTTCACGGTGAGATTGGTTGTAACCCCCCATTTTAGGGTCAGGCCAGGATCGAATTCTTTGGAGATTGATTTGAACTCCCCTATGGGGAACGATTCCCTTTCATCTGTTTTTATGCCGGTCAGTGTTGGAATGACTTCGATATTTTTTCCGGGCCTGATCCCTTCGAAACCGATAATCTTGAGGAACTGGCTCTGGTAGGAGTTGTTGTTACGATCGATCTTCACAAGACCCAGGCGACGCCGCTGCGACCTCTGATACCAGCGGGATACATCTAGGCCCCATATCTGGGGTCCGTTTGTCCGCTGAAACTGCAGAGACGAAAACGGAATAGCTATTTCGATGGTGTAACCTATCTCGGTGATCTCCCCGGCAGAATCCCAGATCGCATCCCAAGACGGATTGGCGCCGATGGTTTCGATTCCATCCCTCTGGGCTCCAAGTGGGTTACACCCGAAGTAATAATTTCTCCGTTCATCGTTGAAGGTATCCAGGTTGATATTGATCAGATCATCGGCAAAAATGCTATCGCGTTCTGAAAATCTGGCCCGAATGGCAGAAGGATCCGGATCGAAACAAATCAATCCGAAATAAAGGTGATCTTTATCATGAAATACGAAGACTTCTGTCCTTACCAGAGCCGGAATATTCTCGCCAGGATCAGTTTCGTAGTCAAGATCGAGCTGCAAAGCCTCTTGCCATACATTTTCATCCAGCCTGCCGTCGATGGCGACCGCAGCTACTTTTCTGGGAACCGGAAAAGGTGTTTCAGCGCTGCCTGGGACAACATGAGCGGATGTGTATCCAGATATGAACAAAGCAGAAACAAAAAAGGGCCATATTTTCTTTCTCATTCCTTAACCTCTCCCGCAAAATTGTCTAATTTTTAGGCAAACCATAGGTTCTTGACTTAAACAAGAAATTTCCGATTTATGAGTTCTTTTGGATGTAATGTGTTGTAATTGAATGAGTTACATGTATTCGAAAATCTTTTCATCTTGAGAACAGCCTTTATGAACGAAATTGATAGCGCAAAATTCATACCAAAGAGAGTAAAAAGCCGAATTTTAAAGCATTTTCGGGGGCGCTTCTAACCGGTTTCCCGCGCAGGATGAGATGATGAACCCATCGCTTCCTGATCCGTACAACGATTTAGGGAATAGCGGAATCATATCTTAGATTTCACAAAAGAGAGGAGGTTCTTCATGCAAAAACCCATATGGCTCGTGACGGTTGGCTTATTGTCGATATCGCCTCTGCCTGGGTAGTGAAACTGACCTTAAGCGATCTGGTTCGAGAGCTCGAACCGGGTCAATATCTCACAGTGAGCCTCCCAAGAAAGGCCCCCCCGGCAAAGGTTAAGAGAATCAGGGTGGTCAGGAAAGCTCCTCCTTTGTGCCGTCCTGTTATCATCGGAAGCCAGAAACCCGAAATCGGGCCAGAATGGAAGGAATGGGCTCTCACAAACTGAATAGAGATGCGACAAGCGCCGTAGGACAGCGACGTGGCTGTTTACCTAAAAGATTTTATCGTGATCGTCCCTATGAAGGTCGCCGGGAGTGCGGAACATTTTTATTCCCAGGTTCAATCAAAGGCGGATAAAATTCCTCTCTGGACGTTTTCTTTGAACAAGAAAAAAGAGCAGCTCCCGCATTAGCGGCCGAATCCCTGGCCCATCTAGTCTTTTTCTACAACTTCTTTGACCAGCTCAGCGGGCTCCAGGAGCTTATACACAGGATAAACCTGCTCTCCCCTGCCCCATTGAGGGACAAGATAACGGTCGAAGAAATTCCATACCAGGAATCCATCGTCGCTTTCCGGCTCCAACAGATAAGCCGCCACATTGGCCAGGGGCTGAGCGAGGGGGATGAACAGGGTGCCGGCCGGAAAATCCTTTTCCTCTTCCAGATACTCTCCTTTAACGCTGTCGAGCCGGTGCCCCTGGTAAGGCCGCTCTTCGCCTTTGAGCTCAGTGACCCGGAAAGCTTCAACCTTCAATCGCGCCGGTTGGGCGAGTCTTTCCACGGTGATCCCATGCTGGAGAAGCTTGGTTTCGACCTCGGGGACGGGAATCGGAATGAGGTAACCGAAGGGAAGCTTGACCGATCTCGTCGCAAAAAATTCAGCAAAAAAAGGCATGGTATAAATCTGTGTTTTGTCTGTCCTGCGGATGCGCATGCGACCGCTTTCTGTCTTGTATGGTTCCATCACATATCCGTGCACCGTGATCATGTCCTTGATGGGACGGACGTCGTATTCGATGCCGAAAAGATCTTCAGCTCCGGGGCTCAGTCCTCTTTGTACCGTTCTCCGATCAGCTCCATGGATGAGCTCCATGATCTCGTCTTTCTTGGTGTGACAATAGTCCAGTAAGGCATGGAAGAGGTGGTATGCTCCCATGACGCGGGATTTGAAATCAGCATAAGGATAATTTTCATTCAAGATACCCAATCGGTTCCTCAGGCCGAAATAGTTGCTGAGATAGCGCGGCTGCGGTCCTAGAGGCCTCCACCCTTTTTCCGGTTCGCGGAAGTCCATGAAGTCGCCGTGGGGGATGCAAAGCGTGTCGTATTTCTCCTTGAGGATGCGGTTAATTTCGGGCCGCACGACATCGCTCATATAGCGGATGAGGGAGGTGTCGCCGTTGGGATTCAAGGACCATACCCAGGTTACCACCTCTTCATGATAGGAGCCGTTATGCGTGTGGCTGTCCAGAAGCACGGCAGGATCCCAGCGCAGCATGACGTTCTGTATCAGTCCGCGGACTTCAGGGCTTTCCAGCTTCATCCCGTCCCTGTTCAAGTCGAGATCCAATCCATTGGTGCGCACACCCACTCCCTCTTCTGGGCCGACCTGATTCCGCCGGTTATCCTGGCTGATCTTCTCGTTTCCGTCGGGATTGAAAATCGGGGCGATCAGCAGGACGATCTTGTCCAGATAGGATGGACTATCACCCATGGCCAAGTCCCTGGCGAGCATGAGAGATGCTTCTTTTCCTTCTACTTCCCCTGCGTGTATATTAGCCTGGATATACACGACCATTCGATCGTCATAATCGAGAGCCTGCGGAGAGGAAGGGACCGGATTGCCTATGATAAGTAGAGGGATTTTCCTTCCTTCGGCGCTTACGCCTAAAGTTTCCAAACGTAGACGAAGGCTCTTCTGCTGGAGCTTTTGGATAAAATCCATGACATCTGCATATAGAGAGGTTGCCCTGAACTCAGTAACCTCTGCTTTGGTAAGAGGCCTTTCTTGCTGGCCAAAAACAAAAAGCTGTGTTGTCAGAGCAGTCCCCAAAAAAAGAATCATACCCAATACAAAATTTTTTTTCATAGCGTGACTCCCTACATATAGAAATTCATAATCCTGAGTCTAAACAAAACCTGCCGACGAGGTCAAACAAAACTTTTTGGAGATACTTCCTTTTTGGGTCACTCGAATTTTATAATTTCTGCAGGATTGATGCGGGATACCCGAACGATCTGGGTTCCGGATGTGACCAGCATAGCCACAAAAACTATCAGACCTGTCAGAAGAAAAATCCAGGGCAGGATCGGCACATGATAGGCAAAATTTTCCATCCAGCGTCTTACAAAATAAAGCCCGAGAGGCCAACCGATCACATTGGCAACAAGAGATAATTTTCCCAAATCCTTGAATACCATCAGAAAAAGATGTCCTGTTCGGGCGCCCAGTACCTTCCGGATTCCGATTTCTTTAGTCTTTCGTTCGGTTGTGAAAGCGGCCAGACCGAACAGCCCGAGGCAGGCGATTAAGATGGCGAGCATTGAGAAGGCCAATAGGAGTGCACCTTGATTCTCCTCCGTTTTATAAACATCGAGAATCCTTTCATCCAAATAATGGATGGGAGGGATATCGCCCTGATTGGATTCCTGAACCGTTTTCTGGACGTCAGCCATGGCGTCAGCCATATCTTCATCACGAACTTTAGCATAGAGCAGCATGAAATTTCTTTCGGTATGGGTCAGGATAAGAGGTTTTATGGTGTGGGTAAGGGGTTGGTGGTGAAAATCTTTGACAACGCCGATGATGATCAAGTCCCTCCCCTCATCGTTTTCATCTGTCCAACTCTTTATCTGAATCCTCTTCATGAGGGGACTTTCGGGACCGAGCTGGCGGGCAAAAGTATCATTGACGATGGCCGATTGATCGTCATTCATTTTGTTTGAGAAATTTCTTCCGGCTAGAAGAGGAATGCTGAAAACGTCTAAAAAGGACTGATCGCACTGAACTTGATGGGCAGAAAATTCTATCGGGAGGCCGTAATCCGATAGATACTTGATCCTATCCCCGAATTCCCCTCCAGATTCCTTTCGGCCCGACAGGGAGATGCCGTTGCTGGCCAAGGTCACTCCAAGGATCTGTGGATTTTGAAGAAGTCTATCTTTTATTATAAGGGAGTTTTTCGGAACCCAGGCTTCGACAATATTTTTTTTCTCAAATCCAAGGTCGCATGTTTTGATGTATTTGACCTGCTGATGGACAAAAAGCATTGTGCTGATAAGGACCACGGAAACGGTAAACTGCATGACCACCAGGACATTGCGGAGTCTGGTCGGCCGGAATCCGGCCGTTCCGGCAGTTAGCGTTGGTCCCCTGAGGATTTGTACAGGTTTAAATGATGAGAGAAAGAGGGCCGGGTAAAGGCCTGCAGCGATGCCAACAAGGAAAACTATGCCCAGCGTGTCCAACCATAGATATCCATTAAAAAAGAGGCTCAGACTAATATCCTTATTCATAAACCGGTTGAGAATGGGAAGTGTACACCAGAGAACGATGAGAGATAGGGCAAATGAAACCGCGGCGAGAAGAATGGCTTCTCCGATGAATTGTTTGATAAGCTGGCGCTTCTGAGCGCCTATCGTCTTTCGCACTCCGATCTCACGCAGGCGGATCGAGGAGCGGGCCGTGGCCAGGTTCACGTAATTGATGCCGGCGATGATGAGGATGATGATTCCGAGAGAGAGATAGAGATACAGTATCCGGATAGCGCTGCTGTCCTTGTTATCCGGACGCAAATTGATGTCTGAGATGGGCTGAAGACCGCAGCTCAATCCTACATCCGGTGTAGCTTCCGATCTGAGCGGCTTTAAAAACTCGACAATTTTTTTTTCGCACCTAGGAACGAATGTATCTTTGTGGAGATGAATGTAGGTAGCGATCAGGCGGTAGGAAACTGCTTCCAGAAGTTCTTTGAATTTCGGTAGTGCCTCTGTTGTCGAAAAAGAAATGAGAAGGTCAAAATCGAAATGTGTATTTTGGGGCGGATCGTCCATAAGTCCGGTAACGGTCAGCTCGCAAGTTTCCCCCCGGATGATGAACGTAAGCGTTTTTCCGATAGGGTCGGCCCCACCGATAAATCGTTCGGCCGCTGAATCTGTCAGGATAATGGAGAAGGGCTCGGCAAGGGGACGATCGATACCGCGTCGAAGGGGGAAATGAAAGAGTTCCAAGAAATTTTCGTCTGCGAATTTCCCCGAGGATTCAAAAATATTCTGGCCGATTTTCACGATGGGATTGAAAGCCCAGCAGTATTGCGCGGTCTGTTCGATCTCGGGGATCTGGGCTTCAAGCACGGGTGCTAGGGGGAAGGAAAAAGAAGGTTGCCCATTTCCCGAGGAATCTTGGAGATGAACTTTGTAAATATGATGGTAGTCCTGGTGAAAACTGTCGTAGGTGAACTCGTATCTGGCGAAAAGGAAAATAAGAAAAAAGCAGCTTAGTCCCAAAGTGAGAGCCGCAATGTTCAGAAAAGAAAAGACTTTATTTTTACGGAGGTTCCGGCTCAAGATTTTAAGAGATAGGATGAATAACGGGATATCCATAAAGAAAAATCCGATGAGTCGGTGGGGAAAAGCTCGGAAAAGTTGGCTCCAGTACCAGAGACAGGCTTTTCGAGAACCTCTCTCTTTGGAGATACTGCGGAATATCTCTTCTAAATCTCCGATGGTGGTGAATATTTCCCTATCAGGGAAAAGGTGCTTAAAAACCCATTCCGCCATCCGGGGCGGCCGTGGCGGAGTTTTCGGGGCATCCGGAGGAATCATGCGAAATCTTCTTTCTTAAGAGCAGGGATTTTCTGCCAGATGGAAGCATGAAGTTTTCTCACCTCGTTCAAAACATCCACAGCGGATGGCGTTAGCCGGTAGAGCCTTTTTCTTCTTCCGCCTCTTTCCGGTGTCGGCTTGGAAAGGCGTGATTGGACATACCCCTTTCGTCCCATCCTATCCAAAGTTACGAACAACCCACCCAGGGCCCATGTCTCCCCTGTCATCCTGTTCAATTCTTCCTGAATGGAGACAACGTAGGCATCGTTTCCAAGGTTGAGGATAGACAAAAGGATCATCTCTTCGGACCGCGAAAGAAATTTCATGTCATTATCTCACATGCTAACCGTTTAAAATCATCGATATTTCCTAAATTGTAGAACAAATAATTCACAGGTGTCAAGAGATTTGTTCTACAAAAAAGGAAATTTATCTGGCGCTAAATTTCTCTGTCGGCCAAATTTCTAAGAAGTCATTCGTACCTTATGGTTTCAACAGGTTCTGTTTGTGCGGCTCTAATGGATTGCAAGCTGACAGTAAACAAGGCGACGAATAGGGCGATAAGAGCCGCAAAAAAGAATTTGAATATATCCATATCGACACGATAAGCGAAGCCCTGCAGCCAGCGTTTAACGACCAGGAAGGCAATCGGCCACGACACGATATTAGCCAATACGACCAGAAAGGCGAAATCCTTGTAGAACATGATCGCGATGTTTGCCGTAGAGGCTCCCAGAACCTTGCGTATACCGATCTCTTTCCTGCGGCGGGAAACCGATAGCACGGATAATCCGAACAAGCCGAGACATGCAATAAAAACGGTGAGGAAGGATGCATCGCTCACTACCCTTTCCCATCGGGCGATATCCTGGTACTGCTGCTGCACATCCTGATCCAGGAAGCTGAACACAAAAGGGTGCCCGGGAGAAATCTTCTCCCATGTTCTTTTTAGAAGCTCCACGGAAATGCCTGCATTCCCCGGCTTAATCCTGACATTGATGAAATTCAGCATCCTCGGCGGATAGGATGTTGTAACATCGTTTACTCCTCTATCTAAAGTTGCTGGATCCAGAACCATGACAAGCGGACGAATTTCATCTCTCAAGGATTCGAAATTGAAATTTTTGACGACCCCGACGATGCGATGGGACGAGAACCTCCCTCCGGGAAGGCTTTTTCCTACCCCGGAATCCCAGTTGAAATAGTCCACAAAGGCTTCATTCACGAGGAGGGCTTCTTCGGGGTCCGTGCTGTAGTCTTTAGAAAAATTTCTCCCCTCTATCAATTCGATGCCCATGGTCTCAAGGTAATCGTAATCCACCGTTAGCTGAAAAAATTGTTTGAAAGTCCCATCATCCGCCGTGTAGCCCATAGCGGTCCAATCCCTGGCAAAAGTCGATGACGCGCCAGAAACTCCCAGGATTTCATGCTGATTTTTCAGAGAATTTCTCAAACGCTCGACCAGCTGATGGTTTTGCTCTTGAGCGCTGTGATTCTGGATTACGATTACCTGATCCTTGTTAAAACCTGTGTCCATGTTCAGAAGGAAGCGGAGCTGGTCGCTCATCAAAAAAGTGCAAATGATCAGCCCGATGGAGACGATGAACTGTCCGGTGACAAGACTGCGGACGAGCAGATTTTGGCCTTTGATCCCCTGACCGGGATCCCTTCTCATGATAAGAACGGGCTGATACCGAGAAAGAAAAAAGGCCGGGTAGCTGCCGGCTGCTGTGCCCACCAGAAGCGTCAACACTAGCAAAAACAGGATCGTACCTCCTTCGAAGGAGAAGACCAATCCTTTGCTGGTTATGTTATTGAATAGAGGGAGGAAAAACCAGACCAGCATTAAGCTAAAAACAAGCGCTGCAAAGCTCAACAATATTGCCTCTCCCAAAAACTGTACAGTAAGTTGAGATTTCGAGGCGCCGAGGACCTTTCTCACGCCGACTTCCCTGCTTCTGCCGACCGACCGGCCGACAGCGAGTGTCATAAAATTGATGCAGGCTACTCCGAGTATCAGGAAGGCTATCCCCAGCAAAATGTATGTGTATATCGGATTGCTTATCGGCTCGAATCCCTGCGGGATATTCGGATTCAAATGTATATCGGTTATGGGCTGAAGATGTAGCGACACAATATCAGTATACCTTTCAGGGTAATGGGTCTTAACCACAGAGCGCAGCTTTCCTTCGATTTCGGAAGCATCCATGGGCCGATCGAGCTGGACATAAGTCTCGAAATAAACGTTGAACCAGTGATCGAGGGCCCGCTCTGAGCGGTATCGATGGACGTTATCGAAAGGGATGAGGATGTCGAAACGGATGCTTGAGTTTGAAGGGACATTTGCGGCAATCCCTTTGACCATAAAATCCTGGAATTCATCGCCCACTTTTATGGATATGACCTTATTCAAAGGGGCGGTCTGACCGAAGATTTTTTCCGCCATGCTCTCGGTGAGGACCGCTGAGTGGATATCGCGCAAAACCTCGTCCCTATTTCCTTGGAGCAAGGGGAAAGAAAAAATCTGGAAAAATTCCGGATCAGCCAGATGATAACGCTGGGTAAAGTTCTTTTCCTCGTAGCGGACGATATCCATCCGCACATCCAGTCTGACGGCCTGTTTCACTTCAGGAAAGCTCTGTTTCAAGGCACTTGCCAGGGGATAGGGTGCCTCGACATACGAGAAGGCATCCCTCTGGGGAGGATTTTCCGTGATATAGACTCGATAGAGCGTGTCTGCTTTTGAGTGAAATTTATCGTAGCTCCATTCGTTCCTGATGAATAAATAGATCAAGATGCAGCTGGCAATTCCGATGGATAAACCGATGATGTTGATGAAGGAATGAAGCTTTTGTTTGAAAAGATTTCTTATGGCGATTTTTACATAGTTCTTGAACATGTTTTATTGTTTTTTCACTTCGATCCGGCTGCTTTTGATTTCGATGCTTCCGCTTGTCTCGATTCGGACAGAGACACCTCCTTTGGCCAGCTCGGCTTTGAGGCTATCAGATTGTGATCTTACGTGAAAGACCGGAAAATCGGAAGAGATTTTTCCTCCTGGGAGCACGGAGATGACCACATGCGCACCTTCGGGCAGGGTGAGACGGACCGGTTCATAAGTGGTAAGGAGTTCTATCCGACCTTTCTCGGGAAGATTCCTTATCTGATCGACTTCGATCCGGCTGCTGCTCCCGTGCACTTCAATCGACCCCGAAGTTCGGTGGAGGACGACTCCCGCGTAGGAATTGCGGATGTTCACATCTCCAGAGATATCCTCGGCAAGAACGCTCGAAGAACTTCCGTCGACTTTCAGGCCGCCGCCTATTCTGGAGGCTTCGATCCGGTTGTAAGAAGTTACTATAGAGGCGTCCTTCCCTATGTCTATGGCCCTGACTCCCGCAGATTGAGAGCGAATGTCGAGCCATCCTTTTACCTCGGAGACAACGATGTTATCGTATGAGGATTCGATCTTGACATTTCCCTCGATCTCACGAACGTTAACAGAGGATGAGGGGCTTTCGATTTCGACCGAGCCCTTGACCCGCGAAACGGAGGTTTTATCGTAGGAGCTGTGTATGAAAGCGTCGCCTTCTATATCATCGACGGTCACTGCCCCTGAGCTGCTCACCAGGTTAAGGGTTCCCCCTACCTTGAAAACCGATGCCGGGCTGTAGCTGTTTTCAATTCGAGCCTCCTTGGAGATGTCGTGAGCTTCGACTTCACAGCTTGGGCCTTTGATGGTGAGACTCCCCTTCACTCCCCTGACATTTATTTTATCATAAGATGAGGTTATTTCGCAGTCGCCGCTCACTTCTCTCCCCTCCACCGCACTGCTCTTTGAATGGATGGTGAGCTTGCCTCCGATCGTATCGAAGTGAACGGAAGCATAGCTGTTCTCTACAAGGGCATTGCCTTCTACCCTTTGCAGATGAACCTCTCCACTTGGATTTTTAATCTCCACCGGCCCGCCGAAGCTGGGAATCTCTACCGGGCCATAACTGTTTTGAATATTCAATATGCCGCCACACTCATCCAGACGAACCTCTCCGGAGCGGTTGGTTATTCGGAGATTTCCCTCTACTCCGCTGATCCCGATATCTCCGTAAGCGTTCTCGATCTCCAGAGATTGCCGTGCGGGAACATGGATAGTCAGACGGGCTGAATAGGACAGCCTGAATACAAATTTATCTCCACGATAAAATCGGCGATATATTCCCTCTTTCGGGGGTTTTCCGCTTTTACGAAGTTTATCCATGGGCGAACTCAGCTTGAGGCGGAGACCATCGGCAAAAGGTTCGAGAAGAAGCTGTGTTTCTTCCAGGAAAAACTTGACTACATCCTCATCTTCATCGCTCACTTCGACAACCGCTTCGACCGTGACAGCATTTTCTCTGCCTTTGGTGATGGAAAGATTGGCCGAATAGGTGTCTATGTAAAGTGTTTTTCCCGGTGAACTGGCGATCGTCTTGGAAAACGACCTGGATTGTTTAGCTTTGAAAAGCGGCCTTGACGCAGCAGCGGTGATAGTCATCATAAAAAACGATAGACAAAAGAAAATCAATAAACGATTATTTTTAATCATGTTGTCCTCCTTGATTCCGATTTTTCGGAGTTAATATTCAGGACTTCCGCCAATGTATCTTTCTTATCCTGGAGTGCGGCCATCAAATATCTTCGGATGTGCGCGTTTGCCGGATTCGAGGATAAAGCTTCCTGACATTTCGCAATCTGTGCATCGATGGTTTCCAAGCGTTCTCTGTAGAGAAACTCCAGCTCGAGATCCATATCGACCATTCGAGAAAGAGCCTGTTTTTCCAGTTCCCGGATGGCTTCCATGTATTCCTGTTCTTTTTGTTCGACTTTGACGAGAACGTTTTGAGCTAAAAGACCGGAATCCGCAACACGACTTTTCGTGCCTAGGTAAATCCCGAGTCCAACGCCGATAATAAGGACGGCCGTTGCCGGAATGAGCCAAAGGGATTTCCGACGATTCGAAAGCCAACCAAGCTTTAGACTCCTTCCTGCCCAGAGTTTTTTTACCTTAAAATCTTTTGCAGCGAAATCCCCTCGAAGGCCTTTCTCGATGCGGCTCCAGAGTTGCGGCGCTTCAATGTGTTTTCGCGTAGTTTTTGCCAGGGACATGACCTCCCTATCAAGCCGGAGAGCTTCTCTGCAGATTGAGCAGACGGACGCGTGCAGCCTGAATTCGGCCTCATCGAGCTCCCCTCTATCGTATCTCTCCAATTCCTTACATATCATTCTGTCGGCTCCTTTGACGAATCCGAAAGCCAGGACCGAAGTTTCATCCGGGCCCGATGGACGCTGGCTTTCACTGTACCAAGACTAACCTGAAGGACCTGGGCTATTTCGTCCATTTTCAATTCTTCGACAGCGAACAGGACAAAACAGACCCTCATCCGTTCCGGAAGCGAAGAAATGGCTTCTTCGATGGAAGAACGAAGTCCAGTTTCAAGGGGCGGATTATAGGGAACACCTAAAGGGTCGAACTCTTCAACCGATTCAGGCCCTCTTTTTCTGAGGATGTCATAGCAGGAATTGATAAGAATCCTGAAAAAATAGGTGCTGAATCTTGAGCCGCTTTTGTAATGTTGGATTCCGCGATGAAGCTTGAAGAATGTCTCCTGAACCGCGTCTTCGGCCTCCTGCCGGCGGCCCAAAATTCTCGTTGCCGTACGCAGAAAAGGCTGTTCATAGCGTTCGTAGAGCCATCGGTAAGCCATCAGATCACCTCGCCTACACCTTTGGACAATAGCCTCTTCATCCATCCAATTCTTTATCCTTTTTTTGACTCGCCTCTATCTAATTATATTATGTACTTATCTAACGTTTTGTTAGACGGGGATTTTGGCTGGAAGGTTTAGTCAGTAAACTTATTATTTTAGCTCAAAGAAATTCCTGTTAAATCTGGAAGATGAAAAAGATGTGACCTTTGCTGTCTTCTGCTCTTTATTACTCATATTTTAAAGAATCTGTGGGGTTGGCCAGGGCTGCTTTGAGAACCTGGAAGCTCAATGTCCCAAAGGATACCATCAGGGCCAAAAATGCAGATAAGATAAAAATGCCTATACCGATAGGAGTCCTGTAGGCAAAATTCTGAAGCCAGCGGTTCATGGCATAATAGGCGACGGGCCAGGCTAGAGCATTAGCGATAAGCACGAGTCTCACCAGGTCTTTCGACAGAAGGTAAACGATCTTCGCCGCCGAGGCCCCGAGCACTTTTCTAATCCCGATCTCTTTTCTTTTTTGCTCGGCCATAAAAGCAGAGAGCCCAAAAACCCCCATGCAAGCGATAAAAATTGCGATTATAGCAAATAAGCTGAACATTTTCTCCAGCTTTTGCTCATTGAGGTAAGCTGCATTGAAGATATCGTCGAAGAACCGGTAGTCAAACGGATAAAAAGGAGAGAATTTAGCCATGGTCTGCCGAATAAATCCGATGGTTTCAGGGATGTTTCCTCCCTGAACCTTGATGGACAAGTAATTGCCTCGATTGGGATTCAGGAAGAAATACAGCGGCTGGATTTCCTCATGAAGTGAATTGAGGTGGAAGTCCTTCATCACGCCGACGATATGTCCTGAAGGTTCGGGGCTTCCCCAATGGCTCAGCCCTATTCCCAGACGAAAATCATCGCCCATGATTTTCATCGCACTCTCGTTGATCAGAAAAGCGCCGGATTCGTCAGAAGGAAATTGCCGGGAAAAGCTTCTCCCTTTGACTATTTTTATTCCATAGAGCTCCGTAAAATCATAGTTGACCTCACTCACTTTGACCCAAATCTTCGGTTCCTCGGGTTTTCCCTGCCATTTGAATAGCGTTGAGGCATCCACCTGGTTAGGCAGGTGCATGGAAGAGGCCGCATAAAGGATCTGTGGGTTCCTCTTCAATTCTTCGAGAACCGTTCCGACATTCTGACGGATTTTGGCTTCACGCAACGGGATCACCACAATTTGGTCCCTATCGAATCCCATCTCTTTATCCCTCACAAAATCAAGCTGTTTTTTTACCAGGAAGGTGGCGATAATCAGGACAAGCGAGACTGAAAACTGAAGGATAACAAGAATATTCCGCAGTCGAGTCTTATGAGGACCTCTTCTATTTCCGCTTCTCAACATGCTGATGGGCTTTAGGGAGGACAGGAATAATGCTGGATAGCTGCCCGCGAATAAACCCACAATTATGACCAATACCAAAACTCCAGGGAGTATCTGGAGGAAGCTTTGCCCATTCAAGGCTAAATGCCGGTCTGCCAGGGTATTGAAATAGGGAAGAAACAAATAGGCAATCAAAAGGGAAATTACAAAGGAAAACAAAGCCATAACTGTGGATTCCCCTAAGAATTGCCGGGCGATTTGGCTTCTAAAGGCGCCGATCACTTTTCGAGTGCCGACCTCCTTCATACGGGCGCTTGCCCGGGCTGTCGTCAGATTCATATAATTGATACAAGCGATAAGGAGGATGAGCACGGCAATCGATCCCATCAGAATTAACGTCGAGATGTGTGTGTTCGGACCGAGTTCTCCTATATAATGGGAATGAAGATGGATGCTGAGAAGGGGCTGGAGGAATAAGTTTGCCTCCGGTAGCCCGTATTTTTGGGTGAACGCCGGGAATTTCGCTTCCAATTCATGGGGATCCGCCCCAGGATCCAAGAGAACATAGGTGTGAAAGCTCATGTATCGCCAATGATCCATAGGCTCCTCGTAAATCTTCCCCCATGTCTCAAAGGGGATGAAGATATCCCTCTGTAGATGAGAATTCGCGGGAACATCCTTGATGATTCCTGTCACGGTAAGATCAGCTTTTTGGTCGAATTGGATGATTTCGCCCAGTGGATCCTGATCAGCGAATAATTTCTTCGCCATCCTTTCTGATAGAACGATTGAATACGGATCGTTGAAAACTGTATTCGCGTCCCCTCTTAAAAAAAAGTATGTAAAAATACGAAAAAAGCTAGGATCGACAGCGTAACAGGAATCCAAGAAATGTTTATCCTTGTAAGAAAAAAGCTTGTTGCTACTCTCTCTCGAAAGCCGGGTCGAGGCGGTTATCTCGGGAAAATCTGCCAATAAAGCCGGAGAAAGAGGGGGTGGAGTAACGACAATTTTTGTTTGTGGCTTTTCACCCTCAGGCTCTTCTCCTATCGCTACTCTGAAAATTCTCTCTGCTTTTTCGTGCTGTGTGTCAAAGCTCGTCTCGTATCGAACCCATAGCATAATGATGATCACGCTGGCCATTCCCACAGCCAGGCCAACGATGTTGATGAACGAAAAACCTTTGTGTCTGAGAATAGTTCGAAGGGTAACTTTCAGGTGGTTTCGAAACATGATTATCCCCCATCGAATGGAATTGATAATGAATGAAGGAATGGACTTCACGATTTGAATTAAATACCACATATCCGCAATACCACTCCCTCTTTGGCTGGCGACCCGGTCATACTCCTCCTCGAA
The DNA here is from genome assembly GCA_964400735.1 of uncultured Eubacteriales bacterium. Lineage (GTDB taxonomy): Bacteria > Acidobacteriota > Aminicenantia > Aminicenantales > Aminicenantaceae > CAYNVQ01. The sequence continues at coordinate 306,925 of CAYNVQ010000001.1, read as the reverse complement.
GTCACCTAAACCTGTGGATCCTACGTACCTGGGCAGAACATATCCAAGAAATCGTTCCAGGATTCGAGGAGGCTTTTTATTCTTTTTCAATCAATATCACCTTATTCTGAGGCTATTTCAGGGGCATCCGCCCACATGTTTGCATGAAGTGCCTTGACTTCGGCGAGAGCCTTCATCCCAGCAGCAGTGATTTTGTATATGCGCCTGCTTCTTCCTCCCCTTTTTGGGGTTGGATCGTCGAAGAAGGACTTCACGAGGCCCTTTTTCTCCAGCCGATGGAGAGGGACATAAACAGCGCCAAAGGACCATTTTTTCCCTGTTATATCTGAGGCCTTTTCTCTTATCGGAACGCAATAAGCCTCTTTTTTTAGCTTTAAAATGGCAAAAAGGATGATCTCCTCCGGACGTGATAAAAACTTCATATCTTCCTCATTAGCTTTTCAGCTTATATCCCTTACAAAATAAAACATATTTATGAAAAAGTCAAATATTTTTAAAGTCAATCCGATAAAAAACATCATAAAAAATTTTTTGGAAGAAGAAAATTTTGATTGACTTCGTGTAATTTAACTGCTTAAAATAAAAATAGGGCTAGGTGCTCCGTGGGGTTATAGATGAAAAAGCTTCATTCCATTAATCCCATATGCCAAAATTCTTATGGCTCTTCGAAGGAGGGAAAACACATCATGAGTAAGAAAATCTTTTTGCTTTTTTCTTTCTTTATCCTTCTCGGTGTTTTTTGTTCTCTTTACGGCCAAATTCTTACAGGAACCATAAGGGGCACAGTCAAGGATGAGGAAGGCGAATTGCTGCCCGGAGTCAACGTCGAGCTTCGGAGTCCAGCTTTGATCGGAGGCCCCAAGGCAACGGTAACGAGCGAGGGAGGTGTCTATTTCTTTGCTAATCTTCCTCCAGGCGTCTATGAACTCACCTTTACCCTCAGCGGTTTCCAAACACTCAAAAGAGAGAGGATTCAGGTCCGGGTCGATTCGACGGTGACCGAAGATGTCGCTTTATCTTCCGAGGTGATAGAGGAGAGCGTGACAGTCGTGGCCGCCACTCCTGTTGTGGATGTGACCAAATCGGGAATCTCGACCAACTGGCAGACTGAGATGATGGAAAGCTTGCCCCTTCTCCGCTATACCTTTTTTGATGTCGTGAACTCCACGCCAGGAGTCTGGTCTCACGGTGGTAACACAGACGCCTCGCGGAGTGTGGCTTTTGGGTCAAGTTCTGATTCCAATACCTATCTCTTCGATGGCGTGGATACTACATCCCCTGATTATGGGGCCGGCTGGTCCTGGCTCAATCCGGATGTCGTGGAGGAAATCCAGGTCATCGGAATCGGTGGAAAAGCCGAATACGGAAATTTCATGGGAGCTACGGTCAATATCATCACCAAATCCGGCGGAAATCAGTTCAGGGGGGAAATCGGTGGTTATCTGCAGCTTCCGGGACTCACCGGAAAAAACTCCGGCCAATTTCTCAATGATTTGTTGGATAACGGATACATCACGGAAGAGCAACGTTTCCCTTACAAAAGAAAACAATTCTACGACACCACCTTCCAGTTGGGAGGTCCGATCATCAAAGACAAGATCTGGTTTTACCTTGCTGGCTGGCTGCACAAGGATGCCTCCAGCGAAGCTGGTGTTAGCCCTGAAGGCTATACGACCACCAAGGAAACCCAATTCTTTATTAAAACGACGATCCAGGCCACCAAAGACATCAAACTCAGCGGTTTTTATAATTACGAAAAATTCGACCTGCCCGACCCCTTCACCTCCGCATACACAAGTCTGGATTCAGTCTCGACCGAGATAGGCTTAGCTCCTGCCGCGAGTTTCAGTCTGAACTGGGTCCTGAGCGATCGCACTTACCTCGAACTGAAGTACAATTATTCAGGCGGTCACGATTTCTACGAATCCATCACCGGTTTTAAAGGTCCCAGCTATTACAACTGGAACACGGACATCTGGAGTGGAGGCCCCTCATGGGAATTCTTCATGTGGACCGCCAAGCATGGTATCAACGCCACGGTCTCTCACTTTGCCGAGGAATTTCTTGCCGGAGACCATGACTTCAAGTTCGGGGTCCAGTATGCCCATGGAGATGTCAAAAACAGAGGCGGGTACTCGGCAGGTCTAGCCTATGCAAGCTATACCTATACCTATTATTACTATGGTTACCCTTATGTGTACGAATATGATTATAAATACGCCTGGGCACCCTATCAGTATGGAGCCACCAGCAACCAGCTCGGCATATTCATGGACGACACATGGACTGTTAACGATTGGCTGACGCTCAACATCGGAATCCGGTATGACCATAACACCGGATCCATACCGGATACGCCTGTACTAGGTATGGATGAAGATTACAATTGGTATGAAACAGATGTCACTGTTCCCGGAAAGCCCAATGTGGTCAGTTGGAGCGTTTTTTCTCCCCGATTGGGGCTGGCCTTCAAGCTCACGCGGGATGGGAAAACGCTTTTCCGGGCCAACTTCGGACGGTACTATGACCATCTAGTCTATGGAAACTTTTATCAACCATCCCCCACTGCATCGACATGGTACATGTATGAATTGATCGATGGGGAATGGGAATTGTACACATCCTACGCGCCGGAATTAATCAGCATCAATCCCAATCTTAAGAATCCCTACTCGGACCAGATTTCTTTTGGTCTCGATCGTGAGCTATTCGCCAATTTCGGAGTGAGTGCGACCTATCTAGAAAAATGGACCCATGATCAAATCGGATTTTATCCCGTTCAAGGGACATGGGATGACTATTACGAGCTTGTTACAGAAACCGATCCTTACACAGGGGCTTCGCTCCAAGTCTACAACCTTATCGGCGATTATCCCGATATTCAGATCACCAACCCCGACATGTTCTATGCCCGGTTCCGGATGTTCTCCCTTATAGCCACCAAACGGATGGCCAATCGCTGGCAGCTCTCGGCCTCTCTTACCTTATCCAAAATGTGGGGATTGAACCCGAGAGGGGTCATGCGCCAAACATTTAGCGAAAACATCCTGTGGAACAGTTCCTCGGCCAGAGATCCCAACAGCTTTTTAAATCTTGACGGTCCCTTGCCGGGTGACAGACCTTTCAGCATAAAGGTCGCAGGGACCTATATCTTTCCCTATGACATCGCCCTCAGCATGAACCTTCAAATCCAATCAGGATCCCCGTATTGCCGAACAGCCACAATTTATGGGCTGAACCAGGGATCGGTAAGCGTGGCGACCGAAGCACGGGGAGATAATAGCCACAGGCTTCCGACCAGCGCGCTTCTGGATATAAATGTGGAAAAGGCATTTCGTATAGCAGAACGGTTCTCTGTGTATCTCAGGTTTGATGTGTTCAACCTCTTGAACGATGCCATGCCCTACGGCATGATGGACTACTCCTTGATACAAGGTCGAAATTTCGTATACAACAGTATCTGGGCGCCAAGGAGAGCACAGCTCGGAGTGAGACTCAGGTTTTAAGGCAAAGAGAAGCGGTAAACAACCGAAATCCTCATATTCTTTCATGTAATGGATTATCCTATAAGACCGTACTCTATTCCTTTATTACCTTATCGAAGTGACGGCAAACAAAGATAGCGCTTCCTAAAATTCATCTCCCCAATTTTTTCGATTTAACGTATACTGAAAAAAAAGAATGAACATCGTGAGGTACCAAAAAAGATGAATAAGAGAGGGAAATCTAAATTCATAATAAGGGTAATCGGAACTCTCATTGTTTGCGTTACGTGTTTGATTGCTCAAGATGCCAGATTCAGGGGGACGGTAAAAGATGAGAATGGCAAGCCTATACCCAAGGCAAAACTCACTTTAAACCTACGCGTCCGCAATGTCAGTTTTAGCTTTGAAACCAATGACAAAGGGAAGTTCTACCGACGGGGCATCGAGGGGGGTGAATACCTCTTGATCGTGGAGGCTGAAGGATACATGCTTTTCCAGCAGCAAATCACCATAGATGTTGGAGAGGAATTCATGATGGATATCGTCCTTGTCCAAGAAGCTTCGACGGATGAGGCCAAAAATATGTTCCTTCAGGGAATCCAGCTTTATCAGGAAGGAAAATTCGACCAAGCTATAGCCGCCTTTGAAGCTGTCCTTCGGGACCATCCCGATTTTGCCGAAGGGTATTACAACCTTGGGATGGCCTGCCTTCACAAGGGCGATTCCGAAAAGGCCCTGTCTGCCATGGAAAAAGCTCTCGAGATCAAGCCCGATTTTCTCGAAGCCTATTTTGGGATAGGACAAATTTATGTCCAAAGAGGTGACTATGAAAACGCCATCGAGATCTTCAAAAGAGCGGCATCCTTTAATCCTGAAGCGCCAGAGCCCTATCTCAATCTGGGCCTCTTGTATTTCAACAACAGGGAAGATGAGCTGGCGGAACAAGCTTTGCTCCAGGCTATTTCGCTCAAACCTTCCTTTCCCCAGCCTTATTATCAGCTAGGACTCCTTTATTTGAGAAAAGATGAGGTTTTAAGAAGCCGGCAGAATTTTGAAACATACCTTGAACTCGCCCCGCAAGCTCCAGAAGCTGAAGCTGTCAGGAGAATACTGGAAGAGCTGAAAAAAAGATAGGGGGACGTCCCATTCGGAGCCACCCTATAATTTATTTTAATGGTGAGATCTGTTCGATGACATGAGGTATCCCTCAAAGGAACGTCCCCAAATCAAGGTTTCTTTTTTTCTTTGAGCAGGGTGTTTATTAATTCTTTAGCTTTAGCCACCAATTTTTTTGGCTCTTCAATCTGTCCTAAACGGTTATAAAGGTCTGCCAGGATAAAATAAGCGAGAATTTTCGTCCGGGGTTTAGGCCTCAAATCGAGTGCCTTTTTCGCTACTTGTACGGCATGATCCAAATCCTCTCCCTTATCCATGAGGGCCTTGGCCAAAAACGCATGCACATCGGCAGAATCCGAATTCTTTGCGATACAGCTTTCGAACTCTTTTATGGTTGATTCAAGCTCCTGGTTGTCGCCATACAGAAGACCCAGTTTAAAATCGGGTTTATAGTTGAAGGGGGGATGAATATCAATTCGATGTCTTGTTATGTCAGCATCTTCGATTCCGCTCCCAGATTTAACGAGTCAACTCGTGGGAGATCCTTCAGACCTTGTATCAGTGCCGAAAGATCTGAGCTACAGCATGGGCAGCTTTTTCGATATCTTCGAGGGTGTTGTAGAGATGTGGAGAAAAGCGGATATTGCCTCCCATAACCGCACATCCGACATTGTGATCCAGATAGAGCGTTTCCAAAGCGCGTGAAATATCCAATCCGGGAGTATGAAAGACAATGACTCCCCAGCTTCTTGGGTGCTCGAGGGGCGTGATAAATTGGACAGAGGACATTCTTTTTTTCAAGCTTTCCCGCACGGCATCGGCTAGCATCCTGGCCCGAGATGAAATCCGAAGTATGCCGATGGTTTTGTGGAATTTGATCGCTTCCTGCATAGCTGCTATCCTGGCCACGGCCTGTTGTCCAAGCGTTTCGAACTTCCTAGCTCCTCTTTCGCGGGCTTGTTCCCATCCTACACCCACGATACTGGGATAGAGAGACTCCGCTCTTCCCTTCCGGACAAACAACATCCCCACCTCTCGGGGCCCGCAAAACCACTTGTGGGAGCTGGCGGTATAAAAGTCACATCCCAATTCATGCAGGAACAGAGGAAAAGTCCCGAAAGTCTGTGCCCCGTCCACCAGCGTCAAAATCCCCTTGGAGCGAGCCAATCGACACAGCTCGTCTGCCGGAAGCCTGACTCCAGAAACATTGGAGACATGGGAAAAGGCTAAAACCTTGGTCCGAGGATTCAAGGCCCGTTCGAACGGTCCGATCAAATCTTCGGAACTTTCGGGATTTTCTGGCGTTGTGACCCTGACCACACGGTAGCCGAACCGTTCGCCCCTGACATCCCAGGCAACGTTGGCTGTCGGATGATTCTGATCCCAGATAACAACCTCATCCCCCTTTCCCAGTTGAACACCATTGATGACAATATTGTTCCCCTCACTCGTATTCCTGACTAAAGCGACCTCGTCAGGGTCTGCGCCGATGTATTTGGCAATCTCCTTGCGAACCTCCTCCTTGATGCCGGCGAATTTCGCTCGATTCGTAAAAGAAGGGTCGCTGTCTACATCCTTTGTCAGCTCGAACAGGCTTTTCTGGACACTCAAAGGAGACGGGCAGAGATTGGCTGCATTGAGCATAATCAGCCCTTCTTTTATGGTAAATTGCTGTTTGACTGCACTCCAGAACTTTTCATCTCCTACGTCTCTCTCCCCTAATCTGGCGACGCTCTCCTTCAAGGAATCGGTTAGCTGAATTTTCTGGCTAAAAGTTGAGTAAGGAAAAAGAGCCCCAGCGGCGGCGCCACGGACCATTCCTTTGAGGATATCCCTTCGGCTGACACTCTTTTCGAGTTCAGTAAAATGTCTGATGGATTCTCGGCCCATCTCTCCCCTCCTTTTTCACGGATTTTCATAAATGAAAAGATCACCTCAAAAATCAAAATTCCCTGGATTATTCATATCTATATTTCCCGCCATAAGATCTTTTCTCAAGGATATCCATCACGGATATGTTTTATTTTTCTCAATAAAAATTTCAACGATTTTGACATCTCTATCCCTGTCCTTACCTGACGCGATTATTTCACCTCTGGCATCAGCCGCTACACTCTGTCCACCATAAGTCATGCCGGTCCAGGGACCATGAGTGATCTCGCCCACAAGATCCACGCCTATGACCGGTGCTCCGATAGTCCGTGCAGCTTTGGAAACCGTTTTTCGTAGTTCCTGTCCGTGCTCGGGCCATTGTTCTTCTTTGGCTGCCCAACCGTAAGGAATCAGAACCAGATCGGGCTTCGATTCCGCCATCTGCTCCAGGATATCTTTTTTAAAGGTATCGGCACAAATCAGCAGGCCAATTCTGCCGAATTTTGTATCGACGCAACCGATATCTTTGCCCGGTGTATACGGAGGCGTCATCAAATCGGCCAGTATGTTGATTTTTCTGTGTTTGAGCAGGATTCTTCCCGCATCATCTATCAGAATGACCGAATCATACAATCTGTCGTCATTCTTCTCGGCAAGACCTATACAGAGGCATATACCGTATTTTTCAGCCAATTTACAAAGAATTTCCGAATCCTCCCCCGGAATGGAAAAAGCCCTTTCATGGGCTTCTGGATTCACCCACCCTAAAAGAGCGGTCTCCGGGAAACAGGCGATATCCGCTTTGACCTGCTTCGCTTCGAAGAGAGCATTTTCAATCCGGACCAAATTGCCGGAACGGTCTCCATCCAAACTGAATATCTGACACATGGCCACCCTAACTTTTCTTTTTTCCATTGTGGTTTGAAACGGAGCCAGCAAAACAACCGGAATTAAAACGCTAATCAAAATTAGGCGAGAGAGCGGATTTGAATGAATGTTCAATCGTTACCCGATCTTAGTCTCGAATATTGAAAATTGACTTCAACAATTAAGTTTATATGGCGAATATAGAGATATCGATAGGTTAAATATGTACATCCTCAACTCAAATGAGTTCATTCGATGTGTCTTGAACTCAGCGCATCAGAGCATTGAAAAGCAGCTTAAATGTGCCATGCGTCTGGCAGCGGTTCTGGGGCCGGAATCCAATGAGGACCACCTGGCCTTTGCCTTTTTTGACATTAATCATAGCCGGTTTGTTGGATAAATGCTCTTCTCCGATAAGCCAGCCGCTTCGCAGGAGATCCCTTTTTTGATAGCGGACAACGGTCTCGTACTTTTCGTTGTTTTGATTTGGAATGATGTCGAAGGCCTGACTGGCGTAAAATACGACCAATCCCTCCTCTGGCATGCCATAGGCCAGAGGATGGCTGTTATCGAAATCCACTTTGAGCGTCGAGCCAGGACAGAAAAATTCCTTGGAGGGAAGGTTTCCCACGATGTTCCGAACGCTAAGGCCCAATTTATCGATGGCGAACCCACATGCCTCGCCGAGTACGACCAGCGTACCTCCTTTTTCCACGAAATCCCTGAGTGACTCGAGACCTTCGTTGCCGATACCGCTTCTGTATTCAGGAGGAACCGCAGATATATACCGGCGATATCTAGCCGGAATCTCTCCCATGATTATTTCCGACGAATCGGCCGGCAATATGATTGTGTCGTACTTTCCGTTGAGGTTCCCTTTTTTGATCTCTGCATCCATAAGAGAACTATAGGGAAAGGCGAACATCTCAAGGAGAAAGCGGGTCCATCCTTCATCCATGTTCCCTCCATAGTAGCGTTGGTACATACCGACATGGGGTTTTTTCACCTCGTGGATTCCATCGGTGATTTCATCCTTCAGGGCTTTGAAATCGACACCGGTTTGTTCGGCAATTTCCTTTAAGACATCTTCTGAGCCCCCAGAAACGATGAAATCTCCTGGATACAGGGAAGACGTTGGCTTGTCGACTCTCTTCACCTCTATGCCCTTCTCAAGGACTAGATTCACGGCCTTGAAGCTGGCGTTCAGACGGCCATCCAGCACGTAGCCCACTCCACCCGTCTCGACTTCCCCTCTCACTGAAATGTGGTCTTGAAGGATTTGAAAATCTCCATTGATATGTTGATCGATCGGATCGACCCGGACTCCCATAAACTCGTTCATATTATGGGTTGCCAGATCATATGGGCGGAGCGGATTGCCTTCGTTATCCCGTGTCCAGTAGTTATCGGGATAGGATGTTTGACCGAGCAAATTTCTGATCAGGCCCATCTTGGGTTGGGCCAAAGATATGACAAAGGAGCCTTTTGGATAAAATGCGTTGCCGACGGTGAAATCCTTGTTGGCCTGCTGGATTTCGACACCGGAGAGAAGAAGCGTATCGATCATTTTGATCACGGTTAGGGGGTCATGCTGGTCAATAGGGATAGCATAGACCTTGGGTTTACCTTGAGCACCACGATCGGTCTGCCTCTTGGCTTTCAGGTAGGCATTCCAGAGAACAGTCTCCTTATTCCGGGCCGCAAGATCCAGAAGAGCCCAGGCGCAGATCTTTTGCTGTTCGACGATATCGCGCAGCCTCCACCAGCCCCCTGGCCAGGGATGAGGAAAGGTGGTCTGGGCTTCGTATTCAGGAAATTGCCGGGATCCTCCTTCAAGCTGCTCGGGATGGATGTAGAGGGGGGTCGCCAAACTGGCGCTGGCCGACTCGGTGAGCATACCAGCAATATTGTGGAAAGGCGTGATCCAGTGCCATCCAAAATGCCCCCAACCGGGGAACTGGGCAACATTGAGGATGCCGGTTTTTCCATTTTCTTCCAATTTATAAGCAATATGGGCGCCGTACCAGCTCATCTCCCTCCAGATAAGGGGGTCGGCATAAGGGCGTATAGGTTCACAATAAGGCGGAACGTAGAATCTGGCTCCATAGCTTCCCATGTGATGATGATCGATGTAGGCCTGAGGAACCCAATCCCTGTACATGATCTTGGCTGCATACACCGACTCGATCATATTGAGGAAATCGCCATCCCTGTTGTTATCGTGGCCGACATACTTGTGGTAGAGCCAGGGAAGGCCTGAACCCTCGTATTCTGTGCCCAAGGTTTTGTTGTACCAGTCGGTGACCATTATCTGGCCATCGGGATTGAAACTGGGAATCAAGAAAAAAAGCACATTATCCAAAATTCGCTGTGTCTCCTTGTCCTCCCTGCAGAGGAGATCATAGGTCAGTTCGGGAGCCATTTGGGTGCCGCCGATCTCGGTAGCGTGTAGGCTCATGGACTGGCACATGACCGCCTTGCCCTCCTTGATAAGCTCGCGAATTTCGGCCTCGGCTAACCCTCTGGGGTCACTAATCTGGGCATTTACTTTCTGGAGTCTGTCGAGATTCGATAGATTTTCCTCGGAAGAAATGATGGCCAGAAGAAAGGGATTGCCCATAGTGGATGGCCCCATGTCGACTACTTTGATCTTTCCGCTTTCATTCTCCAATAGCCTGTAGTAGTCGACGATTTTATCCCAGCGGGCCATTTTTCTATCGCTGCCCAGCTTGAACCCGAAAAACTCTTCAGGAGAGGTGAGTTTATCTTGGACCCAGGCTGTTTGTGTCAGGAACGCCAGTAAAAAGACAGCAAGGAAAGGAATGGCTAATGGGCGGGAAAACTTTGGATTTTGTCTCATTCATGTCCTCCTTGGATGGGATTGGATGCGATACGGCATTTATACCATTAATATCTTGAATTGGGTATTAATTTCAACCTATAATTTAAAGGCAAATTTCTTTGCATGATAAATAAAAACTTTAGAGATGGTCGAGTTTTTCGAGACTATAAAAATATGACATTCTAGCTAAAGTCTTTGCCAAAAAAAAGAATAGAATGGATCAAATCGTCGGGTTTGGAGGGAGGATGGATCAAAAAAAGGCAAAATCCCTGCTGAAAACAAGAAAACCGGCCAGGGCAGCTTTACTTAGCTTGGTTTCAACCGGACTGGGGCAGGTTTATAATGGGGAACTTTTAAAAGGATTGGTTTTAAAAACCATCCTTTTAGTCTTTTTCTGTCTGTTTGCCTTCGCTGTTTTCAAAAGCCACCGGGAGCTATTGCTGTGGTTTGTAATCTTGGGATTTTTTATTCTTCTCAAAATATATTCTGTCGTCCAGGCATTCATGAAATCACGTGCGTTAGGCCAGAATTACTCCTTAAAAAAATTCAATAAATCCTTTTTTTACATCTTTTTAACCTTGGTTTTCCTTGTGGCAAATGTGGCCTTGCCCCTCGTGATAGCCGATTATGCCCTTATAGAGATGACGCCTTATCATCCTTTCCGCTCCGAGGAAGCGCGAAAACTCTACCTCGAATTTTATGATGCGAAAGCAAAGGAATGGCCGGTCGAATCAGAAACCAGGATGGTCGAAACATCTTACGGCCAAACTCTTGTGCGTCTAAGCGGTCCAGCCGATGCTCCTCCTCTGGTACTTCTTCCCGGAGCCAGCGCCAATTCCCTGATGTGGATGCCCAATATACAGGACTTATCCCGGGATTTCCGCACCTATGCGGTCGATAATAACTATGATTTCGGGCGGAGTATATTCACCCGAGTATTCAAGGTTCCGGAGGATTTTGTCAGCTGGATGGACGAGTTATTCACGGCCCTAAATCTCGGGGATGATATCAACCTAATGGGGTTGTCTTATGGAGGCTGGCTGACCAGCCAGTATGCCCTTCACCATCCTGAAAGACTGAACAAAATCGTGATGCTGGCACCGGCTTCCACGGTATTGCCCTTAAGCTGGGGTTTCCTGAAACACTCGATCATCGTCTTGATTCCTCACCGTCACTTTACCAAGGTGATGATGAACTGGATCATGGTCGATTGGTCCCAAAAAGATGAGGCCGTCCGATTATGGATGGAGGACTGGGAAGAGAGCATTTATCTGGGCGCGCGATGCTTCAAGCCGAAGATGCTGGTTAGCCCGACCGTCTTGACGGATAGCGAATGGCAAAACCTCAAGGTGCCAACACTTTTCGTAGTCGGAGAAAACGAGAAGATCTATTCAGCCCATGACGCCATAGCACGCTTAAACAATGTAGCCCCTGAAATCACGACGGATCTAATACCTGCTGCCGGTCATGATTTAACCGTCGTACAATCAGACCTTGTGGATAGTATAATCGTCAAGTTTTTAAAGGATTAGAGGACCGTTAGAGATATATAGGTTTATTCATAGAGCTGGCGATAGGCAAGGCTGCCTTTATCCTGGCCCCCTCCATCGCCAAGCTTTCCATGGTAGAGGGAGTTGAACGAATACGTGCCGATTTGGTTCACCTCCTGCATATGGTTTGCATTTATTACCTAGCGACATCTATTGGCATGTAGTCATCGGCTGTGTTCCAAGGAAAAGGAAAGGGGTTGGATTCTCTAATTCTAACCTTGACACGAACGATATTTATGGCCCTTCCCTTTCACACGTCAGTCTTCGTCTTGATCGAATTCCTTAAGAAATGTGGATATTTCATCTTATCTGCTCGACCGATTGCAAGAAGCATTTCACGAGCTTACCTTGCTGTAAAAACAACTACACACACATAAATTCTCGAATGAAAACGGCCTTGGTGTTATTCGTATTTCAGGGTTTCGGAAGGGTTGGTTCGAGCTGCCTGCAAAGCATGAATGCTGACCGTGAATGCAGCCATAAGTAAAGCGATCAGGCCTGAAAAAAGAAAAATCCACGGCGTTAAGGAAATCCGGAATGAATAGTTTCTCAGTATCAATGTTAGGACTAGATAAGCAGCCGGCCAAGCGATAATGTTTGCTGCAAGGATAAGCCAGAAAAATTCCCGATTGATGAGAACAAGAATATGATGAGCGGACGCACCTAGAACTTTACGGATTCCTATTTCTTTTGTCCGAAGGAAAATGACCTGGAGTGTAAGTCCCATCAATCCAGAACAGGCTATTATAATAGCAAATAAAGAGGCGTATTCCACCATCTGAATCCAGTGTTCCTCCCTCTCGTATTGCCGGGCTACCTCTTCATCCAGGAAGGAATAGTCGAAGGGGATCTGGGGAGTAAGGGCTTCGAATTCTTTTTTTATGCTGTCGATGGCGTCACGGATTCTTCCAGCTTTGATTTTTATAAAAACATAGTCAAGATCCATGCCAGACATTCCCATAAAAGCAGGATAGATAGGAGCATGCAAGGACTGGGAGTGGAAGTCCTCGATAACGCCAATGATTTCCTGGTCAAAATCTGTCTCGAAAAATTCGGAGAGACGATGCCCCACAGGGGATTCTATCCCGAGTTTTTTAGCAAACGACTCATTGATAATGATCGATCCTTCATAGTCCGAAGGATGATCTGCTGAGAAATTCCTCCCGGCAATAATCTTCATCCCCAAAGTGGTAATAAAATCCTGATCGACATAATTATAAACGACCAGATTCTGCTCGCCGCCAGCTCTTATGAAATAGGTGCCCATCCATCCTTCCAATAGGTTATAGACCGACCCGCTGACTCCTTCGATCATTTTATAAGGGAGAAGTTTATTTTTGAGCGTTTGAATAAAAGAGGCGTTTGATTTGAAGTCTGTGTTGAGATTTTCTATAGGCAGCACCACAACCCGATCAGGATTGTATCCAAGATTTGAATGGAGCATGTAATTTTTTTGTTTATTCATAAAGATTGTTGACACAATCAGAAAAATGGATATGGCAAATTGAAAAATGATCAGAGATCGGCTGAATGTGTTTTTTCTAGACATTTTTATCTTTTTCTGAAAGAGATCAAAAGAGGAAAATTTTGACAAGAAAAGCGCAGGAAAACTTCCGGCCGCAATCCCTATCAGAGAGACCAATCCGATGACGAAAAAAATGGTCCAAACATCGGAGAGGACATCCATTCTGAGATTTTTCTGAACCAACCTGTTGAAAACTGGCATGGAAAGTTCGACGATCATGAATCCTACAGCTAAAGAGAAAAAACTGTACATCAAGGATTCAAACAAGAATTGTTTGATCAGTTGTTTTCTTTGGGCTCCGAGGACCTTGCGAATTCCAATTTCTTTTATTCTCGCAGAAGCTTTCCCGATGGAAAGATTCACGAAATTAAAGCAGGCAATCATCATGACCATTAAGGAAATCGTCACAAGGATAACGGAATAGTTAATGGAACTCTCCTGATCAAGAACATGCGAACCGAATTCGCTTTTTAAATGAAAATCGGAAAATGCCTGGAGGATGTATCCGCTATCTTTAGAATACTTATCCTGAAGAGGGATATCGATCGTACTCTTGAACTTTTCCTGAAGGGATTTGGATTGATTTCGATTCGCCAGTTGGATAAAACAAGAGATTTCCTGTCCTCTTTGGGAGTCCGTCAAAGAAGCTCCATAGACATTTTCCATATTGAGCAATAAATCGAAACGAAGGCTGGATGTATAGGGGATTTCTTTCAATACTCCGGTGATGAAGAAATCTTTGAATTCATCACCCAATCTGATGGAAAGGACCTTCCCTACCGGATCTTCACTCCCGAAATATCTCTGAGCCAAGGATTCGTTGAGTACAGCCGAAGGCCGGGCCTCAAAAGCCCCGGAGGCATTGCCTGATTTCAGAGGGAAGGTGAACATGTCAAAAATAGATGGATCCGCAACCAAGGCTTGCTCCTCGGAAATCTTATTTTCATGCTTGATAACATAATTCTTTTTTTCCAGCCGGACAGCCCTGATGACTTCCGGAAATTGGCGTTCGAGAACGTGTGCAAGAGATGGTTTGGGATCGGCAACAGCTCGACCCATAGGAAGAACCAGTACCATCTTTACTTCGTAGATGGTGTCGATGTTCTTATGGAAGCGATCGAATGACAGTTCATTTTGGATATAGAAAAAAGAAACGATACTTAAGGCTATTCCAGTGGCTAGACCAAAAATATTGATAAAAGTATTTAGTTTATTCTTCCTTAAATGACGGAAAGCCATTACCGTTAGATTTTTAAACATTTCATTCACCTATTATCATGAAAGAATCTCATGGCTTTTATCGAGCCAACTCGAACTCATTCAGGCAAAAAATGTGCCATGGTGCAATCGGACGATAATTCTCCCTAAAGCTGTGATCTTTGTGCCGCACCTGTGTCCATATACGATACAATAGATGTGCGCATGCGGACGTCCAATCTTAGAAAAAACGGTTTGTTCCTCCGCTTCCAGGATTTAGATTTTAAATAATCGATTCAAGATAGAAGAGAAATTATGGTTGAGAGGGCTTGATGCTCTTCAGCCACTCCTGCATCCGTTCCTCCAGCTCTTCTGGGGTGAGAATCCATTTTTGACTGGCAAATGACCAACAGTGGCCGAAAGGATCCTTTATTTTTCCGTTGCGATCGCCCCAGAAAGCGTCCATCATCTCTTCCATAACCTCGCAACCGGCCTCGACGGCCCGATTATACAGTGCATCGCAGTCTTCCACGTAACACCATAAGCTAGCTGTGGCATTTTGGCGGGGTCCCTGCTCCCAGTGTCCGGGCCAGGCATCCGCCATCATGATATGCGAATTTCCCAACTTTAACATGGCATGCATAATACCTTTTCTATCCGGCGTCGGAACTGGCTTTTCGGTAAGTTCAGCTCCAAATGTTTGCTTGTAGAAATCCACGGCTTCCTTGCAGTTTCCATTGAACCAAAGATGGACGGTGACGGTATGAATCCCTTCCGGTACAGGATGAAGTGCTTTTTCAGGCATGTCGATCTCCTTGAGTCAAATTTTTTCATAATTATAGCAAATATTCCTGATAATTAATATAAAAATAGTATATTTAATCATATCAAAGACATAAAATATCTGGATCGATTCCAAAAGGACAACCATACAGAGACGATCAGAAAGATTGTTTTGACTCCTTAAAAAATAATATTTGGGAACCCTTTTTTGATTTCTAACGTATAACTAAATGATATGTTTCATGAAATTAGAAAGAAATGAAAAACAGAGGGACGTAATGAAAAGTCTAACGCGTAAAGAGGAACTTATCATGTTATCCATTCTGAACCTCGAAGATGATGCTTACCTGATCGCTATCGCAGATCATCTCTCTGGAATCACCGGGAAAAGGGTTTCCCTCACCTCTGTCCATCTTCCCTTGAGCCGTCTTGAGAATAGCGGATTAATCTCATCGCGGTTTGGCAAGGCCACAGCTAGACGAGGGGGAAGAAGAAAGAAGATCTACAAGATTACGGAGAAAGGACTTGAAGTGTTGGGGGAATTCAAAAGGATCTCAGATGAGCTGTGGGAAAGCTACCTTAAGTTCACCACGCCGAGGTGATCATCTGATGAAAAGAAGGGATCATCCTTTAAGAATTCTTGAGCTTTTGCTTAAAAATATCGTTCCTTTCGAGGATCAAGAAAATCTTGCCGGAGATTTCGGAGAGATGTTTGATCGGGTTTCCCACCGTCGAGGTAAGACAGTAGCCTTGCTGTGGTACATTTTCCAAATAGTCAAACTATCTCCGTCTTATTTCAAAAATTATATCTATTGGAGATCGATCATGCTTAACAATTATCTGAGGACGGCTCTCAGGAATATCAAAAAATACAAGATCTATTCTCTCATCAACATCGCCGGGCTGGCTATCGGCATGGCCTGCTGTATGCTGATCATTTTATTCGTCCAGGATGAACTAAGCTTTGACCGCTACCACGAAAAGGCAGACAGGATATACAGAGTGGTCGATAGTCTTGATATTCCCGAACCGACAAACAGGTATTTCGCTTTATCCTCTGCCCCCTTCGCTCCGACATTGAAAAACGAATTTCCGGAAGTGGAAGATGCAGTCAGGTTTTTTCGGGGGAGAAAAAGGATGGTGTCGAAAGACGAGAAAAAGTATTATGAAGACGGCATAATTTTCGCCGATGCATCTCTTTTTCGTATCTTCACCATTCCGTTGGTCAAAGGAAATCCTGAAACGGCCCTGGAAAATCCCCATACGATGGTCATTTCAGAAAGTATGGCACTAAAATATTTCGGCTCCGAAGAACCGATGAGCCAAACGTTGAAAATAAATGGTGAAGACTTCTCAGTCACCGGTGTCATGGAAGATATGCCGAGAAATTCTCATTTTCATGCCGATATTTTTGCCTCTATGATAACCCAGGAACAAATCCCGACGGTCCAAGAAAACTATTTCCAAAGTTGGGCCAAGCATGAATTTTATACGTATCTCTTGCTCCGAGAAGGTTCTTCCGCAGAGGAGCTGCAGGCAAAACTGCCGGGATTCATACAAAAACATGCAGCCCAACAGGTAAAGACCATCCTGGGAAGCACTCTCTCCTCCCGTCTGCAGCCGCTCAAGAGCATCCATCTCCACTCCCATCTTCAGTATGAAATCAATCCCAATGGGGATAACAAATATATCTACATATTCTCGGTGATCGCCGTCTTCATCCTTTTTATTGCTTGTGTCAATTTCATGAACTTGGCAACAGCCCGTTCGGCCCATCGTTCCAAAGAGGTCGGCATCAGAAAAGTGGTAGGAGCGAGCCGGAATCAGCTCGTCAAACAATTCTTAGGAGAATCGCTGCTGTTCAGCTTTTTTGCCTTGGTCCTTTCGTTCATTATGGTCAAATTCGCGCTTCCCTCTTTCAATTCCCTGACCGGAAAAGAGATAGATATCACGGAACTGGGCAACGTCATTTTTGTGGGGTCGGTTATTTTTATCCTCTTTTTCGTGGGAATGCTCTCCGGGAGCTACCCGGCTTTTTTTATTTCACGACATCAGCCGGCAAATGTCTTGAAGGGATCCACAGGAGCTAAATCGGGGAGGTCGGTCCTCAGAAAGGGACTGGTTATCTTTCAATTCGGGATATCGATATTCTTGATCATTGCCACGGGCATAGTCCTGGACCAGCTCGACTTTTTACGAAACAGAAAATTGGGTTTCGATAAAGAGCATGTGGTGGTCGTGACCATAAGAGACAATTCTTTAAGGAAGAATTCGGAAGCGATAAAGGCCGACTTGATGCAAAATCCCCATATTTTGAACGCCACAGTAGCCATCGGAGTCCCTGGAGGGGTCATAGCCGGCGATGCTATAAAACTATTAACGGAAGAAGGGAAAAAAACCATTACCGTCAGGATGATCTACACCGACCATGACTATCTGAAGACCATGGGGATGGAGATCGTTGAAGGGAGGGATTTTTCCAAGGAAATGAGCACCGATGCGAATGAGGCTTTTATCGTCAATGAGGCAGCCGTCCATCAGCTTCAACTCGAGAATCCATTGGAAACGCAGATCGAATGGGATGATAAAAGGGGAAAAATCATAGGAGTGGTCAAAGATTTTCAATTCCAATCCCTGAAGGATGAAATCACGCCCCTTTTCATTCATATATGGCCCCAGAACACTTATATATATGCCATGAGGATCAGTCCGGAAGATATCGCCGGGACAATGGCCTTTATCGAGAAAAAGTGGAAAGAGCTGGATCCGGCCCATCCTTTTGAATATTCTTTTTTGGACGAAAGTTTCGACAAACTGTACAGGAGTGAAGAAAGACTCAGTCAGATCTTCACTATCTTTTCTCTTCTGGCTATTTTCATAGCTTCTCTCGGCCTGTTCGGCCTGTCGCTTTATATGGCAGAACAACGAACCAAGGAAATAGGGATAAGAAAAGTTCTCGGGGCGACCATCGGAAGAATCTTTGTGCTTCTCTCTAAAGAATTTGCTTTCTTGGTTTTGATCGCCAATGTCATTGCCTGGCCCGCCGCCTATTTCCTGATGCAGAAGTGGCTCCAGAACTTCGCCTACCGCGTATCTGTGCAATTATGGATTTTCCTTTTCTCTGCTGCGATTGCTTTTTTTATCGCCCTTGCGACGATCAGCTTTCAAGTCACCAAGGCCGCTATCGCTGATCCCGTTAGGTCATTGAGATACGAGTAAAAGAGGGCTTTGCCCTATTTTTTTTCTTCGTCCTCGAAAATAAAAAGATCTTCGATATTTGCTCGAAGAGCACTGGCGATGTCATGAGCCAGTTTCAGTGAAGGGTTGTATTTTCCCTTTTCAAGATAGACGATCGTTTCTCTACGGACATTGACCATTCTTGCCAAATCCTCTTGAGTTAGGTCGTATCTGGCCCTGAATTCCTTGATTCTCGTTCTGAAACTCACCTTCACTTCCCCCCGCGCCTCTCATATACTCTTAGTGAAATGGAAAAAGTGGAGAGCTGCAGCACAATGCTGACCACAAAGGCATAGATGTATATGGAAAGGTCTTTTAGAAGGACGACCAGGATAGTGGAAAGGGCAAAAACCGGGATTGAAACAACGAAGGCATTCTTCCCTGCCTTATCGACGTTTTCTTCCAGTCGTTCATCGCTGAGAATTTTTCTGTAGGAAAAAAAGCTGAAAAATCCAAAGAAACCCAGGAACCCGAGGTTAGATGTGAATATTCCCAAAAAGCCCAAAAATCCTAAAAATCCGAGATATTTTACCCAAGATGACTTCATTTCGACCTCCAATGTTATAATTTACTAACAATATGTTAGAAATATACAACATCTTTGGGCGCTTGTCAAGTTTTTCTCATTTTTAATCATCGTTTTTTTCGATATCGAAGATTTGGACTGAAAATTTATTCCGAATGAAAAATCGTATTTATAGGTTGTGAGTGGATAAGGGCTAGAGCAATGAACATCAAGGATGTTCGGAGAATATGTTCGCCATCTCTTGATATTCCTCCTCGCTGATGTATTTATACAGAAGAAGCTTGTGGAGGAGCCAACGGCAGCGCCACCGGAGCCAGGAACTGTCTCCTCTCGGATCTGTAGTGAGCGGACGCGGGATAATGGCGGTCAGACGCACGATTTCTTCCAGGCTGAGGGCATCGACAGAATGGCCGAAATATCGATTCGAGGCGGCCTGTACACCGAAAACGCCAGGACCCAGTTCGATAAGATTCAGATAAAGTTCAAAAATCCTGTCTTTGCCCAAAGCCTTTTCCAGCCTTCGGGCAATTAAAAATTCCTTGATCTTGCGCAAGAGACTTTTCTCTGTACTCAAATAAAGATTCTTTGCCAGCTGCTGTGTGATAGTGCTAGCGCCTCGTACGAACTTTCTCTCCTGGATGTCCTTTTTTATCGCTTCCTTGAGTTCCTCATAGTCGATCCCTTTATGCCAGTAAAATCCGGCATCCTCTGCAATCCTAACCGTATCCTTTAAATGCTGAGGGATATCCTTGAATGACACCCAATCCTGTTTAACGCTAAACTTGGTCCCTTTTTTCCCGGCTTGTTCCTTGCGTAACTCCATCAAGGCTGTTGTGTTTGGATTGTCGATCTTTAATTTTTTCACATCAGGCAGGCCGAAATAAATCCGACCTCCACAAACTGCCACAAGGATCAAAGCCGTTATAAGAATCCACCACCTTATCTTTATTTTCTTGAAAAAACGTAGAAATGACATCTTGTTTCATAGATATTATAAGATGTTCCAAGCTTAATGAGAACTCATTCATCATCCAAAGTTGCGGCCACTCTTCCTGCGATTGACATTCGAACATTCTAAGCGTAATTTTATTGTTTAATAAAGATGAAAATAAGGTGTGCGATTTAGGAGTCGAACATGGCCAACATTAAAAAGTTAAAAGGCAGAATAGGAATCCTCACCGGAGGTGGTGATGTTCCAGGATTGAATCCAGCCATCCGGGCAGTGACTATCCGGGCAATCCGGGAAGGATACGAGGTTATCGGAATCCGGCGAGGCTGGGCCGGCCTGATCGACATGAACAGGGACATGGCCTGCCCCGATAATGTCCACTGCCAATTGTTGACCGAAGAGATTGTCAACAAAGCCGGCAGGACCGGAGGCACCTTCCTCCATACTTCCCGCACCCGCCCGAGCAACATTCCAGATGTCAATGTCCCAGAGCATCTAAGGGAGAGATACAAGGAAAAGACAAACGATTTGACAGACGAAGTGCTTAAGAACCTCGATGTTTTAGGCGTCGATTATCTTATCCCCATCGGTGGAGATGATACCCTGAGCTACGGGGCTCTCCTGCATAAGCGAGGAATCAAGGTGATCGGTATTCCAAAAACGATGGACAACGATGTCCCAGGTACGGATTACTGTATAGGCTTCAGCACCTGTGTTACACGGACGATTTCTTTGACTCATGCTCTAAGAACGACCGCGGGTTCCCATGAACGATTCCTGGTGATCGAAGTTTTCGGTCGCTATGCGGGTTTCACAGCGGTTCTGCCCACAATGGCAGGGGCTGCCAACAGGTGCGTCATCCCCGAACATAAATTCAATATAGAAAGGCTCTGCGAGCTCCTGACAAAGGATAGGGAAACCAATCCAAGCCGCTACTCAGTTGTTTTGGTCTCGGAAGGAGCTATGTTCGAAGGCGGGGAGATGATTTTTGAGGGAAAAGAACTGGACATGTACGGGCACAAAAAACTGGGAGGCATTGGAGATCTCGTTTCCAGCCATTTGAAGGAGCTTTCCGTCAAATACAACAACGGCAGACGTATCAATGTAATCAATCAGAGGTTAAGCTACCTGGTGCGGTGCGGCGATCCCGATGCTATTGATTCCATCGTGCCCATGGCTTTTGGAAACTTGGCATTGGATCTCATACTGGAGGGCACATCGGGCCGCCTGGTCAGCCTCAGAGGGGGGAAATACGATAATGTTCCGATAGAAGCAGTCACCAGCACTAAAAAAGTGGTAGACGTGGCCAAATATTACAACACGGATAGGCTCAGGCCCTATTATAAAAGCTTCAATTATAAGCCCTTATTCATCATGACCAGCGACTACTGAGCAATAGGATGTTCATTTTCTTTGGGCTTATGAGTCAAGACTGTATCCAATCTTTATTGTAACTCATCTCAAAAATTAATGATTTACTCTATTCATGCCAAGTGATATCGTATTCACACCATTGAAAAGAGGAGATAAAAATGAAGAAGACAAAAGATGGATTTAGGCTTATTGCAGCGGTTCTCTGCTTGATCGCTTTTACCTTGAGTCCGACAGTGGCACAGAATCAGCCCCAGGAAAAAAGTGGATCGAAATACTGGACGGTCGCAGGATACCGGCACGGCCCGAGTTTTTTCCCTAGAAGCTTTTATAAGGAGACAGTACCACTCCAAGATGGAGTGATGGATTTTCAGCATTACCATACCTATACCGAGATGGTCTGGTGGTTTAAAAAGTGGGCGGAACAGTACCCTGAACTTGTCGATCTTTATGTCGTAGCCCAAAGTTTTGGTAGCCGCGATATTTACCAGCTCACGGTGACAAACAAAAAGACAGGGAAAGACACGGATAAGCCGGCTATGTTTATCGACGGGAACCGGCACAGCGGCGAGGTAACGGCCGCTGAATCGGCTTTTTGGATGCTTCATCACATGCTGATAAACTTTGGGAAAGATCCAGAAATCACCCGCTTGCTGGACAATTTTGCTTTTTATTTTCGGCCTAAAAACAATCCCGACGGCAGCCTGCTTTATCTCGAAACCGCCCAAACCCTTCGCAGCACCGTTCGCCCTTATGATAACGACGGCGACGGCCTTCTGGATGAGGATCCCGCTGAAGATCTTGATGGGGATGGATGGAGCCGACAGATGCGCATAAAAGTACCGATGGGAGAAGGAGATTTCGTGATCGATCCCCGTGACCCAAAGGGTCGTCTGATGAAATTTGCCGAGGATGGAAAGGGTAATTATACCATCATGTCCGAGGGTATTGACAACGACGGAGATGGGAGAATCAACGAAGACGGGATTGGCGGCCTCGACCTTCATAGAAATTATCCGGAGAATTGGCGTCCGATGGAAGAGGCAACGGGCCGAGGTTTCACCCAGCGGGGAGCCGGCGCGTTCCCTTTGTCCGAGATAGAGACACGTTCCCTTGTGCTTTTTTTGCTCGAGCATCCAAACATCTCCGTTATGAACACCATGGATACGACGGTTCCGATGCATCTCAGGCCGCCATCGACATCCCCCAGCGAGGAACGGATGTTTCCTGAGGACCTGGAACTGTATAAGTATTTTGACAAAAAGGGCCGAGAGATCACTGGATATGAGCGAGCCGGCGATGTCTACGATGATTATGGCCGGGGAAGACCTCTTTTCGGGCACAGCCCGGATTTTGGATATTGGTATTATGGGGCTATCTGGTACGGGGATGAACTGTGGAACGGGGGGCGCGTCGGTGATTATGACGGAGACGGCCAAACGGATGAGTGGGATAGGTTACAGTTCAATGATAAAGAGCTTCTGGTGAACCGTTACCAGGGATGGACAAAAGTGATCCATCCTGCCTACGGCGAGGTAGAAGTTGGCGGATGGGACGGCAAATTCTACAGGCAGAATCCTCCACCGGAGCTTCTCGAGAAGTGGGCGGAAAAAGAGGCACGGTTCAATTTGATGCTGGCCGGCAGCCTGCCGCAAGTCGTGATGCATGAGCCCGAGGTTAAAGGTAAGGATGGGGAGTTCACCATAGAAGTGGAACTTGAAAATAAAGGAGTTCTCCCGACAGCCCTCAAACAGGCACAGCTGGTCAAGATCGTAAGGCCAGATAGGATCACGCTTGAATTTCCGGAAGGCATGCTCCCCCGCCGAGATGAAAGGAGGGGAAGATTTGGTGGGGGAATGTACGGAGAAAGAAGGAGAAGCGGGCAGCCATCAGAACAAACGGAAAAGCCCAAGGTCGAAATACTCGAACCGGAAAAGGATCAGCCATATTTCGAAATCGGCAGCATTCCGGGCAACGGAAAGGTAAAAGTGATTTTTAGACTCCGCTTGAATGAAATAGATAAAATCGAATGCACCGTGAAATACACATCGACTCGAGGAGGTGTTCGTTCCGAGGAAATTGTCATCGAAAAAAGGCCTTAATTCATCAAGTATTTACTCGATAAGAAAAATCTTTCATAATACTGCATAATGTCATGATATAGAATATTTCAAGTTGGGACATTACGCCTTGGACGCGGAGGAAGTTGAATGAAAAAATTTTTGCTTGTGTTAAGTTTTATCTTCCTTCTTCTCAAAACTGGTTTTTCACAAGAAATCATCAAAAGCCCTGAAAAACCTCTGAGCAAAAACGCCGGCCGAGTCCTGAAACTCCAAGAAGAATTGAGAATCACGGACAAAAGCGGAGAATTTTTCCTGCAATATCCAGGAGAAATAAAAATGGCACCGGATGGATCATATTTCTTTTACGATCGTGAACAGCTCATACACCTTGATAAAAAAGGAAATTTCATACGCAATTTCTTTCGAAAGGGACAGGGTCCTGGAGAGCTCAATTATGTAAGCCATTTTATCGTCCTCGAAAACACCCTCATCGTACACAACAACTACCCGAACAAAATAGTCTGGTTCGATCACCAAGGAGAACTCATCAAAGAGCTGTCTCTCCAAACGATGGGCTCCCGTGCAGATCTTCAGCTTTATCTTGACGGGAAATTCTACCTCCTCAAATCCGGAATCCCTTCCCGTCCTGAAAAGCCCGAAGTATTGGAAATCCCCTATATGCTCATCGAAGTTTCAGAAAAAACAAATGAACAGAGGGAACTTATCTCTTTTCCCCTGAAGGCCCTGGTCGCCGGAGGAGCCTGGGCTAGTGGGTGCAGCGTGCTTTCGGTCCCTTATCCAGATCGATACCTGTTTATCTCACACACCCAGGAATACATGGTGCATCTTTATGACTGCGAATCCCAAAGTCTCCTCTGCCATTTCAATAGAAGCTATAAAAGGATTAAGCGGCCTAAGGGCGAAGGCGGGGCAGCCATCATTATCGAGGGCAAAAGACATGAACCTCCCGGATCAGAATACCTCAATGACATCAACGGTTTGTTCATGTACGAAGACAATCTGTGGGTACGCACCTCTCAGAAAGACGAAAAAAAAGGCATTCTTTTCGACGTTTTTAATCTCGAAGGGCAATATGTCGATTGTTTTTATCTCCAGACAGAAGGAACCCTGATGAGCATCCAAGGGAATTCCCTTTTTGTCCGCGAAAAGGATCCCGATGAGCTCATTCAAATCGTCAAATACAAAGTGATAGACGGTTAAGCCCTACTTTCTGTCTTATATTAACCTGACATTTGCGTGAGACGATAGAACGAACTTTCTGCGGTCGTATCAGCAAAGAAATCGATGCATGACGGCAAAGGGAAGAACCCTTACAAAAAAATGAGGAGAATAGCCAATGCGGCAGATTGTGATGACCAAGTCAGGTGACGTGAGTGTTTTAAAAATCCAAGAAGTGGAAGAGCCATCTCCTGGAAGAGACGAGGTCAAAATCAAGGTTAAAGCGTCCGGCATCAATTTTGCGGATATAATGGCCCGAAAAGGGATATATCCCGATGCTCCGAAAAAACCATGTGTGGTGGGTTATGAGATTTCCGGTGAAATAGAATCGGTAGGAGAAGGCGTGGATCCCGGTCTGGTCGGGAGATCGGTAATCGCAGCTGCTCAGTTTGGTGGATATTCCGAAAAATTGGTAACGCCCCAATCTTTTGTGACTGAAAAGCCTGAATCGTTAAGCTTCGAACAAGCCGCGGCCATTCTTGTGAACTATCTCACGGCATATCAAATGCTGGTCGTGATGGGTGGATTAAAAAAGGGAGAGAAAATTTTAATCCATAATGCAGGAGGCGGAGTGGGACTCGCGGCTCTCGAAATAGCGAAACATATCGGCGCCGTGACTTTCGGGACAGCGAGCGCATGGAAGCATGCGTTTCTAAAGGAAAAAGGGCTGGATTATGTGATCGACTATCGAACTCAGGATTGGCTACAGAAAATAATGAAATCGACCGCGGGAAAAGGTGTCGAGGTCATCATCGATCCTATCGGAGGCAAAAATACCTGGAGAAGCTATAGGGCGCTCAGCCGGACGGGCCGTCTCGGTCTCTTCGGTCTTTCGACGGCGACCCGTACAAAGTTGGGTGTGAAGTTCAATCTCGTGAAGACGGTTTTGCAGATGCCCCGCTTTCATCCGGTGAGACTGATGAATGCGAACAAAGGGATCTTCGGTGTGAACATCGGCCACATGTGGGGGGATGAGCAAAGGATGCGTACGTGGATGAAGGAGATCATGAAAGGGGTGGATGAGGGCTGGATTAGACCTTATGTGGATAGGAGCTTCACTTTTGAGGAGGTGGCTGAGGCTCACCGTTACCTCGAGAAAGGAAAAAATATCGGGAAGGTCGTTCTTGTACCCTGAATCCCCAGTTTTATTCTGAGATTTTTAACATTCTTTGATCCCGGCTTAACTCGAGAGTTGACCTTTTCGGTATCTCCAGGACAAATTCGATCTTCGCCTGTAGGTACTGCTGAATTAGCGGGGAGGTAATCTCATAGCATTTTTTCGATTTTTGGGAAGAGAGTATGTCTCGGTCGTAATTGTTCATTAATTCATCTTGGGAGTATTTCCTTTCTTTCAGCTCTAGATTTTTAGAGACAGACTAACCCGATTGAGGTCCGCATCTATTTTAACCACCTTGACCCTGACGATCTGTCCGGCCTTTAAGAAATCATGGGGATCATTCACAAAACAATCCGCGATCTGAGAAATATGGACCAGACCTTCCTGATGAATGCCGATATCCACGAAGGCCCCAAAGTTGGTAACGTTTGTCACTGTGCCTTCGAGCACCATTCCCTCTTCAAGGTCGGTAATACCCCTGACTTCTTCAGAGAAACGGGCATACTGGAATTCCCGACGCGGATCCCGTCCTGGCTTTTCAAGCTCCGCAAGAATATCCCGGATAGTGGGGAATCCGATATCCTCGGAGATGAACCGTTCTTGAGGAATATTCCGGATGATCTCTCTATTCCCTATGATTTTTTCCAATGAAGCATTGATAGAGAGAGCCATCTGCTGAACAAGGGCGTAGCGTTCAGGATGAACGGCCGAATTATCGAGGGGATTAGGTGCGCCTGGAATCCTTAAAAATCCGGCAGCCTGTTCGAAGGCCTTCTCTCCTATACCAGAGACGAGCTTCAATTCCTCCCTAGAGGTAAAAGCCCCACGTTCGTCCCTGAAGGCTACAATATTCAGCGCTGTCGTCCGGTTCAGACCGGACACGTATTTGAGAAGCTCTGCCGAGGCCAGATTAAGGTCAACGCCGACGAGGTTGACACAGCTTTCCACCACTTCTTCCAGTACAGCCTTCAGGGTCGTCTGATTCACGTCGTGTTGGTACTGCCCTACTCCTAACGATTTGGGGTCGATTTTGACGAGCTCAGACAGCGGATCTTGCAATCTGCGTCCGATAGAGATAGCGCCGCGTACGGTGACATCGAAATTCGGGAATTCCTCAGCCGCTGCCTCCGATGCGCTGTACACGCTGGCACCTGCCTCACTGACCATGACACAGAGGGGCCGTCTGTCCTCATTGATCTCTGCTATTGTTTTGCGGATAAAATCGTTCGTTTCTCTGCCAGCGGTTCCGTTGCCCACAGCGATCAGTTCAATTTTGTAATTTTCAATCATTCTGAGAATGATCTCTTTTGCCTCCTCTTTTTCATTCTGTGGCGGGTGAGGATAGATGGTCTGGTGTTCCAGGAATCTTCCTGTTTCTTCCAAAGCAGCGATCTTGCACCCAGTACGGAATCCGGGATCGATACCTAAAACCGGTCTGTGGCCAGCCGGCGGAGCCAGGAGGAGGTCACGTAAATTCTCCGCGAAGACCTCACAAGCTTCTTGCTCGGCCTTGTCGCGAAGCTCACGTCGGATTTCCGTCTCTATAGCCGGAAAAAGCAGGCGTGCATAGCTATCCTTGACAATCTCTTTCAGGAGGAGGGCAGCGGCTCCGTGAGGATAACGAACAAAGGCCGACTCCAGAAAACCCAAAGCTTTTTCGTCGGGCAGTTCGAGCTTGAGGCTCAAAACTTTTTCCTTCTCTCCTCGAAGCAAAGCGAGCAGCCTGTGGGAGGCAATATGGTCCAATTTTTCTTTAAAATTATAATACATCTGGTATTTTGATTTCTGTTCGGTATATTCCTTTCGCGGCCTGGATGATAGGAATCCTTCTTTTACCGCAAGTTCCCTAAGCCATTTACGAAATTCAGCGTGGTCAGCCAGTTCTTCGGCCAGAATGTCGCAAGCTCCTTGAAGCGCCTTTTCCGGAGTGGCATAACCCTTTTCATCGTTGATAAACTCTCCTGCCCGTGCTAAAAGGTTTGCAGAGTCCTCCCGGAGTTCTCGCAGCCAACTAGCCAGAGGCACTAATCCTGCCTCACGAGCTCTTGAAGCTCTAGTCATTTTTTTGGGTCGGAAAGGCAGATAGAGGTCTTCCAACTCCGTCTTGTTTGTCACATTCTTTATTTTTTCCTCTAGTTCAGGTACGAGCTTATCTTGTGCCTTTATGGATTCAAGGATGGATTGGCGTCTTTCTTCAAGTTTCGTAAAATACACGTAGCCTTTTTCGATACCGCGGATTTGGTTCTCATCTAGATTCCCCGTTCGTTCCTTCCTGTAACGGGCAATAAAGGGCACAGTTGCCCCTTCTCTCACTAGCTCCAGGGTGTTAGCGACTTGTTCTGGTCGGAGATTGAGCTGTAAAGCGAGTTGTTTAACAATATCCATTTTCTCGTATTCTATCTCCTTTCAGTCCTCGATTCCGCTTCTCTCATTTAAAGGAATCGAGATGGAATGGCCTGCTTCGGCAAAGAATTCAATCGCTTTTCAATTACCTCCGAACTTCATTCTTAAGGGTCTCGAAAAATTTCTCTTTGGCATACTTTTCGATCCAAGGTTGATGGCCGCATTTTTCCAGAAGGATAAAACGAAAGTCTTTCAGGACATGGGAGAGAGGATTTTTGACACCTTCAAAGGGATGTGGGTCGTAGTCACCGTGAATACCGATGACAGGACATTTGATTCTCTTTCCGAATCCAAGGAGCCGGCCACTGCTTCTCAATTGAGAGGCTTGTTTCCAAACAGTACGATATAGATCATACCGGCACTCCAATATTTCTGACTTGTGGGCTAAAGGAGCGTAGGCATCTGCCTTAGAAATTATCTTTCCGAACCGCTTCAGAATCTCGTTTTTATCCGCGATGCTTGGATCATCTAATATTTTCATGATGAAAAGCACTTCGTATTTTTCCTTTTCAGTCATTCGACTCAAACGGGTTTGCATTATATTTCGAGCATATTTTTCTTCGAACGGCCCGCTTCCGATGAGAATGATTTTTTTAACGAAAGTAGGATATCGACAGGCAAAGATGAAAACAAGCCAAGCGCCCCACGACCAGCCAATCAGTATCAAAGGAAGATCTCTTCCTTTCTCTAAAACTTCCTTGAGCTCCTTTATTTGACCTTCGATTGTCATGGCTGATTGGAACGGTTCCAGAACGCCCTTAATAGAAGATAGCTTACGAGCCACAGGAGCCATTTCTCCGGGAGCACCAGGCCCCCCGTGGATAACGGCAATTTTCATAGGAGGCTTTCCATATTTTCTTAATTTTTTCATGTTGTGCTATTCTAATCGTTTTGCGAAAAAAAGAGAAGGAAACAGCCTAATTTTCATGATAGATGAACAAACAGTCAGGCTGGTTCGTTAGCCGGCCTGGTTTTCAAAAAAAATTGAACCGTAAATCGGGATGCCTTGGATAAAAAGTCAGTTCTTTAACTAAAAGAGAGGAATTCCGTATAATGGAAGTGAAGAATAGAGGAGTATTATGAAAAAGATGAGGCGTTTGATAGTATTTTTCATCCTTGCCGTCGGGTTCGTTCCCTATGCTCTGGAGCAGGAGGTCAAAACCGTCGATGGCGTCCAAATAATCCAAAACGGAAAAAAACCGAATCCTCCTACAGAGAGTCCGTCCGACGTGAGTTTCGAGCTAGAAAGCGTCATCGGCGAATCAGATGATCCAGAAAAATCTTTCTCCCAACTGACCGGTTTTGTGGTGGATGATGAGGGATCGATCTTTGCCCTCGATTTCAAAGAGCAAAAAGTTAAAGTTTTTGATGATGAAGGCCGGTTCGTCCGTTTATTCGGAGAAAAGGGGCAGGGTCCGGCAGAATTCCAGATGGCATCCGGGATCCATCTTTCCCCCGCTCAGGAATTGGTGGTGGATGACGGTTTATCGAAGAAGCTGGTGTATTTCACTAAGGAAGGAAAATATATCCGTCATTTATCCTTTGCCGATAAGATGACCATGGTCGGCCTTATCATGGACCATCAGGGAAATTATCTGGGGAGAGAACTCAAGCTCGAAGGCCAGAATATGTTCTTCGAGATCATAAAATTCGACTCAGAGCTCGAACCTTTATTTACTCTGGATAAAATCGAATTTCCTATGCCTCTCCCCGGCTCGGGCAACAAAATTAATCCTATGGAAATGATATCGATTTACCAACTAGACAATTCCGATAACATCTATTACGGTCGAAATCAGGATTATGAAATCAAGGTCTATTCCCCCGAGGGAAAACACCTGAAAAGTATACGAAAGGAATATGAGCGGCAGAAAGTCACAGAAGAAGATATAGAAGAAATGTTGGACAGATTGGGTGGTGTCCCGAATGTGGGCGGTATCAATATTAAGGAGATGATGGAGTTTCCCGACACGTTTCCCCCGTTTCAGTCCTTTATTCTGGATGAGAAAGGCCGGATCGTCGTACGGACTTTTCAGAAAGGAAACGGCAAAGACGAATTCATACACGATGTGTTCGATCCCCAGGGACGGTATATCGCTTCATTCCCATCAAGGATAAATATCAGCATCTGGAAAAAAGATAGGGTGTATTCCATCGAAGAAAATGAGGAAGGGTATCTCTTCATTCATAAATACAGGGTTCGCTGGGAACATTAATTCCCTTTTCAGATGTCTTGACTAACAACGGCATTTTTTCAATAATGCCTTTGGCCTTCGTGGTTTATAAAAAAGTTATTCTCTCATGCGAAGATGGTTGTATTTTCTGGTCATCATTGTTCTGGTTTATGCCATTTCCCAATTCGGAAAAAGCGAAAAGAACCGCACCCCATTCCTGAGACGCCTCAGTGATACTGTCTCGATCATCGTTTGGATTTTGATCATTGTGTACACCCTTGGTTTTATCTACTGGCTATACAAGGAAGTCTTTTAACGAAACCGATGCAGAATCTCCCCCAGATCAGCGGCTGGGAGCTCCACTATACAGCTGGAGTCGATGGAATCGAGGACAACGATCAACACGGAAAATCCTGAGAGAAGAAATATTGCCTGAAAAGATCACAACTGAAGATTTTTATCCTTTTTTCAAGGGTTTCTATGAATCTCTGGCTCAGGTCTACAGCCGATACAAAGCTTCTATGCCCATGGAGATTGGGCATCTGAAAATCCTGTGAAGCGGAAAGGCAAAGGTCGAGCTCACTATCAACCTGGCTAAAAATCTTTTTGTATTCACATTGATTAAGGAAAATGGACAATGGAAGATCTGCCACAACGAAGGAATACTTTTTCCCCTGTATTCAATACCCAAGCTTCCCTATAAAAACATATACAAAATTCCCGAAGAAAAACGGAAATGGATGAACGCCGAAACGGATTTGAACTTCTGGATCTGGGTTTATTTTTACCTCAAAGATAAATTCGGTGAGGAGCAGGCACGAAATTCCTTCTTGGATGGTCCTGGCTACAAGGTTGCCATGGATGCCTGGCTTCCTTTCATCGAAGGGGCAGCCCTGTTCGCATTGTATTTTGTCATTATGGAATCCAATTTCTACAGATCCCAATGCCCTGTCATTTCTGCCGATTACGACGAGGCTGAGGTCGAATGCTCTCCGTTTGCGGCTTTAGAAGTTCTGAAGAGAGGGCACGCCACCCCGAAATTTTCCTTTGAAGAATATACCGAACTCTTCTCGTATATAATGAAAAACCGAGCTGAACACTGCGGGCTTGAATTTGACAGAGCCTACATAGACACCGGCTGTAAAATCAGAATTAAAAGGAAATAATCGGTTTTGCGATATAAAGGTTGTCTTCCCCCAAAAATAATTCTATCCTTATTACCTCAAATCCAGCTTTTTTTAGATTATCGATCATCTCGTCTTTCGATGCACAACCATGCTCTTCTCCCCAATCCACTTTGTGAGGATCGCACTCCACGATAGCCAGGATCCCGCCAGGTTTCAGGCTCGGGTGAATGTTACGTATTAGGGAAACTGGATTACCAACGTGATGGTAGACATTGATCATAAAAGCGATATCTAGAGTATTGATGGGAAGCTCCGGATCTTCCATTTTTCCCACGATTGTTTTCACATTTTTGAATCCATCTCTTTTGCATCGTTGCCGGAGTTGTTCTAAGGCTTCCTTGTCGATGTCGTTCGCATAGACCATACCTTTTTCTCCGACGCGTTCGGCCAGCCACATGGTCATTCTTCCTGATCCAGCCCCCACTTCTCCGACAATCATTCCCGGCCTTACACCCATGGCATCCATGATGAGCACGGGAGGCTGTCTTTCATTCAGGCCCTTTTCCCATTCCTCGACATGAAAAGAGGGCTTTTTTTCTTCCAAAAATTCTTGTTTAACCAGATTTTCCTTTTCAGTAGCCCCCCTCTCCTCTTCGGCTTTTCTGTTTTTCTGGGTAACGCATTCAACATTGGATAATAGAAATATCCCTAGCATCAAAACAATAGCTTTCTTCATTTTCCCGATTCCTCCCTTTATCCAGTTATTCCCATGTACAGGCTTTAATACTCCGCTTTTCTCCCCTACTCACACACTCTTTCTATTTTACATAAACTTCCGTTCTATGAAAATGGCTTATAAAATAATACGGAGAATCCAGATATTCGGTTGCATTCTTCGACATGAAGCTCAAACCATACTCGAGAATTCAAGCGGGAGTTGCTCCCCATAGGGGTAGGACTATAGGCAATGAAGATAGAGATTAACCGCCGACTTTCAGGGATAAATTTTCAGTTGATAAGAAGGAATTAGAGCCCCTTGCTCATCGCATCGAGGAAATCCATGTTCGTTTTCGTTTTTGACATTTTCTCGACCAGTAATTCCATGGCCTCCACTTCGCTCAATTGACTCAGAACTTTCCTCAGGATCCATATGCGGTTCAAATCCTTTTCCTCGATCAAAAGTTCTTCTTTTCGTGTAGCCGAACGGTTGATATCGATGGCGGGAAAGAGTCTCTTGTCCACCAATCGCCTGTCAAGATTGATTTCCAAATTTCCCGTGCCTTTGAATTCTTCGAATATGACTTCGTCCATACGGCTTCCTGTATCGATCAGAGCTGTCGCCATTATCGTCAAGCTTCCGCCTTCTTCGATCTTTCGAGCTGACCCGAAAAATTTCTTTGGTTTATTCAGAGCATTGGCATCGATTCCTCCAGAGAGGACCTTTCCAGAAGGAGGGATGATGGCATTATGGGCCCTAGCCAACCGGGTGATGCTGTCCAAGAGAATGACAACATCCCTTTTGAGCTCGACGAGACGTTTGGCTTTTTCCAGGACAATGTTGGCCACTTGAGCATTACGTGCCGGGGGTTCATCGAAAGTTGAGGCAACAACTTCGCCTTGAACTGTCCTCTGGAAGTCAGTCACTTCTTCTGGCCTTTCCGCCACCAACAGAACGATCAAAAAGACTTCAGGGTGGTTTTTCTCGATAGATTTAGCGATCGTTTTGAGCAGAGTCGTCTTTCCTGCCCTTGGAGGAGAGACGATCAAACCTCTCTGACCTTTTCCGATGGGAGTCAACATATCCATCACCCTTGCGTTCAGATTTTTCCCATTCCCATCTTCAAGTTTAATTTTCTCGAATGGATAGAGAGGGGTAAGGCTTTCGAATTGAATGTTTCTTCTGGATTTGAGAACAACATCCGGATGGGCAAAGTTAATGGCTTCTATCTTGATCAAGGCAAAATATTTTTCTCCCTCTTTTGGGGGTCTTACTATGCCCGAGATAGTATCTCCAGTGCGAAGCTGAAATTTTCTGATTTGCGAAGGGGAAACATAGATATCATCCTGACTGGGAAGATAGCTGAACTCCGGAGCCCTGAGGAATCCGAATCCATCATCCAAACACTCCAGAACGCCTTCGGAGAAAAGCAATCCATTCTTCTTTGCTTGGGCCTCTAAGATTTTGAAGATAAGATTCTGCTTTTTCGAATGTTCGATGTCTTTCTTCGTTAAGCCCGTTTCTGCAGCGATACTATAAAGTTCTTCCAATTTTTTTTCTTCCATTTCAGCCAAATTGAACTCTTTCATTTTTATACCTCTTTTGCGAGAATTAGTGTAAGTTATAAAATCCTGTGTTATCAGTGTGTCAAAGGCGGCTCTTGTGGTTCCTCCTCCTTGGCCACCTTGGATGAAACATCCATTTTATCTTTTTTGCCATCCTTAGGAAGTTCTCTTACCAATGCGATCTTCAGAACCTCGTCCATAGTTTCAACAAAATGAATTTTCAGATCATCTTTAACATTTTTGGGCATGTCCTTGAGATCGGGTCTGTTGTCTTGGGGAATTACGGCCACCTTTATCCCCTCTCTGTGAGCGGCCAGCAATTTTTCCTTTATGCCACCAACGGGCAAGACTTTTCCTTTCAAGGTGATCTCGCCACTCATGGCCACTTTTTTAGAAACCGGGATATCTGTCAGCAAAGATATGATCGAAGTGGCTATCGTGATTCCGGCCGAAGGACCTTCCTTGGGAGTGGCACCTTCAGGAACATGAATATGGATATCAAAATTTTTGTGGAGATCTCTGGCTATATTCCATTCGTACATCTTGCTTCGCACGTAGCTGAAGGCAGCCTGAGCCGATTCTTGCATGATTTCTCCCAATTGACCGGTTAGGGTAAAATTTCCTTTTCCGTGAACTTTGGTGACTTCAAAGGTGAGAAGTTCCCCGCCGAATTCTGTCCATGCCATCCCGACCGCCGCTCCGATTTCATCTTTTTTATCGATCTCTGAGCGCCTGAATCTGGGAATACCGAGAAATTTTTCGAGGGTTTTCGGAGTGACCCTCTCGACATGATCCTTCCCTTTAGAGACGACCTTCTTAACCACTTTGCGGCAAATGGATGTGAGTTCCCGCTCTAAATTTCTGACCCCCGCTTCTCTTGTGTATTCACGAATAATTTTTTGCAGAGCCTTATCCGAGATCTTGAGCATGGAATCCCGTAGACCGTGGGCCTTTTTTTGCTTGGGGAGGAGAAAATGCTTGGCAATCTGGAGTTTCTCGTATTCGGTGTAACCGGGAATCCGGACCATCTCCATCCGATCTTGGAGCGGCCTGGGAATAGGCTCTTGCATATTGGCCGTTACTATAAACATTACCTGTGAGAGATCGAAATCGGTGTCGATATAATGGTCGAGAAAGGTGCTATTCTGTTCAGGGTCCAGCACTTCCATAAGCGCGGAGGCAGGATCTCCCCTGAAATCCATGCTCATCTTGTCCACTTCATCCAGTAAAAAAACCGGATTTTTGGTTCCCGCCCTCTTGATCATCTGGATGATTCGTCCAGGATAGGCGCCAATATAGGTTCGCCGATGCCCCCTTATTTCAGCCTCGTCCCTTACCCCTCCGAGAGATAGACGCACAAATTTTCTACCGGTTGCCCGGGCGATAGATTTTCCGAGCGAACTCTTCCCTACACCAGGGGGACCAATCAATCCTAAAATCACACCTTTTGGATTCTTGACTAACTGGCGGATGGAGAGATATTCAAGGATCCTTTCTTTGACCTTTGTCAGGCCGTGATGATCATCATCCAATATCTTTTTGGCTCCTTCGATATCTCTTTTTTCCCTAGATTTTTTGTTCCAGGGCAGGGAAATAAGCCAATCCAAATAGTTGCGGCAGACTGTCGCTTCGGCAGACATGGGAGGCATTGCCTCCAAGCGTTCGATTTCTTTGAGGGCTTTCTCTTCCGCGTCTTTGGGCATATCGGCCTGATCTACCTTTTTTCTCAATTCCTCTATCTCATTGGGTTGGTCTTCTTTACGAGCACTCAATCCTGGGGGAAAGATTTTTTGTTTGGGGTCCCGGTATGAGATTTTCCTTCGTGGAGAGCGTTTGCCATCCTTCCCTAATTTGGAATGAATCTTAAGCAACTCATTCTCCAGAACGAAATTCAATCTGCGCAATCGCTCATGGCTGTTGATAGTTTCAAGAAGATTTTGCTTTTCTTCCAGCGGCAAATGCATATGGGAAGCGATGATGTCAGAGATTCTATCGGGGCTGTTATCCTTAAGGGCTGGTATGATGGACTCATAATTGGCGTTCTGGCTCAACCTGAGATAATCTTCGAATAGCGAGAGAATCCGCCTGAGAGATTCTCTGATTTCTGGGCTATCACTTTCGACCTCTCTCACCTCTTTTACCAAAACCTGATAAAAAGGATAGGTGCTGAGATATTCGACGATACGGGCTCTTTTTTTTCCCTCTACGATCACTTTGATGTTGTTATCATCCATTTTGACAGCACGAATGATCTTCGATAGAACTCCCATCGAATGGATATCCCGCTGATGGGGATTGTCAAGGGAGGGATTGATCTGGGCCGAGAGAAAGAGCATTTTATCCTTTTCTGTCGCTCTTTCCAATGCCTGAATGGAAGAGGGACGTCCAATGATGAACGGGACAAGGGTGGAAGGAAAAATAACAAGGTCCCTCAGCGGAATCAAAGGAACGTTGGAGATAACTTCAGAATTATTGGTGGTATCCATACTTAAACTCCGACAGCCTGTTGAAAGCTTTTAAAATCTAGCTCTTTTTTTCCCACCATCTTCTTGGTGATTTTCACGGTTTTCCCACTTCTCAAAGATGGCAGATTGAACATGATATCGAGCATCAAACTTTCGATAATGTGTCTCAATCCCCTTGCTCCGAGTTTCTTTTCTATGCTCTTTGTAGCGATTAAATTGAGAGCCTCTTTGGTGAAATCGAGCGAGAGCCCTTCCAGCTCAAAGAGCTTTTGGTACTGTTTTATAAGAGCATTCTTGGGTTTAATCAAAATACGCACGAGTTCTTTGAGGTCCAAATTTGAAAAAGTGGCGATTACCGGAACCCTTCCCACTAATTCGGGAATGAGACCGTATTTTATCAGATCTTGGGGAATGAGCTCTGAATAAATCGATTCAAGAGATTTGATCTTGTTACGGCTGAAATCTGATTGGAAGCCGACAGAAGACTTCCCTATTCTCGTTGAGATGATCTTATCAAGTCCTACGAAGGTTCCCCCGCACAGGAAGAGTATATCGGTTGTATCGACCTTAATGAAATCCTCGTGGGGATGTTTTCTTCCTCCATGAGGCGGGACGTTGGCTACAGTTCCTTCGATAAGTTTTAGAAGAGCCTGCTGGACTCCCTCACCAGAGACGTCCCTTGTGATAGACGGGCTTTCGCTTTTTCGGCTTATTTTATCGATTTCATCGATGTAGACAATGCCTGTTTGGGCTCTTTTGATATCACCATTCGAGGCATGCAAAAGTCTGAGGATGATATTTTCAACATCTTCGCCGACATAACCTGCTTCTGTCAAAGTTGTTGCATCCGCGATGGCGAAGGGCACGGAGAGTATTTTTGCCAGGGATTCGGCCATCAGAGTCTTACCTGTGCCTGTGGGACCAATGAGAAGAATATTACTTTTTGCCAGCTCCAATCCATCCAACTTATCCTTGAAAAGGATCTTTTTGTAATGATTGTAGACGGCGACGGAAATCTTTTTTTTCGCTTCTTCCTGCCCGATAACATATTCATCTAGAGCTTTCTTAATCCTCAAAGGAGTCCATTGTGCTAAATCATGGAAGTCCTCTGTCTTTTTGTTTCTATCCGCAAAAAGGATCGAGTGAGCCACTTCGATACAGCTATCGCAGATATATACATTTCCAGGACCTGCGATGAGTTGTTTTATCTGTGTCTGTTGGCGATGACAGAAACTACAGCTGGCTTGGCTGTTTACATCTTGTTGTTGGTTATCGTCCATGGTTTCCTTCGTGTATCCTT
Source organism: uncultured Eubacteriales bacterium (assembly GCA_964400735.1). Lineage (GTDB taxonomy): Bacteria > Acidobacteriota > Aminicenantia > Aminicenantales > Aminicenantaceae > CAYNVQ01. Next base: position 269,434 of record CAYNVQ010000001.1, on the reverse strand, counting down.
TCTAATCGGGGGATAAATCAAAAACCTCAACTTTTAGCCTGAGATCTCTTGGTGATGATTGCGTCTATCAGTCCATATCCCTTTGCCTGTTCGGGGGTCATGATAAAATCCCTCTCGATATCTGACTGGATTTTTTCGATTGGCTGTTTTGTATGTTGGGTCAATATTTGGCTGATATTTTCTCTCAGCCTGAGTATCTCCTTTGCCTGGATAGCGATATCAGAGGCCTGCCCCTTGAATCCGCCAAAAGGCTGATGCAGAATGACCCGGGAATTAGGCAAAGAGAAACGTTTCCCTGATGTTCCCGCAGAAAGTAAGACTGCTGCCATACTTGCAGCTTGACCTATGCAAATGGTGGTTATTTCTGAGCTTATGTATTGCATGGTGTCATAAATTGCCAATCCGGATGTGATACTTCCTCCTGGTGAGTTGATGTAAAGAAAAATGCCCTTATCCGAGTTTTCTGCCTCAAGATATAGCAACTGTGCGATAACACTGTTTGCGACATCATCATCGATTTCGGAACTCAAAAATATGATGTTATCTTTTAACAAACGCGAGTATATATCATAAGCACGTTCGCTTTTTCCTTCTTGTTCAACGATAAAGGGGATTAATGCCATGAGGACTGGTTATTCTATTATAGCGGATTCGACTAAAAAGTCAACCGTCTTGCGAAGAAGCAGGTTATCCCGAAGCTCCTCCTTCCTCCCTTCTTGTTTAAGAGTCTCGACCACTCTGGTCAGGGGAACATTATTCGCTTTAGCGATAGCCTTCATCTCCTCCGTTACCTCCTCCTCAGATACTTCAAGTCCTTCATCCTGAGCTATCTTGTTGAGAATCAAATGATTCCTGACATTATCGATAGCCCTTTTGCGTATGTCATTCTTCAAGGCATCAAAATCTTCCTTCGACAGCTTTTTCTGGGGAAGGCCTGATAAATGACGGTTTAGCAGGGCGTTCTGCTCCTGTTCGACCACAGACTCGGGCAACTCCAAGGCCATTTGATCGGATAATTTCTGAATGATCTCTTCTGCCATCTCTCTTCTCTGCACTGCCTCTTTAGACTCTTTGATCTGTTCCTTTATTTTAGTCTTCAGATCATTCAGATTTTTGTAATCTCCGAGGTCTTTGGCAAAATCATCATCGATATCCGGGAGGCTTTTTTCCTTTATGGCCTCAACTCTTAAATCATACTCAATTTTTCGCCCGGCTAACTTTTTGCTTACGTGATCTGCTTTGTAATCGATAGTGAAGTGAGTCATCTCTCCCGGCTTCATCCCTAAAATTTTTTTGTTTATCACATCTTCGTTTTCTGCGTGCCCGGCGAGGATAACGACCTTTTCCGTAGGAAGGAATCTTTTCGTCTTGACGTCCAAGCCCTTGATTTCTGCCACCACATAATCTCCATCTTTTACTCCTCTGCTCTCTATGGGAACATACTGGGCTGATTTAGTCCGGAGATCTTCAAGGGATTCCTGAACTTCTTTATCTGTTATTGTGAAATTCTTTTTCTCCACTTTGATGTTCTTATATTCAGGAAGATGAATGTCGGGCCATATTTCTATTTGGGCCTTAAAATGGATGGGTTCGTTTTCGTTAAAACGGAGTTCGGTTATTAGCGGACGGCTGGCAGGCGCAATTTTTTCCTTTTGAAGCTTTTTGTTAAGAGTTTTAGGTACCAGTGCATTGATAACTGCCTCCTCGATTTCGGAAGAATACATACGTCTGACTATATTTTTAGGAGTTTTCCCTGGACGGAATCCTCGCACCTTGGCCCTTGAGGCATACTGAGAGACCACGCGATCGAGCTCCTCTGTCACCTCAGAAAGAGGGATCTCTATTTCGATTTCGATCTTGGTTTCACTTATCTTTTTCATGCTTTAGACTGCCTAGAACATTCAAATAATGTTTTATAATGGAATAATGGGCAGAGCGGGACTCGAACCCGCACTCCCTCAACAGGAACTAGGTCCTAAGCCTAGCGCGTATGCCAATTTCGCCACCTGCCCTTATGGTTTTAGACAAGATTTATTGGATCGAAGGCTTGGATTAGATATTTTTTTAGCACAAAAAGGAAAGATTGTCAATTTCATGTGTTCGGTATCGCTTAGACCTACCGTTCAGGAGGTGGCTATAATTGGAGGGAGGTCCTTCATCAGGATCAGCCCTGCTTGAGCCTCAATGGCTCTGGGGATCGTGTTAATAGTTACAGCTACGGTTCCGATGTCTCCGTGAATTCCTCCGATAATCCTTTCTCTAAAGCTGGGAACTCCTTCAATAATAATCTCATCGTACTCTTCTGTCACCCCTGCGTGGGCGTTGAACTCGAGGGATATGACCTTTTTGTCTCGAATCATGGCATAGGCAACGCTGACTAAGCCGATGGCATTTCCAGCCCTGACTTTGCCTAATCCGCTCTCGACTTCTCTCTCAGCAATCACCGGCTGGGGAGGAAGCTCGATGGCCTCATCCAGGTTCCAGCCCAGTCCATCGGCAATCATATGTATCGATTCAAGCAATCCGACATGGCCCGTGATCAGCTTCTTGTCGATTTTATCCCTGAATTCTTCGGGGGACAAACCGGTGCCGATTTTTTTTTGGAAAGGCGTGCGTCTTTTTGAAGAATCCATCATCCGAATAACTTGAATGGAATGAATTTTCAGACACGGAGCTGTCAGCACCAGGGGGAGAGTATCCATTAAAAAACCTGGATTGATTCCCGTGCCCACGACGGTCACTCCCTTATCTTTGGCCAATCGATCTATTTCCCGGGATAATCCCGGTTCACGTTTCAGAGGATAAGAAAGCTCTTCACACGTCGAAATAACATTGAGGCCTGCTTGGATGCACTGGTTGATTTGGGGAAAAACATCTTTCAAGTGAGACGTTGTGGTGAGCACAACAGCATCTGCGTCGATCGATTGAAATATCTGATCGGGACTACTATGAATAGGGATCCCCAGTGGTTTTTTGTCTTCGAGCATCGATCCCAGATCTTTTCCAACCAGTTCAGGAGCGACATCTATCGCTCCGACAATGGCAAAACTTTTTTTGGTAGACAAGGCTTCGGCCACCTTGCACCCCATGACACCACATCCAAAAATCACGATTTTCCTTGGTTCCATAAGGTCTAACCTCCTAACCAGATTACCGATCGTTGGTTTAAGTCTTCCATTTTTTTGCGATTCTTTCTACCGCATCCAACGCTGCCTGTATCTCCTGCTTCGAATGCGCAAATGAAATAGCCCCAAAACCATGAAATACATTGAAGCCTTCCTGGATCATGGCCAATTTGAAGATTTTTTCTCTCATCTCGATATCACAAATCCTGGGATTCCAGACCTGTTCAGGGGATTCCACCTTGTTGCAATCTCCTCGAAGGAAATGAACCCCCACAATCGAGCTGTGGTGAGCTACCGGAAGACCATCTCCCGTACACCTCACATTGAATCCATACGCCCTGAAGATTTTCTCGATTTCCTGCCGAACAGTTTCCCCATACTCGCCTATACGAGGATAGATTTTCTCTCCATTAGCAATTAAATATTTGACAAATGCCAGTCCAGCCACCAAGGAAGAAGGGTGAGCCGAGAAGGTTCCCCCTTCGAACTTCACCCGTTCTTCTTTTTTTGCCTCGGTCCCGCATAGCTCCATCACTTCATTCTTTCCTGCAACTGCACTGAGGGGCATTCCGCCTCCGATAGCTTTTCCGAAAACGGCCAGATCCGGTTGCACACCGTAGAGACTATGAAGAGCGCCGGGATGAAAACGAAATCCTGAAACGACCTCATCGAGCACGAGCAAAGCACCGTATTTTTGAGTCAATTCTCTAGCCTTCAGAATGAATGGTTTATCCCCGAATATAAAACCACCAGCTCCGATAAACGGCTCCATTAAAAGACAGGAAATCCGATCTCCGTAAACCCTGAATTTTTCCTCCAGGTCATCCTGATCGTTGAAACGGCCGACGATAATCATTTCACTCGTATCGACCGGAAGACCCGCTGATTCAACCTTGTTGAAGCCCTGATCGTATTCCGAGATTCCCTTTAAAGCATAGGGCTGCGCACCATGCCATCCACCTCCTATTTTCATTACCAGGTCTCTTCTTGTTTTTGCCTTGGCGAGCATAACGGCATACATGGTGGAAAGGGTTCCACTCGTAGTGAAACGGATCTTGTCTGTAGAAAATCTTGAGAGGAGAAGCTTTGCCAGCTCCGATTGGAAAGTACTGGGGAATCCTGTGGCTAATCCCAGGCTATCTTTGTAGTATTCAACGAGGGCATCAAGAACAAATTTTGGATTGTGCCCCAAAATATTGGCGAAATGTCCCTGCCAGAAATCCACGTAAGTATTTCCGTCGACATCAGTCACTTTCGATCCTTGCGAGCGGACATCATAGAAAGGATAAGGCGAAAACAACCTAAGATTATGACTCCCACCTCGGATAAGGAATCGATTGGCTCTGGCGAAGAATTCTCCTGACTTTTTGTGAGTTTTTTGATACTCTTGAATCAACCCTGAAAGGACCGCATCTTTATCCATCATCCCTCATTTCCGTTATTTGATAGATTTTATGCGCTTTTCTGTCGTCTAAGCTTTTATTTTATATTAAATATTCGTATGGCTGGTCTGAGTAATTACTGTTGCCGATTTCTGACCAATGTTCTTAAAGGCGAAATTACTTGATGTATTTTTTAAGCTGCTGGGCTAGATTCGGATCCACTTGCTGAAGCTTGTCATAGACCTCCTTTGCGCTATAGTTGTCATGGAGATTCAGGTAACATATGGCCAAATTGTAGTAAGCACTTCCGCTATCGGGCCTTATTTCTATTGATTTTTTGAGCGGGTCCGCCGCTTTGGCCCAATTCTTCAATTGCATATAACTCATCCCTAAAAACATCCAGGCATCAGGGTTTTCTGGAAACAACTCGACCGTTTTCGAGTAGGCTTCGATGGCTTTGGAGTATTGTTTCAAAGAGTAATAGGAAAATCCTATATTGAGATAGGCATATTCCATACTCGGGTTCAACTCGATGACTCTATTCAACAATTCAACGGCTTCATCATATTTTTTCATCTGCACGAACATAAATCCCAGATTGAAGAGGGCATCGGAATCGTTCGGGTTGAGATCGACCAATTTTCGTGCAGCTTCTGCGGCCTTTTCGGGCATCTTGGCATTGTTGTACATGTTGATAATCGTATTGTAGTAAATCTTCGCTTCTTCGGGCTGCATTTGGGCCAATTTTTCGTAAGTCTCGGCAGCCTGATCGAGCTGGCCGGCTTTTTCATAGGCCTGAGCCAGCTTATAGGTGATATTCACATCATCAGGGATACCTTTTAGGGCTCCAAGAAACGCATCCGCTGCCTCCGAATACTGGCCCAGCTCCATCAAGCACCGACCGAGAAGGTTGTAGGCCTCATAGGGTTGCGCTGGATTTGTTGCAATAAACTTCTTATAAGCCTCTGCAGCCTTATCGAATTCCTTGAGCTCTTGATGGGCGGTGGCAATATGATAATAGGCTTCGTTGTTATTGGGATTGAGCTCGACAGCCTTGGTGAGTGTAGTTATGGCCTCCTTCCAGTTCATCATTTTGAGATAGACAATACCCATCCCATAAAAAGCATCATCCTTGCTGGGTGCCACCTCGACAATTTTTTTGTAGGCATTTATGGCCGAAGAATAATCTCTTTGCTCGGAATAAACATAGGCCAGTTGACCAAGCACCTCCAGATCGTCCGGTTTTATCTCGAGAATTTTTTTTAGAAATTTCTCTGCTTTGCTTGTATTATTCATAGAAAGAAAAACTCGAGAAGCCAAATCAGCTCCATCTAAGGTGGAAAAATAATCTTCTCCTGCCCGATCCTTGAATTTTGTGGCATCCTGAGATTTGGGGATGAGCTTGATAACTTCGGAAGGCACAATTATTTTTTGGTTAATATCCAGAAAAACAATCAGCCCGATAACCTTCCCTGCCGAGTCGAGAACCGGTCCACCATCATAAGATTCCGGAACAGTCAAAGACGTCTCGATCAGTCTTTGAGACTTGTATTCGTGGAAATTAAAGATTTCTCCTTCGGAAAGGGATAGTTCGGCGGCTTCGTTACCACCTAAGGCAAAGATTTTGTCCCCCCTTTCCAGGCCCGCGGCTTCACCCAAAGTTATCACGGGATCCTTTCGGTTGATTTCTACTAAAGCTATTCCAAAATTTTTATCAACAGCGATAATGCCGGCGAATTTTACTTTTTTTCCTCTATAATCCATTCCTTCTGCTGATGTCGCTTGACTGACCAAGGAGTAGCTTGTGGCAAGAATTTTTTCTCCGATGATAAAACCCGAACCTTTGCTGATAAGTTCTTCGTCCACTCCAAAAGTCGAGAATAAAACCACGCTTGGCAAATTCTGCTCAAAGATTTGCTTCACTTCCTCCGTTTGGGAAAAAAGAGGCAATAAAGGGAGGAGGAGCAAAAAGACAGAAAAGATAATTAAAGATTTAAAATTTTTCATTCCGACCTCCTAGGATGGACTGGGGCACGATTTGTCCCCAGGTTCTAAAAAAGTAATTTACACTTTGAAATAACCGCTGTCAAATAATTCATTTAAAATGCTGCCACCAAGAAAAAGAGAAGATTAAATATTAGGATACTGTATGGACTCCGCTTCATAAAGTTGACTTTGAGCGGACATGAGACTAAACTGTTTTTTCAATCCAGAACATCTTTTATCAAATCAGCTTTACTCTATGACGATTAGACAAAAAATTATATGTATCTATTCGTTGACTTTGATAGGAATTACTCTATGGATGGGATTAATTTTATTAGCGCCCTACCTTCAAAGCCGATCTTCAGGGCTAGCGAAATTTATTTATGCTGTTTTTGCCCCCACCTGCCATCAAATCCCCTCGAGGTGCCTGTATATCTTCGGGTATCCTTTGGCTGTCTGTGCCCGTTGTTTTGGAATTTATTCCGGTTTTTTGCTCGGGACAATGTTTTTTCCATTGATAAGGGGATTTTCGGCTCCCTCTTTGCCCTCGGCTAAGTACATCATCGCCGTTTCTGTCCCAATAGTGATAGATGCTGCTGGCAATTTTTTGGGTATTTGGGCAGGTTCGAACTTGATACGGCTTATTACGGGAGTCCTATGGGGAATCCTCCTTCCTTTTTATTTCATAGCTGGTATATCCGACTACTTCCTTCGTCAAAACCGAAGATAAATTTATCTTGAAATGTTAGCTTCAAAAAAAATAGAATAAAGTATCAAGGAGAAAGACGGATGAAAGACCAAAGGCCTGGCATGTTCGTTCCAGCTCTGATCGGAGGGGCCGGAGCGGGAGTTCTTTCTGGTATCCCCTTCGTCAACTGTCTCTGCTGTCTCTGGATTATAGGAGGAGGTATGTTAGCGGCCTACTTCCTTTCCAAGGATTCGTCGTGGGGGCCAACAGCAGGAGACGGTGCAATCGTCGGTGTGTTCGCAGGTATCATAGCTGCTGTGGTGGGTTTTCTGATCAGCCTCCCCTTCAGTGCCCTGAGCGAAAGGTTGGTCCAAGGAATGATGGATAGATTTTCTAAATATTATGAAGATATGCCATCAGGCTTCGAGCGTTTTTTTTCAGAAGGGACTTTTGAAACTTCTATTGCTTGGACCCTGATTGGACTGGCATTCTCTGTGGTCATCTATTCAGCTTTGGGTGCCTTGGGAGGAATTATCGGCATTTCCTTGTTCGGGAAGAAAAAAGTCCAGACCGAAAGAGGAGTTGTGGATGTTTCTAAAAACTCAAGTGATCGTCAACCCTGAATCAAACAAAGGGCGAACACGAAAAAAATGGGAACAAATCAAGGAAGCCCTAAAAACCTTTATCAAGGAATTCAAATACGAATTCACAGAAAAACCGGAACAAGCCACTGAAATATCAAGGGCCGCTCTACGGGGGGGATCGGAGATGATTGTTGGAGTGGGAGGAGATGGCACCATAAATGAGATTGCCAATGGCTTTTTCGAGGGAAAGAACTTAATCAATCCCCATGCCGTTTTGGGAATAGTGCCGTCTGGGACAGGATGCGACTTCAGCAAAAGCCTCCGTATTCCTTCCAGCTTAAAACACGCATTAAAAGTGTTGACTCAAGCTCCCTCCCCCGCAATCGACATCGGAAAAGCTAGTTTTTTAAACCATGAAGGTAATAATGAGGAAAGATATTTTCTCAACGTGGCTGATTTTGGATTTGGCGGCGAAGTTCTGGAGCGAATGAACCAGAATAGGACTAAAAGAAAAGCTGCTTCTTATTTGAAAAGCACTCTCTCGACTTTTTTCGGCTACCAAAACAAAACGATAAAATTGAAAATAGACGACGAAGAAATTCCCAGGGGAGAATATCTTATCGGAGCCGTTTCTAACGGAAGGATTTTTGGCAAGGGAATGAAAATCGCTCCGGATGCTAAGCTTGATGATGAACTTTTCGATATCGTGCTGGTTAAAGGTATGAGGGTCATGGAATTCCTGATGAATGTTTGGAGAATATATGCAGGAACCCATTTATCCCATCCCAAGATCCTGCTCCATCGAGGAAAAAAGATAGAGGCGATTCCCGAAGATACAAAAGAAGATGTGTTGATCGAAATCGATGGAGAGCAAGTGGGGAAATTGCCGGCAGTTTTTGAAATCATCCCCCGGAGCATTCCTATAAAGGGCTATATTTAACCAGGCAAGTCGCCTCAACTGTCATTATTCAGTTTTGTTCGATCTTTTCTTATACTTCTCCCAGAGGGCACGATTATTGGTAAGGACAAATCTTCCGTTTTCGTCGTAAAACGAATATATTTTTGTTCTTGTGTGGATCTTCGATTCCGGATAGGATGCCATCACTTTTTTTATGTAGTTCCGGGTTTCCGCATAGGGAGGCACGCCCCCATACTTTTTTATAGCTTCTTGTCCTGCATTATAGGCTGCAAGGACATACTGAGTATTTCCTTCGTACAGCTTTATTAAGTCCAGCAGATATTTGACTCCGCCTTCGATATTTTGTCTGGGATCAAACACATTTTGCACCTTGTATTGAATGGCGGTTACTGGCATTAGCTGCATCAAGCCCATGGCGCCTTTGGGAGAAATGGCCCAGGAATCATAGCCGGACTCGGCCTTTATTATAGAGTGGACAAGAGATGCAGGCACCTTGTATTCTTGAGCGACACTGGCGATGATTTGATCGTACTGACTGGAAGGAAGGGACTCTTGACCACCGTTGCTCAGTGCCGACAAGGTAGATGCGTATAGAAATAGAGCTACTAAGGCAGTGAGAAGGGAGCATGTGTTCTTTTTATTGCCCATTATATCTTATGATGGCAAAAAAAAACATCCTCATCAATCCTCTTTGGGGGTGATTTTTGGGGGCAAAATTTCTTGGAGGATGGAATCAATTTTTTTGAAAACGGAAGGAATCTGATCGGGCTTCGTTCCTCCGGCTTGAGCGAAATCGGGGCGGCCTCCTCCGCCGCCTCCGATGATCGGGGCCAGTCTTTTTATCAAGTCTTGGGCATGAATACGGTCTGTTAGATCCTTTGTCACAGAGACCACCAGTAAAGCCTTCTCTTCCAGAGAGGTAGCCAGCACGACTATCCCAGAAATCATTTTTTGCTTGAGAGAATCGGCCAATTCCCGAAGCTCCCCCATGGTCACTCCTTCCACTTTTTGGGTTAGGATCGATACTCCTTGAATGTTATGAACTTCCTGGATTTCTTTTTGGTAGCGAGCGTGAGACAATTTTTGGCGCAGACTCTTATTTTCCTTCTCCATACTTTTGAGGGATTCTTTTAGCTTGTTTATCTGCTCGGGAAGTTCATTTTTCGATGTATTCAGGAGTAGCTGTATCTCGGACAAAAGATCTTCTTCTTCCTGGATATTATGGATAGCCCCTTCGCCAGTCAGCGCTTCGATCCTTCGCATTCCAGCGGCTATACTTGCCTCAGAAACGATCTTGAACAATCCGATCTCTCCGGTTTGATGAACGTGTACTCCTCCACAGAGTTCCTTGCTAAAATCGCCGATAGTGACCATTCTTACCTCTTCACCATATTTTTCCTCGAAAATGGCCATAGCCCCTTCTTTGATTCCTTCCTCCAAACTTGTGATTCGTGTTTCCACGGGTATGTTTTCCCTAATTTTTTCATTGATGAGGGATTCGATCTGCCAGAGTTCAGAAGGATCGACGGCTGCGAAATGGGTGAAATCAAACCTCAGTCTCGAGGGGGAAACGAGCGATCCAGCCTGTTTAACATGATCTCCGAGGATCTGCCGTAGGGAAGCATGAAGGAGATGGGTAGCCGTGTGATTTTTGGTCAGAGCTTTCCTCTGAGCGGTATCGATAATGGCTTCGACCATGTCATGGGTTTTAATCTGACCAGATATGACCTTGAGTTTGTGAGCAATGATCTCCGGAGTAGGAAAATAGGCTGTTTCGACAACCCCGGATAAATGCGGATTTTTCAAAATACCTGTATCTCCTATTTGTCCACCCGCCTCTGCATAGAATGGTGTATGGTCGAGGAAAATTTCTCCCGATTCTCCTTCGCTGAGTTGGCCAGTCATCTCTCCATTTTTAAGAATGGCAGTCACTTCAGAATCGGTTTTTTCCTGATCGTATCCTACAAATTGGCTTTTAAGGCCCTTTAGTTTCTCATAAGCTTTTTTTTCTCTTTGTTTTTCTTCTCCCTTCCAGGCCTGTCTGGCCCGTTGCCTCTGCTTTTCGAGCTCTCTATGGAATCCTTTCTCATCGACATCCAGGCCTTGTTCCTCTGCGAGCTCTTTTGACAGATCCAACGGAAATCCAAAGGTATCATAAAGCTTGAACAATTTCGTTCCTGAAATGTTTCTTTGGGAACGGTTCTTAGTTTCTTTTATGTATTGATCAAGGGTGCGGAGCCCGGAGGATAAAGTAAGAGAAAAGCGTCTTTCTTCAGATAGACAAACTTTGGAAATGTAGGTGGCCGAGGCCAAAAGCTCGGGATAGGCATCTTTCATGATGTCGATCACTCTTCCCACAATTCTGTAAAGGAAAGGTTCGTCCAGTCCTAAAAAATTTCCTTGCCGGTATGCCCGCCGTATCAACCTGCGCAAGACATAACCATGCCCCTCATTGGACGGCACGATTCCATCTCCGATCAGAAAAGTGATGGATCGAATATGGTCGGCAATGATTCTTACGGCCACATCATTATTGTCATCTATAGGATATTCTCTTCCCGTAAGGTCACAAATCGCCTCAATCAAGGGATAGAAGAGGTCTGTATCGAAGCTGCTTCTTTTCCTTTGCAGGACTGCTGCCATACGTTCGAGACCCATTCCGGTATCTATTGAAGGCGAAGGCAGCTGTATCAATTCTCCTTTTTCGGTTTTTTCATACTGCATGAACACCAGATTCCATAGTTCCAGAAACCGGTCGCTCCCCTTCTCTATCAAATCGAACGGTTTGCCATATTCTATTTCCTCTCCTAGGTCGTAATGTATTTCGGAACAGGGACCGCAAGGGCCTGTCTCTCCCATAGCCCAATAATTATCCTCTTTTCCGAACCGAAATATCCTATTTTCGGGGAGACCGATACCTTTGTTCCATAGCCTGAAAGCCTCGTCATCATCTTCATACACGGTGATATAAAGCCTGTCCTTGGCCATACTGAAATCTTCAGTCACCAGTTTCCATGCAAATTCTATGGCTTTATCCTTGAAGTAATCGCCAAAGGAAAAGTTGCCCAACATCTCGAAAAAGGTATGGTGCTTGTTCGTTTTTCCGACCTGTTCCAGGTCATTATGTTTCCCGCTTACCCGCATGCATTTCTGGACGGATGCCGCCCTTTTGTAGCTTCTCTCCTCCAGCCCCAGAAAAGTATTTTTAAACTGGTTCATGCCTGCATTGATAAAAAGTAGGGTGGGGTCATCCTTGGGAAGCAGGGATGCGCTCTTGACGACTTTATGATTTCTTTGAGCGAAAAAATCGAGAAATGTCTCTCTGATCTTCTGGGCTTTCATTTACAGCAACTTTTATTTGTCTTTTTTCCTTTCTTTCTCCGCTGTCTCCAATTCTTCTTCTTCGATCTTCGGCTCTTCATGCCGTCTTTCTACTCTGCCCATTTCTTTTTCCATATCCTCCAGGGCCACATCGAGAGTGGAACGAATACCCATGACCCTCAATTTGAAATTGTCAGGGCTCGATGAATACCTCAATCCCTGTTCATAGGAGATATAGCCGTCCTTGTAGAGCTGATAGATAGATTGGTCGAATGTTTGCATCCCGTATTGGGAGACTCCAGCAGCTATGGCGTCTCTGATCAGAGCGGTTTTTTCTCGATCGCTTATACACTCCGATATATAGGGTGTATTTATCATAACCTCTACGGCTGGTACACGCCCTTGTCCATCCTTTCTCGGAATGAGCCTCATGGAGATGCAGGCACGCACAATGCTAGCCAATTGCAGTCTGATCTGTCTCTGGTGATGAGGAGCAAAAACGGAAACAATACGGTTTATCGTCTCGGGAGCATCCAAGGTATGCAATGTGCTCATGACGAGATGGCCTGTCTCTGAGGCTAAAAGGGCTGTTTCGATCGTTTCTCTATCCCGCATTTCGCCGACAAGGATGACATCTGGATCTTCTCGCAGGGAGGCTCGAAGTCCTCTGGAGAAATCCACGACGTCCATACCCACTTCTCTTTGGCTGATCGTGCTTTTTTTATCCCTGTGCAGATACTCAATAGGATCTTCGACCGTGATGATATTTTCCTTGCGATTGGTATTGATATGATCGATCATAGCTGCCAACGTCGTTGTTTTACCCGATCCAGTTGTTCCGGTCACCATTACCAGACCACGCGGCTCCATAGCGATTTTTTCGATCACTTCGGGAAGAAGAAGGCTCTGGATCGTTTTGACTTCGAGGGGAATGATTCTCATGACCAGCGCCAGACTCCCCCTCTGGTGATAGACGCTTCCCCTGAATCGACCAAAACCAGGAAGGCTGTAGGCCAGATCCAAATCCAAATCGGCTTTCAATTTTTCCTTTTGGTGCTCATTCAGAACTTGATGGGCCAACTCGAAGGTGTTGTTGGGGCTGAGTCGGGGAAATTGGGTGAGTGGTTTGAGTTTCCCGTGGATGCGGACAATCGGATAATTTCCTGCTTTTATGTGAAGATCGGATGCATCGTTTTCTATCGCCACTTTTAGCAAATCATCGATTTCCATGTTTACCCCCGAAAATTAATTTAGATAGGTAAGCCACAGATGCTTATCCTCACGTTCTCCTCTAATATAGGAAAAAAATTCTTCCTGAAGTTTTTGAGTGATAGGGCCTCTTCGACCCGAACCTATTTTTATTTTATCTATAGACTTTATGGGAGTTATCTCTGCTGCTGATCCGGTAAAAAAGACTTCATCGGCGATATAAAGCATTTCTCGAGGAATGGTGTCCTCGACAGAGGGAATGCCGATGTCTTCGAGAAGCTGAATCACGGAAGCACGGGTTATTCCAGGGAGAATAGAAGAAGATAGAGGTGGAGTATGGACAACGCCATCAAGCACCAGAAATATATTCTCTCCGCTTCCTTCACTGACATGTCCTCTTATATTTAAAGCGATTCCTTCTACATATCCCTCCTTGATGGCTTCCATTTTGATCAACTGAGAGTTCATGTAATTTGCCCCGGATTTTGCCAGAGCAGGAAAAGTATTGGGAGCCATTCTTTGCCAGGAGGAAACCCTGACATCCACCCCCTTTTCTAATGCTTCCGTTCCCAGATATTGTCCCCATTCCCAAACAAGAATAGCACAATCCACTGGACAGGGAAACGGATCGACGCCCAAAGTGCCGTAACCGCGGTAAACAATCGGCCGGATATAACAGGATTTCAACCCGTTGGCTTTGATGGTTTCGATGATGGCTTGATTGAATTCTTCCTGGCTGTAGGGTATATCGATTCTGTACATCTTACAGGAATTATAGAGTCTTTGAGTATGGGCCAGGAGCTGGAAAATCACACTGCCCTTAGGGGTTTCGTAAGCTCTAAATCCTTCAAAGAGAGATGTTCCATAATGGATGACATGTGATGCGATGTGGATCTTTGCCTCATTCCAGGGTATAAATTTTCCATTCATCCAGACTTTTCCGTCTTCGCTGAAAGGGCTCATCCATTACTCCTCAAAAGTATCTCTTCTTCGAACACGCGGGAGTTTCATGTTATCTTAATTGTTTTTCCAAGTCAACTTGGCTATCATTCAGATAATTGATTCTCCACAATAAGGACAATTTTTTTCCTTGAGAGGAAGAGGCCTGCGGCAATTCCAGCAGAGATCGGCCTTTTCCCTCTGTCTGGCTTTGATCCTGGCTTTGATCTCCTCTATCTCTGACCTGGCAGAATCTCTCCCCTTGAAGTGGGAAAGATCCCGTATAATTTCTGATGCTTTTTCGTATCTATCTTCCAGCTTCACGGCCAAGCAGTTCATGATTATTTTGTCGATTTCCTTAGGAATTTTGTTGTTTTTCAGACGAGGCGGGGTGATCTGTCCCTTTTGGGCCTTTTCCAGGATTTTGAACGGATCAGGATCGAATATGGGAGGTCTTCCAAGGAGCATCTCATAGAATATGCATCCGATCGAGTATATATCGGATCGAAAATTGGCTTTTCCCAAGAACTGTTCGGGAGCCATGTATGGTGGGGAACCGATCCTCGTGGAAGCATAGGGGATATTATTCAGCCAGACCGATGTCCCAAAATCTGTTATTTTAATCTTGCCCTCATCCGAGACCATCATGTTAGAAGGCCTCAAATCCCTATGCACAATTTTGTTCGTATGGGCATGGTGGACGGCGTCCGCGATCTGAACGATATATTCTGAAGCTTTTTCGAAATCGAGGATTTTTTCCTTGTCTAAAATTTTTTCTAGGGTCTGTCCTTTTATGTATTCCATCACCATGAAAAAGACTTTGTTCTCCTTTTCGGCGGCAAGCATGCGCACAATATTGGGATGATTCAATGCTGCTTGAAGCCTGGGTTCTTTGAGAAGTTTGAACAATTCTGTCGATTGTTTATGGGGAACCTTGATGGCCACCAAAATATTCAGCCAGGTGTCTTTAGCAAGGAATACAGACCCGAATCCCCCGCTCCCCAGCGAGCGGAGAATTTCGTATTTTCCGACTTTCTGTCCCTGGAGAAACATCTCAACAATTCCAAAAATGAGATACCATGGCTAGACCAACCATAGCCGCTGTTTCAGACCTCAAAGTAAAAGGTCCAAGGCTCACGGCCTCAAAACCGCTATCCAATATATTCCCTTCTTCCTTATATGTCCAGCCACCTTCGGGTCCAATCAAGAGGGTGGCGGCACGTGGGGGGATCGAATCGTTTATTGAAGAAGGCATCAAGATATCACGAAATAATTTTCCGCCGCTCTCGCTGAAAAAAAGCTTTCTGCTTCTATCCCTTCGCTGCAGAAATTTTTTCAGTTCCATCGGAATTTTGACATCGGGGACATCCACATTCCCGCATTGTTTAACCGCTTCAAGGACGATCCGCTTCCATCTGTTCACTTTTTTATCCATCCTATCTTGAATTTTTACGACGGTTCGGGAGCTGATGATGGGGATAATAACCTGAGCGCCTAGCTCGGTGGACTTTTGAAGAACAAAATCCATTTTTTTGGACTTGATCAATGCTTGGGCTATAGTGATCCTAACTTTAGGATTTTTTCGCCCTTCGACCTTCAGAATCTGAAAGCAGGTGTTTTCCTTGCCGACCTCTTCAACTCGAGCATAGTACTGATAGCCTTCCTCATCGAAGAGCCATACGGCTTGCCCAGGCTTTATCCTGGCAACTTTGCTCAGATGATGGTGTTCAGCTCCTTTAAGCGAAACATAATTCGAATCTTTAACCTTCCCGGGTATGAAGAAACGCTCTGATGTCAAATGTATCTCTAATGAATAATATTTTTCACTTTATCCAAAATGCTCTTGTCGACGCTTTCAAATTTTTCACCCATCGATTCGGCAAATTGTTTGAGAGCCTTTTTTTGTTCTCTCGTCATATCTTTGGGCGTTGTCACCAAAACTTTTACATAGAGGTCGCCTTTACGATGATGGTAGAGATCTTTGATACCCTTCCCTTTCAGACGAAAGATTTCGCCTGGCTGTGTTCCCTCTGGGACGCGAAGCTCTTCCGTTCCCTCCAAAGTGGGAATTTCGACCGTCGTTCCCAAGGCAGCTTTGGTAAAAGGTACCGAGATTTCACAGGTGAGATTGTTTCCTTCTCTGCCAAAAAATTTATGTTTTTTTATATGAGTAACGATGTAAAGATCTCCTCTTGTGCCTCCCAAATCTCCGGCTTCGCCCTCCCCCTCGAGCCTAAGCTTACTGCCATCCTCTACACCAGAAGGAATCTTGATGGTGAGATCTTTTTTCCTCTTCTCTTTGCCAGTTCCACGGCATTTTTTGCATGGAAAGGGAATGATTTGGCCGTTCCCACCACAATAAGAACATGTTCGCGATAAGGTAAAAAATCCCTGCTGGTAACGCACTTGCCCTCTTCCTTGACAGTGCTGGCAGGTCGTTTTCTCCGTTCCCGGTTCCATTCTGGTGCCATTGCAAACCGAACATAACTCAGTCCGACTTATCTTTATGTCTTTATTTGTTCCAAAGGCCGCTTCCTCAAGGCTCAGCTCCAATTCAAGAACGAGGTTCCTTCCTTTTCTAGGATAACCAGATCTTCTCTGGCCCGAAGCTCCAAAAAAGCTCTCGAAACTGAAATTGAAAAAACTACCCAGAATATCTTCGAAATCGGCGAAGATGGAGGAATTAAATCCAGAAAATCCTCTGAAACCTTCTCCTCTGAGTCCGTCATGGCCGAACTGATCGTAGATTTTCCTTTTCTCCGGATCTATGAGAACGCTGTAAGCTTCAGCAGCCTCTTTGAATTTTTCCTCTGCATCTTTATCCCCAGGATTTCTATCAGGATGGTAGAGGAGAGCCTTCTGACGATAAGCTTTTTTGATGACATCTGAGGAGACATCCCGAGAGATTTCGAGAATTTCATAATAATCTCTTTTTATCATGAGTAATTTTTCACAATTGTTTGGTTTGTTCCTTCTTGATGATTTTATCGATCTGATCTCCTGTTAGCCCAGAAGAGGGTTTGACTTCAATCCTTTGCTCGCGCTTCGTAGCCATATCCTTAGCCGAAACCTTTACCAGCCCATCGGCATCGATCTCGAAGGTTACATCTATCTGTGGAACACCTGCGGGCGCAGATTCAATCCCCACCAAATCGAATCGAGCTAGGGACATATTCTCCGATGCTAGTTCGCTCTCACCCTGAAGGACGTGAACCCTAACCCGCCTTTGGTCGTGCTCCACTGTGGTGAAGGCCCTGGTTCTTTTGGTGGGAATGGTCGTATTCTTCTCGATTATCTTTACGAATTGATCTTTTTCGGCCTCGATGCCTAAAGAAATAGGAGTGACATCGAGAAGAAGAATGATATCTTTCATTTTCCCTTTCAAGATTTCTGCTTGGATAGAGGCGCCCAAAGCCACGATCTCATCGGGATTCAAGTCTTCTTTTGGCTCTTTTCTGAAAAATTCGGAGATCATGCTCCGGATAAGAGGCATTCGAGTTTGTCCCCCGACCAAAATGATATCATCGATCTTTTCTGGTTCTATATTGCCATCCTGCATAGCCTGATCAATGAAGGGAAATGATTTCTCGATTAAATCTTGGGTAATCGCTTCGAGCTTTTGGCGAGTCAATTTTTTTTGTATATGTTTAGACCCAGATTTTGATGAGTGAATGAATGGAAGATTTATTTCTGTCTCTAGAGTGAAAGAAAGTTCCCGCTTGGCTTTCTCCGCCGCTTCCTTAATACGCTGCAAAGCGAGTTTATCCTGGGAAAGGTCGATATCGTTTTCTTTCTTGAATTCATCGGTCAGCCAATCGACAATCCGATTATCAAAATCCTCTCCTCCTAGATAGGTATTGCCATTGGTGGCCAGGACATGGAAAACGCCATCTTGAATTTCCAGTAAGGTTATATCAAATGTCCCCCCGCCCATGTCATAAACCGCAATGGTGGCATTTTCCTTTGAATTCAACCCGTAGGCC
The DNA here is from genome assembly GCA_964400735.1 of uncultured Eubacteriales bacterium. GTDB lineage: Bacteria > Acidobacteriota > Aminicenantia > Aminicenantales > Aminicenantaceae > CAYNVQ01. Next base: position 251,298 of record CAYNVQ010000001.1, on the reverse strand, counting down.
AAGCTTGCCGCTGTGGGCTCGTTGATGATTCGCAATACTTCGAGGCCAGCTATTCTTGCTGCATCTTTGGTCGCTTGTCTTTGATGATCGTTGAAGTGAGCGGGCACGGTGATGACAGCCTCCCTGACTTCTTCGCCGAAATAAGATTCCGCGCAATGTTTGAGGTATTCCAGTATCATGGCAGAAATTTCCGGGGGACTTATTTTTTCTGATCCCAGCTCGACAACGAGGTCACCATTAGGAGCTTCAGCCAAATTATAGGGAACCCTGGCCAAGGAAGCCTGGACTTCTTGGGAGTCGAATTTCTTTCCCATAAGCCTCTTTATGGCTGTAATGGTATTTTTGGGATTGGTGAATGCCTGTCTCAAAGCTAAGTTGCCTATCAACCTTTCTCCAGAACTGGTGATACTGACCACAGAGGGCGTGGTTAACAAGCCATCCAGATTCGGGATAACTTTTGGATCCATCCCCTCCATGTAGGCAATACAAGAATACGTTGTTCCTAAATCCACACCGATTACTTTGGACATGATTATTCTTCTTTATCTTTCTTAGGGATCAATACCTTGACCAGACTCGGCCTCAATAAGCGGTCATGGATCATATAACCTTTCTGAAGCTCTTCATCCACTTGAGGTTCACTGATTTGTTCTGATTCTTCGGTAAGAAAAGCTTGGTGCAGATGCGGGTTGAATTTCTTATCTTCGATTTCGATGGGCTTGACTCCCTGTCTGAGCAAATACCCCTTGAGCTGCTTGTAGATCATTTCGACCCCCTTTCTCAGGCTTTCCTCCTCGCTCTGGTTCCTCTTTTCCAGGGCTCGTTCAAAATTATCAAGAACATCAAGAATTTCTCTGAATTGATCGCTTAACGCATACTGGTAATATTCATTCTTTTCCCGGTCCAGCCTCTTTCTGAGATTTTCCATTTCTGCCAATTTCCTTAAATAATCATCTTTTAACTCCTCGAGCTTTTTTTTGAGAAGTTTCAACTCAGAGTCTTTCTTTTTTAGTCGACTTTTAAGACTTTTCGTCTGATTGCTTTTTTCCTCCATATCTTTTGCACTTTTTTCGTTTTCCGTGATATATTCGACCTCGACTTGGCCCTCTTTATCAGTTCGTTTTTCTTCTTTCTTTTCTTTCGTCTCTTCAGTCATGGTCCCTCCCTATTGAGTGAAACTGATGGTTTCACTCAATTTTTTGGCAACATAATCAACCAGCGGTATAATTTTTCGATAAGGTAATCTTTTTGGTCCGATAATTCCCAATGATCCCAAAACTTGTTGATCATATCCGTAATGGGAAAGAATGAGGGAGCAATCCGATATATCGGGGAGATTCAATTCAGATCCGATCAAGACTTTCACCCTGTCCAAACTGATAACATCTGAGAGTAGCTTGGACAATTTGGCTTTTTCTTCGAAGCTTTGGAAAAGAGATTTCAGATTCGACATACTGAAGACTTCAGGCTTTTCGAGAAGCTTGGCTGCACCCTGAATAAAAATCTGATGACTCGTTCCTTCTTGGAGGAAGTAATTTTTGAGCAGTGAAATGAGGTTTTTTACGATGTTTTCATACCTTATTTTATGAACCGGAATCTCTCTTAAAAGGAAATCTCTTACAAAAAGAAGGTTTTTCCCGCAAAAATTTTCGTTTATATAATGAGAGCCCCGGTCGAGTTCGACTTGAGTGAAATAGTTTTTGGTCTCCACTATTTCATTGAGAATGAGATTTGAGGTGGTGATCAGGATGATCATGATTTTTTCTTCGGCAATTTTGATGAAACGCAGGTGGCGGAAATTTACCCTCGAGATGCTCGGGGAGAGAACGAAACCCAAGTTGTCAGAATATTCGGACAGAACATGGGAGACACTATTCAAGAGCGAATAAAAATCTCCCTTTTTTTGACAGAAATCTTCAGTCATGAGATGGATAGAATTGTTAGGAAAAATGATCTCTTCGAACAGACTGTTGACATAAAACCTCAAACCTTTATCCGTAGGAATACGGCCGGCGGATGTATGGGGCTGGAACAGATATCCGAGTTTCTCCAGCTTGACCATGATGTTTCGCACCGTTGCCGAAGAGACAGGCTGCCCTGTTCTTTGCGCGATCAAGCCGGAACTGATAGGCTTCGCGACCTTGAGATAGTTCTCGACGATCAAGTTTAAAATCTTGATGTCCTTCTCTCTTAAGGTCTTTTTTTTCACTGGATTGCTCCGAAAAATTTTATAGCATTAATCCTTGAAAATTTCAAATCGCCTTAGCCCAATCTCTCGAAAATAAACGCTCTTTTTTAGGTATTTTTTTGCATTGCCGTTTCGTGGATTGAAGAAAAATTGGAGGGAGAAAAAAGGGATAAGGATCAAATTATTCGAATCCCAGCATATCCGACAACTTTATGATAGTCACCTGAAACATCTCCCGATGTTTGATATTTTATGAGTTCAGCCTTCTTTGCCTTCAGATCTTTCGAAGCAACTATGGCAGCGATGGTAGGCTGATAGCCGCACATACTGATATTTTCCTTCCTGACGATCTCATACAGTCCCTCGGCATCCAGATTCAGGATCTTATCGATAGCGAGAAAGTCTTTTTCTTGAGCCTCTTCCTGAGAGACATAATGGCTCATATCGGTGCTAGCTACGATCAACACATCATGATCATAATCCCTGATGCTCTGGGAAACGGCTTTTCCCAGCTCCACTAAATCTTTGTAAGAAGCAGGATAGGCGATGGTGATGGGGACGATTGAGCAATGTTCACTGAAGTACTGGATAAAGGGGATTTGTACTTCGAGAGAATGCTCTTGAGCATGGCTTTTCTCATCCTCCCGGATTTTATCTGATTGGTCAAGGATCAGTTGGGCGAGCGCTGTATCGATGGGGACATCCCCAAAAGGCGTTTCCCACACTCCTCGTTTCATTATTGCGATGGGGGTGGAAACGTCCCCATGATTAGGCCCCAGCACGACGAATTTATCCGGAAGCAAGGCCGATGAGAATACACTCCCTGCCACTTTTCCGGAATACACATATCCCGCATGGGGTGATATGATACATATGGCTTTTTCTTTATCTGCATTCGGGTCGACAATGCTTTCCACCATCTTACGCAGGGCTTGGGGATTATTGGGATAGAAATAACCGGCTACACTCGGTTTCCGTCTCAATTCATCCCTCCTTCATTCATTGCGGACTTTCATCCTGCTTTACGGGGACTATACGGAAAGATAAATTTTTCTCTTGCCGATGTCAACTAATTCTGATATCAGCCCTCAATCCATTCCTTCTCCTCTTTGAAGCCGATTCCCATAGCCTTGAGTTCTTTCAAGATGGGAATATAAATCGGAGGAGACACGGGAATATGCACCCCTGTTTCTTTAATCTGGCCCTCAAGGATCAGTTTGGTTCCAATAGCCGCTGGCAGTCCTACGGTCCGGGCCATAGATGAATCTCCTCCAGGAATTCCAAAGTCAACCATAGTCGATGTTATTTTCTCTTTTTTTCCTTCAGGATAGGCCGCCTCGAATGTGTGTTGAAGGATAATCATATCCCTCTCCCCCTTTTCGTATTGCAATTTCTCCAGCATTTTGGCACCCAAGATATCCAAGGCCGATCCTTTCTCTGCAGGCAGAGGATCATTGGACAAAAGGCCTAACCATTCCAAGCGATGGATCACCTCGGAATCCTTATCGAGGCGCAATCGAGAGGCGAGAGATTCTCGCAGGTCAGCTTCTTCCGAAGCCCCCAGCAACTGCCTGAGAAATCCGGCATAAGTTTTTCCTGTCCATATTTTTTCTTCTTCATCCAATAAACCCAGATCGACGACCTTTTTCAAAGTTTGGCACCACCCCAGATTCCTCAATGTCCCCCTGAGCATGGTCTGGGCGGATTCGATATTATAGAGCTCGATGTAGGGCAGAGAGTTGCGATTGGGATAGCCTTCAAAATTGCCAAGTTCTTCGATATTTATTATCTTGTAGTTTTCGAAGAGATTCTCGGAGGGGATAAAAATCTGTTGCCCATCCATCAAGTATTGAGCGGAATTTTTCCCAGCCAAGAGAACGCCGATAGGACTCCAGGAAAATTTATACCCGAAGGGATTGGTGTTGGCTTCAGGGGCGGGCAGTCCGCCACAATAAGACATGAAGCTGGCTATGGTTCCACCTTTTTTGTTAACCTCATGGATGATTCGCATAGCTTCCATATGGTCGATCCCAGGATCCAGTCCAACTTCGTTGAGGATAAGAATACCAGCTTTTTTGGCTTCGGCATCTAGATTCTTCATGATCTCACTGACATAGGAAGTGGTGACCATGTGCTTCTTGAAATCGATGCAATATTTGGCTACTTTGGGATGAAAGGAATAGGGAACCATGCTGATCACAATATCGGCTTGAGCGACTTCATTTCTTAATCCCTCTTCATTTTTTAGGTTCAGCTCTTTGGCAGTACCGTTAGGATGATTGTCGATCAGCTTGACGGCTTTGCTAACCGTCCGGCTAGCGACTTCCACTTTGAAATCCGGCTGGTCGAGCAGATATCTGACCAGCGGTTTGGCCACGAGTCCGGCACCCAGTATGAGAATTTTTTTCATGCTGCAACTCCTTAAATTTATGTAGTAAATTTTTTCATGTATTCATATTCAGGAGTTAACTCTCCCCTGTAGAGAATAATCGCCTTTTTTATGGGAAGAGGAAGATCACATTCCTCGAAACTTTTAGAGTAATCGGCCAGGGAAAGAGCTGGGACAAAAGGCAGAAGGGCATTCGAGAAAAAAACGGAAGATTCCAGAGACAGTTCTGCCGGAAGGTTGTCGGTGGCCATCACCGCCACTCCCCTTCCCTTTATCCCGTCTGTCACCTTGTTTTCTATCGGGTCATAGATATAAACGGGATTCCCTGGGTTTGTGGGCCTCACCGTACACTCGATGGCTCCTTCCACATCACAGGAAATATCCCCGATGACTCTCAGGCAAGGAAAGGTTTCTCCTTTCCAAAGCTGCTTTAAAGATTCATTGGTCACAAAATGAGGATACTGAGGCGCCCAGTAGATACAATTCATCAGAATGGATAAAAAGGGAAGGTAGGATTCAAAAATCGATTCATATTTCTCCGGATGATCATAATAATCCTGCAGATCGAATCCCGAGGAACTGGAACGCAGTCTGACCATATGCTCTTCTTTAAAAACCGTTTTGTAGACCTTATGGGAAGAGTAATTCCCATCCTTCACGAATGATTCCAGCTGTGTGGGAGCGATTTCCTCAACAGGCAGCAGATCGAAGATTTCTTGGGCGCCTCGGGAAACACGTCCGTATCCGGCAAATCCGCAAACAAGGGGTGTCAGGGCAGGCGGAAGACCAGAATCGTGAAGATTCCAGCCCACTTTTTTTAGGCTTTCTTTTGCCTCCACGAGGCTGCCATATCGATAAGCCAGGAGTATTTGTTCGAACGGATTTCCATACCCTTCGTGTTTGGCCTTTTGACCAAACGCATAAAGGGTATCAATCATCCCGGCTTGCCCGGCTTGGGTTCCGAAAAATACCAGTCGCTGTCCTTTTTCATCGATCACCCGCTCATAATCGATCAGGGTGGTTTTCAGGTCTTTCATTTTTTTCAACATGGGCATGTTATAAGGCTGCCCTTTTATTGTATGGGAGAAAAACATATAGCTTTTTTCGGGCCGAAAAAAATCTATTGGGATTTCTTTGACCGCCAAGACAAGCGAACATGAAGCAAGATCTTCCGAAATCTTCACTCCTTCTCGGGCATACTCTTGATCCGAGAACACACGTATGGCGGAAGGCTGCATCCATATTTCCAGGGGATTATCGCACAAAATCTCCCTTACATGGGATGGAATCAAAGGCACACGCCTTTCCCAACGGTTTTTATCTTCTCTTCGAATGCCGACTCGCACTTTCATGGATAATCTCTTATAAAAGAGCCCAAATTATGGCACAAAACCATGGTACCGTCAACGGGGGATTGACTCGGGAATCACAAAATCTAATAATATCCTATCATGATAAAATTTTTTAACACATTAGGCGGCAAAATGGAGCCTTTTCGTCCGCTTGAAGAAGGAAAGGTTAGATTGTACACCTGTGGTCCCACTGTCTATGATTTTGTACATATTGGAAATCACAGAGCGAATATATTCGAAGATCTTTTGAAGAGGTTTCTCCTCTTCATGGGATATGAAGTAACCCATGTGATGAACATCACGGATGTGGATGACAAGACTATAAAAGGGGCCAACGCTCTGGGCGTATCTCTTTCGGATTATACGGAAAAATATATCCAGGCATTTTTCGATGATATCGACATCCTGAATATTAAGAAAGCCGACTTCTATCCTCGTGCAACAGAACATATTCCGGAGATGGTCGAGATGGTTAAGGGTCTTTATGAAAAGGGATATGCCTATGAAAAAGAAGGAAGTTACTATTTCAGCATTGGCAAATTCAAAGACTATGGAAAGCTGGCCAACTTGAATCAAAGTGAATTGAAGACCGGGGTCCGCATCGACTCAGATGAATACGAAAAGGAAAACGTGCATGATTTTGTACTCTGGAAATCCCGAAAAGAGGGAGAATCATTTTGGAAGACAGATATAGGCCCCGGTCGGCCGGGTTGGCACATTGAATGTTCTGTCATGAGTGCCAAATATCTGGGGGAGACATTCGACATCCACTGCGGCGGAGTCGACAATATTTTTCCCCATCACGAAAACGAAATCGCCCAGTCAGAAGCCTATTTCGGGAAAAAATTCGTAAACTACTGGCTCCATTGCCAGCATTTGATCAGAGACGGGAAAAAAATGTCTAAGTCGAAGGGGAATATCATTACTCTTCATGAACTTATAGAAAACCATGGGGCCGATCCCTTGGCCCTTCGTCTCTTGCTGCTTTCGACCCACTACCGGAAAATGCTTAACTTTACTTTCGAAGCTCTCGATCAAACCAAATCCTCGTTGGACCGCTTGAACGAATTTATATTTCAACTGGCGAACATTTCGTTCTTAGAAGGCGAAAATCCGGATGTGTCGAGCATCATTCAAGTCATGGAACGCAAATTCATCGCCGGGCTCGGTAACGATTTGAATATCTCTTCGAGCTTGACGGCATTATTCGAGATGATAAAGAAAATCAATATCATGATATCGAAGGATGAAATCTTTCGATCGGATGCGGTGAATCTGTTGCGTTCCATTGCCTCCATCGATAAAATTTTAGGGGTGGCGACCTTTCCTCAGAATATCAAAGTCCATGATACCCTAAAGGGAGGCCCGGATATCGAAATCGAAATTACGGCCCAGGCTCTCCCTGAAGAAATAGAAAAGAAGGTCCGGGAAAGAGAAAAGGCCCGGCAGGAAAAAAATTATGCCCTCGCCGACAGAATCCGCGAGGAACTTCTCAACCAGGGCGTAATCTTGGAGGATACCAAAGACGGCGTTAGGTGGAGAATAATACAAAAAAAATAGAGGTATTTTGGAGAAGCCACTATCCCCCTATCAGCTCGGTCGTAGGGGAGAAAAAATTGCCATCGGCTACCTTCGAAAGAAAAAGTATAGAATCGTTTCCAGAGGATTTCGCCTCTATAGGGGAGAAATAGATGTGATCGCTTATGACGGAAGGACTTTGGTGTTCGTGGAAGTTAAAACTCGAAGCGAAGGGTCCCTAGGTCTTCCTGAAGAGGCCGTGGATTCACGTAAACAGAGACAAATCCGAAAGATTGCCGAGGGATATCTGGCCTTGAACAACATCGAAGGCGTGGAATGTCGCTTCGATGTGGTTTCTATCATTTTTGATGAAAAAGCCTCCTTTTTCCTATCCCACTACAAGGATGCTTTTTAGGCTGAGCGATTTAATCCGATGAGGAGGATTTGATGCATCTTTCAAAAATTACTAAGGTTGTCTGTCTGTTCGTTTTGTTTTGCTTCTGCGGAGAGTGGGCATCAGGTCAATCTGTGCCATCCCCTAAAGAGGTGCTGGGATTCGAGGTCGGAGCGGATTATCATCTGGCGACCTATAATCAAGCCATCGAATATTTCAAAACTTTGGCCGACAGCTCGGATAGAATAAGGCTTTTCAATGCAGGCAAAACATCCATGGGACAAACTATGACCTACGCGGTTATCTCCTCGGCGGAAAACCTGAAAAACCTAGAGGAATTTAAGAGAATTGCCCGTCAATTATCTTTGGCCAAGGGGTTATCCCCCCTCTCAGCCGATGATATGGCCCGTCGAGGAAAGGCCATCGTCTATATAGACGGAGGGCTGCACGCCTCCGAGTGTGCCCCTGCCCAACATAATATTCAATTAGCTTATGATCTCGTTACTGCCCAAGATGCCGAGACGCTCAGAATTCTGGACGATGTCATCCTGGTTCTCGTTTTTGCTAATCCAGATGGAATGAATTTGTTGGCCGAATGGTATCTTCCCAACGTGGGGACCCCCTATGAGATTTCTCCCCTGCCTCGACTTTATCATGTGTACGCCGGCCATGATAACAACCGGGATTCCTATATTTGCAATTTGGCTGAGACACAAAATATGACCAAACTGATCAACAGCGAATGGTATCCTGTCATCCTCTACAACCATCACCAGACCGCCCCTTTTCCCGCCAGGATTTGGATTCCTCCCAACTCCGAACCGACGAATCCTAATGTTCATCCTTTGATCGTCCGATGGCAGAATTTGGTCGGTTCAGCCATGGGAGCGGCCTTCGACAAAGAACAAAAGGATGGGGCTATCTCTCGTATCGTATTCGATACTTGGTATCCCGGATACGTTACCCAGGTTGTGGATTCCCACAACATTGTATCCATTTTGACCGAGACGGCCTTGTACCGCTATGCCACCCCGCATTTCTATACCGTTAGGGATTTTCCCGAAGAATACCAGGACCTGACCATGTCGGCTTTCTATCCCAGTCCTTGGAAAGGAGGCTGGTGGCGTTTCAAAGATGCCGTTGATTACTGCCTGACCGCTTCAAAATCTGTGCTCGATACAGCTTCTCGATTCCGGCAGGAACTCCTTTACAATAAATACCGTATGGGTTCTGATGTCATTCGAAGATTCACCAAGGAACCTCCTTATGCCTGGATCATTCCGGAAAAACAGACGGATCCCGGAAATGCCTCTCTTCTTCTTAACCGCTTGATTCTCTTGGGAATCGAGGTCTATCAGAGTAACGATAGCTTTACCTGCGATGGGATCAACTACCCTACAGGGACATACGTCATTCCGATGAACCAGCCTTTTGCTCTCTTTGCCAAGAATGTGTTAGAAGAACAACGCTACCCTGATCTCAGAAAATATCCAGACCTCTGGCAGGGGCTTATCGATCCGATAAAGTTCGAGGGCTCCCCCTTTGAGTCCTACGACCAGATGGGATGGACGCTCCCCTATCAGTTCGGCGTCAAGGTTTTATCGGCCAATTCCCCGATTGCCCCAGCACTGAAGGCTGTGGATAATGCCCGATTCCAAAAGGGAGAGGTATCGGGTAAGGCAGGTTACGCCTATATCTTCAGGCACGAAGAGAACAATAGCTTTAGGGCCATGAATAGAATCTTAAAATCGGGCGGTTCGGTATTGTGGTCGAGTTCATCCTTTTCTGTCGATGGCAAAGACTTTGAACAGGGATCCATCATTGTCCCCTCAAAAAATTTAGGGCCCTCCCTGGTGCAAAATCTAGCCGCCGAACTCGACCTGAAGGTCGTCGGAATATCGAAAAGACCCGATACGGACTCGATCGACATCAAACCTGTGCGGCTTGGACTATATAGCTCTTGGATACCAAGCACTGATGAGGGATGGACACGGTTCATACTCGAAAAATTTGAATTTCCCTTCACTCGGATTCACGATGCGGATATCCGTGCAGGAAATCTGAACCAGAATTATGAGGCGATCATCTTTCCCGATACCTACAACCCAACTAGGATCATAGAGGGATACGCTAAAGGCACTATGCCGCCACAATACATCGGAGGTATCACTCCTAACGGTGTCAGAAACTTGAAATCTTTTGCGGACAGCGGAGGGACCTTGATTTTCCTTAACTCAAGCTGTGATTTGGCTGTCGATCATTTCGGTCTTCCACTGAAGAACGTTTTGAAAAACGTCAAGCGAGCGAGATTTGTGTGCAATGGATCCATCCTTCGCCAAGAGTTCGACACCAGTCATCCAATAGCCTTCGGGATGGGAGAGGAAGCTGGGACCATGTTCGAAGGCAGCTGTGCCTTCACTATCTTGCCGTCTTTCGATGAGGAAGAAGAAGTAAGGGCTGTGGCCAAATATCCTGGAGAGAATCCCTTGATGAGTGGATGGATATATGGAGACAGTCTCATCAGACAGAGAAGTTCAATCGTCGATGTCCCTTATGGTAGAGGAAGGATTATTCTTTTGGGTTTTCCTGTCCAGTTCAGGGCCCAGACCTTTGGAACATTCAAGTTGCTTTTCAACTCGATTTATACCGCAGGTATGGACGAGTCACAATAGTAGCTATGTCTTTAAGGTTTAACAAGAAGAACGGTTGAGCCATCCTGACATTCTTTCTGTAAGTCTTTTATCTTTTTATTCAAAACCGGATGGACGGTTTCTGGGGCTATTTCCATAAGGGGAAGGAGGACAAAGTTTCTTTTTTCCATTTCTGAATGCGGGATCTGGAGCCTTTTGGTCTTTATGATCATATTTTCCGCCATAAGTATATCGATATCGATGATTCTCGGTCCTTTGGCCTCTGTGGGGTACCTTCCCATCATCTTTTCTATTCGTTTTGCCACACCCAGAAAAAATTCTGGAAGAAATTCTGTTTCAACCTTTAATACCTGGTTCAAAAACCACGGCTGTTCTACAAATCCAACAGGTGCGGTCTTATAAAATGAAGATTTTTTCAAGATTTTTACCCCCTTCTCCTCCAAAAAAGCGATCGCCTTTTCCAGGTTTTCTCTTTTATTTCCGAGATTGCTTCCCAAGCTAATGAAGTATATCATCCTCATGAATGCAGCTGAATGATTCTGGGTCTTCGAATTTCAATAATATACCAGACATCGGGAATCTGACAAGCGATTCTGGCCTTTTGTCCATCAGAAATTAGGATTCAGCTCGATTTTTTTACGGAAGTTTGTCATCATATAGAGGCGATGCAAAAAGTTGAAAAATGGCGGATACAGGAACTTTCACAAGTCTTGAATCAGATTTCAGTCCTGCTCAGAGAGGGGAAAAATGCCGAATGGGCCAGTGTTTTTTCCCATTTCGCTCAAGAAGCCCATTCAATATCCGAAAAAAGGGAGTTGAAACTCGATTTTTTGATAAGGCTCATTCAAAATATCATCAATTGTTTCGATGGGGGAAGCTCTCTCCGGAATCTTGTTCTCAGGCATGAAAACTCAGAAAGAATGGCAAGGTTGAACCAAGAATTTAGCCAGAGAAGACAAGTTCTTTCCGAGATTCTTACCGACATGGAAGCGCAGTGGACCGAACCGATCAATTGAGGATGAGGGTTAAATTTCTATCAGGCCGAATCTCTTCAGCACTCCCAAAACGGCAAGGGTTACCCAGAGATGGTCCTCTAAAGTGGCCTTTTCCAAACCGGATTTCCAGTAACCCTGGGGGGTTTGTTTCTTCTGAATCCAAAGCAGGGCTTTTCTGATGCCCTCCTCTTCTGGATTAAACCCGATTTTTGAGAGGGAATCAAGACAACAGAGAATATCTGTAGCCCAGAATGGGTAGGTGATTTCTCCCCAGAAAGAAGGCAAGATTCTATCCTCGTAGACATCGGGTTTGAAAAACCTATCCATGATGAGCTCTCCGGCTTTTCGAGCTTCTCTGCTCTTTTTCCAGGTAGGCGAGGCGGCGAAGGCGCGCAGAACCATGCCGGTGACAAGATGGGAAAAGGGCCTGTTTTTGTCCGGTTTGACTGGATCCAGCTTCATTTGGGCTTCGAGATTATACCTCTTTTTGAGCTCATCCCTGTCGATTGTTCGATAAGGAATGACCCATCCGCCATCGTTTTGTCTGTTTCGAATAAGCCAACGGAATCCTTTCTGCACTCTCTGATCATTGTCCTTGCCGAAGAGACAAATCAACTCCAGTGTCAGGGCATGATAAGTGGGGGCGTATTCATTCAGATAAGCTCCGCGGAAATCACCCTCCCTGGTTTGAGTCGAGAAGAGGAATTTAATGGCTTTCTGGATCGCCTTGTCTTTTGAGGTGCAGCCGTAATTGTATAGTTTAAATCCGTTCTGGAGGGTATCGACGATATAGTAGGTTTTTTCCCACCGGGGATGCCCCTCGTATCTTTTTCTGCTCCATCCTCCGTTTGGTTTTTGCCTCTTCAGGATTCGAATACGTGCCGCAAACTTCTGCAGGTTTTTGTATTCTCTATCGACGGGAACTTCGAGAATATCTTTTTTTAGCCAGTACAAGATGGGCAGATTCCCCCTTGCCAGGAGGAACTCAATCGCCTTGTTGTAGTTGAATTCCATGCTCAAAAGGACTGTCTTATCGACTTTTCTCTTGGTTCAGGATGGTGCATATAAATTCGAACGGTTCATCGTTTGGATTTATAAATTGGTGCTTCTCACCTCCAGGAATAAAAAGGCTCTGACCTGGAGAAACGGGAATTTCCATGTGGTCCGCGTTCACCACTACTCCTTTTCCCTTTTCTATCCTGACGACATGCTCAAAATCATGTTCGTGATACGGCGTGTTTCCCCCCGGAAGCACAGTGAAATACCTCATGATAATGTCGATGGAGCCGTCCTCGGGGCCGATAAGAATTCTTCGCTTAACTTTGTTTACACCTTCCTCCTCAGGGACCGCTTCCGGAATTTGATCTTCTTTTTTAATCTTCACTTGACTCTCCTTGGTATCATCCGGGATCTAGGACAAACATCCCTGCCTGCTCTCCCGTATAAATGTGAGATCTCATGCTGAATTAACTTCATCTTCATACTGTGAGACTGATAATTTTAAGCCAAGAAAGGAAGTTCTGTCAATTTTTATAACAATCATCCTTATCCCAAAATGCATATAACTATCGAATTATCTGTAAGATACAATCCTTAATTAGAAAAGATTTGATTTTGGACCAAGATTTAAGATAAATTTATTTTTCTTGAAAAAAGAGGCCTGTACAGTGTTGATTCAACCTAAAGGCTTCTGAAGGAGCAGGAATGGAAAAGCTCATTTTTCTGGATAACGGAGCCACCAGCTTCCCGAAACCCGAAGAAGTTTATACCTTCATGGACCAATTCTATAGAAATTTCGGCGTCAATCCCGGACGTTCCGGATATGATTTATGCATGGAAACTGGAGAACTCGTGGAGGAAACACGGGCCATGCTCACCGAATTTTTCAACGGCCGAGATTCCAACCATCTCTGCTTTTCCTATAATTCCACCGATGCCCTAAATCTGATCGTCAACGGCATGCTCCAAGAAGGAGATCATGCCGTCACCACAACCATAGAACACAACTCTGTACTTCGTCCCCTCTATCACTTGTCCAAATACAAAGCAGTGGAAGTGGATCATATTCCCTTCAACAAGAAGGGATTCGTTGATCCGAACGATTTCCCTAAAAAATTCAAGAAAAATACGAAACTGGTCATTGTCAACCATGCTTCGAATGTGATCGGAACTATTCAGCCCATAAAGGAGATAGGAAAATACTGCAAGGAAAGGGATATTCCTTTTGCCATAGATGTGTCCCAATCCGCTGGAAAGCTCCCCATTGATATCGAGGACCAACACGTGGATGTGGTGGCTTTTACGGGTCACAAGTCTCTTCTGGGCCCGACAGGTATCGGAGGACTTTATGTCAGGGAAGGAATCGAAATCAAACACACTCGTGCGGGCGGGACAGGAGTTCGCTCAGCTATTCGCACTCATCTGGACGAATATCCTTATCGTTTGGAATACGGAACATTGAATACGTTGGGAGTCGCCGGCCTTCACGCCGGAATCAAATGGATCGAGAGTCAAGGATTGGAAAATATCCATAATCATGAGATGAAACTAACCACCATGCTGAGAGACGGTTTGAAGGAAGTGGAAGGCGTGACCCTCTACTACCAGGATGACCTGGCCGACCATATCAGCATCTTTCTTTTCAACGTGGATGGACTTGAGGCATTGAATACGGGAACGATTCTCGATGTGGATTACAATATCGCCTGCCGAACCGGACTCCACTGTGCTCCCTTGGTTCATGAGCAAATCGGCACCGCAGAAATACATGGAGCCGTTCGGTTCGGTATCGGTCCTTTCAATACCGAGGAGCATATCCGAACCGCGATCCAAGCCGTAAAAGAAATTGCCGAATCGCGCCGGAAGTAGCCGCTGTCAGCCGTCTTTATTTGGAGTGAAAGTTTGGTCTCTTTATTTATTTAATATGATCGCATCCGCGACGATTTCGCTGAGAGTTTTTATTTCTATACCCAGCTTGTAATGTTTATTCAATTCCATAAGCTGGTCGATGCAGTTGTGACAAGGAGTGACGACGACTTCGGCTTTTGTTCGGCGAATCTGTTCGGATTTGATTTGTCCAGCCGCAATTCGCCTATCTGCAAACCGGGTCATGGCCAGCTGTCCCCCTCCCCCGCCGCAGCAAAAATTCTTTTCTCTGTTCGGAACCATCTCGACAAAATTTGTCACAGCATGCCTGAGGACAAATCTTTGCTCCTCGACGATTCCCCCGAGTCGAACCAGATTACAGGGATCATGTAAAGTGACTGTTTTTTTATTAAGGGAGGGATCGAGACTGATCTGTCCGCCACGAATATAATCGGCCATGATTTGGATGATGCTTTTCACTTCAAAACCGTATCTCAGACTCAGCCATTCCGGTGCTTCCCATCGGTTGGAGTTGAATCCGTGTCCGCACTCAGCCAGAACGAGTGTTTGGCACTCCAACTTTTTCAGCGCATCCACAAGACGAAGGGACATAGTTCCGGCCGCCTCGTCGTCCCCACTGTAGAGTCCGTAGTTGGTGACATCGAAGTTATCGCTGGAGAATGTCCAACTCTCATGAGCCGCATAAAATATTTTTCCTACGGCCGAAATGGAAAGGGGGAAAAACATGGCTTCTCTAGGATTGATTGTATACAGAATTTTGCATCCTCGGACATCGACGGGAAGCCTGGCTTCAGGATCAGTCACTCCTTGCTGCAGTTCCTCTTCCAGCCACTCTATGGTCTCCAGCCAATCTTCTTTAGAAATGCCCATGTTATTTCCAGACTTCAGAGCTGTTTCCACTGTCGATTGAAGCCCTGGTGGAACCAAACCGACCTCTGCCAAAGCTCCCCGGGCGACGCGGATGATGTAGGGGATATTGATGCCCATGGTGCAGTTGAGCGTACATCGTCCACAGAGGCTGCAGCGCCCAAAGAGTGAATCTACCCATTCTTTGACCAGCCTTTGGCTTAGCGTCTCGGCCCCTACCCATCCCGCTAGCCTTTTCCCTGTGCGTGTCATATGCTTTTTGAACACCTTGGTAATGAGATTCAGTTTGTAGGCGGGCATGGATTTGATGTCCGGGTTGGCTAAATAATAGTGACAAGAATCAGCGCAGAGACCACAGCGGACACAGGAATTCAAAAAGGCCGCATAGTCGGAATTCAGCCTTTCCTTGAATATCCGCAGGATTCTCTGGCAGTCATCCGGACTAATTCTATCCAGTTTTTTATCGAATGCGTCTTTATCCGGATTCTCGAGATCCATGTTAAATCCTCGAATGTTTTTCCTTGGGAGGCAAAACGCCTCTTCTTCCATAAAAAATTCCGAACAAGATACGGCTGTAAAAGAAGAAAAAACAATGACGGATTTTGCCTAAGGGGATATACAGAAATATCAATATGGCTGAGACAAATAAATAGGGCTTGAAGGAGGGCTCGAAGCTATCCGCCAATGAAAGAACTATAAAAAGATCGACAAGGATGTTAGCAACATAATCATCGGGACAACTGATCTTTCTGAGCTGGTTTTTTACAGACCTCTTGATAAAGAGTCCTACTCCAGAAAGAATCCCCGCAAACATAAAAATCCGTAAAACCAATATAATGCTTGGCTTCAATGGGATTGAGATCAGGAGGCAGATCAAATAAAAAATGGCCGCGAATATACCAATGTGATAGGTCATGCCTAACAAGTAGGTCGGTAGATGTCTGGCCGCGCTTTCTTTCTCCCAGGGTGCCATTCCCAAGCCCAAGGCATAGATGACACCCCTTAAGCACTTTCCTTGAGGTTTTGAGTGGAGAATATTCTTCCTATAACGATAAGTCTTTATGATCAAATAACACAAGGATACAAAAGAAATTAAAATAGCCAGAATGACACCGAATTCGAGGATATCTAACATAAAAATATTTTTCCGCTCAGACGCAACCGTCGGGTTTGGGCAGTCCGGCCACTTTACAGGCTCCCTTGGCTGGGCCTGAAGGGAAAAGCTCGAAGATGTATTTCAAAGCGAATCCCGTATTTTTGCATACTTTGCGCACCATCGGAGCGAGGTTTTTTTCTAGATAATATCCGCGGATGTATTTGATTACGGCCCAGTGATCATCCGTCAGGCTGCCTATCCCTTCTTCTGCCTGGGCCAACGCCTTTGCCACCTCATTATCCCATTCTTCGGGATGGACCATGAATCCTTCCTGGTTGAGCTCGATCTTTTTTTGGTTGACCTCCAGTACAGCCATCTAACTCTCCTTATCGGTATTGTCCGTTGATAGAACGCGCTATTATAGCACAACAGCTTCTCCGTTCTAAAATATTTATCGACGGGGGGAAGCATCTTCAAAAAAGATGATTCGACACCGAATGAATCGATTAGGCCGAAGAATCTTCTTCCTTATGGTGTTTGATGACCCGGCCCTCGACGATATAGATAAGATCCTCGCAGAGATTTGTGGAATGGTCGGCAATCCGCTCGAGGCCGTTGGCGATACGGATAATCTGGAAAGCCCGTTCGATGTTGGCTGGATTGGCCATCATGTAAGTGACCAGCTCCCTCAAGATTTGGTCTTTCAGGTCATCGATCAACTGATCCCTTTCGCAGACGCTCTGTGCCAGTTTCGCATCTTCATTGTTGAAGGCATCGATGCTGTCCTTGACCATCTGACTGACGATTCGTGCCATGTTGGGGATATCTATAAAGGGTTTCAAAGGTTCCCTGTCGATCAGATAAAAGGCGCTCTCTACGATATTTACCGCCAAATCTCCCATTCTTTCCAGGTCGTTGTTCATCTGGGCGGCCATCATGATTGTCCTCAGATCTTTGGCGGCAGGCTGGAATTTGGCGATAAGCACGGTGCACCGTTCTTCCAATTCTATTTCCAAATCGTTCGCCTTTGGCTCGTCCTTTTCCGCGACCTCATTCAGGATATCCCTGTTTCGATCCAGCAGGCCACGGATGCTTTTGTTGATCATGGTCTCAACATGGGTGGCATAGTCCAGAAGACTCTTTTTTAATGCGGTGATTTCGTCGGCTAACACCTTCTCCTCCTCTTTTCCATATCCTGGCCCTTGATATCGTTCAATATTTTACTCTACCAAATCCTTTTTGTCACCGGGACCGAAAGTCTCGACGATCCAGGTTTTTATCTCGTCTCTGATCCTTCTTATCTGTTCGAGGATCTCTTCTTCGCTCCCTGTAAACTCGGATGGGTCAGGAAATCCCTTGTGGATATAGGTTTTGGCCCCAGGAAAAAAAGGGCACGAACTTTGGGCTTGATCGCAAACCGTCACCACATATTCCATTTTCTTATCCAAGAAATCATTCACGCTTTTGGCGTGATGATGCGATATATCGATCCCGATTTCCTGCATGACTTGGATCGCATAAGGATTTATCGCGGTAGGCTCTGTCCCACCGCTGTAAGCCTCATAGTATTCTCCGAAAAGGCTTTTGACGAATCCTTCGGCCATCTGCGAGCGTGCGGAATTGTGGGTACATATGAAAAGGATTGTTTTCTTTTTCATTTATTTTTCTTTTACATCTGGATATATTCTTAATCTATTCTTATCCGAATTTTCCGGTCAGATAATCTTCGGTCACCTTGTTTTTGGGGACAGTAAAGAGCTGATCGGTAGGGGCGAACTCCATCAATTCCCCTAGATACATCATGGCCGTATACTGGGATATCCTCGCCGCTTGCTGCATGTTGTGGGTCACGATGACTATGGTGTAATTTTCCTTCAATTCTTCGATCAGCTCTTCGATTTTTTTGGTGGAAATGGGATCGAGGCTGGCGCAGGGCTCGTCGAAAAGTATGACATCCGGCTCGACGGCCAAACACCTGGCGATGCAAAGCCTTTGCTGCTGTCCTCCGGAAAGGCCCAGCGCGCTCTCATGCATTCTGTCCTTGATTTCATCCCAGAGGGCCGATTTTTTGAACGACTCGACCACCCGCTCCTCGATTTTATGTTTATCTCGCCATCCGTTTATCTTCAACCCATAGGCTAGGTTTTCGAAGATGCTTTTAGGGAAGGGATTGGGCTTTTGGAACACCATGCCCACCCGTCTTCTGATTTCGACCACATCGACCTGGGAGGCAAAAATGTTTTGCCCATCCATTAGAATTTTTCCTTCGTGACGGGTTTTGGGGATGAGTTCGTTCATACGGTTGAACAAACGGATAAATGTGGATTTTCCGCATCCGGAAGGCCCGATAAAAGCCGTTACGTGTTTTTCATATATTTCGATATTGATATCCTTCAAGGCTTGCTGTTTTCCGTACCAAAAATTGATGTGTTCAGCTTTTAATTTAACTGTGTTGCTCATTCTAAGCCTCTCTGCCTCTGACGGATGACGATGGCTGCGGCTGATATGCCCAATACTATAACCAGAAGAATAAGAGCACAACCGTAGGCAATCTGGGTTTGCTCTTGAGGGTGGGTTCCTTCGGTCATCAGGGCATATATATGATAGGGCAATGCCATGACCTCTGACATAATCGATTTTGGAAATCCACGGGTGTAGAACGTGGCGGCCGTAAACAGGATGGGCGCGGTCTCTCCTGCCACACGCCCTATACTGAGAATCACTCCGGTCAATATTCCCGGAGAAGCTGCCGGCAGAACGACACTTTTAATGGTCTGCCAGTGAGTGGCTCCCACAGCGAGAGATGCTTCCCTATAGGATTGCGGGACAGCCAACAAAGCTTCCTGGGCAGCAGAGATGATCTGAGGCAGAACAAGTATCCCCAGAGTCAGGCAGCCGGAAAGAGCCGAAACTCCGAAGCCGAAAAACTTGACGAATATACCTAAACCGAACAATCCGAATACGACAGAAGGAACTCCGGCCAGATTGTTGATGCTCATTCGAATGATATTCACCACGAAGCTCTTGGGAGAATATTCGGTCAAATAGATAGCGCATGCGACTCCCAGGGGGAGGGCAAACAGAATGGCTCCCACTACAAGGTACAAAGTCCCCACTATGGCTGGGCCAACGCCGCCGGCTGTCATGGCTTCTTTGGGGACAGCCGTTAAAAATTCCCAGGATAGAACCCGGAATCCGCGGATGAATATGAAGTAGATAATCGTACCCAGGAAAAAGATGGAGATACCGATACAAAGGAATAGGCTGCCAAAGCCTATGTTTTGGGTAAGTTTTGCCCTATTCATCTCCCCAGCCCTAATTTTATCCTGTACCGGCGGCTGATAAGTTCGGCGATGATATTAAAAACCAGGGTGATGAAGAAAAGCACAAGTCCTATGGCGAACAGGGAATGGTAATGGGTGCTGCCGATGACCGTCTCCCCCATTTCGGCGGCAATGGTTGCGGTCATGGGCCTCACGGGCTGAAAAAAACTCTTAGGGATGACCGCGGCTCCCCCGCAAACCATGAGCACGGTCATGGTTTCCCCCACTGCCCGGCTCATTCCCAGGATGATTCCTGTGGATATGCCGGATGCAGAAGCAGGCATGATCACTTTGGTCAGAGTCTGCCACCTGTTGGCACCGACGGCAAAGGAGGCTTCTCTGAAACTTCGGGGAACAAAACTCAGGGCGTCCTCGGCTATGCTGCAGACTGTAGGAGTGGCCATGATTCCCAGAATCAAGGCCCCCGTAAACGCGGTGAGCCCCACAGGGATATTGAAAAGCCTCTGGACAAAGGGGGCGACGATCACCATACCGAAAAATCCGTAAACGATGGAAGGGATGCCGGCCAGCAGTTCGATTATGGGCTTGAGAAAGGCCTTGAGCCTCCTTCCTGCCAGCTCGTTGATGAAAAGAGCGCTTCCTACTCCCAGAGGCACACAGACACAAACAGCACCCACGGTGACCCAGAAGGAACCGAGGATCAAAGGGAGGATACCGAACTCGGGCTCCTGATACGTTGGATACCAATATTTTCCAAAGATAAATTTAAGGAAAGGAACTTCCTTGAAGACAGGCCCCCCCTCGAGAAAAAGAGTGATGGTGATACCGACCAGAAAAAGAAGCGATGCGAAGGCCAGAGCGGCAAAGAGGCCCTTGTAGATCCTCTCTTTTATGCGTCTGGCCTTCGCATCTAGTGCCACGTGTGTATTACTCTACTCTATTTAATAGCTACGAATCCCTCTTTGTCAACTAGCTTTTGTCCTTCTGTGCTCAGGACGAAATCGATGAAGTCCTTCACCACGCCCTGGGGTTTCCCGTTGGTGTACATGTAAAGGTTTCTGGCCAGAGGATAGCTGCCGTTGACCACATTCGCCTTGGTCGCTTCCACGCCGTTAACCGTTACTGCCTTCACCGAAGAACTCAGGTAGCCCAGTCCGACGTAGCCGATAGCGCCAGGAGTTTTGGAGATTGTGGTGGCCACCGCCTGATTGGAAGCATTGAGCAAAGCATCGGGCCTCACTTTTTCCTTTTCCAAGGCCATTTCGTTGAAGGCTTCGAACGTTCCGCTGGAGCTGTCCCGGGAGACGATGACGATTTGGGCATTCTTGCCGCCGACATCTTTCCAGTTGGAGATTTTTCCGGTATAGATTTCCTTGATCTGCTCTTTGGTCAGCCCGTTGATCGAATTGGTCGGGTGCACGATAACGGCAATTCCGTCGGCAGCGATAACGTTTTCGTAAGCATCGACACCGTTCTCTTTAGCGGTGGCTTTTTCCTGGTCCTTGATGGGCCGGGATGCATCGCCGATGTCAGCCGTATCGTCGATGATCGAAGCGATACCCACACCTGAACCACCGCCCTGCACCGAAATGTTCACATCGCTGTGCTTGTTCATGAAAGCTTCGGCACAGGATTGAGCGATGGGCAGGACCGTGGTCGAACCTTTGATGGTGAGTGTCTTGGCAGACAGTGCATACAGGCCGGAAATCAGGCCCGCACCCACGACTGCGGTCAACACCATCAACATCCATTTGTTTTTCATTTTCATCCCTCCTATGGATTTAGAATTTAAAGTACAGAGTGAGAAAGCCGTAGAAATCATTGTCGGCTTTATCACCCTCGTCAGGATCTTTGTACATGGCGAACTTGACGTTGGGAATGATCCAGACGTTTTTGACGACTTGATAGCTGAGAGCGGCAATGACGAAGCTAAATTCATGATTATTGGCAAAGGGCACGTAAGCAACTCCTGAACCTTTGAAGCTTTCTTTGTAGCCATCGCCGAAGTTCATGTCGTAGCGGCCGATGAGCTCGACTTTTTCGCCCGCTTTGATCACAGCAAACACAGAAGCGATATTGTAGACAAGAGAGTCGTCCGCTCCTTCTGCTTTATAGCTCCTGTTCGCGTACATGAGACCGACCCTGCCCCAGTCACCGGTATAGCCTCCGAATCCTTTGAGAATGAAGTCATTATCTCCGGTTTTTGCCCTCTCGTACTGAGCCATGCCTTCGATAACAAATCCATTGGCCTTATATGCCAGCGAGCCGAAGAACTTCTTGCCCTTATTGGTCTCGGACTTGTTGGAAGAACCTTGTCCGAACATGAAGTGGTAGGCTAAGGTTTTGCCACCCTTTAAGGCGACCCCGAAATCTCTGGATGAGGTCCATTTGTACAGGTCGAGGGGGGTTTTTTCCAGAGGACGCCATCCCCAGACGCTTTCCTCCAATTCGAAGCTAGGGGGGCCTTGGATGCCGGCGACCAAGCTGGCACCGCCGCCGAGGCTGAAGCTGAGGTAGGCGTCTTTCACATAGGGATTGAGCGAAGAGCTCGTGACATAATCCCCGGGCGAGTTCATCTCTAGCCTCAGGCGCATTTTCACGTTGTCGGTGAGCTTGTTCTCATAGGTGAAATAAATCCGGCGGAACAAGAAGCCGTTAGAGCCTTGGATCCCTCCATCATCGATGTCACCTGTGTTGTGATTGAAGACATAGTAATATTCTGATGCCACATACCCTTTGATTAGACCACTCTCGGGCTTGAACTGGGCAAGACTTGATGCCGGTATCAATGCGATAGCGAATGCTATCATCAAGATCAAATTGACTTTTTTCATTCGTTTTTCCTCCTTTAATCTGTGTTGTTTTCACATTTCTTAAGGCGTTTTCTTTTTCTCTTTCTCTATAATTCACCTCCTTTTGTGAAGTCAGGAGGTATTTTCGAGCCAAAGAGTTAATAAATAATAAATTCTTTGTTAATTTTTCGTTAATTTTGATTTTCTTTTTAGCTTAACGGAAAATTAACAAAACTAAGCATTTTCGAGGTCGATATTTTGTAGTATTCAAAGGTATGAAAAACTGTGATTCTGATTTAACTGGATTGTTCTCAAGATTTTTTCGAAGGATTCCGCTCAAACGGATAAGAATGACAATAAGTCTGACAATAGACTGGGGCGGATGAATGTGGGCTAGATCTAGATGGGAAGCGTAACCGTAAATGTCGTTCCCTCTCCTAATCTGCTTTCGACCCTAATCCGGCCTTTATGAAGAAGGGTGATATGTTTGACGATGGAAAGTCCAAGGCCTGTCCCCCCGAGCATTCTGGAACGAGATTTATCGACCACATAAAAGCGTTCGAATATGCGGGATTGATATTCTTCCGCTATGCCGATGCCTGTGTCTTTGGTCCTGATCAGAAAATTCCCTTCCTTTCTCTCTACTGTAATGGAGATTTTGCCTTTTTCCGTGTACTTGATTGCGTTATCCATCAGGTTCATGAATAACTGTTCGAGCAGGAAAGGATCACCTCGAATGACAGGAGCATCCGTCTCGACCACAAATTCCAGCTCCAAATTCTTTTCCTCTATCTTTTGCTCGAAAATCTTGAGCACTTGCCCGATCAACTCTCGTATGTCCACTTCTTCCATCACCAATTTCGATTCCTTCTCTTCCATCTCCGATAGGACGAGCAGGTCATTGATGATATTGATCAGCCGATCCGTGTGTCTCTTGATGATTTCCAAATAATTGAGGCTCCTTTTGTTTTTTACATCTTCTTCTAGGGTCTCTACAAAACCTTTTATGGCGGTCAAAGGTGTTCTCAATTCGTGCGAGACATTGGCCACGAAATCCTTCTTTATTTTCTCCACCTCTTTTTTATGGGTTATGTCATGAAAAGTCACCACGATTTCCTGGCTCGCTTGCAAAAAAACTGCCTGGCAATGAAAAATTTTTCTTCCCAGCACAAACTCTGTTTCCAAGTCTCTTTTTTCCCGGCGAACCTTTTTTATGAATTGATCGAAGTCCGGCTCTCTGATAGCCTCCCAATAAAATTTTCCTTCAACGGGTCCGGTTTTGGCGATCTCTCGAAAACTTCGGCTGCTGAGCAGAATCCTGTCGTCCCTGTCCAAAGTCAATAGACCTCCCTCGATAGAAGCCAGGATGCCGTTCAACTGCTCCTGTTTAAGGGTTAATTCATTGAATAAGGTCCTTATTTCGTCTGTCATGAAATTGAAACTTTCAGCCAGATCCCTGAATTCATCCTTGTTTTTCAAATACACTTTGGCGCCATAATCTCCTGCAGCGACCCGATGTGTCGCCTCATTGAGATATTTAACGGGCAAAGATATCGAACGCGAAAAAATATAGGCAGCCAACAAGGCCAGAGCCAAAATCAAGCCTATAATCCACAAAATCCTGGAGCTTAAACCGAGAAGAAGGCTGTTTATTTCCCTGGTAAAAAGACTGACCCGTAGAACACCCTCTATTTTCCCTCCTATTTCGATAGGCAGGGCCACATACAACATCCTTTCTTTAACCGTTCGACTGAACCTTAGGGATCTCCCCACATTTCCAGTAAAGGCCCTGATGATTTCAGGTCGGAAGCCATGGTCATCCATGATATCGGGATTCTCCTTGGAATCGGCCAAAACTTTTCCTTCTTTATCGATAACCGTGATCCGCGTATTGATAGACTTCCCGAAAGTTTTGGCAAAGGTGTCCAGCTCCTCATATTCCTCCTCGACCATGAGTGGAACCGTCTCGAGTATCAAGGAATGCCCTAGATTTTCCAGATCTCGGGCCAGAGTATCCAGATAAAATTTTCTGATGGCCCCGTAGGAAACGAGCAGGATGATGATAGCTACAAGGACTATAAGGATGAAATAGCTTCCAAAGATTTTTTGAAAAATCGAGCGCTTCATTCTTCCAGCTTGTACCCCACTCCCCGAATATTCTTAATCATAGAGGAAGCCATTCCTAGCTTTTCTCGCAGATGCTTGATATGCACATCGACAGTTCGGTCCAACACGGCCTTTTCCTGTCCCCACAAGTAATCCAGTATCTGGTCTCTGGTAAAAACCCAGCCTTTTTTGCTGGCCAGGAGGGTCAGGATTTTGAATTCAGTAGAGGTCAGGTCCATCCTTTTTCCCTCTACATAAGCTTCATGTTTTTCCGGATAAATGGTAAGAATGTCATGTATAATTATTTTTTTTAGGACTTCCTCCTTATCCTGTCTGCGCAGAACCGCTTTCACCCTCGCCACCAATTCTTTAGGTGAGAAGGGCTTGGTGATGTAATCGTCAGCTCCTAACTCCAATCCCAACACTTTGTCTGTCTCTTCTCCCTTGGCGGTAAGCATGATGATAGGAATCGAGGCAGACTCGTCCTTTCGTCTCAGATATTTACAGACTTCGAATCCATCCGCATCGGGGAGCATCAGATCGAGAAGGATGAGATCCGGAAGGTTTTTCCCGATAAAATCGAAGAAGTCTTCCGCATTTAGAAATCCTTTGACATCGAACCCGGCTTTTTTCAAATGAAGAGAGACGAGCTGGACGATATCCGGCTCGTCATCGATGATGACGATGAGTTTTTTCAATGGAACCTCTTTCTGTTTCCAATCATTCAGGATATAGCTTCATCCAAACCCGGTGTTGTTTGGATTATACATGTTCAACGGCAAATTGACAACATTAAAGTTTCCAAAACAGGCACGAGATTATACATCTCACCGATTAATTTTTTTCATTCGCGATTTCCCAAACTTCCAGTAGATTACCGGCATCACGAGCAGGTTGAGCAATGTCGAAGTGGCCAGGCCTCCCAGAATGACCAGAGCCATCGGGTGTTCTATCTCTTGCCCAGGACGATTGCCGCCTATGACGATGGGCAAGAGGGCGAGAGCTGTGGTCAAAGCCGTCATCAGAATCGGCGCCAGACGTTCTTTGGCTCCCTGAATGACCAAATCGAGGCCAAAGGCATAGCCTTCTTCTTTTTGCAGGTGTTTATAATGGCTTATGAGCATGATGCTGTTCCGGGCAGCCACGCCAAGCACAGTCACAAAGCCTATGAGCGACCCGAGGGAGAGCACCCCGCCGCTCAGCAGCGCAGAGAAAACACCTCCGATGAGAGCAAAGGGCAATCCAACAAGCACCAAAGACGCCAGTCTGGAAGACCCAAAATCTGAAAAAAGGATGATAAATATACCGATAAGGGCAAATATGGAAAGACCCAAAATCCGTTGTCTCGATGCCTTTTGGGCAGCATATTCTCCTAAAAACTCCGGATGATAACCCCGATCAAAAGGGATAGTCCTCACCTTTCTTTCGATTTCCCGGGCTACCCGTCCCAGATCCCGCCCTCTCACATTACAGGTCACCTCTGTATAACGGGAGGCCGATTCACGGGCTATCTGATTCGGAGTAGGAGCCACGAAAACGTCGGCCACTTCACTCAAAGGGACCAATCCTCCTGTAGGCATATCTAGTTTCAATGAACGTATGGAATCAAGGCTCGATCTGACCTGAGGAGCTCCCCATACGACCACATCGAATATGTTTTGATTCTCATAAAATTCCCCAACTTTCACTCCCTTCATCAACAGGGCTGCCGCGTTGCGGACTTCGCCTGCAGTCAATCCGAATTGGGCTGCTGCCTGAGGACGAAAATGCACTTCCACTTGAGGGACCATCACCTGAGGTTGAACCTTCAAGTCCACCACTCCCTCTATGTCGGCAATCGAGGCTTGTACCTCCTCGGCTTTCTGACGGAGGACATCGAGATTTTCCCCGTAAATCCGGATGACAAGCGTTGCGCTGGATCCGGTCAGGACTTCTTTGATCCTTTCTCTCAGGTAGGTCAATAGATCTCGGTATAAACCGGGATATCCGTTGACGACCTCCTGAATCTTATCCACCGTTGTTTGATAATCCACCCCTGGATCGAGACTGATCCACAGCTCTGTGAAGTTCGGGCCGACAACCTCGTCTGAAACTTCGGCACGCCCAATATGAGCTCCGAAATTTCGAACGCCAGGGATAGAACGAAGCTCTTTGCTCACACGAATCGTAATACGATCCATCGCTTCTATAGATGTCCCTGGCTTTTCCACCCAGTGCATCAAAAAATCATATTCTTTGAAATGCGGCAGGAACTCTTCTCCTAGAAACGGGATTACCCCCAGAGTCAACATAAGAGCACCAGTGGTCAAAGCGAGGACTTTTTTGGGATTATGGATCAATTTGGGCAGAAGAATTTCATACTTGGCCTTAAGCCACAGCAAAAACGGAGATTCCCTCCGCTCCACCACCCCTGGCAAAAGAATCATGGACAGAGCGGGAGTGAGAATCAACGCCACCAATAAAGAAGACAGTATCGCCATAACATAGGACATTGCCAGCGGGCGGAAAAATGAACCCGACAACCCCTGAAGAAAAAAAACGGGCATCAACACCAGGACCACAATCACACTGCCAAACACCACAGCGCTGCGGACTTCCAGGGAAGCATTCAAAACAACTTTGAAGACCGAGTCCGGGCTTCCAGCGGCCTTGTTGAGCCGGAGACGACGCATGATGTTTTCCACATCGATGATGGCATCATCCACAAGTTCCCCCAGCGCAATGATCAAGCCGGCAAGAACCATGGTGTTGATTGTGCCTCCCCTATAATTCAGGATAAGGGCTGCAATGATCAAAGAGGTGGGGATGGCCAGGGCACTGATTAGTGCTGTGCGCCAGTTGTTGAGAAAAAAAGCCAACACGGCAATAACCAGCACACACCCGATGAGCAAAGAACGGTTAAGGTTGGCCAGGGACATCTCGATAAAGGTTGCCGGCCGAAAAATCGTTGAGTCGATCTCGAGGTCCTTAAGTCCGGGACGCAAAGCCTCCAAGACATCCTCTATTTTCTGGGTCACTTCCAGCGTATTTCCCCAGGGTTGCTTTTCCACGATCAGTAAAAGTCCAGGACCGTCGTTGATAATCGCGTCCCCAATAGGAGGCGGAAACCCCTCGGTCAGCTCGGCAAGATTTCCCAGTTTAAGCGGCGCACCATTCCGGAAAGCAACGGGCACATGAATGAGATCCTCTGGTTTTTTAATGGATAATGTGTGAGCCACAGCCAGCCGCTGATTCGGGGTGTCGATGAATCCGCCTCCTCCGATTTGCACCGCTTCTTGTGTGGCCCGGACTACATCGCTTAAGGTCACTTCATGGGCATATAAATGGTAGGGATCGACAAGAACTTGTATCTGACGGTCCCGTTCTCCCCAGATAGCGACATTGGCCACCCCAGGAATGGCCATAAGCCGGGGTCGAATCGTCCATTTGGCGATGGTTGTCATATCCATCTGAGACAATTTTTTTGAAGATATGCCGATTTTCAGCACACGGGAAGTGGAGGAAACAGGCGAGAGGATGACCGGCGGTTTTGCCACAGATGGCAATCGCTCGGTCAGTTGAGTAAGCCGTTCTTGAACGAACTGACGGGCCGCCATTATATCGGTTCCTGTTTCAAAGTACAGCACGACCGAAGAAAGACCCAGAACGGATTTCGATCGCACATGCTCTAACCAGGAAACCCCGTTGAGTGCATTTTCGATGGGGACTGTCACCAGGACCTCGACTTCCGCGCTAGATAAGCCCGGTACTTCTGTCTGGACCTCAACCAGAGGAGGGGCAAATTCAGGAAATACATCAAACTTCGTCTGGCTGACGATACGGGTCCCCAAAATAAGCAGGACGGCGGTCAGAACGACCACTGCAACCCGAAGACGCAAGGAAGTAGAGACAATCCATTTCATCATTTTCCGACTCCAAACTCGGTTCCAAATATTTCTGTCGCCCCTGTTACAACGACTTCATCGCCAATTTCCAAACCGCGGGTCAAAACGGCCCAATCGTTCACGACGTGGCTCACTTCCACGCGGCGGCGGGTGTAAACATGGGAAGCCATCTTGATATAAACCCATTTGCCTCCGTTTGAGTCATAGAGGATGGCCGAGAAGGGCACGACAGTGCTTTCCTCCGGAGATTTCTCGAGAAGGGACACTTTCACCTTTTGCCCGATACGAAAGAGCAGATTATCATTGGACATCTCATAAAACAAATCGGCCGAAGCACTGCTTGCATCGCTCAGGGGCGGGCCCTGAACCGGTTTTGCCTTGAGCAGATGCAAGGCCTCGCTCATTCCCAAGGGGATGATTGTCGCCTCCTGGTCAAGGTCTATTCTGTCCAGGTTTCCGATATAGACAGGCACCCTTATCCAAACAGGATTAAACTTCGCGACTTCGAACAGGACCATCGCTGCAGGTACGGTTTGTCCAGGGGCGACGAAAATCCTCTGCAAGAATCCATCCACAGGAGATTCCAACACGAGGGTCGAAAGGTTCTCCGCCGATTGATCTAATTCGGTTCCGCTGAGAAGCTTCAGCCTGGCTAAAGCTGTATTTAGCGCCCCCCTGGCCCTGGCTAGCTCGGCTTGGACCTCTTCATAGGCTTTTTCGCTTATTGCTTTTTTGGCCAAAAGCTGCTCGGACCGATTGGATTTTGCTTCGGCAACCTTCAGCTCCTCCTGCCTGACCGCCACTTCCTCTTGGGCTCCCAATAAATCTTTCTCTGGAGGAAGCACATAAAGCCTCAATATCTCCTCCCCTTTTTTTACGAACTTTCCTGCGGGGGGAATTTGACCTGAAGGGGGATGATTCACGGTTCCTGCCACCGGAGCCGAAAGCCTGATGTCATTTCCAGGGATAGAAATAATCTCTCCTCCGAGTTCCATATTTCGGGGAAGCATCCTGTCTTCGACCGCTGAAGTTTCTATTCCCAAACGCTCTTCGGCATCCGGAGAAAGGGTTACCGTCGACAGCATGGATTCCTGGACAGCGTTTTCGACCTTTGCCGGTGGCTGGGATTTTTCTGCCGTACCTTGACTTTTTCCACAAAATGAAAAGAGCGAATAAATGAAGATTGCCAGAAAAATAGATTTAAATACTTGTTTATACAGACTTTGATGTTCTCTAGACATTATTTTCTCCTCTATTTATCCTGTTTCGTTCGTGAAACATGATAGCTTATGCTATTCTGCGAACTCTCCAGAGGCTTGAATCCCAAACTGTGAAAAAGGTTCACTTCGGCTCTTCGTCTATCTGCCCTGGCTTCAGCTTCACGAACCCGGGAATTCAAGAGTTGACGATTGAAATCCAGAAGCTCCAGATAGGATATTTCTCCGATGGAATAGGCTTCTGTCGCGTTTTTAACCGCCGTTACAGCAGCCGGCAAAACATCCATCTGTAATATGTCAAGAACTTCTTTCGCAGCCATATAATGGGTCCGGGCTTCCATGACTTCCTGAGCGATGCGGTGTTTAAGGGCCATATACTGTCGTGCTGCCTGAACGAGTTCAGCTTGGGCCCGGGAGATTTTCCCGTTGTTCTGGTTCAATAGCGGCAATTCGAGCTGTATTCCGGGGCCCATCTCGAATCCCTCCTTACCCTCTCCGTTGGCATCCAGGATGGCCGTCAGGTTGAATATTTTGGAGCGCTCCCAGCCTACCCTCTGGCCTGCTGCTTCGATAGCGATCTCAGCAGCCCGTAGATCGGGGCGGGCCGCAAAAGCAGCTTCCATCAGATCAGAGGGTTGTTGAAAGAACTCGCTCGTCCCTGCTGCGGGCGCGAGCCGTATTGCTATATTCTCAAATTTTAACCCTAAAAGTGTTTTCAACCTCTCTTCAGCAAGCTCAGCGTCCCGGGAAAAACGGATGGATGCCTCCTGCATTTGGGCAGCATCCAATTTAAAGGCGATCTCTTCCAGCCCGCTTATGTCTCCGATTCTCAGGCTCTCAGCGGCGATGTCCGCTATTTCCTGCCGCAAGGCAGCCTCCTCAGCGCCAATTCTCGCTCTTTCACGAGCGAATTCCAGCTCCACATAGGCGATCTGTACGTCCCGTATTAGGTTTAGGCCATGCTGGATAAGACTATCGGCAACCTGTTCGACGTTGAGTTTCGCGGCCGCCACGCGTTTCGGCCTTTGCCAAAAAAATTCAATTGGAAGACTCAAGGTGGCCTCCAGTTGTTTGGGCCCTAGAGGAAAAAGAAGAGAAAAGACAGGATTGCGCAACATCCCGGCATCGATCAAATCCGCACGCGCAAAGCCGAGCGCCACAAGGTCCGCTTGAAACTGCGCATTGTTCCACAAGGCGATGGCGACCGATTCTTCCTCCGACAATCCATCGGCTATAGAAACGCTTTCGGGCAATTTGAAAACGCCCTCTTCCCCTGCAGGCCGCAGTTTATGGCCTGATCGCTCTGTGATTGCACCAGAGACATAAGAATCATCGTGAATCGAGTGGACGGCACAGCCGGCGAAACAGATAATCTGCGCATAGATCAAAACATTTTTAAGCCATGATATTTTTTTTATCATGCTCTATCCTCCTTTCCCTTGCTTGCTGAAGCTCTATTGCCAAAATATTTGATTTTTCGTGGGTTGGAATGCCTGCAATGGTAAGGATGTGGGAGATGAAACGATGATAAATTGTCGATCCAACAGGCCCCTGCTGATGGGATACATAAATCCCGCTGCTGGCCTAACCTATCCATTGATAGCCACTCGCTCAGAAGAATCAAAATTCCCTGTTTGGTGTAAATAGATCTATTGTTTTTTATTTTCTTGGTACCATGTGAGGGCATAGATATTCTTGTGAAATTAATCAGGGTCATCATTAATAGACGATATATACCAAAAATTTCTTCCCAGTAAAAGAAAAAGCAAACAGGAGAAGCCATCGGAGCCGATGAGGTGAAAATAGATTCAAATGAAGACAAAAATAGCCACTTGGATTTGGAAGCATCCTTGTTTGCGTGACAAAGAAACAGCCAGGCAAGCTGGTTCCTCAGCGCGCTGATTTTCCCCAGCGAGGAAAATCAGCTTATTCCTCGGTTCGCTCTCTTCAACCTGCCAGTAAAGCTCGCTTTCCATGCCCGTTCGCCTCCGGATGGCTTCCTAACCAGCCTGCCTGACCTACAGAAGAACCGTCACGGAAAAAAAGATTTGGATTTGATAAGCTTGAAGAAAGAATCATTATTCTCTAGAATAGAAAAATGTGAATTGAGGAGGATGGTATGAGAAGAAAAAAACTGTCTATTTGTACGATCGGGATATCTTTTCTATTGAGCTTTTTCTTCATGGCTTTTTCCCAGACCCAGGTCTCGGTTAATGAGGTGCTCCAGAAAAATGCCCAGGCTGTTGGAGGGATGGAAAGAATCGATGCCATTAAAAACTTCTCCTTTAAAGATGGGCAAACGACTTATTATCTTTCCTCGGGAGGCCAGATGAAGATGACTTCCGGTAAAGATCCAGTGATCACCGAAGTCATCCTGGTCAACCAGGAAACCGCTCTAAGAAATTGCTTCAATAGGCTCAGTGATTTCGGCCCTCTCTTGGAACAGACCTTCCAGATTCGTGCCAAATTATACAGTGGTCTTTTCACACTTCTAAAATTCAAGGATGAGCTCGAATTCAGGGGGACCAAACGGTTCGGACCTAAGGAATTCCATGTATTGAGCACCAAAACAAAAGATCTGGAAGTGGAGTTTTATATCGATTCGACGGATTTTCTGCTCAAGAGAATCGTATTCCGTGGCCACAATCCGGATTTCGGCAAATACGAGATCAACCATGATCTGGGTCCCTATCAAGAGGTTGACGGCCTGAAGATCCCTTCCTCCTGGTTCGCTTCACAGGTGGGAACGAGAGGGGATGAGGCTGAGATTTCGGATGCAAAATTGAATCTGGACCTGGCTGAAAATTTTTTCACCGATTATAGCCTTAACGCAGGGAGCACAGATTTCTCGGGGGGGATATTGAAGGGGAACATCGTGGATTTTGAGAGCGGACGAGGAGGCCAGCTAATGATATCCACCAACTGGACGGATGACTGCTTCAAAAAAGCTGGATTCCAATCCGGCGATAAACTCATCCTTTCTCTGGGAGAATCCCAGATGGAAGTCGAATTTTATACCTCCCAGCCCCCGCGTTCCGCATACAGCCAGGGAGCGATTCTGATGCTTCCTAGCCGGGCGAATGAAAATTATGTGGTTTATGTGCTCGCCTCAGGATATCAAGACCTCGTCGAGCGACTTGAGCCCTTGATGGCCCTACAGATAAAGAAGAAAGATTAAGGAGGAAACAATGGCGAAATTCACCAGACGTCATTTTCTAACAGCCCTACCATCGGGTATTTTGGGTTTAGGCTTAGGAAAAAATGCCATAGGCAATATTCCAGGCCAGCCGCAGTCTTCAGGACAAAATTCTTCGCCCAAAATTGCCAAATACAAATCCCTCGGAAAAACGGGACTGAAGGTCTCGGATGTGAGCTGCGGCGCCATTTCATTTTTCGAGCCCAGTGTGCTCCGTTATGCATTCGATCTGGGTGTCAATTACTTCGATACGGCGGAAAGCTACATGCGCCAGAAAAGCGAGACGTTTATCGGAGAAGCTCTAAAGGACGTCAGGGATAAGCTGATCATCACGACCAAACATGGTTATTCTCCAAGGGATAAAATCACCAAGGAAAGTATCTTCCAACGGATGGAGGCCAGCCTGAAAAGGATGCAGACCGATTACATCGATTTTGCCTTGACCCACGGCGTGAGTGATTTGGAATTGCTAAATAATCAGGAACTTCGGGCAGCTTATGACCAGCTCAAAAAGGATGGTAAAATCCGTTTCACAGGCTTTTCCACCCACAATGCCAAGGTGACCTTGAAACAGGCTTTGGACACCGATTTCGTCCAGTTGGTGCTCGTGATCTACAACCATGATGAAGGAAAAGAAATCGAGCCTCTGCTCAAACAGGTGCATCAGAAGGGCATAGCTACGGTGGCTATGAAAATTTTTGCCGGAGGAAAGCAGGGCAACTTGAAATCCTTGGTGAACCAACAGCTAAGCTATCCGCAGGCAGCGATTCGCTGGGTTCTAAGCAACCCTGACGTCGATACCTGCATCCCGACCATGAGCAGCTATTCCCATGTGGAGGAATATGTGGCCGCTTCAGGACAGCCTTTAAACCGGGCGGATTTGGCTGTGATCTCTGAATACCAGCGTCAGACCCGAGATCAGTACTGCCGGGTAAGCTGCAGCCAGTGTCTGTCCTCCTGTCCTCAAAACGTGGCCATCAACGATATTCTGCGTTACAAGATGTATTTCGAAGACTATAAAAGAGAAAAAGACGCTATTCTCCATTATGCCGAACTGGATGCCGACAAAAAACCTTGGAATTGTTCACAATGTGCCGGTTTCTGCGAACAGGCTTGCCCCTATGGGTTGAAAGTTAAGGAAAAGGTCGTTCAGGCCCATGAAATCTTATCCGCTTGAGAATATCGGGCTCGAAGCGGATAATCAAGGGATACTTATCCTCGAAAAAAGTTGATCACTTAAACGGGGAAAGGGACGTCGAAATATGTATCGCTAACATGAGAAGAAGACGAGTATAAAACGCCGAATCAATAAAGCAGGTAAGCTTTTATCAATCCAGAAAAACCCTCGAGAGCATAGGAATACCCATTCACGATAGCCTCGATTTCGATCTCTTCCTCGAGGGCTTGGCGGATGGTATCGGTTCCCATTATCCTGTCGAAATAATCGGAATGGAACCGGAACTCCCTGTGAAAAGATTTTTTTACAGTCTTGAGGATGTGAAGCCCAGTCTCGAAAGGTTTGAAGGCCTCCCTGTTTTCGATGTGGAGTTGGGCTCCGCTGCATATCTGGCCTTCGTATTTGGAAAACATGGGGGTGAACCAGGCCTCTCTGAAAATAATTCCTGGGAGTTCGAGTTCATTCAGTCTCCCGACCAAGGTATGACCGTCGATCCATGGCGCACCGAAAAGCTCGAACGGTTTGGTCGTCCCCCGTCCCTCTGAGATGTTTGTGCCTTCGAGGAAGACCTGACCGGGATAGACCATGGCGGTTTGCAAGGTGGGCATGTTCGGAGAGGGCGACACCCAGAGAAGACCTGTCTGGTCATACCACATCCCCCTTTTCCACCCTTCCATGGGGATAACCTTTAAGTCCGCTTTTTTGGGGAGAAAACGATCATTGAACAAGAGGGCCAATTCTCCGGCGGTCAATCCATGCCTTACCGGGATAGGATACATTCCCACAAAGGAGCTGAAATCAGGATAATCCAAAACCGGCCCTTCCACCTGCTTCCCGTTGATGGGATTGGGCCTGTCCAGGACCACGAACCGGACACCTCTATCGGCACAAGCCTGCATGCAGTAGGACATGGTAGCGATGTACGAATAAATCCGCGTTCCCACGTCTTGAATATCGTAGATCAATACCTCCAACTCCTCCAGCATGCTCGTCTGGGGATGCTTCCCCTGCTCTGTCGTATCGAAAGAGCGCATAAGCTCATCGAGATCTTTAGATAGCGCCGGGCCAGTCTCCGTGAATTGACTGTAAAGGCTGAACACAGGAAGCCCGGTCTTTTTATCCGTGTAAAAAGGGATAAATTGTCCAGCTTGGAAATTTCCTCTGATTCCATGTTCCGGAGCGTATAAAGCTACAAGATCGATTTCAGCGTGCTCGAAAAAAACATCGATCAGATTTCGGAGCCGTCTGTCCACGCCGCTGGGATTGGTGATCAACCCTACTTTTTTATTCTTGACTAGATGCAGATTTTTCTCTAGGAAATTTTCACATCCCAAAAGGACTTTCGTCTGATCGCGTTTCATTTGATCTTTTCCAGAATCTTCACCAGCCGGGGAATCACACACCTTTCCAGATTTATCGACGCCTCGGGATTCAACACGTATCTTATTTCGATATTCCCTCCCCTGCTTAACTCAACGACTTCATATACAGGGAATTCTCCCACGTGGAGAACATCCAGAATCTTTTCTGTGTCCGGCATTTCAAACTCCTTAATGTTTGGCCATCTCTGAAGAAACTAAATTTAACACGAATTTAACAAAATTTTAAACACGATTTAAATAGGACGTATTTGTGAGGAACCCGAATCGGCGGATAGCCGAAGATGTGATCTACATGGTGGATGGAGACATCGTCCGACATCTCCACGATGAATTCGGAACAAACACCTAGAAATAGAGACGGATATCCATACTAAATTTGGCTCCTCGGGCAGGACTCGAACCTGCAACCTAGTGGTTACAAGAACCCCAAAATTTCTCTTGGGCTTGGACTATCTCATCACCCGGACTGGCTAGCCAGACTGAGGGTGTCGGGCGCTTCCCCCGGACTAGTTCCGGAGTACGAGCCGAAGCTCTAGTCTCTGCACCTTCCCCGCCATCATTGAAATTGACAGGGCTTGGCTCAGGGTTACCATGTTCTGTAAAATACGGAACGAAGGCTTCCTTGATTTCACCCGATTTTTCATCCACGATTTCTCGTGGAAGCTGCAACTTAGAGTGTACTTCTCTGTGACAATTTACGCATAAAAGATGGCATTTTTCTATCTCCTTCAAGATTCGGCGCCAACTTCTAGTATACCCCTTATTAGAGATACCAAAATCTTTTCCTGTTTCTTCTGGATGATGAAATTCTAGAGCTTCAGGACACCGCCTATATCCGCATATCTCGCACTTTCCGCCTTTGTAGTCGATGGCCATCTGTCTGACTTTCTTTCTTCTTTTTCTTACAGCTTCGATTAGGTATTCTCTTCTGTCCGAATACCTTCTCTTGTCACTCAAAATAACTCCTTTTTTTACAGCCACCCGCTCTGCCGATTGAGCTACCGAGGAGCAGGGAGTGAATAATTTAGCAAAAATCTCGATAAATATCAATTGATTTTGGGCGGTCTATCCGATTGGTTTAAATGAAATGGTTTCTTTTTCCAAACGATAAAATGAACTTTCCTGACAGAGTATTCGCTGAAAACGTTTTGTCGTTATGGAATCCCCCTTTTGTCGCTAGAACCGATAGCTGGCCTGTTTGATCTTCTTCCGGTAATCATCCCCCTCCATGGGCACGATCTTGCACATCTCATAGACCCTGGAGCGAAGACGCACGCCGATCCTGTCCACCAGGGTTTCCTCCCCTTTTTCCCCCTTTTTAAAATGATCGATCCGGAAATCTTCCTCATCGTCAGGATGATCGGGATAATTCGAAGTGAATACGGTGAGCTTCTTGTTGTTGTAACGATTGTTGATGATGTAAAAGAACATCTCTTCTACCCAGGCGGTGGTCCGTTTGGCCCCCAGCTCATCCAAAACTAGAACATGCTTCTGGAAAATAGGCTCGAGAATCTCGGATTCCGTGAGATGAGAATCCGGAGAATAGGTGTTCTGGATTCTTCGAATAAGCTCCCTGAAATCGCAAAAATAACAAGGAACTCCTTTTTGCTGAATCAGTTCGTTGATGATGGCCACGGCCAGATGGGTTTTTCCCACTCCACAGGGCCCGATGAACAAAAGCCCGACATCCTGTACCGGATAGTTTTTAACGAACTGCTTGGCGATTTTCAAGGCATGACGCAGTGATGGATCATGCTCCGGTTCGAAATTTTTAAACGAACAGTTGGAATATCTCTTGGGAATTCCGGCCTGGTCGGCAAGAATCTGCCCCTTTTTTTGCTCAAAACAGCGACAGCGGCGGGCAATAACACTTCCTTTCGACTCAATAAGGACCCAGCCGGTATCATGACATTGATCGCATGGTTTAACAGACATCAATTCAAATATCCTCGCAGTTGCTGGAGTTTCTGCGAATGGGCCAGTTTTCTCATAGCTTTTTTCTCTATTTGTCTAATTCTTTCTCTTGTAAGATTGAGTTTGTCGCCAATTTCCTGGAGCGTCCTGGCGCCTTCATCATCGATCATGTATTTATTTCTCAATTTGTTGTCGATAATCCCGAATCTTAATTTTAGCACATCTGCCTCTTTTTCATCCAGTTGATTCAATATCTCCCTGATGTTTTCCTCTACTGAATTTTTGACGATTTGGTATTCCACAGAAGGAGACAGGCTATCTGATAGCTTATCTTCGACTTTCATATCTTCATCATAGTATTTATCACTTAAGGAGATATCTCTGCCTTCCAAAATTTCTAGATCCTCTACATCCTCTGCGGATATTTTCATCCGTTCCGCCGTTTCTTCTCTGGAGGGATCCCTGTTCAGCTCCTTTTTCAGTCGAGATTTAACCCGCTTCATTTCCGAAATCTGATCGGATAGCTTTTGGGGGATGTGATAGATCCGTGAATACTTCGTCAGGGCATGAATGATGGACTGTCTGATCCACCACACGGCATAAGAGATAAACTTGACATTTTTTCGGGGATCGAACCGTTTGGCCGCCTCCATCAAACCCAAGTTTCCCTCGTTGATGAGGTCAGGCATGCTCAAACCCATCCCGCGATACCTCTTCACATAGGAAACGACAAATCTTAAATTTGATTCGACAAGCCTGCGAAGGGCTTTTTTATCCCCCTTCTGGATAAGGTTTCCAAGTTCCTTTTCTTCTTCCAAGCATAAAGGGGGAAATTTCGCGATCTGTTTCAGATAACGCGCCAGATTTTTAGAATCGAGGGAGTTACCGAAATTACTTCTCACTCTTTGATTCCTTTAAATTTTCGATTTTGACGATTTTGGCAGGCATTACCCGGATTATAGATTTCTTTTTCTGTTCGAATTCATCATCCCGGCCTTCGAATATTTCCCTTCTGATATATTCCAGAAACTCGTTCACTTCGGATTCTATTTCTTCCATTTTTCTTCTCATATTCATGACGACTTCTACTCCGGCAAGATTGACACCCAAATCCCGAGTGAGATTGAGGATGAATTCGAGCTGCTTAAGGTCGTCTTCGCTGTAAAGGCGGGTGTTTCCATCGCTCCGGGATGGCTCGATCAACCCTTCCCTTTCATATAGTCTCAGCGTCTGGGGATGGATGTCATACATCCGTGACACGGCACTGATATGATAGAACTTTTTTGGATTCTCTTTTTTTTCCATTTTAATGAACCCTCAGTTTCTCTCGTGGATTTTCCTTCGAGATATCTTGGAGTTCTTTCATTATTTCGCGAACCCTTACGTCATGATAAGAAGGAGGAGTGATGCTGACCTCTACGAACTGATCTCCTTTGATCTTCTTTCCTGGAATAGGAGCGCCTTTTTCTTTAAGCCGAAATTTCTGGCCTGATTTCGTCCCCGGCGGAATCTTGATGGTTGTCGTACCGTACAAGGTGGGAATTTCTATCTTGGCTCCCAGAGTAGCTTCCGGTACTGTGATCGGAATCTTCACATAGATATTTTTTCCCTCCCTCTTAAAAAACGGATGGGTATCGACCTCGATTGTGATGTACAGGTCACCTGAAGAACCGCCATTTCGACCAGCATTGCCCTTCCCGGAAATCCTGACTTTTGAGCCGGTATTCACCCCAGCCGGGATACGGACGGCGATCAGATCCGATTTTGGAACCAGCCCAGAACCATGACAAGTCGAGCATTCGCTTCCCGGCGATCTTCCTGTCCCGCCACATGAAGGACACGTCGTCGCAAATTTCATGAATCCTCTCTGCATGGAAGTTTGTCCGCTTCCTCCGCAGGTGGTACAGGCTCCTTGGCCTCCAGTTTGGACATAGCCCGCTCCTCCGCAGGTGGGGCAGGCAACCATTCTGGTGAGTTTGATGCGGGTTTTCACCCCGTCAATCGCATCCTGGAATCCAACTTTCATGGTGTAATGCAGATCCTCTCCTCTTTGAGTCCTTTGGGCAGCCTGAGATCTGGCACCGAAAATGTTTTCAAAAAGATCCTGGAAGGGGGAGGATCCGACATTCGAGAAATCGAACCCTTCGAATCCACCTGTGGTTGTTCGCTGTCGAGGACCTCCTGGCGGTGTGTCCCCCACAAAACCGTACTGATCGTACTGAGCGCGCTTTTTTGTATCGCTCAATACAGCGTAAGCCTCTTGTATCTCCTTGAATTTGGCTTCAGCCGCCTTATCTCCTGGATTGAGGTCAGGATGGTACTTTCTGGCCAGCTTTCGGTAGGCCTTTTTGATTTCGGCCAAAGAGGCCTTTTTGTCAACTCCCAGTACCTGGTAATAATCGCGCGCCATCCTTGGCCTTGTCTCCTTTTAAAGGGCCGGATTAACTCTTTTCCTCGTCGACAACCTCTGCGTCGATGACTTCTTCCTCAGATTCCTGTTCGCCAGGCTGTTCCTGGGTCTGGGATGGCCCCTGCCCGGCTTGTTGTGAGCCCCCTGCCTGCTGTTGGGAGGCCTGCTGGTACATCATTTCGGTTAGTTTATGCGATGTCTTTGACAGTTTCTCGATAGCCTGCTTGATGGCTTCCGCATCCTCGCTTTCGGCGGCTTTTTTCGTGTTATCGATCTCAGCCTGAAGCTGGCTGGCCTCATCAGCAGGAACCTTATCTTTGTTCTCTCGCAGCAATTTTTCCAGATTGTAAACCATCTGATCAGCTTGATTTTTCAAGTCCACAAGTTCTCTTCGCTTTTTATCCTCCTCTGAGTGGGCATCAGCGTCGTTGACCATCCTGTCAATTTCCTTTTCATCCAACCCGGAATGTCCGGTGATTGTAATGGCTTGTTGTTTTCCTGTTCCCATGTCCTTGGCGGATACATGGAGAATACCATTGGCATCTATATCGAAGGTCACTTCGATTTTGGGGATGCCTCTTGGAGCGGGTGGAATCCCATCTAGATGAAAACGGCCTAAAGAACGGTTGTTTGATGCCATCTCGCGTTCACCCTGAAGGATATGTATTTCGACGCTCGGTTGGTTATCGGATGCGGTTGAAAAAATTTCAGTTTTCTTGGTGGGAATGGTCGTGTTGCGCGGAATCATCTTGGTGAATACGCCACCCAAGGTCTCGATTCCCAAGGTCAACGGGGTGACATCTAGCAGAAGGACGTCCTTCACGTCTCCAGCGAGCACGGCTCCCTGTATCGCTGCTCCTGCAGCCACGACCTCATCCGGGTTGACTCCCTTATGGGGTTCCCTTCCGAAGAGGTCTTTAACCAACTGCTGCACTTTGGGAATCCTTGTCGAACCTCCGACGAGGATAACTTCATGGATATCGCCCGGCTTCAGGTTG
This sequence comes from uncultured Eubacteriales bacterium, assembly GCA_964400735.1. GTDB lineage: Bacteria > Acidobacteriota > Aminicenantia > Aminicenantales > Aminicenantaceae > CAYNVQ01. The sequence goes on along the minus strand of CAYNVQ010000001.1, from coordinate 210,602 downwards.
GCGTCTTCCAAAGCCTGAAGACAGGGTTGCTTGGTCCTATCGATCAAATCTTCCATGAGCTGTTCCAATTTCGAACGGGTAAGTTTCATCAAGAGATGTTTGGGGCCTGAAGCATCGGCCGTGATGAAGGGCAAGTTGATCTCTGTCTCCATAGTGGTGGAAAGCTCCATTTTGGCCTTTTCCGCCGCTTCTTTCAGCCTCTGGAGAGCCATCTTATCCTTTGTCAGATCGATCCCCGATTCCTTTTTGAATTCGGCCACGAGCCAATTCTGCACCCTCTGATCGATATCGTCTCCGCCCAGATGGGTGTCTCCATTGGTCGATTTGACTTCGACAACCCCCTCTCCGACTTCAAGAATGGAGATGTCGAATGTTCCACCGCCAAAATCATAAACAGCTATGGTTTGGTCCTTTTTCTTATCCATTCCATACGCAAGGGCCGCAGCTGTGGGCTCATTGATGATTCTCACCACTTCCATCCCCGCGATGGTCCCCGCATCCTTGGTCGCTTTTCTTTGGCTGTCGTTAAAGTAGGCAGGAACAGTAATAACCGCTTTCTCTATCTTCTCTCCTAAATAATCCTCAGCAGCTTTTTTCAGTTTCTGCAGAACCATTGCTGATATCTCAGGAGGGGCATATTTCTTTCCCAGGGCTTCGATAACAGCATTACCCTTTGAATCCTTGGTCACCTTGAATGGAACCTGACTGATTTCTTCGGGGACCTCATTAAGACGGCGCCCCATGAATCTTTTTATGGAATAAATCGTATTTTCAGGATTAGTGATTCTCTGTCTTTTAGCGACTTGGCCGACTAGTCTTTCTCCTTTATCAGTAAAAGCGACGACCGAAGGAGTCGTTCGACCTCCCTCCTCATTGGGAATGATTATGGGTTTGTCACCCTCAGTTATCGCTACCACTGAGTTCGTAGTACCTAAGTCAATTCCGATGATCTTTGCCATCATTTCCTCCAAATAAAATCAATTTAGTACTTCTATAATATAAAACTTGAGTATGTTTTTGTCAAGTTTTTTTATTAGCGATATAAACATGTTGTTTATGGGAATTTAGCCCAGATTATTGGAGTCAAAGGATTAGGTGGCGTCAGCATCCGAAGGATAAAAAATGCCGATACCGTCCCGCTCCACCCTTAAATAGATGTTTTAAAGAGAGACTGAACAGATTTCTGTTTTATCTGCAACCATATCAGGATAAGCACCTTATATGGCTATGATAGGAAATGGGCATATTTTTAGGAACTAGCTATCCGGATCTTCGATGAACCCTTGCTTCATAAGACTTTGAACTTCTTCACGGGCTTTTTTAATGATGGCTTCTGCCTGCTTGAATCTCTCCTCTGCAGATGCTTTGACCCTCGCCACGCCTTGTTCGATACCCTTGCTTCCCACGGCTACAGCTTCCCGGGGAAACACCTCCCATTGGTCCATATTCGGGATGATGTAATCTTCGTTAATTCCGTTGTCTTCGGCCACCTTGGCCAATTCCTTGGCTGCTTCGATGCACATGGCGTCCGTGATCTTCGTGGCTCTGATATCCAAAGCTCCCCTGAATATGCCTGGGAATCCGAGAGAGTTATTGACCTGGTTGGGAAAATCGCTGCGTCCGGTGGCCACTATTCTTGCACCGGCTTCTTTCGCTTCCCATGGCCATATCTCCGGAATGGGATTGGCCTCAGCAAATACGATAGCGTCCTTGGCCATGCTCTCGATCCATTCCTTTTTTATGACCCCCGGACCTGGCTTTGAAGCGGAGATGACAGCATCTGCCCCTTGCATAGCCTCGGGGATATCCCCCTTGATTCCCTTTATGTTGGTTGTCACACACAAGTTCCATTTCTCTTTGTACTTTGCCTTCAGCATTTCTCTATCGCCACGATCCTTATGAAGTATTCCCTTGGAATCCACAGCAATGATATTTTCAGGATTGACCCCGGCTGTGATGATGAGCCGGGAGATGGCGATATTTGCAGCACCTGCTCCGATCAGGGCGACTTTGATGTCTTTCATTTCTTTCTCGACAATCTTCACCGCATTCAGTAACCCTGCGACCGTCACGCATGCGGTGCCCTGCTGATCATCATGCCAAACCGGGATTTCCATTTCTTTCCTTAACGTGTCCAGAATATGGAAACACTTGGGATGGGAAATATCCTCCAGGTTGATTCCTCCAAAAGTCGGCTGCAGCCATTTCACAGCCTGAATAATCTCTTCAGGCTTTTTGGTATCCAGACAGATAGGAAAGGCATCCACGCCTCCCAAGTACTTGTAAAGAAGAGCTTTTCCTTCCATAACCGGAAGCCCGGCTTCAGGACCGATATCCCCTAATCCCAAAACCCGTGACCCATCCGAGACCACCGCCACGAAATTCCACTTATTGGTCATTTCGTAGGCTTCTTCCTTATCCGCCTGAATTGTCTTGCAGGGTGATGCAACTCCAGGCGTGTACCAGATGGCAAAATCATTGAAATCTCTAATCCGACACTTGGGAATAACCTCGATTTTCCCCTTGTAAAAAGGGTGTAGACGCATGGCATCTTTTGAAGGCTGTTCAGCTTTTGCCAACAACTCTTCGACCGTAACTTCTTTCATGAGTCCTCCTCGTGGCATCGACCCGAAGGCGATCCTTGATGCCAGAAAATATTATTAATGTATAAAAAATATTTTATTATATTCCTTCAAATGTTTAAGTCAAGATAAATCGCCCTAAGTCTTTTTCTGAAGAGCCGTGCTAGGATACGCAAGCCTCGGCATCTGCCCAAAATACCTTGAAAATCATCTATGAAGAAAACCCCTTTCGCTATCTGTCTCCCCCGGCTTTTTAGTGATGATCATGGCCAGCCCCAATTCATCTGCCCTTTGAAGGACCTCCTGATCCCGGATCGACCCGAGAGGATAGATAATGGCGGTTATCCCGTTTTTAGCGGCAAGTTCAACCACATCGGTGAAAGGCATGAAAGCGTCCGAAGCCATAACGCAACCTTTAGCACCGTAACCACGCCCGGATAACCGAATCGCATCTTCTGCCGCGTCGATCCTGCTTCTCTGTCCAGAACCAATTCCATGAACCTTATCCCGGGTGCCGATCACGATGGCGTTTGACCGGGTGAAACAGGCCACATTCCAACAAAATATCGCTGACTCAATTTCCTCAGGAGAGGATTTTCTTTTAGAAATAACATCCACTGAATCCGACGATATTATTTTTGAATCGAACCTTTTTTGAACCAAAAGACCGCCTTCTACTCTCTTGAATTCTAGTCCATTATCCACAGCCAGATCATGAATTGCCGCACCAAACCTGACGACACGCAAAGGCTTTCTCGTCGCTAAAACTTCTAAGGCTTCGGGTGTATAATCAGGGGCAAAGACCACCTCGATGTTTCTTGATTTCTCGACAACCGCTTCAGCTAAAGGCTCATCGACGCGGTGATTGAACACATCAACGCTGCCGAAGTTAGAGAGAGGATCGCATCCCCAAGCTTTTTTGAAAACTTCCAACGCCCCCTCACCCATAGCCACTCCGCTCGGCATCTCGTGTTTCACAAGAACACAGATGTCCTTGTTCTTATAGATGCTCGAAAGCTTTCTGACTAACCTCGAGCCCAAATCCATGTCCCCGAGGTTGATGTAACTAAGTCCTTTTGTTCCTTCCCGGATGACTTCCAAAGAAGCCATATTTGGACCGGATGCACCCGTCTCCTGGTAAAAGGCAGCGGGATAGCCAGGATTTTCACCGTATCTCATGGATAGCTTCTTCGAAAACTTGAGACTCCCCCACTGGAAATCCGGGGGAAAGTCTTCTTCCACTCTCAAGCGGTATTGCTGACGCGTCGTTTTATCAAATTTTTCCATGGCTTTCTTTGATCCTTTCGGCTCGATTTATGATATGTGCATCGAATGTATGCATCTCTCTCTCCACCAAAAACACACAAGCGACGGAAACCCTCAGATCCTTTTTTCCCTGCTTCGGAGCCAGGGATCGGTACACGTCCTCGGCAACCTGATCGGATGACCTGCCTTCGATCTGCACATCGAGCGGCTCTCCCCCGAATGAAGGAAGAGGATCTTTGTCATCGCCCATATAGGTCATGATTATTTTGCCCTCGCCGGGATTAAGGGAAAATTCGTACACGTTCCGTATGGTGGTGCCGTCCGAAGCCCTTTTGATCAGGCTAAGCGCCGAACTCCCATTGGATAGCACACACCCGCTTATCCGGGGGGTGTAATTGGGAGCATCGGGTTCAAAATCCCACCTCTGTAGGGCGAAGGAAAGAACTTCCGATGCATTCCCCCCTTGGCTTAAACAGGCCATGACATCCACAGTTTGCTTGCCATTGCTGACAGCGACTCCTTGAGGAAGGCAGAATAGGCACGGATAGACAAGCAGGTCGATATTCCCTTCCTTCAGCAGTTCTCTCTGTGTGGGTTTTACCCAAATCGTGTCTCCCTCCAGTCCCAGCATTCTGGCTTGACTAGCAGAAGAACGTGCGGTTATGGCATAGACGACACAGACATTTCCGCTCTCTTTAGATTTTCCGATAATGATGATCCGTCCCGGATATTCTTTTTTAGATAGAGATTTTATGATTTCAGGCATATTAACCTTTCCTTAGTTTTATCAATTTTATGCATCCCTCGTTTTGAGAAATTATGGATAGACTGGATAGTATAATAGAAAATACAAAAGTTCAAACAAAAAGACAACCTCCATCTTTGTCTTCATATTCTCGACCACTCCTTTTGGACATTCTCGTCTTTTTATTTTATACTTTTTTCCCGAGCATATTCATTTACTGTGACGAAATGTGTGGAAAAAAATCACAGAAAATACTCTGAGTGCCATAAAAGGTCAGAATCCTTGGAGATGAGGTAGACATGCTAAAAAACAGTTCCCCTGAAAAGGCTTACAAAAATATTGATTTTTTAACCTCGGATGAAGCACGAACAGTGCGAATTTTAAGCGAATATCTCGAGCCGCTATCCAGGCTTACCAAGCACAAGGTCAACAATACTGTTCTCTTCTTCGGCTCCTCTAGAGCTAATCCTGAGGAAAAGGATTCCTTGCTCTGCAAATACTACTGGGAAGCTGAAGAACTGGCCTTTCGCTTGGCAAAATGGGCTATCAAGCTCAAACGTAAAGGAAAAAATTTTGTGATCTGTACAGGGGGAGGCCCAGGATTGATGGAGGCGGCCAACCGTGGTGCGGCAAGAGCTGGAGGCCTTTCTATCGGGATGAATATTTCTATTCCAGAGGAACAGTGTCCAAATCCTTATATTTCTCCTGAACTTTCATTCATCTTCCACTACTTCTTCATGCGGAAGCTCTGGCTGGTGAATATGGCCAAGGCTATCGTGGTCTTTCCCGGCGGATTCGGAACACTGGATGAACTTTTCGAAGTTTTGACTTTGGTGCAAACGGGAAAAATTCATAAAAACCATCTGACTATTCTCCTGTACGGAAAGGAATATTGGGAAAAAACCATCAATTTCAAAGCATTGCTCGAGTATAAAACCATAAGTGCCGAGGACCTGAGAATATTTTCTTATTGTTCCTCAACCCAGCAAGCTTTCTCTTTTTTGAAAGAAAAGCTGATTAAATTTCTCTGAGTCCAATGATGAATAGCCCTCGATTTCAAATGAGAATATTTCTTTTTTTACTGATTCCTGTGGCGCTATTTTTTTCTTGCTCCCGTTTGCCCTACCCCCCCTCTGAAGCCGTCCAAACAGGTGAGGCCTCCTGGTACGGCCCGGAGTTTCACGGGAAGCTCACATCGAACAAAGAAATCTATGACATGTACGATATGACAGCTGCCCATAAAAGTCTTCCCTTCGGAACCTATGTCATGGTTACAAATTTGAACAATGGAAAGTCAGCGCTGGTGCGCATAAACGACCGCGGGCCGTTTGTCAAAGGGAGAATCATCGACCTCTCTTATGCCGCTGCCCGTGCTTTGGATATGGTGACAACAGGTACGGCTCCTGTAAAATTGGAGGTTCTTCTCGAATATTCGCCAAAATATTCTTCTCAGAAGTTCTCCGTCCAGGTGGGTTCTTTTGTCGAAAGAAGAAACGCAGAATCTCTAAAAACCGAACTGCAAAAAAAGTTCGATGGCGTTTATATCACTCTTTTTAAAACAGCCAATCAGAACTTTTATCGGGTAAGGATCAAAGCCAGGAACCGCCAAGAAGCCGAATCGCTCGCGCGCCGTTTGATGCAGACTGGATTGACGGCTATCGTGCTGGAAGAAGAATAGATTTATCTGTCCTTTCTTTCAAAAAGATAGGCGGCCTTTTCCAATCGGCTGGTTGTGCCATCATGAACCGCAAAACCTCCGCGTTCTTGGTCTTTTCTTCCCCACATGGTTGCTGATCCATACTGTCCTTTTTTATTGACGGCATAAAAGCTCAATCCGAACCTCGGCTTCCCTTCTTCATTCAAAAGACGGGGCTGGAGCTTCGATTTATAGGCGATTCTTTCCAGGGATTTGAGGCAGGCTTCTTCTGGTGACAAGCCATTTCTCATGAATTCCACGACCATATAGCTTCCGCAGTTCAGGATGTTCGCTTCTCCTCTTCCGGTCGAACCTGCAGCTCCTACGTCGTTATCGATATAGAGGCCGGCACCGATGATGGGGGAGTCTCCTACCCTCCCCGGAATCTTGTAGGATAAACCGCTGGTGGTCGTGACGCCGGCGAAGTTTCCTTGAGCATCAAGAGCACAGCAATTTATGGTTCCGTGATATCGCAAAACCTCTCGGATTTCTTCATCCGATTCTTCGGACTCCGGAGGAAACCAATCGTCGCGGTCAGAGAGTGTTTCTTTCCATTCGAGCCACCTCTCCCTAGCCTTATCCGTAAGAAGGTTTTCCTCCTTGAAGCCGTGCGCTATGGCGAATTTCAGCGCTCCTTCCCCAACGAGCAAGGCATGATCGCACCTATCCATCACCAGTTTAGCCACCTTGGATGGATTTTTTATATTGCGCAAGCTGGCCACAGCGCCAGCATTATGGGTAGGTCCGTACATGACGGAAGCATCCAGCTCCACAATTCCCTCTTCATTGGGCAGCCCCCCGTAGCCTACTGACATGTCATTGGGATCGCTCTCCACGATATTAACGCCAGCAATCACGGCATCCAAAGGGTCCCGGCCACGCTTAATAAGTTCCATCGCTTTGTCCACGGCTCTCTGACCATTCCCGGACGCGATGACCAACATTTTTACAGAGCCATGGGATTCTCCTAAGACATGTTTCCCTTTTCCCAAAAGGGCCATCGAGCTTGCTCCAAGGCCTGCTTTGATAAAATCTCTTCTGGAAAATTGACGATTCATGACTCCTCCTGTACTTAAAGCCTGATAATCTTGGTTAGTTCAGGGCATTCGCACACCTTACTTTAATCCATCTTTTTCAATTCTTCAACACAAACCAGAAAAATGAAAGCATTTGTGATTCTTCTCACATGACGGAAGGAGTCATATGGCTGGCCTCTTTCTTTGGGGCAGCCGGAATCGACAATCCAAGAAAGGGCCGTAAATTGACAAGACTCCATGTTTGGTATATATCCACCTTTCAGCTTTCATGAAAAAAAAGATACTCCTCTCTGCCTCTCTTTTCCATGCCTTCAATGATGCCATTACAGTAACTGTTCCCATGATTTTTCCGCTTCTTTTCTCTCAACAATTCATCATTCAGAAATATTCTCACATCGGCATTTTATCCAATCTTGGCCTTTTGATGACTTTTTTATTTCAGATCGTCATCGCCAATTTCGCCCATAAATTCGAATACAAATACATGCTCTTATTAAGTGTCCTGGGGATTTCTTTTTCCGTATTCCTGATCACTTTCGCAGCCAGTTTTACATCCATGATTTTTCTCTATCTCCTGATGCGCATGTTCACAAGTTTTTACCATCCCATAGGTATAGCCACCGTTTCGAAAGCCCATCCTGATCAGGGCCTCGATTTTGCCATGGGCATCCAGAGCGGTTCGGGAAACCTCGGCGTGTTCATCGCCTTTATTTCGGCCGGATACCTCGCTCAAACTTACGGCTGGAAAATGCCGCTCTATGTGGCCTCTGTGATCAGCCTTGTGCTTGGATTATCCAGCTTCCTGTTGGTAAAAAATACCTCGCTCAAAAGAGAAAGCTCCATCCGACCCGATCTGTCTGCCTGGATAGAAGCACTCAAAGACATTAAATTTTATATTTTCGGCTTCATTTTCGGGGGGGCCTGTTGGGGAACGACTGTCTATTATGCTCCTTCTCTTTTCAATCACCGGTTCAAGGTTCCGCTGGGAAGCACAGGTGTCTTCCTGGCCCTCTGGATCGGCATTGGAACCATCATGACCTATTTTTTTGGGTACCTGAGCAAACGGATCGGACGAAAAAAAGTCTCTCTAGTAAGTTTTTTCGGTTCGACGCTTTTTCTCCTCCTTTTAGGAGCGGCCCGGTTCTTAGAATTGGCGGCGATCAGCCTGATTCTGTATGGGGTGTTTCTTTTTCTCCTCTTTCCTGCCTTCCAATCATTCGTGGCCACTAAAGTTGCGGGGAAAAATCAGGTCCTGGCCTTCAGCATCGTGGCCAACATCCAGATGCTGACAGGATCGATCGTGGTTCTTATTTCGGGTTACCTTTCGGACAAATTCGGCATCAACTTCCCTTTCATTTTTCTGACCGCATTGGGAGTTGTGGTTATTGCATTTTATACATTCAGGAAAAATTCCCTTCAGTTCGCAAGCCGTAATCTATGATTGGGGAAAAATGGATCGAGGGCGATCTTGACGATCAGGATTTTCCGATCTTAAAGGAGACCAGTCCGATTCTATTGAGTTCCTGAGCGAATCGGAACACATACTCGATGCAGGTTTCATCGAACTCGCAGGAGACAAGATCTCTGATCTCCAGGAGGCTGCGCTTTCCATCCATCAGGTTGACGATTTCATACTGTTTAGATTCTGCATGGCTTCCTATTTTCTCCCGGTTCTCTGCATACCACTTTTTGTATTCTTCGCTCAACTGCGCCTCCATGACACGGCTCGATAACGGCCCTTTGAAATGGCGCTCAGGAATCACGACAGAAGACCTCTGGAAATACTCATCGGGCTGGAATTTTTTTTGGTCAATCCCATAGAGATGCAAGAACAGACTATAAAAATAGTTCGTCTTTTCATACTCTATCCTTGCCTGATGATCTAAGGCTTTGGCCAGTTCTTGGATAGCTTGGATAGTTGCTCTGCTCTGACACAATTCTTCTACTTCACCCAGATTCCGCTTTTCTATTTTGGCCTGGACGAATGGATATCGAGAAGCATGTGCATATAATTCCGCCAAATTCTTCCTATCGCCAGGCTCTGCAGCGGCCTGATGAATCATTCGTACAGATTTGCTGGTCCTTTCGGTCAGGCGGTTGCAGGCCTGGTTATACACCTCCCGGGCTATATTCAAGGCATCCTGGTCATTGGCATTAGCTAGATAGAGGCTTGCGGCTAGGGCCAAACAGGTTATCCTTTTCAATTCTGTGGGATCGCATTTATCCGGCGTATCGAGATTCGTGTGATGAAAAACATCACCATGACCGAACATCGGGGTGGGAACGGAAAAAGCCGAATCATTAAACATGATATGATCAGAGCCTCCAGAAAAAGGCCTTATTCGATACTGAAAGAGATGGCGGCTTCCTCTGGGAGAAAAGAAGTTACCCGAATCCAACCAGGGAAGAAGATTGATGATCAAATCGTTGATGTAGCCGGGAACCGAGTATGGCGCACAGGTGAGGTTGAAATTGGACCTGCAGAGGGCATAGTCTTCTCCGATCATATCTAAATTGATCCCGGCTATTCCCTTTTGGCCCAAATCCTGATGCTCGCTTAGATAGGCAATCGTGCCATGCATTTCCGGTACCCATAGGAAGCGTAGTGTTCTGCGTAAAGAAGGGATATCTTCTCTACCCACTAAGGCCAAAATGTTCCGAATCATCTCGACCATCCCTGCTGAACCCGAGGCATTATCGTTCGCTCCAGGCTTGTAGTGGTCCAGATGAGCCATGATGATGATTTCCTGGTTGGGGAACTCATCCCCCACTATTTTGGCTTCAAGAATGGGCATGGAGCCATCGAACAGCGTGGCCTTGACCTTGGCCATCATTTTGACAGGATACCCCCCCTTGAAATGATCGAGCAACTCCCTTTCTTGTCTCAGGGAAAGGGAAAAACCAAATCCTGTCTTCTCCCTTTCTTTACCTGTTGGAGAAAGGCGGCTGAGCTCGATAAGGTCGGCATACTCCAGACGGTCCGGCCTCCGTGAAGGGCCGACCACGACACCGGCTGCACCGCGTTCGAGTACAGCTTTTCGATGGACCTGTGATCCCCCTCCTCCCACAGCAAAGACGATTTTATTCCTAACATCCAAGTTTTCATAATCTTTGTCCGATTTCCCCTCTCCGACAAAGACCACTTCCGCTTCGATATCGGCGCCTTGAGAATAGGGCATCAGGCTCACAGCCTGATCGGAGTATCTGGACAGGAGGGTTTTTTCTGGCTCTAGCAGCCAGAGTTCCGCTTCTTCCACCCTCCAACCGACTACCGAATCCCAGAGAAAATAACTCTTGAAGCCATCGGCCGCATATTTTTTTATTTGGACATCTTTCAAACCGAATTTTCTCAGCTCTGAAGCCAGCCATTCCACACAGCGGTCATAATCAGATCCTTCCCCTCCTCCTCTTATCCTGTGAAAACGGGAAATTTTGGCAACCATATCCCAGGCTCTTTCTCCTGAGACTTCATCCTGTATGATCCTCAGAATGTCATCCTTCACAAGATAGGGATAGTCCTGGGGAAAAATCGATGGCGTAAGAAAGAGAAAAAAAAGGAAAACGAAGAAATAAACAACTCTATTGATTCTATTTGTCATTCCTGCGAACTCCTTTAAATTGATTTTCGAGGTCTCTTTCGTTTGATAGAGATATCATACTTTTGCTATTCTGATCCCTGAGAGGCTATTGTATCAAAAATTGATCATTAAGAAAAAATGAAATCAAACAGCTTCTCTTTTTAATTCCATGATCGTTTTTTAGGAATGGGGAGGCTTTGAATCAAACGCATAAATTAGGTTTTTCTGGGAAGCATCTCCAAAGCACTTTAGTGACACTCTCTTTGAATTGATCAAAGTTCTCCGGAATTTTGATCTCCCACCACTTTCTCTTCAACTACAATCATAGAAATATATTTTCAGGAGAGTAAAGTGAAAAATACTCAAGAACAAAGTAATGTTGTCAGCAGTGATGCTGGCAGGGCTAAGGAATCAGAGGATGGGTGGTACATCTATACAGTTCACTATCCCAAAAGTCTCACCAAAATTCCGATGCTACGAATGATTATTCGAGGCGGTGATGGCTGGATTGTAGCAATTACAGACGCAGAAGAAAAAAAAGGCAAAATTATTGCTGATTGCGCTCCTGGTCTTGGTGACTATGGACCATACTTCTCAACCTACAGTGATCACCGAGGACACTTGGAATTATGTCGTCACCTTAAGAGCTATGGAGTTGGGGGAGACTACAAAAAATATGTAACTGCTTTGGATGAAGGAAAGGAAGCCTTTGCAGATGAACTATCTGGAACAGCTATGATCCGTTTTTCCACCAGGATGGCAGACGAAGAATTTGAAGAGTGGGAGATTGATATGAGTTTTCGAAAAGACGAAGACAAGAATGAAGAAAACGAGACAAAAGAAGAACCAGAAGAGGAAACGGACGTAGAGGAGGATTAAACCTCATCCTAGAGGCCTCGAGAGACCGGCTCCTCCGCTCCCGGGGCCTCGCCCCTCCCTTCGAGAGATCTGATATGACAGGCACAGGGACCAGAGAAGGAAACAATATCAACCGCAATTCAAGGAGAATTGTCATAAAAAGACAGGATTCAGTCCATTACCCCATAAAACGGAGCCCAGAGCCGGTGCATAAGCCCCAAAAATGAACAGACTAAGGGATAGACATGGCTTTTTTATAGGATCAGTTAAAACATATGTCTGAGCCTTTGCAGTAACGATAGAAATTGAGTTTCGAATATGGACTATGATGATATTGTTGACGAAAATGATCTCGGTATTCTATATGGAAAGACGGGAAAAAAACGTCTCCGCATTGAACAAATATCAGCGAAAATCCATCGCTACAAAGAAAAACATGATCCATCTTCAATAACTTTCGATCCAGAAGGCGACGCTGGAGAAGCTCAAACAAGGGAAAAAGATAGGGACAGAGGTGTTTCTTCCCTTCCCGGATATGAAATCTATCCAATCAAAAGACATTTTTATATAGATATCGAGAAGGATCAAAATTTAGATCTATTATCTTCTGACTTCCCCAATCCATCCCCAAAAGAGATAAATGATTTTTTAGGTAGTCCCCCATCGCAAGAGGATTTGCCGGATTGGTTGAAAGAAAAAGACAGAAAAACGGAACAATTTGAAGGATTTTTTTCTCAAGTTCCTCACGCATTACTTTGCGATCCGTCTGTTCCCCACGCAGCAGTCAGATTGTTTGCCCTATATCAAAAATACTGTAAGGTCAATGATCTCCGGAAGAATCCCTCCACTTTTGTAAGTAAAAAAACTATAGGCAAATATATGGGCGTGAGTGAGTGGTATATCTGGTATAACACCAAGCTCCTAGAGCAAAAAGGGTGGCTCAGTATCACTCGTCAGAAAGGGATATCAAATATAATCAAATTATTCGATAAGTCAAAATCATAAGTCATTAGATATACCTAATGACCCCATTAGAAATACCTTCTACGAAATATATAATCTAAATAAAATCCCGCCCTGAAAAAAGAAAAAGAGAAAGGATATGCGAGCGGAGCGAGCTATATCCTTTATCCGCCGTCGGGAAAGTCGAAGCCTTCCCCTTCCGGCGAATAGGGCCGTTCGGCCCTAAAGAAAGATCTCCCTTTCGGCAGAGAAGGAATTTTCCCCTCTGCTTTCCCGCTCGGATCGGAACCGGCGAAGAAAGGGTCGGCGAGAGCGGCGTGAGTGAAACGAACGGCTCTCTCCCGACTCTTTCGGAGCGAAGAGGTGTTCGCTTCTGTGTCTTGAGATGGTCTTCTGCTGGGGGAGTGATTCCTTTTTAGCTGAAAAACATTATGATGATGAAGATACATCCCAAGGCCAAAGAAAATTATTATGGTTAACGTTATTTTTGCTGAATAGAAAAGTGAGAAAATCTTTGAAAATGTTTTCGTTTTCCTTAAGCATAGAGTCTGAATATTCTTGGTATTCTAGCTTTCTGCCCTTTTTGGTACGCTTTATGTGAATACGGTTCCGAATGTCTTGGATCTTGCCTATCCTAGTGTGGATGGAGGGGGAGATGATTCCATAACATTTTGCGAGACGAAACAACTCCTTTGCAGATGTATATTCTTGTATTTCCAGCTGGAAAACACCTTTATTTGACTTTACAACCAGAGATCTGAGAAGGGAATCCAAAATAGCCTCTATGATCGCAAAATACTCAATGATGATACTTTTGTTAAGAAGAGACTGAGATGTGGAGACCGGAGAGTGGATCTTTTTTATCTTGTAAAGAAATTCAAGGTACTGGAAATGGTGAGAAATGTTACAGCAGATTGGCCCTCCGCCTCCCTCAATGAAAGTAAGAAATCGCCTGATATCAGATGCTTCGGTGAGTTTCATAATACCCTCCCTATGTGACCGTGAGGCAAAATTATATAATAAAACATAATTCTCTTCAAAAGAGAGGGGATTACAAAGAGCATTCACTATCGTATAGATAGGATCTGTCACTGGGAAAGATGACCCTTTTTACGAAGATCTGTTCTAGGGGCTGATCTGATATGAAGCATACCTTCTACTGCTTCATTGGAAATTCGTTGTGTAGTGGGGCTTAGAACACGCCGTATATGTTTGATTTTGTTGGTGTTGGGGAAATTCAGATGAATCTATAAGATTGACTCCTAGTTTCGAAATTTGATAATATTCTCATCGCTATATTACAGGGGAGTATAGTGTCAGTAAAATGCCCTAAGTGTCAGGCGGAAAATCCAGATACACAGAAGTTTTGCGGAGAATGTGCCACTTCTCTCCAGCCCTCCAAGGATATCGGCATCACCAAAACTATAGCAACACCTGCAACAGGCCTGCAGAAGGGAAGTACTTTTGCAGGAAGATACAAAATCAGTGAAGAGCTGGGCAGAGGGGGGATGGGAGTTGTCTACAAAGCAGAAGACACAAAGCTCAAAAGAACAGTTGCCCTCAAGTTCCTGCCGCCAGAGCTGACACACATTCCTGATGTCAAAGACCGATTCATGCGGGAGGCTCAAGCCGCAGCAGCTCTGGATCATCCCAACATCTGCACGGTCTATGAATTCGACGAGGCTGAGGAGAAAACCTTCATCTCCATGGCCTACGTGGAAGGCCAGAGCTTGAGGAAGAAGCTGGAATCAGGCCCGTTGGAGCTGGATGAAGCCATCAGGATTGCCACTCAAGCAGCCCAGGGTCTGCAGATAGCGCATAAAAAAGGAGTTGTGCACCGGGATATCAAGAGTGCCAACATCATGGTCACAGAGGACAACCAGGCGAAGATCATGGACTTTGGATTAGCCAGGATGACGGGGGGCACTCTGTTAACACAGGAAGGCACAGCGATGGGGACCATTGCCTATATGTCTCCTGAACAAGCACAAGGGGAAGAAGTCGATCATCGGACAGATATCTGGTCATTGGGTGTGGTTCTGTATGAGATTCTCACGGGGCAGCTGCCATTCAAGGGAGAGCACGAGCAGGCCATTGTGTATGCCATCAGGAAGGATAAACCTAGGCCTATCACTGAGGTTAACGCAGAGATTCCCCAATCAATCGAGCAAGTTGTGGACAAGGCTTTAGAGAAGGATGCGGACAAAAGATATCAACAGGTTGATGAGCTGTTGGATGATTTGAAGTCAATTTCAGCAGGAATTGTTCCAGAAGAGATCAAAGCCAGGTTGAGGAAAGCGAAATTGCTAAAACGAAAAAGATCTATACTTTATGCAGGTGCAGGTGGATTGGTGATTGTTATAGCAGTGCTGGCTCTGACTCTTTTTACTGGCCGTGCAGAAGCGATCGATTCCATTGCAGTCCTGCCGCTCAGGAACCAAACTGGGGATGCGGAGCAGGAATATTTCGTCGATGGTGTGACAGATGAACTGATCGGACAGCTAGCGCAGCTCAGTGGGTTGCGGCGAGTCATTTCTCGAACGACGGTTATGGAATATAAAGGAATGGAGAAATCCTTGCCTGAGATTGCCAAGGAATTGAACGTGGATGCCTTGGTAGAAGGGACAGTGTATCACGTCGGAGATAATGTGCGCATCAGGTTACAGTTGATCGATGCGCTTCCAGAAGAACGTAACCTCTGGGCACAAACATACGAGCGGGCCATGACCGATGTATTGATTATGTACAGCGAAATGGCCCAGTCCATTGCAGATAAGATGCAGGTCAAGCTTACATCAGAAGAAAAAACACATTTTACCAGAACTCAGCAGGTTAATCCAGCTGCCTACGATGCCTATCTCAAAGGCATGTCTCACTGGTACAAATTGACTCCAAAGGATATCGAAACCGCATTGCAGCATTTTGAATCCGCCTTGGAAAGTGATCCTGACTATGCGCTGGCTTATACGGGGATTGCCCTGGTGTGGATAGGACGGAATCAAGGTGTGTTAGTGCTGCCAAGCGAAGCTGCTCGACATGCGAAGGAGGCCGCATTAAAGGCGCTCTCCTTGGACAACACCTTGGCAGAGGTTCACTATGTGCTGGGTCTCATAAGAACATGGATGGATTGGGATTGGGAGAATGCAGAGGCTGCATTCCTTCGTGCACTCGAACTAAAGCCCAACTATCCGGATGCCCGTGTATATTATTCGAATTTGTTATGCTATATGGGACGTCTGGAAGAGGCATTGGAGCAGGGCGGGCAGGCTATAAGAATGGACCCCTACAATTTGTTGTTCAGGGGAATCTATGGACTTACTTTAATCATGGCGAGGAGAAACGACGATGCTTTTAAGCTGGCCCAAGATACGCTAAAAACATCACCAGCTGATGTAATTGCTCATGCAATTATCAGAGATGTTTTGCACTTAAAAGGGATGGAAGAGGAAGCACTGAAGGCCGTAAAGAGGTGTTATACAGGATTTGGTTTAACTGCGATTGCAGAGGCTATGGATCGAGAATATGAAAAAAACGGGTACTCGTCAGCTTTGAACTTCGCTGGGAATGCAATTGAAGAACTCTCAAGAGATACCAATATTTTTCTTCCTCCCGGTATACTGGAACATGCCTATCTCTATGCTGGAAATAAGAACAAAGTACTTGAATTGCTTGAAAAAAGCTTCGAGATTAAAGACCCCAATATGCCCTATATAATCGAACCTATTTTCACCGATTTTCTGGGGGATGATCCACGTTTTCAGGACCTGCTGCGCAAGATGAACCTGCCAGTGGATGAGAAGGAATAGGAAGGACGCTGATCCTGGTATAGCTGAGGTGGAAGACGCGAAGAAGAGGCTGGCTGGGTTGAAGGGGAATTAGAGCGTTGAGGTGGACTCATGATTAAAGTAGGGAAAAAAACAAAAGCAAAATACTGGGGAGAATTCACTGTAGAAAAGGTGATCAAGCTAGATAATCCAGTCCGATGTTTCAGTGCTGAAAAGGGAGAAGTGGACTTCAATCCGACAATAGTTAAAATCTCATGGCTTCAAGTCCCTTCGGATGATAAGCATGATTTATGGTTTCCTTATTGGATAACAATTGATGGCAAAGAAAAATATGGTCAGTTTGCTCCTATGATAGGACAAAAGGCGTTTCTTGAATTAATATCCAAGGCAATAGACAATGATTATTTCGATGAACATTTCTTGAAGAAATTAAATTCAAAGATATCTGATAATCTGAAAAATAAACGAAAGATTTAATATTGGCTGTCAATGTAAAGCTGGCTGGGTTGAGGGAATAACAATAAATCCAACGAATAATCACTGTAAAATAGGGCTTAGCCCTATGTATTTACATAGTCCAAAACATAAAGAAATTTTCTCTTTTAGAATAAAGATCTAGCACTGTTAATGGGAAAATTCTCTACTTTTACGGAAAACTCTTCTTTCAGCCTCCCGCCCGAAATTATATCCCCAGGTAGAGATCTAAGAAGAATCAAAATTTTTTACGTTTTTCTTTCTCTTTTCCGTAAATTGGAGTATATTTCCTAGTAAAATAGTCGGAATTGGAAATGGAAGCCTTTCCAAAACCGTGATGATTTTAAATCTGGCAGGGAAGCTGAAGAGGAAGCCATCCGGAGGCGAGCGGGCAAGGTTCCTCGAAGAGGAGAGCGAGCCGAGGAATAAGCTGGTTTTCCTCGCTGGGGAAAACCAGCGGGCTGACGTTTCAGCTTCCCTGGCAGTTGTTTTATCACGGTTTTGGAAAGGCTTGCGTTTTTCTGGGCATTCTTGTGCATTGCGATGGATTTTTCTATAATCTTTCGAAAAATGAATCAAAGATAAGCGGCTTAGATGAAAGTTCGAAAAGGGATCCAAAAAATTTATGCCGAGGTAGCTGGAACCTACGAATTTATCAACCATATCTTGACTTTCGGAATGGATACATTATGGAGAAAAAAAGCGGCCAAAAAAGCAATAAAGATGGGCGGCACTCTCTGCTTAGATGTATGCAGCGGTACAGGAGAAATGGCGCGCAGTCTGGTTTCTCTCTCCAAGGGAAACGCCACTGTATTCGCGGCCGACTTTTCTTATCCAATGTTGGCCGAAAGATTCATAAAAAAAAAGGATCCAAATCTCATACCTGTTATTGCCGAAGCGGGGTCGCTTCCCTTCGGCGATGAAACCTTTGACCTGGTGACCATCTCTTTTGCCACCAGGAATCTGAATCCTCGACAGGATATATTGAAAATCTATCTCAAAGAATTTTGGAGAGTTTTGCGACCAGGCGGATATTTCGTAAATCTCGAGACGAGCCAACCTTCGAACAAAATAATAAGATGGCTTTTCCACCTTTATGTGAGATGGACGGTCAAGCCGATTGGCTATTTAATCTCTGGTTCCAAAGCCGGCTACCAGTATCTCTCCTTCACCATTCCCCGTTTTTATCCCGCCGATCAATTCACCCAAATCCTACGGCAAATAGGATTCTCTCGGATCGAATACCAAAAGCTGTTTTTGAGTGTTTCGGCCATTCATTTGGCCCAAAAATAACATATTCTCGGGAGGAACTTTCCGGATACGAAGATCCGTCTCGACATGATTATGTTTTTTTTGTTGTGGCCGGGCTGGCTAGCAGCCTCTCCAAGATATGGATAGCTCATGAATGGGATATCCGCCGGAGAGAAAACATCCTATAGTTTTCTCATCGCGGTATTGAAGAGGCCATTGATTGTTCATCGCAATTTGATAGGCAATCATGTATTATGGGACAGGATATTCAATAGCCATGAGAACATACAAAGCCGCTGTGCAAATTCTTAACGCCTCCATCGGGATCGTATCGAATCACGTTGACCTTCTTCCCTCACTTCCTCCTGATATCAAAGTCGAATCCCTCCTGACCGATTTTCGGCAGGTCAAATCCATACCTTATGTCAAGGGATTGGATGGCCATATCTCCGTCCAGGATGGAGAGCTTCCCCCCTCCTACCAAGTCCAAAAAGATAGATTTGTTTTCCATGGGCCTTTCAGGCGCTTCGAAAAGCAGGCCTCTGATGTGAGATACAGCCTTTGGGGAAATCAGGGATTCTTGTATCGTTACGCCCTCTATTTACTCGAAAAAAGACACCATACTTATAGTCTTCATGCCTGTGCGCTTTACAATGAAGAGAAGGATATTCTGTACGTGATCATCGGCGGAGCAGGTAGCGGCAAAACGGTGTATTTGCTCAGTGGTCTGGAAAAGGGATTGAAGCTCTTCTCCACTGAGACCGTCCATTTCCATATAAGAGAGGCAAGCGAGATCAATTGGTATATGGGCTCTTTAGTGGATAATATCCGATTCGGAACACTCGTTTGCGATTTTCCGGGATTCCTTCCTCGGGTCAAAATCCCTTCTCCGAACGAATTATGGCAGAAAAAGATCGCTATCGACCTTTCCAAACACAAGACAACCCAGGAAACTCTCAAAAATCCCCAGAACATCCACATCCTGTTTCCCCATATTGAGCATGGTATTGAGAAAACGGTTTGGAATCCCATACAGGATAAAAGAAAAGCGGTCAAGAATCTGTTCGATAACATCACACAAAAGCTGGCAGAGACCATCCTTCTGTACGATCATCTGGCGGTCCGGGGGTTGGATGAGGCAAAGCTTGCTCAGGGCCGTTTGGAGGCCACCCGCCATCTGATCGACAATGATTCGATATCGCAGATCGCCACGCTCTTATCCAATCCTAGGGACTGCTGGAGCCAGCTTTTATGAAGAAGAACTGGGTGTGGAGATTCACGAAAAGAATTTTCAACACTAATACAGGAGGTATAAGATGAAGAAAGCGTGGGAAGGGGTAGTTGAAATGCCTATTCGCGGCCGCTCCTCAAAGCCAAGAACGACAGGAATAACCATGGTTATCGATAAAGGATTAGGCTTGAACCAAGTCAAAGACCTTATCCAGACCTCGTCAGACTACATCGATATTTTCAAGTTGACTTTCGGAACATCTGCCTTCTATGACAGAAATTTTTTAGTCGAAAAAATCAATTTCCTCTCCGCTGCTCAAATCGATGTCATGCCAGGAGGAACGTTTCTGGAAATCGCTCTTTGGAAGGGCGTCTATAAGGAGTATCTGAAGAGAGCCAAGGAATTGAAATTCTCGACTATCGAAGTTTCCGACGGGACCATCGATATGGATTCTGCCACCAGGAAGGACACCATTCGGCAGGCACTGGACATGGGATTTAAAGTGATAACCGAGGTAGGGAAAAAAGACCCAAGAGAAGCTCTTCCCATCGCGGCGATGCATCAACTGATCCAGGAGGACCTTGAAAACGGAGCCTTCAAGGTGATCATCGAAGCACGTGAAGCCGGAAAGGGCGTGGGGATTTTCGACCAGGAAGGCCAAATAAAACAGGATGAGGTGGACAACATCATTGCTGGAGCAGAAAATAAGGATACCCTTTTATGGGAAGCCCCCATAAAAAATCAACAGCAGGCCCTCATCATCCGGTTCGGCTCGAACGTTAATTTAGGAAATATCCCGCACGACGAAATTCTTGCTTTAGAATCTTTACGGCAGGGCGTCAGGGGAGACACCCTCAAGCGGGCTTATCTTGAAGGAAAAGAAAATATTTAAGGATTCAAACGCCAGAGTAAAAAATTCAACACCCCTGCGAAACTGACCCATAATAAATACGGCAAAAGAAGATAACCGGCCACCTTTGAGACCTTTATGGACTTGACCATAGTCAACAGGATGGCCGACCACAGGAAGATGATTTCGATAAAGGCAATCATCGGAGATTTCAACCCGAAAAAAATCACAGACCATAAGACATTGAACCCCAGCTGTATCGTAAAAAAAAGAAGGGCTGATTTAGCCTCTTTTTTCGTGTAGGCCTGCCATATCAGGTAGAGGCTGATCCCCATCAACAAAAACAAGAAAATCCATACTGGAGCAAAAAGCCAATTGGGTGGAGCGAGAGAAGGTTTCTCGAGCGTGGCATACCATTTCGGTATAGCCGGAGTCGTGAAGATCGAACCGATAATCCCAGCCAGCTGGCAGATGATCAAGCTGGAAAAGAGCCTGAAATAATTGATGCGCATAAAATTCCTCAAAATTCTGTCGGGATTCTACTGGTCTATATTCTCAATTCCTTTTTCGGGAAAAAATCTGGCCAAGACCTCCCTGGTCGGGGGCTTGGTAAAGAATGAGATAATGACCAGACTGAAAAGGGATACGCCCAGCCCCCAGTAGATGATCGGGATTCCGAAGGGGTCGGCATTCGGATCTCCAAGGGGTTTCATGATAGAAGGCCAAACAGAGCCGGCGATTTTCAATGAGAGAGTGACGATTGTGCCGAAAACGATCGAGATGATTCCTGCTGTCTTTGTCGCCTTTTTCCATATCAAGGCAGCCAGAAGGGCGGGTGTGATAACGACCCCATAGAGGGTGTAGGCAAAATAGGCCTGTTCGAGAACAGAGACCATCTTCCAGGCCATATAAACAGCCACACATCCGACCAATATGATCAATATTCTCTGGGGCCAAACCAATTCCTTCTCGGCCTTGTCTTTTTTTCGAAATCGTAGATAGATATCATGTAGTATGGTTGTCGTCGGAGATAACAAGTAATTCATTCCCGTCGAAATAACCACAGCTGTCGCAGCTCCGAGCAGCAAAACACCCACAGGTAACCAGATCATCTTTTTTGCAGCCATGATGATAACCGCTGCATGTTCCATGGTCCCGGCTTGTAGATCCTGCCAAAAATAAGCAGCGGCAAAGACCGCGATCACGATGGCGACACCTTCCACGATGATTGTCCCCACCACCCAGATTCCGGCCGCTTTTTTGGCTTCTTGCGGATTTCGGGCGCTGTAAAACTTCTGGTACATGCTTTGAACTCCCAGGAGTAACAACAACGTCGAAAGGCCGATGGCTGGAATTTTTAAGTATGGATTCGCCCCGAATTCCTGACTGAAAACTTGGAAGTGAGATTCGGGCAGTATGGCTTTGATTTTATCCCAACCACCAGCCGCGATGATGGTCAGAGGAGTGGCCAGGATAGTCGAGGTCAGGATGATAATGCCGTTGGGCAGGTCGGTGTTCGCCACAGCGATCATTCCACCTATAGCTGTAAAGATCGTCACGAACACGAAGGACATGAACATCCCTTGCCTGGTGGAGATGGCCCCATCCGATATGGCGTTCAAAATATAGCCGCCCGCTTTGAACTGGTAGCTGACTATGACTGTAAAGCTGATGATAATCGCAATGGCCCCGAAAACCCTCGCCACCGGGCCGTACCTGACTTCTAAAATGTCCCCGACTGTATATTGGCCGAAGGTTCGAATCTTGGCGGCCAGAAAATAGATGATGATGATCCCCACCCAAGCACCTGCAGGGAACCAAAGCGAACTCCATCCAGCCTTAGCCGCAAGCTCGGCTCCGGCAATGAATGTACCGCTCCCGATCCAGGTACATATCAAAGTGAAGACCATTTTGGTCACGGATATCTGGCGTCCGGCCACCATCATGTCGTCTTTGCTCTTTACCCGGCTCGACCTCCAGAAATTCATGATGGTCAAGACCGCTAAATAACAGAGAATGATAATGATGTAGATGTTCATGCTGACTCCTTCATGAGAACACTTCGGAACTCAATACAAACGTTGAAAGGAACTTGTAAAAAGTCTTCATGATCCGCGGCTAGTCTATCTTTTCTACCATCTCAACAAGAAAGTCAAGACCTTTGAGACCTAAATTTCTGCATCCTGCAGACAGCCATCCATAAACAGGGGACATATATTACGGAAGTTTCAGGAAGGAGGATGAAAGCGGAAATCTAAGTCGAGGCTAAGCCAAGCCTCCCCCATCCACCACAAATACAGAGCCGGTAATCCAACTTGATAGACCACAGGCCAGGAACAATACAGCATTGGCTACATCGTCTGGACTTCCCACTCGAGAGATAGGGCGTTTGGACGCTTCCACGAGGAATTGCTCGAAATCCATGTGCATTTGTTCGGCTTCCATTTGCAGAAGCCCCGTATTCACATCTCCCGGGCAGACACAGTTCACCCTGATATTTTGGCCCCCATGATCGATAGCCATGGCCCGTGTGAGGTTGACGACACCTCCTTTGGAAGCACAATAAGCCGCCGCTTTCGGCCCTCCCTTTAATCCCCATCCGGAACCGATATTGATTATGCTTCCGCCTCCGCTTCCGGCCATGTGAGGAATGACGTTATGCGAAAGGAGATAAACCGACTTCAAGTTGACAGCCAGCAGAAAATCCCAATCCCTTTCACTGAGCTCTGTGACACTCCGGCGGAGGATGGCACCGGCATTGTTGACCAGTATATCTGCGCTTTCGAATTCTCTACCAATGTCTTCTACCACCCTCTGACAGTCGGATGCATGGCTGACGTCACACCTGTAATACTCTGCTTTTACTCCCAACCGTAGGATCTCTTCTTTGGCTTGATTTCCTTTTCGTTCATCGGTATCCAGGAGCGCCACATCAGCGCCTGCTTCGGCCAACCGCCTGGCAATGCCTAGCCCTATCCCTTTGGCTGCACCTGAGATGATGGAAGTCTTTCCCTCCAGCGAAATGAGGCTCAGGATGGCAGATTGAATGCCCATTTCTTTTCCCCTTTTTTGCATAGATTAGAGAAACCTATTCTTTTTTCTCCAGAAGAAGAATGCGGACAGAGTGCTCGCCTTCCGGAATTTTGACCTTCGCCGAATTTCCCTCGAAGATTTCAGCCGATTGATCATCGATTTCAAGCTGATATTTTCCTTTGGTCAGAAATTTGATCTTGACGATCATATTATCCAGGGTTTTGGCATCGAAGCTGACCTCGTTTTCAGAGTAAAGAAATCTTCGGAAAACAGCCGCTTTGTTTGCATCGAGAATATCCCTTCCCTCTTCCCTTAACTTGACTTTAGAGGGTGAGACCTCTACATCATAATGCCTTCCTTGAATGAAGATCCTGGAAAGCTTTCCTCCCCTCTCTGGCTTTAATACACCAAAACGGAAGCCTTCCCAAGGTGTGAAATCCAAATATTCTTCCAGTGCAATCAATACAAAAAGAGGTCCCCAGCTTTGGAATCTTCGTCCTCCAGCTTCTCCTGTGCGTGCATCAAAATTTTCAGGGCAAAGCTGAAAATTTTCCCAACTGCGCATAAAAAGGCTAGCGCTTTTTTTGGCGAACTCTGATGCCACAGCATCAAAGCCGTAGGCCTTCAACCCCTGATAGATCAGATAATTAACCGGGGGCCAAATAGATCCCCGCCAGTACTGCTGATCTTTGAAGGCCGGATCATCCCGCGAAATGGTAGGAACGATATATTCTCCCCAGAATTCGTTTTCGTTCAAAAGATGCCTGACCAACAGCAAGGCCCTTTCCTGATCAGGGATCCGAGCAAGGAGTGGATAGAAATTGGAGGCAGCCTTTTTTTCAGAAAAACTCCCATCCCAGTATCGATCAAAATAAAAACCTTCTGTCTCATTCCAGAGGTTATTGTTGATCAACTCTTTCATGTATTCATATTCCCTCATATAATCGGTAAACTCAGTCTCTTTTTTAAGAATTCTTGCGATCTCCGCTAGACAAAAGGCATCGAGGGCATATAAAGAGTTCAAATCCACACAGTTCATGCTCAGCGTGTCGTGGTCATCACTAAAAACAGCTCTATCCCAGTTGGGCAAATCATCCTGTCCCGACTCCCAGCTCGCTCGGGTTTCCCCGCTCGCATTCTCCTCCCAAGAAGGAACCCAGGAAGCCACCAGGGATGTATCCGAACCCCATTCCAGAAGTCCATCTCCGTTGCCGTCCCTCCTGACTTGACCGTCAGGCTGTACAGCTTTCCAGAAGGAATGCCACTTTTTCAAATATGGATAGGCATACTGAAGAAATGCCACATCCCCATCTCTCTGAAAACACTTCCATACGGCAAAAGATCCCACTGGTGGCTGGGATCGATCGGGCGTTCCTCCAAACCTTCCTCTCCAGTTAGGAATATTCCCGTTCGGATACTGTGTCTCCAGAACAGACTGCAGGATGTCCTTGGTATGTTTGACACTCTCTATAGAGGCAAGGAGAGCGTTGAAAAAAGAGTCCCATTCAAAAATCGTCCAGAGGTCACGACCGTTCTCCGAGGGAAAAATCCAGCGTCTTCCAGCCGGAGTGTACAATCGATGATGCCCCGGCTGGTAAAGAGTCGTCCAAAAAATATTGTTGGTGATGGCCTTTTCCACTCCTTCATAAAGACCATCTATTTTTATCCTTTTCCTTTCATATCTTTTCTCTTCTTCTTCTAAAAATCTATCTATGATCGCCTCATTTTTATAGCGATACATTTGATTACGGATCAAAATCATATCTTGTCCGACAGAGGCCACAAAGTAGATGCGTTTGGGCTTTTCTCCCGGAATGTTCAGCACCAGGTCTTCCTCTGACGAGGAGTCAAGAACCGTGCCCTCCATATTCGTCCAGAATAAGTAAAAATAATTTTCTGCAGATGAGCTTTCTCCCCTGATGTGTCCACCGGAAAGAGCCATGTATTTTCCTCTATTATCCCAAGGAAAATAATGCACCAATTGGATATCGATTTCTTCCGGAACGGTAATTCTTCCGATCACCGTCTTTTCGCTCTGTCTTGACCATTCCATCACGAATGTCGTGGATTTTTTAGACGGTTTTTTCAGAATGGGAGTGTTCTCCGCATTCCCAAAGGGAAGTCCCATGTCCATTCTGAAACGTGCATACTGCCCTTCAGGAGAATGAGGCCCCACTTCAGAAATGAGATAGAGGTGGTCGATTCTCTCCGTTGTTTCATCCTGTTTGATGGTCCGAATCCGGAAAGCGAACGCACTTTCAGGACTTGGCACGATGACCAAACCTGCCCAGGTCTCAGCCTCCAAAGCTCCCATATAAATATCCTTCCACTGATAATATACCTCAGCACTGGCTCCGCTTTGAAATATGTAAAGAACCGATACAATAAAAATGAACAGACAGAGCAGGATACTGGAATAGCGCTCTATTCTGGAGGTACTAGCGACTCTCACTTTCTACCTATCCAAACGTTGCAGTCCATATTTTTTTGCCCAGTTCAAAGCCTCGGAATACTCCTGATTGGTGATTCTTCTGGAAATCTCGGGATACTCAAGAGCCTTATATTCAGGCCTGTACTGTCTCATGAGGTTGATATAGGATGTTTTGGACAGTTCTTCTGCCACAAACTTCAAAAATTCTTCGGTACCGGCAAGGCCGTTGGGAAGAATCAAGTGTCTTATAATGAGTCCTTTGACTGCGACGCCTCTCTCGATCTGAAGCTCCCCCACCTGCCGGTTCATCTCTTTAAGAGCGATTTTGGCATAGTAAGGATAATTAAAGGCTTCATCCGAATATTTAGCGGCATGGGAAGGATTCATATACTTGCAGTCTGGCAAATAGATGTCCACGATACCATCCAGCATCTGGAGTATCTCTAGCTTTTCGTACCCTGATGTGTTGTAAACAAGGGGAATATGGAGGCCATCCTCTATGGCTATCTTCAGCGCGCTCACGATATTAGGGAGATAATGGGTCGGTGTGACCAGATTTATATTGTGGCAGCCGAGTTTCTGAAGCTTGATCATGGCTTCTGAAAGCCGCCTGTCGGATATTTCTACTCCTTCTCCCTCCAAGCTTATCGAGTAGTTCTGGCAATAGACACAGCGCAGATTACAATTAGAGAAAAAAATAGTTCCCGATCCTCCTCTGCCTACTAACGGCGCCTCCTCTCCGAAATGAGATACCGCACTGGAGACTTTCACTTTAGCTGTTGCCCGACATTTGCCGGTCTGCCCCTTGAGTCTGTTCACCCTACAATCCCTCGGACACAAACGGCAGTCCGTGTAGATAGAAACCAATTGTTCTGTTCTGTGGGCTAGTTCGCCGCTTTCGTAGAGATTGAGATAGGAAGGATACTGGGGGCGTGGGACTTGCGAAATCCTGGAAAACACAGAAAGTCCGGTTCCCACCCAGCACACCGAATCCTTTATGAACTTTCTCCTAGATATTTGAGTCAACTCGTTTCTCTAAGTCTTTATTTATTTTATATTAATATAAACCATTCTATCGGCTTTTTCAAAATCCTTTCACTGGAGATAGCCTCACCGAAAACACAGCGATCAGAATACCATGACAATGGGGAGGGACGATTGATAAACAGGCTTGTTAGAACCGAATCAGGTGACTTTCTCGTTCTTTTCAGAATATTCCTTAAATTCACCTGAAGCCAAAATCTCATCGATAGATTCGAAAAGGAGCGTGATCTCCTCATCTTTGGTATAAAAATGAGGGCCTACTCGAATGACATCCGGCTCCCTTTCTTTCCCCTTTCTGAAGTCGACCTTTACGCCTCTACTGACCAGGGCCTGCTTGATTTGATGAGCATAGGGTAAGCTAAAAGAGACAGCTCCGCCTCTGTGTTTATCCTCTCTCGGTGTGTGAAGCACAAAATCTCTGGCCAGGGCTTCCTTGATTATCCTGTTCGTTTGCCGGAGAGATTTATGGCGAATCTGTTTTATGCCCACTTCCTGAATAATGCTCAGGCCCGACAGAGCTGAATATAAACAGGATATGGGAGGTGTGCCCGACATAAATTTATATGGCCCTGCTGTGTATTCCATATCCGGAGAAAAGGAAAAGGGAGTTTTATGGGCGAGCCAACCAGTCAGTCGAGGATTGAGGGAATCCCAAAGATCGGGACGCACGTACAAAAAGGCATTTCCTGGACCTCCGCACAGCCACTTCAAGCAGCCTCCTACATAAAAATCCACCCCGAGATTTTTCACTTCGACAGGCACCGTCCCAGGAGCATGATAGCCATCGATCAAGGTCAACACTCCATTATCGCGGGCATGTCGAGCAATTCTCTGAATGTCCTGAATATAGGCCGACTTGAAATAGACATGGGATGTCGCCACAAAAAGGGTTCGGTCGTCTATCTTACTGATTATTTCTTCAGCCTCGATCCCGGAGTTTCCCCTGCTCTGAACCATCTCAAGCTTCCAATCCATGAAAGCACAAATTTGGGAAACAGAATAGAGGATGGAAGGGAAATCGAGGTCTGCCATTATCACTTTGTTCCTTTTACCAGGATCAGCGGCGAATTGGGTAGATAACGCCACCCAATGACCTTGAGTGGCGTTGGTCATCATGGTTACTTCCCCGGAACCAGCTCCGATGAGGGCGGCCACTTTGTCTCCCACTGTCTGCGAAAGCATCCACCACTCTTTTTCCCAGGCACTTACACCGTCGTTGGCCCACATGGTGAAGAATCGAGTCAAATCATCTAGAACTTGTTTGGGCACAGCGCCCAAAGAATTGGAGATGAGATAAATGCATTTTCCCAGAATCGGAAAACAGCTCCTTATATGTTCTAAATTTTTTTGGAGGTCTTTCATCTCATTTTTCATGTCGCACCAGTTCTCCTCGATAGACTATTTTGTCTCCAATCAGCCAAAAGCGAAATTCCTCTCTTCCTGCCTGCCGATTCATTCCAAACGGCACCGGCTTTTCAGTTCGGCAGCCCGTTCTTCATGTAATGCGTGACAGCCTCGATAAAAATATCCAGCTCTCTCAATGAGGTATAGATACTGGGTATAACGCGCATCGATGGGATATTCTCTCCGGATTCCTCGATGGGAGGAACACCTGCATTGATAGAATAAATCTGGTGTCGGTCAAAAAGGATTGTGCTTAACTTCCCCATATCCATGTTCTCCACGATAAATGTGCCGATACCGCAGGATTGTTCTGGATCATAGGATGTCAGAAGATGCACACCTGGTAATTTTTCCAAAGCTCGAGCCCAGTAATTCTGTAAAAAACGGAGCCTTTCTTCTTTCCTTTTTGCCCCTATGCCATGATGAAAATCCAAGGCATCTCCTGCTGCAAGCTTCAAATACTCCGGTTGAATCCCGACATGCTCTAATTTTCGAATATCATCACCCTTAGGGTAAGCGGCAGGGAAAAGCAGCCAAATCCTGTCAATTTTCTCCTTTTCTACACACAAAAAGCCTGTCCCGGTGGGGGCCATCATCCACATGTGAAGGTTTGCCCCATCAATATCACAATCTAAATCTTTTTGGGTGAATTCAAAATGTCCAAAGGCATAAGCCCTGTCGATGACGAACTTCTTCGATCTTCTTCGCAATATTGGCCCGAGCTTCCTCAGCCGATAGCCCGAATACTCAAAGGCTGGTCAATCCAAGGCCGAGGCCTTTCAAAAAGTCCCTTCGTAAAGTTTCCCTATGATTCCTCCTTTACTTAATTTAAAGAATTTCTATCATACTAGCTTTACTGGAATATTAGCAACAACTCTCCGCGCTCCGAAATTCTATTCACCTTGGACTATTCCCGACATGCATGCTGTCATCGATTTGCTCTAATAGTTCATAGGCCTGGACCGTTTCAGTTTATCCGTCTCCTGCCTGGCTGCGGATACAAGTAAAACCAAGCGAGTTCGCTTAAAAAGGCGCTTTTTTCCGCCGAGGACTTCGGCCATAAAAAAAATCATCCCCCCATACGGATAGCGATTGGAAAAGGGAAGATTTTGAAACGGCAGTTCTAAAAAGGTTATGAAAGCGATTGTCGGGTTTGCTGAATGGACAAACATACAAGCACATGGCACAGTCTGTCCCTGCTTTTCTCCAATACCTGTAGCATTCTTCCCGGTTCAGGACCCATTTGGAAACCCCATTTTCTTCCTTTTGGGCACTATAGGGAATCGCTTGAGCCGGACAATTTCTGGCACATTTTTGACATTTTCCGCAGAAGTCCTGGATTCCTAAAACTTTGGGCTTATCCGGCATCAAAGGCAGGTCAGTGGTTACCAATCCCAATCTGGCTCTCGGGCCATATTTGGTGGTGATAAGGATACCTAACCTTCCCAATTCACCCAATCCTGCCTCCCACCCAAGAGGAGTTACCATCGCTTGGTAATTGCTTCCTGCGATATGGGCCCGTGCTGAATAGCCTAGGCGACGGATGAACTCGGCCATTAGGATAGATATCTTGGCGGCTTCCACATACTGCTTGCCCGTCTCCACGACCACCGGAGCTTTTGGAGACGTGGCAACCATAGCCAAATCCATCCCCATGGCAAATACGACAGCGTAGGGATGATCAAGCTGGATCTTCTGTCCGTAAGATTCAGGACCTCTACCGATATGGGAATAAACATAGGCTTGCCTAAGGTGGCCGATTCCGCAAAGCTCCGAGCCAAGGTACCTTACAAGCCGCTTGACAAGCTGAGTATTTCCCTCCACAGTGAGCTTTTGTTTCACGGAAAAAATTTTGCCATTGACCAGCTCGAGCTGATGCTCCAAAAAATCGAACTCTGCCGCAGCCAGAGAAAAAAGGATTGGATCTTTTTTCAGGTGAGGGGGAGCGAACAGATCAGGCAACTGCCTGATTTCCTGATCAATCATCTTGTATTCTGGGCGATTCCGGTAATAATCATTGAACCTTTGGGTTCCTTCGACATAGTCAAACCGCGCGAAGACGACATCCCTTTCATCTATCCGGTTTTGAGGGCCGACGATTTTTATTTCCCTTTTGGGTGACGGGGACAAAAAGTACCAGACGACAAGGATGAAAACGCTGAGGGCGAATCCTCCGAAAAGCCACTCTTTAAATAAGCCTTTGAGCACCGAAAGAATCAAAATATTGAGAGAGGCCAAAATCGTAAGGGCAAGTGAGCTTCGGATAAGGGCCCTTTTTTCTCTTTCAAGAAGGCTGACAAGAGAAAACCAGAAAAAAAATAAAATAATGAACAAAAAAACAGATTGGCCGATGATCATCAGTAGCTTCATAAACATGAAGGTATAAACTAATAAACTCTTGGAACGAAGTCAACGGACTCTGCTACAATAGAGGAGAGGACATGAAAAAATCGAAAGTTTCAATTCAAAAGGTCCCGGATTACGACCATCAAAGCGTAAGAAAAGGATTGATTCAATGTTTGTCTATCCTTGGCGGGCTGGAATCCTTGATCAAGCCAAGATCAAAGGTATTCGTTAAAATAAACCACCTCTCCCCTCCTTCCAAGCCAGATGAGGCCATTATCACCCATCCTCATTTTACCCGGGAGGTCCTTCGCCTTCTGTTGGATATCGGTTGCGATATCACGGTAGGTGATGATATCCAATCAAAACATGCAGACGGATTTCATATTTCTGGTTATCGCAAGATTTGCGATGAGCTGGGGGTCCGGCTGGTTAACCTGAAAGAGAGGGGTTTCCGAGAGGTCGAGTGTGAGGGAAAAATCTTGAAAAATGTCTATATTTCACCTATCGCTTTGGATGCCGATTACATTATCAATCTTCCGAAATTGAAGAATCATTCCTTCACATCTTTTACCGGTGCCATTAAAAATTTGTACGGCGTTATTCCTCACGGCTTCAGATGCATCTATCACCGTCGATTTTATAAAAGCGAAATTTTCAGCCAAATGCTTGTGGATATTTTCTCCTGCGTTCAGCCTCGACTGAACATCATGGATAGCATCGTCGCCATGGAGGGCGAGGGGCCCTCGGCAGGGATACCTAAGAAGGTTGGCCTTGTCCTGGCCAGCTCAGACGCAGTAGCCATAGACGCTGTCGCAGTGCGGATAATCGGGCTGGATCCTATGCAGATTTATACAATAGTTGATGCGGCCCAACGAGGCATGGGGTGGGCTGACTTCAATAATATTGAAATTCTCGGGGAAAGGATCCAAGACATAATCATAAAAGATTTCAAACCATCAGCTATAGCCACAGGACTGATAAGAAAAAAAATTCCGGCCTTTCTCCACGCCTTCATCCAGGATCAATTGATCTTGATTCCAGAAGTTACAGAAATAAATTGCACGGCATGCGGCGAGTGTGTCGATGTCTGCCCCACTGGAGCAGCACAGCTTCAGGGAGAAAAAGGCCAAGCCATGATTTACAAACCTTATTGCATCCATTGCATGTGTTGTCATGAAGTCTGCCGGTTCCACGCTATCGGTCTCAAGCAAAAAACTTTCGGGCGCCTATTCAGAAGAGTAGCCTCAACTTATAAAAAAGTCATATCCCTTCTATCCTGACTAGGCATTTCTTATCTTTTCATGACGACCTTGCCTCCATTCGTTCCGGCGTCCAAAAGCATACTTCTTCCCTTTGATTCCGAAGGGATTCCTCTTGTGTTCTCATGAAAGCCCTTAAGAAAATTATTGACGATAAAAATAAAGATGCTCATCGAGTAAAAATTTGGTTTTATGTGCAGCCGAAGCTATGGTACATTAAATGGGAGCAATGGAGCCATGATAGTGAAGAAACCTTGCCTTTCTGTATGAAGGAGAAATCATGGAATTTCTACACTACTTCAAATCCCGCCAAGGGGAAATGATTAACCTTTTGAAAGAGGCGGTACATATCGAATCGCCTTCAACCGACAAAAAGGCGGTGGATAAATGTTCAGATTTCATCATCAAAGAATTCAAAAAATTCGGCACAAAAGTGACCCGTTACCCTCAAAAAAAAATCGGGAATCTACATACCGTCCAGTACCCGATTTCGAAATCAAAAGAGAAAAAGAAACAGATTCTTGTGCTTACTCATATCGATACGGTTTGGCCAGTGGGAAAAATCCAAAACATGCCTTTTTACTTAAGCGGAGATAAAATATACGGGCCTGGCGTTCTGGACATGAAAGCCGGCCTGGTGATGGCCATCTATGCCTTGAAAACTTTTCACGATCTCAATATCACCCCCGACAAAAATATTCTCGTTTTTATCAACTCAGCTGAAGAAATCGGAAATGAGTCAGCCTATGAAGTGATCAGAAACCTGGCTAAGAAATCTGAATGTGTTCTGTGTCTCGAACCAGCCCTTCCTGGAGGAGCATTGAAGATACAAAGGAAGGGACGACTGGTTGTCCGCTTGGAAATCATTGGCCAATCAGCTCATGCAGGGACGCCGGAAAAAGGGATCAATGCCATAGAGGAATTAATAGAACAACTGAGGGGATTGAAAAAACTGAGAAGGAACAAAGGAACGACGCTCAATATCGGCTTAATCAGCGGCGGAGAAAAACCGAATATTGTAGCCGAAAAGGCCTCAGCAATTCTGGATATGAGATTTTGGACGAATACACACCGGCAAAAGATAATCGATGCTTTGAAGCAGTTGAATTCTTTTCAGCCCGGAGCAAAAATCCGGCACACCATCGAAAGCTCAACTCCACCCATGGAGAAAACTCCGGCCTCTCTCGTTTTCCTTTCGCATATAAGAGAAATTGCCCAGTCGACTCTGAAAATTAGCCTGGAAGCTGGAAAAACAGGAGGAGGCTCAGACGCTTCGATTGCTTCAAACTTAGGAATTCCCACCATCGATGGCCTCGGCCCCGATGGCAATGGAATTCATGCGAAAAACGAACACCTGATTCTTCCTTCATTTATCCAAAGAACCGCTCTTCTCACAGAACTCTTGCGACAGCTCTGATTGACTGTAAGCAAAATTTTTGTTAATTTAGATTTTCTCGAATTAATATCATCAACACGATTACGAGGGGCAAGAGAGCATAGGTAGACAAAGAAGCCGATAAGCTGACGCTCATCATTCAAGGATAACCGAAATGCCCGAATCTTGATTTTCCTAACCTTCGCAACCTCGTGATTGAAGGAGGAATCATATGATCAAAAAGTATTATCTTCTTTCTCCTGGCCCTACCCCCATCCCGGATGAGGTCCTCACTGCGGCCGCTGTTCCCATCATTCATCACAGAACCCCTGAATTTTCAAAAATTTTCATGGAAACCTCAGAGGGATTGAAGTATGTCTTCCAGACAGAACAGGACGTCTATGTTTTGACTTCATCCGGATCGGGAGCCATGGAAACGGCCGTGGTGAACACTCTTTCGGCTGGAGACAAAGTCATTTGCCTAAATGGTGGAAAATTCGGTGAACGATGGGGCAAAATCTGCCGTGCTTACGGAATCGAGGTCAAAGAGATCGTTTTAGAATGGGGTGAACCTTTCACAAAGGAACAGTTGGCTGACGAGCTTAAGGCGCAACCCGGCACCAAAGCCGTTTTTTCAACATTGTCCGAGACATCGTCAGGAACTATCTACGACATCCAAGGCTTCGGAGAAATCGTGGCTGAAACAGACGCGATCCTGGTTGTGGACGGCATTTCAGGGCTGGGTGCGACCCCCTGTCCGATGGATGAATGGAAGGTCGATATAATGGTCGCCGGCTCGCAAAAATCGTTCATGATCCCACCTGGACTGGCCTATATCTCATTCAGCCCAAAGGCTTGGGGTTTGGTGGAAAAATCCACTCTGCCCAAATTTTATTTCGATGCCCAAGCAGCCAGGAAGAGCCTGGGAAAAAAGACAACTCCTTGGACACCGGCCGTTACTTTGATTATCCAGCAAAAAAAAGCATTGGAGATCATTCAATCCATGGGACTCGATAAGCTTTTTGAACACCACCGCATTCTAGGTGATGCCACCCGGGCCGGGGCAAAAGCTGTGGGATTGGAACTCCTCTCCAAAAGACCCGGAAACATCTTGACGGCTATAAAGGTGCCGTCCGGTGTGGATGGGATTCAATTCGTTAAGCTCATGCAGGGAAAATACGGAGCATACATCGCTGGAGCCCAAGACCCTCATAAA
The DNA here is from genome assembly GCA_964400735.1 of uncultured Eubacteriales bacterium. Lineage (GTDB taxonomy): Bacteria > Acidobacteriota > Aminicenantia > Aminicenantales > Aminicenantaceae > CAYNVQ01. Next base: position 176,178 of record CAYNVQ010000001.1, on the reverse strand, counting down.
GGGGAGTTTTTCCGGATTGCTCATCTGGGTTACATGGGAGGATTCGATGTCATCACAGCCCTGAGCGCAATGGAAATGACCCTCCAGGAACTCGGGTATGAATTTGAAAGCGGCAAAGCCGTAAAAGCGGCTGAAGATATTTTAAAGGAGAATTGGGAATGAAGAAAGTTCTTGTGGCCGATCCATTGGATCCAGAAGCCTTTGAAAAATTGAAATCCATCTCCAGTCTGGAGGTCACTCTGAAAACCGGTATGGACGAGGAAGAATTTGTGAAAACCATTCCAGGATTCCATATCGCCGTTGTGCGGGGCGCCTCCAAAGTCACTCAAAAAGTCATTGAGGCCTCCTCAGACCTCGAACTCATCATTCGGGCAGGTATCGGGTTGGATAATATCGATATCGCCGCGGCCAAAGCTAAAGGCATTCGCGTGGCCAACACCCCTGCGGCTACCACGTTTTCTGTGGCAGAACACACCTTCGGCCTGATGTTGGCGGCCGTTCGTAACCACTGCCGAGCCTATCTTTCCATGAAGGCTCATAAATGGGAGAAAAAAGCCCTTACAGGAACCGAGCTCTACGGAAAAACATTGGGAATCATCGGCAGCGGAAGAATTGGTCTCGATGTGGCCAGGCGCGCTTTGGCCTTTGGCATGAAGGTCCTGGTGTATGATATCATTACTATCCAGACAGATCTGGACATTCGTCAGGGAGATTTGGATGAATTGTTAGCCAAGTCCGATATCATCACTCTCCATTTGCCTTTGAACGACAAGACCAGGCACATAATCGGCGAAGAAGAATTCGCCAAGATGAAAGATGGGGTCATACTGATCAATGCCTCGCGCGGAGGCACTGTGGACGAGAAGGCTCTTCTGCCAGCACTTGAGTCAGGAAAGGTGAAAGCCGCCGCTATCGACGTTTTTGAGAAAGAACCCCCGGATAATTTTGCTCTTATTGATCATCCGAATGTCCTGGCTACACCTCACATAGGAGCCGCAGCGAAAGAAGGTCAGAAAAGGGCTGGACTCGAAGTGGTCGATATTATCCAGGAATATGTGGTCCAATAAAAGATACCCCTTCTCCCTTTCTAGATTCTAAGCTTGAGGGCCGATCTCCAAACAGCCGGAAAAAAAGCTATAATGATTAGTGAGCGGAAAATGATTTACCTCGATAATAATGCCACGACTCCTCTCGATCCCCAGGTACAGGAAAAAATGGTGGATTTTCTGAGACAACACTTCGGCAATCCATCCTCTCTTTATCCTATCGGAAGAGAAGTCAAAGAAATCGTGAATGAAGCGCGGGAGACTATCGCAGATGCGATGGGAGCCAAAAGAAAAGAGATCTTCTTCACCGGATCAGGAACAGAGGCTGATAATTTCGCCATCAGAGGAGTTTTCGATGCCCTGCCCGAAAAAAATGAATTCATCACATCTGCTATAGAGCATCCGGCTGTGATCGAGACAGCTAACTATTTGGAAAGAAAAGGAGTGAAGGTCACCTTCGTCCCCGTAGATCATGAAGGGACCATCGATCTCGATGACCTTGAAAAAGCCCTATCCCCCAAAACGGCGATTGTCTCCATTATGCATGCCAATAATGAATTGGGAACCATCCAGCCTCTCGAGGAAGTGGTCAAGATCGCCAAGACAAAGGGCGTTCTTGTCCATACAGACGCTGTCCAGACATTCGGTAAGATCGACGTGAATGTGGACAAGCTTGGAGTGGATCTGCTCTCGGTTTCGGCCCATAAAATATATGGACCTAAAGGCATAGGTGCTCTTTATATCCGGAAAGGGACAAATATTATGCCCCTGATTTATGGAGGGCATCAAGAAAGATTGATGCGGGCAGGGACGGAAAACACCATCAGCATCGTCGGTTTCGGTGAAGCCGTGAGACTTTTCGAAGAGCAAGGGACGAAAGATAAGGCCCGAATCGAAAAACTCGCCAACCAGTTGAAAAAAGGCATTGAGGAAAAAATCCCTAGAGTCAAATTCAACGGACATGAAAAAAATAGAATCAAGGGAACTCTGAATTTTTCCTTTTACGGCCTGGAAGCAGAAGCCATCCTGCTGTCTCTGGCCACCAAAGAGATTTATGTGTCTACCGGCTCGGCCTGCAGTGAAGACTCCGAGGACGTCTCCCACGTCCTGAGTGCTATCGGATTGAGACCCGAACTTGCCCGATCATCTATCCGGATTTCTTTGGGACGTTTCAACTCCGAAGAGGATGTGGATATCGTTCTGCACGAGCTTCCGGAAATCGTCGCAAAACTGAGAGAAATTTCTGCCCTGGATATCGACGAAGAAGTCTAATTGATAAAAATTACCTAGCCAATTCTTTCAGTTGGGATAGATAGATTTGGCGAACCTCAAGGAAAAAAGTTTGATAATCTTCTCTTTTGTAGTCGGGATAAGTCCAGGAAAGGGGTCTGACCTCATCCCTTCCGAACATGAATTCAAGATGAGCATAGATGCCGTGCTGTAATGGAATACGATGAGCGAAATTCTTCGCTGTGGCCATGATCAAGGCGGATGAAACCAAATATCCGGGATCGATATTCACCGAACGATGACTGGTCCGAAATTCATCTCGTATATCATCTTCCAGTTTGTTGGTCGTTAGCTTTATCCGGCTTAACATTTCTGGCCGGATCAGTTTCTCGAAGCTTATAAATTTTCTTTTAAGACCAACGCCCATTTGCCTTTCATAGTAATCGGTTAAATCAAAGGCGAATACAGGACTTTCTGCATCCAAGGGGCCGAATAGGTGCGAAAGTTTCTCTTCGGCAATGCGGAAAAAGGATTCATTGCCCGCAATGATTCCGCAGATCAGTTTGGCTGGTGAAAACGGCTTTGGCTCAGCCATCTATTTTCCTTCGAACCTTATAAACAATTTTGCTGTCATGTCAGGCAAAGACAACTTTTGATAAAAAAAATGGGTTAAAGTGCAAGAAGAAAAAAAGAAGTTGTTCATCATGATTTTTCCACCGGATAGCCAGCCTCTTTCCACTCCTTCCAGCTCCCTTGATAAGCGCGCACATTTTTATATCCAAAATCGCTAAGTTTTTGAGCAGCGATATTTTTTGCAGGGCAGTCAATGTCCTCTGAGTAAGTCACGATCAAATCCTCTTTGCCCAGCATCGCTTCCACTGTCTTTTTTTTCATCCGAGCGATTAAAAGATGTTTAGCTCCCACGATATGCTCTTTTTTATATTCCGCTGTATCTCGGACATCCAAAACGGTGAAATTTTCATTCCGCTTCATTTTCTCTAGCAGTTCTTCCTTTTTTATGGTATTTATCATGATTCAACTCCTTCGATACGGCTCACTCGGACTTTTTCCAAGCCGGACACCTCGAATTTCATTTATCCAGCGCTAGAGATATTTATATTTAATTTATATTTTTTTCAATATCCAATTTTTCACCATTTCTTGTTTCTTATCCGCTACATCACGAGGAAGACCGGATACCCCGAGGCGAATATGGCTGGAGTGCGAAAAATTCCTATCCCAATTACCAGGTTCACAACAATCATGGTGGTATCGAATGTCATGAGCTTCGTTCTTATACCATCGATCAATGATTTGAAATCGATCGGAGGGTTCGGAGAGCTATCCCGCAATTCCTTCCGGCAGTTTTTAACCTAATGAACTCATCATATCATATGGCAAGCCACCATGAAATGAAAAGCATCATTTATATCAACGTGGTACAGAGACAAAATGTTTGGCCCTTGGATCTTGAAAGTGCGCCATGGATTGCCGAGGATTCCCGGCTCTATTATGGCTTGTCAGGATGATTTGGTTTTAGTATGCTTAGTTGCCGAACAAGAGGAAACATTCTGGATATGATTCGTCCTTCAATACCTGGCTATCACGGAAAAATCCTGGAAATCGACCTTACTAGAAAAAACATCCGGTTTGACTCCCTGGACAAGGCCATCATCGAGAACTATCTGGGAGGCAGAGGACTTGCCACGCGGCTTTTCTTTGATGCCGTAAACCCCCGCTGTAATCCCTTTAGCTCCGACAATGCTATCGTGATCGCCACCTCTCCCCTGCTTGGGACCCGCGCGCCCACGGCATGTCGCGGACACATGGTGTTCAAATCTCCGCTGACCGGGAGGATCGGCAGCTCAAACTGCGGCGGCACCTGGCCTCACGCTTTTAAATCGAGCGGATACGATGTGATGGTGATCAAGGGAATATCATCAGAGCCTGTCGTGATCGATATATACGGCGATTGCGTCGATATAATTCCCTCCGATCAGCTCTGGGGTTTGGATGTCCATCAAACGACCGATCGCTTGATAAAAGACGTCGAGCCGGCCAGCCGTTCTCATATACTCTGCATCGGACCTGCTGGCGAGAATCTTGTGCGTTTTGCCGCGGTCATGAATGATAAAAACAGGGCCTACGGGAGAGGAGGGCCAGGGGCCGTATGGGGAAGCAAGCGCCTTAAGGCTATAAGAATCGGTTCAAACCAAAAAAGGGTATCTATTCGAGACGGAGAAAAATATCGGTCTGGACTGGACCAATCTCTCTATCTGATAAGGTCTGCTCCGATCACCAAACGTTTGTTAAGGGAACTCGGCACCGACGGCTTACTGAAACTCATCAACATCATGGAAATGCTCCCCCATCGGAATTTTCAAGACAATATTCACGAAGAGCATAACCTGGATAGAATATCCGGTGAAACCCTCAGCAAGACCATACTTGAGAAAGCCGGCGCCTGCTACGGGTGCCCTCTAGCATGCCAACGGCACACTCGTATCGGTGAAAAAACAGGTGAAGGGCCGGAGTATGAAACAGTGGTGATGACCGGTCCGGATTGCGACATATACGATCTTGAAGAAATCGCGAAAAGCAACTACCGCTGCAATGAACTTGGCCTGGATACCATAAGCTTTGGCGGAACGCTGGCTTGTGCTTTCGAACTTGCGGAGAAGGGCCTAATTCCTAAAGAAAGTTATAAAGATATCCGCCTCGAATTCGGCAACGCAAAGATCCTGGAAAAAATGGCCGAAAACATCTCGCTGCGAGTGGGTTTAGGAGATACGATGGCCGAGGGTTCTTTCCGCCTGGCGGAATCCTTTAAACGCCCTGATTATTCGATGACAGTAAAGAGGATGGAGATCCCAGCTTACGATCCGAGAGCCTCTTTTACCCAAGCTCTGGGCTACATGACTTCCCCAACCGGAGCCTGTCATCTGAGGGGAGGCTATGCCGTATCCCTGGCTTTTTTTGGCGGAACGAGAGAAATACCTCGCTACAGCCTTCTTCAATCTCCGATCGCCATCCGCAATATGCAAAACCTGGGTATCATCCAGGATTGTCTGGGAATCTGCCGATTCACAGGCTTTGCCTTTTCTACCGAACCGTGGGCCCGCATGGTCAGCGGCACTACAGGCCTGGGTTTTTCACCATCTCGTTTGGATGAGATAGCCAACAGAGTGGCCGCCTTGGAGAGAATTTTCAATCTGGAGGCAGGAATAGATGAAAGGGAAGACTCGTTGCCCCAACGGTTTCAAAAAGAACCCATTGTAGTCGGGGGCAAAGAACGGTGCATTCCGGAGGAGCTTATCGAAAAAATGAGAAATGATTATTACCTGGCCAGAGGATGGAACAGGAAGGGGGTCCCTACCGAAAAAATGATGAAAATATTAGGGTTAAAGAGGGGAAAATGAGCAAAAAACGATGGACAGCCAGCCAGGAACTCATAAGGCTTTTCCAGACCGTTGGACGGGCATCCCTTCTTTACGATATCCAAGACAGTCACTGCGGGAATATGGTCATGCGCTGGATGGACGAGAAGGGGGAAGAGAGGATGGCCATCACGGCAACCGGTTCCCAAAAAGGAGACCTGGAGCCAGAGCATATCTGTTTTCCCTCCCTCAACGAAACCGATTTCGGGTACTACAAAGCTTCCTCCGAAAGCGACATCCACGCCAAAATATTGAAAATACCTGGAATAAAAGCCTCCATGCACTGCCATACAAAAGATCTGATCATCGATACCCTGGACGATGAAAAAAAACCCAGTCAACCCCGCCCGTTTCATCCCGTGGATCCCCTCGGCTACTACCACTTGCAGGGTATCGTTCCGGTGGACTGGTTTGCGCTTCCCAGCGGGTCTCCTGAGATGGTGAAGGTGATTCCAGAGAGACTCTCCCGCCATCCCGTCACCCTCGTCCAGGCCCACGGAGCCTTTTCCAGAGGTCGGACTCTCAAAGAGGCTTTTTTCCTCCAGTGTGTGGCCAACAATGCTGGATATATTTCCCGATCGATGAAAAAGCAGAATATCGATGTGGTAAATTTAAGGAAAAAAATCGATGCCGATCCGAAAGCCCAATTTTCCTATCCTCCGGAAGAATATCAAATACAGGGAGACGAAACCTGCCAGTTTTCTCACGAAGAAGAGTTGGTCAAAGAGTTTCGTAAGACAGGCGCCAGGATTTTCGAATCTCGCCTCTCTCCTTTCCACAGCGGGTCCATTTCTATCCGCGGTGTCAACACCATGCTCTACGCCCCCAAAGCATCCATGCCCAGGGAGATCGGGGGACCTCTTTTGAAACTTCCCTTGAATACGGAAAAAGATGATTCTCGCGAATTAACGATTCATAAGGCCATCTACACCGAGACAGATTTTCAGGCTGTTCTACACTGCTGGGTGCCGGAGGCAGAAGCCCATGCCCATTTCGTCTATCCCGGAGAAAACCAGCCCTTGGAGCGGATCGTCCCCATTGATGCCGAGGGAAGTTACCTTTACCTCGTCATACCTGTCCTCCCGCCGGTTTTCGACATTATGACCTTGCTCCAACGGCTGCACGACTACAAGGTCGCTGTGGTACGGGGAGGAGGAGTTTGGGGAGTAGGTAGCCAATCGCTTTCCGAAGTTCTGCATCACCCCTCCTCGGTAAGAGAAATTTGTATCTATCGCATCGGGGCTTTCGAGCGGGGACTCGACCTGCGAAAGATGGAACCCGAAAAAGCCCGAAAATGGTAAGAAAATTAAAAAAATTAAATAATCGATGAGGAGGCTGGCCATGGCAAAGGTCCTTGTTTGTTATTATTCCAGGACTGGAAATACAGAAAAAATGGCCCAGGCTATATTCGAAGCCATGCGAAGGAAAGATCATATTGTTGCTCTAAAAAAAGTGGAGGATACAAAGGTCGATGAACTCATCGCGTACGATTGCCTGATCTTTGGATCGCCCACCTATTACGGGTCCATGGCCTGGCCTCTGAAAAAGCTTTTGGATGAAAGCGTCAAATTCCACGGAAAGCTGAAGGGAAAGGTCGGAGGCGCATTTTCTTCGGCGGCAAACATCGGAGGCGGGAATGAAACAACCATTTTAAATATTCTCCACGCTCTATTGATCCATGGAATGATCATCCAGGGCGACCACAAAGGCGATCACTTCGGACCCGTTTCCATCGATTTTCCTGATGAACGCGCCATTCTCAATTGTGAGCAATACGCCTATAATTTAGCCGAGCTGGCAAAGAAGATTTTTGGATGATCGGTGTCAATCCCGCTGTCTGAGCACCTCGGCTTCATACTGGGTAACAGCTTCGATCCATCGGTCTCCGGGTAGGCTGTTTTTCAACAGGCAAAAGTAATTCCAGACAGCACCTCCGGGGTAGTTTTTAGCCTCTTCTCTCATAGCTAACCTGGAAAAAAAATCTCCCTTTCTCTCTGCAGAACGGAGTCTTTCCAGCGGCTGCAAGAGAGCCATTAAAAAACTCTTGAGTGTCGCCCGGGCACCGACCACCCACGCTCCCACTCGATTCATGCTGGCATCGAAAAAATCCAGGCCTATATGTACCCGTTTCAATGCTTCACAACGGACGACCTCTTCGGCAATACTCTGCACTTCGTCGTTTAGAATGACCACATGGTCACTATCCCAGCGTATACCCCGGCTGAGATGCAGCATAATCTCTTTAAAAAATAAAAGGATGGCAGATATTTTGTCGGCAAGCGATTCTGTCGGGTGAAAATGCCCGGAATCGAGACAGAGCATTTTTCCTCTTGATTGAGCGTAACCAAAGTAAAATTCATGGGAGCCGACGACATAGGATTCGCTTCCGATCCCGAATAATTTGCTTTCCAGGGAATCTTTCATCTCGTTTTCCGAGTATTCCGCCGCGTAGATTTCGTCCAAGGCCTCTTCCAGCAGATATCTGGGAGCTAGGCGATCGACGGGAATGTCCTTCATTCCATCGGGTATCCATAGATTGTGGATGCATGACCCCGACAGTTGGCGGCCTAAATAAGCGCTGATCTCCCGACAGCACTTGACGTGCGCCACCCAGAATTTACGGATGTGCCTGTCCCGGTGGCTCAAAGTGAAGCCCGATTCAGCCAAGGGATGAGAAAAGCATGTCGCATTGAAATCCAGTCCTATTCCGTTGCGCCGGGCCCAGTCAACCCAGCCCTCAAAATGAGTCGCATTAATCTCATCCCTGCCCACCGGCCTTCCTTCAAATTCCCCGTAGATGGAATGCAGGCTCAAACGATGGGAACCCGGAATCAACGAATAGGCTTTTTCTAGATCCATCTTCAACTCTTCGACTGACCGCGCCCTTCCGGGATAATTCCCGGTCACTTGGATTCCTCCTTTGGATCCGCCGGGATCCGAGCGCTCGAATCCTACCACGTCATCTCCCTGCCAGCAGGGAAGCGAAAGGGAAACAAGGTCCAGCCTCCGCAGGGCTTCCTCCACATCAACTCCCGCATCGGCATAAATCTCTTTGGCCATTAAATAGGCCTTCTCAATTTTTTCCGTTCCTGTCATACTCCTAAATCCCCCTCCAGGATCTCACGAAAACGTCCATAAGCTTGTTCCCAGCCTTCCTGATCAAGAGGTTCAAAGACAGCCACCTCGAAGGATTCCCTTATGACCTCCCTCATTTCCGTCAAAGATTGGAGAAATCCCTCGGTATATGCTTGCATCATGATATTTCCGATGGATGTAGCCTCGGCCGGACCGGCGTATACAGGAAGACCTGAAGCGTCGGCCGTGAATTGGCAGAGTAATCGATTGCGGGCTCCCCCTCCTATGATGTGAATCTTTCGAATGGGATGGGGATGTATCTTCGTAAGTTGGTCCAAAACCATCCTGTATTTCAAGGCCAGACTTTCCAAAATACATCTTGTCGTCTCAGATGGCGTGTCAGGAACCGCCTGTTCTGTGGATCCACAATAATCTCGAATGGCTTCGGGCATATTGGCCGGACAAATGAATCCTTCCCAGTCCGGGTCTATAAAGGACTGAAAGGGTTTGGCCTTCGAAGCCAGGTCATTCAGTTCGTCATAGCTGTAATCACATCTCGTTGCCCAAGCTTTTCGGCATTCCTGCAGGAGCCAAAGACCCGCTATATTCTTCAATAACCGAAAGGTCTCCTCTACCCCTCCTTCATTGGTAAAGTTCAATTCCATGGCTTGATTGTTGATTACCGGTTCCTGTATTTCCACTCCCAATAATGACCAGGTCCCTGAACTGATATAAGCCCAATCCTGTCCTCGGGCGGGGACCGCGGCTACAGCCGATCCCGTATCATGCGTAGCCACCGCGATGACAGGAACGGCCTTCCATCCGAGAGGACGTCCTATTTCGGGAGCAAGGGCCCCCAGGATTGTCCCTGGCTTGACGATCGGTTGCATCAAGGTTGCGGGGATTCCCAGCGCATCGAAAAGTTCGCCTTCCCATCCTTTTTTTCGAGGATTGTACAACTGGGATGTTGTGGCAAAAGTGAATTCGGTTTTCTTCTCACCTGTAAGCAGATAATTGAATAAATCAGGCATGAACAGAAGATCACGAGCATACTTCAAAAAAGATGAACCGTTTTTTTTAAGGGCAAAGAGCTGAAATAGACTGTTCAAGGGCAGGAATTGAATCCCTGTCAATTCGTAAATTCTTTTTGGGGGTATTTTTTTAAAGAAATCTTCCATGGCCCCTTTGGTATGAGGATCCCGGTAAGAGTGAGGCAGCCCCAGAATCGCTCCATCTTCTGCCAGAAAGCCGAAATCGACACCCCAGGTGTCAACGGCAATGCCGTCAACCCGGCTTCTATCGGCACAGACCGCCAATCCACATTTCAGTTCTTCGAACAACCGGTAAATATTCCAGTATAAATGCCCATGAATAGAGAGCATATCGTTCGGAGAGCGGGAAATTTCTTTTACGGACAGGCGCCCCTCCTCCAACGAACCCAAGACAGCCCGGCTGCTTGCCGCCCCGATATCAAAGGCTAAAAAAGAAGAAGGCATTTTTTTTCTTCCTGATCGGTAAATTCCAATTACCATACTGGTTGAGGGGTGTCAATGAAAAAGGTATCGGGGAAACGTCTATTGAAGTTTTCCCCTATCTTTCGTAAAATCCACTAGACAGGGAAAAAAGGAGGAAATAATGTTTACTCGGGCATTCTTCATCGTTTTCTTGCTGACCTATTTTTTAGCATCGAGCCTTTCTCAATCCAAACCCGATGGGGAAATCATCGGACCTCATCCTCCCCATAACCTCCGCTGTGAATACCTGGAAAATCCGATGGGAATAGATGTCAAAAAACCGAGATTTTCCTGGTTTCTGGAACACTCCGAACGCGGACAGGTTCAAACAGCCTTCCAGACATTGCTCTCGAGCGACAGTTCCTTTGAAAACGCTGATATATGGGATTCTGGAAAGGTCATATCGGATCAGTCCCTGCACGTGGAGTATGAAGGAAAGCCCCTGGAAAGCAATCGAACTTATTACTGGAAAGTTCGGTATTGGGACAAGGAGGATGTACCCAGTCCCTACAGCCGAGCGGCAAGGTTCGACACCGCCCTATTCAACTCAGAGGACTGGGAAGGAGAGTGGATCGGAGGCAAGAATCAAATGCGCAAGGAATTTTCTATCTCGGGGAAAGTAAAGCGCGGGCGGGCCTTTATTTGCGGGCTTGGGTATTATGAGTTGCGTCTGAACGGAAAGAAGGTGGGAAACAACGTGTTGGATCCTGGATTCACGACCTACGAAAAAAGGATTCTTTATTCTGCATACGACATCACTGCCAGGCTTAAAGAAGGCAAAAATGCCGTGGGGGTGATGCTGGGAAAGGGCTGGAGCGCTCCCCGCCTTCTGATGTTACAGATATACATAGAACTGGAAGAAGGTGAAACCATATCTGTGTACAGCGATTCCTCCTGGAAACAGACGGACGGTCCTATTATCGAAGACAGTCTCTACAATGGGGAAATTTATGATGCCCGCCTGGAAACCCCGGGATGGGACAGTCCGGGATTCGATGACAGCTCCTGGATGCAGGTAGAAACCGGCATGGTGCCCAAGGGAGTTCTTTCCGCCCAGATGGTACAGCCTATTCAAGTCGTAGATACTATTGTACCTCTAGAGCTATCGAATCCCAAACCCGGTGTTTACGTCTATGATATGGGTCAGAATTTCAGCGGGTGGGTCCGTTTGAAAGTTTCGGGTCCCCGGGGAACTGAAATCCGCCTGCGTCACGCTGAGCTGTTATACGAAGACGGAATGATCAACCAGGAAAACCTCCGATCGGCTAGGGCCGAGGATGTCTACATCCTCAAAGGAGATGGGGAAGAAACCTATGAACCCCGCTTTACCTACCACGGCTTTCGATATATGGAACTGACAGGCTATCCCGGAGTGCCGACCATGGAAACCATTAGGGGAAAGGTCGTGCATTCTGCCGTCAAGCAGTACGGCAACTTTTCCTGCTCCAACCCTCTCTTGAACCAGTTGCAGCGGCTTATTATCTGGGGACAAAAAACTAACCTTCATAGCATCCCCACGGACTGCAACCAAAGGGACGAGCGAATGGGATGGCTGGGCGATGCGCACCTGACGGCCGAGGAAGCCATGATGAATTTCGACATGGGCGCTTTCTACACAAAATTCATCCGCGATATCCAGGATGTCCAGGATAAAGAAGGGACCATAACGGATACTGTCCCTCACATTTGGGGTCAACGTCCGGCTGACCCCGCCTGGGGGACGGCCTATCCCCTTCTCTGTTGGTATATGTATGTTCAATACGGAGACAGGCACATCCTTGAAGATCACTATCAGGGAGTTAAAGAATATGTGGAGTTTCTCCGGTCGAAGTCGGAAAACGATCTTTTGGAATACAGCTATTACGGTGACTGGGTGGCCATTGAAAAAACCCCAGGAGATCTTGTTTCGAGTTTCTACTACTATTATGACGTTTTTATCCTGTCCAAGATCGCAGAAGCCTTGGGATACACTGCTGAAGTCAAAACCTACCAGGAGTTATCCAAAAAGATATTGAAAGCCTTCAACAAAAAATATTTCGATTCCGAAACAAAGGCTTACGCAGGAGGAACCCAGACCGCTAATGCCCTTCCTCTCTTTTTGGATCTGGTGCCTGAATCGGATAGAGGCGCTGTTTTTCAAAATCTGAGGAGCGATGTCCTGTATAAGAACAACACTCACCTGACGACTGGGATCATCGGAACAAAATACTTGATGGAGGTGCTTTCCAAGTATAATTCCAGTGACCTCGCCTACGAGCTCGTCGCCCAAAACACCTATCCAAGCTGGGGATACATGATTTCCAAAGGGGCCACAACGCTTTGGGAACTCTGGCAATACAAAACCGGTCCCTCTATGAACTCCCACAACCATCCGATGTTCGGGAGTGTGGGAGCCTGGCTGTACAGGACTTTGGCTGGCATCAAACAACAGGAGAATTCTGTGGGATACCAGAAGATCCTTGTCCAGCCTCGGATAGTCAGAGACCTTCGGCATATGGCAGGGAGCATTTTTTCGCCCCGGGGGATCGTTTCTTGTTGCTGGAAGAAAGAGGAAAGAAAAATTTATGTTGAGGTGACTGTTCCGGTCAATGCCGAGGCGGAAGTGCATATTCCCAAGCTCAAATTTCAGAACATAATTCTCAGAGAAGGCGGTAAACAGATTTTCGATGGAGTGAAATTTCTTACTGGAATACAAGGCATTCAAATGGTGGAGGAGACTCAAAGGGCTGTTATCATCAAAATCGGGTCTGGCCGCTACTTTTTCGAGATGATCGAAGAATAGAAGCCAGAGTAAGGAATATTCGGCCTTTAGAAGGAAGGGGGCGTTCTCCGAAACACACGGAGAGTGGCGAACAGGAACCAGAGAATCGACGCGCCAAGAAAAAGCCATTTATAGCCCTTTTCTGTCAGCGTTCCCCAAAAATAAAGGAATGGCGCGGCTAAACAGAGCAAAAGACCGATCCCAGCCATAACCGAATAGATGTTTTTCCGGATCAACTCATCTCCTCCTCGAGTGCGCTTTTCTTTCCCTTCCCTATCAGATGGAGGAAGATATAAGCCGATAGTGCCAAGATATATCCGGGCAGCCACCGAAAGAACAAATGTAAAGGAAGAAACGAACACACAGCCAATGTTCCCATCCACACGGCCAGGGCCTTCCAGTTGAATAATCCCTTTCTGTTTTCTGTTTGGAATGACTTGATTTTCAACTTGGGAAATATCCAATGTTCCACAAATACGATCGCACCGATTGGCATCAAGATTAGCCCATAAATCGCCACATAATCCAGCAATTTCATAAAAAATATCGGGAAGCAAGAAAGGCCAGTTGTCAGAAGACCGGCAAACAGTGTGACCCTCCAGCGGGGCCAATTTGGCGTTATAACCTGCAAGGCCAATCCCGCCCGGTACAGGGTGGGATTGGCGGTTGTCCATCCGGCTATAAAAACTCCCGCGGCTCCAGCCAAGCCTGCCGCTTCGAAGGCCATCATCCCAGGATGCATCTCTCGCCCCACAGCTGCCACCATGATTCCCGAACAGATCCAAGCCAAAAAATGCCCTAGATACATACCGAATGCGGAATAAAGCCCATAGGTCCATCTCTTGGCAAATCGAAATAAAGCCATATCCGATAATCCGATGTGCATGGCGAGATTGCAGAACCAAGCAAAAAACAGAACATGGGCCAATTGAAATTTCTCCTGGCCCTTGATAGCTATCCCGTTCCATATTTTGGTTCTGGCAACCTCTAGAATATTGCCGAAATCGGGATGAACTCCTAGACGAGGCAAAAGAGCCACCGCTCCAGCAACGAAAAGGACGAAAATCCATGGGGAGCAGACCTCGGCAAACCGGCTCAGCTTTTCGAAGCCCAAGATGGCCAAGACGGTGAAAACCGTCCCGATTGCCAGAGTCAATATTACCCAGCTCGGACTGCTGGGAAACACATCGTTCAGCGCCGGAATTGGAAGTCCGAATGCCAAGCCTAAGGCAGTGGCCGAAACAGCGATCATGGCTCCGGCCAGAATGCAGTAGAGGACGGCATTGGCCAAATTATAGATAACATTCAATCCAGGCCCTGCAATTTTTCTCAAATACCAGTACAAAGTCAGACGCGTGCGGGTGGCGATCGGCGCACAGATAAAGGTCCAGGAGAGCACGGCCAAAAGATTTCCAATAATCAGGCCAAAGAATAAATCCTTCAAGGCGACTCCATGAAGAACGAAAAATGCCCCTATCACGAATTCTGTAGCGGCGACGTGCTCACCGGCGAAGAGCCCGGCAAATCGGGCCCCCCTTTGAAGTTTCTCCTGCGAGACAGGTTCGCGATCGAATTCATACAAATGATCCAATCGATCGGTCATCCGGTTGAAGAGCCTATTCATGGACATGTCCTATCCACACCAATTTTGTCCGTAATATACAACAGGAATCATCCATTCACAAGCAGGGCCCGAGGAATTATTTAGGCTGGATCAATCTTGGCCAGAATTCTCCGATGTCGTTCAGTTTCTTTTTCTTTACTCTGCTTATTGTCTGGTTCATACGCTTAGATATGTTCACAAGAGAAGCAGTGAAGTTGAGAGCATTCTTCGGTTATGTTATAAGCTTAGTAGCCTTATACAGGAATAGGCCATGCCCAAAGAATCCATGACACCGAAAGAACGGTGGCTGGCCGTTTTGAAGGGGAACAAGCCCGACCGAATCCCCATGGATTACTGGGCTACCGGTGAAACCACCTCCTCCTTATTGAAACATCTGGGCTGTTCGACCGAGGAGGAGATGTGCCGGAGGCTCCATATAGATATGGCCTTTAAGGTTAAGCCTGAATACGTGGGCCCGCCTCTGCCACCTCATCAAGATGTCTTCGGATGCCGCTTCAGAGGGGTGGACTATGGAAAGGGAACCTACAGTGAGTGTATATTCCATCCTTTGGCTGGAATGAATTCGGTGAAGCAAGTGGAAAATACTTACCATTGGCCTGAGGCGGACTGGTGGGATTACAGCTCGATCCCTTCCCAAATCCTGGGGAAAGAAAATTTCCCTATTCTGGGAGGGCAACATGAACCATTCTTAACCTACAAAGATTTGCGCGGGCAAGAGAAGGCCTTCATGGATCTTGTCGAGAATCCTGAACTCGTCCGTTATTGTTTGGATAAAATATCTACGCTCAGCTTTTTGGAAATCCAGGGCATCTATAAGCAGATTCCTGGGAAAGTCATGCTGACCTATGTGGCAGAAGATATGGGGGGCCAGGAGGACCTGATGATATCTCCGGTTCATATCCGTCAGTTCCTTTTTCCCTTCATGAAACGCGTCATCGACTTTATCCACAATCAGGGAGCCTTCGCCTTTCATCATAATGACGGAAGCATCCGACGGATAATTCCTGATATGATTGGACTGGGGATCGATATTCTGAATCCCATCCAGTGGCGATGTCAAAATATGGAGCGCAAGGCACTGAAAAGAGATTTCGGCGACAAAGTTGCCTTTCATGGCGCCATGGACAATCAATACACCTTGCCGTTTGGCAGTGAAGAAGATGTCAAAAAAGAAGTGCTGGATAATCTCGAGATCCTGGGTGCGGATGGGAAATATATCCTGGCTCCATGCCACAATATTCAGCCGATAACTCCGGTTGAAAACATCATCGCCATGTACGAGACCGGATACGAATTCGGTTGGCTGTAACTCCTCTAGGGCGGTCACACTCGTCTTCTACTGAGTCTTGATTTTAGCACCTTAAAAACCATGATGAATTTCGATCTGGAAAGGAAGCTGAAGAGGAAGCCAATCGGAGGCGAGCGGGCATGGAAAGCAAGCTTTATTGGCAGGTTGAAGAGAGCGAGCCGAGGAATAAGCCGAGGTTCCTCGCTGGGGAAACTCAGCGGGCTGACGTTTCAGCTTCCCCGACAGTTACTTTATCATGGTTTTGGAGATGTTCCCATTCTTGATGGAAGCATTGACCCTTCCCCTTGGATTCATTATAATCGTGACATCATGAAATGGGTTTATATCGAAGACATTTCTGGTTTTAAGGACAAAGAAATCGAGATCAGAGGATGGGTTTATAACAAACGTTCCAGTGGAAAAGTCCGTTTCCTTCTCGTGAGGGATGGAACGGGCATTGTTCAGGCTACGATCTACTCCGCCGAAAAAGACCATGCGCTTTTTAAAAAATTTGACCAACTCACCCAGGAATCATCGCTCATCATGCGGGGCACTGTGAGAGAAGACAAGAGGGCTCCAGGAGGATATGAACTCGGCATATCCGATTTGGAAATCATCCAAATAGCCCCTGAATACCCCATAACCCCAAAGGAACATGGCATTCCTTTTTTGATGGAACACCGCCACCTCTGGCTGCGCTCCCAAAAGCAGCACGCCATTCTTCAAATAAGGGCAGAACTCATAAAATCTATACGGGATTTTTTTGACAAAAAAGGATTCCGAAATCTAGATACACCTATCCTGACCCCCAGCGCTTGCGAGGGGACCACCACCCTTTTCGAGACGGAATATTTCGACCAAAAAGCCTACCTTAGCCAAAGCGGTCAGCTCTACAATGAGGCAACAGCTATGGCCTTTGGGAAAGTCTACTGTTTCGGTCCTACTTTCCGGGCAGAGAAGTCCAAAACGAGGAAACATCTGATCGAATTCTGGATGGTCGAGCCAGAGGTGGCTTTCGCCAGCTTGGAGGAAATAACTGAATTGGCCGAGGACCTTATAGTTTCTGTCGTCAGCCGTATTCTGGAAACAAAAAAGTCTGAGCTCGAAATTCTAGAAAGGGACACCGCTCCACTTGAGCAGGTCAAAAAACCTTTCCCGCGGTTGACCTATGATGAGATCCTCCCACAACTCAAGAAAAAAGGTTCGACAATCAACTGGGGAGATGATTTCGGAGCCTCTGAGGAAACCCTTCTTTCCGAAATCTATGATTCTCCGGTTTGCGTTACCCATTTTCCGGCCGAGATCAAGGCCTTCTACATGCAGCCGGATGATCGAAGACCGGAGGTGGTGCTCGGCATCGACGTTTTTGCCTCCGAAGGATACGGTGAGCTTATCGGAGGCGGCCAGCGCATTCATGACCTTTCTCTGCTCGAGCGCCGGATCAAAGAACACCACCTTCCCCGCGAAGCTTTTGAATGGTATCTCGATCTGCGCAAGTATGGATCTGTTCCCCATTCAGGATTTGGTTTGGGCTTGGAACGAACTCTTTCCTGGATATGCAAAATAAAACATATCCGTGAGGCCATACCTTTTCCCCGGCTTTTGTACAAAATCTACCCCTAATCAGTGTTCCACCGTTTTATCTCAACGATACTCTCTTCAACTTCACTGCATGAAAGCTTCGCTTCGAGAAGAAAACGTTTTGTTTTTTTAGCCGGTGGAGATGAGAAAAATTCTGTGCCCGGCCCATTCTCGTCTTTACTCTTTTCGCGGCCCCCATTACAATGAACAAGATGAAAAAGGTGGCCTTGATCAGCCTTGGTTGTGCAAAAAATCTCGTCGATAGCGAAGTTATGCTCGGACTGTTGGAGAAGAAGGATTATGTATTCGTAATCAAACTCGAAGAGGCCGACATCATCATCATCAATACCTGCGGTTTTATCGAACCAGCCCGCAGGGAATCCATCGATGCCATCAAACAATGCATTCAGGAAAAGAGAAAGAAAAAAGGAAAACAAATTATTGTTGCCGGATGTTATGTCCAAAGGAGCCAGGAAAAATTGAAAAAATCTTTTCCAGAGGTTGATACCTGGCTCGGGGTGGGAGACTTTGATAAAATTGTCCATGTTCTGGACGGAAAACCATACGAAAGCTTTCCTGGCTGCTTTTTGTATGATCATACCTTTCCCCGTTTGCTGTCTACTCCTCCTGCCTGGGCTTATGTCAAAATATCCGAGGGATGTTCACACCGCTGCTCCTTTTGTTCTATTCCGCTCATTAAAGGCCCTTATCAATCACGCAGCATTCCTTCGATCATTGAGGAGGTTGAAGGGCTGGTTTCTAAAGGAATCAAAGAAATTAACCTTATCTCCCAGGACTCAACCTATTACGGAAGCGACACTTGCCATAAAAATGGACTCGTTCTTCTTCTCCAGGAACTTTTAGCCCTGAAAAATCTTTCCTGGATTCGAATTCTCTACAGCTACCCTGAAGAGATCACGGATTCATTGCTGGATATCATGAAAGAAGAAAAGATATGCTCTTACCTGGATATCCCTTTTCAGCACTCTCATCCCAAAATCATCAAGCAGATGAATAGGGGTTTTGAAGGGAAAAGATCCCTCAAGTTGCTCGATAAAATCAGGAAAAAAATTCCTGATGTCGCCATCCGAACGACTCTGGTTGTTGGCTTCCCCGGAGAAGGAAGACTCGAATTCGACGATCTTAAGAAATTTATCGCCAGCGCACGATTCGACCACTTGGGCGTCTTCTCCTATTCAAGAGAGGAAGGCACAACAGGCTATGAGTTGGGAGAAACAGTGAGCAGAATCGACAAGGAGAAACGAATAAAAACGATCATGGACATTCAAGCCGACATCTCCTACGAAAACAATAAAAAATATATCCACCAAAAGGTCGATGTTTTGATCGAAGGGACACTCAAACAGGATCCCAGTTTACTGGTTGGAAGAGGACGTTTCCAAGCTCCCGAAGTGGATGGGGTTGTATGGTTATCGCCTGAGAAAAGGGAGTCTGAGGTCTTTCACAGCATCCAAAAGGTTGAAATCACCGATGTGGATGTATATGATTTATACGGAATATTAATCGGATGAAAATATTTTCAAAAGTAATGGCTACCTTTTTTGGTGCAGGATATTTTCCTTTTGCCCCAGGAACCATCACCAGTGCAATCGTTTTGCTCTTCTACAAATTCGTGTTGTACAAACTAAGCTGGTCGCTCTATCTTTTACTGTTTATCCTTCTTTTTATTCTAGGATTATTGACCTCGGACGTTTATTCGAGAATAGTGAAACAAGAAGATCCTCGTTCTGTCGTTATCGACGAGGCGGCCGGTCAGCTCCTGGCACTCTTCCTTCTCGATCCTCGATGGACCCTATGCCTGGCAAGCTTTCTCCTTTTCCGTCTCTTCGATATCGTCAAACCCTTTCCCATAAAAAGCGTTGAAACATTCCCCAGGGGTTTCGGCATCATGCTGGACGACATAGTGGCAGCGCTCTATGCCGGAATTCTCCTCAATCTTTTCCTTCTATTGAGATGAAACCATTAAAAGATCTGAAGATAGAGATTCTAGCTGTGGGGAGCGAACTCCTCACTCCATATTTTCAGGATACGAATTCTCTTTTTTTAACCCAACGGTTGAACGATCTGGGATTGGAGGTCCATTTTAAAACCGTGGTTGGAGACGAAGAGGGTGATCTACGGAGAGCATTGGAACAGGCATTAGACAGAGCCGATCTTATCATCAGCATAGGAGGGCTGGGGCCGACAAAGGATGACAGAACGCGGGAAGTTTGGGCCTCGGTTTTGGGACGGAGACTCATTCTACGGCAAGATGTTCTAAAGATAATCAAAAGCAGATTTGCCAAACGGAAGATAAAAATGCCCCAAGTCAATAAAAAACAGGCCTATGCTATAGAGGGCTCGGATGTCTTGATAAACAAATGGGGAACAGCCCCCGGCCTACAAGTAAACCATGGATCGCATCTCATCTTCCTGCTTCCTGGCCCTCCCCATGAAATCAATCCCATGTTTGAAGAATATGTCTGGCCCCGTCTGAAAAAATTTCAGACAAAATATGTCTCGCGAAAGGTAATCAAAACCGCGGGATTAACCGAGTCCAAGATCGAGACCTACCTTGAAGACATCTATCCCAAGATCCCCGATATTGGCCTTACCACGCTAGCCCGGCCCGGTCAGATCGAAATACATCTTACGAGCTATTCAGATAGCCGCTTCCAGGCCAGTCAAGGCATCATGCATGCAGAAAAACTTATCGAAAACGCCCTGCAAGAGAATATTTTTTCGACTTCGGGAGAAGAATTAGAGGAAGTCGTTGGAAAATTGCTAAAAAAAAATCGAGAGACTCTAGCCGTAGCTGAATCGTGTAGCGGAGGATTCTTGGCAAACCGCATCACCAATGTTCCAGGCAGTTCGGGCTATTTTCTCCAGGGCGCAGTGACCTACAGCAATAAGGCGAAGACAATGCTTTTGGGCGTCTCAGAAGAAAAATTGAAAATACATGGGGCCGTCAGCCGGCAGGTCGCCAAGGCCATGGCTGAAGGGATAAAAATTAGAGCCAAGGCCAACTATGGACTTTCCATCACGGGAATTGCGGGCCCTTCAGGAGCAACCTCCGATAAGCCTGTTGGGCTGGTTTATACAGCCTTAGCCTTTGATAGCGGGACAAAAGTCCATAAAAATCTTTTTTTAGGAAATAGAAGCGCGATAAAATTTCAAGCCACCCAGAAGGCCCTGGACATGCTTCGTCGGCATCTTTTGCACGCCAAAAGGAAAAAACCGCGGATAGACAGTGAGTAAAAATGAGAACTTTTATAGCTGTGAACCTGGATATAAATATTAAAACCAATATTTCCGAACTTATCAGGGAATTGAATGGGGGGAATAAAAGCATCCGATGGGTCAAACCGCAGGGAATGCATTTAACCCTGAAATTCATTGGAGAAGTGACAGAAAAAAAGGTCAGTCAAATTAAGGACGTTTTGGATCAAAGCATGAAAGATTATCCTCCCTTTGAGCTCAACCTGAGGGGGACCGGGTCCTTCCCGCCCAAAGCCAAATTTCCCAGGGTTTTATGGGTGGGTGTCGAGCCTAATGAAACGCTTCGCAAGATCCAGGCCAGACTGGAAAACGAGATGGGTAAACTCCAATTTCCTAGAGAAAAAAGGGAATTCCATCCTCATCTAACGCTGGGACGAATTAAAAATCCAAAAAACCTCGACTCTGTCCTCTCTCTACTTCAAGATAAAGAAAAGGAAGACTTTGGAAAAATGATAGTCAATAAAGTCACTTTTTTCCAGAGCACACTCAAACCAACCGGAGCAGAATATTCTGTTTTATCCGAACACAAATTAGGATGATTATTTTATTTCTCATTTTATCCTATCTTCTCGGCTCCTTTCCTACAGGTTATATTCTGTATTATCTGAGCGAGAAAAAAGACATCCGGGGATTTGGAAGCCAGAGTATTGGTGCTACGAATATGCTTCGATTGAAGGGGTGGATCTTTGCCCTTCCCGTAATCTTTATAGACATCCTGAAAGGCTTTTTGCCGGTATTTTTCGCTTTAAAATTTTTACCGGATGAAAAATGGGCCCTTTTCTGCGGATTCTTTGCGGTTCTGGGACACTGCTTCCCGCTTTTCATCAAGTTCAAGGGCGGAAAAGGAGTCGCCACGGCCGTTGGAGTTTATATGATTCTCGCTTTTAATCCACTCCTTATAGGTATCGCGCTCTTTCTGACCATTATTATCCTTACACGATATGTCTCCCTGGGATCAATCTTGGCAATGATAAGCCTGCCAATTACTATATATCTTATCCAAGACGATACCGGACTCACTGTATTGGGCATGGCTATTTTCTTCTTGGTCGCTGTAAGGCATTTAGGGAATATCCAAAGGCTCATAAAGGGGAACGAGAGAAAGTTGGGAGAGAAAAAGTGAACAAGGTCTGTGTCATCGGAGGAGGATCGTGGGGAAGCGCAATGGCCATCCATCTCGGAAGGTTAAACCTTGACACCAAATTATGGATTAGAGAAATAGAAGTCTATGAGGAAATCATCCGCACCAAGGAAAATAAGACCTTTCTTCCTGGAATCATCTTTCCTTCGGCTGTTTCGGTTTTCCACGATCTGCAGGATGCCATTTCGGACACAGCGTTCCTTTTTATCGCTGTCCCCTCGCATTTTTGCCGGGATATTTACACAAGGATTGCTCCCTTTCTCACCTCAGCGCATTCCATAGTCAGTTTGACTAAAGGGATAGAGGAAAATTCTCTCAAACGCATGAGCGAGGTAATGGAAGAGGTTTTTCCATCCGGGTTTCAATCCCAAATCGCTGTTCTCTCAGGCCCGAGCTTTGCCCGGGAAGTGGCAGAATCTCACCCGACAGCCGTGGTCATTTCTTCCAAGAATCCGGAATTGACCAAAAAAATTCAAGTCCTCGTGTCCAACCTGTATTTCCGAGCCTACAGCTCGGACGACATGATCGGCATCGAGTTGGCGGGAGCCAGCAAAAACGTGATCGCTATCGCCACTGGAATTTCGGACGGCTTTGGATTCGGCAGCAATAGCATGGCCGGTCTGGTCACCAGGGGATTGGCCGAAATGACACGTTTGGGATTGAAACTGGGCGGAAGACCGGAAACATTCGCTGGGCTAGCCGGTATCGGCGACCTCGTGCTTACCTGTACCGGAAAGCTAAGCCGGAACAGGTATGTCGGTTATGAGCTGGGAAAAGGCAAAACTCTGGAGGAGATCGTATCCGGAATGAAAATGATAGCCGAGGGAATCTCGACCACCAAGTCTGTTCGCCAGTTGGCTCAAAGTAAAAAAGTCGAAATGCCAATCTGCGAACAGGTATTTCAAATCATCTATCGCCGGAAGGATCCAAAGGAAGCTCTTTATGACTTGATGTCTAGAGAGTTGAAAGAAGAATATAAAACCTAAGTAAGGAGACCAAGATGAGATATAAAATTCCTTTGATACTGATTCTCACTTTTAGCCTAGCTTTTTGTGCATCGAGTGAAAAAAGTATGGCAAAAAAGAGAGCCACTGATCCTCAATATCAATACAATGTGGGTTTGGTCTATCTTCAGAATGGGAAATATGATGAAGCCATTCAATACTTTAAAAAGTCCTTATCCTTTAGGCCGAATTTTGACCTGGCCCTGAATGCAATGGGACTGGCACATTTCATGAAAGGAGAGTTCCAAGAAGCGGTCACCTATTTCGAAAAATGCCTCCAAGTGAATCCGGATTTTACAGAAGCCCGCAATTATCTGGGTTCAGTTTACCAGGAGATGGGTATCTTGGATAAGGCTGAACAAGAATACCTGAGAGCGATCGAAGATAAAAAATACAAGTCGAGGGACCTCCCCTATTACAATCTGGCTCGTCTGTATTTTACCCAAGGAAAGGACAAAGAAGCCCTGGAACTGGTAGAAAAATCCATAGCCCTAAACGACCGCATGGTCATGTCTCTAAACCTTCGTGGAGTCATTCTCGAACGCCTCGGAAGGATGGGCGAAGCGATTGCCAGTTACAACAAAGCGCTTGAAATCGCCCCGGATGATATCAATCTGACCTACAACTTGGCTGTAGCTTTTTTCAAGACCGATAGACGGGCAGAAGCCAAATCCCTTTTCGAGAAGATCTTTCCCAGAGTCACTGATTCGGAAATGAAGGCCAAAATCGAAGAATACCTCAAAGCCCTCAAGTAACTCGGATTAGGTTCCTTCTTGCCAGGCTGAAAGATACCTTTTTTGCTCAGAAGTCAGGCGATCAATTTTGATTTTCATCGATCTGAGCTTCGACCGGGCAATTTCCTCATCCAATTCGCTGGGAACGGCATAAACAATTTTTTGCATCTTAGTGCCCTGTTGCACGAGGTATCTGGCGCTTAGAGCTTGATTGGCAAAGCTCATGTCCATCACCACCGCAGGATGGCCCTCGGCTGCGGCTAGGTTGATCAATCGTCCTTCAGCCAATAGGAAAATTTTCTTACCGTCCTTGAGCGTGTATTCCTCAACAGAATCTCTTATTTTCCTCTTTTTTCTGGCCAGGCTGTCTAGAGCGGGAATATCGATTTCGACATTGAAATGTCCCGAGTTGGCCACGATGGCTCCATCCTTCATCTTCATGAAGTGTGAGCGAGTGATCACGTTTTTATCTCCCGTCACCGTTACGAATACGTCCCCGACTTTTGCCGCCTCTCCCAACGACATCACCTGAAAACCATCCATAACCGCTTCCAGAGCCCGCAGCGGGTCTACTTCACTCACGATCACTTTGGCTCCTGCTCCTTTCGCCCTCATAGCCACACCCCGGCCGCACCAACCATAACCAGCAACCACAAAATTGAGCCCGGCCAAAAGGATATTCGTCGCTCTTAAAATACCATCGAGCGTGCTCTGTCCAGTGCCGTATCGATTATCAAACAGATGCTTGGTCTTGGCATCGTTGACCGCAATGATAGGATAACGAAGGACTTTTGCGCCGGCCATGCTTTTGAGCCTGATCACACCTGTGGTGGTTTCTTCTGTCCCTCCCAAAACCACGGACAGAAGATCTTTCCTTCCTGAGTGGATGGTACAAACCAGGTCTGCCCCATCATCCATAGTGACCTGTGGTGAATGATCCAAGGCTTGGTTGATGTGCCTGTAATAGGTTTTATTATCCTCTCCCCTTATGGCAAACACAGATATTCCATAATATCTGACCAGGGCTGCCGCTACATCATCTTGGGTACTCAACGGATTTGAGGCCGTGAGCCTCACCTCGGCCCCTCCAGCCTTAAGGGTCTCCATAAGATTACCTGTTTCGCTAGTGACATGGAGACAGGCTGAGATTTTAACTCCCTTCAAAGGTTTTTCTTTGGCAAATTTTTCTTTTATATGGGCGAGGACAGGCATAAACCTTCCAGCCCATTCTATCCTCAGCCGCCCTTTTTTTGCCATTTCCAAATCTTTGACATCATGATCCATTTCATTTCTCCTTCCGTTCAATTCCAACCCAGACCTGCTGATAGGACTGGCCCTTAATGATAATCGGATTCCTGGAGTGCTCCGCTTCGTTTTCGAAGACTAAAGTCCGGCTTCTTTTTTCAGGACTTCCGCTTTATCGGTTCTCTCCCATGTGAATTCCTCCTCGTGGCGCCCAAAATGCCCATAGCAGGCTGTTTGTTTATAGATCGGGCGATAGAGGTTAAGAGCCCGAATCATTCCCCTGGGGGTCAAATCGAAATGATTCCTAATCAACTCTTTTATCCGGTCTTCCGGTATTTTGGTCGTTCCGAAGCTGTCTACCAAGATAGATACAGGTTGGGGAACACCGATAGCATAAGCCATCTGCACCTCAATCTTGTCTGCAATGCCTGCTGCGACTAAATTCTTGGCAATATATCGGGCCATATAGGATCCCGAACGGTCCACTTTAGAAGGATCTTTACCAGAGAAGCATCCTCCGCCATGGCTACCCACCCCTCCATAAGTATCGACGATGATCTTACGTCCGGTAAGTCCTGTATCGGCCAATGGACCTCCTTGCTCAAATCGCCCCGTTTCGTTGATGAAGACTTTGGTATTTTTATCCCACATTTCCGCGGAAACGACTTTTTTTATCACCTCGTTCAGGATGGCTTCCCGTAAATCGACCATGCTGACAGCCGGATCGTGTTGGGCCGCAATAACCACAGCGTCCACTCTCTTCGGGACATTCCCGTCATACTCGATGGTCACCTGGGATTTTCCATCGGGTCTTAAAAAATTCAAAATATTCTGTTTCCGTGCCTGAGCCAGTTTTCTGACTAGCTTATGGGCTAACAGGATGGGCATGGGCATCAATTCTTCGGTCTCCGCACAGGCATAGCCAAACATGATCCCCTGATCACCTGCCCCCTGTTCGTGGTCTGAGGCTTCATCAACACCCAGGGCAATGTCAGGGGATTGCTCATGGATGGATGAAACAACCGAACAAGTCTCAAAGTCGAATCCGTATCGAGCGTCTGTATAGCCAATCAATCTGACAGTCTCCCTCACAATTTTCTGGAATTCGCAGTAGCCGCCGCTGGTTATTTCTCCAGCTATAAAAACCAACCCAGTGGTAACCAGCGCTTCACAGGCAACGCGGCTCCTCGGATCCTGACTTATGAGATCATCTAAAATCGCATCCGAAATCTGATCACAAATCTTATCAGGGTGCCCTTCTGTCACCGATTCAGAAGAGAAAAAGTGTTTACCTTGTTTGCTCATGGGCAACCTCCAATTAACAGTAATGTCTTTATAAAGTCCTATTAATTAACACAATTGTGTTAGCATTTCAATCCCTAAGGAGTTCTTCTTCGATCACTGCTTTTCGGTGTCACTGTAATTGCACCGCTAACAAGACCGTCAATCATCGTTCTTAAGATCTGGGCGCATACGATAGCCACAGGCCTTTGAATCCCCAGATTGATTTGTCTTCCAAATCAATCAAACTCAGTCCATGCCTTGGCTCGCTCTCCTCTGCGTGGAGACATGCCCGCGTGCCTTGAATGGCCACTTTACCCGTCTGCTTGACTTCGGAAATATTCGTCATGGTAATCAGAATGCCTATAGAGGAAGATTTGAATTTGAATTCTCGTTTGTGTTATTTTTAAGACTCACAGGAGGCGTTTCTGTAAAATTGAGAAAAAAAAAGGCCGGTACGATTTTTGCGCTCTTCCTGCTGATTTCACTGTTTCAGGCTTGGGGCACCCAGAACATCGAAGAACTTCCTTTCCCTGTAACCCAACATACATTAAAGAACGGCTTGAAACTGATCCTTGCCGAGGACAACACGCTACCTATAGTTTCAGTGGTGGTTGCCTATAATGTCGGATCGATCAATGAGAAGCCGGGCAAAACAGGATTGGCCCATCTCATCGAAAACTTGATGTTTCAGGGATCGAGAAATGTCGGAAAGATGCAACACATCAGTTTTATCCAGAGGATCGGCGGAACGCTCAACGCCGTGACAACTGAGGATAGAACCATGTTTTACCAAACCGTCCCCTCTAACCAACTGGCCCTCGTTTTGTGGCTGGAATCGGATAGGATGAAAACGCTGAATACCAGCACCATAAACATCGAAAACACAAAAAATTCCCTGATCGAAGATATCCAGCAAAGGCAGATAGCCGATCCCTATCTGGAAAACATCTGGTATTTTGATCGTCTGTTGTTTCCCAGCTTTCCACACGGCCATCCAGTTTTGGGGACAATTCCAGATATCCGGTCGATCACTGTGGAGGATGTAAGAAATTTCTTCGCCTCTTATTACACTCCCAACAATGCGATTCTTTCGATAGCTGGACATATCGATAAAAACAAAGTGACCGAGCTCGTTGAAAAATATTTCTCTTCCATCCCTATGGGAGATGATCCACCCTCTCTGGATTTGGGAGATACCCCCAAAATCCAGGGCCTAACCGAATCTATCAAAAACTCTTTTGCTCCTTCTCCCGGTTTCCTTTTGGGCTACCCAATCGCGCCTCGGCATTCAGAAGAATATTATCCCCTGGTGATCACGGAGTATTTGTTGATGAAAGGCCTTACCTCCCGCATGCACACCA
This sequence comes from uncultured Eubacteriales bacterium, assembly GCA_964400735.1. GTDB lineage: Bacteria > Acidobacteriota > Aminicenantia > Aminicenantales > Aminicenantaceae > CAYNVQ01. Next base: position 148,574 of record CAYNVQ010000001.1, on the reverse strand, counting down.
GACTCATCGAGAAAGACAAGACCGCTATCTATTTAAGCGGAGGAATCCAAAGACGCATGAATCAATCCGCATTCAGGATATTTGTACGGGCCACGAACGAAATCTTGAATGAGAGAAACCAAAAGGCTGTCTTTTCTGAAATCAATAAACTTAAAACGGACTATGTGGCAGAGAGCGAACTCCAAAAGACAAAAAATATGTTCAAGATGGATTTTTTCAAGCAGTATTCAACAACCCTCGATAAAGCCATCTTTTTAGCCGAAATGCTTCTCGAAGGAAAGGATATCCGCCAACGGCTGAATGAGCTGGAAAGTTACCTGGCTGTCTCCCATTATGATATTGCCCGCATGGTCAATAAATACTTCAATGAAGTTAGAATCCTGTTCATTATTGAGACAAAATGAAATATCCAAAAGGACCATTGCGCGCAAATCGTCTTTTGCCCACCATTCTCGCCTTCTTCTTCTTCATCGCCCCTCCCCTAGCCTCCCAAGAAAAATTCCGCAGATCTCCACCGCTTCCCGAGCCTTTTCCTGAACAGTCTCTCCCTCCAATCGAAATGCACACTCTAACCAACGGACTCAGTCTGGCCATTGTACGAAGAGAGGGGCAGCCCGTATTCAGCATGAGCTTGGTCATTTTGACCGGTGAAAGGTCTTCTCCGGATAATATGCCAGGACTGGCCACTCTAACAGCGAGAATGCTCCCCAAGGGATCGACCAATTTTAAGTCCGCTGATATAGAAGAAAGGATCGAATCGATCGGCGGCAAATTGTCTGTCGATACTTATCCCGATTACTCAGTTTTCAACTTTTTCTTTCTGGCGGAATATCTGGATGAGGCCTTACATCTTCTAGGGGAGATAATCCTGCGTCCCACCTTTCCGCGTATTGAGGTGGAAAACGTCCAGAGGTCAATGTTTTATGACCTGGCTATACAAAACACGGATCCAGAATTTCTTGCCCGCAGGTTGGTGCTCCAAATCCTATTCGACTCTCATCCCTACAGAAAAATGATATTTGATCAAGGGGAAATCAAAAACATGAGTCGCCGGGATGTCGTTTCCTTCTATTCCAAGTATTATCTCCCCAACAACGCCAAGCTTGTCCTGATCGGCAATATCAACCTCGAGACAGCCTCGAGAAAGGTAAGCCGGTACCTGAGTCCGTGGCAGAAAAAAGATTTGGAACCATCCTTTGTTCCCCTTCTCAATCCTCGCGAAAACATAAAAATCTGTTTTATCGACCTTCCCCAAGCAAGAGATGCCACAATTTTTATGGGAAATACTATTTTCCCCATCACCAGTCCGGACTACTTTCCGTTTGTTGTCCTCAATCATATAATCGGCGGGACGGCCAACAGCAGGCTGTTCATGCACCTCAGAGAATCCAAGGGGTATGCCTACTATGCTTTTAGCGAGGCACAATTCTTCAGGGGTTGTGGAATATTTCTAGTGACCTGCAGGGTTAGACGAGAGGTGACATATGAGGCCATCCGGGAGATTCTCAACGAATTAGATAGCATACGAAAAGGAAACATCCCCAGTCAGGAAATCGAACAGGCCAAATCATATCTTATAGGCAATTTTCCTCTGACGATCGAAACCTTCGAAAGTCTTTCCTCCAAAGTCGCCGAAATCCAGGCTTTCGGACTCGGGCGTGATCATTGGGAAATGTACTCTGAAAATATCATGAGGATCAATTCCGAGATGGTGTCCGACATGGGACAAAAATATTCTCTTCATACGCCTGTCGTGGTGATCGTCGGAAACAATGAAATCCTAGATTATTTGAAGGAGTTCGATCAAGTCAGCGTCTACAGCATCGATGGCAAAACCCGTTATGATATCAAGTAAGGAGATAAGGAATGAAACTGGTTGAATGCGTCCCCAATTTCAGCGAAGGAAGAGACTTGGAAAAGATCAAGTCCATAACCGCGGAGATCGAATCCACGCCCCAGGTGACACTTTTGGATGTGGATCCCGGCGAATCCACAAACCGAACTGTGGTGACTTTTATCGGAACGCCGGAAGGAGTCAAAGAAGCGGCATTCAAGGCCATAAAAAAAGCCTCAGAAGTGATCGATATGAGTAAACACCAAGGCGCTCATAGCCGTATGGGAGCGACCGATGTTTGTCCCTTTGTTCCAGTTTCTGGCGTGACGATGGAAGACTGCATTAAGTACGCTCACGAAGTAGCAAAGAGGGTGGCTGAAGAGCTCGAAATTCCTGTTTATCTTTATGAAGAAGCAGCCCAGAAGCTGGAGAGAAAAAATTTAGCCAATGTTCGAGCTGGAGAATATGAAGGCCTTCCTGAAAAATTAGAAAATCCTGAATGGATTCCCGATTACGGAAAACCAGTTTTTAATAAAAAAGCTGGAGCAACTGTCATGGGTGCCAGGGAATTCCTCATCGCCTACAATATCAACCTGAATACCAGAGACCGCCTGTTGGCTCGCGAAATCGCTTTCAATCTCCGGGAAAAAGGAAGAGCCAAACGGGATGAGAAGGGCAATATTATAAGGGATGAGAGGGGGAGATCCATTAAAATCCCGGGCAAATTCAAGGAAGTGAAAGCGGTCGGCTGGTACATCGAGGATTATGGAATCGCTCAGATATCCATCAATTTCACGAATTATAAAATTTCCCCCCCACATTTGGTATTCGACGAGGCGATCAAAGAAGCTGAAGCCTTAGGCCTTCGAGTGACCGGAAGCGAATTAGTGGGTTTGATTCCCAAGGAAGCCATGCTCATGGCCGGACGTCATTATCTGGAAAAACAAGGAAAAAGCCCTGGGGTTCCGGAAGAAGAGCTGATCGACATCGCCGTTAAATCATTGGGTCTGGAGGACGTCGCCCCTTTTGATCCTCGAAAGAAAATCATTGAATACCAATTCAAAGAAGTCGAAGATCCATTGATCGAGAGAAGCCTCAGACAGTTCGTCAATGAACTATCCATGGATTCCCCTGCTCCAGGAGGGGGGAGCACCGCTGCTCTATGCGGTTCTCTTTCTGCAGCCCTCAGCTCCATGGTTTCCAACCTTACGGTCGGAAAAAAAGATTATGAGGACGTACAAGATAAGGTCAAAGAAATCGCCGTTAAGGCCCAGACAATGAAGGATGAATTCCTGAGAGCCGTGGATTTGGACACAGTGGCCTTTAATAAGGTCATGGATGCTTTCAGAATGAAAAAAAAGACAGAAGAACAAAAAAGAGAAAGAGATGACGCCGTTCAAAAAGCCACCAAGGAAGCGACTCTAGTGCCTATAGGTGTTCTTGAAAATAGCATCGAAGCCCTGGAACTAGCCAAAAGCGTGTCTATCCATGGGAATAAAAATTCACTCAGCGATGCTGGAGTGGCGGGGTTGACAGCCCAAGCAGCGGCTGAAGGAGCCTATTACAACGTCATTATCAATCTTCCCACTATCCAGGATGATAAGTTTAAAATGCAGATACGCAAAAAAGCGATCGATCTTCGGAGTAAGGCCTTAGAGCTCAGCGAGGAAATCAGAAGTATTGTCAAACAGGAATTAAAATAGTCCTTGTTCCATTGAAAAATTTGATTATCACCGGACCACCCCGGTCGGGAAAGACGACCCTTATCAAAAAAATGTGCCAGATAGACTCTTTCAGAAAAAAATCTGGAGGATTTTTTACCGAAGAGTTCAGAAATTCTGGAGAACGATCCGGCTTCAATATCGTGACGGTACCTGAGGGTCGAATTGGCCTCCTGGCCAAAAAAGGATTTTCATCTCCTTATCGGGTTGGACGATATGGAGTGAATATCGAAGAGCTGGAGAAGCTCGGATGCGAGGCGATGCTTCGGTCGTTATCAGCGGGTAAAATTATCGTTGTGGATGAGATTGGAAAGATGGAACTCTATTCCCCAAAATTCAAGGATTCTTTGCTGCGGGGGCTTGACTCGGACTGTAAAGTCTTAGCCACTATAATGGAACGTCCGAATGCCTTTGCCGATAAAATCAAAAAAAGGCCCGACGTTCAGCTGATTTATGTGAAACGAGAAACAGTTGATAGGGTTTTTTCAGATGTGAAAAGATGGGCTTAACGTCCTTCGGCACCGACCTCGAACAGGGACTCAAAGCAAAAGACCCGATAGAATCCGAGCTCAGGCTTAAGCCCTTTCATATGCACAAAGGAAACAGGGGGAGGTTGGCGAAACCGAGATCATGAAATTCCCGTCCGTAAAGAATAACGGGAGAAATAGCTTCCTAAGCCGGCCAATTTTCCTTAAAAAAAGTAAAGATCGAGGAAATAGGTGTTGATAATTTTTATACCTGAGAATCCCGGCTGGACAATCAAATACCAATTTGTCTATAATGCAGCTTCTTAACGATTTTGTTTCAGAGGGGAAGAATGGATGAATGGATAACGAACGGAAAAAAATTGAGACTTGTCGAAGGGAACATCGTACTCCTCAAGGTTGATGCCGTGGTGAATGCTGCGAATAAATCTTTGATCCTGGGAGGGGGAGTCGCCGGGGCCATTCGCAACGCTGGCGGCCCATCCATCCAAGAAGAATGCAATGAGATCGGTCCCATAGAGGTGGGAGAGGCCGTGATGACCGGAGGAGGCAAACTAAAGGCTAGGTATATCATCCATGCCGTCGGACCTGTCTATGGAGAAGGGGATGAAGATAAGAAGCTGGCCAGAGCCACACTGAACAGTCTGAAGCTTGCCCAGAAAAAGAAACTGCGAAGTGTCGCCTTCCCAGCCATTAGCACGGGGATTTTTCATTTTCCCATAAAAAGATGCAGCGAAATAATGATAAAAGTGGCCATGGATTTCCTCAAAGAAAATGAATCCCCTCAGGAAATCATTCTCTGTTTATACGGAGAAAGAGCCTACTCTATATTCCAGCGAACTTTTGAAAGAATGACATCACCAGCAGCTGTTTCAAAAACTTGAACACTCTGATCACAACTGCGGACAATATTCTCTCTATCACCGTCTTCATCTCTCAAAATCATAAGGATTTTCAATCTGGAGGGGAAACTCAAGAAGAAGCCATTCAAGACGAGCAGCCAGGGCCCCTCTATAACTTATCGTCTTGGGTGGAAGGCCCAAAAGATCTGCACACCGTTGAGTCTTTTGTTTTTCTGGATGGCGAAATGATCCGTTTTGCCAGGAAGGAAAGGACAGGAGTTCTCTTTTTGAGTGCCACAAGTCGAAAAGAATTGTAATGATAAGAAGATAGCGATTCTTTCCTCATTCAACCGGGTAGAGCCTTTCCTTCCATTCGAATTTTTTTCCGAAAAGGCTGAGCCGAAATGAATTGAAAAGAATCAACAAAATAAGGACAATCATGAGAGGATGGAGCAATCCGAAGAACACGCTGGTTTTAAAGCGTGTGGCCATGGTTATTTTTATCATCGAGATAACCATCACTTGAAGGAGCGGAAGGGCGAGGCTCTGGCGGTCCAAGAGAGCGCTTCCTAAAGAAATATAGGGATAAATGAATAGGAAATAACAGGCCATGGATAAACCGAAGAGAACATGAGCCGACCCTCCTATTGCTTGGAAGGTATTTTTTGAAAATCCTGACCAAATCTCCTTGAAGGTGGCATAAAAGCGTACCGTCATGAATCCGGTTCCATCTATAACCGAAATCTTTTTTTTGTTTCGCTTGGCTCTTTTGGCCAGTGCCATGTCATCGAGTATCTCCGTTTTTATGGCCTCGAATCCCCCGCAGGAGAAATAACAATCCCTGCTCAGGAAAAGAAAAGGACCGATACCTATGGCTAAGCGGCAGTTCTTCCTGAAATTTATGATACTGTAAGGCATAAGGGTAAAAAAGGCGAAATGGATAACCGGCAGCACGAGTTTTTCTGACCACGTTTTCAGCGTCAATCCGGGAATAGCCGTTACAAAATCGGAATGACTTCTGCAAGCGGCCTCAAAGGCCGAACAGACCGAAATGGGACTATGACAGGTATCGGCATCGGTGAATAGAAACCATTCCCCCTTTGCAGCGTGAGCCAGCTGATGGCAGGCCCAGTTTTTTCCGTTCCAGCCTGGAGGCAGCTTTTTTCCCTTGATAATCCGCAGATTATCATGGTTTTGAGAAAGACGCCGGACTATGGCATACGTTCCGTCTCTAGAGTTGTCATCGAGCACGATAATTTCCAAATGGGGATAATCCGATTGAAGGAGTGAATTCACGCACCTTTCGATGGTTTCTTCTTCATTCCGGGCAGGAATGAGAACAGAGACAAGGGGCGTTTTTTCATGCATCCGGCTTCCCTCATATATTTCAATCTTTTTCAGGTTTTGGAATAAATTCATGCCCAGCAGAAAAAGGATGCATAAGATGACTATATGGAGGGATTCCATTTTACCAGCCTGAGGCAGTCTTTATTTTGCGCATATAGGGCTCATCGATGATTCTTTTCAAGCCTAAAAATAAAAGGAACAAAATCATTATCCCGGTTTCGCCCCAAGATATATTAAAAACGAAATGCCAAAGCAGGGGAAGGCTCGCCATCCCCAAAGAAATCGAAACATGAAAATTGCGGAAGATCCTGTAGGATGTGGCCATAATAAGCCCAGACACAGCAAGGGCAAACGGTTGCCTGCCGAATAAAAATCCCATGGCTGTGGCCGCCCCCTTCCCTCCTCTTCCTCTAAGAAAGACGGGAAAACAATGCCCTATGACGGCTGCAAATCCGCAGACCCAAATAGACCAGGGTGATAATCCGAATAGAAGCGCGAGCCCGAACGCTCCCCATCCCTTAAGGAAGTCTAAAAAGCCAGCCAATACCCCATACTTTTTTCCTACCACATGCCAAACATTCCGTCCTCCCACATTCCCTTCTCCCACGACACGTATATCAACTTTTTTGACTTTCTTGGCGATGAGATAAGAAAAGGGAACCGATCCCAATAGATAAGAGAGAACGCCCGAGCATATGAGCCTAACCGCCATTTTCTTTTTATCTATTACATTAAGAGAAATAAGTCAATCAACATTTTTCCTGGAATTCTCTTGAATCCGATGGAAAATTATGTCATCCTAAATGGCTGTCTGACCGAATTAATCCTTTTCCAATAGCGAGGTGATCAAATGTCAAACCCATTCGAAGGGCTCAAGCCCAGTCATGTTTGGAAGCATTTCAATCAAATAATAAAAATCCCCCACTGCTCTGGAAACGAAAGGGCACTGGGAGACTACATCATCGAGCAGGCCAAAAAGCTGAACCTGGATTGGAAGCAAGACGATGTAGGGAATGTTTTAGTGTCGAAGAAGGCTTCTCCAGGGAAAGAAAAGGTTCAAGGGGTCATTCTCCAGGGACATATCGATATGGTCTGCGAGAAAAACTCGGACATTGACCACGATTTTTCAAAAGACGCCATACAAGCTGAGCGAGACGGAGAATGGATTACGGCGAAGGGAACCACTTTAGGAGCGGATAATGGGATCGGGGTGGCTGCTGCACTGGCTATCATGGAAGACGATTCACTGGTTCATGGCCAACTTGAATTCCTGTTCACGGTGGATGAAGAGACAGGCCTCACCGGCGCCACTAAGATCAAGCCAGATTTTCTAAAAGGGAAAATACTCCTCAATTTAGATAGTGAAGATGAAGGTGTATTCACCATCGGATGTGCCGGCGGAGCCGATACCGAAATTGCCCTCCCCCTCGATAGAAAAAAGGATGCCGATGGCGAGCTGTTCCGCCTCAAGCTTTCCGGCTTTCGTGGCGGACATTCAGGAATCGATATCCATAAAGGTCGAGGAAATGCCATAAAATTGCTGTCGCGGATGCTCTGGGAAGTATCAAAAACGACATGGTTCGAACTAGCCGGTATCGAAGGGGGAAACAAACGGAACGCTATTCCTAGAGAAGCTTGGGCAGAAATTTATCTCAATTCATCCCAAATGGAAACTTTGGAGGCTTCATTCAAGGAGTCTTTCAGCAAGATCGCCGATGAGAATAAAACTGTCGAGGAAAACACGAAATTCACGCTGGAAAAGTCTGAGGCCGAAAAAATGAAGCCATTGGTCCCGGAATCTCAAGCTACCTTGATCAATTTTCTCTTCACCCTTCCCCATGGCGTCATATCCATGCATCCCGAGATAGAAGATCTAGTGGAAACCTCCACGAACCTGGCTATCGTTCACACCCATCCCGATCATGCCCAGATCATTTGCAGCAGCCGAAGCTCGATCGCTTCAGGACTGGAAGCCACTCGAAACGTGATCCACGCTCTATCAGAAACGATGGGCGCGGAGATCAATCAACCGGAAGGCTATCCCGGGTGGGCACCCAACCTTCAATCCGAAATTCTACAGAAATGCAAAGACATTTACCAAAAAGTATTCCAGAAAGAACCCGAGGTGGCAGCCGTTCATGCCGGCTTGGAATGCGGCATCATCGGAGAGAAATTTCCAGGAATGGATATGATCTCTTTTGGTCCCACTATCCAGCATCCCCATTCTCCGGAGGAGAGGGTTCACACAGGTTCGGTCGAAAAATTCTGGGATTTTCTTACGGCTGTCCTAGAAGGCATTTCCTGAAGCCATCCAACACAATTCATACACTGAACGGGCAAAAATCAATATTTTATTAAAGAAAAGGTAAGCGCTCACCAAGAATCACAGCAGAAAACGAAAGTCAGTCTTCTAAAACACATGGCCGAAGTTGAAATAGATCCTCATGCCCTCTCGACTGAATCCCATGTCGAACCGAGCTAAAAAATTCTTCAGGTAATACCTCAGTCCCCAGCCTATATCCACCCCATTTTCGCGAAATTCTATCCGGGAAAGAGAAGGCCAAACAGTCCCTAAATCGACAAAGATATTGCCTCCCATATTCTTCCAAACAGGAAAACGGTATTCAAGATTGGAAAGAATTTTGCCCTTATCTTGAAACCGGTTCATGGCGTATCCCCTCATGGCATTCTGGGTGGATCCACCACCAAGGGCAGACAGCTCGAAGAGGGGAATATTATCCCCAGATATTTTCTGCATGAGAACACGAAAAGCCAGAACATCCTTGTCTCCGAAAATGAGCAGATATTTTCGAAAATCCAGGGTGAATCTGGCAAAATGGGTATACTTATTGCCCAGGAAACCGGCAGCCAGGTCGCTCTGGAAAAGAAGGCGAAAGCCTTTTCTGGGATGAATTTGGCTGTCTGATGTGTCATATCGGATGAGAAGCGAAACAAAGGGAGAAAACCGATCACCCACAGATTCGAGCAGTTCGGTATAAGATTTACCTGGAGCGATATTGAGATATCGGATGTTTCTGAATACATAACTTGCTTCCAGCACGAATGAAGACGTGAACCCTCGGCCGATCGTGAGCTGGAGTTCTTTTTTTTCGAAGGTGAAGTTTGTCAGGTTTTCTTCCTGGGAGTTTGGTCCCAGGCCATAAAAATTGTTGTTGAGGAGTTTGTCGTATTCAGCCCGTATATCCAAAGAAAAAGGATAGACCTTTCCTTGCCGGATCTCGATATCGGGGATACAGAAGGTAAAGACATACCAGCGTTCCCCCTTGGAGGAATTGAAAACAATCAAGTCAAAGGATTCTTCTCGAGAGAGGTAATTCACTCCTTTGGCCTTCGCCCCATACCCGACGCCGATATCGGTATCATACATCAAGATTGGAAATGCGCTGGTGGATTTTTTTGAACTTCGCGCAGGGGAACTCTCAAGGGGGACAAAAAGCATAAACAGGGCATAGAAAAGGATTATGACAAAACTCAATGGATTGTCTTTCCATCCGAATGAGCCTTTGACAAGATAGCGCTCAAATTTTTGAAATCTGATCGGGGCCGGTCTCATCCCGCTCCACATCACTAGAGTCAGGAGGACGGCGCTAAAATGAAAAACTTTTTTGATAAGAAATTTATCTATCATTGCTATCTTCGATGAATTTATTTTGAATTATGAGAAAAGTTGTCAAGCATTTGTAAAAAATTTGTCAAAAAGTTGTTAACTTGAGTTATCCTGGTTCATTCATGAGCCAAGGTCAACCTGTTTTTCCCTTTACATTAAAGGATTATCGAGGAGGAGGCCTATAAGGCTACAGTGAGCTGTCGATCTAAGCTAACAGGCTTCAACGAAGCCGCCAACCCAATCCTATTCGCATGGAAGGAAAAAACGCTTAGACCATTTGTCATCATAGCCATTTGAGAGATTGATTACGATTGCGGGAATTCTCGAGAGAAAACGGATAATGGCATCTCGAAGATTATTTTCGAAATTTATAACCAGACCAAGGAATGGTGAGGATATGGACAGGGTTGGATGGATCATCCTCTATTTTTTTTCTGAGATTATGGACAAACGTGTCCACCGTCCGAGTGGTGGGATATTTATCGTAACCCCACACTTCATTCAAAATCATATCTCTCGAAATGACCTCTCCTTCATGAGCGATGAGGAGCTTAAGAAGCCCGAACTCTCTGGCTGTCATATAGAGCTCCTGTTCCCCTTTGGTGGCCATATGTTTTTTAAAATGGATGGTCACGTTTCCGAAAGAATATTCCTCCAGCGCTTCTTTTTCGGCCGCGGTTCGACGGATAACAGCCTTGATTCTCGCCATGAGTTCTCTCGAACCGAATGGTTTGGTTATGTAATCATCCCCGCCTAACTCGAGACCCAATACTTTATCGATCTCCTCTTTTTTTTCACCAGACAAAAAAATGATTGGAGTGCTATCCCCTTTCTCGCGAATCTTTTTGCAAATTTCGAAGCCATCCAAGGTAGGGAGCTTCAGATCGAGGAGGATCAAATCCACATGTTCCCTAGAGGATAACGATAGCCCCTCCTCACCATCCGTGGCGGAAAAGACCTCGAAATTTTCACTTTCAAGTGCCGCTCTCAGAGTCTCCTGGAGAGCAACATCATCCTCGATGACCAAAATTTTTTTCATGGTTTTGGAAAGATCAAAATAAAAGTGCTCCCTTTGTTTTTTTGACTTCTAACCAGGACTTGACCGCCATGGGCTTCCATGATGTGTTTCACTATCTTCAATCCGATTCCAGCCCCCTTTGGATTCACGACCTGAGCCTCTCCTGACCGGTAAAACCCATCGAAAATTTTTTCTTTCTCGGAATCACCAATCCCTATCCCTTTATCCTGGATATAGATTTCGGCCCCTTGATCTTTCTCCCACAGCTTTATATCGATCTCCCTTCTGTCTAGAGAATATTTTATAGCATTATCCAGGAGATTAGTCAAAGCCTGTTTTATGGCGTCTGGATCGACGTCCAGCCACAAAACCTTCCTAGGAATAGACCAAGTCACAGAAAATCCTAAGGATTTAATCCTTTTTTCATTCAGTTCGATAATTTCTCCGACCAACGAACACATATTCACCTTGCTCAAACGATAGGACATGGCCTTCTGATCGATTTTCGCATGGTCAAGGATGTTGTGGAGAAGCCTGGATAAACGGCCACATTCGCTAGCCATAAGGGAAAGCAGTTCCTCTTGTTTGCTCTTTTCCTTAATCTTCCCCTGTTGAAGAATCTCCGATAAACTGTGTATCGAGCTCAGAGGGGTTCGGATCTCATGGGATACATTCGAAATAAACTCTGTTTTTAATCTGTTCAGCTCATCCAGCTTTTCTTTCTCGGCTCTTTCGAGGATAACCTCTTTCTGCAGATAGATCCGTTCCAAATTCAAAGTCAGTGCTTCAGCCATGGTAAGGAAAAGTTCAATATCATCTCTCGAATATTTGGTTCTAGATCTTTTTTTCCCTAGAGCTAAGAATCCTGAGAGAAAGGGGGTGCGGAAGTGCAAAGGAATGATCATCTCCAGGTTTTTTTCGGTGATCAAATCCTCGACAGAAAAATCAACCCCCATTTCAGTCGAAACACCTTTTCGTCTGGCCAATACCTGATTCGCACTCAAAGCTTTCGATGTCAAATCCTCCAGCCCCTTTTTCCCTCCCATCTCGAGCAAAACCTCTATTCCTTCAGACGTGGTGGACATAACTCTAATACCCAGATATTCAAGAGGGATAGTATTCTGGATGCCGACTAAAAATAAGTCCAAAAGTTGGTCCTGCTGAGTCATATTATGGGCGAGCTCGCTGAAGCTGCGAATACTTTTTCGATAATCATAGCTGATACGGAAGAAAGATTTATCCACAAAATCCTGAATCTTTCTTCTGGCAGGATGAAACGCCGCTGCTGCCGCAAGCACACCTATCAACGAAACGGTTGTGGACTGGATGGCAATAGAGCTGATGAAAATCCTATTTACGACCTGGATGGAAATCAAATAGACGCTGACCGTAAACATGGTCAAAATGGAATAGACCAAACTCCTGTTGATGACCAGCTCGATGTTCATCAGCTTGAAACGGACAATGGAAAAGGAAAAAGCGATGGGGATGAATATATAAAATACGCCCACGAGTTCTTCGGAAAGGAACGGTTTTTTGAGCAGGACCCTGGGAAGTTGATACAAGAAAATAAAGGGGCCCATTCCTAAAAATAATCCGAACAGAACCCATTTGATCTGGGCCTTTTCTTCCTCAAAACGGGCTTTCCTGTAACCCAGAAAAAGCGCCAGAAAGGACAAAAGCAGGTAAATGACGACGAGGATCCGGAAATGAAAGACTACAACCTGATATTGTCTATAGATCTCAATAGAGGATCTCATGCTGGAAGCAAGAAAAAAGTAATTCCAAAGCAGACTGAAAAGAACAGCCGGAAGGTAGACGAAGACGATAGGTCTTTTTAACCGAGTCCGAATAAAGGTCAAAGAAAAATGAAGAAGAAAGGCTGCCGAAAGTGGATAAAAAATATAAAACAGGATACCCGGAACATAGGAGAACCATTTATCCCCCAGACAATAAAAACCGCCGTTGACGATCAGAGAAAAAGAAAAAAAAAGCGCCCCCCAATAAAACAGCCTTGCCCTGAGATCGTGGGGACGAAGAATGAAAACAACGAATGCTATGACCAGCAAGAAGAATCCGATGACCAAATTGATCAATGGGTAAGGCGTTTGAGCGTAAAAGGGGATAAGTTTTTCCTGGATTCTGGCTATCTTATCATTTACGTTCAACAATACTGATATGGACTGCCCAGGTCTTTTTCGGCTCAGAATGAATTCCAAATCTTCCTTTCGCTCAATTTTGGCATCCTCAATTTGAATGAGCTGGCCTCTTTGGAACGCTTTTTTGATTTCTAAAGGAAGACCGGCCCTCTGCTGGAGCAAAAAATATCCATACAAACTGCCGAGAGCTACCAGAAATCCGACAAACAAGGTAAGGACCAAAAAAACCCTTTTCATGCCCAAAAATCCCTTTCTACCCGTTCCAAAAATCTTTCTCTCCACCCCAGACCACACTCTGCAACGGGCATTATTTCCCTTTCGCCTCGTTTATCATAAAGGCTGATTTTACTTGAAGACGGGATATTATTTACTGCTTCAGTGAATATTTCTCGAAGGAAATCCTTTCCCCCTGTTTGAAAACCTTAAACATATCTTCAGATATCTCGCTAATTTTTTGGGAGTCTTCAAGGCCAGTCATCCAGACCTCAGGAATGCCTTCATCGCCCAGAAATGTGCCCAGAATCGCTCCGGTGACCAACCCCGTCGAACTACTGTTTCCTGATTGGTTCACTGCTGCCAGTACTCCCTCTTGAAAATCGAAAACAGATTTCAAGGCGCAAAAAATGCCTACAGACAGGACTTCGGCTGCCGTCATTCCTTTGCCCAGCTTGGGGATGCATTCCTCCAACGGGCTCTGGTCGATGAACAGCTCCAAAGCGTCTTCTATGTGTTTCAGCAAATCCTGGTGGTTTTCAAAGTCGACCAATTGATCGACGCCTAACTCAATAGCATCCTGCAAAGTTTTTCCCTCAACGATCCAGGAAATTATTTCGGCAAGAAATCCGGCTGCATAATAAGCCGAATGATTGCCATGGGTTAAAGCCGCATAGTCTTTACCCTCCCTAAAAGCCATCCCTGGCGGGAAGGCCAGGCCTACAGGGGCTGTACGCAACAACCCGGTTGGCTCTGTACTTGTGTTGATCGGGTTTTCGACCGAGCCTCTTTCACCACTCTGGAGAACATGCATACATATGTAACCTGGATGTCTTACTTGTTGAGGGTCCCTAAGGCTTTTTAGCCATTCCAAATACCTATTGTACATAAAATCCAGCGAATGAGATTCTCCTTCTCTAAGAAGATTCAAATGGGCACCGATACATCCTTTCGCCGTTGCCAGAGTGAGCTGAGTATCATCGGTGTAAGAACCGGGTTTAAATCCATTCCAGGCGTCGAAATCGACAATCCCTTTGTCTCCATACCTTTCCTTGATCTTGTCCAAGGACAGGAATTCGACTGCGGCTCCCAGCGCATCTCCCACAGCCAGTCCTAGGAGGCACCCTCTGAATTTATTCAGCATGATCCTCACCCTCGATTGTATCGATCATCATGAAGTCAAGAGAAAATGTATCATCCTTCCCAACTTTAATATTGCCCTTCTTGTCAATAAAATACCACAATCTTTACCGCAATGGAAGTAGGCAAGAAAAGAAAGCCGTAATCAAAAGCTCGCTAAGCTTTTCTCAAGTCGGAACGGTTTAAGGGATTCTTCCCGATTCCTCCCGCAAGCCAGGAAGTCTGTGAAAGATAATGTATAATATTCCTATAGGATTATTAGGAATGAAGAAAAACAACAAAAAACATATCGTGTCGTTCCTCTTCATTTTTTCGATGTTGACGACCATAGGAGTTCTCGTTGTCTTTGGTAATTTCTCTCAGGAGCCGACTGTGGTTAACAGAGGAGAAAAAAAAATGATTCGGAAGGTCAATAAAACAGAAGAAGAATGGAAAAAAATTCTCACACCTCATCAATACCGGGTAATGCGTGAGGCCGTTACGGAGAGGCCGTTCACGGGCAAATACATGGATCACTACGAGAAGGGCGTGTATCTTTGCGCAGGATGCGGCACCTCTCTTTTTTCATCGGAAATGAAATACGATCATGGAACGGGTTGGCCGAGTTTTACAGCTCCTGTCGATGAAAACCACATTCAATATCGTGATGATTTTTCTCATTTCATGAAGCGCATTGAGGTGCTTTGCGCCGTTTGCGGAGCTCATCTGGGACATGTCTTCGATGATGGGCCTCCCCCTTCGCGTAAACACTACTGCATAAACTCCGTAGCCCTCGACTTCAAAGAATCGATCTCTCGTGAGCAAGATAATCATTTATTCGCCAAGAACGAGACGGATAGCAATGTGATGGATAATCTGGAAGAAGCCACGTTTGCGGCCGGATGCTTTTGGGGAGTGGAGCATAAGTTCGGTCAGATAAAGGGTGTTGTGCGAACAGAAGTGGGGTATTCCGGAGGAAAGACGAAGGATCCTACCTACAAAGAGGTCTGTTCAGGCGAAACCGGACACGCTGAGTCGATTCGACTCTACTTTGATCCGTCTATCGTGAGCTATTCTCAGCTTCTGGAATCGTTTTTCAATCTGCATGATCCCACTCAAATCGACAGGCAGGGCCCAGATTTCGGAACACAATACAGATCCATCATTTTTTATCGCGATGAGGAACAAAAACGAGAAGCGGAAGAAATGATCAATAAATTGGAGAAATCGAAGAAATACAACTCACACATCGCTACACAGATTGTGCCAGCCTCAGAATTTTATAGAGCCGAAGATTATCACCAGAAATATTACGAAAAAAACCTAAAACGTCGTTAATAACGTGGATATTGAACGGGTCATATCAATCGGCTTGGTTATTCAAGGGCCGATCCTATCAACCCTGCCGAACATGAAGGTTGCCATGAATATATCATCAGGTTTTGAAGAGTACACTCCAATAAAAAGAGGCTGCGGTTATTTCAATGAATCGGAAAAACGGCTTTTGTCTATATACAGTCTCTTAGCGGCTTCATCGGCAGAGATCTTTCTCTTCCTGTAGGCCTCGAGAACAAGGCTCTTGAACCGTTCGGATAGTAAAGCTTGGCCTTTCGTTCTCCATCCCTCAGAATCTTCACTCGAACCAAAAATGATTCTTTCCTTCTGGAGACCATCGAGCTTCTGGTATTCCTTGAATTGACGAAGAGAGATATATTCCATTCTTTTCAGCATTTGAATAAGTGACAAAACACTCACTCCAAAGTACCGCCGGATATACAGAATATCCTCGAAATTCAGGCTTTTTGATCGGATATCTCTTTCAATGATTTCAACTATTTTTTTCTGAGGCATCAAAAAATTCAAAGCGAATGTTTGGGCATACTTCTCCCGTGCGTGGTAAAGGGTGATGTAGTCTTCGATGAAAATAT
The DNA here is from genome assembly GCA_964400735.1 of uncultured Eubacteriales bacterium. Lineage (GTDB taxonomy): Bacteria > Acidobacteriota > Aminicenantia > Aminicenantales > Aminicenantaceae > CAYNVQ01. The sequence goes on along the minus strand of CAYNVQ010000001.1, from coordinate 132,280 downwards.
CTGGGTTGTCGATGACCGGACCATCGTGACGATCCTTCAGGTAATGTCCATATTCGTGTGCAGCTGCAAGTTTCTGCTGATTTGGCGATAGCCTGCTATTTATTAAGGCAAAGGCAGCCTGCTTGTAATCCATAAACACGAATATACCGGATATGTTGATTTCTTCATCTATGGCGTATTTCCAAACATGCAAGCCATTCTGCTCCAGAATAGAAAAAATATTATGCAGGGGATCGCTGCCCACATCCAGGCGTTGTCTTTCCTGCTCAGCCATCTTCTCGGCCGTGATATTGGTATAGAGGGGGGCTAAATCCGACTGTCTTCCTATCATTTCTTCTAACTCTAAATATTCATCACAATATTTTTTGAACTTCCTCATAATGCGTCTTGTCTTCGAATCCAGTTCCTTTCCTCGAATCAAGGATTGGAACGTTTCCTTTTTTTCCACGATAAAAAAGGATACTTCTTTGTTCAAAAAACGGGCTATTCTGGACAGGCTTTCAAGGCTGGGACTTCTTTTCCCTAATTCCAAAAGAGAAATAAATTCTGAAGATAATCCCACCGAACGAGCCAAATCCTCCTGGGTCAGCCCCATTTCCTCTCTCAATTTCCGAATCTTGGTGCCCACAATACGTATCATTTTCATCCCCTGTGTAGAGATGTCTTCTTTATAACCTGGAGTTATAGAAAAGTCAAGAAAGCCCAAAAAATCTTACTTTGAGTATCATTTATTTTGACTTCACGGTCGGAGTTTGCTATAAATTAGACATCGACTGACTCAAGAAATGGGTAGTAAATCGGAAAAGGATACTTTTTCCCGCGAAAAGCTGGATAAAAATTATACTGAACTCCTCCTCAATAACATCCATGATGGTGTTTTCTTCGTTAATGACGAATGCCGAATTTTTTTTTGGAACAAAGGAGCTGAGATCACAACAGGGTACGACCAAATTCAGACAAAGAACAAAAAATGTTCCGAACATATTCTGAATCCCGTCGACGAGACAGGTAAATCTCTTTGCGATAAGGACTGCCCACTAAAACTTGCTCTAGATGACGGGGACATTCACACCATAGATGCCTTCATCCATCATAAGGAAGGCTACAGGATTCCCGTTTCTATCCGGGCTTTTCCTCTTATGAGCAGAAAGGGAAAAATCATAGCGGCCGTTGAGACTTTCTTTGATGCTTCCCCTAAATTTTCTATTCCCCAGAGAAAAATGGAATTGGAAAAGATGCAGTTATTGGATAAAACCACGGAAGTAGGAAACAGGCGTTTTCTGGAAATACATATCCAATCCCGGCTCGAAGATATAAAAAAATACCGACTTCCTTTTGGCTTGTTGTGTATCGATGTCGATCACTTGGAAGAAACTAACGAAACATACGGCAAACAGGCAGGCGATCAGGCGTTGCGGATTGTTTCTCGAACCATCTTGAATAACATTCGGTTCTTTGACGTCATGGGGCGTTGGGATAGCGACGAGTTTCTGGTTATCGTCGTGAACGTAGATGAAAGCAAATTGGACTTTGTGGCCAATAAGCTGCGTTTGCTCGTCGAGAGTTCTAACATCACGATGGATGAGAAGCTCGCTCGCGTGACCGTTTCTGTCGGAGCCACGCTCGCCTTCAGAGTGGACAGCCTCGATATTCTTGTCAACCGGGCAGAATCTCTGATGAAACACAGCAAATGGCTCGGCCGAAACAGGGTTAGCTTGAAGATCGAGAAAGAAGAAAAGAAATAGTCAAGAATCCGCAGGCCCTGGATTTCTTCTCCATTACAACTTTCTGTCAGTTCCGAGACGAACCCAGTAAGGGAACATATTAAATAAAGATACCAAAAAATAAAATCTTCAATAAGGAGAGATCTTAAGAATGAAAAGGAGACAAGTTCTTAAGACATTAGGTGGCGTGACCTTGGTCACTCCCCTGCTGTTTTCGCGTCAAGAAAGGAGAAAAATGATGAAAAAAGCTATCCAAACGGAAAAGGCTCCCCAGGCGATAGGTCCTTATTCTCAGGGTATTGTGGCCGATAGCCTTGTTTTTGCCTCCGGACAGATCCCAATAGACCCGGCCAGCGGAGAGTTGAATACCGGAAGCATCAAGGACCAAACAAGACTTGTTTTGAAAAACCTCCAGGCAGTTTTGGAGGCAGCGGGCTGTTCATTCGAACACGTAGTCAAATGCACCGTTTTTCTCCAGGATATGAATGACTTCAGTGAGATGAACACTGTCTATGCAGAATTTTTTAAGCCCCCCTATCCCGCCCGTGCGGCCGTTCAGGTTGCGCGTCTTCCAAGAGACGTCAAAGTGGAGATCGAGGCCATCGCCGTAAAATGAAGAATGTCATTTTCCTGCTTGACAAGGGAACGCAAATCGGGTTGAAATGAAGAATAAAAGACATTAAAGAAGAGCCAGATGAAACCTGCTGCAAGCATTATGGTGGTGGAAGATGAAGGCATCGTATCTATAGATATTCGAAACATGTTGAGAAAAGCGGGATACAACGTCGCAGCGGTCGCCTTTCAGGGAGAGGAGGCCGTGCAGAAAGCCGAGACATCGAAACCCGACCTTGTTCTTATGGATATCGGTTTAAAAGGAGAAATAGACGGCATCGAAGCCGCAAAAAAAATCCGCGAGCGTTTCCGTATTCCGGTCGTATTCCTCACCGGGTTTGCCGATGAAAACACGATGGCCAAAGCCAAAGAAGTCAATCCTTCCGGGTTTATCATCAAGCCTATCAATGAGGAAGAATTGAGAAGAATCCTCGAACAGACCCTGACCGAGAATATCCCCTGAAGCCGAGTTTTTCTCTTTTAAAAAAAGGAAAAGTTCGCTATAATTCGATCAGCATGCCTATTTATGAGTTCTTTTGCAAGAATTGCGAAAAGTCATTCGAAACTCTCGCTCCTATCGGTGGAGAAAAAAATGTCAGCTGCCCTATGTGCGGCGCCAAAGACATCCAGAAACTCTTCTCTTGCTTCGGAATAGGTGGAGGAAGCAGCCGTATCAAGACCTCCTCCAATGCTTGCACCACATGTTCCGCCACTTCATGCGATACCTGCAAATGATCTGACTTTTTATTTCGGTCCATTCCTAAGTCTCTCCAGAAAATACAATCTCTTCATTAATCCTCAAGTTAAAAAGGAAGCGGATTCCTATCTTTTCTTGACTTTGCTCAGGCTTAGAAGTTAAAAGTACCTTTGATGAGCAGGATACGGATCGGAGTGGATACAGGCGGGACATTCACAGATTTTGTGATCTTTGCCGATGGAATTCTCGAGGTGCGAAAAATCCTTTCAACTCCTCACGACCCTTCCCAGTCCATCGTCGAAGGCATAAAAGACTATTTAAAGGCCTCCACCAAATATCCTTTCGTCATCCACGGAACGACAGTTGCCACCAATGCTCTTCTGGAGAGAAAAGGTGGGCCGATCGCTTTGATCACCACCAAAGGTTTTGAGGACGTTATCTTCATAGGCAGACAGGTTCGGAATCTCCTTTACAGTTTGAAAGGAGAAGACAGGCATCCATTAATCCCTAGGAACAAGTGCTTTGGGCTTGAGGAGAGGACGTCCACCAAAGGAGATGTTGAAATGAAGGTATCTGCCGAAGAATTACAATCCGTTCTTTATCGAATAAAGAGGAAACATATTAAAGCGATCGCTGTATCGCTGATCAATTCCTTCGCCAACCCACAGAATGAAAAGCTAATCCGTGGATGGCTGGAAAAGCAGGGGATTCTCTTTTCTATCTCGAGCGATATTCTCCCCGAACACCGTGAATACGAAAGAACCGCCGCTACAGTCATCAATGCCTATCTGATGCCCGTTATGAGCCGATACCTCCGCCGTCTGGAGCATAGGATGCATAATACTACTCTCCGGATTATGCAATCCAATGAAGGATACATTTCACCGGAAACAGCCAAAGCGGAGCCCATTCGAACCGCGCTTTCAGGACCGGCCGGAGGTGTCGTGGGAGCTTTCCATCTGGGAAGACATATCGGTTGCCGCAAGTTGATATCCTTCGATATGGGGGGAACTTCTTCGGATGTATCATTGATCGACGGAGATATCCGCCGAACAAATGAAAGCACTATTGGCGATTTTCCGGTTCGCTTACCCATTATCGACATCCACACAGTCGGGGCAGGAGGAGGGTCTATCGCCTATGTGGATAAAGGAGGGTCATTGAGGGTTGGGCCACAAAGCGCCGGAGCGGACCCCGGTCCTGCCTGTTACGGCAAGGGAAATTTTTCGACCGTTTCCGATGCGCACCTCGTTCTTGGGCGGCTTGTTCCTGAACTTTTCCTCGGCGGAAGAATGAGGATTTTCCCTGAGAGAAGCCATAAGGTCATCGAGAATTTAGCCGCTAAGATCCACAAATCCCCCCTAGAGACGGCATCTGGAATCATCCAAATCGCCAACGCCAATATGGAGAAAGCTATACGCGTCATTTCCATCGAACGAGGATTTGATCCCAGAGAATTTGCCCTCATCTCTTTCGGAGGAGCGGGCGGCATGCACGCCGTCGAAATTGCCGCCAGCTTGAGGATCGCCAAGGTCATCGTCCCTAAAAACGCAGGAGTCCTCTCTGCCCTGGGGCTGCTGATGGCAGATTCCACAAAGGACTATTCCAAATCCCTGTTGATGACAACTGAAAACATAAACAAAGAAGCATTGGAAGCTCATATCCTCGAGCTTCAGCAGAGCAGTGTCGAGGACATGAAGAGAGAAGGGTTCGAAGAGGCAGACATCAAGAATTTTGCTTTCCTCGACCTCAGATACATCGGGCAATCTTATGAAATTACGCTCCCCTATCGGTTTAGCGCCAAAAGCCTTTCATCTCTGGTTGACAATTTTCATAAGGCCCACCAGAGGTTGTATTCCTATCATCAAGGCGGACGCCCAGTCGAAATCGTCAATATCCGTCTAAAATCCGTCGGGAGCGCAGAAAAGATGAGGCTCACCAAGCATCCGTTTAAAAATTCCTCTCCCGAAGGCGCTCTCATAAAAAAGCAGATTCTTTTTTATGGAGGGGAAAAATTTGCGGCGCCTGTCTTTGTGAGGGAACGGCTTGATCCAGGAAACAAAATATCAGGTCCGGCCCTGGTGGTCGATGAGGGGTCGACCACTTTCTTGCCGCCTGGATATCTTCTGGAGGTAGATGGCCTTATGAACCTTCTCATTGGAAAAGAATGAGCACGAAAGATAGATTCGATCCGATCGAACTGGAAGTTTTCAAAAACATTTTCGTCTCTATATCAGAGGAAATGGGCGCGGTTCTGGGCAGAACGGCCCTTTCTCCCAATATCAAGGAGAGAAAAGATTTCTCTTGTGCTCTTTTCACTGCCACAGGAGAAACATTTGCCCAAGGTTCGCACATTCCGGTTCACTTGGGAGCTATGCCCTTATCCGTCCAAGCTTCGTTGCAAAAGATTTCCTTTTCCGAAGGGGACTTGGTTCTCCTTAACGACCCCTACAAAGGAGGTACTCATCTTCCTGATATCACCTGCATTTCCCCCGTGTTCGAAGAGAAAAAATTGTTGTTTTTCGTCGCTAACCGAGCACATCATTCCGATGTGGGAGGCATGACCCCTGGTTCCATGCCCTTAGCCTCCGAGATCTACCAGGAAGGTTTGATCATCCCTCCTGTGAAGATCATCAAAAAAGAAAAATTGGATGAAAACCTCCTTCAGATCATCTTGGCGAATGTGAGGACTCCTGAAGAAAGAAAAGGAGATCTTCTGGCCCAAATAGCAGCCAATAAAACGGGTAAACAACGGTTGAAGGAAAGCATCAAAAAGTATGGATACAAAAAAATAGCGCAATACGCCCAGCTTATCCAGGATTATACCGAAAGGATCCTGAGAAAGACGATTGCTGGCATACCTGACGGCACCTATGCATTCGAAGATTTCCTGGATAATGATGGGATCACTGAGACTCCCGTCAAAATCGGCGTCAGAATAACCATCCAAGGCAATCAAGCGATTCTTGATTTCAGCCCATCCTCTTCCCAGGTGGAAGGTTGCGTGAACGCCAATTTTGCCGTCACCTTCTCGGCTGTGCTTTATGTTTTCCGCTGTTTGGTGGAAGAAGACATCCCCTTCAATACAGGACTGATGCGCCCCATTAAAATTGACGCTCCCCCCGGATCCGTGCTGAATGCCCTCCACCCCGCAGCGACAGCCGGTGGCAACGTCGAAACATCTCAGAGAATAGTGGATGTCGTGCTCGGTGCACTCGGCCAGGCCATTCCCGATAGAATTCCCGCTGCCAGTTCAGGGACCATGAATAACGTGGCTTTCGGAGGCTTCGACCCCGCCAGGCAGACCAACTTTGCCTATTACGAAACCATAGGAGGAGGCATGGGAGCCAGTCTGCAAAGAGACGGATTGAGCGGTGTGCATACCCATATGACCAACTCTTTGAATACTCCTTTGGAAGCCTTGGAACGTTACCTTCCCCTGCGGATCAAAAGATATGCCCTCAGGAGGAATTCAGGAGGAGAGGGCTGGCGAAAGGGAGGAGAAGGAATCATTCGTGAATATGAATTCTTTGTTCCCACTCGAGTCTCGATCTTATCCGAAAGGAGGAAATTCTGCCCTTACGGAGTTCGAGGAGGGGAGGGAGGAAAAAAAGGAAAAAACATTCTGGTGACCAATAAGGGGAAAAAAATCATCTTGGGCCCCAAAGTCAATATCAAAGTCCAGCCAGGTGATGTACTGCGTATCCAGACGCCTGGCGGGGGCGGTTATGGACAAAAAAAATAAAAAATCTTCCTTTGGTCCAGGTTTTCTCGTGACCGCTGCATTCATAGGCCCGGGTACCGTGACATCCTGTTCTTTGGCCGGCGCCAATTTCGGTTATGCCTTGATTTTTGCTTTGATTTTTGCCGTCATCACCACCTTGATACTGCAAGAAATGACAGGCAGGCTCAGTCTGGGATCAGGACAGGATTTGGGCGAATCTCTCAGAGAATATCCCCGCCATCCTCTTACCAAAATTCTATTTATCGCCTTGATTCTTTCCTCGATCACCTTTGGCTGTGCAGCTTATGAGGCAGGGAATCTCGTAGGAGGAGCGCTCGGCTTGGAGATGGTCAGCTCTATATCAAGAAAAATCTGGGTGGTATTGATCTCCCTGGTAGCCGTTTTTGTTCTCAGTCGTAAGAAATACAGGATTGTCGAAAAGTTCCTCATTTTTTTGGTCTTTATTATGAGTCTGTCTTTTCTGATAACCGTTATCCTCGTGAAGCCTGACATGATCTCTGTCCTCAAAGGCATGCTCCCTTCCTTCCCCGATCAATCCCTCTATCTCGTATTGGCCTTGGTCGGAACGACAGTCGTACCCTACAATCTTTTTCTTCACTCCTCTGCAGTGAAAGAAAAATGGAACAGGGTAGAAGACTTGAAAAATGTAAAGAAAGACCTCCTTATTTCCATCAGTTTGGGCGGGCTCATCTCCGCCTCCATCGTGGTCACCTCAGCCGTAGCCTTTTATAAAGAGAAGATCCCCCTGGAAAGTGGGGCCCAAATGGCCGAGCAGCTGAAACCTCTTTTCGGTTCCTTCACCAATTTGCTTTTCGGATTAGGATTCTTTGCCGCCGGCATGAGTTCGGCCATCACTGCCCCTTATGCCGCAGCTTTTGCATCTTCCGGAATCCTCGGCTGGAAAGGAGGCCCTGCTTCGAGCCAGTTCAGAGCCATTTGGCTGGGGGTGATAGGGACAGGGCTGATCGTTTCTCTTTTCGATTTTAATCCCTTGGGCCTCATCGTATTTGCCCAAGTGGCCAACGGCTTGGTTCTTCCGGTAGCTTCCATATTCCTTCTGATCGTTTTGAACAATCGGGCCAAAATGAGAAGCATGACCAATACACCTTTTCAAAACATGGTGGGTGCCGTGGTGATTCTACTGGTGTCATTCCTAGGGATATGGAATATCCTCAAGCTTTTTCTCCGATAGTTCGAAACAGCAACAGATTCCTCTTCTTTTCTTTTTGGAAGCGTAGGGCCTTTGCTGTCGCTAGCCCTCTCTTTCCTGCCGGATTGCGTACTCAACCGCCGCTCGCGCGTGCAGAGTCGTTGTATCATAAAGAGGGATAGCATAGTCTTTCTGGTCGACAATCAATGGTATCTCGGTGCAACCGAGGATCACGCCTTGGGCACCCCTTTCTATGAGACTATGTATAATGTCCTTGAATTTGTTTTTTGAAACCTCCCTGATCTCTCCGAGACACAACTCGCTGTACAGAATATCATGAATGACCTGTCTTTCTTTATCGTCCGGGATCAACACCTCATACCCATATTTCTCTTGTAACCTTCCTCTATAAAAATCTTGCTCCATGGTGAATTTTGTACCCAGAAGGCCAACCTTTTTATGCCCCTTCGCCCCGATGGCTTCGGCTGTCACATCCACGATATGCAACAGAGGGATATGTATGGCATCCCTAACTTCGTCGGCCATCATATGCATGGTATTGGTACAAATAAGGACAAAATCCGCTTCCGATTTTTCCACTTTTTTAGCAGCCGATATCATCAGTTGGGTCAGCAAGCCCCATTCTCCTCGATGCTGAAGTCTTTCCACTTCCTCAAAATCCACCGAATAAAGGACACACTTGGCCGAATGGAAACCACCGAGTTTTTCCTTAACCGTTTCGTTGACGATCCGGTAATATTCCAAGGTGGATTCCCAGCTCATCCCGCCGATCATACCTATGGTTTTCATGCTTCCCTCCATGAACCAAGAATAAGATTTTTCACATTTCTACCATATCAAAATTTTCCCGCTATTCCTATATATATTAGGGAGGCTTCCATATATTAGAAAGGGAGGTATTTCCTGAAGAGATAAACTTTCAACCGGAGATGGTCCTCGTCAACGATAATAAAAAGGGTTGATATGGACGAAAAATACGGGCATACTTTGCTCCATGATGGCTCCAAAAGTGAAGGGATTCAAATGATTCAATATTCAGAAATTGTGAAATATGCCGTCAAAGCCGAAAAGAATATCAGAAAGCACATTCGCGAAACCCCTTTGGAATTTTCCCCTTATCTCAGTTCTATCGGCCACGGTCAAGTCTATCTGAAACTGGAGAACTTTCAAATCACTGGCTCTTTCAAGATCCGAGGGGCTTTTAACAAACTTCTTTCTTTATCGGAAGAGAACAAAAAAAGAGGGATTATCACGGCCTCCTCCGGAAACCATGGCCTGGCCGTTAGCTATGCCCTTCGTAAACTGGGGTTGCGGGGAAAGATTTTTTTGCCCGAAAACACCTCAAAGACCAAACTCGAGGCTCTGAAGGATTATCAGACCGATATGGAACTTTATGGAGATGACTGCGTTAAAGCCGAAAATCATGCCCGGCGAACAGCCGAAAAAATGGGGATGGAATGGATTTCTCCATACAATGATCCTCAGGTCATCGCCGGCCAGGGAACCCTGGGCATCGAACTCTCAAGACAGATAGAAAACACGGACGCTGTGCTCGTTCCAGTGGGCGGGGGAGGCCTCATATCAGGGATAGCCTCTTATTTGAAATCAGAAAACGAGCATACGTTGGTTATCGGATGCCAGCCCATAAACTCCTGCGTGATGTATGAATCCATCAAGGCCGGACGGATTCTTGATTTAGCATCAAAGCCTTCTCTATCTGATGCGACTGTCGGAGGTATCGAAATCGGTTCCATAACCCTCGACCTGTGCCGAAAATTGGTCGATGACTTCATTCTGGTTTCGGAACAGGAAATAAAAGAGGCCATTCTTATCTGCTTGAGAAAGCATCAGTTTCTCATCGAAGGAGCTGCCGCTCTTCCTGTGGCTTCTTACCTTAAGGTTCGAAAAAGATTTAAGGGAAAAACCGTTGTCCTGGTCCTCAGCGGAACGAGGATAGGTTTTGACCAGTTGAAGAAAATCCTATGTGGTGGAGGTTGAGCCGTGACAAAAATATTCCATCAGATAGCAGAGGCTATACTCTTGCAACTCTTTCAAATCCAGCATCGGTTTATCCCTATCAGCATCGTGCTATTTCCTGACCTTTTTGAGTTTGGTCTTCTCGATGATCAACTGACCCTGATAGGAGACATAATTGAGGAGGATCACGACCCGCTCTTTTTCTGTCAAATCCTTGGAAAAGATGCCTCTTAGTCCTTTCATCGGGCCCTCTGCTATTTCTATCTCGTCTCCTATAACCGGATCTTCTCCATACTTTTCGAACTCGATAAACCCATCGATCTCTCTTTTTTTGATCGCTTGGATAGTCCCCTCGGGAATAGGGATGGGGCCTTGCTGGTTGCCGATAACACGCTTCACTCCGCGGGTGTACTTGACGAGCTGGTATTGGGCTGGATAATCGAAATAGATGAATCCGTACCCTGAAAAAAAAGGTTTCACCTTGTTTTCACGTACATATTTAGGACAGTAAAAATCAACGCCTCCCTCGTAGAACAATCTTTCGACCTGGTATTCTTTTTTCGGCTTGGTGTTGAGTACGAACCACTTTTTCATTTCCGATTATTCCTTTTCAGTTGATTTCAACCGACTCAAAATTCTTCATCCAGACCAAATTTCTTATAAAAACTCGGTCGGCGATCCGGCATAAAGTATTTCTTGGCCGGAGACTGTCCGATTCCATTGAAATCACAATCCGCATAGAGTAGGCAGTCTTGCTCTTGGGGAGCCTTGGCGATGATCTGCCCCGAAGGCCCAACGACAAAAGACTCCCCTGAAAAGTGCAGGGTTTCCTCTTTTCCCACTCGGTTCACCAAGGCCGCGTAGTATCCATTCTGGAAGGCAGCCACCTGAACCTCAGCCTGAAAGAGCCCTTCAGGCCACTCCCCTATCGCTCCGGCTTGGGGAATGATCACGATATCGGCACCTTTCAAACCCAAATTCCTCATGTATTCGGGAAAATGCCGGTCGTAACAAATCGCCACACCGACCCGGCCGACGCATGTCTGGTAAACGAAGGTCTCGGCATTACCGGGGGTGTAGTATCCCTTTTCATGGAAGCCCATCCCGTCCATGATATGGACCATTCTTGTGGTACCGAGCAAAGTTCCGTCCGCGTCTATCACAGGGGAGGAATCGTAGGTGTGTTCACCATCCGTTTCGAAAAGATTAAGGACCACAACCGCATTATGACGTTTGGCCAGATCCTGGAATATCTCAGTCGTCGGGCCCGGGATGGATTCAGCCAAATCCGCACTCTCCGGCTCCGCCGGCTTTTGAGGCAAAAAAGGAAGAAAGGCCAGCTCCGAAAAAGCCACCAGCCGAGCTCCTTCGCTTGCCGCCTTCTGAAAGGCTTCGACACCGCGCTCCCTATTTTTCTGGATATCTCCAGTCGCCTTCTGTTGAATGAGTGCGATTCTCACTGACAACTAGCCTCCCTTATCCCATTATTCATATCGCCGATTTTCCAGGGGCACATGTTATTCGTTCTCCAAAAATAGTGCATGGGCATCCCCCGGTGATCTTTTTTCATGTACCACGGCTCTCACCGCTTTAATCATGGCCACAGGATGGGGCGACTGCCAGATATTCCTTCCCATGTCGACACCGGCTGCCCCTATTTCTACTGCATCATGTGCCATTTCCAAGGCATCCAACTCGGTCTCCAATTTAGGCCCGCCTGCGATCACTATAGGAATAGGGCAACTCTCTACAACCTTTTCGAACTCTTCACAGTAGTATGTCTTGACATAACTCGCTCCCAGTTCAGCAGCGATACGGCAGGAGAGGGAGAGGAAACGGGCATCTCTTTTACCCAGCTCCTTCCCCACCGCGGTTACGGCCAGGACGGGAATTCCGTACGGTTGGGCTCGGTCGACCAGGGTGGAAAGATTGAGAAGAGTCTGGTGTTCATAGCCCGATCCTACAAAAATGGAGAGCGCCACGGCCGATACATTCAAGCGAACCGCTTCGTCCATGGAAGTGGTGATGCCCTCGTTGGAGAGGTCCTTCCCTATGATACTGCTTCCTCCGGAAACACGAAGAACGATCGGAATATCAGCTTCAGGCGGAACCGAGGTCCTCAAAATACCCCTGGTCAACATCAAAGCATCGGCATAGGGCAGGAGGGGTTCAATTGTCTTCCGGGCGTCTTCCAATTTATTTGTGGGCCCCAAAAAATACCCGTGATCAACGGCCAGCATAACCGTACGATTGGTATCCGGCTTGATTATCCTGGATAGTCTGTTTCTCATTCCCCAGTCCATTTTTCCTCCTTTTCTGTAAATTGCCTATCTATTCGGCTGGATGATAACCTTCATGGAATCCTGAGCTTTTTCAACGAGCTGAAATCCTTTTGCCGTGTCAGATAAGGGAAGTCTGTGTGTGATCATATCCTCGACACGGATATGGGGCGAGCGCATCAGTTCGAGCGCCGTCCATGAATCATACGGGCTTGCCCCATAGGAGGTTGTCAGGGTCCGTCCATTTCGGCCGAAAACATCTGTCACAGAAAAAGTTATCTCGATTTTCGGATCGGGAAGGGCAAAAAATAAAATTTTCCCTCCTCTCTCCGACGCCTCAAGGGCCTGATAGTGGGCTTTTTCCGCCGCTGTGCAGATAAAAACGAGATCTGCCAAACGTCCCCTGGTGAGAAGACGTAAATGGGCGATCGGATCGTCTTCAGGGGAAATGGCTTCATCGGCCCCGAAGTCTCTGGCCATCTCCCGGCGAAAAGGAGCCGGCTCCACCGCTAGAATGCGGCCAGCCCCAAGTGCTCGAGCCGCATGAATCATCAACAGCCCAGCAATACCGCTTCCCATAACCAGGATATTCTGTCCAGGCCGCAACCTGGACGTACGTAAGGCCCTCAATACACAGCCCAACGGCTCATGAAAGGTTCCCTGCTCATAGGAAAGCTCATCAGGAATCAAAAAAACCCCCCTATCCACATTGATCGCCGGAAGACGAATATATTCTGAAAAGCCTCCAGGATCGAAATTCGTTCTTCGAAGAGTTTCGCATGCCGTATGGTAGCCGGCAAGACAACAAGGGCAGGAGTTACAGGGCACATGGTGGGCCGCCACGATCCTGTCCCCTTCCCTGAAGGCATCGACTTCTTTACCGACCTCGATAACCTGACCGGCCACTTCATGCCCCAGGACGAGAGGAGCTTTTTTTATCCGGTACCACTCCAAAACATCGCTTCCGCAAATGCCGCTAGCTTCTACCTTCATCAACAACTCTCCGCGTCCGCATACGGGAACGGGCATCTCCTCTACTCGAATATCCCTGTTGTTGTAGTACATGGCTACACGCATGGCGCTCGTTCCGTCTTGGAATTCAGCTATTTTGTATAGAGTCACTGAAAAAAAGTCAAGTTCTCCCAAGCCTCATAGACTCTAGCAGTCCAGTTTTGTCAAAAAAAGAATAATTCTAGCCTGGTTTGAATGAGAGCAAAAATTCGGTGGGATCGTTGCAAGGGAAAAAACGTGATGAATAAGAAAAAAGAATTCAAACGGGATTATTTGTGTTAATTATAAAGTCTTTGTTTTTGGAAGAGAGTGTCATCGATAACGGTCTGAAGCTCTCCCTCATCAAAAGGTTTATTGATAACGATAGCCGTTTTGTCATTCTTTCCATTATTGATTCTTTTAAGGGTTGCTTGATCTGAATAGGCTGTAAGGTAAACGATTGGAATGCGTAACTGTCTGTAAATCTCCTCCCCGGCACTGATACCATCTAGGCTTCCCTTTAGCCTAATATCCATCAAAACCAAATCAGGTTTCTTAGTCGAGGCTTTCTGAATGGATTCTTCTCCAGTAGATACGATATCCGATACTCTATATCCCAGGTCCTCCAGCATTGATCGAATGTCCAGGGCAATGATACTTTCATCTTCGACGATCATTATTTTGGGATGGCGTCCGTTCATCTACTGTCTCCTTTTATGTGGCAGTTCACACGCTTAGCTTTTATCTCGATTAATTAGTCGCCAGTGCATGGAATAAATTGAAAAAATTATGGATAGCCCTCCATTCTCCTTCCTTAATTTTTCCCTTGCTGCCCGTCTTTAATCTTCAGTGATATCATGGCCTTGCATTCCCAAAGGTCTCCGGCTTCATTTCTCTTGGCGAATGATGCTTCAATCTGATTCTTTCTTTCGATGGCTTCAACTTCCTTCTCTTTTTCTTTTTTCGGGATCAAAGATTTGGCCAATTGATAGATGCCAGCTACAGCACCTAAGATCGAAACAGTATTTATGGGCTTCTGGGTTCCTTTGATCAACCCGAAAGGATTGTATTTTTCATCGGAGGGTGGAAGGTCCAATTTGAAAGTTGTTTCGCGAAGAGAAAACTTTCTCGATGCATAAATCAAGCGATCGTCGATAAACAGAGACAGAGTGAATTCATGTCTCTTCTCCGCCTCTCCACGCTTCTGGACCAGATAAAGGGGAAGAAGCCGTATCTCGATGATTATCTCTTTTTTTTCCGAAAAGTTATCCTTTTTCAACTCCAGAAAAAACACATGAGAGCCTGTTTTTTCAAAAAACCGCTGGGCGGGAAGGAGCAGGGAATTGATTCCCTTTTGAAAGAGCCCGCCCTCGATGACTCCCTCCTGCGATGACAGTTTATACAGAGCATCCGTTCGTGTATCAATGCCGATGGGAATCTTCAATGGCTGGACATGCCTGCGATATGCCTCGTTATCGACAAGAAATATCTCCGCTGCAATACTATCCTTGCCCTCTGCTTTTCCACAAATGAACAGCGAAAGTGTGATCAACAGTATCGATAGGAGTCTCTTATTCATTGAACTCGAACACAAGATAGGTTTCCAATTGATTTCCTGGAAAATTTTCGGGCAGGGGAATAAAAGGAGCGCTGGAACGGATGGCCTGAACGGCCGATTCATCGAACAACGCAAAATCCGATGCATCCATTACCTCTAGCTCCATCAAAGTCCCATCTTTCGCGATGACGATAGAAATTTTCACTTTTCCTCTGGCCATTGATTTTTCGATAGGAGGCACGGTCCAGTGAGTGCGGATTTTATCCACGACCTCTTTAGCCCAGGGAGAAAAATCAAAATCTATGGACGGGCTTAGCCTTTGCTGTCCGCCTCCCGAGGTACTGGTTCTGCGAGCATTTTTATCCTCCCCTGCTCTCTCGAACCGAAGAGAAGAAAGCCCGTTCGAAACAAGACGGGAAAGGCCCAAATCCTTCCGCTCTTTTTCTTCCCCGATTCTATCCTTTTCTCCTTTTCTCACTTCTAAGCTCAAAGAAAAACCAGTTTTTTCCTGAGGTGCAGGGTCCAGATGAAAATCCGGAATATCTCCCTGCGCAATAAAAATATCCCCCCTTTTATCTCTATCCAAACCGAGACTTAGATTCAGTAAAAAGACCTCTCCGTGACTCAGCTCATCCTGGATAGAAGCCTTCCCTTCGACTTGAGATACCATCTCTGGGTATTCCTCCCGGGATGGTTCTCCTCTATTTCCAGCTTCTGAAGGGTATCCGCCCCATGGGGGGAGGGATAGCATCTCAGGAGAGACGATGCGGACATCGGCAACCTTCTGGAAAAAATAAAACCGAACTGGCCGAAAGATCTTCAGCATCAAAAAAATGAGGATCGCATGAAAAAAAAGGGATAAAATCAGACTTAACCCCCTGATCTTGAATTCAGGATCGCGATTAAACATTTCTGTCTTTCAATTTAATTATAGTATAATTTCATTCTTTTATTCATAATCGTTCTCAACCCGAAAAAGTTACATATCAGAAGCTTGATTCCAATATTCATTTCGCTGGAGGAACGTGATGGATGGCCGGCTGAGCCAGAAGGTCAGATTGGGAAAAACAGATCTTTGGGCAGGGAGGCTGGGCTTAGGCGCCTCCTATGGCACCCCTACGGCGGTTATCGAATCCGCCTTTGAGAAGGGCTGCAATTACTTTTACTGGGGGGCTCTGCGTAACGCTAAAATGGCAAAAGCTATCCGGAATATCCTAAATCGTGGAAAAAGGAAAGATCTCATCATTGTTATCCAAACCTTCTGGCGCACTCCTAAAGGCATAGAACACAGCCTGACGAGGGGGCTGAAATATTTGGGCTTGGATTATTGCGACGTGCTTTTATTGGGCTGGCACAACAAAATGCCTAAGCCTAAATTTCTAGAAAAGATTGACAAATTAAGGGAAAGAGGAGCCTTTCGTTATCTGGGCATTTCAGGCCATCGACGGACCCTCTTCCCTCTGCTGAGGGATGATCCCCGCTTTTCCCTTTTTCATTTGCGGTATAATGCCGCCAATCGAGGCGCAGAAAACGATGTCTTCCCCCTTCTGCCAGAGAACAGGCCTGCTGTCGTGGCCTTTACAGCAACTAGAAAAATGTCGCTCGTCAAGTCGAAAAAAATACCCCCCCATGAAAGGCGTCCGACTGCGGGAGATTGCTACCGTTTCGTGTTGGCCAATCCGCACGTAGATGTTGTCATTACGGCACCCTCCACAGCCGCACAAATGGCCCAGAACCTGAAAGATGTCTCTAAAGGCCCTATGAGTCAGGAAGAAATGGAGTGGATGCGCCGGATCGGCGACTATGTCTACGGCCGGATAAGATAAAAAAATTAGAGCTTTTTCGAGTCGAAGGCCGGCTCCACCAAACCATCCTGGCTGACCTTCCAAGGCATCCAGAGCAACGCCAATTGTTTCACCATTATATCCGTTTTTTTAGGATGGATGATAATTTCATTGAGGTGGAGATCTTCGGGCAGAAATTCTTTTCCCAGCTGGGCAATTTCTGTTTGGAATTCTTCCTCCAGGTCGGTCAATTTTTCCCGGACGACCAGAACCTCGCGTTTGGCCCTTTCGATATCCTGCTTTTCCCTGGAAATCCGGCCGACACCTCTCATGCTGGTTGTGGCCCGTCCGATCGTGCCTGTGCTCATTGTTTTCCTTCCGAAGATTGCCCCGATCAGAGTGGCACCGACAGAGACAGCCGTCTGCATTGTCTGCTGCCCCATTTGTGCCTTTTCTCTTTCTACCCGGACTTGAGCCTTTCTCAAACGCTCCTGCATCCGGGACAATCGAGGGCCAAACCGTTTCCTCAGTTTTTCTACCTCTAGATCCCGTTTCTCCCGGAGCAGGTGAGCCAATCTTCCTCTGAAATCTCCTTCGCTCTCCCCTATTCTGGAAAATTCCTTAAAATCCCGGCATTCCCAGATATTTTGGGTCTGGTGCTGGTAAAGATAATGGGCAAGATTTTTTCCCCAGCTCGGATAGCTCGAAGCACGAAAGGCCACAGAAGGAACCGATGAAAATTCGCCATTGGAGCGGGGTTGTTTCTCAAGGTACGGGATTTCACCTTCCAGAAGGGTCGCCTCTTCCCATGGAATGTTCATATTATCCCCAGAAAAAGGTGCTATAAGATTTAACGTTTTCCAATGATCGATCTTGGCTCTGCTGGATACAAAGTGCAGCTGGCTTGTGCCGAGCAAAGCCGGTCTATAAACCAAACGTTCTTTCTCTCCAGGAACAATGCCCATCGGAAAGTAAAATTGGTTGATTTGTGAAGGAACATCTGGCGGCTTTACCGCCTCATGTTTGATTTTAACAGGTTTCAACGGTTCCTTGATTGGACTCAAACCGGCCTCCTCGATTTTTTCTGCAATGAGCTTTTCTTTTCGGGGAGACATCAATAGCTGAATTTGCCGACGTGTCAGAGGACCCCTCAGATAAGAAAGGGCCCACCGGGTTTGAAAAATGCAAGGTTCATCTTCATGGACGTTGTGCATAAGGAAAACTCGGTGCCCCAGAGAGGCAAGGATTTTGTCCATTTTTATACGGTCAAGAGAAAAGCCAGCCGCCTGCGAGGCTCCTTCCAATCCCTCGAGGACCCTCAGTTTATCCCGCTCTGTTTGCAGCCGCCCGATAAACCAAGTGCCGGCATTTGACAATCCCTTGTAGTCCAAATCAACCGGATTTTGAGTGGCCAGCACCACTCCCAAACCAAAAGCCCGTGCCTGCTTGAGCAAGGTTAACATCGGAATCTTGGAAGGAGGAACGGCTGTGGGAGGAAAATATCCAAAAATCTCGTCCATGTACAAAAGGGCTCGAAGCGAAGATGTGCCTGGTTGTGTCCTCATCCAGGAGATGATTTCGTTGAGCAGCAGGGTCACAAAAGACATGCGCTCGGTGTCATTGAGGTGCGAAATGGAAAGGATAGAAATTCGGGGTTTTCCCTGAGGAGTGTACAACAGATGCCCGATATCCAGAGGTTCCCCCTCCATCCAGTCCGCAAAACCCGGAGAAGCCAACAGATTGTTGAGCTGCATGGCCAACTCCAATCTCTCCTTGGCAGGAAAAAATGATTCCAGTTCAAACACCCCTACGTTATGGAACGGAGGGGATTGAATTTCCCGGATGAGGCTCTCGATGTCAAGGCTTCTTCCCTCGGCCCATGCCTGCTGTAATATATTGGCGACCAAAATGTGTTCTCGGCTGCGGACAGGATCGGCCGAAATACCCAACAAAGCCAGCAACCCAGATACCGAAGAAACCACACGATCCCTTAAGGCCTCTGAATCTTCGGCCAACGCGGGGGGTGGAGCGGCGAATGATCGTAGAATTGTCAGGGGAAGGCCAGCTGTGCTTCCAGGGGTATAGATGGCGATATCGACAGAATCTCTGAATTTGGCTATCCGGGAAGGATCCTGACCCCATTCTGCAAGGCCTCTCTTCCAGGTCTGTGCTGTTTTTTTAGCATACTCATCCGTGGTTAATCCAGCACGAGAAGCCGCTTCTGGTTCGATCCAAAGAGAAAAATCCGAAGTTTGTAGAGTCGGGAATGTCAAAAGAAGATTTCCCATATCCCCTTTGGGATCGACGACCAGAGCTGGAATGCCGTCAATAGCGGCTTCTTCCAGCAAAGAAATACCCAGACCCGTTTTTCCGGATCCGGTCATGCCCACACATACGGCATGAGTGGTCAGATCTTTGCTATCATAGAGCAATAGTTCATCCAGAGTTAGACCTTGCTCCATATCAAATATACGACCGAGGTAAAATACACCCAGCTTTTCGAAATCCTGCATTTCTCCCTCCTACCTAGAATACCCCCTTATCTGAAAGCGTTGATAAAATCGTGGGGTCTTTTTCCTAAAGCTCTCTCTATTCCTTCCTTTTCGCCTTTTCTGCAGCCTTCCCAACCCATATAGTAGCCAATACGGCAATGATGGTGACCACTACGGCATAAACCAACATGGGAGCAATCCCCTCTGCGGTTCCAAAAACCTTCTTGAAAATCGCTTGGATGGCTCCATTCCATGCCAAAGCAGCCACCAATCCGAAGGCTGCGGTTACAAGGGCAGCGATTTTTTCGACAACTTCATTCTTCATGAAACTCCCTCCTTAATTTAAGGATTTATCCCAAAGTGACAGGAATTTAAACGCAGATATAGGTACAGGGAAGTGTCAAAGCGACATTGAAGATTTAGCCTTCCGGAACCGCCCTTCGAGGGAATCCGACTCTGTCGGACGCCGAGGATGTATTGAGCACGATAATTCCAAAGGTGTGAGATTCGGATTAACATAACATAAGGTCCAGTGGCTGGATTGATCATGCGCACTTCCGCAGGCGCCGAGAAGGACGGTGAAGGAATGGCGTTAAAAATCTGATCTAAAGCAAAGACATTTCCCTGTACCTTAAAGTAATACATCATTCACGTCACTTTAGGACAACCTCTAATTCAATAAGACGGTTCTTTTGCTAAAGTATATGACATATTTCGTTTCACGCTTTTTAGAGAAAGATTAAGGCCATCCTTGGAAGATGAATACCAGCATTTTTTTAGCATACAACCAGATAAAAAACAATATCGAGGGCACCTTTTGAATAAAAATGCGTCTCTTTTGCTCTGGGAAATAGAAAATTTACGAGCTATTTTATCTGAAAATCAAATATATCAACAGGATGCTGTCACCGGACAAGCGGCTACAATCCTTCATTCACTGACAGCCTCTAGCTTATATGTCGCGCCGATTTCCGTCCCAAATTCGATAGAATGATCTGCCAGTTTCTTTGGCTTAATTCGATGGCCATTTTCAAAAACAGCGACCGAGATACCGGGGCGCACTCGACAAGGATTTCCCGTGAGTGAGAGGATTTTTGCCGACAGAAGCTGACCTCGTTCCCACACGAGATCCACCTCAAAGCCTCCTCGGACCCTTAGGCCTTTGACCCGGCCATTACACCAGGAATCGGCCAATGAAGGGAGCAGATGTATGTGCTTTTCGTGCGATTGGACAAGCATTTCGGCCACAGCAGCCGAAATCCCGAACAGCCCATCCACCTGGAGCGCCCTGGCACATATGGCAAAAAGACTATCGAAGCAATAGCGGTGGATGTAGTAATTGAAATTATCCATGGCTTTTTGGGCGTCGTACAACCGGGCCCAGCAGGCCATCTTACAGGCTGAAGACCAACCGTTTCCCTCCAGACCTCGTTGGTTGAGAACGGCCTTCCCACCCTGGGCCAACTCAGGCGTTTTAACCATGGAAATCTGATTCCCTGGAAACAATCCATATAAATGAGAGATATGGCGGTGACTCCGTTCTTTCTGCCCCCAGCCATCTAGCCACTCCTGGAGGTCCCCTTTTTGACTGATCTGAAGCGGGGCCAATCTCATCCGCGTGGCCAAAATTTTTTCTCTGAATTCTCTATCGCTTCCTAAAATATCGGCGGCTTCTGCCACATAACCGAACAGATCTCTAAGTATTTCCATGTCGATGGTCGATCCCGCACAGATCGTTGTCCCAGGACTCATCCAGGCACACACCTCATCGAAGAATGTGTCGTTGCCCGGCCAGTCTGGAAAATTCTCAGGCGAGGTAGAAGGATTGGTCACCAACCAGCCGCGCGCAGGATGCTCAACTAGAAAGTCCAGGAAAAACTCGACAGACCCTTTCATTACAGGGTAGAAATTTCTCAGGAACTTTTTATCTACGGTATAAAGGTAGTGTTCCCAAAGATGGGTGCACAGCCACGCGCCTCCGGTCGTAAAGGCTCCCCAATCCGGCCCGTCCATGGGGGCAGCCACTCTCCAGATATCGGTGTTCTGGTGAAAGACCCAGCCTCGGGCACCATAATGTTCCTGGGCGACTTGCCTCCCCTGGTCTGTCAAATCATCGATCATAGTAAATAAAGGCTCTGCACATTCACTCAGGTTTCCCACTTCTGCAGGCCAGTAGTTCATCTCGGTGTTGATGTTGGTCGTGTATTTGGAATCCCAGGGAGGATTCATGGAATTATTCCATATCCCCTGCAGATTGGCAGGCTGAGTTCCTGGACGAGAAGAAGAAATCAACATGTAACGGCCGTATTGGAAGCAGAGGGCTGCCAGATCAGGATCATTGGTTCCGTCAAAATTCCTCAGCCTTTCATCCGTCGGAAGAAAAGAATTGGGAGTCTTTCCTAGAGCGATGGAGACCCTCCTGAATAATCTCCTATGTTCATCGAGATGGGCCTTTTTTATTTCCTGAAAGGGCTTTTCTTCCAGGAGCCTCAATGCCTGATCGACCCTCTCCCCGGGATCGGCGCTGACATCCCTGTAGCTGATGAAATTGGTTGCCGCAGCGAGGTAGAAGCTCACAGCATCCGCTTTTTCAATGATCAAATCCGTGTCCAGGACATGCATGTGGCCGCCCTCCGGCACAGCCTTTAAACGTGCCTGATAACGAACCATCCCTTCGATACCCAGGTAATCCGCTGATTTTCCCTTAAGGCTCAATCCGTCCTCACCGCATCCATCCATTTGGAAATAGTCGGTGGCGTAGTTGGAATGGGCGCTATTTCTGTATCCCCTCAGGCTGGCAGTCAGGGATAAACTTGCTGTTCGATCCGCGCTCAATCTGATCACGAGGACCTGGTCCACAGGAGATACAAAAACCTCTCTTTTGAAGGTCACACCATTTTGTTTATACCGGGTGGTAACTATAGCTTGGTCGAGGTCCAGTTGATGTGTATAATCCGTCACTTGCCCTTCATCGGGAAAGTTCAGGATCAAATCCCCGAAGGATTGGTATTTTTGCTGTTCAACAGGATAACCCATCAAATGGCGGCCAAAAAGCTTATGGGCTTGAATATATTTCCCTTCAAAAACTAGCCTCTGGATCTCCGGAAGAGCCTTGTAACCGCTTGTTACGGTCTGGGAATAAGGACCACCAGACCAGTATGTCTCCTCATTGAACTGGATTGTTTCCTCATCTGTTCTGCCAAAAACCATAGCTCCCAGCCTGCCGTTTCCGACTGGCAGGGCATTCTCCCATTTATCTGCCGGATGGGTGTACCACAGCAAAGAAGTAGGGTCGATATCTTCTCTCTGGCTGATAGCCTTTTTTGTTTTTTGGGAGCAAACCGGAAAAAGAAAAAGAAAAGAGAGAAAAACAGCCGGCCATACCTCTTTTTTAATTCTTAGCCGATGAATCTTGAATTTTATCACTTCATTTCTTCCTGTAAAGGATGAGTTCTTTTATCTCGTAGGGGATGGGATAGGCCGTGAGATAAGCTTGCGGGGTGAATCGGTTTTTCCCGCTCTTCAGCACCAAGACAACGATATCAATCTTTTCCCCGGTCATGTCGCCTCTCAAAGGAATCATGTAGGTGTAGTTACTGTCCCTTTCTTCGTTGTAATATTCCCAGGTATTGCTTGGAAAGGAAACAGCACGGTCGGACGCCCCCACAAGTTTTCCCCCCACTCTGACTGCAACATAGGCTCCTTCATTCCCATGCTCCCCTTCGAGGGCGACCGCCAGATAGCTATTCTCAGGAATCTCATCCAACTCAAAGGAAGACGACCAAGCATGGACGGCAGGATTCGCTGCATAGGGAAAAAAGAGGTTCGATGCCCGCCATTTTGACCGATCTAGCCTCTTCCCGCTCTTAAATCCTTCGATTTCGGCAATCCGCCGTGGCGCTCCCTGAATCCGTACGAACCTGACTGGCTTATCATCCGGTATCTTCGCAATGGCGATGGTCCCTTTTCCTTCCCAGTGGCCGACAGAATTCCAGGTTATCAAATCCGCAGAAACTTCTGCAACGTTATCGTCGCTAAAACGGTGGAGGGGTGGGTTGATGTCGTGCTCGTACTTGCTCCTGACTTTGATGACCAGCCTGTCCAACCGTATGGGCTCCCCAAAATCTATTCGCAGGGACCGTCCCTCCATCCTGGCGATAAAATAGGTATTAAGGTCCCCATCGAAAAGGTTTTTATCCCAGATTCCACGGTTCACGAACATCGGTTGCTCGAAGAATGCTCTTCGCGCCCTTTTGACCTGGGGAATCCTGGTAGGGCCTGAACGAAAAAGAGAGCGGACTTCCAGGGCATTGCTGTCAGCGGCAAAGCACGTCGCCTCATAGAGCGCTTCGGCATCTGCCGGAACAGGACAAGGCTTGAATTTTCCTAACTTTCGATGCCACGGCTTATTGAGGGGCCTCCCTAAAAATTCAACGAATACCTCTTTTCCATCTATCAGATCCGGAAGGTTCTCTCCCTCCAGCTCGGCTCTATCGAAATTTTGACCTCCTGAAGCCAATCTTATCCGATCGGCACTTGCTGGGCGGCCCAAAAGCTTGATGACGACCGGTTTTCCCTTGACATCCCTCACCACTTCAAAATCGCATCCCCTAACCCCTATTTCCGGAGATGGCTGGACGGTCGCCTGGAGAAGACAGGAACGAAAGGGAAGGACCTCCACTTGAACGACAGAACCGGGCTCAAAACGGCCGAGAATTCTTTCCGAGGGATGGAACCGACGCAGCTCGACCTCTCCATCAGCTTTCAGGCCTATGGAGCCATCGAGGGCAATAGAATATTTTACCGGTTCCCAGGTGAGATTCCGCAGGGTGATAAATCGTCTGTTTTCATCACCTCTGGAGACCGCATGGGGTCCATACTCCTTCTCCGGCAAAACCATACCACTTGCCAGAATATCTCGATAGCGGCGATGGAGGTTAAATAGGCGGGCCAGTTTCGGGAACTCATCATCTCGAAGAAGCCAAGGATTGCCGTATATTTCAGGAGCAAGCATAAGGCAGCGGTTAAAAGCCTGAAGAACTAGGTCATCCTCCCAGAAATCAAGACACGACGACAGACACACCCCATGATCCTCCATCATCCGGTTCAAGCCAGGAGGCAGTTCCCGGGAAAGCGCACCGGCTCTATGATGAGGTGCGGTCTGAGCATTGCTGCTGAATACATCGATGTAGGTCTCGGCTCCTTCCCAGAGAAAAGTTGTGGCATATGATGAAGCCTTCCCTAGATCGACACGGTGATTGGCCACGATCAAATCCGGGGAGTAACGGCGGCATTCCTCGAGGGTTCGAATGAAGGCGTCTTGTTTTTCAGGGCGGAGTCCCCCCGCTACTGCATCGATCTTGAACAGCTTGAAATGATAATCACGGCACAGCTTGACCAACGTGTCTCTTCGTGCGTCTTCCTCTTCAGGTGTATCACCGAATCCATCAGGTCCTATCCAGACTCCAAGACGGCATCCAAAAGTTTTGGCTTTCTCATAGATAGGATCGAAGCCATGGGGATACTGCTCTTTGAATTCATCGGAATCCAAGGTGCCCCAATGATCAGGAATCAACCGTCCTACCCCAGCTGTATAAGGCCCGTCATCTAAGTTACCCACATCCAAAGAATAGATATCCAACTGCATTCCGTACTCATCATGCAGCCAATTGAAAAAATCGAGCTTGATCAGTGTTTGTGCTTCGGTCGAACCCTCATACTGGCTACTGATCCAGTCAAAGTAGAAGGCCTGCGAAGGAATCGTCCTACCCTTTTCGGGCTGAAAAATGTCTCCTTCAATAACGCTTGAAGACGCCACCTGAGTTGAAAAGAAGTAAAATCCCGTATAGATAAACGCGATAGACAAAATGGCTCTTCTCACTATCTTTTGGATGGTTCTTTCTCTTTTTTTCATCGTTTCTCCAATCATGTCCAAACCCTTATGACCTGAATTATCGATTAAAGCAGTACACACGGTATTCAAAATCCGAAAATTCTCCACACAGTTCCCCGTTTTCTACAATTAGCTTCACATCAATTGATCCCTTATCCGAGGTCAAATCAGGATGGATATCGAAGTCAGAGTCGAACCAGCGAAGATGCTCGTTATGGTAAGCATGATACCAGCACCCGGCGTATTTCCCATCGATATAAACGAATGCTTTCTGCCGTGGGCTCCCCTGGTCAAGGCGACGTCTCAATCTTACTCCCTGATTCTCCGGGTTGACCGCTGCCCTGAAGGCAATTTCCCCTCCGCTATGATATCGACCGTTTGCTTCGAGCAGGGTCTCGAAATAAGCGCCTTCCGGAAAGGCTTTCAAACCGACGATAGGTCCAGATTGAGTCGCTTGGTAGTTGTGGGCCAATTCACTGGAAGGATTTCCCACATCTATAAAATCGGATTGATAC
Organism: uncultured Eubacteriales bacterium; assembly: GCA_964400735.1. Taxonomy (GTDB): domain Bacteria; phylum Acidobacteriota; class Aminicenantia; order Aminicenantales; family Aminicenantaceae; genus CAYNVQ01. The sequence continues at coordinate 106,843 of CAYNVQ010000001.1, read as the reverse complement.
AGGACTGGCTTCTTTCGTAAATAACAATAGGCCAGGCTCCGATAGCTTGAATGTATATGACTGAGGCCTCCGTGTTGAATCCGAGCATCCATCGAAGAATAAAAAGGAACCGGAGCTTCCAAATGGAAACGACTGTAGCAACTGGGTATAGAGTAGGCTCCGACCATATCCCCTCCGGCTTTTTTCATGATGTCTCCCACCACACAGCCAAAGGGTGTATCAAAATCCAGGTTGGGCCAAAAACAGGCTAAGTAATAATCCTCGCTGCCCGTTCCATTGATCTGAGGAGAGAGCGCTCCATCGATGGTAAAATGCTCATCCCCTTCACAATAATGGGCGAACTGCATGGATTGCACCACCCCCACAAACCATCCTGCACCTGGACCTTCGAACAGCAGCCAATCCCTGCCATAGGTCGTCTCACCATGGCGATAAAGCGTGGTAAAATAGGTTCCTTCTTCCTGATTTAACCCATTCGGACCAAGCGCAATTTCTGCTTTTAGAGGGGCTAAGCGATGATCCGACTGATTAATCAAAACGATTTCTGCTTTTTTCCAAAAAGGTATAGGGAAATAACATCCTAAGCGAACCCTTCCGCTCTCCAGCTTTTCTATACGTAGAGGCAGGGAACGCATCTCGTCCGCCTCGACAGCACAGCCGAAAAAAATACCCACAGGAGCAAATATATCCCAATAAGAGTGTCCGTCCCAACGCATCCGGATCCAGGTTTTCTGGAATAGTTCTCTCGAGTCATCGGCATCAAGGATGATTTTACGGATCAACCCGGATCGATCCTCCTGCGATAAGAGCGTTATTTCCTGTCCCGGTTCGATAACACCTGTCTCTGTTCGGACAATTTCTAAACCATCCGACACAAAAGGAGGCTCTCCCAATCGGGCAAAACTGTTTATCAGTGCCGCGCGGTCTTCTTTTCCTGTAAAGGTTTTTATAAGGAAGGGATGGGGATACTTCTCATAGATTATGTGAAAAAAACGCGACTCTCCCTGGACGGCTATTTTCAGCGATTTTTCGAAAGGAATGGGAACAAAGCTGTTTCCCGCAAAAGGCTTGTCCCCCCACATACCTCTCCGTTCATAGGAGACAAGAGGCGACGAGAACAGCGGGTGTTCTCCATTGAAAAAGGCCACTTCAGGAATGACATAGCGCGGATTTTCCTCTCCATCGAAATAAAACTTCAACAGCGCACTGGGATCGAAATTCGTCCCCCACATGCTCTTCACACAACCCGGACCTGCGGCGTCGAAAATAATATCGTCTCCGTTTGTATCCTTATAAAGAGGCCAATTTTCATCCCCGTTGAGTCCTTTTTTATTGTGGCTCGAAAATTGATGGACCGTGACTTGCTTCGGAAGTTTCAGTAATTTTTCAAGGAGTCTATAAGATGGATGGGCTACGAATTCCTGATTTCCATCCCTATGGAGGTCAATACTCCCGTTAACCTGAATAGCCATAATCCAAAGAAGCAGGAATATGAGAGGCCGAAAATATCTTAACTTCATGCGCGTCCCCTGACCATAAATTCAGCCCATTTTCTCATGGCGAAAAATGTCTGTCAATAAATGATACGGGATGTATCTAGAGCCAAGTTAAAGGCCAAAAAATATAAAAAATGAAAGCATGTCGCCGTCTTCTTCCCTATATAGCACAACTTTTTCTCCGGCTCTTTATCATTCCTGTTGAGTTTAACTAGAGGTTCATATATAAAGAGAATGAGAAATCGTCCAAAGATTTCAACAACGGTGGAGCCATCGAAATTGGAAGCTTAACGCATAGAAATGGAGGTTATCAAATGTTGAGACAAATCATTTTTATTGGGACTTTTCTATTCGCCATCACGACGCGGCCGGTCTTACCGATAGAAAGCTACGAAATCCTCTCCCCCAATAAAAAAATCAGCCTCAAGATAGAAGTCGGCCCGAAAATTTACTATTCCGTCTTTCTCAAATCCCAAGAAATTCTCAGTCCTTCACCTATTTCTATGGGCCTCAAAGATAAGAAGAAACTGGGAATCGAACCACAAATGCTGGGTGTCGAACGGCGAATGGTCGATGAGGAAATCCATCCTGTCGTCCGCGAGAAAAGGGCCTCAATTCATGACCATTTCAACGAGATAACTCTGAATTTTAAAAATAACTTTAGCCTGGACTTCCGAGCCTATGATGACGGTGTGGCCTATCGCTTTAAAACCTCCTTTGACGGGGACATCGATATCCTGGACGAAGAGGTGATTTTCAATTTCGGTGCGGACCATCACATTTATTTCCCGACCGAGAAGAGCTTTTTCACCCATCAGGAAAGGCGCTACGAATATGTTCCGCTCAGCCAGATTTCAAAGTACGAGATGGGCTATCCACCAACTCTTGTCGATATCGACGATGGGCCCAAAGTCGCCATCACCGAGGCCGACCTGGATGACTATTCAGGGCTTTATCTACAGGGTCAGGGCAAACCATCTCTTCGTGGTATCTTTCCTGCCGTTGCTCTCGAGGAAAGACAAACCCGAGACAGGGATGTGAGGATCGTCAAAAGGGATAACATTATTGCCAGGACAAAAGGACAGAGGACTTTTCCCTGGCGCGTGCTCATTATCGCCGAGAAAGACGGCGACCTGGTGGAAAGCCAGATGGTCTATAAGCTGGCCAAACCTCTTCAACTCGAAGATACATCCTGGATAAAGCCGGGAAAAGTAGCCTGGGACTGGTGGAATGCCAACAATGTATTCGGAGTGGATTTCAAGGCCGGAATCAATACCGATACTTACAAATATTATATCGACTTTGCCTCGGAGAACGGAATCGAGTATGTCATCCTGGACGAAGGCTGGTATGTTTTGGGGAATCTCCTGAACATCAATCCCGAAATGGACATGGAAGAGATCCTGCGTCATGCCCGAGATAAAAATGTTGGGATCATCCTCTGGGTGGTATGGAAGACACTGGAGGACCAGCTCCAGGAAGCCTTGGACCAGTTCGAAAAGTGGGGAGTCAAAGGAATCAAAGTGGATTTTATGCAGAGGGATGACCAGTGGATAGTCAACTATTACCATAAAATAGCCAGAGAGGCGGCCAAAAGACACTTGTTGGTCGACTTTCATGGGGCCTACAAGCCTACAGGATTGAGGCGTGCCTATCCCAATGTGCTGACCCGGGAAGGCGTGCTGGGACTGGAACACAACAAATGGTCCAAAAACGTCACGCCTGACCACAATCTCACCCTTCCCTTCACCCGAATGCTAGCCGGACCCATGGATTACACGCCTGGCGCGATGGTCAATGCCCAGAAAAATAATTTTCAGGTGATTTATGCCCGTCCGATGAGCATGGGAACACGCTGCCATCAACTGGCTATGTATGTCGTTTACGAGAGCCCTCTTCAGATGCTGGCCGACAGCCCTTCCCATTATTTGAGGGAAAAGGAGTGCTTGGAGTTCCTGTCGAAAGTACCAACGGTATGGGACGAAACCCATGTTCTGGATGCCCGGGTCGGGGACTACATCCTAATGGCCAGAAAATTAGGGGATGAGTGGTATGTGGGAGCCATGACGGATTGGACCGAAAGGGAATTCAGCGTGAAGTTGGATTTCTTAGCCGATGGCGAATATGAAGCAGAAATATACAAGGACGGTTTGAATGCCCATCGCTACGGCAACGACTACAATAAAGAAATTGTTCCAGTCACGAATCAGAGTGAAATCGCCATCGACCTGGCGCCTGGCGGAGGCTGGGTAGCCCGGATCCGCCATGCAACCAAAGAAGAAAAAATGAAATAAAACATAAAAAACGTTTTATGTCTACCTCGTGTACCTGTTTTTCCCAAGGATTCCAAAGTTAGGGAGCATGTTGATGAGGATTAATTGACATTTAACTTTTTTGATTATATATTTTTTTCATAATGCCGGGGGAAAAAGAGAAAATTGCACAATGTCCCCATTGTGAATCGCTCATTGCGGATGACAGCCGTTTTTGTAAGAGATGCGGGAATCTCTTAACGGATAAGGCTGATACATTGACCTATACCCCTGCTGTGGAAAAATCCATTGAAGAAAGTCTGGGTTATTCGTCCGGAGAATCTTTCGGTCCCCGATACAGGATAATCGAAGAAATAGCACGAGGGGGGATGGGATGTGTGTATAAGGCCGAAGATAAAGAGTTGGATATAACCGTGGCCCTCAAGATGATCCGGCCCACATATTCTTCCAATCCACGCTTTATCCAATCCTTCAAAAAGGAAATCCTTCTAGCCCGGTCCGTCTCCCACGATAATGTCGTCAGGATCCACGACCTCGGAGAAGTCGAGGATATCAAATTCATATCCATGGACTACATAAAGGGACAAGATCTCAAGGATCTCATCCACACTTCGGGTACGTTAAGCGTTGAAACCACCATCAACATCACCAAGCAAATTTGTGATGGATTGAACGCTGCCCATCAAAAAAACATCATCCACCTGGATCTCAAGCCACGCAATATAATGATCGATCACGATGGCAACGTCTACATCATGGATTTTGGAATCGCCAGGTCTCTGGAGGCCCCAGAAGTTGGCCCTGAAAAAAAAATCATTGGAACCCCAGCCTATATTTCTCCTGAACAAGCAAAGGGAGGAGCTGTCGATCAGAGATCGGATATATACTCATTGGGTATCATCATTTTTGAGATGCTCACCGGAAAACGTCCTTTTGAGGCAGACACCTTGGAGGGGTACATCCAGAAACATGTGCATGAACCGGCTCCTCTGCCGAGCCATTTCAGAGCTAATATCCCCCAGGCCCTGGAAAGGATCATCCTGAAGTGCCTGGCGAAAAATCCGGAAAACCGCTACAAGAATTGCCAAGAGATTGTTGAAGAACTCAGAGTTCTAGGAAAATCCTCGATTCTTCCCCACAAACCGACTGGGTGGCCATCGATAAAGACACTATTGATTCTTATTTTCCTATTGCTGATTCTAGCTGTACCGATATATTTTTTGCTGTTCAATAAAAGACCTAGCGAGCCGGTCAGTCAAGCCCCTCTAAGAATCCCCATAGCCGTTTTACCCTTCCAGAACAATTCCACCGATCCTGATGTGGAAAGCTACAAGCTAGATTTTAAAGAAATGATGATCACGGATTTAGAACAGTCAAAATTTCTCTACGTTATTCCCACTATCAGATTGAATGCCCTTTTAAAAAGAATGAATGCCCAAGACGACGGTCTTTTGGCCAAAAACACCTTGGACCGTCTATCCGAAGATGAAAACATCCAATATTTTATCCAAGGCAATTATACAAAGTTTAGGGACACCGTCAGGTTCACGGTCAAAATCGTCAAACCCTTCAGTTACGAAACATTGATTTCGAGAATTCTCGAATTTTCCGCGGACAGCGAGATTCTGGATAAAATCGATGAGCTGACAATATGGGTGAAAACGAACCTGGGTTTTTCCCGTTATGAGATCATCAATGACTTCGACGAAAACGTAAAAAGTTTAACGAGATCACAGCAAGCCCTCCAGCTCTACTTCAAAGGAAGGAGGTACTATTTTGAAGGAGAATTCGACACGAGCATCAAAACGCTTGATGAGGCTGTAGCGATTGATCCACAATTTGCCATGGCGTATCGGGACATGGCTTCTTGCTATGGCTATCTACAGGACTTTGAAAAGGCCAAGAAATACGCGAAAAGAGCCCTAGATCTAGCTTTGGAAGGCCACGGTTCTTTACGAAACAAGCTCCTTATCCAGGCCTATGCTCATTATTTTTTGGAAAACTCGCCGGAAGAAGCAATAGCCGCCTACCAAGAGGTTCTGAAAATATATCCTGAAGACAAAGAAGCTCATTCCGGTTTGGCATCCATCTACAGAAATATGAGACAATGGGATTTAGCAGAGAAACATTTCTTGGAAATTCAACTTTACGAACCGGATATCGTTCACGACAATTTGGCTTGGATATATTCCCAGAAAGGCCAGTACGCCAAGGCTGTCGAATTATTGGAAACAAATAGAAACATAATCAATCCCCTGATCTACAACAGAGCTATGGCTCTTGTTCTCCTTTGCCAGGGCAAAATAAACGCTTCCCTAGAATATGCCCTGAAAATACATAAAATATTTCCTGACGACTATGAAAATATTAAATTCATTGGGAACATTTATCAGATCAGAGGGGATCTGGCGACGGCAAGAGAGTATTATCTGAGATTACAGGAGAGACATGATCAGGTCCCACAAAGTTACTACTGGGAATCTTTATTGAAGATGCAGGAAGGCCGCTTCAGCGATGGCGAAAAGCAATTAGAGAAGGAAATTGAAGAATTGAAAAGTAAAGATGATTCGGAAAACGCGAATGATCTTCTCCTGATGCTGGCATACCTCCGATATCAGAATCGAATGTACAGCCAATCGATAGAAGCCTGCGAAGATATTGAGAAGACTAGCTCCTCCTTTTGGAGCCGTTTCATGATCGCTCACTTGAAGGGTCTGAATTTTTTAGAACTTGATCAGCTCATGGAGGCCGAAAAAGAGGCAGATAACCTTAAAAGCCTGATCGAAAATCAAACTGGATCTCAGGATATGACTCTTCCGTATTACCACCATCTGAAAGGAATGATCCATCAAAAAAAAGGAGACCTAGGCTCTGCTATCAAAGAGTTCAACTTCATATATTTATCTTTGCCCTATCAGAACAGCCTTTATGATAGCCAGGCTCTTTTTGTAGACGCTCTCGCCAAGGCCCATTACCTTTCACGAAATTCTGACCAGGCCCGAAGGTATTACCAAGAAATTCAGGGTATGACCACAGGGCGGCTCAGCTACGGCGAAATATATGTCCGAAGTCATTTCTGGCTGGGCAAGATTTTCCTCGATCAAGGGGAAAAAAAAGCTGCGGCTACCTGCTTCCAAACCTTCCTCCAATTGTGGTCTAAAGCCGACAGCAGCTTGCCAGAAATCGTCGAAGCCAGAGAATTTCTATCCAGGTTTTCAACTAGGGGCTCAATTTCACCTTGACGTAGCTCCGACTTGTTCCCAAAAAGAAATATTCGCTTCGTTTAATATTCTGCGGATCGCACACACCCAATCAGGGATTTTTCCCAGTTCATGACTCCCGAAGGCCGCAGCAAGAGGACAGACAAAACATTCGAGAAGGTCGTAGCAGCGTAGACACGGCTTTGCTTCGGATCGGCACTCACTCAAAGTCAACGATGAATAATTCCGCAAAATTTTTGGATAGATTTCTTCGTGGCTTCGGATAAAATAATCGAGAGAGCCAAAACAATACTTATCCGAAATAGCCTTATCATTCATCCAATACCCATAGTCGTAAAAGAGATCGCATCCCCAAAGAGAATTATCTGGATTCAAGGCCATCTGGTCTCGGCCTCCAGTACATACAGGAATGCCGCACTTTTCGATCCTGCGAAAAGGGATGATCTGAACGGGAAGATTTGAGTCATAAATCTTTGCGGCGAACTCGGTCAGCCCGATCAATTCTTCCTTGAATCGGGATAAATCTTCATGTCCCCAGGGCATGATGTAGGATAGATTGAAATTCATGGATTCGACACCTAGATGAATGAATAACTTCATAGTTTCTGAGAGATAGCGGACCGTATCAGGCATAAAAACGCTGTGGGTCATAAAGTCGATATGTGGGTATTTTCTTATTTTTTTGACGATCTCAATCATTCGATAAAAACTTCCTTTTTTCCTCGAAAAATCCTGTGCCAGCCCATCGAAACTCAAGATCAACTTAAAATTATATCTTTCGAGTATTTCGAGGTATTCTTCTGTCAAAAGACTTCCGTTTGTCGTCATTGAATAATTGACTTCACAACGCGGATCCATACTTCTTTCAATATACCCCAGGATTTGGGAGATGGAGGCAAATGCCAGTAGTGGCTCTCCCCCGTAAAAATTTATGCTGCAGGGATTTTGAAAGTAAGGGCTGAAAAAACGGAGAGCTTTTTTTACAGAGGGCAGATCAATGTAAGCTTTTCTTTTATGCTGATAACAATAGGTACAATCGTAATTACAATCATCGGTTACTCTAATCGTGAAACTTTCAATTTTCAAAGTCTCTATTGTGTAGAGATAGTTTTATGTTTTTCTCTTTTTTTATAAATCTTCCTTCTCAAAAAAAATTTTGGAAAAAATATCTTTTATTCTTTTTCCTGCCCTAGCGGAGGAAACAATGGATGGGAGCCGTAACATTTCGGAGGATCTCCTCCATATTGCTTCTCCCAGAATCTGTAAAGCAACTCTAATATTTTGCCTTTCTTAACTTCGAAGTTTTCAACTCCAGGTTCCAATTCACGAAGAAACTTGACCGCATTTCTCAGAATTTGCTGGGCTTCTTGCATATTATCCTCCTTCTGCAAATTTGCATTTAATATACTCGTTATCATTCACAAAATCAATCAATTTGTTGACTTTCTTATTTTTTTTGGCATTTAATAACATCTACTTATGGGAAAAAGCACAAAATCTTCTAGCTGGATTTGTGCTGTCTTCCTCTGCCTGCTTATCAACGCATGCATTCAGGGCCAAAGCGAGAAAAAGACAAACGAAAGCAAAGCTTTAGAAATAAAAGGAAATCTGGTTTTTTTCTATTATCCAGACCTCCATTCGGCCGAGCATTTTTATACGGACATCCTGGGCTTGAAAAAGGTTCTTGATTATGGATTCGCCAAAATCTACCGGATGTCGCTGACTTCATTTATCGGCTTGGTGGATGAAACCAAGGGCATGCACGATCCAGAGGAGCCGAAAACTGTGACCCTCTCCTTTCTCACTCGAGAGATAGATCAGTGGCATCATTATCTCTCCGATCAAGGCGTTAAGATGCGCTGGCCGCTGAAAGACGCCTCGCGCCATCCCACCAGGGGGTTCGTGGCCTATGATCCAGCGGGATACTTCCTTGAATTCGAGAAGTTTCTGGACCATCCCCAAAACGCCCTGTTACTCGAAAAGCTGTCCAAGATAGAAGCGCTCTTTCCGGAAGAGAATCAACAGACATCCCGTCCGGTCCATCTCGGGATCCAGGCTAACATCGTCTGGCTTTATTACCAAGACATCCCTGAAGCCCAGGCTTTTTACGAACAAAATTTCGGATTCAGCCTCCTTGTGGATCAAGGATTCGCCAAGGTCTATTCCTCCTCCCCAACCGCATTCATAGGACTGGTCGACGAATCGGAGGGGCTGCATCGGTTCACCGCCCAAAAAGGGGTCAATGTCGCTTTTCTAACCGATCAGATCGAAGATTGGTTTGCCCATTTGGAAACGAAAGGCATAAATATCAAAGATCCCCTGGAGGAAATGGAGAACATTCCGGTCCGGGCCTTCGTGGGTTATGATCCGGCTGGATATTTCATCGAATTCGACCAATTTTTGCCAGACTATCGGAATCGAAAAATACTGGATCTGCTTCATTGAACGAAAAATCAAAGGTTATCAAGACATTTTGTCGCCTAAGATTTTTAATGGATTTCAATTTAAAATTCTCTATGGATTCGAAAACCCGGAATGTTCATAAAAATGCGGACATCCTATTTGATGATAGCCATTTCAGGGACTGATCGTGATAGGGCTCTCACTAACAATCGTAAAGCTCGTATTCACTCAATCGGCATCTTTGAGGAATATTTCAGAAGAATCGAAAGGAGGTCAATATGAGGAAAAAATTCGCTATGGTCTTAGCCGCACTATTGGTGCTGGTGGCCGGTCTTTGGTCCCAGGACATCGCATTGAAGGGAGGAACGATCCTGACAATCACCGACGGCACCATCGAAAACGGCACTCTCCTTATCCAGAAGGGCAAGATAACAGCCATCGGAAAGCATGTCAAAATTCCTGCCGGGATACCGGTTATCGATATTACAGGGGAATATGTCATGCCTGGGATCATAGACAGCCACACCCATATAGCGCTGACCGATGTCAATGAAGCCACGGACCCAGTAACTCCGCAGATCTGGATGTGGGAAGCCCTGGAGCCTGGCTCGGATGAGATCCGCAAAACCCTGGCCGGCGGGGTGACCACCGTAAAGACCATGCATGGGAGTGCCAATGTCATCGGCGGCGTCAACGTCACCATCAAGCTCAAATATGACCGACCAATAGAGGAAATGATCGTCTCCGGAGTACGTCAGCAGCTCAAAATGGCCCTGGGCGAAAATCCCAAGCGGGTATACGGCAGTCAAAGGCGGCCTCCATCTACGCGCATGGGAAATGCCTATGTGGCCCGCAAAGCTTTTCTGGAAGCCCAGGAATACAAAGCTAAATGGGACAGGTATGAAAAGGATAAACAAGCCGGAAAAAAAGACCTGACTCCACCCAAAAAAGATTTGGGGATGGAAACATTGAAAATGGCTTTGGAGAAAAAGCTCAGCATCGACTGCCACACCTACAGAGGCGAGGAAATCGTCTGGATCATCAATTTCTGTAAAGAATTCGGCCTTGACCTCCTTCAGATAAGCCATTGCATCGACGGCTATAAAGTGGCGGATATCATGGCTGATGCCGGCGTTTTTTACGGCGGCTGGGTCGATTCGTGGGGATTCAAGGAAGAAGCCTATGATGGCTGCCCCTACGGCCTGCAAATCCTGTACGATGCCGGCACCAAAATCGTCCTCAATTCAGATAGTCTCGTTATTGGCCGCTACCTCTTCCGCGAGGCTTCCAAGGTTTTAAAGTACACGCATATCCCGGAAAACGAAGTCCTCAAAATGATCACCCTGAATGCGGCCGAATCCCTCGAGCTGGCCGACCGCATCGGGAGCTTGGAAATCGGAAAAGACGGAGATATCGCCGTTTTTGACAAGTATCCTCTGGACACCACAACCAAATGCTTGATGACCATCATCGAGGGCGAAATCTTTTTCGATTATGCCACAGAAAGTGTCACTGCCAAAGGAGGAAGCCAATGAAAAAACTCGCGCATTTGGCTCTTATAGCAACCATTGTGTTGGCAGGCAATGGGATCACTTTTGCCAGCGAACCGATCCTCATCAAGAATGCCACCATCGTTCCTGTCGTGGGCATCCCCCTAAACGGCAGCGACCTCTTGATCGAAGATGGAAAGATCGTCAAAATTGGGGCAAACATCCAGGCGCCCGCCGGAGCTGAGGTGATAGATGCCACAGGAAAATATGTGTATCCGGGAATGGTGGCTCTGATGACCGCCATCGGAGTGACAGGGTATCCAGGTTCCGAAAATGACACCGATGAAGTGGGAATTTCCACTCCTCAAATGGATCCCTATGATGCTTTGAATCCGGAGGATGAATGCATCGAAGTAACACGCATAGAAGGGATCACTACTGTGCAGACGATAAGCGGGTCCCGGAGCGTGCTCAACGGAAAGTCCATTGTCCTGCATCTGGAAGGAGACCTGGCCGAGGAGATGGTGGCCCGCCGTTACGTGGCCCAGATTATCAACATGGGAGCTAAAGAACAGAACAAGTACCCCTCTACCGAGCCCGGCGTGGTTTCTTTCTTGCGTTCCAAGCTGGACCAGGCACAAGATTATGCCAAGAAACAGAGCCGGACTGACAGGGCGGATGAAGAAGAAAAGAGGAAAAACGATAGGGAGTCACTCACCAAAAGGGATCTGGAGATGGAGGCTTTGGTCCCGGTAGTCACCGGAAAAATTCCAGTGATCTTTATCGCTAACGACGAAGTGACCATTCGCAACGCTCTCGAGATTATCCAGGAATACAACCTCAAAGGAATCATCCGGACCGGATCGGCAACGGGAATCCTCAAATATGCCGAAAAGATCGCTCAAAAAAATATTCCTGTTATTTGGGCCGGAACCAGCGGTATTCCCAGCCGGTGGGAACCGCACGACCTGAATTATCACACAGCCGCGGTCCTGGCCGAAAAGGGCGTATTGATGGCCTTCGATCCTGGCGGATGGGGCCCCGGAAACCGCAGCGTGCGCAACATCAACATGCCGGCGGCCATTTCTGTCGCCCATGGATTGTCGGAACAAGCGGCTTTGGAAGCTCTGACTATCAACCCAGCCAAGATTCTCGGTATAGAAAATGAGGTGGGGTCACTGGAGGAAGGCAAGATAGCTAACGTGGCCATTTGGACCGGGAGCCCGATACAAGGCCGATCCCGGGTGGAAGCCGTCATCATCAAGGGGAATTTTATTCCTATGACTAGCTTCCAGACGCGGCTCTACGAAAAATTCAAAAAAATCGTGCGGGAGAGGATGGAAGAGAAGAAGAAATAGGATCACAAAGAATAGAAGTTCAGGATTTCAAGGGAAAACTTTGTCAATCAACACCGGAAATTCCCTAGGTAAATTTCTTACTCCTTCTATAATTTATCTTGCATCGGAGAAAAAAATTTTGTATATATTCGGGAAGTACCCGGATTAGGGACGTGGGTACCGAATCAAATCGAGAAGGAGGTTCCATGAAAAAAGGCATAACTTTTATAGTCGTTGTATTATTTCTTACCGTGTCGACGGTTTTTGGAACGATCATCACCAACACGAACCAGAGCGTCCAGTATCTTCGGCTCCTGGCACGCAATGCCTCAACTGACATCGATGCGGTCTACTACAATCCCGCTGGCGTGGTTTTTCTTGAGGATGGTTTTCATCTCGCCCTTCACAACCAATCAGTATTCCAGGAAAAAACGGTTATCGATTCATTCCCGTTTCTCAACAACCCCAAATATGTCGGAGATGTAAAGGTTCCCATCTTTCCTTCATTCTTTGCGGTCTATAAAATGGACAAATTTGCCCTCTCTTTCGGATTCGGCCCCAACTCAGGCGGTGGTTCAGCCCATTTTAAGACCGGATTGCCGTCCTTTGAATGGCGCCTCTCGCTTCTGCCTTCCTTAGTCTCAGGTTTTCAAATTCCCACGACCCAGTATTCGGTTGATATGGACTTCGAAGGGATGTCTGTCTTTTACGGATTTCAGGTGAATGCAGCCTATGCCATCGATGAGATGTTTTCCGTTGCGGCAGGAATAAGATACATCTATGCGGTCAATGAGTACACGGGTGAACTCAAAGACATTCAAATCAATCCGAATGGGAACATGATGTCAGCCGCCCAATTTTTTACCCTGATAAACCAGCCTGATTATGCGGCTATGGTCATGGATCAAGAAGTGGATGTCAAACAGACCGGCTCGGCCTGGACCCCTATTCTGGGCTTGAATATCAGACCTGCAGAAAATTTCAACATCGGAATACGTTATGAATTCAAAACCAACTTGGAGCTGACCAATGATACCACTGTGGATGACAGCAACAGCGAGCAGTTTCAGGACGGATACACATTCCGCAACGATATCCCGGCCATACTGTCACTGGGTCTGGAATACGGGGTAACCCCGGATTTCCGCCTCATGGTTTCCTATCATATGTTCTTCGACAAAAACGCCAACTGGAATGGGCAGGAAGAGTTCGTCGACTCCAACTCCTTTGATATAGGAATCGGATTCGAATACGACCTGACGGATAGCTTATTGGTCAGTGCCGGATACCTTTATACGAAAGTCGGTGTCAGCCAAGAATACCAAAGCGACTTTTCCCATCAGCTCTCCAGCAATGCCTTTGCTTTTGGCGGGCGTATTAAATTGATGCCCAAGCTCGACCTGGACCTTGGAGTGTTTTACGTAAAATACACGGATGCGGATAGAACCTTGACGATTCTGGAATTTCCTCTTCCCTTTAACGAAACTTACCAGGAACAGACCTGGGGTTTTGCCTTCGGTCTAGGTTACAGTTTCTAGAGGCATAAAAAAAAGACAGAGCATAAGAAATTTCCAGAGGCTAAAACGAATACGTGGCTCTAAACACGACCCCTCGCCCTGGTGCGAGAACGCCCTGTTCATCAGCCGAAGAAAAGTAGGTCACATTCAGGATATTCTGTGCTATAGCCAACAGGGTTAGATTTTCATTCACTTTGTAGCCAAAAATAGAATCCACCAGGGTGTACCCATCGATTTCGACTTCTAAGGGGCCAGGATCTGTTTTGGACGAGATCAGCATGATTTTCGGTTCGAACCAGAAAGGCCCTCGAGAATACTTGGTCCAAAAAGTCAGACGGGCAGGCGGAATGTAGTTCAGCGGATGGGCTGTCCCTTTTTCCCTCCCCTGCATGGTGTGGAAATTGATGAATAACTCCAGGTTTTTCGCCAGAGCGAAATAGAATTCCCCCTCGAGCCCTATGATCCTTCCTTCTGTCAGGTTTCTGTAGTCATACTCTTCTTCTCCTTCACCTGCAAATTTCAGGATGATATCGCTTATGTAGTTGCTGAAGCCGTAAACAGAGGCGAACAATTTTTCACTGATGTAACGAAGTCCCAGATCCAGGTTCAGTCCCTTTTCAGGCTCCAGGTCAGGATTGCCGAAAATGGTCCCCCTTCCTGTCAGCCCGCTGTAGAAAAGCTCGCTAACCGTTGGAAAACGGAACGACCTTCCGATGTTGGCCAAAAGGGAAAACCGGGAAGAAATATCCCAAATTGTCCCCAGATAGGCGCTGAACGACTCATCCCCCCTGGATAGTCGAGCTCTTTCCGGGAGAGTCAGATTGCTTGTGCGCACAGTATCGAACCTGGCCCCGATATTCAGGGACAAAGAAGGCAGGACTTGGATTTTATCGTCGAGATAAAATCCGAAATTGCTGCGTCTTGCATCGTTCAGAGACGTCTCCTCGATACGGTTGGTGATGTTTTCGTTCCTGTCGTACTGCCATTCGATGTTGTTATCGTTGACGTTTTCCCGTCCGAAGAAGTCGAATCCAAAGCTCAAGTTATGGCGCTGGCCCAGTTCTTTTCCTCCCCTGACTCTAAACCCGAAATTGACCCCTTCGACTTCGGCCAGGTTTCTTTTCGATAAAGTGAGATCATCGTTGCGGAGGTTGTCCCCCTGGGTTTCCAGCGAAGACCAGTAAACAAATGCGCTGGCATTGAGGGTGTCCAAAAACAACTTGTTCTTCCCTTCGTATCCCAAGTTGAATAGAGTATTGGTTTCCTGCGGATACCAGCGGGGCTTTAACCTGGATGTCGGGCTCGGCTTGCCGATGTCGGAACCCCTGCAATGGAAAAATGTCATATACAACCGGGAGTTTTTTTCTTCTCTGGCTGCTTTGAAAACGAGATCATAGTCCGAATAACGGGACTGCTCGATCACTCCTTCCGGAGAAGAATAATCATCGGCTTTTTTCCCGTTCACGTCCACCATCCACCCGAGTTTCCCGAGCGAACCGCTGAGATGCAGCGAACCGGCTCTCTCTTCTTTGACTGTGTTGTAGCTGAGTCGGAAATTCCCCTTCAATGGAGAATAAGCCGAGGGAGACTTGGTGATGATGTTGATGATTCCACCGACAGCTCCTGACCCGTAAAAAACCGAGTAGGGCCCTCGGTTCACCTCGATACGGTCGATATCGCTGAGATTGACAAAAGAGGCATTTGCCCCGATCCTCCGCTCGGATGTGATTCTCACGCCGTCGACGAGAAGCAGAACACGGTGCTCGGCGAGGCCCCTAACCGCCGGCGACATCGAATACCCACCCTTCCCTATCGCTGTGACACCTGGGATTTTTTCCACTGATTCTGCGATGTTCGACGTCCCCATTTCTGCCAGCACGCTGCTGGGGAGGATGGTTCTATGGGAGGGAAGCGCAACATCAATGATGGAATCCGCTTCGGCCGTGACTGTGATTTCTTCTTTTATGGTGAGAAGCATCAGATTCTTTGCGGCCAGGCTCACCTCGATCATCTGTTTGGCCTTTTGGGGGATAACCTCTATGCTGTGAACGAAATAATCAGGATGAGAGAACATGATGAAGACTTTCTCCTGGTCCAGACCTTCAAGAATGAATGTCCCATCGGATTGGGTTTCGGTGGTAATAGAGGTATCGAGGACTTTCACCATAACCCCTTCCAATGGTTTGCCTTCATGGTCGATCACCCGACCTTTGACCTCGATTTTTCCTAATGAGAAACACGTGCTCGATAGAACAATGCCGGCAAATACGTAAGCCAGGATTTTTTTCATCGATGGACCTCTTCGATGAGGCGGTCACATGTTAAGAATGATAAAAAAATAACTGAGTATGATTACTTTTATTTCCGCCGCATCTTGTATTATTGAATTTTATTGTAATCGATTCAGGGGCAAAAATAAAGGAATTCAGGCAAAAGGTCGTAAAGTCAAGAACCCTTACATACGGGGCTTACTACCAGAATGCAACCTTCGCTTGTCCGATTTTGTCGGAACCCACTCCATCTACAGACTTACGTCCCCAGAATTGCGGTGGTGTATTAAAGATGCACGCGATAATAAAAATGTTGTTCCATTGGGGAAGTTGGAGTATAGTGGGTGATTAAAAATCCTATGATATTCTTGGGCAAAAATAACATATTTTCTAACAGGAGGTACGGGTTGAAAAAAACACCACTGCTAATCATTATTCTCTGTTTTTCTCTGTTATCTTCTACACTAGGACAGCAGGAACAAGCCGAAGAAAAGCCCGATCCGATGCAGAATTTTTCCATCATGACCGAAACTCAGCCAGCACCGGAAAAGGTGAAAGCCGGTTTCGACTCCATCACAGGCAAGGACGCTGTTACTTATTTGGAATTCATTTCTTCTGACCTTCTAGAAGGAAGAGACACCGGGGCTCCGGGATACGAGATCGCTGCCCATTATGCCGCCAGCATGTTTAAACTCTGGGGCATCGAACCTGCAGGCGATATCATTCGTCCCCGTTTCGATTTTCGGAGAATGATGCAGGGGCAGCGGCCCCCTTCGGAAACCAAAAGGTCTTACTTTCAGAATATCGCCATGATAGAAACCCTGGAGACTGAGGGAATGGCGACGGTCGAATGGCAAAAGGGGATGCTGAAAAAGGGCAAAACCTTTCAGCCCGGAATGGATTATTCATACTATGCATCAGAGAGTCAAACATTGACCGCTCCCATCGTTTTTGTGGGCTATGGCATCCAGGAGCCCTCTTTGAAATTCGATGAATACAAAAACCTCGATGTCAAAGGAAAGTTCGTGATGATGCTTTCTGAGGCTCCAGGCAAAGACAATCCCGAATCTCCGTTCAATAAAGGGGACCTCAAGGAAAAGTATTATCCCCAGCGTCGAAGAATGAGGCGGACGAGTTCTCCTAAATTCGATTTGGCCAGAGAACTGGGAGCAGTGGCAATCCTCCTGGTTGAAAATTCTCCTCAAGATACTTCTGATATCCCTCGAAGAACTCTCGATGCCCAACAGATCGACGACGAAAGGCCGATTTCCGCATTACGTCGCAGGATTTCGCTGTACGAAGATGTAAGGCCTTCGAGGACAGAGGACTCCATTCCGACGATCCAGATTTCCCGAACCATGGCAGATGCCATTCTAGGCCTGGTAGGAAAGGATATAGAAACTTTGAAAGGAAAGATCGAGGAAACGCTGCAGAGCCAGTCCATGGTTCTGGAAGGAATGTCGTTCACGATCGAAAGCAAAGCGGAGACAAACCTATTCAACAGCATGAATGTGTTGGGCTTCATCGAAGGAACGGACCCCGAACTCAAAAACGAAGCGATCGTCATCGGCGCCCATCTGGACCATCTCGGCCGCAGGGGAGACCACATTTTCAACGGAGCCGACGATAATGGGTCAGGTTCTGTAGGGGTTCTGGAGATTGCTGAGGCTTTTGCGAAAAATCCGGTCAAGCCCAAAAGATCGATCGTGTTTGCCCTCTGGACGGGGGAAGAAATAGGACTCCTGGGTTCTTACTATTATGTGGCACATCCTTTTGTCACCAAAACTGCCGCCAATCTGAACCTGGACATGATCAGCCGGCCCTATGATAAAGAACTTCTGGCCATGATGTCCAGAAGATGGGGCCAGGATATTGGAAAAGAGCTGTTAGAAAAAATCGACGCCAAGAGGTATGCCAATTTCGAGTTCAATGCCGATTATCCTGAGATTGGAGATATCGTTAGAGAAAACAACGACTACGTCGGCCTTCATCTTCATTTAAACAGAGCGGAACGGCCGTCTGGAGGAAGCGACCATTATCCGTTTGCACAAGCCAAAATTCCCTATGCCTACTTTGAAGCAGCCACGACCGAAGATTATCACCGGCCCAGCGATACGGTGGATAAAGTCAGTCCTGAATTGCTGGAAAAAATCATCAGGTTGAGCTATCTGACCGTTTTCGAATTGGCAGACAGATTAGCCAAAGATTAGCGTGTTCTAGTTTTCTGCGCCTTCTAACATAGGGTCCTGACGAACGGAGACCTTCCCCGTATAGGTTTCGCCGTTGACCTTAATCCTTACGACGTAGGTTCCAGGCTCTGCTTCGGTGGCTCCCGTTCCCCTGCCGAAACGGCCGAATCGCATGCCGCCGCCAAAACCGATGGCCTCGAAAGCTTCTGACTGTATGGCCACTGCATCTCTGTAGCTGAGACCGGGTTCTTTGAGCTTTTTCAGTGCTTCCTCGACTATTTTTTTCGGCTCTTCTTCCACTTCAGGCCTCTGAAGGATTCTGTCCATCATGCTCTGCATCTGGGTAAGGCTCTGCTTCAGTCTCTCGGCGGGGGGATCGAACCGCATATCCCACCTCAGACGGTTCACTCCTGCATCGATCTCTTTTAAGGTGTAGGTTGTCTTCAGTGATCCTGTGGCATCCGCGATCTCCACTTCCACAGGACCGGAAGGCTTCTCTTTGAGGTAAAAATCGATCGTCGCACCCGAGGCGGGGTTTTCCCCGGCAAAGTAAAGGTTGCCGCGGCCATAGCCTCCCCTGCTAATGTCCAGCCATCGGGTACCTGGGGTTTCGTTCTCGAAAAGATGTGCTTCCGAGGCCAGGACTTTTTCTGTGGCCTGCTGAAGGGGAGATATATCGTCCAGTATCCAAATGCCTCGTCCGTGGGTTCCGGAAATTAAATCGTGGGTTCGAGGATGGATCAGCAAATCGTGAAAAGCGACGGTCGGCATATTGAGGCTGAGATCTGTCCAGTTTTTCCCGCCATCGAGGGAGTAGAAAACATCGAATTCCGTGCCGACGAACAAAAGGTTCTTGTTTTTCAGGTCTTCACGGATAACATAAACCGGCCCGTCATCCGGCAAGTTTCCGCTTATGTCGGTCCAGGTTTGACCGAAATCTGTAGTCTTGAACACAAAAGGGGCAAAAATATCGCTCCTGTGCCCGTCAAAGGTCAGGTAACACGTCCCCTCATCGAACCGGGAGGCTTCCACTCGACTCACCCAAATCCCTCCAGGAACATCGGGTACATTTGGTCGGACATTCGTCCATTTGGCGCCATCATTTCGTGTAATCTGGACGTTGCCGTCATCCGTCCCGATCCAGACAAGACCTGGAACAAGAGGAGATCCGGAAATGGTGGTTATGGTGCAGTGGGTTTCCGCCCCCGTCTGATCGAGGGTGATACCTCCGGTGGGCTTGCTGTGTTTTTCGGGATCGTTGGTGGTCAAGTCAGGGCTGATGATCATCCAGTGATCGCCGCGGTCGATGGACTTAAAAAGATGGTTTCCGCCGAAATACAGGGTATCGGGATTGTGGGGAGAAAGGAAAATGGGTGTGCTCCAGTTGAAGCGGAAAGGAGACCTCTGGCGGCCGAACATGCCGCGCTGTTCTTCCTCGGTTTCCTCTTTTTTCTTGGGGGGAGGCGGCACATAGTCATTCCAATTATAGGTGCTTTCTCGTGAAGGCCTGATCCGTGAACTCTCCCGTGTCTCTATGTTAACTCTCTGGATATTCCCCCCCTGGCTTTCACAGTAAGCGATACGCCAGTCCGTCGGATCATTCTGGGTGTAGAATCCGTCTCCTCCGCCGATGTTGAACCAGAAATCGGTGAGGATCATCCCTTCCCTGCTCATGCTGGGTCCTCCCCATGTGCCGTTGTCCTGCAGTCCGCCGTAGACATAATAGGGATCGCGCATGTCGGCGCTGATGGCATAAAACTGCGACATGCAGAGGTTGTCGAAGTATATCCATGTCTTCCCATGGTCGTGAGTAAGGGATGCCCCCCCGTCTTGTCCGACGTAGAACCGGTTCTTATTGGTCGGATCAAGCCACATGGTATGGAAATCGGGATGAAGTCCCCTTATGGTCTTAAAGATTTTTCCTCCGTCTTCGGAATACTGCATGGAGGTTGCCAGGTAATACACCAGCTTATCGTCAAGAGGGTTGATGTAGATATGGCTGTAGTAGAAGGGGCGGATATTTGTGCGGTTCATGTACATCCATGTCTGACCTCCGTCCTCGGACCTGTAAATTCCGGTTCCTAGCTTGGTCATGTCTTCGTAGTCGGGATTGGGCTTCTGAGTCTGTCCTTCCCGGATCGTGCGTTGAGGCTGGAAGCCGTGTTCTACGACAGCCATAAGGACATCGGGGTTGCTGCGGGACATGGCCAGTCCGATCCGTCCCACTTCTCCGGCTGGGAGTCCTTGGGTTAGCTTGGTCCAGGTCTTTCCTCCATCCGTCGTCTTGAAAATTCCCCCATTCGGCCCGCCCGAATCGAAACGCCAGGGCTGACGCAGACGCTGCCAGAAACTGACGTAAAGTATGTCCGGATTTTCCGGGTGCATCACCAGATCGATGGCGCCGGTCTTGCCGTCATCGGGCAGTCCATCGGTCAGTTTCTGCCAGGTCTTGCCCCCGTCTATCGTCTTGAACAGTCCTCGATCTCCGCTGTACCCCCAGGTATGGCCGGTCGCAGCCGCATAGACGATATCGGGATCGCTGGGATGGGTGATGACCCGTCCGATGGTCTGGGTCGATTCCAGTCCCATCCGGGAGAAGGTTTTCCCCCCATCGGTGGATTTATAGATGCCGTCTCCCCAGGCAATGCTGTTCCGGGAGCACTCCTCCCCTGTCCCGACCCAAATGATATTCGGGTCCTTCTGGAAGAACGCCACATCTCCGATGGATGAGGAGCCGTACCTGTCGAAAATCGGTTCCCATGTGGTTCCCGCATTGATGGATTTCCAGACACCTCCCGATGCACCCGCGACTAGCACTTGTGTAAAGTCGCTCTCCAAGGCTTCGAAATCCGAGATGCGGCCGATCATGTTGGCCGGCCCGATGTTGCGCCACTTGAGGCCCTTGATCAGGCTTTCTCCCGCCCCCTGGGAAAATACGAGACCGGATAAACCGCAAACCAGACAAAGAACGAGCAGGGGCCTTAAGATAATTTTAAAATACTGTGACATCCCATACCTCCTGGATTGAAATTATTTTTTTGCTTTGTCCCGAAGGGACAGGAAATTAAATAAAGGTACAGTAGAATGCCGGCACGATATTGAAGGAATGGCGTTAAAAATCTGAACTTGAATCAAGACATTTTCCTGCAGCTTTTATCGATACTCCATCCATGTCACTTTGGGACAACCTCAATTTTTATTTGATGGCATGGTCTAGCCACGCTCTGAACCCTAAGTTTTAGGAAGCTTCCAAACGGTACGTTAACTCTAGCTATCATTGCAAAAAAGTCGGATTTTTGAATCACATCCTTATTTTTAAAAATAGTCAACATTATCACGAACGAAGATATATCACATCTATCACTGCTGGAAAAGAGCTATCCTCCTTTTTTCATATCTTGTGCTAAAAATGAACCAATTTCCGTGACCTCAGATTCTCAATAGATAGGACACTTTGAGCGTAATAGAATGGCCTCCTTCCCTTTCCAGACCTTCTGTTTTGGCACTCTTTTTATAGCTGAGCTGGATGACGTTGCCGGCCCCGAAATAATACCCGACAAGAAAATCAAAGTTATACTGGTCTTCCCGCGTTTCTCCCAGGAGCCTGGTGCTCAGGAAAAGGCTGCGTGTCAGTTGAAAATGCAAGGCTGTTTCATAAGTGACTCCGTCGAAGACCTTTTCTCCGGTTCGATCGATAACCTGCTGAATCCAGTCGCTGCTGAATGACAACTCCAAATAGCTTTTGGGCCGAAAGGTCAATTCGGCTTCGATACTTATGTGTTTTCCGGGTTCAACACCGGTAAAATCCTCGTTATAAATCCCTCTTTTTTCCCACTCCGCTTCAATACTTATTTCCTTAAATAGGCCTCCCCGTTCCCAGTGGAAGTCTATGTCTCCGCCGTAGGTAGCGATAAAATCTTCAGTCCAATTCAATTCATCATCTTCATCAAGTACCTGATACCGGCTGCGTCCCCCATAGAATCCGCCATGGATACTGAATTTGGCCAGGAATTCCGTCCAGTATCTAAGATCGAAGGAATGACCGGTTGTATTGCCATGGGTGTCCTGTTTAAGATTCCCACCTATATCCAGGCTGATCCTTTTGAGCTGCCCCTGGTTGAATCTCCAGGCATATCCCGTGCTCATTTCGGTGTTTTGGTAGTCCAATTGGCTGATAAACCCTGTTCTTACCTTCACGTTTTCCTCGATTCTCTGGAAAACCATCGATAGCTGCAAACCGGCATCGGCATCCCTTTCGAACTGGACCATATGCATGCCGTTATCTTTTTTCGCCGCACCCTGATTGTATGATATGGCGCTCATGCCGCGAAGATAATAAATGTCCTTGAAATTGAAGTTATAATCCAGCGCAAAATTCCGGTTGTAATCTCCGGAGGTATTCATCCCTGCATAATAGATCCCGATCTGAGAATTCTTGAATACGTCTTTTTGAACCCGAACGATACTGAAAAAGGCATCCCCTTCTTCTTCATCGTTCAGTGCTCCCAGCACGCCGAAGGAATATCCCCCGGTTTTTCCGGAAATCTTCCCGGCGATTTTGGGATTGTCGATACGCCGCGAATAAAACAAGATGAGCTCGGGGCCCCAGTAATGGGCTTGTTCTGTAGCGAGCTCGAAATACTGGCTGCCTTCGGTAAAAAAGGGCCTGTTTTCCCGGAAATAATTTTCATAAGGGGATAGCTGGTAGATGAACGGATCGGATTCCACTTCGCTAAAATCGGGGCTGGCTGTCAAATCTAAAATGAGGTTCGGAAGAATCCCATACTTGATATCCAGGCCCGCGGCCAGTTTGTCATCTTCTTCTCCATCCCACCGCGAAGACCTGAAGCCTGCATAGGGGAAAAACTCGAGATTATACCCTGGGCGTATTCCGGACAGTCCAGTCAACTCTCCCATCTGATGAAGGCGAGGTATATCTCTGTCGACATCTGTCCAATAGTCTGTTTCGTTCAAACGATGAATGTAACGTTCGAAATTTATCCCCCATATCTGGTTTTCCTCCGGTGAAAAACGCAATGATTTGAAGGGCACGGCCATCTCCGCAGACCAGCCGTCATAGCGGATCGCCGCACCGGATTTCCAGATGGTTTCCACGGAATTTTTCTGGACTCCCCTGGGATTCACGGTGAATTCGATACTCGTTCTTTTATCATTGTAGGTGTCCAGGATCACAGTGATTGAATCATTGTTCTCGTAGGTGTTCCGGGGGGTTAGCTCTGCCCAAATCTTCTCCGGCTGGGTATCTTTCATCAGGAAGGCGAGGTATAGATTTTTTTCGTCATAGGCCGCCCAAACTAAGGTCTCTTCCGAAGCCTTCGCGCCGTTCACCGGGTCGAACTGGAAAAATCCCGATACAGGCTGAACACCTTCCCAACATTTGTCCTGTATAACGCCGTCTATCGAAGGGGGACTTTTTATTCGAGAAATACGGATGGTCTTGGTACGATCCTGACTGGATAGGAAGGACACAAACACGAAAAGAACAAAAACAACACTGATTATCCGAATTTGTGTTTTACGATGAATGATTCTTATTTCTCCTCAAGATGAAATGAAGCAGTCCGCATTGAAGGATATCGTTTCCTCCCTGAAGGAGAACTATTTATTTTTTTAAGAAAATGATTGAATAACGGCTAAGATGATCTAATACCTAAGCAAAATTCAACCATCTTAGATCTTTTAGACGATAATGCACCCGGTTTCTTCCTTTTTTTTCAGGATTATAAGCGAGAGAAGACTATTAGAAAGGATGATCAGAATAAAAGTCATCTGTTCGAATTTCACAACATGAAGCGGAAATTTATTTTAAACAAAAAGATGTTATCCCCTGGCGCCCGAAAAAGAAGGGAAAAGTCGCGGTCAAAATCGAATTCGCCGGGGTAGGAGTAGTCCGCGCGGTTTTGGGTCCAAACCGCATAGATGGTCGATCCAGGCAGGTATTCCCACCTAAGGACAATGGTGCCGCGCAAGGATTTAAGGTTGAAATCTGGATCGCGAAAGGAAAAAGATGGAGACGGCCCTTCACCATCCGGATCGACAGTATAGATACCTTCATTCATCCCGATAGTGGAAGGAGCCTCACCGAAAACATCGAAGTCGAAGGTCCGGGAAGCCCGAAGCTCCTTGAACTTGAAAAAATCTCCTACCCCGATGAAGGGTTGGAGATAAGCCTGAAGGCTGAGTCGGGGAGTGAAGATCCAGTTCAGCCTTAATTCCAGGGCGGCCGTCTCCTGGATAACATCCGACAAAATATAACGTACCCCATAGGTTTCTATCTTAAGAGGATCGATCACCTGGGTGATATATTGTCCGACAGAGTGCCTCCAGGAATATTCCGGCGCGATCGCCAAGCTGAGGTTGCTGTTCGGTTTCCAGCGCAGGGATGCCCTTAAAGAATAATTATAGGACCCGTAGGGATGAGTGCGGTAATGACCGGATAGGGAAACGATGACAGCTTGTCTGTTATCGCTGCTGATAAGGAGTTGACGCGAGGCTCCCCATGGATAAAGGGCCAAAGGTCCGCCTCTGGTAAGCCAATGACTGTAGCGGATCGGATCATAGCTAAGATACAGGCCAACACTCCAATAATTCAAGAATTGGGCCGTGGCATTGAGGACATAATTTTCATTTGTCCGTATGCCCCCGAAATCATAACTCCTGCAGGCTGTGAGGGTCGCCTTCCAATTGCGGAAAACCTTCCCGGGATGGAAAGATTGGTAACCGGCCTCTACATGACCGTTGATGATATCCCCCCGTGTATGGTAGCCCATGTCCACTGCGTGGAATCCGGGAGACATAGCCCCCAAGGAGATATTGAACACCATGGGACCTTTCTGCTTGTTAAGATACATGCGTCCGGCCCAGCCGCTGAGGCTGGTGGCGTTCGGGTTCATCCGGACATAATCCACATCCGGACGCTGGTAGTAATGAAGGGAAGACATCTGCAGCCTGGTGATGGCTGTTTCCTTTCCGCGAACCTGGGTGCCGCCCAACCAGCCGGTGATCACCCAAGTTCGATCGCTGTCCAGAAAGGTCCATCCATCGAGACCAAAGCCCAAAGCGCTTCGGGGCAAGATGTCTTCCAATGACGGTCCCCTGAGGTTGCGCCAGATCCCAGTGGCGATAAACCCCAGTCCTCGAAATCCAGCGCTGAACTCTTTCTGAGCTCTCAGAACGTTGTAGGAAGAGAAGGGTTCGATTTCCAGCGTCGACCGTTCATCCTCTATGTCGACAGAGGCGTACTCCCGCTGGGTAAGGGCTGTTAGGGCTCCGATATTCCAGCCATCGCCAACCTTTCCGGTGATCTTGGCCGCACCCAGGATAGTGGTCCAATCGGGAGATTCGATGAAGCCAGGGCTGGCTATGTGCCCTTGAGGGGAACGTCCGATGCGCCGGCTGTAGAAAAAGCTGGGTTCATCCCACCCTAAATCCCGTACTGCATTGGCACCGCCATAACCGAAGCGGAAGATGTCGGCTCCTTCGACAAAAAACGGCCTTTTCTCCACATAATAGGTTTCCTGGTCGCTGATGTTGATGACAGCCGGGTCTACCTCGACTTGACCGAAGTCGGGATTGACGGTCAGATTCAAGGTCAAATAGGTTTGAAGGGAGGATCTAAGATCAAAACCGGCGTTTCCTGCATAGGAAGAACCAGTATGAAAGGGATCGCCGGGAACCGCCGGGCTATAGTGAGCTCTGCCCAAGGTGTAGGGCAGAAATTCGACCACACGTCCCGGCTGTATACCGCTAATGCCGTTAAGAGCGACAAAACGGGAAACATACCCGCTTTCCTCTTTAGGAATCCAGGCATAACAACATTGCTCATTCTTGCGCTTGATGGTCCTGAAGAAATTGACTCCCCAGATGTAAGAGTCCTTCTGTTTGAAATGAAGCTGATGGTAGGGAATCCGGATCTCGACAGCCCAGCCCCGATCGTCGACGCGAGCCGCCGACTTCCAGACTCCATCCCAGCTAAGGTCCTTCCCTTCATCGTTGAAAAGGGTTCCGTCCATGATACTTCCGGCTGGATTTACAGCGAATAAGAATCCGCTTCTGCGGTCGAAATAAGGATCCACGGCAAAGACGAACCAGTCGGACTCCACCTCTGCGTCGCGGCGTCCCAGCCGGCTGACGATCTCTTCAGGATGACTGTCAAAGAGACGGGCCGCCACATACAGATAATTTCTATCGAAAGCCACCCACACGACCGTCTTCTCCGATTCAGGTGCGCCGTCTTGAGGATCGGACTGACGGAAGCCAGTAAAG
The DNA here is from genome assembly GCA_964400735.1 of uncultured Eubacteriales bacterium. Taxonomy (GTDB): domain Bacteria; phylum Acidobacteriota; class Aminicenantia; order Aminicenantales; family Aminicenantaceae; genus CAYNVQ01. The sequence continues at coordinate 80,361 of CAYNVQ010000001.1, read as the reverse complement.
CCCTCTCTCTGCCAGATCTCTTCATCCAGAATGCCATCGATGCGGATGGGCTCCTTCGCTTGGATGGCTTGAATCGGTGGCGGGTTATTGCCTGAATGTTCATCGGTATGCAGCACCGGAATCAGAAAAATAATGAAGGCCGCTAAAAAAAAGATAAAATTCCGGAGCTTTTTCATGTTTACATCGGCTTAAATGAAGACATAAGATTATAATAAATATTCGTTGTGAATGCATCCTTTACCTAAAGAGGAGGCAATGTAATGAATTCGCAAAAGCCAAATACAAGTCATAATCAAGCTGTAATGGTCACAGGCAGCTCGTCCGGCATCGGTCGTTCGATAGCTGTTTGCCTTGCCCAAAAAGGATTCCTCGTTTTTGCGACGGTAAGAAAAGAAAATGCAGTGAATGACCTGCAAAAATTATCGATACCGAATCTCATCCCCACCTATCCGCTCGATCTCGCCAAGGAAGAACATTTTCCTGGCTTATTCGATTTTGTTACGAAGGAACTGGATAGACAAAATATTGAAGGATTATACGCCATCATAAACAATGCGGGCGGAGGGAGTATCGCCCCCATTGAACTTCTGGATCTAGAACGGTTTCATACCGAACTTAAGACGCGGATTCTCGGCCCTACAACTCTGCTTCAATCTTTTCTGCCGCTCATTCGCCAGGCCCAAGGCCGGGTGCTCTGGATTGCCACGCCTGCACTGCTTCCTATCCCGTTTTTATCGGACATCCACGCCTGCGATTTTGCGGTGAACTATATTTCCAGAACTCTGAGAATCGAATTGTTACCTTGGAACATCCCGAGCATTCTCATCCGTTGTGGGGGGATCCTGACCTCTGCACCGGAAAAAACAGGTCTTGAACTGAAAGAAGCCCTAAAAAAATGGCCGGAAGAAAAATTGAAGCTATACGAAGAAGCTTTGAAAAAGGAACAGCAGGAATTGGTTGAATTTGATCAAAGACGAACAGATCCTGTTGAAGTGGCCAAAACTGTGCATCGAGCGCTAACCGACCGGAAACCAAAACGCCGGTATAAGGTCGGCTTCATGTCAGGGATGGCAGCCTTCTTCGAAATGTTTCCACAAGGGATTGTCGATTGGATCATGGAGAAAAGGGGATCAAAACGAACCTGAATTCCGGTCTGACTCCCCTCCTCCTCTATCAAGGAATAGTTGGACCCGACGGCATGTTGTCCAAGAGATATTTGGTCAGGAGTTGGAATAGATGTCTGGTCGTGTTTTCCCCTTCGGATATGCTGTGAGTCCGGTTGGGATAGGACATCATGGTGAAATGCTTGTTGTGCTTGATCAATTCGTTGACCAGGCGTTCGAAGTTCTGGTAATGGACATTATCGTCAGCGGTTCCATGAACGATCAAAAGATTCCCTTGCAGCCGGTGAGCATGGGTGACGGGAGAGCCCTCGATGTAGTTCTTCTCATTGTCGTGGGGAAGGCCCATGTAGCGCTCCTGGTAGATCGTATCGTAGAGGCGCTGGTCACTCACAAAGGCGATGGCCATGGCCGTGTTGTAGAGCTCCGGATAACGGAAGATCATGTTCAAACTCATCTGGCCACCCCCGCTCCAACCCCAAATGCCAATTCTTTCGGGATCGATGTAGGGACGGTCTCTAAGCATCCGGCGCAGGGCTGCAGCCTGATCCTCAGCGGCCAGTATCCCGACCTGACGATAAATGCTCTTTCTCCAGGCTCCACCTCGCGGCACATTTGTTCCCCGATTATCTAGGCTGGCCACAATGTAACCCTTCTGGGTCAGCATCAGATGCCAAAGAAAATTTCGTCCTCCCCAACTGTCCCGAACCGTAGAACCGGCCGGTTCTCCATAAATGTGAAAAAGCAACGGATATTTTTTCCGCGGGTTAAAATCAGGAGGCTTCATCATCCAGCCATCGAGCTCCACCTCTCCGATATCTACACGAAAGAATTCGACTTCTCCCCTCGATAGCTTCTTCAGGTTGCCGTAGAGATCCTCATTTTCAATAAGCGTCCGAAGAACCTTGTGTTCGGGCAATGCCACAAGCTCGATTCGTGGTGGATTGCCGAAGGAGCTTTCGGTGTGGATAGCCCACTGGGCATCGGGAGAAAAATAATAGCGGTGCGATCCTGACTTTTCTTCGGGAGTAACCCGCTCGACCTTTGATGTTCCTTCGAGATTCGTCCGATAAAGAAACCTTTGGGTGGGATTTTGGGGGCTGGCGATGAAGTAAATCCAGTCATTCTCTTCATCCACCGACTCGAGCTCGATGACATCAAAGTCACCTGGAGTCAAAAGTTTCATTTCACCGGTGTTCCTGGCTACACTGTAGAGGTGCTCCCAGCCATCGCGCTCGCTCAGCCAAAGAAGAGTCCGGCCGTCATCGGTCCGTTTGAAGTCCTGAACTTCTACCCACGCATCGTCTATCTCGGTCAGCAAAGTTCTGATGCCTCCGGTCCGAATGTTACCAAGGATCACCTGATTGGTGTTCTGAAGACGATTCAGCCACTGAAAGACGATTTCTTGTGGCCCGGCCCATTCCATGCGGGCGATGTAATGAGCTTTTGAATTTCCTCCCGAGGGATCGAACCAGAGGGATTCTCCGCCATCGGCATCGATGACTCCGATACGGCAGGCTGAATTGTCCGTTCCCACTTTGGCATGCCTGAACGATATGATCCGTGGGTAGAGGGTATCCGTGTTGTTGATCATGTGGAATTCCCCGACACCGCTGCTGTCGAACTGCCAGAAAGCAATGTGGCGGCCATCGGGACTCCACCTGAAACCGTCCCGAATACCGAACTCCTCCTCGTATGTCCAGTCCGAAGTGCCATTGATGACGGTCTCCGAACCATCAAAGGTTATCCGCTCGATTCTTCCGGATTTCAGGTTTTCCACATAGATGTCGTTTTTTATCACATAGGCTACACGGTCTCCATCAGGAGAAAATTTGGCAAACATCAGGATTGAAGCTCCGACATCCCCCCCTAGCCGCTGGAGCTTTTTGCTCTCCATATCCAGCACCCAAAAATCCCCTCGTGTGTTTCGCCGCCATACCCTCTGGCTGTCGGTGAAGATCAACAACTTTTTTCCATCCTTTGACCAAGCATGGTCCTCCACATCAAGGGGCTCTGATCTGCCGGAAGGCACAAGGTCGCTACTTGAGACGAGGACCTCCTGCTGGCCCGATACTGGATCGTATCTCACAATGTCCTTTCCCTTATCCCCTGCTCGAGAAGGTTCGAGAGTCGAATAGCCGGAGCCATCTTCGAACCAAACGACTCCTGCAAAGCGTTCGGATTCAAAGTTGCGCTCGAGAAAGATCTGGTCTAGAGTTAACAAAGACCGATCATCCCTACTCTGTCCCGAATCTATTCGAAAGCCAGCTAGAGCAGCAAAAATAACCGCCAGGGCAAACAGAGAGTAGAAAATCATCTTTTTCATTTTTTCACTCCCAAGAATGAGGCATTCACTTTAATCCCTCTGTTTCTAGCACAGCACTTATATGTTGTCAAAATTATACTGTTTAACAGACGAAGAAGAGAATGCCCGAGGAATTTAGGAACTAATTGAAGCCTTGCCCCTGATTGAAATTAATTTCAGTGAGGATATTCTTTACACGCGATATTCCCCACCAGAAGTTTCATGGCATTTTTGTCTTGGCTGCAATTTCTTTGCCGAAATTCACGCATTCTTCCAGCATCGCCTCATCGGGATTCCATAACAGCTTCAACCCATCGTTTATTATCTCGAAACCGGCTTTCTCGAGCGCTCCGTTGAGCATCTTCACCGACTCGCCGCTCCATCCATAGGTACCGAAAGCCGCCGCCTTTTTCTCCTTGAACCCGAGACCCCGAATCTCCTCTAAAAAGCCGGCCACGGCAGATAAAATTCCCCGGTTAACGGTGGGGGATCCCACCAATAGAGCCTTGGATTTGAAAACCTCTGTGACCACGTCATTCTTATCGGAGTGGGAAATCCTGTACTGTTTGATCCGGATCGATTCATCGGCCGATCGAATGCCTTCGGATATGGCCTCCGCCATCTTTCGTGTCCCCTCCCACATGGTGTCATACACGATAGCGATCTGGTTTTCTTTGTAATTTTTCGACCACTCCACATACTTATTCACGATCTGCAGAGGATTATCTCTCCATATCACACCATGGCTGGGACAGATCATATCGACAGGTAGATTGAGGCCGACGAACTCATCGATCTTTTTCTCCACCAGCCGGCTGAAGGGTGTCAGGATATTGGCATAATATTTGATACATTCCTGAAAAAGCTCGCATTGATCCACCAGATCATTGAAAAAAAGTTCTGTGGCATAATGCTGGCCGAAGGCATCGTTGGGGAACAGAATATTGTCTTCAGTAAGATAACAGAACATGCTATCCGGCCAATGAAGCATGGGGGCTTCGACAAACATAAGCTTTTTGGCCCCCAAATCCAGCATATCCCCTGTTTTAACCGGCACAAAATTCCAGTCCCGGTGGAAATGCCCCTTGAGGGATTTGACTCCGTTGGCCGTACAGTAGACAGGAACATCGGGGATTTGTTCCATCAGCTCGGCCAGAGAGCCGCTGTGATCGACCTCGGCATGGTTGGCAATCACATAGTCTATCTTGTCCAGATGACCGGAGCTTATGAGGTTTTCGACGAATTCCTGGGCAAAAGGTCTCCAGACCGTGTCGATCAAGGCCGTCTTTTTATCCCTCACCAGATAAGAATTGTAACTCGTCCCGCGGTGAGTAGAATATTCGGCTCCGTGAAATTCCCGGATCTTCCAGTCCACCTGGCCAACCCAGAAAATACCTTTTTTTATTTCTTTAAACATGATGACCTCCTTGTCATTCTATTGTCTGCCCAATTCCATTATAAGCATTTGAGAACCGGCTATCCTTGACCTAGGTCAATTTATGAGAATCGAAGTAAAAATGGCATGGCCTTATTTTTACTATGGGCAATAAATATGCCAAAATATGTTAAAATATCGTCATTCTCGAAGCAAAAAATGATTCGATTTCCGAACATTTTGACGGAATGCTGATAAAAAGGAGCATCACATGATTATTGGAGACTTTTTGATGGCAATGATCATCGCCCTGTTCTTCACGATTGTCTTAACCGTTTCCGGAAGAAAATACAGGTCTTGGAAAAGGATCATCATCATTTTTCTCCTCCTCTTGTTTACCTCCTGGGCAGGAGGAGTTTGGATAACTCCTGTGGGACCCGCCTTTCTGGGAATCTATTGGCTATCATTTTTTATCGTGGCCCTGATTCTGGCGCTCACCTTGGAAACCGTATCCGCTCTGCATGCCACTCCCTCGGATATCGATAAAAAAGAAACCAGGAAAAAAGAAGAGGCCCTTGAAATCTTGATAAGCGCGTCCTTCTTGATACTTTTAATCGTTTTCATGATTGTCATTACATTCGGCTATGTAAAGAAGAAGCTGTAGCCATTTAAAAACCAGATGCATTCCACCAAACCACTGATAAAAAAAAGATCTCTCGGATATTGGTCGGTGGTTTCCATCGGTATCGGCGGAATGGTCGGAGGAGGGATCTTTGCGGTGCTGGGGCTTGCCGTTTCTCTCGCCAAAGGGGGAACGCCTATTGCTTTTGCCCTTGCCGGATTGGTGGCCTTGATCACTTCCTACTCTTATGCCCGTTTATCCACAGCCTTTCCCACTCAAGGGGGGACAGTAGAATTTCTCAACCATGCGTTCGGAACAGGAATTATCGTGGGTGGGATCAATATTCTCTTGTGGTTGAGCTACAATGTCATGTTGTCCCTCTATGCTTATGCCTTCGGAAGCTACGGCAGCAGCTTCTTTACCCCTCATTTACAGCCTTTAATGAAGCATATACTCATCAGCGGAATCATAATCCTGCTTACTTTTTTGAATGCGATGAGAGCCTCTGTCGTCGGGCGTTTTGAAGAATGGATTGTAGGCTTCAAGGTGTTGATCCTGTTGCTTTTCATAGCAGCCGGGTTCGGAACCATAAATTTCCACCGACTTAGGCCGGATACCTGGTCAAAAACCCCCTATCTGATTGCGGGCGGAATGATCATTTTTCTGGCTTATGAAGGATTTGAGCTTATCGCCAATACCGGCGGAGATGTCAGAAATCCCCAGAAGACTCTTCCTAGAGGTTATTATACAGCCGTCGGATTCGTTATTTTGCTCTATGTGCTCGTTTCCACTGTAACGATTGGGAACCTTTCGGTGGACAAGATTTCTGCTGCCCGAGACTATGCCTTGGCTGAGAGCGCAAAGCCCTTTCTGGGCAGTTTCGGATTCATAATGATCGCTATCGCTGCCCTTCTCTCGACATCTTCGGCCATCAACGCAACGCTGTATGGCGCCTCTCGCGTCAGCTACATTATCGCCAAAGACGGAGAGTTGCCCGAAATATTGGACAAGAAGATCTGGAACCGTCCGATAGAAGGGCTTTTTATAACTTCGGGAATCACTCTTGTTGTCGCCAACCTTTTCGACCTTTCCAGTATCTCTATGATGGGAAGTGCGGGTTTTCTGCTGATATTTGCCGCTGTCAATGCCTCCAATTTTCGCCTCTATAAAGTAACCAGAAGCCGAAGACCTTTAGCCATCTTTGGAGTGATTATCTGCATTATCGCCCTTGGTGCACTGATCTGGCAGAGAGCGACGGAATCTCCCAAAGAGCTATGGGTACTTGTGGTTATGGTTGGTGTTGCCTTCTTGGTCGAAACGATTTATCGCGGCATTACGGGAAGAGTTATTCGTCCGGTTTTACGCAGGAAGGAATAAGGCGAGGGTTTAGGTCTCAGGCAACGAGAATCGGCAGTGACATTTTTTTCAAAACGGATTCTAAAGTGCTCCCCTCCAACCACTCCAAAAGGGGTTTATGGCGATAACCTCCCATGACAAGAAGGTCCGCCTCGCTCTCGACTGCTGTCCTGGCTATTTGCTCTCCGGCATTTCCCCTTCGAGTGATCAATCTGAAATTTTTTAATTTGTTTCGAGAAAATTCAGATTTAATTTCTTCTTTCCAGAATTGATCGGATGAGTCGTCTTCTTCTTTTACGATCACAGCAAGCATCTCGAACGTCCCATGATCGAGAAAACGTTTAATCCAGGCCAATGCTTTTTGTGCCCGCTCTCTTCCATTGTAAGCCAATAGGATCTTTTTTATGGTTTTTGCGCTATCTCCCCCCACCAATAGCGGCAGCTTTCCTGAATGGGCTATACGGCAAAAATTGCTGCCTAGGTAATCGGAGGTGTCAGGATGCCCGTTTCCCCTCCGGCCGACGGCCAGAATAGCCGCCTTTCTGGCCTGATCAAGGACCGTCTTTTCCACTCCCCCTAATCCGGTTTCTGTCGTCGCCCAGACATCGCTCTCCTGATATTTGGACTTCAGAGCTTGAAGAATCTTGCGGCCTTTGTTTTCGAAAAGAGCCGCTTTTTCGGAGCGAGAGAGCGAAAGATCCTTTACTCCTAATTCATTTCTATAGTCTGCGTAATCATTCACCACCAGTTCTTCGTCTATCACGAACAATCCTGATATCTTCATCCCGAGGACTTTGGCCACTTCTATCGATGTGGTCCCCGTATTCCAGGATATCTTTGATCCATCTACAGCCAGGAGAATTTCCTTTAAATTTTCTGATTCTTCTTGTTTCATGCTTCTTTGTCCTAAGGTAACTTCTGTCAATTGGCGTTCTTTGTTGAAAAAAGGGTTATATGCCGGTCAAAAATTTTATAAGCTTGGATCTTTATCAAATCATTGACCATGAACCAGACAAGGGCATAACCCCATACGAAAAGTGCCCATTTCAAAGGGAGAGGGGCCATGAACAATCCTAAAACGGCAATAAAAGTGGCTAAAGTCTGAGTTCCGAGCACGGCCCCAAGGAGAATGGGAGCAGGCCGATAGGACCAGAAAGGTCCTTTGTTCCTGGTTATAAAAATGGTAAGGTGGCCCGCCACCGATAATTTCAAATACATCAGGGTCTGAATGGTATCTAGGTTAAAATGAAAAATCTGCTTTGCCAGATAGAATAATCCGAACGAGGCGAGAACCCCCATAATTCCCAGCACAGTGGCTATTCCCAACACGATATGCATATCCCATCTCTCAGGTTTTTTCGAATAGTGCGCCCGGTCATAAGCGATGGACAATATGGCTCCATCGTTCAACAAAGCCAGCAGCACGATCATCACAGCGGTAACTGGATAAAAATTGAAAACAAGGATGGAAAGAGTCATGAACAGAAGAACACGTATTGTCTCGGCGATTCGGTAAATCGCATAATTCGTCATGCGCCGGAAAATCTTACGGCTCTCTTTAATTGCTCTAGATATGACGGAGATCCCTGGTGCCATCAAAACTATGTCAGCCGCACTACGCGCTGCATCGGTTGCTCCAGAAACAGCGATTCCTCCATCCGCCTTTTTTAAGGCTGGGGCATCGTTTACACCGTCTCCGGTCATGCCGACTATATGCTTCCTATTCTGGAGGACATCCACGATATGGTATTTATGTTCGGGAAAGACCTGGGCAAATCCATCCGCTTTTTCAATTGCATCCGCGAGCCGGCCTGTCTCATGGTGTTTGGTCTCTGAGAAAAGGCTGGCGTCCAGTATGTCCGTTCCCAGTCCCAGTTGGCGGGCGATTTCTCTGGCGATGGCCACCTGATCGCCGGTAACCATTTTTACATCCACTCCCATATCTTGGGCTTTCTCTATGGTCTCCTTTGAATCCTCTCTCGGAGGATCATATAAAGGAAGCACTCCTCTTAGCTTCCATTTGTTCTGGTTATCCGTACGCGCAACCCCCAGAGAACGAAACCCGCGCTTGGCAAATTCATCTATCTTTTCCTCACACTCTGACCTAGTCTCATCCGAAATCTCAACCATATCCAGGATGACCTGAGGCGCACCTTTGCATACCTTGAACTCTTTTCCGGAGGAATCTTTCACCTGTGCCTCGGTACGTTTTTGGATCGGATCAAAGGGCTGAAAATGCACTATTTCGAAAGAGGATAAATCTTTGTTTTCCATCCCTCGGAGAACCGCGAGATCGATCGGATCCTGATCCTCTTCCCTCGAAGCTAAGGCCGCATCGAAAATAACTTGGGCCGGACCGATATCGCCGACAGAATACGGATCTCCTAACTCGAGCTTGTTCTGGGTCAGAGTCCCTGTTTTATCCGAGCAAAGAATGTCTATTCCGGCGAGCTCCTCGATACTCGCCAATCGGCTGACAACCGCCTGGTCCCTAGCTAGGATTTGCGCACCCACCGCCATGGTGACCGATAGAACCGTCGGCATGGCCACCGGAATAGCGGCCACGGTAAGAACGAGCACAAATTGAAGAACCGTGATCATGTTATCGCCTCTGAAAAGAGCGACAGCCAGTATGAGCACCACCAAAACCAATGCAACGATAATAAGATAATCCCCTATCTTCAATACTGCACGCTGAAAATGGCTGACTTTTTTCACTCCTTCCACCAGCCGCGCTGTTTTGCCGATGTAGGTCTTTGCGCCGGTGGCGTGCACCAAAGCATCGATCTCTCCCAGCTTGACGATCGAACCCGAATAGACATCCTGCCCCTCCTCCCGGGAAACAGGCAAAGACTCGCCTGTCAGGGCTGATTGATCGATTTGCAGAGGGTCACCTTTAAGCAAGAGGACATCTGCGGGAACAATATCTCCTATCCGCAAGCGGATGATATCCCCGGGAACCAGCTCACGAGCAGGGATCGAGAGCCATTTCCCATCCCTTTTAACCCGCGCTTTGGGCGCCAGCTTAGCCTTAAGTTCGGCGATTGTATTGTCGGCCTTGTATTCTTCCCAAAAACCGACAACAGCATTCGCTAGCAGAAGGACAAAAATGATTCCAAAGTCAGCCCAATGCCGAACCAAGAGAGAAAGGATAGCGGCAACTTCTATCATCCAGGGAATAGGCCCCCAAAAATAAAAAAGGAATTTAAGGACCGGATTGATTTTCCTCTCTTCGAGCTCGTTAGGTCCATAGCGAGAAAGCCGGCTTTCGGCTTCTTCTTGGGAAAGCCCATCCACAGAGGTATCCAGATCCTTTAGATATTCGGATACCTGCATTTTTCCCCTTTTTCCATCATTTTTAGGTAAGGATGATGCTTTATCCATATTTTACGCTCAATCGACAGAGTCCATCACACGCAGAAAATTCGGTCCAGAATGACCGGTCTTCAGAAAGCAAAAAAATCACTCATAATACTTGACATCCTCGACGACATCGAAGAATTCCAGCTCCAATAAATTATCCCAATCCGTTTCTTCGACCAGCTTGCGCGTGACTGCAAAAGAGACATAAGGCTTTTGAGGAGTTTCACCCAATGCCGGGACATAGATGGTGAAAGCGACGCGGTCCAATTCAGGAATAGTCCTGTATAATTCCTGAATCTTTGGAGCCAGGACACCCTCAATCTCCTCGTCAAAACGGCTCATATCCTCAGTGAAAAAATAATAAGAAATTTTCAATTCATCGGGTTCCTGACTCACATCCAAAATCCCTGATGTCGAGCCTTCGCCTTCGCCGAAAACAGGGATGAGCATGTCTTTGCTGATGATTGTCATTTCGCTTTTCTCTTCCATTTTTTCTTCGGATTTGCAGGCTCCAAGGAAAGCGATTAAAAGAAAACCTAAAACTAAAGAAAAAATTAAGCCAAATAATTTCTCATTTTTCTTCATGATATTTTCCTCCATTTTTCTGAAAATTTACATGTGAGCAGTTCATCGGACAATATTTTACTGCACATTAACGGCAACAAAAAATGTATTTGCTCCGCGTCTAACGAGCAAAGCAACGACATCGCCACTCTTAGAACCTTTCAGTTGATCCTCAAAGTCCTGTGCTGTTTGGACTGCCTTTCGATTGACTTCCTGAATTAAGTCTCCCCTTTGCAGACCGGCTTCATCAGCCGGGCTTCCCGCCGCCACATCAGTGACAACCACGCCCTTGACATTTTCATACCCTAGCTGATCCGCTAAGTCGGGGGTTAGGGTCTGGATGCTCATTCCGAGTTTCCGGCTCGTTTGTTCTTCGGGCTGTCCTTGCGCAGGAGATTCGCTTTCCGGCCCTTTCGGCCTTTCTCCCAGACGAACGTCTAACTTCATCTCATTGCCGTTTCGGATTAGCACCACTTCGACAGTTTTTCCTGGAGAGACTTGAGCTACTAGGTTGCGGAGCTGAATGCTATTTTCCACTTTTTTCCCATCGAACTCCACAATCACATCTCCCCGTTTAATCCCGGCCTTATCAGCAGGCCCATCTGGAGTGACATCCGCCACAAGAGAGCCCTCGGTGCTTTTCAATTTCAGAGCCTTGGCCAGGTCCTCATTGATGTCTTGAGGATAGATGGCCAGATAACCCCTGGAAATCTTTCCCTCCGACATAAGCGTTGACATAACCTGTCTAGCCATATTGATCGGGATAGCGAATCCTATGCCGATATTTCCGCCGGAAGGACTGGTTATGGCCGTATTGATCCCAATGACATTCCCTTCGAGGTCTGCCAATGCCCCTCCGCTATTACCTGGATTGATGGAAGCATCTGTTTGGATGAAATCCTCGTAGTCGGCCAGACCTACCGAGGACCGGCCTTTTGCGCTGATGATGCCCGCGGTGACAGTATGCATCAACTGGAAAGGATTTCCCACTGCGATCACCCATTGGCCGATCTTTACGCCGTCCGAATTGCCCAGGGAGGCTACAGGCAAGTTTTTACCTTCTATTTTGATCACGGCCACGTCGGTCGGCGGATCCGTTCCGATTATCTTGGCTGAATACGTTTTTTTGTCTCCGACCACAACCGAAAGTTTCTCGGCTTTCTCTACCACGTGATTATTGGTCAAAATATATCCATCTCTGGACACGATCACTCCTGAGCCCAAACTACGTACGGTTCGTTTTTGTTCCTGCGGCTCTGGTGCGCCGAAGAAGCGCCTGAAAAAGTCCCCGCCGAAAAAATCCTTGAATGCATCATCTGGCATTCCGAAGGGATTCTGGACTTCGACCACCTGCTCGGCAAAAATCGACACGATCGCCGGACTCACCTTAGATGAGGCCTGTTCAAATGCCTCGCTTATTTGTTCTACAAGAGCCCGCGATTGAGGTCCCTGGAGTGATGCGGCATGACTTTCCTCAGGTGCCGTTTTCGTCCCCTCGGGAGTGGTCTTCCCGTCTAAAGCGACGACATAAAAAACAGCGAAGACAAAAATGAGTGCGATAATTCCAATTCCAATACCTCTCATTTTCTTAAACATCTGAAAACCTCCTTAAAAGATAATAATGTTGGACGCTTGAATCTTCCATCATTTCAAATTTCTCATTTTCATGTTTATTTCTTCCAAATTAGAGGCAAAAAATGTGCCAAGAACTTTTTCACCGCTCCCTCGACTTCTTCCCAGTAAAGCGTGAAAGAATCGCATACTTTCATAACAATTTTCCTCATTCATGTCCTGCATTTTGAGACAAAATCCTGTTTTGTGGGACAAATCTGGAGGCGAAACAGGGTTGAGTTTCCTTATTTATTATCCATATTGCCATCTTATCCGGGCCATTTAAAAACCAGGTACGAATGTGAACTGAAAATACCAGCCTTTGTTCGGGCGGTTGAAGGGATGAACAAAATCGACTCCGAGAACGACGTAACCGAAGACATTCATGCGTAGGCCGACACCAGTGCTGAAGACGGGCTTGCGGTCTCCTCCTCTCAGAAACCAGGCTTTATTCTCACTGTCCCAGGCCAATCCACCGTCAAAAAAGGCGAGAAATTCCACAGGAAGGATCCCGTAGTATCCCTTTCCGATGCCTAAGACCTGGAAAAGCGGAAAACGGATCTCGGCGTTGGCTACGATCAACTTGCTGCCGAAAAGACGGTCGAATATATCGCTGCCCCCATTGCTGAATTCACTTGAGCTGAAGGAACCCGTGTTGTACCCGCGGACCAGGTCCTGGTATCCGATAAAAAGAGGATAGAACCGGGGGTCTTCGGCCCCCGATCCGTAGCGCCCGTAATGCATAACCCGGACAGCCAGCGTAAAGGGCCGCACGGGCATGAAGTAACGGCGAAAATCGGCCATCACGGCGTAATAGAAAAAACTTCCCCCATTAGGAGAAACCTCGAATCGATATCTCTGGCCCAGAATCGGGCTGGCCGCACCGAAGAAAGAGCTGTCATAAACCAGAGCCGCGCTGGCCGACCCGAAATGCAGGCTATCGGGAGCCGGAAGGTTCTGAGAATCACGGGACAGGAGCGTTCCATCGATAAGCGAGTAAATCCTGGTGTCGATCTCCTGCGAGAAGTCGATGTACTGGTATCCGAGGGAAAACTCTAACCTTTTCACCTGACTGAAAGGATAATGGGTGATCCCCATCACCTCATAGAAAATCTGCCTCTGAAGGTATTCTTCTTCTACATCTACGGGAATTCCACCTGAGCTTCCGATATACGAAGCAAAGGCGCCGGTTACATAAGGATAACGCTGGGCGGCTATGGCCCAATTCCAGCGGTATTTACTGAATTGATAGGCGACCAGCGCCGCCGTGTCTTTCAGCCGTGAGCTGACCTGGAGCATGGTGCTCAAACTCTCGTAGCCGAGAATATCGCTGAAAAAAAAGGCCACCCCACCTCCCGCATAGGTTCCGAAAGGGTCCACACCGACTGCGAATTGTGGAGGGGCGATATAATCCAATTTTAGGTGCGGCTTATAGGGATGAACCGGAAAAGTGGTTTCACTGGGAAGCCCGAAAAGAGGATTCTGTTGAAGAGCTGCCACTTCCCCCGAATCCGATTTTCTGGGGGGAAGTATGTCCGGATTTTCCCCGCTGAATTCGCTTATGGATGGATTCCCTGCCATATCGCTCGTAGAATCCACGATATAGATATCATATCCATCATCCTCATATAAACAGTATGCAAGCTGATCGGATTTTCGAGAAGCCGAAATGGCTGGAGATGTCTGCGTAATGCCGCTGACGCCGGTGTAGAACTTGGTGACCTGAAAAATCTCCTGGCTGGATAAATCTTTTCTATAGATGTCGTTGATGCCGTTTTGATCTGAGACAAAATACAGGCTCTTTCCGTCTGCGGACCATTGAGGATCGATGTTTTTTGCACCGCTGAAACCGGAAACCTTCTGGACATCGCCCGTCTTCACCTCCATCAGGCCGATATCAAAATTTCCGATATTCAGCGTGCTCATATCGGTGGAAAAACGCTCGGTGGCAAAGGCGATAAACCGCCCATCCGGAGACCAAGCCGGCATGAGGTCGGCATAGGGGTCATCGGTCAGTTTCTTCATCTGATCTGATGTCAAATCGTAGAGATAGAGGTCAGTAAATCCCCCTGCCTGGGCCGAAAACGCGATAAACCGGTCGTCCGATGACCAAGTGGGATTCAAAATCTCCCCCAGGTCAGCCAGTTTGACTTCTTTTAAAATCTTATCCTTATCCACGTCGAGAATCGTCAAAACAGGTTGCCCTTTGGTTATGGCTGAAAAAGCGAATTTTTTCCCTGCCGAGTCCCAAGAACCCGAAGACTTGATGAATTCGAGACTCTCGAAATGAGGATTGATATCTGTCTTTGTCAGCCTCCTTTTTATCTTTCCGGTTTGGGCATCGGCCAGATACATTTCCACCGAAAAAAGGTCTCGAGTAGAAAGAAAAACGATCTGCTTTCCGTCAGGACTGAGCGAAGGTGAAACATTCAGTGTGTTCATTTCCGAACTCTTGATCAACAGATGGCTTATACTACCCGGAGAAATCGTCTCGCGAGCCAACGGAAGATAAGCCCTTTCCATGGATTCTTTCCAGCCCTCGGAGAGCTTCTTGAATGGTTCCTTCATGTACTTTTCAATCACCGCCTTGTAGTCACCTGTCTTGCTCACACTTTTCAAAATCGTGCCCACTGCCTCATCTCCCTTCAAGCCGGTTAAATAGGCCCAGACAGCCTGTCCGTACCGGTAGGGAAAATATCGTGAATTATCCAGACGACTGAACTGAGGGATCTTCTTTCGTTCAGTAATATCCCGCATCCACATCGAAGTCAATGGATCCGCCGGCCCCCTGGAGAGGTATTCGGCCATGCCTTCGATGAACCATAAAGGGATGCGCAAGGCCGAGGGGGCTCCCATGGCATAGCTCGAATGGGATTGCGACGTGATATCGTACTGGAAGGCGTGGACCAGCTCGTGTCCTATGACATGATCCGTGTCCGCCAGAGATGCTGCCAAGGGCAGAACGATCCTTCTTTTCAGCGGCTCGGTTACTCCTCCAACCCCCTCTCCGATTATGCCCGGGATGGCCGTTGTCTGTTGGAAGTGGGGCGAACTCGAATACAGGATAAGGATCTGCCGTCCTTTGAGATCGTGACTCAGGATTCTCGAAAGACGGGCGTACCACCTCTCCGCCAATCGTGCCGCTTGCAGGGCTGCCTTTTCCTCGCTGGGGTAGAAATAGATGTCGAAATGTTCGGTGGAAGCGACTTTAAAATCGAATGTTTCGAACTGGACTTTGTTCCGTCCGAAATACTGCGCATGGAGCATTTCCGAAGAAATACCGCAAAAAAACAGAACCAATACAAAGATCCACTTTATCCGGTGGCCTGAATTCATGATAACCTCCATTTTCGTTTCACCCGAGCGAGTATTAGGTGTAAAATGATGATGCTTGTTTCATATCGAATTCAATAACGTCAAGATTCGTGCCAATCTGCACTTCCTCGGATGAAGAACAATTCTCGTCTCTTTTAAATTGCCTTTCCAGACGAAGACAAGGCTGAATAAAACTCAATTTTTAGTCCCTCTTTACAGGACGGTTTCCTGCGTTGCAGGAATTTGTTTTAAGAATCACAGAAGTCTTTAATAATATTCAAAAAACGAGGCAACAAGCATCATTCCAGAAGTCGAGGGGAGCAGAGTCCAAATCAAAAGTCGGGGGCATGGAGCTTCATTATCTCCCGGGAAGCAAAAAAACCGATAAGGATGGCCACAGTATCACCTGGAACAAACAGGCCCAGAAAGACAGATGTTTCCATGGTAGTGATCAACAAAAGAAAGCTATATCCATAGGGATGAACATGGGCGATCAGAAAGACTATTATTTTATTTCCCATAATTATCGTGGCTTAGAAAATTTTGAAGTTCCAAGTAAAAGAGGATATTGCACTCCTTATTTATTATCAATCCAGGCCTAACTCGACTCAGAAGACAACAATAACCATGCCAATTTTTCAAAGACATTTAGAGAAACAAAAAACCAATATTTTATTTATCTAATTGAACTGTGATTAGTCTCAACAAACTTTTTGTCGGAACGCAATATGTCCTTATCATGGCAGATGGCATGAGAATTGCAATCTGTTCCAAGGACAACAAAGCAGTAAGGTTGTTGATTGAGTGAAATCTCAATCAACCTTAATTATAAATAAGGAAGCATTCATGACACCGAAAATATTGATTGCTTTAGACGAGTCAGAGACGGCCAGCATAGCCAGCAAAGCGATTGTCGCAGTCTCCGAACCTGCTTGCACAGATATTGCAGAAGAAATAGTAGAAGAAGCCTGCGAAGGAACATACTCCATGGTAGTCCTTAGCAAAGGTGTATTAGGGACAGCCAAGAGCATAGTAATAGTATTAGAGAGTATAGCCTCTGAGATTTCTCACTCTATTCAAGGAATGGCTGTGACCATTGTCGGCTGAAGTTAAATCACGCATAATGATCCCTTTCAAAAGATAGGTTCAAATTGAGGACACCCGCAGAAAAGAAACCTCATAACGCAACAATGGGACTTTGGCAAGCCGTTTCTATGGCCGTGGGGACTATGATCGGGGCAAGCATTTTTTCCATTTTCGGCGTAGGAGCTGAAATTGCAGGACAAAACCTGCCGGAAGCCTTTTTGCTTTCTGGTTTTTACGCTCTTATCGTCGCTTACTCTTATGCAAAGCTGGGCACCAAGATCATTTCCAATTCAGGCCCGATAGCCTTTATTATAGAAGGGATAGGCGACGGCGTGGTTACCGGTTCATTGAGTGTGTTGATGTGGTTAACCTATGTCGTGTCCATAGCCATGTTCGCAAAAGGCTTCGCCGGATATTTTCTTCCGCTTTTGAAAATCAATGTTTCTTCTACAAATATGGCCGTTTTGGAAGTCCTCATCATTGTCTTTTTCACGGTTCTCAATTTTTTCGGCTCTAAAGCGATAGGCAGAACTGAATTTTATATTGTTCTAGCCAAGCTCTCCGTATTGGTGGTGTTTATTTCGCTCGGCATATCAAGAATAAGGCCATCCTACATCCAACCTCGATTCGACTCTCCGCATCTCAAAGGTATGCTCCATGCATCCGTCGTTTTTTTCTTGTCCTACATGGGCTTCGGGCTCATCACAAATGCCTCGGAAAACATCAGAAACGCATCTAAAAATATCCCCCGGGCTATTTATATCAGCATTGCCATAGTCCTCTTTATCTACATAACCATCTCTGTGTCTGCGGTGGGGAATCTCTCTCAGGCCGAGTTAGTAAAAGCCAAGGAAAATGCTCTGGCCATCGCCGCCCAACCGTTTTTAGGGCAGTTCGGCTTTTTGCTCATCTCGATAGGCGCCCTTTTTTCCATTTCTTCGGCATTGAACGCCACCCTGTATGGCGGAGCCAACATATCTTATTCCCTGGCGAAAGACGGCAATCTGCCGGTTTTTTTCGAAAGAAAGGTCTGGTTCAAGTCAGTCGAAGGGCTGTACATAACAGCCGCCTTGAGCGCAGCGTTCGCCTTGTTTTTCAACATGAACGGGATTGCATCGATCACCAGTTCCATCTTTACCTTAATATATATATTCGTGCTTGTTTCACATTTCCGACTCAGAAAGAGTGTTGGAGGGAACAAGGCCGTTTTGATATTCAACATCTTTCTTTTAGGCGTATTTTTTCTTGCCCTCCTCTACTTTCAGTTCCTATCACAGAATGCGGCTTTTTTGGGGACTTTTGCTGTAATAGGGGGAGCTGTATTGGTCGAAGCCTCGTTCCGACTTCTAAAAAAGCGGTCGTTTTCTCAGCGCCCAAAGAAAAAGAGTCGTCAATCCTCAGCTGAGTAATAATAGGATGGTTGATCTAGCTTTTGCATATAGGCTTATTTCGATTTCAGGATTTTTTTCTACCTTAGGAGCCTTCTCAAAACCCTGTTCTGCTCTTTTGTGGGTTCAGGAACAACGAAATCCAATCCATCTTTACCATTTGGGAGTGACAAGACAGCCCCCATTCCTTTATTGGATAGATTCTAAGACTTCTAAGCTTTTGGCAAGATTCTATCGGCGGATCTTTCGTCTATCACTTTTTCATTTCTTCTCTTATGACAAGAGCCCAACCTTTGGGCCCGACTCCTCCAGCTTTTTTGTATTTGTCCGAAGCGTAACTATCGTTCTTTTTCATGACCAAGTAAGGCCTATCCACCTCATCGAGCATACTGAAGTCATTTTCTGAATCGCCAATACCTATAGTCACAATATCTCCGAATTTTTTTTTGTAAAGGCCGTTCAAAACCCTAACAGATTTACCCTTATCGCTGTCGCCCATGATATGGTAATATCTTCCCCCTTTGGTGTAGTTAAGACTTTTAGCCTCGATCAGAGAAATGAGGCTTTGCCTTTCTCCTCTTATGAGCCTGAAGGCCTCGTCGTATTCTCTTTTTTTGGCCAATTCTGCCTGCTTCAAACTCAAACCTGTTTCTTGCGCCACTTCTTCCGCTGTCATGTCGCCGAAGCCCTGCAGCCCTACGCCCTGTTTTCTTATTTCCTCCAACGCTTGTCTTAATTTTTTATAGGATGTGCCCAATTCGATGACATAGTAATCCGACATTTCTTTGCTGAATCCGAAGTCAAAGTCAAAGTAGTCTTTGGGAATAAAGATGGCGCCTCCGTTCTCGGACACAAAAGGGTGGTCATTTTTCAAAACGGCTCTGTAAAATTCTATCTCTGCCCGTGTCTTGCTCGTGCAGATAATTAAGGGGATGTTTTTCTTCCGCAATGCTGCCAGAACTTCCTCTGCTTCTTGGAAGGAATATGTATCATGATCGAGCAGCGTACCGTCAAGGTCAGTAAAAAATAATTTCATGGTCACCTCCTACACTTTCACTCCTTCACTGCTTTATATTGCTTTAGTATGATCTTTTTGAAACTTTTATTTTCCCCTGTTGAATGATACTCACCGGCTTCGAGGTCTGCCTCCAAGCCGATTTCTGCAACTTTGATTCCAGACAGAAAATCATTCAAAAAATCTCTATTCTGTATATTCTATCAGCCTAGCATTGATGGCCACCAAGGATCTTTGCGGCTAAGGAAACCCAAAATCGAATCTAATACAAAAAATATACCAGATGTCTCCGGCAACATATCCTGTCTTTTCTTTCATTGTTCCTATTTTTCGAATACATCGTCAATACCAAAAAGGGCTACAACAAGTAATGTGCCAACGCTATTCTTGGGATAAAAAAAATCCATACAACAATAAATACAAAAATTTTGGCTTCAGAGAGCAGAAGAGATATTCAATCAGAGGAAAATTGTCCTGCGTAGCGGGATATTGCGCCAGCATCATTTTTGATCTGAATGATGAGCTGGTTTCATTGAAAAAGCCAAAACAAGGAAAGCCAAGGCTCCGACAATCAATCCGGTATCCATAAGAACTCCCAGCCGAAAGGCCCCGAAAAGTCCGTAAAAAAGACCGAGGACGGCCAGGGAAACAGCCCAGACTCGCGAAGACATCCCGCTGGCCAGCAGGGCAAAACCGATGCTGATTGAAAGTGTAGGACAGGGTATCAACCCCGTCGGTGCCGCATACAAATACTCGATCCAGTGCCCGGACTCCAAAAAATGGGGATAGATCCATCCGAATATCACCATCAAGAATCCAATTATCACAGCCCAGGTTGGAGCACCTTGGACCTTTCCGATCGACAATCGCAAGCCTATTATCACAAGTAACAGGGCGAATAAAAGGAAGACGGTTCCGTTGAATGGATTATCCTGGATCCAGGCAAAAATGCTCACAGACAGAAGGGGAACCGCCAAAGCCGTTGCAGCCAATTTTTTTGAAGGACGCCAGCCCATGATTAATGCAACGATGATAATGACGAAAACCACATGCCACAATATGGCAATAAACTCAAAATTATTGGCCAGTGCTCTCAGACCTTCGATAATAGCAGAGGGTGGGGGCATATTCTCTCTCCTTTCCGAATTCGATCTTGTCATCTCCTCTCTATTCAAGATATGTGCCAAAACTTCCATAACATAAAGAATAGAGGTCTGCCGTCTAACCATAGGTAGTACCCACTGTGATTGGATCTGTAATGGAATAGAGATAAATCAGCGGAAAATTGTCCTGACAAACGAAATATTATCCCGCTAGAGAGTAAAAACTCTATCTTTTCAAAAACTACTAGGAGGTTCGATCGGGGATCTTTGGCATAATTCTTGTGGAATTTATGAAAAACGAATAATGAAAACGAAGATTGAAAATTATATTAGGAGGTTTGAGATTATGAAAAGAACGACGTGGATTATTTTACCTGGAGCAGGCTCGCCTCTCTTTATCTGGACGGTATTGCTCAGGAAGATATTCTTTTGAACGAACCAACCGCAACCACCAAAGGGGGAATATCAGAACCCAACGGACGTTCCATCTATCTTATGTCCTCCGAAATTGCCGCTACGGTAAAAGTCGATCTGTATATCGACTACAACGACAAGATAAGAGAATCGGATGAAAACAACAACAGGCAGAAGGCGTCGCTGCTTTCCTTACAGGTATCAAAATAACCGAAGAATCTACTGTCACAGCGATCGTCGATTGTTCGGATATGATAGGGGAGCAAAACAAGGAGAACAATGTCAAAACGGTTATCTTGAAATAAGTGATCGGCATTTGATCACTCCAATAAAATTTCATCCATTTGAGCTGTAAGTTCTTGGGTATCTTTTGTGATTTGGGACAAGGTGTTTTCACATTTTCTTTTGAACTCGCTCCAGGTGGAGCAACTGGCCGCTTCGTACCTCTCCGCTTCCCTTTTGAATTCCTCAAATCTGAGGCGGATGTTTTCGATCTGATTATCATAATCAATTTCCGGTTCCCACCCAGCATCCTCCACCTTGGTTTCCAGTTCATCCAACTGTTGTTCGACTTCTCTGATATTTTCCTCCAGCTTATCCATAAAGTACTCTTTAGGATCTTTGTGCATGAAATCCTCCTTTTTTTTCAGTATCCATCGTTCTACCGAATCACATGAATGGGCCTATTCGCCTATGATGCCTCTTCGCACGTTTCTCGACTCATCTTCTTCATTTGTTCATACAGCCTTTCGGCATCCTCCTTCCTGCACAGTTCGGAACCGGGTGTTATGACGGCCGCAGAACCGGCCGCTATACCAAAAAGCATGGCTTCCCTAAGAGAGGCTCCCAGCGCCAATTTCATCACTATCCCGGCTACCATGCTATCCCCCGCACCTACCCGGCTCCGGATCGGAACGACAGGAGCGTAAAACCGGTCGGTTCTCTCTTTTGTCAACAGTATGGCCCCGGCCGCTCCCAGTGAGACGACCAGCGTCTCGCATTTTTTCCCTAAAATCTTTTCTCTAGCCAATTCCTTCAGCTGCATTTCATCTTTGACTTCCTGTTCGGCTACGTCCTGGAATTCTTTTATGTTAGCCTTGATCAAATACACCGACTCCTTCGTTGCCTCGATCAAAGGGCGGCCGTGGGTATCCAGAATAAATTTCGCTCCCCAAACCGAAACTTCTCGGGCCAAGCGGGCATAAAAATCGTCCGGAACTCCAGGGGGGAGACTCCCGCTCGCTACCACGAAATCTGGTCTGGGAGTCAGTCCTGAAATCACCTTCAAAGCTTCCCTCCATTCCTTTTCATTAATTCGGGCCCCTGAAAAATTGAACCGATACTGCTTACCGCTCGATTTCTCCAAAACCATGAGGCTTTCGGGAATCATGGATTCAATAGAAAAGGACTTTTGGTCTATCCCCTCTTTCTCAAGGAGGTCTCTAAGCAACTGGCCGCTGGTCCCCCCAGCCGGAAATATTGTCAGGGCCATGCCTCCTAATTTCGTTATCGCCCGGCACACATTGATCCCGCCTCCTCCGGGCTCTCTTAAAGGATCATCACAGCGCAATTTTTGGTCCGACACCACGGTCCCAACACCGGTGCTGATATCGATGGAGGGTTTCATGCATAGGGTAATGATTTTTTTCTTTTTCATGATCTAAATATCACTTTTCGAACGTATACTCTCTTTGACATATTCGGTACTCCTATAGTTATGTGTATCTTGTCTCATCCATGGCCCTCTCATCCGGTCAGATTCCATAAACGCGAAATTAAGACCATCTTTCTTCATACATTCGGTTGTCCGGATCGGCAGGCTGCAATTGAACATCAGACTTCTTTGCGGCCCTGACCTCCATGTTATCCCCAGCCGAGAAGATTTCTTTTGTCTTTATGAGCGCCTCCTCTTTTCATATTTTTTGTCTCTAATCGTCTAAAATACAAAAAATGTGCCAAAATGAAAGCATGGTATCTTTTTCTTGGATTTTCAGGGAGGGAAGGTCTCTTAATAGAATATTTCTGTTGGGAAAACGGGCTTCCCGTTTCGTTATGCAGGAAATAGTTCTGTTAAACAGGAATTCTTTTCGGTCTATTCCACTTTTCAGCCCTTTTTCCGTGAGGTCTTCGATCCTGGTTTATCCACAATCTGAACCGTGCTCGCCTGCGATCCTTTGCACCCTCTCATCTCCACATATCTCGCCCCTTTCCTTATCTCCAGCCTTCCATAATCTCCATGAAGGACACTACTCCAAAGAGAATAAATTTCCCAGCCCTTTGTTCTGTTGCCGGAGTATGGCTTTGACGTGCTGCGCGAAATTTTCGAAAGCGAATTATGCATCTCTCCTTTTCCAGGTTCGCGAGTGACCACGATTTCAAGACTGTGAGGGACCTGAATACCGGTCAAGAACTTCTATGGTGAAGTTCTCGAATGGAGTGCGTCTGCAAAGAGGACATTTTTACGATTTTTCCACCATTTTTTTTCGATAAGCAAAAAGAGCAAGAAACTTCCCAATTGGGTCAAGTCCCGACTATTATCTTATCTTGATGACGAAGGATTCTTGCACTTATGGTTTATAAAGATATTCTAATATATATGCAACGCAAAGCTCCTCTAAATAGTTATAAATAATGAGGATGATTGTACAAAAAAATATAAAAATTCCTGATATGGATAGTCTGAGGGATGATTTCTACCGCTTGATATCGAAAGGTATGGAAGAAGGGTACATCACCCCAAAAGAAATAAAACAGATCTCTCAAAAGAAGAGCGATGCGAAAGTCAATTTAAGAGATTTTTTAAGGATCCTGGACTCTTGCGGCATCAAAGTCATTCCAGAGCCCGGAAGAAAGGAAGAAACTCCACTAATTCATGAGGGATTGGAAAGAACGATCGATCCGATTAGGCTTTATCTGCAGGAAATGGGACATATTCAGCTCCTCAGTAAAAAAGGTGAAGTCGCCTTAGCCAAGCAGATCGAACGGGGCCGGAAGATTGTGACAAAGGCTGTCTCCAAAACCAGGATCGTCCTGGACCGAGTGCTGTATTGTGAAAAAGAGATAAGGTATAATCCCGGTTGTATCACCGATCTTTTTGACTTCGATGGGAATGCCGCTAAAATCGATCTTCAAAAATTACAAAAGACAATCCTCAAAAAAATCGAGAAAATTAAAACGCTCCAGGTCAAGTTGGAGAGAATCCCCCGGCGGAAAAAGAACTTTTTTGCTCGAGGCCGTTTAGTTACACGAATAAGCTATTTGATTAGGGATCTGCATGTAAAGACTTCCCATCTAGAAGAAACCATCGACAGGCTTAATGAAATCCTTGGTGATATCAACAAACTGGAAGACACCCAGGAAGAATTGTATGTCTCTGTCCAAAAGACAAGTAGTAAAAGAAATAAAGAACTATTAAGAAAACAAATAAAAAGAATCAACCGTCAACTAAGCCAACACAAAAAAGAAACCGGGCTCGATTCCCAAGGATTGAGAAAAGTCCTTCGAGATATCGTTATCGGAAAAAAAATCAGCGAGCAGGCAAAAAAGGAGTTGGTGGCATCCAATCTAAGGCTCGTCGTTTCTATCGCCAAAAAGTACGTCAACCGGGGTCTTAAGCTTCTTGACCTAATTCAGGAAGGAAATATCGGATTGATGAGGGCGGCTGATAAGTTCGACTACCATAAAGGCTGTAAATTTTCCACCTATGCGACATGGTGGATACGACAGTCCATCACGCGCGCTATCGCTGACCAGGCCCGCACAGTAAGGGTCCCAGTTCACATGGTCGATACGATCAACAGACTCAAAAAAATATCTCGTGCATTGAGTCAAAAAAAAGGAAGAAATCCCACTGTCGATGAAATCGCTGAAATAATGAATCTCTCCGTTCAGGAAGTGAGAAAAGTCATTAAAGTTGCCCAAGAAAACATTTCCTTGGACGCTCCCCTTAAGGAGGAAGAAGAAGGCCAACTTACCGATTTTCTTCCGGACCGTTTCCATCTTTCTCCGGATGAGCATGCCATTCATATCAGCCTGAAAGAACAGATCGAAGAAGCACTCAACAGCCTGACAGAAAGAGAAGCTGAGGTCCTGAGGATGAGATTCGGGATCCCCGATGGTGTCGATCACACACTGGAAGAAGTCGGTCAACGTTTCAAAGTGACCCGAGAACGAATCAGGCAAATCGAAGCTAAAGCCATAAAAAAACTCAGAGACTCCTCCCAGGTTGCCCGGTTGAAGTCGTTCACTTCTTCCTGAGCGAATAATCGATCCCTGAATGATCCGTCTCCCCTGTCATTGTTCTTCCTCCTTTAATCTTTAATTTCATAAAATTTACTGCACTCCTTTTTCCTTCCTCTTACCACTTTTTTTCGCCTCATTGGTCCGGTCTTCCCTGTTGCCATTGTGTACTGATCTTCGATTCGAGCCTGATCCCTCTCGCATGCTGTCCTTTCATGACTGGGAAGAGAATTACGAGATCGGAAAAAGGTTCATCCTTAAAAGGATTAAAGACGTGAAACAGTGGCTCCAGCCTAAATGGAATTATTCAGGCTGATTAAAAGTACGCGCTGAAAGCGATCCGTAACGCAAAATGGGAATCCTCCGGTTCGATCAAGCGGTTATTGTAGGCGAATATGAGCCTTAAGGGAATAGGGATACTCCGAAGCCTCAATCTCACCTCCAATCCAGATGACCAGTAGAGTTCATTCAGAGCAAAATGATCGCTCAGTCTGATGGCGTTTCCACCATCCAAGAAGAAAATTGCGCGTACTGTCTCGAAAATCGGAACGATGTATTCTACGTTAAAAACTAACGATTTGTCTCCCCCTACATTCTGTCTTTCTGAACTTCTGTGACCGATGGAGTAGACGGCATATCCCCTAATAGAACTCTCGCCGCCCAGATAAAATTTCTCCCAGCGGGGTACGATCGATTTTCCGATAGGATGAATATTTCGATATTCTAAATGGAGCCCTAGAACATAATTTTTTAAAAAAGGGAAAAAAACAGCTCCTTCCGCCTGTGTTTTCAAATATTGAATTTCGCTTCCCAGAAAGCTGTCTGCCAGATCTACGGATATCCAACACCGCGATCCATTGCTTGGGAAAAAAAGATTATCCACCGTATCTCTAGATAAAAAAGCCGAGAGGCTGCTTATATTTTCATCCGTGATAATCTCCCCAATCTCTATTCCAGCCGTACCGACACCTACTCTCTCGAAGTCGTACTCCACACCCGCCCACCAGTAACCCTTGATCTTTAGATCCAATCCGACCTGGGCTCCTTTGCCCCTCCTCTCGAACAAACCGGTATAGACGATATCCCGGTCGTACACTTTCGACCGAAGGCAAATGAGCCTATCGAAAAGATAGGGCTTGGATAATCCGAACACATAGTTTTTGGTTCTTTGTCCATATTCGAGCAGGAGATCGATTATTTCTCCTTTTCCCAGAAAATCTGCCAGGGAAAATTTTCCGCCAAAATAGAGTCCCTGATAGCCGCTGTATCCCCCGGTCAACTGCCATTCATTCGAGTAACGGTCGACCAGATCTAGATAGACATCCATCTGGGCCGGTTCTTTCTGGTCCGGTTTCATTTCGGGGGGCTCCTCGATCCTTGCCACCCCAAGGCGCGCCAGCTTTTTCAGGCTCTCTTCAAATAGATTCAAACGAAGCCTCTCCTGCTCCGGAATCAGTATTTCCCTCCTCACCACCGGATCTCTGGTAAAGGTATTCCCCTTTATATGGAGTCTGCGCATATGGACAACCTCTCCTTCTCGGATATCGAAGGTCACATCGACTTTCTTGTTATCCGTATCGAGGTATTCATAAGTCAGGATTTCAACGAATAGATAGCCTCTGTTTTGATAGAACCGCTTGATTTTTTCCGCAGATTGGACCTTTTTATCCTCATCGAAAATCTCTCCTTTTTTCAACAGAACATACCGGCATATCTGGGGAGAAAAGGCTGGATCGTTGCCTTCCAGGCTTATGTCGTCTAAATAATACCGGTGGCCTGCTTCAACAGGAACGATGATTTTTTTCATCCGTACCGGCCCTCCGAATACAGCTTTCCTTGTGAACTCCTCGACTACAGGCTCACCTATCCTGGCCTCTAAATAGCCATAGTCTCGATATGTTCTCCTCAGATTTTCCAGGTCCTCTTCCAGTTTCGCTTTCCGGTAAATGTCTTCTCCTTTAAGCCAGGAGAAAAAATTGTGTACTTTGTTGTTTTGGAAGGCACCCAGGAGTGTTTTTCGGCTTAGCTTAGGGTCCCCCTCGAATGTGATTTCTCCTATTTTGTATCTCGGGCCTTCCCGGATATGGAAGATGGCTTCCACCTCGAATCTTCCCACCTCTCTGGTCTCCAACGAAACCGCTCCCTGGCCGAACCCTTCTTCCGCCAGCATCCCTTCTATGGTCTGCCTTATCTCAAGCATTTTTTGAGGGTCGTAGAGGGAATATGGTTTGAGGCCGATATTTTTTTCTTCTAATTTCTCCAGGATGTCCTCTTCTTTTATTTTTTCACCCGTCTCGAATACAACCTTTTCGACGATAGGATATTCTTCAATCGAAAGGACGATAACAAGACCCGTCTCCCCCTTTTTCACACCCACTTCTATATCAGAAAAAAAATGGGAATCCCACAATGCCTGGACACCTTCTTCTATGGCCTCTTTATCATAAAGGAATCCTGAACGCGTGCCAAAATAATGAAGAATGGTCCTATCGGGAATCCGCTCATTTCCTTCGACCTCGACTCTTTCTATCGCATCCTGTCCGAGCAAACTGAAGGGAAGACAGACCAACAAGATACACAAAACCCCCTTCAACTTCCTCATTTAATTCCCTCTCGAATCCCTAAACATCCCCCCAATTTAAAAAAACCTATCTATCTCCATGGTGAGTCCAAAGGTCCTTGACGAGACCATAACGGAGATTCTCGACTGGACTGTATCGATTGATTGAAGAATTTTCTCTCTTTTGATGGCTAAGTGCTATTTAAGTTTAGATATGGCGCTTTCCACAGCTTTCTTTAAATCATAAAGGGCACTTCCCAGCCCTGATTTGAGGTCCTTGGAGGCTTCTCCTCCTGCTTTTTTCATTTCTTTCAGCTTGCTTTTCACCTCTTCCTGTTTTGACTTCAAAGCCTCTATCCCCTGGGCATATTCGATTTTGGCATCTGCCTTCAACTTGTCCGCTTTGGCTGCCATCTCATCAATCTTTGCCTTAAGTTGCCTTAACTGAGCTTCCCATTTTTCCAGATAGGCATTTTTTTTATCCATACATAACCTCCCTCTATTAATTTACCTTTTTTTTCGGGTGAAAAATCCGCGCATAACTCATCCCTCCAGGTCGATCTTGAGGGAAAGCAATCCCATCATGTCTTTCAAGGTAATAACTCCAATCAGTTTATCCCCCTCGGCCACCATCAGACGGCTAGAATTGGTCTTTCGCATGATGGTGAGTGCCTTCATGGCGTCTTCGTCTGGCCCGATCGTGTTGTTATCCGAACATTTCACAGCCAATTCCCCTACGGTGTATGTCTCTCTTTCCTCTTTGGGTATGGTTTTGACCTGGCTGATAGTGACGCAGCCGATGAGTCTGCCGTTCTCAGCCACCGGATACATCTTGTAGTGGTGTTTATAGATGTAATCTTCCACCAAGTTCTCGACAGTTAAAGAAGGAGAGACAGTAATCGGATCGGATTTCATAAACCTTCGCACTCTTTCTCCCTCCAATGACCTCCGAATCAGCATTTGCTGGTAGGCGGACTGGGAAGCGCCTCTTATGAACAACCCGATCACGGCCAGCCACACCCCGCCGATGAGATTTCCAAGAAATAACTCCAAAACACCTATGACGATCAAAGCGATTCCCAAGGCCCCACCGATCTTGGATGAAATCTGGGTGGCCCACCGGATGTTATCCTTCCATCCCCAAAGCACAGACCTCAGGACGCGGCCTCCATCCAGAGGAAATGCTGGGAGGAGATTGAATCCCGCCAGTATCAAATTGAGGAAGGAAAGATAATTGATAACACCGGTCAAGGGTTTGGGCCAATCAACGCTGACTCCTAAAAAATAAACCCCGAATAAGCCTAAACCCAGGACGATACTGGATATGGGGCCGGCAACCGCCATAAAAAATTCGGCTTTAGGACTTGGAGGCTCTTCCGTCATTTCGGCGACACCGCCAAAGATGAAAAGAGTTATTCCCTTCATGGACAAACCGAACCTTCGGGCTATGAGAGAATGCCAGAGTTCGTGGAACACGATGGAAAAAAGAAGCCCCAAAGCTCCGGCTATTCCCATGATCCAGTACGTCGTTGACCCCAATCCTTCATACATATTAGGGAACAAACCTTGGGCGAGACTCCAGGTTATAAGAAGGCCAAGTATGAGCCAGCTTAAATCGATCTTGACTTTAAAACCGAAAAGCCTGAATAAGGTTATGCCTTTACCAAACATGTTAAGCCTCCACAAGCATTATGTTTACCATCGAGGGCGGTTCATATTACCCTCTCAGCGTCCTTAACAAAATCTCCGAATAAGATAAGTCCAAAAAACATGCCAAATCTCCACCTTCTATCTAGTTTACTGAATTCAGGACGCTTAACATTTCGCCTTCGATCTATTCTCTATTAGAAATCAGTGAATTTGTACTGTAAAAAAGGATTTTTTCCCATTATACAGGAATTCCCATACTTTGGATATGAAACCAATTTCAATGAAAAATGAATCATGCAAACTATGGGATCCGATCTAAAAAAGATTGATTTCAGAGGGAAAATTCTTCGTTGGTCACTAGCCGGAAAAGGTTCTTTACAGTTTGGTGGTTCAGCTCCCTGAGCATCTTTTTAACGATTTCCTTTTTGACGGCCCCGATATTTTTCTTTCTTCTCCTGTCAATTTTAACTTGAGCACCGGCTATCATATCATGTCCACCGGCTGTTCCATATTTGGGTATGATTTTTTTTATAACTCTGGAGGCATTGGCATCGACATTCGTGGTCCTGACGGATATATACAACAAATTTCCATAAGTCCCTAGGCAAACGGACCAGGTGATGTTCTTGATCCTCAATAGAAAATCCGCCATCTCTGCCACAAAATCGGGATAAGGCAGCTGGTCAAGAATAACGCCGATAAAATTCTTGTAATAGAAAGTATTGACAAGGACATCCGAGAGATGGTAGATGAATTCTTTCGAAATCGCTGGAAATTGAATTTTCGACAACTGGCTGAAACTGATTTGGGGGAGGAGGTCGAGATAAGCTTTTTCGTCCGCCTGACTTCCCTCCCTGCCTAAACTTTGGGTTTCGCTGGATATTGCGTGAAACAGCGCTGTAGCGACATCCCTGGGGAATGGTATCCCCAAAATATTGTAATACTCATAAATAATGGTCGAACAGGCGCCGTAATCAGGCCGGATGTCCTGATAAGGCGCCCGGGACGTTTTTCTGGAAAGAGGGTGATGATCGATAGCTGCAACGGGTACCTCTCCTTTCGGTAACGTAACGTTTCCGGTGTATGGCTGGCAGTCCACCAGGATGAATTGTCGCCCCTTAACAAAAGTCATGTTTTTGGTCCTGGACAAAGGAATTTTCAGTATCCTGATCATTGCTTGGTTTTCTGCCCGGCCTACCAGTCCGTCGTAGTAGATTCTGACTTTTTTGCACCCCTTTTTTTTAAGAAGCACTTTAAGGCCCATCGCAGAGGCCAGGGAATCAGGATCCGGATTGTTGTGGACGATAATGGATAGAGGCTTGTCTTTTTCGATAAGGCTTAGCAGTTTTTCCATGTTTCCAGATTATATACAAAATTCATCACAAATTGAATTTATCACGATAGTGAATGTTTTTGCTCACCCTATCAGATCTCACTTCAATCCTGACATTTTTTTCAGAACAGCCTTTAACTCCTGAGGATTTCCATAGATATAGGTTAAATAATTCGGGCGAAGCTGATGAGCCAAAGAGATCGTCCCTTCTTCGGCATCAGGGAGGATGAGAATGAGACGAACCGAATGCAACAGTTCCCTTACCGAGATAAAATCAAGGAGGTCGCTCTTTTTGAAGGCGAGTATGATCACAATTGGCTTTTCTTCCCAAGGATCCTTAAGCTTTTGAGTAAGTTGGTCGACGGTCCTGAGTACATCCGGCAAATCGTCGAGGAATAGTTCCCCTATGATTTCACGGACTTCGTCTTCTTTTTCTCCGATCTTGGAAGAATACAAAAATACGCTCATGCCATTCTCCATGAAAAATCCTGCTAACAATGATAACCATCAGATTCAATTTTCATGATTAACAAAAAACATGCCAAATTATTCCTTTACCCGAAATAGCTGCCTTACAGGTATTCTCTCTCAGGGGAAATCCTTAAATAATTTTCTATAGCTGATATTATGATCTCTGCAACAGTCAGAGTTTCGCCAGGAAGGACATGTCTTGCATTGCAGGACTTAGAGGCTTGGAAAAAGAGGCTTTCAATGGGAGGATGAAATGCCATATTTTTTCAATAGAGTATATAGGCGAGATCTAGATATTCCGGAAATCGCGCACGCCTGTTTGATGTCTCTTCCGGTAATCGCCATCAAATCGTTCAAATACCGTTTCTCCACGTCACCGACTGCAACATCGCGCACATCATTAAGAGTGGGAAGATCGTTTGATGACTCGGATTCTTTCCGTAGGCTTATATGTTTATCTATTCTGCTTCCGACCGAGGCGCGCGCCAGCTTGATACGGATATGAGGAGGCAGATGCTTGGGAAAAAGTGTCGACTCATCTTGGGCTCCGATGATAGCCCTTTCCAGGGCCTGTATCAGTTCCCTCGTATTCCCGGGCCAGTCATAGGAATGGAGGACATCCCAGAATCCTGGCGAAATACCCTTGATGTTTATTCTATACTTGTTACAAAGCCGCCGGATGTAATAGATAACCAGGTCTTCCAGGTCTTCCGGAATCTCCCTGAGGGGAGGGAGTTTGATGACCAGAGTCCGCAACCGGTGGAGCAGGTCATCTCGAAATTTTCCTTCTTTGACCATTTTCTCCAAATCCCGGTTGGTGGCCGCTACCAGGCGAAATTCGCTCCTAACTTCCTGTTTAGCGCCTACTGGCCGAAATCTCCGTTCCTGCAAAACTCTTAAAAAAGATTTCTGAACCGAAAGGGGGAGCTCTCCGACTTCATCCAGAAACAAGGTGCCTTTATCTGCTTGCTTGATCAAGCCCTCCTGGGAACGGTCGGCTCCGGTGAAGGCACCTCTTAGATGGCCGAAGAGAACGCTCTCCACCAAAGTCTCAGGTAGGGCAGCACAATCCACCACCACAAAATTATTATTTACCCGGGCGCTATTCTTGTGTATTGCCCAGGCAAACAGTTCCTTGCCGGTACCTGTCTCCCCCATTATCAAAACATTGGCATCGCTTGCAGATGCTTGGGCGACAATATCCAAACAGGCAGAAATCTGAGCGCTTTCACCCACAATCCCTTTTCGCTTCAAGCTGACCGAAGAGGAAGCTCTTTTTTTCTCTTCATGATACTGAAGGGCTCTGGTTAAAGGAAGTTTTATCTCCCGCACCGATAGGGGTTTCTCAGTATAATCCCAGGCTCCATTTTTGATGGCCAGTTCAGCCCCGTCAGGATCACCATATCCGGTGATTATGATCACTTCCGGAGAAGATGCTGTTTTCTGAATATCTTGAAGAATATCTAAACCAGACCCATCGGGCATGCGCACATCGAGAAAAACCACCGCGAAGTCTTTTGAACGGGCTTTATCCAATCCCTCCTTGAGGGTTAAAACATATTCTGGATGGTGACCCGAACTTTCTATGACCTTGGCGATGGAATCGCATACTAGCTTGTCATCATCTATAATCAGAACATTTGCCATATTTTATCTATCCTCTTTCAATTTTCTTTATCTGCTGGAAATACCTTAAGCTATCAAAGCGATTTTATCCGCTTTCTCCAGTTTAAGTCAAATTCGGGAAGGCTCCTTATTCTGGACTTTTCTTCCTAATTTTATCATCATCACCATTAAAATAAATCAACCTTCTTATTTTGATAGTAAATGTCTCTCTTCTTAGCCCCGATTTTCTTTATGGACCTCTCCATTAGCACATTCTTTTTTCAAAATATTCAGAGCGTCCTCTTCACGGAAGGAGGAACGCGATTGCTTTGACCAGACTGACCACCATACCAAGAATATCAGGACGCCATGTGCGGAAATCCAGAAAATCCGCTTGAAACCTCCATACATAAAATGGCCTTCCTAATGATATGCATGTCCTGCATAGCAGGAATAAGTCCTGTACAATAAGATTGAAGTCGCATTTTTCTCTTTTTTAAATTTCGAAAAAATGGTTCAGCCCGGCTCTTTAAGACAGTCGAACAATTTTCAGCCTAAGGTGATCCGCGTGAAACATTTTCAGAACCGGACATGGCATTGTCGGAAGAATCTCTTACTTTATCCCTCTGGACAGTCATAAATTTTGGAGCCATCCCTTTGAGGCTCGCCTCAGTTGATAAATTTGGAATCCAAAAGATAATAAAAGAAAATCAGGATGGAATTGTTGAATGTTGAATGAAAATATTTGGCATACATTTTGCTATAAAATAACAAATCATATAGAGTTTTAATCTATTTAAATTTGAATGATCAACGAAGAGGAGTGAACAATGAAAAATTCCATTTATTTTATGGCAACTCTCATCTTTTTCTTTTTATTGAGTGGAATCCACTGCCAAAAACAAGAAACCCAAGAAAAGATTGTCCCCATGGAATCCGAAAGAACCATTACAACAGCGGTAGCAGTTTTGCATCCCACAGACGGCAGCGAGGTTCATGGAACGGTGACTTTTATCCTGGTGGCTGATGGCATAAAGATCGTCGCTGATGTTGAGGGGCTGACTCCTGGAAAACATGGATTCCATATTCATGAATATGGAGACTGCAGTGCCCTGGATGCCAAATCTGCCGGAGGACATTTCAATCCGGAAAATATGCCACATGGAGCTCCCAACGACATGGAGCGGCACGTAGGGGATCTTGGAAACCTCGAGGCCGATGCCGAGGGCAAAGCCCACTACGAACGTATCGATAAGCACATCTCCTTTTCCGGTTCCCATTCCATTATTGGACTAGCGGTTATCGTCCACGATGGCGAGGATGATTTTGTATCCCAGCCCACGGGCAATGCCGGAGCGCGGGTAGCTTGTGGAACAATCGGAGCGGCCAATCCCCAGAAATGAGGTCATCTATTATCATCACTGTCCCTCGTGCTCCCATCGTTGCCCCAACATGACCCAGGTGGCCGATGGGGACCTGGTCAAGGGAAGGACCGGTATAGCAATGAACGGGGATACGCGAACCATGCGATCAGAGAAATCCTGAGAGTGCCAGCCTGGAGGAGACATCATCGTGTTCAAAGACCGGGAAGACGCAGGAAAAAGGCTAGCCCAAGCCCTTGAGAATTATAAGGGACGAGGAGTTCTGGTCCTGGCTATCCCAAGGGGAGGAGTGGAAGTCGGTCATGAAGTGGCTAAGCATCTGCAGGCCGACTTTTCGATTTTGATAGCCAGAAAGCTCCCATTCCCCGATAATCCAGAAGCAGGATTCGGAGCCATGGCCGAAGACGGAAGCACCATCATCCTCAAAGAAGGCTCCTTGATGGTGTCCGAGGAGAAAATCAAAGAGATCATTCAACAGCAAAGCGAAGAGATAAAAAGAAGAATCAAGGTACTCAGGAAAGGAAAACCTCTGCCCAAAATCATGGGAAGGACGGTCATTCTGACAGATGATGGCCTGGCTATGGGCTCGACCATGATGTCAGCCATAGAGCTCTGCCGGAAGAGAAACGCCGATAAAATAATCGTGGCCGTTCCTGTCTCGGGAGGACGCGTGGCGCGCGAAATCGACAGGATGGTGGATGAAACGGTCATTCTGGAAGTGCCCGAGTTCTTCCATGCTGTGGCCCAAGCCTACTTAAGCTGGTATGATGTTCCGGATGAAGAAGTCCTTGAAATCATGAGGCAATGGGAAGAAAATATCTGACGCCATTCCAAATGGATGGCAAAATTAAAGGATAGATAAATGACTGATAAGAAAAACGATTCAGTTTGCGATGTTACCATAAGAATCGGAGGAGAAGCCGGACAGGGGATGAAAGTGATCAGCGGGCTTCTGGGAAAAACCTTTCTCCGCTCCGGCCTATGGGTATATACTCATCACGATATCATGAGCCGGATTAGGGGAGGGCATAATTATTCCCAGATCCGACTGAGCAGTTCTCCGGTCCGAGCGACATCCTCTCAGGTCCATATTCTGGTCTGTCTGGATAAAAATACTCTGGATCTCTATAAAAACGAATTGAAAGGAGTGATCATCTATGATCAAAGGAAGCTGGAGGATGAAGGTCCCAGCGGGGCAAATTTTCTGCCCATTCCTTTAGAAAAAATTGCGGAGGAAAAAGGACAGGATGCCAGGATGGCTAACAGCGTAGCATCCGGCGCCATATTGGCCATCCTCGGTATACCGCTGGATCCGCTCTTGACTCTGCTGGAGGAGACCTTCGGGTCCAAAGGAGAGAAGGTGGTCGATGCCAACCAGGAATGCGCCCGGGCAGGATACAATATCGCCCTGGACAATTTCAAAGGGGACAAGTTCTGCAAGGGATATTCAGGAAAAAAGAACTCCGAAAAGTTGCTGATCACGGGAAGCGAAGCCATGGCTTCAGGGGCCATCGCCTCTAACATCCGGTTTTATGCCGCCTATCCCATGTCACCGGCAACATCCATCATGGAATACCTGGCCGCCAAAAAAAAAGATTACGGCTTGATAGTGGAACAGGCAGAGGATGAAATTTCGGCGGTCAACATGGCCATCGGAGCTTTTTTTTCCGGAGCCCGGTCCATGGTCGCCACCTCTGGCGGAGGGCTGGCCCTTATGGTGGAGGGCATCAGTCTGTCCGGAATGACCGAAACGCCCCTTGTGATCGTAGATTGCCAGCGTCCTGCTCCGGCCACAGGGCTTCCCACCCGAACCGAACAGGCCGACCTTTTGTTCGTGGCCCACTGCGCCCATGGTGAATTTCCCCGGGCCATTCTTGCTCCCTCGACGGCAGGGGAAGCTTTTCAATTGACTAGCAAAGCGTTCTATCTTGCCGAAAAATACCAGATTCCGGTTTTTATCCTGGGGGATCAGTACCTGAACGATTCATCATGGACAGAGGAGCCTTTCGACCTGAAAAAAATTCGTAAAGGAAATCAAAGTTTGATTTCTGACACGGATCTGAAGGAGATATCCCCTTATCGGTACAAGAGATATAAAATCACGGAATCTGGAATCACGCCACGTATACTTCCCGGCACGTCGAATCAAGTTCTTTATGCCGACAGCGACGAGCATACCCCAGAGGGCCATATCACGGAGAGCACCGAGGTGCGGAAGAATATGGTGGAAAAAAGATTGCGGAAATTATCCGGATTGATAGGGGAAATGTCCCTTCCAAAAGTCTTCCCCGATTCACAGGCCAAAATATACACGGTGAGCTGGGGTTCTACCTTTGGAGCGATAGAAGAGGCTGTCCATCACCTTCGCTCCAAGGGGATGAATATCGGCTATATCCATTTTAGCGAGATCTACCCCTTGAGAGAAGATGCCTTTCCCCAGGAAATAGGCCAAGGGGCTGAATTGATCGCCGTGGAAAACAATGCCACCGGACAATTCGCCAGACTCCTGAAAATGGAAAAGGGATTGGTCATTGACAAAAAAGTCCTCAAGTTCGATGGGCGCCCCTTTTCCCCTCAAGAATTAGCCCAGCGGATTGAAGAGATAAGAGGTGACTGATATGGCAGAAATAAAAGATTTCAACAGTGACGATCCCATCGCCTGGTGCCCTGGCTGTGGAAATTTTGGTATTCTAAACGCCTGGAAAAAAGCCCTGGCCGAGATGGATCTCAAACCGGAAGAAGTTTTGATGGTCTCTGGAATCGGCCAGGCGGCCAAACTGCCGCACTACCTGCGCTGCAACACATTCAACGGTCTCCATGGCCGGACCCTCCCGGTGGCCACGGGAGCTAAAATCGCCAATCACCAACTGGTGGTGATCGCCGACGGAGGGGACGGAGACGGGTATGCCGAAGGGGGGAATCACTTCATCCATGCCATGCGCCGGAATATAGATATCTCCTATTTCGTGCATAACAACCAGATCTACGGTCTGACCAAAGGCCAGGCCTCTCCCACCTCGGATACGAAGATGGTGACCGGGACTACCCCAGAAGGGAATACCGTTTGTCCGGAAAGGCCGCTCGCCCTGGCAGTGGCCAGCGACTGCAGCTTCGTGGCCCGGGGATATGTGGGAGAAATGGAACATCTGAAAGGTTTGATGACGAAGGCGGTGAAAAACAGGGGCTTTTCGCTTCTGGAAATCCTTCAGCCCTGCGTTTCCTTCAATAAAACAAACACATATGACTGGTACAAGGAAAGAGTATACCGGCTGGAGAACACTTCCTACGATCCCTTTAACCGGGCGGAAGCCTTTCAAAAATCTCTAAAATGGGGGGATAAAATCCCCATAGGAATTATCTATCAAAGCCGCCGTAAGACCTATGAAGAGCTGGCGGGATTGGAGAAAGAGGCGCCGCTAGCTAAAAGGGAACGAGGGGAAGAAGAACTGAAGGATCTCTGGAAAGAATTTTATTAAAACGGGCCAATTCAAAGAATCATAAAATATAATAGCAAAAAAAACAGGAGGTAAAAAAATGGCCGAATTCAAAGATCTATTTCAATCCGCAGACTGGAAAACGGAAAAGCATGTACCGGTTATCGATGTTCCGGATAAGGTGAAAAAGGGAGAGTTTTTCGATGTCAAAATCACCATCGGAAAAGAGGTGGCCCATCCCAACAAAACCGAGCACCACATCCGGTGGATCTCCGTGTATTTCAAGCCTGAAGGAGGAAAATTTCCTTATCACATCGGAACAGCCGAGTTCACCGCCCATGGAGAATCCACAGAGGGACCGGATACCAGCGCGGTTTACACCCACCATCAGGCAGTACTCAGCTTCAAGACGGATAGACCCGGTACCATCTATGCCGCCAGCTACTGTAACATCCACGGCGTTTGGCAAAATACCAAAGATATCGAAGCGATCTGATCCAGGTCAATTCACGAATTTCCGAAATCTGCAAAGATAAAGCGGACGGCGCTTGCTGGTGAGGATTTTATGTGAAAAAAGATATCATGAAGTTTTCTTCAGTTTAGCGGAAATCTTTGGAAGCCTGCACCCCTTGCTTCTTCATCCTTGCCCGTGGATAGGAACGGAAAAATAACATAATATGAACATCCTGTTTTAGAAAGGAGTTATCGGATGAGCTTTTCATTCGTTCCCGGTAAAAAGGTAGAGGTTCCTGAAATCTCCTACAAGACAAACATCGTTCTGTCAGCATCGCAAACGGTCTTGGTCATCGTGGATATGCAGAATGATTTCGTCAAGCCGGACGGAAATCTGGTGGTTTCTGCCGCTCAGGAAACGGTGCCCCGTATTCGAAATCTTCTCGAATCCGCCCGAAAAACTGATGTCAAGGTCGCCTACACCCAGGATACCATGTTCGAGGATGATCCCGAATGGGATATATGGCCAAAGCACTGCCTGATCAATACCTGGGGATGGGAAATCATCGAAGAACTCAAGCCTCACCCTGAGGATCTTGTCTGCATGAAGAACCGTTATGATGGTTTTTATGGGACCTGGCTGGACCACTTTCTGAGCCATGTTTGGAAGAGAAAAATCCTGGTGATTGTAGGTACGGTTTCCAATATCTGCGTTCTCCACACTGCCGCTTCCGCAGGACTCAGATGGTACCATATAGTGATGCCTGCCGATGGAATTTCTGCTTTGAACGAATTCGATCAGGCCCTCACCCTGAGACAGGTCTCCTCCCTCTATTCCGGCGATGTGTTGAAATATTCAGCAGACCTCCGTTTCGAAACATTGAAGTAAAACGTCGTTCACCTAAATCATATTGAGGACGAATTGGTATTCAAACATATTCCTACCGGCGTTCCTTAAAAATTGTACTAACCAATTCGTTGATTCCCCCGGATTCAAATGAAATGCAGCAAGTGGCCTTCCATCACCTTGGCTGTTCTTCATCTATCCGAATCCTCTTCACAAAACACAAACTCATGGCAGGAATACTCCCATGCATACTTAAGGGATTCAATAAAACACACGCTTGGCATTTTTCTTGCAGTAAATAAAAAAAGTCCAAGCAAAAAAAACGGTGTTTCCATCTTTGTGGATTATGACAACATGAAGATAGTCAAATAGAGATAAAAATTTCTGGACGGAAAGGAGGAAATCCTGAAATGGCCGGAAAGAAGACCCCTGGAGGAACATGCTCCACTGCAAAGAGAAACTCCCCATTTAGCTTCGAGATTTTCCAGCTATCTTCGCCGCGTTGGCGAATGAAATGCAGATTTTTTTTGAGGAAAGGAGGTCGAATATGGCCAAAAAAGATCCCTTAGCTCAGTACAGGGAAAAAAGAGACTTCCGTAAAACATCCGAACCCTCAGGAAAACGATTTAGAAAAGGGGAACAACAAAGCATTTTTGTCGTCCAGAAGCACGACGCCTCCAACCTTCATTATGATTTCCGGCTAGAGGTGAAAGGCGTGCTCAAGTCCTGGGCTGTTCCCAAGGGACCCTCCACTGACCCTAAAGAAAAACGGATGGCGGTTCCGACCGAAGACCATCCGCTGGAATATGCCGATTTCGAAGGGGTCATTCCCGAGGGTGAATACGGGGCCGGAACTGTTTTGGTCTGGGACATCGGAACATATAAAAATATGCGGGCCGATAAAGAAAATGACAAAAAGTCCATGGAAGAATCGTTGGAACAAGGGAAAGTCGAAGTCTGGTTGGAAGGCAAAAAAATTAAAGGAGGTTATGCCCTTATACGGACCGGCAAAGGAAGGAACGAACGCTGGCTGTTGATCAAAATGAAAGATGAAAAGGCGGATGCCAGGCGAAACCCGGTCAGCACCAAGCCAAATTCGGCGATCTCGGGAAGGACTCTGGATGAGATCTCCAATCAAGTCAGTGAGGTCTGAAATCATGACAGGAACGAAGATTGTCTGTACTATAGGACCGGCTTCCCAGAGCCCTGATGTTTTGCGGCGCCTAATCGAATCGGGAATGAATGTGGCCCGTTTGAATTTTTCCCATGGCGATCATGACTTTCATCGGCGAGTTTTTGAGGAAATCCGCAATCTATCTGAAAGTTTGAAAGAGCCCGTAGCCATTTTGCAGGATCTGGCCGGTCCCAAGATTAGAATCGGCCCAATCCAAGGGGGCCAAATCACCATCGATACAGGAAGCACTCTCATCTTGACCGGCCGGAAAGTGAAGGGAAATTCCCGACGGATATCTACCTCCCGCCCGGGACTGGCCCAGGAAGTTCAGCCGGATGACCCCATTCTGCTGGCCGACGGCGAGTTGGAGCTAAAAGTGCTAGAATCCGCTGGAGATGACGTCATCTGCCGCGTGATCATTGGAGGAGCTTTAGCATCTTACAAAGGCATCAATCTGCCTACCCGTTCCCTCAAGGTTACTCATTTGACAGAGAAAGATCGCCGGGATTTGGAATTGGGTCTGAAGATGGGGGTTGACTATGTGGCCATGTCCTTTGTGCGCAGCGCTCAGGATATCCAGGAGATCCGTTATTCGATGTCGGAACAAGGAGCGATGGTTCCGGTTATCGCAAAAATCGAAAAACATGAAGCTCTGGTGAATATCGACGAAATCATCGAGACCGCTGATGGAATCATGGTAGCCAGAGGGGATTTGGGTGTCGAGACACCGTTGGAAAAGGTGCCTCTAGTGCAAAAAAAATTGATCCGAGAAGCCAACCGATCGGGAATTCCTGCCATTACAGCCACCCAGATGCTGCGTTCCATGGTGGAGAGCCCGCGGCCCACCAGAGCCGAAGTGACGGATGTAGCCAATGCTGTCCTGGATGGAACAGATGCGGTCATGCTTTCCGAGGAAACGGCGGTGGGAAGACATCCGGTTGAGGCGGTGACCTTCATGAAAAAAATTACCCATGATGTGGAAGAGAACACAAAAACAGGACTTGATCCTGCCTGGTTCAACAGGGATACCATTATGCCGATCCCTGAAGCCGTAGGCTATGCCGCCTGCCATTTAGCCAGAAGCTGCGGCGCCACCGCTATCATAACCTTTACCAAGTCTGGAAGCACGGCTCGCCAGGTCGCTAAATACCGGCCTCACCAATTGATACTGGCGCCCACCCCTTCGATAGAGACTTACCGCCGTCTCTCGCTGATTCGAGGGGTTATCCCGTTGAAAACCGAGAACATAAAGGACACAGATGCCATGATCAGGAGCGTTTTCAAGACGGTCCTGGCTTCGGGATGGGTGAATAAAGGGGAAAAGGTCGTGATCACTTCCGGCACTCCCGTGGGATTTGAAGGTACGACCAACCTCATCCAGGCGGAAGTTCTAGACGATAACCATTTATGCTGATTTATCCCGAAAAAATGATGTGTAAATGCCTGTGGCTGTCCAGCCGCTCTCAGCTCCCTGCTCTCGATGGTTCCGAAGGCTTTTCTCCAAAGAAGAGGGTGGCCTTCTTTTTATTCCTTATGTTTGACAGCCTGGGACGATTTACCTATAGTGGCTTCTTAGTCTTCTTAATCCACGGATATAAAAGATATGTTCGTCTATGCAGGAATCGATGAGGCCGGCTATGGTCCTTTGTTCGGGCCGCTGGTGATCGTCAGAACTGTTTTTATGCTCGATCGGTATGAACCTGTCCTTGACCCTCCTTCTTTGTGGCGCCTGTTGAATTCAACGGTCTGCAAAAAACCCGGAGATAAAAATAAGCGTCTGGCCATCAACGATTCCAAGATGCTGTACACTCCTGCCAAGTCCTTAGAACATATCGAACGGGGCGTTCTCTCTTTTCTATCGACTTCCGGAACGAACCCTAAAAATCTTGCCGATCTTCTTGAAAATCTGGCCTACGATCTGGTATCCCGCCAGATCAATCATGATTGGTATCATGCCCCTAATGGAGATCCTCAAGTGCCGTTGATCCTATCACTCTCTCAATTGGAGAAATCAAAAAAGCGGTTGCACCGGGCAATGCGGAAAAAATCCGTTCATCTTTCCGATATCAAAGCCGCTGTGGTTTTTGAGGACCGGTTCAATCAATTTGTCCGGATCAAGGGCTCCAAAGCAGGCTGTGCCTGGTCTTTTGTGTCAGATCATCTCAAAGAAATCTGGTCACGGTATGGTAAGCATCATCCGCTGGTTGTTGTGGACCACCAGGGAGGAAGAAAGAACTATCAATCACTGTTGGAGCCGACCTTCTCACCAGCAAAATTGAACACCCTTTGCGAGAACCCTCTAGAAAGCTTCTACAGGATTTCTCATGGGATACGGAAGATGCATGTCCTCGTGCAGGTCAGGAGCGAACGTCGGCATTTCCCTGTAGCCTTGGCTTCTATGACGGCAAAATATCTACGGGAGCTTTTGATGAAGAGATTCCAAAACTTTTGGTCGCGCCAAGCACCAAACGTCAAACCAACCTTCGGGTATTTCGAGGATGGCCTGCGGTTCCTCAGGGAGATTCAGCCCTTCATAACCGATTTGAAGATCGACCCTGACGTTTTTATCAGATGTCGCTGATATTTTAAGATTTCATGAAGAATTCTGGTCTCCTCTATGAATGGCGGCTATTTTTCACATTATGAATCCTCGTTAAGGAATGAGGCTTATCCAAAGGGATCTCGAAGAAATGTGGATGGGAAGAAAAGCCAATAGGGAAATGACAGACAATACAGCAAAAGACAGGTCAGCGGGCCAGGCATCGGGAAGCGAGGCCAAAAGCGAATAATAAGATAAGGAGTTCTTATGTGCATTTGTAAAGAAGAGCAGGGAAAAGTGAGCATCTACCAATCGCACCTCCAGGCGGGTATATTCGACCTCGACGGCGTGATCACCCAGACTGCCAAGGTTCATGCATCGGCCTGGAAGGAGATGTTCGATGCCTATTTAAAGGATCATCATTCCGGAGATGAAGAGGCGAAGCCCTTCGATAGCGATCACGATTACCGGCTCTATGTGGATGGAAAGCCCCGTTATGAGGGGGTAAAAAGTTTTCTCGACTCCAGGGGGATCGATCTTCCATACGGATCTCCAGAAGACCCTCCTGAGAAGGAAACCGTTTGCGGATTAGGAAATAGGAAAAACCTGCTCTTCCGCAGGAAAATCCAAGAGAAGCGGGCAGAAACCTATCCTGCGGCGGTCGAGTTTATCCGCAGGCTTAAAGAAAAAAGGATAAAGACGGCGGTGGTTTCCTCCAGCAAGAACTGTCCCCTCATCCTGGAAGCGACCGGTCTTACAGCGCTCTTCGATACTAGAGTTGACGGCAATGACCTCGATAAATACAATCTCAAGGGAAAACCCGATCCTGACATTTTCCTGGAAGCGGCCAGGAGACTGGAAGTCGATCCAAAGGGATCGGTGGTCTTCGAGGATGCCATCTCCGGCGTCCGGGCCGGAAAGCAAGGCGGATTCGGCTGCGTGGTCGGTGTGGCAAGAAAAAATAGCCCTTCAAACCTAAAAAATGAAGGAGCCGATGCGGTGATCGAAAATTTCGCACAAATTGACCTTCATTCTGAAACAAAGGAGGAAAATGCCGCCACGGTGGTGGATACCAAAATCGAAAATCTGCCTCTGGCCCTTAGTCACATCACGAAAATCAAACAGAGACTGAAGAATAAGCGTCTGGCCCTTTTCCTGGATTATGACGGCACCCTGACCCCCATCGTTCTCCGACCGGAAATGGCCATACTCTCCGAGGACACGAGGGATACGGTGAGAGAACTGGCCAGAAAGGTGTTTGTCGCCGTGATCAGCGGCAGGGACCTGGCTGATGTAAGGAAGCTCGTCGGAATCCCTTCCCTGTGCTATGCAGGAAGCCACGGATTCGACATCTCGGGCCCCCAAGGAAAGCATATGGAGCAACAGATAGGGGTCAGTTTTCGGCCCCAGCTTGAAAAGGCAGAACAGGAAATAAAAGCGATGGTGAATACCATTCCTGGAGCGCATGTGGAAAGCAAAAAGTTCTCCTTTGCCGTCCATTTCCGGGAAGTCACGGCTGAAAATGAGCCCAAAATCGAGCGGATGGTGGATGAGGTGGTTGCTGAAGTTCCGAACCTTCGAAAATCCCACGGAAAGAAGGTTTTTGAAATCCAGCCGGACCTGGATTGGGACAAGGGAAAGGCACTCCTCTGGCTTTTGGATGCGTTCCATCTGAATATCCCCGAGATCCTTCCGGTCTACATCGGCGATGATGTCACCGATGAGGATGCCTTTCGGGTCCTTAAAGCTAAGGGTAT
Organism: uncultured Eubacteriales bacterium; assembly: GCA_964400735.1. Classification (GTDB taxonomy): domain Bacteria; phylum Acidobacteriota; class Aminicenantia; order Aminicenantales; family Aminicenantaceae; genus CAYNVQ01. The sequence goes on along the minus strand of CAYNVQ010000001.1, from coordinate 36,279 downwards.
CGGCATCGTGGTAGGCGAAAACAGCCGCGCCTCTGAAGCTTCCTTCCGCCTGAAAGACCCGGAGGAGGTCCGGCGATTTCTGGAGAAGCTCGGATCTATGACAAAAGGAGAAGCATGATGGATTCCTGGATTTTCGTCTATGAAGGATTCAAACCCGATGAGGAGGATTTACGGGAAGCCCTATGCACCCTGGGAAACGGGTATTTTGCCAGTAGGGGTGCCGGGGCGGAATCACAGGCGGACGATGTTCACTATCCGGGCACTTACCTGGCCGGAGGCTATAACCGCCTTAAAACCAAGATCGCCAGAAAGGTAATCGAAAACGAAGATCTGGTCAATCTCCCCAACTGGCTTCCCCTCAATTTCCGTCCAAAAGGGGGAAAATGGTTCGACCTTCGGGAGGTGGAAATCCTTTCTTACCGCCAGGAGCTGAACGTAAAAGACGGAGTGCTAACACGTAAAATCCGCTTCAAGGATGCCAAAGGCAGGGAAACCACCATGGTCAACCAACGTCTGGTCCACATGGGAGATCCCCACCTGGCCGCCCAAAAAATGGAGCTGACCGCGGAAAACTGGTCTGGGGAAATCGAGATCAGTGCGGCGCTGGATGGCCGCGTCATCAATGCAGGGGTAGACAGGTACAAGGCGTTGAATTCCAAACACCTGGAGCCTTTGGAGACCAGGGCCTCCGGAGACCTCATGCACCTGAAAGTTCAGACCAATCAATCGGAACTAAGGATCGCTCTTTCTGCCCGGGCCAAACTGTACTCCGACGGCCAACCCCTTTCCGCGGTCCCCCGGACCACGGAAAAAAAAGGCTATATCTGTCACCTTTTCACCGCGCACTTGGAAGAGGCGAAACCACTTTCTGTGGAAAAAGTGATCTCTCTTCATACATCCCGTGACAAAGGAATCTCCGAATGCAGCCTGGAATCGGAAAAAGATGTCCAACGGACCGGATCCTTCGATGAGCTTCTCCGGTCACACAAATTAGCCTGGAAACATCTTTGGGATCGTTTTCAGATCGAGTTGGACTGGACCAGTGCTTCCGAACACGACAATCAGGAACTTATCCTCAACCTGTATACTTTCCATCTTCTTCAGACATCTTCCTACCACACCATGGATATGGATGTCGGCGTTCCTTCCCGGGGCTGGCATGGCGAGGCCTACCGAGGCCACATCTTCTGGGACGAGTTGTTCATCTTCCCGCTCCTCAACCTGAGGATGCCGAAGATCACCAGGGGCCTGCTCACGTACCGCTATCACCGACTGGGAGAAGCCAGGGAAGCGGCGCGGCAGGAGGGCTACAAAGGAGCTATGTATCCCTGGCAAAGCGGCAGCGACGGAAGGGAGGAAAGCCAGAAGATTCACCTCAATCCCAAATCCGGACGCTGGATACCCGACAACTCCCGGCTTCAGCGCCATGTCAACGCAGCCATAGCCTACAACATCTGGCATTATTACCAAGTGACCAACGACATGGAGTTTATCCTGTTTTACGGGGCCGAAATGTTTTTAGAAATCGCCAGGTTCTGGGGAAGCATTGCTACTTATAATTCCGATCATGACCGATATGAGATCCTGGGAGTCATGGGTCCGGATGAGTACCACGACAGCTATCCTGATTCAGAAAGGCCAGGATTGGATAACAATGCCTACACCAATGTCATGGCCGTTTGGGTTCTGAGCCGCGCGCTGGAACTTCTGGAGATCCTGGCAGAAGACCGCCGGACGGAGCTTTGCGAGACCATCGGTCTCAGGCCGGAAGAAATCGAGAAGTGGAAGGTGATCACCAAAAAGATGCGTGTGATCTTTCACGACGACGGGATCATCAGCCAGTTCGAAGGCTATGACCGTCTGAAGGAATTCGACTGGGAAGGCTACCGGAAAAAGTACGACGATATCCAGCGTTTGGACAGGGTTCTTGAAGCCGAGGATGATACCCCGAACCATTACAAAGCTTCCAAGCAGGCTGATGTGCTGATGCTTTTCTATCTATTTTCGGCCGAGGAGTTGAGAGAGATTTTCAAAAACCTGGGTTATGCGTTCGAAGAGGACACCATTCCGAAAAATATCGACTATTACCTCAAGAGGACCTCCCACGGGTCCACTTTAAGCCGGGTGGTTCATTCCTGGGTGCTGGCCCGCTCGGATAGAGCGCAGTCCTGGGAGCTTTTCAACGAGGCTCTTAAAAGCGATGTGGCCGATATTCAAGGGGGCACTACACCTGAGGGGATTCACCTGGGAGCCATGGCCGGCACCGTCGACCTGATCCAGCGATGCTACACGGATATCCGGACTGGAGAGGACGTGCTCTGGTTCAATCCCATGCTGCCCGAAAAATTAGCCAGATTGAGGATGACGATCCGCTACCGCGACCATACGCTGCACCTAGAAATCGACCAGAAAAAAATGAAAATAAGTTCTGTAAAAACGGCCGCCCTGCCTATTCAGATCGGTTTCAAGGACAGGATTTATGAGCTCCAGCCCGAGGAATCGAAAGAATTCCCGCTGTAGAAAAATCCGCTATGGAGTCGGGAATAATCGTCCGAGACAGAAAATAAGAATAATCAGATGACAAAAGAATCTCTGAACAGACTGGCCAGAAGGATTCAGCAGTGCCAGAAGTGTGAACGCAGCCAGACGAGAATCCATACGGTTCCAGGGGAAGGCGATTTGGCCTCGGCAATGATTCTGCTGGGAGAGGCTCCGGGCAGAAAAGAAGACCAGACCGGCCGGCCATTTGTGGGCCGTGCAGGAAATTATCTTGATAAAATCCTCTCCCAAAACAATCTGGATAGGAACCAGGTGTTCATCACATCGGTGCTGAAATGCTATCATCCTCGGTCCCCCAAAAAGAGCCAGATCGAAAAATGTATGCCCTGGAGCTTACGTCAAATCGAAGATTTGAACCCGAGGTTAATTCTGGTCATGGGCAGATGGGCGGCCTGGGCCCTGGCGGGAATGGACAATTTGGAGGATGTCCCCAGAGTTCTGACCAGAGATCAAAGAGTTTGGATCGTGACCTGTCATCCTGCGGCGGCCATGCGCTTTCCCGAAAGGGATAAGGAATTCCGGAAAGGAATCAATATCTTCGCTTCCAAGGCGGTTGAATTAGGCCTGTAATGATTCCCTCTCCAGAACCAGCCTTATGAGAAATCACCACAATTCTTTTTGCCGTTTTCTTCGAAGGTATCTTCTGAGACGTTTGCGTGCCCGGTGTTCTTTCATTCTTCTTCTGTCGCCTGGTTTCAAATACACGGAATTCTTCTTGTAATCTCTCATGATGGCTTCCCGCTGGACTTTTCTTCTGAATCTTTTGATCGCATTCTCCAAAGATTCATCCTCTTTGACTAACACAAAAGCCAAATCTATCACCTCCTTTGTTTCATCTAATCCGGACTATTCGCTATTTCATTACGTTCGAATGAGCCAATCCTCTGTTGCGAACGGATTGATTCTATCTTCTTCGATTGCTTCGCTCCGCTCGCCTAACATGTTCATGGGGTTATTCCCTGTCCCTCTTTGCTCTCGCCGGATTTTATGACGGATATCGGATCGCAAAGATGGGGTCCAAACAGATCCTCATTCTCGACGGGGACAAACCAGACCAAGGGGATTCTAAAAAAGGCGGGATTTTCTCACGTCGAACTCGGTCATATCATATATTACTTTATCAAACACTTCCCTCTTGATCAAGAAAAGATCAAGAATTTCCTAATCCGGTGTCTAGTACCAAATATAATTCATCTTGGCATTGACCTTGCGAAGAAATAAAATAAGGAGTAGCCATGCACAGACCATTTTCATTTCGGAAAACAGGATGAAAAAGAGACTTCTTCGAATCGGCATAGCCATCCTTCTTTTCTTTCTGGCTGTGTTCGTGCTGCTCCACACGCCACCCATACAAAAACAGGTGCGTAAATACGCCGTCAAGCGGCTGGAAAAGGACATGGGCCTGAAGTTGACCGTCCGCGACTTAGATTTCAACCTGCTTTCCCTAGGGATTTCTCTTTACGATGTGACCGTCCAGGCCAGGGATCAAAACGGCCTGCCTCCTTTTTTGAAAGCAGACAGTATTCGGGCCAAGATCCCCCTTTCTTTGCTTACCCGGGGAAATCCTGAAATCAAGGAACTCTCCGCATCCCATCTGAGAATAACCATTTACAGAAGCATGGATCAGAGGACCAATATCCCTGGGTTACGTTCTTCATCGAAAAAAAAGGAAAACCAGTCTACGGCCGAAACCTTGCCCGAGTTTCGGTTGGGAAAGTTGACGCTTTCCGATGCTTCGATCCTTTATGTGGATGACCGACACGATTTTTCTGTGGAATCGCCTCCCCTCGATATAAAACTGAACTGGATCCAGGAGACTCGGCACTCTTTCCTTATTGAAAGCCGGAAGGAGGGAAAGCTGATTTATAAAAAAGAGCCGATGCTCTTTCATGACCTCTTGGCCAAGGGAATATTATGCCGTGATTTTCTCGAGATCCAAAATCTTGCGGTCGATTTGGCGCAGAATAGGATCGAACTCTCCGGCAGGATCGACGGCCTGTTGTCCCCGCACATGGATCTTAAAATGAACGCCGGTATCGGTCTGAAAAGCCTTCGTCCCCTATGGCCCGAATCAGCCGAACTATCGGGTACGATAAACGCCAGTACCAGGCTCGAAGGTCCTGTCTCCACGCTTCAAGCAAAGATGCATCTGCAGGGACAGAACTTGAGATGGGGACAAATCAGGGATGCTGGACTCGAAGCCGACCTGCAGTGGAAGGAACAGACTCTTTCAGCCTCATCTCTTCTAATCGAATGGGCTGGAGGTCGTCTAACCGGACGGGGAGAAATTCATCCGCTCGATTGGGAAATGGGAAATCGGGCCCTTATTGAATGGCAGGATCTCGATCTGCTAACCTTATCTTCCTTATTCGGCAGCTTCCCTTCTTTCGTCTCCAAGGTTTCTGGAAATGCAGAAGTGTCCTGGGATAAATTTGACCGGGCTGGAATTACTGCCAAGACGGACCTGATACTCCAGAAGCCTGTATCTGTGAAATCCAGCACGGCTTCCCTTCCCTATCTCACGGGCCGTCTTCACGCTGAGCTTTCATCCAAGCAGGCTTCGGTCCTTATTCACGAACTTCTCACAGAAAATTTATCTCTCTCGGGGAATATCCACATGAAAGGCCGGAACCTATCTGGTCAATACAGCCTTGGGACAAAAGACCTCCGTTCTCTGGGCTTCAAGTATTTCCCATCGGCGATATTGGAAAAACTCCCCGACCTGGGAGGAAGCTTAACCATCTCCGGCCGGATAGAAGGGACCACCAGAGCGCCACGGGTCTATTCACAATGGGCGGGAAACGGGATATCTTTTTTAGGATGGAGCGGAATGGATCTTACGGGGGAGGCGGACTGGGAAAAACGATCCATCCGCGTCCGGTATTTACGTCTGACCTCAGGTTCCAGCACGATGAATTTTTCCGGCCACTACCCCCTCGATTTGAAATCTTCGGAACCATCCATCGATTTTACGGTGGATGGTCTATCATTGGAAGCCGTATCTTCCTTATTCGAACTCGGAGAGAAGATCGAAGGGCAGCTCGAGCTGGCTGGACATATCCGGCAAATTTATCCCTTTCCCCGGATCAGCGGCAAGGGAAAATTGAAAGATATCGAATACTCAGGATGGAAGCTGAACCAAGCTTCACTGGAATACAAGCTGGAGGAGAGGAAGCTGTTCATCGCTGCGGCCGTCTCCTCCCCTGCACTCTCCTTGGAAGGGGATATCGGGCTAGACACTCCATTTAATTTTACGGTCTCAATAAAAATGGATGACACGCCCCTTTCGGATATCGAGCCCTTTATTCCTGCTCTCCCACTTACCGGAATCTCTGGAGAAATTTCTGCCCGGCTAAACTTCAAAGGAGATTTCCAAAGCCTGTCCCGGACGGATATTTCAGGCTCCGTCAAAGTGGAGAAGGCCGGCTTTGGGATAAGCGAGCCTCGGTTCAACGCTCGAGATGTCCGTTTTGAGCTGGCCTTGGACAGGGGTGAAGTCGAAATAAAGTCCTCCCACGCGCAATTGGATAACGGAATATTGGAAATAGAGGGACGCTTGCCTTTATCTATCCTTATGAGTTCGTCTTCATCGAAAATAAATCAAGAAAAACCAGGCCGTATCAATATGCGCATAGACAAATTGGATCCTTTTGTGTTGATTTCTGCCTTCCAGAGCCGGATCCCTTCAGAACTCACCGGTTTTCTTGAAGGAAATGTGGAAATGACCATCCCCGCTCTTGAACTGGAGGCTGTAGCTGCCGAAGCGAGCATCGAATCCTTCGATCTCGATCTAGGAGGAATTCCTCTCGAACTTGAGAAACCACCATCTCTCCATTTGAAGACGGGAAAATTGATTCTGGATGAAATGTCCTTCAGAGGGAAAGGTCACTCACTCCGGCTGGGAGGGATACTGGATTTGACCGGAAAAGAATTTCGCGCTTTTTTTGCCGAGGGAAATGTGGATTTGATAATGTATCAATCCTTTCTCGACGATGTCGCTTTATCTGGGAACGGCCAATTTAAAGCCAGGATTGAAGGACCTTTTATCAATCCCTCCATCACAGGGGCCATGAACTTTCAGGATGTGCGGGTTGAGCTCTCCCAACCGGATTTGTACCTGACCGGTTTTTCAGGTGAGATCCGGTTCTCCGATAAGCAGATCGATTTCAGTGGTTTGGAGGGCGGTCTGAATGGAGGGAAATTCACCTTAGCAGGAACCATCAACCTTAATAAATTTGCGATTGAAAAAGCATCGCTGAAATTCTCCGGCGATGAAATCAACATGGATTACCCCTCGGGTCTCCGTTCTCTGCTAAAGGCACAGTTGGTGTTCGAGTCGGACGGGGCGAGGCACGTGCTCAGCGGCGGTGTTTCGCTTCTGTTTGCAGAGTACCAAGAACCGTTCAATGTTCAGTCGCGTCTGTTCCAGCTGTTGAGGACCAAAGGTAGAGGGATAATCCTTTTGGAAAGAAATGAATTTTTAAATAACCTGAATTTCGACATAAGAATCGATACCATCAACCTTGCGGAAATCGATAACAACCTGGCCAAGGCCGCAGCCAGAGTCAACCTGAAACTCACCGGCTCTCCATATAATCCTGGGCTTTCAGGCAGAGTCGAATTCAACGAAGGAGGCGAAGTTTACCTTACAAAAAATACTTACCAAATCGAACAAGCGTCCTTGGATTTTATCAATCCCACCCAAATAGTCCCGGATATCAACCTTCGGGCCCAAACCCGGGTCAGCGGCTATCTCGTCCAACTTCTGGTTTTCGGCACTCCGGATGACCTTTCCGCCAAACTGCTGTCCGATCCTCCCCTGGCCGAGGCGGACATCGTTTCTCTTCTTCTAACCGGAAGAAGGCTGGAATATGTTTCCTCTTCCCTGTTGAATGTGGTCACTCAACAAGCTCTGGATTACCTCGAGGGGGCTGTGCTGGGACAGGTGGAAAGAATAGCCGAGAAAACGCTGGGTTTGGACAGTGTCCGCATAGATACCAGCTTGATCGCCTCTCAAGAGAACCCCGAAGGCCGCATCACCGTAGGCCAGCAGATCACTTCTGAATTGGGATTGATATTCAGCCAGGGGCTCAGAGATACGGATGAGCGAACGATCATTTTGAATTACCATCCTTTAAAAAATCTGAATATGAGGGGAATAAAACAAGACAACGATGCCTATCAATTGAGCGCCATGCACGAGATTCGTTTTGGATTGAAGAGGGATGAACTGATCGGCCCTGATTACCCGGTCGAAAGAAAAGGCGTGCCCATCGAAAAAGTCGAGTTTCAGGGTCAAATGGGTATTCCCGCGGAAAACATCGCCCGAAAGCTCAAACTCAAAGCAGGCAAGCGGTTCGACTTTTTTTATTTTCAAAAAGACTTGGAACAGATAAGAAAACTTTATCTCGAAAGCAACTATCTGGAATTTAAAATCGACTATCAAAAACTAACATCGGAAGGAAAAGTTACCCTGATCTATCGCCTAGCTGCCGGTCCCAAAGTCATTCTGCGTATCTCAGGAGCAGAGGTTTCCCGACGGACCATTATCGAAGCTAAGAGGACCTGGATGGAGGGGGCTTTCCCGAGGAAAAGAGTGGAAGACGTCCAAAGGCTCATCAGGAACAAATTCATCAAAAGAGGATATTACAGGATAAAGATTCTGGTCGAGGAAGAAGCCGTTTCTCCCGAATCGAAAACCATCCATCTCCGCATTTTCCCCGTGGTAAGATACACCGACATCTCTTTTCATTTCGAAGGACGGAAGGGCCTTGCGGAACAGAACCTCATCGCCATTCTGGATAAGCCTGATTCACTGTCTTCCCTGTTCAGCAAACCAGGAGACCTGATCAAAGAGATGGAATCCATTTACAGGCAGAACGGATATCTCAAGGCCAAAATGGAAATTCCTCGTATCGATTTTAGGACCGCCGAAAAAGCGGCCGATGTCTATTTTCCGATTCGGGAAGGCCCCTTGTTCGTGATCAGCCGGGTTGAATTCCGAGGAAGGTCGATTATGGATCGTAAGACGCTATTATCGGCTGTTGGAATTTCGGAAGACGATCCTTTCACCCTTGAAGCCTTCTATCGGTCTCACTCCCGCCTGGAGGATCTGTATGCCGGCCAGGGCTTTTTGAACGCCAGCATCCAAAGCCGCATCGAAATCGATCCCGATGAAGGAAAGGTGGGGCTGATCTTCGATATCGAGGAAAATAAAAAGGCCATCATCGAAGAAATCCGTATCCTGGGAAATAAAATCACTGCGGCCGATGTCATAAAACGGGAACTGGATTTCGAAAAAGGGCAGGCTGTCGATTACAGAAGATTCAGCAAAGCACAAAAAAAGCTTTACGGCCTGGGTATATTCAATTCGATCCGTATCGATGCCTATCCTGAAAACACAGAGCAAGATCCAAAAGACACAGTTCCTTTCGACCAATCCTATCGGGTGGAAGTTTCGGTGGAAGAAATGAAGCCCTATCATTTGAGATACGGTGCACAATACAACACCGAAACCGGAATCGGTGGGGAGGCGGAACTGGTTAGGCGAAACTTTCTGGGGAGAGCTATGGATTTAGGAGGAAACATCCAGGTCAACCTCCGCGAGCAGGATGCCAGGGCTTTCATCCGGACCCCCTATTTCTTGGGGAACAGGATGGATACAAGCCTCTTCGCTTTCGCCAACCGGAAAGAAGAGCCCGACTTCATCACCAGCCGGATAGGCACAACCCTCCAACAACAGATAGCCATCCACAACGAGTTCATTATTTCGTACAACTACACCTTCGAGCATCTCCGGAATCTATTCGGAGATATACCTGTTCCTGACGAACGTTACAACATCGGCCGGTTGACCCTCTCCTTAAGCCGGGACCGGCGGAAGAATATATTTGACAGCCCGCAGGGAAATTTTATCTCAGTAACCGGCGAATACGCCGAAAAGATTCTAGCCTCCGACGTCCGTTATCTCCGAATTTTCGGGCAGTACTTCATTTATCGGCCGTTGGGACGCTTCCTCACCTATGCCGCCGCGGTGCGACTAGGATTGGGCCGCGGCTTGGGCCAGGAGCTGGTTTCCTCTGAACGTTTTTTCGCCGGCGGCAGCAGCTCCCTGCGGGGATTCGGATACCATGAAGTCGGGCCAAAAAATCCGATCACAGGAAATCCCGAGGGTGGCAATGCTGTATTCATTCTGAATCAGGAACTGCGGTTTCCGATTTATAAAATATTGAAGGGAGTGGTTTTCCTGGATGCTGGAAACGTTTACTCCTCGATTTCCGATTTCGATCCTCTGGATATCCGGAAGACAGCCGGATTCGGGATTCGTCTGAACCTTGGATTTGCACTTGCCCGTCTGGATATGGGTTTCAAGCTGGACCGCCGTGAAGGAGAATCAGCCTTCCGGCTGCATTTCAGCCTGGGGCAGGCTTTTTAAAGGCCTCAACGAGATGATAAAAATGCCTGCTTGATAGGCTGGCCAAAAATGGATAATAGGATAAAATGAAACTTTTGATGAGATGTCAAAAGCAACAAAATTGGCATAAAAATGGCATAATAAATAGTGGATCCTCCCTTAGAGAGGATCGACATAAAAAAGGATAAAGTATAAAAAAATGATAGAGGAAGGTATTTTTGCTTAAAAAAATCAAGATATTCCTTAAATCCGGCATATGGGAAATCCGGATGGACACCCTGAGCGGTCTTAAAAGGGCGGGCATTAAATTCTTGAAGGTCATCCTGTTTTCATTCCGGAAGCTCTCCCAGGACCAGCTTCTGCTCCGTGCGCCCGCCTTAGCCTTTTTTTCGCTTCTTTCGACCGTTCCCCTGGCGGCTCTGGCCTTCGGCGTGGCCAAAGGATTCGGTCTTCAGGATGTTCTTGAGAAACAGCTTCAGGAAGGGCTGGCTCTTCCCGGGAACGCGGAAACCATGATTCTCGATTTCGCCCGGACTACCCTGGAAAAAGCCAGGGGCGGGTTGGTCGCCGGGCTGGGTTTGGTTTTTTTATTCGTGACCGTCACCCTTGTCCTCAGCAACATCGAAAGTTCGTTCAACAAAATCTGGGGAATAAATAGAGGAAGAAACCTATCGGTCAAAATAAGGGACTACTTCTCGATGATATTCATCGGAACCATTCTCCTTCTGGTTTCTCTCAGTTTAACAGTGACCATCACCAATGTTCCTTCGGTTTTTATCTATCTCGATAAAATCATCTCCTTTTTCATTAGCCTCGTGCCCTACATCATCGTTTGGTTTCTCTTTGCTTTTATTATCGTTTTTATGCCTAACCGGAAGGTCAGCCTGAAATCGGGTCTTATTGCCGGTATTATCTCCGGAACGCTCTATCAAATTTTTTTGAATTTCTACATCCGGCTTCAGGTAACGGTTTCCGTCTATAACGCGATCTACGGGAGCTTCGCCGCCCTTCCCCTTTTTCTGATCTGGCTTCAGATAAGCTGGATATGTTTGTTGTATGGAGCAGAAGTGTCTTACGCTTTTGAAAACGTGGATACCATAGACATTAAACAAGACTACACCAGGATCAGCCTCAAAGCCCGGAAAATAATCCTTCTGCATATCATCCGTCACATCGTCAAAAAGTTCAAGGACCCTAAGATTCCGCCTCCATCCGCCAATCAAATCGCAAGAGATCTGGGAATCTCCAGCCAGCTGGTCAATCATCTGCTGGAGGATCTAGTGGAGGAAGGATTGATCACAGAAACGATTGATAAAGAAGGTGAGGAAACCGGTTATCAACCGGGTATTTCCCCTGAGGAATTGACAATCTTCGGGATCCTGAAGACCATGGAAGAAAAGGGAATAGGAGAAATACCCGTCAAGGACGATTCAGACCTTCGCATCATCAGACAAATCCTGACCGAGTACGAAAGGACGATCGAAAAATCCTCTTTTAACATCAAGATCGAAGACCTAGATTGAAACTATATTAACCTTTCCTGACAAACATTTCCTGACAGGACGAGTACAACCCGTTGACCACGCTATTGAGGCTGTGGTAATCTCAGATGGGACGTCAGTAAACAGAAATCAAAATTATAATGTGGCTGGGATTTTTAGCAATTTTCTCCGGCTATTTTATATGGACGATCTCTCCGGCCTATTTCCTGGTCAAGTTTCTGAAGGGAATCGACGATAATTTCACGGTGGGCCTGATATCCGCATCCTTCATGCACCTGGTAAAGGTTGTGTGAGTCCAACAAAGACGGAATGGGAGCGATAACATGCAGCAGCTAGGTCAGGGAAGACAAAACCGCCAAAGAATGAAAAAAGCGTCTGTAGCGGGCTGAATTTGAACCGATGAACTCCGGGTTTTGAGCCCGCTCTGTGAGAAATCCCCTCTCCCCTTCTAACAGGGGGAAAAAGGCGTTTTTGACTTGAGCACTGTCAGTTAAAAATAGACAAGTTTATGCATGTTTTGGCCAGCATTTAGCACGGATTTTGCTAACCCGATGCGGAATCAGAACCCACATGTTATAAATCGATAGGCCTCTCAAACAGGACACATGACTCTGAATTAGGGAATTGGGGTTCGAATCCCTGCTTCTCAGCCACTCTTATAACTGTTTTATTATCAACAATTTTCGGCGGAATCACAAACCATTATGACCAAATCTCTTTTTTGCTGAAGCTATCAACCGTTTATAACCTCGCCTAAAACTTCTTATCTTGACACCTAATTGTAGACTGAAGGACCGCCTCACCTTTTTTTAAACAGGAGGTTACTGTAATCAAACAGCAATAAGCGCTTAGGATAATTGATGAAGATTTGCGAGCAAATTCAATGAGGCAAATCCCTAATTATAAAGGTGGAGATGAATCCTCGCCCCGACACTTCTCTAAGAAAGCATTTAACATTCTTGCTGAATTGGTGTTATTTTTCTTGACTTTGCCATCAATTACTATTAAATAGTAATTGATGGCAACCATTTGTCGGAATGATTCGTCTCATTATATGAAAGGATAGCCATGAAAGTACTCACCCGAGCCGAAGAAATACTTCTTCTCTCTATCCTCAGGCTCAAAGACAATGCTTTTGCTCTTAATATTCTCAAAGAAATCAAGCAGAACGCAGGTAAGAAACTGACCATCGGCAGCCTGTGGGTCTCTCTGGATTCCTTGCATAGGAAGGGCTATATAGATAAAAGAATGGCCGAGGAAGCGCCTGCTAAAGGTGGCCGCAAAAAGGTCTTTTACTCCCTTACATCCTCAGGAGCCAAAGCTCTTCGGAATACCAGAGAGTTTCAAAGATCCTTATGGAAGGGAGCGGAGCGGAAGTTGAAAAAAATCTGAGGGTGATAAAGATGAAACAGCATACTCCTCCCCGTCTTGCACGGTGGTTGTGGAACAAATACTGTAAAGATGAAGAAAAATCTACTTTAGTCAATGATTTGGATGAATACTTCTCAGAAATTTCAATTGATAAAAACCGAATGAATGCTTGTTTCTGGTACTGGAAACAGGTCATTGGATCAATACTCAGCCTTACTGAACGACAAGTCTTTTTTGGAGCCGCCATGTTCAAAAATTATCTGATTACAACTCTTCGCAAAATGAAAAAACAAAAAGTTTTTTCTTTCATCAATATTTCCGGATTGACGTTGGGAATGACCTGTTGCATTCTCATATTTTTATGGGTTCAGGATGAGATGAGCTTCGATAGGTTTTTCAGCCACAGCGACGAACTCTACAGGCTTGTTGTGGTTGAACAACAGCAAAATAGGCGGGATATGGTCGATATCAAGACCCCCTGGCTTGCTGCGGAAGTCCTAAAGGAGAGTATACCCGAAATCAAAGATGCTTCAAGATTCCATTTTCTCAGGAACCGGACACTCCGGTACAAAGACTGCCTGTTCAACGAGAACAGTTTCGGTTTTGCAGATCCATCTTTTTTCGACCTTTTTTCCTTTGAATTCATCAAAGGGAATCCCCGGAATTCCTTAAAAAACATAAACTCCATCGTTCTGACAGAAGAGATGGCTGAAAAATATTTCGGAAAAGAAGAACCGGTCGGAAAAACCATGACTCTGGATAATACACTGGATCTTAAAGTCACCGGCGTGATAAAAAATATCCCCCATAACACTCATTTCGAGTCTAGCTATTACAGCTTTCTCTGTCTTGTTCCCGTTTTGCTTTACAAAAATTATGCTTCTGGATTTGAAAATTGGGAAGAATACCGTTTCATCACCTATATCCTGCTGGAAAAGGGTGTCGATTATAAGAAGGTCAACGAAAAAATTGCTCTTGTTTTTAATGAACACTCAGAAAGCGCATCCGAAATTCAACTCGTCCTCCAGCCGGTTAATTCCATACGTCTTTACAACATCAATGGGGAGCCGACTGGAATGAAGAACATCACCATATTCTCTCTTTTGGCCGGGCTCGTGCTTCTTATCGCTTGCTTCAATTTTACGAACCTGACAACAGCCTGTTCCCTCAGCAGAGCTAAAGAAATCGGAATTCGAAAGGTAGTAGGCGCCAAAAAAGGGAATCTCATCAGACAATTCCTCGGGGAATCTCTTTGTTTTTCCCTGTTATCACTAATTCTTGCTTTGCTGCTTGTCTATTTCTTCCTTCCTACATTCAATAACATAAGCGGAAAATCCGTGTCATTTACTCTATTTTCTCATCCGAGTCAATTGTGCGGAGTCGTCCTGATCGCTATTTTTACAGGGTTTATTGCGGGAGGATATCCTACCTTTTTCTTATCCTCGTTCCGCCCACAGTTTGCCCTCAAAAAGAATTTCAGTGCAGGCTCCAAAAAAGCCATATTGAAAAGGAGCCTGGTAATCGTACAGTTTGCAGTTTCCATTTTTCTGCTTATCAGTGCGAGTGTATCTTCAAAACAGTTTAATTTCTTTTTGGAGAAAGATATCGGGTTCGAAAAAAAGGATATGTGCATAGTAGGAGTCAATAAAATGAATGTACAGCATTATGAGGCGTTCCGAAACGAAATCAAGAACAATCCGCGTATCCTGAATGTGACGGCATCCGGAATGCCTCCCGGCATCGGAAGCGTCTTTGCCACGCAGAGCATCCATTGGGATGGAAAAGATCCCGAACAAAAAATTCTTTTTCATGGGCAATATGTAGGTGATGATTTTTTCAAAACCTACGGGATAAAAATCCTCAAAGGAAATGTTTTCTCCCATCTGAAATTGACAAGCTTTTCAGATTCCATCGTGATCAGCGATTCAGCTGCTCGTATCATGGGAGATGAAAATCCCATCGGGAAAAGAGTGAACTTTGCTGATAAAGACTGGACTATACTTGGTGTGGTCAATGACATTCATATTTTTTCACTCCAATACGAGCTTGATCCGGTTTTGTTTGTCTACAGGCCGGAAAGATCCAGATACATAGGGATTAAGCTTGATTCCGAAACCAAACCGATACCTTCAACCCTAAGCTTTATAGAAACTAAATGGAAAGAACATTTCCCTGATTCGCCTTTCGAATATTTTTTTCTCGAGGATATTTTAAACAAGAGTTATGATAACGTCCATCGCAACAGCCAGATCTACAGATACTTTGCACTCCTTGCAATTTTCATCTCCTGCCTGGGATTGTTCGGACTTGTGGCTCATTCTTCGGAACAGAGGACAAAAGAAATCGGGATCAGGAAAGTCCTAGGGGCACCCTTCAGGTCGATTGTCACTCTGATGATAAAAGAATCTCTTGTGCTGGTCGTGGTTGCTAATGTGATCGCCTGGCCTGTTTCTTACTACATCATGAAAACCTGGTTGGCTAATTTCGCCTACCGGATCAACCTTACCTGGCCTGTCTTCCTACTTTCTTCTTTGATTGGATTGGCAATCGCAGTGGTAACGATCAGCTTCCAATCTATCAAAGCGGCCACCGCCAATCCGGTCGATTCCCTGCGATATGAATGAACAATCGGTTCATCAATGAGCTAAGAAATCCCCTGTTCATGACTTTAAGTCCATTTTGTCTATCATGAGAAGCCGCTGAGACAGGCTTGTGTCCATTTTGTGTCCATCTCAAGGCAAAAAACACGAAAAAAAATCAAAATAAACGAAAGAATACGAAAAGATAATATTTTGTGTTTTCAATAATATAGTGCGCAATTGCTTGATATAAAACAACTTACAAAAACAGTGGGGCACGAATCCCTTTAAAATCGATATTTTCATCCAGCGTTTTTATTTTCAGGTCCATTGAAAATTAAAAGGGACGCCAAATGCACATGATTGTCTGATATTGTGATTTATCGCAAATAAATGTAAGATTAAAGTGTCAAAGGGGTAAGCGTGAATAAACACATTTTTTCATTGATCGTTTGTATAATTTTTTTCTTTCCTGTTAGTCTGGAATCCGGCCAGCTAGAGTTAAAATTAGGAGTAGGATTCTCCTCTTATGGAAAAATTAAAGATATGTGGGTATTGACAACAAACTTTTATGGTCTTCATTTATCAAGTGGAGAAAAAACAAATATGCCCCTTGATGTAAGTATTGAGCTTGTTTATAAGTTCAATGCTAATTTTGGATTATCAATTGGGGCTGGGTACATTTCAGAAGGGATAAGTGGAAGCTTCGGTCGATTTTTATTCCCCCAGGGAGGTAACATAAGCGGAGATTTCGCTTACAATCCCATGTTTAGTTCTGACTTATATCCCCTTTATCTGTCAGCGATTTGGTCCTATCCAATAATGCTTGAGGGAGAAATCGTTGTTCTTGGAGGATTGGGCTATTATTTTGGAAAGATTTCATGCATTTCAACAGATGTGGAATACAACCTCAATGATCCTGAAAATTCATGGAATTATTCCTATTGGTTATACAAAAGCAATTTCAATTCCTTGGGTTATCATGCAGGAGTCGGATTTGAATATGATGTATCGAACCGATCTTCCTTATTTATCGAGGCCATTTATCGAATTGTAAATATCAGAAATTTTGACTCCGTAAGTCAAATCGCCGATGCTTCAGGTTTATTCGATATATTGGGGGATGACATTAAACAGCAGGAAGGCAAATCAACTTTCATGTATATCCAGAGACTCGGAGGGGAAGAAGCATGGGGAGACATTTTTTATCAAATATCTAATCTCAGCTTCTCAGGATTTTCATTCCGTGTGGGATATAAGTTCAAATTTTGACCTATCAAAGAAAAAAATTCTCTTCTAATCCGCTATATACCCCGCCCTGTGAGCTTTCTTGTATTTCTTGCCCTTGAACGGAAAAGGGAGGCTATAGAAATCCGGGAGTTCGATATCGAAAGGAGAAAAAAATATGAACGGAAACAGCAACCTTTTTATTATTATTAACGTATATAATATCGGAATCCGTAATAACTCCTTCAAACGACCCGGATTCAGGAGGAAAAACACATGAACCTTATCTCTCGCGCCGAGGAGCTGATCCTTCTGGCCATCCTCAGCCTTGAGGACAACGCTTATGGAATTTCCATCCTGGAGTTCCTCCAGGACAAAACAGGAAAGGTCTGGTCCTTTGCCCAGATCTATGATCCCCTGGACAGGCTGACCCGGAAGGGTTACGTGAAGAAACGACAGGGCGGCTCGACCCCGGAACGTGGCGGACGGCCTAAAAACTTCTATAAGCTAACCGCGGACGGGCAAAAAGCCCTCTTTGAAATTCGCAAGGTGCAGGATGCTGTGTGGGGCTCCATTCCGGAAGATTCGCTGAACTGAGTCTTCGGATCATGGCTAAACGGCATTTCTATCCCCCTCCGCTGGCCGAGCGTCTGGTCAGCCGGGCGCTGGATGAAACGGAGCGCTCTGTGCGGCTGGGTGACCTCGAGGAGCGCTACCAATATCTCGTCTATGAGCGGGGGGAGAGACGGGCTCGGGCCTGGTACAAACGGCAGGCCCTGCAGCTCGTGATGTTAGCCGTCATCAATCACATCCTATGGAGTTACATCATGTTTAAGAACAATTTGGTTGTTGCCTGGAGGAACATTAAAAGGCACAAAGGTTATTCTTTGATCAACATTTCCGGTCTGGCAATCGGGATGGCCAGTTGTCTGCTCATCTTGATGTTTGTCAGCGATGAACTGAATTATGACGCCTTCAACGAAAAGGCCGATAGGATTTATCGCGTGGCAGGCTCGTTCTTTTACGGGGGGAGAGGTTTCGATATTGCCGTGGCGCCTGCACCGATGGCCCAGGCCCTCAAGGATGAATTTCCCGAAGTGGATAATGCCGTCCGTTTCCGCCAGAGCGGGAAATACATCTTCCGCTATGGGGACAACACCTTCAGGGAAACTCGGGTTTCCTATGTAGACCCCTCCTTTTTCGACATTTTCAGCATTCCGCTTCTCAAGGGAAATCCGGATACCGCTCTGAGTGATCCGAACATGCTTATACTGAGCCGACAAACGGCACAAAAATATTTCGGGGACGAAGATCCAATCGGCAAAGCACTCCGGCTCAACGATCGGACAGACTATATGGTGACGGGTGTTTTCGAAGAAATCCCTGGTAATTCCCATTTTCATTTTGATGTCTTTGTTTCCATGGCATCTCTTGATGAAAGCAAAAGCGATTTCTGGTTGAGCAATAATTTCCAGACATATGTCTTTCTCCATAAGGGGGCCGATCCTGAATCGCTCGAAGCCAAGTTCCCGGATATGCTTGTCAAATATATGGGTCCTCAGCTCGAGACTGCCATGGGAAAATCCATGGAAAAACTCGCAGAAGAAAATGAACTTAAAGCGGAGTTCTTTCTTCAGCCTCTCCGGGATATCCATCTCCATTCAGATTTGATAGCAGAGCTGGAGCCGACGAGCGATGTCAAATATGTATATATTTTCATGGCAGTCGCTCTTTTTATCCTCATCATCGCTGCGATCAACTACACGAACCTCTCGACGGCCCGGTCAGCCGGAAGAGCCAGGGAAGTGGGAATCCGGAAGGTTTTGGGCTCAGTCCGATTTCAGCTTATTAGGCAGTTCCTGACAGAATCGATGATGTTATGCCTCGTTTCTTTGGTGTTGGCGCTGGGTCTGGTGAGATTGGCTCTTCCTTTTTTCAACTCATTATCCGGGAAAGTTTTGTCGATGTCAGATCTTGGAAACCCTGTCATGGTATCGGTGCTGGTTTTGGTTACAATCATCGTGGGGATTTTGGCCGGCAGTTACTCAGCTTTTTTTATTTCAGCCTATCAACCAGTCAATGTCTTGAAAGGGCAATTGAAATCCGGATTCAAAACCGGATGGCTTCGGAACGGTTTGGTGGTCTTCCAGTTTGCCGCCTCTATCGTCCTGATCATCGGGACCTTCGTGGTCTATGATCAGCTCCATTACATCCAGAACAAAAGGCTGGGCTATGACAAAGAGCAGGTTGTTATTCTGAACAACACCTATTTACTCGGCGATCAGGCCGAGACATTCAGAAACCAGATGCTGACTTATCCTCAGATCGTCAACGCCTCCATCTCAGGCTATCTTCCCGTCCCCTCTAATCACAACATCTCAGCGGTCTTGCCCGAGGGAGAAATAAACAGCCAAAAGGCGACGTCCATGCAAAACTGGATCGTCGATTATGACTACATCACGACGATGGGAATGAAGATTGCGGAAGGGAGAGATTTTTCGAGGGATTATTCCACAGACACCAAGGCAACTATCATCAACCAGGCGGCAGCCAAACAGTTCGATTGGGCACAGCCTGTGGGCAAGAGGATTGGCGTGGTCATCTCTGACCAAGGGGATATCGATCTTTATGAAGTGATCGGGGTGGTGGAAGATTTTCATTTCGAGACACTAAAAGAAACGATCGGACCGTTGGTGATGTTTCTGGGAGAAAACAATGATAATATTTCCTTTCGGGTGGAAACCGAGGACATTTCAGGAACGATCAGTCTGTTGCAGAAGGAATGGAAAAGATTTTTGCCCAACCAGCCGTTCGAATACAGCTTTTTGGATGAACGATTTGCCAACATGTACCAAGCCGAGCAGAGAATCGGCCAGATTTTTGGCGTGTTCGCTGGTTTTGCGGTTTTTATCGGGTGTTTGGGATTGTTCGGGCTGGCGGCTTTTATGGCGGAGCAGAGAACCAAGGAGATCGGTATCCGGAAAGTGTTGGGGGCCACATCTCCGAACATCGTCCGACTGATGACCAGGGAGTTCATGATACTGATTGCTGTAGCCAATGTGATCGCCTGGCCGGTGGCGTTTTGGGTGATGAAGGGGTGGCTCGAAGATTTTTCCTACAGGGTTTCAATGAGTGTTTGGGTGTTCGTAGGGGCGGGATCACTTACGCTGTTGATCGCCCTGTTGACGGTCAGCTACCAGGCCGTCAAATCCGCCATCGCAAATCCGGCCGATTCCCTGCGGCATGAATGATCAATCGATTTTTCAAGGAGCTGAGAAATCCCACATTTATGACTTTAAGTCCATTTTGTCTTTTATGAGAAGTCGTTAAGAAAAGCTTGTGCCCACATCGTGTCCAATTTAAGGCAAAAGATACGAAAGAATCGCAAACCAATCAAAACAATACGAAAAGATATAATTACGTGTCTTCAATCACATATCTCACAATTGCTTAAAATTAAACAAATTACAAAAACAGGGGTCACGAATCCCTGCTTCCCAGCCACTCCTATAATCTAATAATTTTCAATGATTTGCAAAACCATCAAAAGCTCTTGTGCCCAAATCCCATTTTAGCTGAAAATTTCAACTATATCTGACATCGTTTAAGACATCCTATTTCAATGCCTTAAAGTTCAACAGGAGTAAACAACAGAGGATCGTTGGAAAGGAGCTTACGTACACTTCTTTTTTTTTAATTAGGAAAAAAATTGACAAACATGTTAAATTTGATATAATATTTCTAAATTAGAAACATATTAACTAACAAGAGGAAAAACGTGAGAGTCTTAACGAAATTGGAAGAAAATGATTTGCTCACCATTTTAAAATTAAAGGATGATGCATATATCGTTTCCATCAAAGATCAGCTAGAGCGCTTCACAGGTAAAAATTTCTCTTTTGGAGCACTCTATGTATCTTTGAATAGAATGATTAAGTATGGGCATCTTGAAAGCGATATAGGGGAATCATCCTCAAAAAGAGGAGGAAGAGCTAAAAAGTACTATCGGTTAACAAAATATGGAATATCAGCTTTAAAGAATATTCAACGAATTCAAAGGCTTATGTGGAAAGATTTTGATAGTCTCGCCGATGAATTGATAAAAACATGAAAAAGAAAAATAAGGCCAGATCTCCTCGGTTTGGTCAATGGATATTGAAGAAAATTCTTCCGCCTAAAGAGAGAGGTTATTTTCTCGAAGGGATTGAAGAAAGATTTGTGCGCGAGCTGGAAGAAAAAGGATGGATTTCGGCTTGGTTTTGGTACCTCAAAGACATCTTGTGTACGATACCCCTTTTGATAATCCATAATTTTTCTGAAATTGGAGTTATGTTTAAAAACTATAGTAAAGTGGCTCTGCGGAATATAAAAAGATACAAAGTATTTTCTTTTATCAATATCACCGGACTGACAATCGGATTAACCTGCACGATCCTGATGCTGATTTATATTCATCACGAGCTTAGTAGTGACAAATTTCATAAAAATGCTGAAAATATTTACAGGATTGTGCATAAAACAGGAGAAGATTGGAATGCGCTAACTCCGGGGGCTTTAAAACCTGCCTTACAGGATGAAATGCCAGAGGTGATAAGCGCCGTTAGAGTCTGCCCGTGGGGAGGATACATAGACTTTAACGGATCCATAAGCTATGAAGACCGCCGTTACACAGAGAACAATTTTTTCATCGTCGACCCAGAATTTCTGGATACGTTTACTTTTCCCCTGATTTCAGGCAATCCTGAAAAGGCACTGAGTGAACCTTTCTCGATTGTACTCACACGGAAAATGGCGGAAAAGTATTTCGGGAAAGAAGCCCCGATGGGAAAAATATTAAAATTCGACAACCAGTATGAATATAAAATTACTGGAATATTAGAAGACATTTCAGCAAATTCTCACCTGATGTTTGATTTTCTCATCTCGCTAGAAACGATGTACTACACAAGTTACAGGGGAAGAAAAGGCGATCTTATCAATTGGGGGCACTCCTTTTCTGCAACGTATATTCAACTGGAAAATGGCAGCAAACCTCATGTTTTCGAAAGCAAGCTTCAAGCTTTGGTGGAAACACATACAGGCGAGAAATCAGATCAGGAGTTTCGTCTTCAGCCTTTGACAAATATCTATCTCAATCCTATAAATCCCCCGATCGGGAAAAGCAGTGATATCCGGTATATTTATTTATTTTCAGGAATTGCCTTGATCATTATGCTGGTTGCCTGTTTTAACTACATGAACCTCTCGACAGCACGTTCAACCAGCCGTATCAGAGAGATAGGAATACGAAAAGTCGTGGGGGCTAACCGGCGTCTTCTCATAATGCAGTTTTTTGGTGAATCCATTCTTTTCGCTTTCATTGCACTTCTCCTTTCTATTCTCCTAGTCAAGAGTTCTCTTCCGTATTTTAGTAAACTGATTGATAGAGAGCTGACTTTTGCGCCTTTGAATGAGAGTTGGATTCTGCACGCCCTAATTTGTGTCACTTGTTTGGTAGGGCTCATCTCCGGCAGCTACCCTGCGCTTTATTTATCCTCACTCAATCCATTGAATATACTCAAGCCGGGATTTAAAACAGGCCCAAAAAATTTTTTCGCAGTGCGCCATTCTCTTGTTATCATTCAGTTTATCGTATCCGCAGGGCTGATCATTTGTACGTTAACAATATATAATCAACTTAGGTTCATCAAGAAAGCAAATTTGGGTTTTTCCCGAGATCACATCATTGTCGTTCCCGTGGCAGAGATGGAATCAGAAAGGGATTATGAACCTATCAAAAATGCACTGAGCCAGCACTCTCAAATTCTAGGAATTTCTTTGACAAGCAGTTTGCCATCCTTGATAACAGGTGGAGGTAGCGCTAGATGGGAAGGCAAGACCGATGAAAATATTCGATTCGTCCGCGGATTTGTCGATTATAATTTTTTGGACTTTTATGACATAGAGCTTTTGGAAGGAAGGAATTTCTCGAAGTCAATGACGACAGACGTCAAGCAGGCCTATATATTGAATGAAACAGCCGTTAAGGCCATCGGATGGACAGCGCCTATCGGCAAAAAATTTAATCAGTGGGGAGATGAAGATGGAGTCGTAATCGGCGTGATCACTGATTTTCATTTTTTATCGCTTCACCGGAAAATCGAACCTTTGGTCCTTAGCCTTATTCAAAATGAATGGGAGGAGGCTAAATACATTTTGCTTAAAATAAGTTCAGATGATACTGCCAGCACACTGTCTTTTGTAGAGGAAAAGTTCAATGAATTTTCGCCTGATTACCCTTTCCGTTATTCCTTTTTTGATGAGTATATCGATGGAATGTACAACTCCGAGAGAAAGCTGGGAGAAAGTTTCATCATCTTCACCATGATTGCTGTATTTATTGCCTGTCTTGGTTTGTTTGGGTTAACTGCTTTTACAACAGAACAAAAAACTAAAGAGATCGGAATACGCAAAGTGTTGGGAGCATCTGTTTCAGGGGTTGTCCTTTTATTATCCAAGGAATTATCTAAACGCATGCTCATCGCAAACCTTATCGCATGGCCTATAGCCTGGTTTTTCTCTTATAGATGGCTGCAAAACTTCGCCTATCGAACGAATATCAGCATCTGGACCTTTATTGCCTCGGCAGCCGCGGTTTTTATAGCTGCTATGCTTACAGTCAGCGTCCAATCCATCAAAGCTGCGATAGCCAATCCGGTCGATTCCCTGCGGTATGAGTGAAAGTCGGTAAAATCTAATACGGCTCTCCCCTATTTATTTCATGCTGTAGATTTTTTGCCAACCTTTTTTACAAGAAACACGTATATACAATATGCATATCTACTAGTTACTTGTAAATTAAGTTGACTTTTTAACAAGAAACGCGTATATATTATAATATGTATATCTACAAGTTACTTGTATTTTAATGGAAAGGCTATCAGATGAGAGAATTGACTAAAGCTGAAGAAACACTGCTTTTAGCCATCCTGGGGCTTAAAGACAATGCCTACGGAGTGGCTATCAAACGGCACATCCAAAAAACCACGGGCAAAGCTCTGCCCTACGGCACACTCTATTTCATTCTGGAACAACTGACTAAAAAAGGATTTGTCAAACGCTTCACAGGGGAATCCAAACCAGAACGTGGAGGTCGGAGCCGGATCTTTTACACCCTCACATCCGAAGGCGACAAAGCTCTCAAACATGCCTATAAGATGCAGCAACAAATATGGAAGAGTTATGCAGATCTGACCTGGGAAGAGAAAACCGGAAAATGAGAAGGACAAGGCCTCCGAAAATCGCCGAAAGGATTCTCGCCATCCTTTCATTTTCAAGAAAAACCGGCATCCTGGGCGACGCAGAAGAAGAATATCGCATGATCCTCTCGGAAAAAGGCCGATTCAGGGCGGATATGTGGTATAGCTGGCAAATTCTCAAACCCGTGCCATTTTTCATTCGATCGACACTATATTGGAGATTCATCATGTTTAAAAACCATGTAAAAATCGCATTGAGAAACATCAAAAGGCACAAAGGGTATTCATTTATCAATATTATAGGTCTGGCCATAGGGATAGCCTGCAGTATTCTCATTCAGCTCTTTGTGGCTCATGAACTCAGCTACGACAAATTCTATGACCGGGCAGACGATATCTATAGGTTAGCTTTCAGAGCAACAATCGGCGACACAAGGATAAGCCAAACCTATACTTCCGCAGAAAATTTTAAAAAACTCCTCCAGGATTTTCCTGAAATCGAAACAGGAGTCAAATTCCTGGTGTTCGGAAGAACGCCTGTCACAGTTGGCGAGAAAACCTTTTATGAATCCCGCTTCTTTGCAGTCGACGCTACCTTCTACGATGTCTTTTCCATCCCCCTCGTCCACGGGAATCCCAAGACAGCCCTCACGAATCCCGATACGATGGTGATTTCCAGGGACACGGCCATGAAATATTTCGGAACCACCGATGTCCTCGGAAAAGTCGTGCATGCCGATTATTCCGAAGGCAGCAAAGACTTTGAAATCACAGGAGTATCGGAGAACGTTCCCGAGAACTCTCATTTCCACTATGACCTTCTTATTTCTACAGCCAACTTTCCAACCTTAATAGAAAACAACGTCTGGGATGCGAACACGTTCATCACGTATCTTCTCCTTAAGCCGGGAACATCGAAGAACATCTTCGACGAAAAGCTCAAGAAATTCACTAAAAAATACATGGGTGGAAAACAGTTCGATGAATGGCTGGCAAAGGGCAATTCCTGGGAGTATTTCCTGCAGCCTCTCGCTTCGATTCACCTCTCCTCCGACATGGGGGGAGAATTCGAAGCCAACGGCAGCAGAACTTACGTCATTATCTTCTCGATCATAAGCCTGCTCATCCTTCTCATGGCCTGCATCAATTTTATAAACCTTTCCACAGCCAAATCGACCCTGCGGACAAAGGAGGTCGGATTAAGAAAAGTCCTCGGTTCGGACAGAAACAAGCTTATGGTCCAATTCTTGAGTGAATCCGTTCTTTTGAGCTTCATTTCACTCGCCTTAAGCCTAGCCATTGTCCACTGCTTGTTGCCTGCGTATAGAGCTATAATCGGCCGGAACCTCGAAATCCATTACTTCGACAACCTCACCGTGATTCCTTCATTATTAATCCTTGGACTGATCGTTGGAGTCATCTCCGGACTCTATCCGGCGCTTTTCCAGTCAGCCTTTAAACCCATCACTACACTCAGAGCCAAAACAGGCACGACCAAAGGCAGCTCATTTTTGAGAAACATCCTTGTCACCTTCCAGTTTACATTTACCATAGTCCTGATCATCGGCACACTGGTTGTCTTACAACAGATTAAATTCTTCCAGAACAAAAAGCTGGGATTCGAGAAAGAGCATGTTTTAGTTATCAGAAATTCGGAGTCCCTGGGCAGCAGCATAGTTCCTTTTAAAGAGACCCTTCGCCAAAACAACCAAATTATTGCCGTCTCCGGTTCCGATACATTACCAAGCAGTGGTTTTAGAAACATGGGATTCGGTGCAGAAGGCGGAGAAAACGTTCCCTTGAACATATGCATCTGTGACTATGATTTCTTAAAGACACTGAAAATAGAACTGGCACAGGGAAGATTTTTCTCCAAAGAATTCCCTTCTGACTCTCATGCGGCTGTGTTGAATGAAGAAGCGGTCAAACAGATAGGCTGGGATGACCCGATCAATAAAAAAATCAATAACTGGCTCCCACAAAGGGGGGATTTCACGGTCATCGGGGTCATCAAGAATTATAATTATGAATCGCTTCACCAGACTATAAGGCCGCAGGTCCTATTGCTCTCCGGGGGGTACCACAAAGACCCTGAGACCCTAGTATCTGTACGTCTCAATACCGGGGATATCTCCGGGACAGTCTCCTACATTAAAAAAGCATGGGACAACTTCGCACCTCATGTGCCCTTTGAATACTCATTCCTCGATGAGGATTATGACAAACTCTACACGAATGAAAAACAAACCAGAAAACTGTTTTCAACATTCACATTCCTCACTGTCCTCATCGCCTGTCTCGGGATATTCGGACTGGCTTCATTCACGGCCGAACGATACACCAGGGAGATCGGGATCCGAAAAGTCTTGGGTGCATCGGTTTCCGGGATCATTATGAACCTCTCGAAGAAATTCACAAAATGGGTTGTTCTATCAAATGTGATTGCCTGGCCTGTCGCTTATTACTTCATGAACAGATGGCTGGGCAACTTTGCCTACAGAATACATTTAAATATCTGGATTTTCATCCTCTCCGGCCTGGTGGCCCTGGCAATTGGCTTATTATCGGTCAGCTACCAATCTATCAAAGCCGCCACGGCCAACCCGGTGGATTCACTCCGGTATGAATGAAATAGGCTGAAATCTTATACGGTTCTCCCTTATTTATTTCATGCTGTAGATTTTTTGCCAACCTTTTTACAACCTTAACCGTCTATATATTAGAATCCAATAAAACTGGAGAAGGGATGAATATCATAACCCGTCTGGAGGAAGCCATCCTTATCGCCGTATGGAGACTCGAGGATAACGCTTATGGCGTCACCATCAACAAACACGTCTCCCGATCGTTAAAAAAGAACTATTCCATGGGAGCTCTGTATTTCTCTCTGGATCAACTTCTGAGAAAGGGTTATGTCAGTAAAACCACAAAACAGTTCTATCAAGAAAAGGGCGGACGCAGCCGCACCTATTACAGCCTGACCAAGGATGGGAAAATGGCCCTTCAGGAGGTCAAAGCCTACCAGAAAGCACTCTGGGAAGGGATTCCGGAGATAGCCTTCGACGTGAAAAAATCCAAATGAGAAGAAGAAAAGAGGCGCCGCCTGCTTTAGCAGCTTGGATATTGGCCAAAATATCACGAGGTGATGATGGCCTGTCGATTTTGAGCGACTTTTCTGAAATCTATGAAGAGCTGGCCATTGAAGAAGGATCCTTCAAAGCCAAAAAATGGTATTGGACCCAGGTTGCGAGATCCACCCCTATGTTTGTCATAAATAATTTTTGCTGGAGTATGCAGATGTTTAGAAATTATTTGAAGGTCTCTTTCAGAAATTTCAAAAGACAAAAGACATTTTCTCTTATCAACATCTCGGGCCTATCCATTGGAATGGCCTGTTGTCTTTTGTTGATGCTATTCATACGCTACGAACTCAGCTTCGATAGGTACCATGAAAACGCCAAGAACATCTATAGAGCGTCTATTCAACATGACCAGGCTTTGATGGGGACCCAAATGATGAACGTCACTCCGGGAACTCTGGCCCCTTTTCTGAGGGAAGAATGCCCGGAAGTGATGACCGCGACGAAAATTAAAAGGTGGGCCAGTATGGTCCAGTATGGGAATAAACGATTCGATGATGATCGCTTCTTCTTTGCAGAGCCCGAATTTCTCGAAGTCTTCACCTTTCCCCTTATCAAGGGAAATAAGAAAACAGCTCTGAAAGAGCCCTACTCAGCCTTGCTCACACAGGAGACTGCAGAGAAGTACTTCGGAGATGAAAACCCCATAGGGAAGGTCCTGCTTGTCGATAACGAACTTGAATATACCGTGAAAGGAGTGCTTCATGACGTTCCCCGGAATTCTCATTTCACCTTCGATATCCTTGCCTCGATGGTCACTCTGGAGAGCATAGAAGGAAAAGAATATACTTCTGGCTGGAAGAATTACAAAACCTATCTTATGTTGCGAAAAGGCGCGGATGCTCAAGAACTCCTAAAAAGGATGCAGCCGATTATCGATAGGACAGAAAAAAAAGACAAATTCATACTGCAGCCTCTTACGGATATCCACCTATACGGCAATTATGTATTTGAGTTGGAACCGAATGGAGACATTCATTACATTTACCTTTTATCCGCCGTGACATTTTTGCTTATGCTTATTGCCTGTTTCAATTTCATCAACCTTTCAACATCCAGATCGGTTCATCGGGCAAAAGAAGTAGGAATGCGGAAGGTCATTGGCGCGACCAGAGCTCAACTGATCAAACAGCTTTTGGGAGAATCTCTCCTAATATCAATATTTGCATTTCTTGTTTCATTGATGTTAGTCAAGTTTTTCCTCCCCTGGTTCAGCGTGTATATGGACCGGGAATTGAAATTCATGTTTTTCACAGATATCCAGTTGCTGTTGGGGTTGATCGCGCTCGTTTTTATTGTCGGCCTGATTGCGGGCAGCTATCCTGCTCTTTTCCTCTCCAGATTTCGACCGATTACGGTGTTCACAGGAATCCTTAGGCCCAGTTCAAAAGGCACGACCCACTTTAGGAATTCCCTAGTTATCGCGCAGCTTGTCATATCCATTATTCTGATTACATGCACATATGTTATTTTGGATCAACTCCGCTATATTCATAAGAAAGATCTTGGATTTGAAAAAACGCACATCGTAACCGCCCTCTTAAGAGACCAAAATCTTCAGAATAATATTGCACCGTTCCTGACTGAACTCAGAAGCCACCCTCAGATTATTGACGTTACCTTATCGAACCAGCTGCCCTATCTGATAATGAACGCTAAGCCGGACACATGGTGGGAAGGTTTGGAAGCCAACCAAAAACAACAGGTGTTCGAAATCGAAGTCGATAGTAATTTCATCGATTTTTTTAAGCTGAAAGTTATCCAAGGAAGAGAATTTTCCAGGGAATTTAGAAAAGATACGGATGAAACGTATATACTCAACCAGACGGCTGCACGAATGACAGGCTGGGAAGACCCGCTCAACAGGAGATATAATGAGGGGACAGTCATCGGAGTGATAGAAGATTTCCATTTCGCCCCCTTGAATGTGAAAATCTCTCCCCTATGCCTCAGGTTGAACCACGATAAAAGCGAATGGCTATCTATAAAAGTCGATTCACACGACATTCCCGGAGCACTCGCTATTATTAAGCACGTATGGGAAAAATATTCTTCGGAATATCCTTTCGCCTATTCCTTCCTGGATGAGCGAATAGACAGATTTTACAGCGCTCAGCAGAAACTAGGACAAAGCCTCACCTATTTTTCAGCCATTTTGATATTTGTTGCCTGCCTTGGATTGATTGGATTAGCTTCTTATACCACCGAGCAAAAGACCAAGGAAATCGGAATAAGAAAGGTTCTGGGAGCTTCCGCGGGAAGCATACTCAGTCTTCTATGGAAAAAATATGTGCGATGGTTGATTTTGGCCAGCTTTGTCGCATGGCCAGTGGCCTATTATGCCATGCAAAAATGGCTTCAGGATAACTTTGTCTATCGGATTAAAATCGGAATAATCACTTTCATCTTTTCTGCTGCTGTAGCATTTACAATCACCATTATCTCTGTAGGATTTCAAACGATCAAAGCCGCCACCTCTGATCCTGTAGATTCCCTGCGGTATGAATGAATAGAGGGTGTCAAATCCCCCGAATAAGTTCTGAGATGTCGTTAAGACATACTTGTATCCATATTGTGTCCATTCCAAGTAAAAAAACTTGTCAACCACTCTGTTAATGGCTTTCTAACCTGGGGATACCATAAAAATCTCGTCTCTATCACTTTGTCATCGTTGTGCAAATATTAAAGATTATGAGCAATTTTCCTCCCCGAGCTTTCTGAGCAAACATCATCCGGATAACGTGGCGGTCTTAAGCACTACTGGTGAAATATGGGCATAAGTCTACATTGTCACCCCTTGACATCCTACCTATGCTCACATATATTTTTTTACAAGAAATGACAAATATATCAATTAGAAGATTCTCGCTTAGATAGAAAAACGGAAAAGGGAATTTCCTTCCCTCATTTCTTTTAAAAGAAGATGATGATATCAAGACGGGGCAAAATTTTCATTTTTTCGGTTTCCTTTCTAGCATTGGTAGCAGCAGGGACCTTCATAGTTTCCGGTTGGACACTCCTTCCTGTTGTAGACGATCCCCTGGTTCGTATGCCGGGAACTCAACCAGGACAAGTGAGTCTGGAGGCTCCAGGACGCTGCTTCAACTGCCACTCAGGATACAACTCTGCGATCGAGCCGGGTTTCAACTGGAAAGGCTCTATGATGGCCCAGTCGGCGCGAGACTTCCTATTCTGGGCCTGCCTGACAGTTGCTGGACAGGATTCGATCTGGGCCGTGAACACGCCGAATGCAATAGACATCTGTGAACGATGTCATTTTCCCAAAGGCTGGCTCGAAGGCCGCTCAGACCCGCCTAACGCCTCGGCTATGATAGGTGCCGATTACGATGGGGTTCAGTGCGATTTATGTCACCGCCAGTGGGATCCCTTCTTTGAATCCACACATAGTGGGACACGCGAAGGAAACGATTGGCTTAACTACTGGGACGAGACTAACATCAGTAGCACCCCCTCACAACCGGCTGCCGATGATACCTATAGCATGGACATGGGTCAAGCAGAGACTATCCTGCGGTTCAACGGAAGTCACTTCTTTACGAACAGCCATCCTCCTTCAGGATACACAGAGAGCGGTTCAGGACAATATTTCGTCAGCTCAGACAGCCAAAAGCGTGCTTCCTTCGCCGATGCTGCAGCGCGCCACCAGATGCTTTACAGTCGGTTTCACAAAAGCAAATACTTCTGCAACACCTGTCATGATGTCTCCAATCCAGTCTTGGCGAATCTTGGGCAGGATGGCACTTCCCCGTTGACCACCGAGATAGACTCGGCCTTTTCTTATTACCATGTGGAGCGCACTTTCTCGGAGTTCATGCTCTCCGCTTACGGTCAGCAGGGCGGAGCAGCTACCAATCCTGAATTCAGAGCCCAAGGTGCACCAGACATCACCTATGCAGCCAAATGTCAGGACTGCCATATGCGCGATGTGATCGGCGTAGCGTGTAACAAAAATGGTGTACCTGTCAGACCTAGTGGGAGCCAGGAACATCCCTTCAGCGGGCAACCGCTGCACGACATGACTGGCGGCAACGCCTGGGTCTCCTGGGTGCTGGCCAGTGCCATCCCAGGTTCACCCAACTACGATCCCATCAATGATTCTTTGCTCAACCAGGGAGCCGGAGTGCTCACCCTGGATGTAGCCCAAGGGGAGGGGATCGATCCAGCGGCCTTGCTTGCGGGTGTGGATCGAGCCAAGCAACAACTCCGACTTGCCGCCTCGATCAAGGACATAAATTATAATTCCGACACCGGTGAACTCTCTTTTAAGGTGCAGAACAACAGTGGTCACAAGCTGATCTCTGGATTCCCCGAGGGACGGCGTATGTTCATCAACATCAAAGTCCACTCCCCTACTGACCTGGTTTACGAGGTAAATCCGTATGATGCGGCGGCTGGGACATTGAAAGGACTCGATTATTTTTATCAGCCGGGGATGGGTATGCCTGATCCACAACCTCTGGGAGCCTATGAAGAATACATCGACGAACTGGTCTACGAGATGAAGCCCAGCAGCATTGATCTGAGCGGTGAGGCCAAGACTTTCCACTTTGCCCTTGCTACAGGGCGCTTCAAGGATAACCGTATCCCGCCCAAAGGCTTCGACATCAATAAGGCGGCGGCCCGCCAATCGGAACCGGCATGGGAAGGCGCGGAAGATGCGAACTATTTTACGGGTGCAGAATATAGCGGCGGCTATGATCATGTATCATTGACTATCCCGGCTGGCGCGGAATCTATAGAGATCAATCTTTATTATCAGACAACCAGCCGCGAATATATCGAGTTCCTGCGCGATGAGATCAACGGGACGGTTCGCACCCTTCCAGCCTCTGCCTACATTGTCCAGACAGATCCGTTTTTTGCTCAACTCAAGGAATGGGGCGACACTATCTGGCAGTTATGGATCCATAATAAGAACATGAATGGAGCAGCCCCCTTTTTGTTGACTCAGGTAACTGAAGGTATAGGAACAAGCTGTACAGCTCCAACGCCTACCCTGGAATCGGCGGCCCCCGGTCAA
Organism: uncultured Eubacteriales bacterium; assembly: GCA_964400735.1. Lineage (GTDB taxonomy): Bacteria > Acidobacteriota > Aminicenantia > Aminicenantales > Aminicenantaceae > CAYNVQ01. Next base: position 4,208 of record CAYNVQ010000001.1, on the reverse strand, counting down.
AAGGAAGTCACTCTGAGCTGGAGCGATGAGCATTTGGCCGATTCCAGCGTCACAGGCTATAAAGTATATTACGATCAGGGTGGAAAGGCTCAGCTTGTCGAAGATGTCGGACTTGCTACTAGCTATACAGACACGGGACTGACCAACGGAATGGAGTATTGCTACAAAATCACGTCCTATTACAGCGACACCTGCGAGTCGAGCTTCAGCAACATCCTATGTGCCACTACTATTTCCCCGACAAATCCAACCATAACCGTGATATCCCCCAATGGAGGGGAGAATTGGAATGCTGACACTAATCACACTATAACCTGGACAACGACTGGTACAGTTGGAAATCTAAGAATTGAATATTCAACAGACAACGGGGATAGCTATCGCTCTGTAACTTCGTCTACAGAAAATGATGGAATCTACTCCTGGACAGTCCCGAATTCGCCATCCACAACTTGTTTACTCAAGATCAGCGAGGCTGCCGATGGTAAGCCCACTGATGGGAGTGACTCTGTCTTTTCTATCATCTCAGGAGAAATTTATTCTTATTATGTTTTTGATGGCCATGATTTTGATGGTAACGGCTCATCTGATGTATCGGTGTGGCGGCCCGCAAATGGAAGATGGTTTATATTGGGAGTTGGAAGCTATGCATGGGGTGCATCCGGCGATATTCCTGTTAATGGTGACTACAATGGTGATGGAAAAACCGATATAGCTGTATGGAGACCATCGAACGGGCGGTGGTATCTTATGGGAATAGGAGCAGCAACCTGGGGCACTTCAGGGGACATCCCTGTTCCCGGCGATTACGATGGTGATGTCGACAGCACTACAGACATAGCTGTATGGAGGCCATCCAATGGGAGTTGGTATATCCAAGGTGTTGCTGGTTCCGCTTGGGGGATATCTGGAGACATTCCAGTACCTGGCGACTATAACGGAGATGGAACAACTGATATTGCCGTTTGGAGACCATCAACCGGCAGGTGGTTCGTCAAAGGTGTCTCAGGTTCTGTGTGGGGCATTGCTGGCGATATCCCAGTTCCGGGTGATTACAATGGGGATGGCAGAACAGAGATAGCGGTTTGGCGGCCGTCAAATGGAATGTGGTATATTAAAGGTATGGCTGGATTTGTATGGGGTGCACCAGGAGATATCCCCGCTCCAGGGGATTATAATGGGGATGGCAGAACAGATATCGCTGTGTGGAGGCCATCGAATGGTAGATGGTATATCAAGAATATTGGAGGCTATATCTGGGGGATATTAGGTGATATACCTTTGGTACGTTAGTATTTCCAATTTCACAACTTCTGGAAGGACGCTAATCTTGGGATAGCTGAGGTAGAGGATGTTAAGACCAGGCTGGCTAGGTCGAAGAATCGGCTAATTGGAATAACTGGCACTCGATACGACAAAGATTGTCAAATCAAGTTTATATTAGGGAGTTAGTCTATTTCTTTCCTTCCTTCAGCTTGAGCTCCATGCCGAGTTGCTGCATTAACCCCAATGTATCAGATATTTCCCAAACCTCTATAATCTTTCCATCTTCAAAATGATATATTTCTATTCCGCCAGCTTCAGTCTTCACTCCTGTTGCAGGGATGTTTCCAAGATCTCCCTGGTGAGTCCCTCGACCGATAAACCTAACCACTACTTTGTCACCATCAGCAATTATATCTTCAATAGTCAGGGTGAGGTCTGGGAAAGCTCGCCAATACATTTGTATCCCCTCTAATGCTTTTTCAAAAGGAATGGGGGTAGCACCTGCTGATGGGTGGTTATATTTAGCATTCGGAGCATACATCTCTTTAAGAGCGTCAATGTTTCTGCTTTGCCACTCCTCATACAAATTACGTATCGTTTCCTTATTCTGCTTTTCAACCGCTGCCTGGGCTCTGAACTCTTCAAGCTCTGCCATTGCAGCCTTATCCTGGCAACCGACTATAAAGCAGAGAATCAGCGCCAAAGGTAGAAGAATAATCAGCTTTTTCATCCCTTCCCTCCTTCAAATGGAATACTTGAATTAGATATAATTTGACATCGTATGTCAAGATAGGCGGAGGTTATTCCAGCTCAGAACTTCTGCAGAAGTCTACCGGTCGATTCATTCGGGGCTCAATGGTGTGTCAGGAGTGGGCAGACACAAAACTATCAGCTTTAGGATGGATGTGAGGAATCCTTCCGAAGGAGGAAATTAGTATACTATTTTATTTTACTTCCTTCGACCTCTAATCCCATAGCTACGATGAGAATCTTGCAGATTGTGTATTCTCCCTGATCATCCTTGCTAAATCTTATTTCGAATGTTTGCCCGTCAGAACTCTCCGCTCTAAACGCAAATTCATCCCCCTCCATGGGTTCCATGATAGCAGGATCACCATCACCAGAATCAGCCCAAAGCTCGCTATCTTTGATGTAATAGGTCAAGATTTGTACATTTCCGCCCATTGAGGTCAAATTAAACTCATATTCACCTAAAATTGGAGCATATTTCTTCTTGAGTGCATCATCAGATTTTTCCTGAGCGGTCACAATCATTCCGGATAGAATAAATCCTGAGAATAAAAATAAAACCAAAATTGAAGCACCTTTAGAAATTGGACTTTTCATATTGCCTCCTCCTCAATTTATACGTATGATGAATGATCAAAGTTATAAAAAGGATTTTTCTAAATCTCTCTCTTTGTATCGAACAAATTTTGCTGGTTTTGTTAGCGCCATTCGCTACGAAGAAATCCTTATTTCCAGATGGGATGGCGGTTTTCAGAGCCATCATCGGTTATTTGTTTGAGATTGGTTATGACATAATCCTCTGAAAGATCAGCTATATAGATATCCCTTCTTCCGTTTCGGTCCGATACAAAGACAAGCTTAGAACAATCGGGGGACCAATCATGTTATGTATCTATTCCTGGGTGATTTGTGATCCTTTGTAGGTTTGTTCCATCCGGATTCATGATGTATATTTCCATATTCCCATCACGCCTGGAAACAAACGCAATCTTCCTGCCATTCGGGGACCATTTTGGCAGCCAATCTTCGCTACCCTCATTGGTGAGACGTTTCTGGTTCTTTCCATCAGCATCCAAGTGTGGTCAGCCAGATGTTTGAAAATTAAAAATATTTTAAACGGTAACGGGGAGTTGATACGTATTATAGTTGAAGCACATTCTATGACCTTTTTTTATCATGCTTATCGAGTTAAAATATAGAAGGGTAAACAAATGGAAGAGGCAACCTTCATATTTGGCAATCTATCGATAATTCTTTTATTGCCAGGACAAGAGAACCAAAAACAAGCAACTGCTATTAATACAGAAATTCCTGTTCGGGTGCACGATGGGAACACGTCCGTTGAGTCTATTAGAATAAATGAGTTCGAAGTCTATGAGGATAGGAGGCATCGATGAGAACAAAAATTTATGCCTTGGGACTTGCCTGTATTCTGCTGATCTCCTGCGTCAAAAAAGGGGGATCACCGACTGGGCCGACGGATCTTCCATCAAATAATCCGATCATCTCATATTTCACGGCAACTCCTTCGACGGTCAAGCTAGGAGAGAAGTCCACTCTTTCCTGGAAAGTCAACAACTGCACGAGCGTTGAGATCGACGTGGGAATCGGAAAGGTAAGCTCCACTGACTCATTAGAGGTAAGCCCATCAGAAACCACGACCTATACGCTAACGGCAAATAATACTGTTTACGATGAACATACTGGAATCCTAACGATGGGCTCGGCTACCAAGCTATGCACCGTCGTGGTTGAGAATTGACTCCCGTAAAAGTCAAAGATAAAGATTGCCGGATTTTCTATGGGGCAGGTCATTTTTGCGGATTAAAAATTTTATAAAAGGTTTCGAAATGCATAAAACATTTTGTTTTAGTGCAAATAATATCCTTTTCAGGATATATGGCTATACGTCGCGAGGTAAGAAATGAAAAAAACAATAATCATTCTTTGCTTCCTGATGATGGGTTATTTCTTATTCTCTCAGCAGGCGTTCAAGGAGGCCTCCCTGGTGGTCAATGTCGAGGTGCCGGTCAGGGTTTTTGACGGAAAGGCCTTCGTGGACAGCCTGACCATGGACGACTTCGAGGTCTACGAGGACGGAGTCGCCCAGAAGATCGAGGCGGTGTATCTGATTGATAAAAGGGATATCGAAAGACAGGAGGAGAAGAAAAAATTCACCCCTGAGACCACCC